>JAZKBI010000007.1:0-137152 GCA_040388705.1 Bacteroidota bacterium | reverse complement strand
TTAGGTGTTAGCTGAAAGCAAAGCCATGCTAATAGCTAATGCCTTACACCTAATGCCTAACACCTAATAGCTTGCCCTCAAACTCACCTTAAGATCGGCCCTGGTCAATTTTCCTTCCTCCACAGTGAACAGTGCGATATTATTTTTAGCATCGAACAGGTTTGCATAGAACTGCTTTCCCTGCCTGATAAACAATGAATAAGAGCCGGCCGGGAGCTCAATAGTGAATGCCCCGGTACTATCTGTATCCACCGAAGCAACCTGTTTTGTACTTATAGCCGTATATAAGGGTGATGTGCCTGCGCGGCTCACCTGGCTGATATTGGTGGGTTCGTATACCAAAACAGTTGTTAAAATTCCCCTGGCAAAGGGTGGCGGACCGTCTTTCATGGGCATTTGATTGCCGGTTGCCTCGGTTATCTTACCTGTAATTCCTTGTGTTATCATCGATGAATTGGCTTTTTTTGACGATGAACAGGCAAGAATTGCAAGACAGATCGGTAAAAGAAAAAAAAGAATATGTTTCATACATCACTTTGAATGATGAAAGTATCTAATTTAGTGAATATTACGCCTGGGATTTTCTAAACAAAGGCTAAGGAAAACACAAAGGTTATGATGAAAAAACTTGCACTGATCATTGTTGGATTTTGCGGATTGAGCGGAATGGTTTCAGCACAAACAGTTACGAATACCCGCCGGTTGAATGAACTAACCACAAGCCTGAAGCTTGCAGGAGATGCTAATTATGCAAAAGCTCTCTCCCTGGCTAAGAAAAACGGCTGGCCTCTTTCGTACACAGCAAGGAATGGCGGCAAGGCGGTTTTAGTGGGTGTTGACTATTTTGGATTACCGAAGTATTACGTAACATTCAACAATACCATCGCCGCTGCAACCACCGGTGCCAATAAATTGTGGGGGGGAGGATCTTCGGGCTTAAACCTGTCTGGCGGTTCGGCCAATATGAAGAACAAGATTGCTATCTGGGATGGTGGCGCCGTTCTCGGTGCTCACGTTGAATTGATTGGCCGTGTTACACAGAGAGATAATCCATCCGCTACTGTTGACCATAGCACACACGTTGCGGGAACTTTGATAGCATCGGGTGTTAACCCAAGTGCGAAAGGAATGGCTTATGGCACGCAGGGTTTACTGGCTTATGATTTTGACAATGATGCTACAGAAATGTCAGCTGAAGCAGCTGGTTTACTAGTATCAAACCATTCGTATGGATTTAATGCCGGCTGGATCCAGAACAGTTCTCAGAATAACAGGTGGGAATTTTATGGCAGGCCTGGTGATACCGAAGATTATAAATTTGGCTTTTATTCCGATCACGCCGCAGCGTTGGATGACATCGCCTATAACGCTCCCAATTACCTGATCGTAAAATCGGCAGGTAACCAGCGGGACGAGAATGGACCGGCTGTAGGCTCACCTTATTTTCGTTTTAATGCGCAGAACCAGATGGTTTCGGCCGGTAACAGGCCCTCCGGCATCAGCGATAATAACGGATATGATATTATCACAGAAGATATCGGTGCAAAAAATATCCTGAGCGTAGGTGCTGTTTATGGCATACCGGCTGGATATGGCCGTAAAGAAGATGTGGTACTTAGTAGTTTCAGTGCATGGGGACCAACAGATGATGGACGGATCAAACCTGATCTTGTGGCTGATGGGATCCAGGTTCTTTCCTCTACCAATACCACAACAACCAGCTATGCTGCTTTTAGCGGTACGTCTATGGCATCGCCTAATGCGGCGGGGTCATTGTTTTTATTACAGGAATATTATTCCAAACTGAAAACTGGGGCTTTTCTGCGTTCCGCTACCTTGAAAGGACTGGCCATACATACAGCTGATGAAGCAGGTTTATATCCCGGCCCCGATTACCAGTATGGATGGGGTTTGCTCGACGTAAAAAAAGGTGCGGATGTGATTACTGCAGCTGTTCCATCAAACAATGCCTCTACCAGCGCCCATTTATTGTATGAAAACACCCTGGCACAAGGTGCCAGTTTTACAATAAACGTAATAGCTTCGGGTAAAGGACAATTGCAGGCAACCATTTGCTGGACCGACCCGAAAGGAAACGTTGATAACGTAAACGTGCTTAACAACCGTACAAAGAAATTAGTGAACGACCTCGATATCCGAATCACAAAAGGTAGCGGGGCTTCTTTGAAAACCTATCTCCCGTGGACACTTGATCTGAATAACCCGGCAGGTGCAGCCGCTCCCGGCGATAACATTACAGACAACGCAGAAAGGATTGATATCGACAGTACCATACCTGGCCAGACCTATACCATCACGGTTACCCATAAAGGAACGCTTACCAAAGGGCCGCAGGCCTACTCCTTATTGGTGAGTGGTGTTGGTGGAGCTACCTACTGCGCTTCTACTTCAGGCGGAGGCGGTGCAAGGATCGACAGCGTTAGCTTTAAAACGATTCATGTACAGAATTCTGTAGGTTCAAAAACGTATACCGACAACACAAGATATATAGCAGACATCGAAGCAGCGCAAACCGTTCCTATTGCTGTGAGAGTTAATACCGCTGATGCCACTACCAATCCGCGGATCGTAAAAGTGTTCATTGATTATAACAATAACGGAACCTTTGAAACTTCGGAACTGGTTGCAACCAGTGGTGTACTGCCATCTACCTCAACTATTTTCAATGCCAATATCACTACCCCGTCAGGATTAACGATCGGCAATATTTACCTGATGCGTATTGTGGCGCAGGAAACCTCTCTTGCCTCAGATGTTGCAGCATGCGGCAGTTATGCAAAAGGCGAAACACAGGATTACAGGTTAAGAGTAGTGGATCCAACCAGTGATGTTGCTATCAGTGAGATCATATTACCCACTTCAACGGAATGTGCAAGTCCGGGGCAGTACCTAACGATTGAGATCAGGAACAGGGGTTCTATTGTCCAGAGCAATATTCCATTAACGGCCACCATAGCTACCGGATCAACAGTAGTAGCTAATCTGGCATTTACTTACACCGGAACAATCGCGCCTTTATCTGCGATCAACTATACGTTCCAGACTCCATTCGTTACGAATGCTGCCACCACCTATACAATAACGGCTACTGCCAATGTGAGCGGCGATCAGAACCCTTCCAACAATTCATTATTAAGTAGCCTGACCACCCCTGTAAAACCGACTGTAACGGCTGTTGGTGAGATCTGCGGAAACAACGCGATACTCATGGTGACCAATCCCGAACTAGGCGGTAATTATTTCTGGTACACTACCCCGCTTTCAACGCAGCCATTTGCATTAGGCGCAACTACCAGTACAACTAACATAACTTCCAATAAGACCTATTATGTGGCCAAAGAAGTAAGAACAAGTATCGGCCCTGCCAATAAACTGGTATACCCCTCTGGAGGCTATAATATTTTTTACAATAATTACATGAAGTTCACCACTTCGATGCCATTGTATATCGAAACATCCCGTTTATATATCGGGTACCCGGGAAGGATCGCTTTCATCCTCGGTACGAATCTGCAGACAACAAGTGCTGGATTTACTTTCGACATAGAAGATGCTTCCATCATCGATGTATATCCTACCACACCAAACCCACAACCGGGAGCAATAACAGCTAATAACGCGGCTGATACCGGGGCTGTGTACGCTATTGACCTGCATGTACCTACGGCGGGCGACCATGTTATACTGGTTCGGTGCCTTGATAAGACCGGCGTTTATGACAGCGTTGGCGGCGCTACTATTTTCAGGAACAATGGTCTTCCTGCAACAGGCACTTACCCGATGACCCTTCCGAATATTGCGTCTATCACCGGTAACAGCGCCACAGGACAGGAATCGCAGTTCTATTATTTCTTCTATGATATGAAGATCAAAACGGAGAATTGCGGAAGTGACAGGGTAACTGTGGTTGCGCCTGATGCACCAGTACCTGTAGTGCAGCAAAAAGGTGATTCACTGACAAGTTCGGTTGCAAACGGCAATCAATGGTATAAGGATAATGTACTGATCATAGGCGCTAACCTCAATCACTATAAACCTCCTGTCACGGGTGGTAATTACAAAGTGATCGTAACAGATGGATTAGGTTGTCAGCAAACATCCAATATCGTACCATTTGTGATAACCGCCTTGCCAACATTTGACCCGCAGGAGATCAAACTGGTTGTGTCGCCAAACCCTAACAATGGAATATTCAACCTGTCATTCGAAGTCACGGGTAAGGCGGATCTCTCGATAGATATTGTAAGTTCATCCGGGCAGAAAGTATTCAACAATACAATAAAGGATTTCACCGGTAAGTATTCAAAACAGCTGGATCTAAGTAATGTAAGTTCTGAGTTCTATATTTTAAAGGTTCAGCACAATAAGAAGAATTATGTTCAGAAGGTGATTATACAACGGTAGCAGTTTGTGGTTTGTAGTTTGGAGTTTGTGGTTCGTTGAAATTCATAAGTGGCTTTAAAGTTCAACGAACCCCAAACTCCAAACTCCAAACTGAATAAAAGGCATCCTGCTTAATAGCAGGATGCCTTTTTCTTTGTATGAATTATATTTGCAGGCAACGGAATCATAATATCTGTGAAATGCAATTATCACAGGGTCCGTTCTGTTATTATTTCATAATTCTGTACATTGTAAAAAATTAACTGCATGTTAGAACCATGGCGCACCGGCAAGGTGATTAAAATTGAGAATGCAATTACAAGCGGCTTAACAAAGCGTTTCTGGATAGAAGTTCCCGAGGTTGAGTCGTTCGATTTTAAAGCCGGCCAATTTGTAACACTTGATCTTCCCATTCATGAACAGAAAAACAAAAGATGGAGAAGTTATTCCATCGCTTCTGCCCCGGATGGCACCAATGTATTTGAACTGGTGATCGTTTACCTGGAAGGAGGATTGGGCACTACTTATCTTTTCAACGATATATCAGTTGGCAGCGAATTAACGCTCCGCGGCCCGCAGGGAAAATTCACTTTACCGGAACCTATTGCAGAAGATCTTTATTTTATCTGCACCGGCACAGGTATCGCACCTTTCCGTTCAATGGTACATTACCTGCATAAGCATAAACTACCACATCAATCCCTGCACCTAATTTTCGGCTGCCGCAAATTTGAAGATGCATTGTATGTTGATGAACTAAAACAACTGGAAGCCAACGAAACCGGATTTTTCTTTCACCCTTGTTATTCAAGGGAAGCAGAAGTACCAGCAGGTTCACAAAAAGGATATGTTCACCCCGTTTACGAAGCGCTCACCGAACAAGGCAAGAAGCCCGCCAAATTCTATCTATGCGGCTGGAAAAATATGATCGATGAAGCCAAGCAACGCATTACTGCGATGGGGTATGACAGGAAGGCGATTCATTTGGAGTTGTATGGCTAAAGCCGTTTGGGGTTGTATGGTTAAAGCCGTTTGGGGTTGTATGGCTAAAGCCGTTTGGGGTTTGGTGTTTGTAGTTTGTGGTTCGTTGAAATTCGGAGATATTTATAAATCTCGGGTAGGTTAGGGTTTGAGATTTCTTGAAATTCAACAGTGATCTCAAATTTCAACGAACCACAAACCCCAAACCCCAAACCACAAACGCTTCCTCACATCACCTGCTCCGAAACAAGTTCCCTTACCTTGTTAAGCAGCACCCTCTCCTGCACCATACTATCCCTGTAACGGATGGTTACGGTCTGGTCCTCTTTGGTTTGGTGATCGATGGTAACGCAGAAAGGTGTGCCGATTGCGTCCTGTCTTCTGTATCGTTTGCCGATGGCATCTTTCTCCTCGTAGAAACATTTGAAGTACGGCTTGCATTCGTTCATCAGCTCACGTGCAATTTCAGGAAGGCCATCTTTTTTTGTTAGTGGAAGTATCGCCAGTTTCATTGGTGCGATCTTAGCGGGAATATGTAATACTACCCGTGTATCTGTTGTGCCATCTTCTTTGTTGATCGTTTCTTCTTCATACGCATTTGACATGATCAAAAGGAACATCCTGTCTAAACCGATAGATGTTTCTACTACGTAGGGCACATAGTTCTTATTGATCTCCGTATCGAAATACTGTAATTTCTTTTTGCTGTATAGCTGGTGCTGTGTAAGATCAAAATCACTGCGTGAGTGTATGCCTTCCACTTCTTTAAAACCAAAGGGAAATTCGTATTCAATATCGCAGGCTTCTTTGGCGTAATGCGCCAGTTTCACATGATCATGGTAACGGTACTTACTTGCATCGATACCTAATTTCAAATGCCATTGTAATCTTTCTTCCTTCCAGTATTTATACCATTCGCCTTCTGTGCCGGGGCGAACGAAAAACTGCATTTCCATCTGTTCAAATTCGCGCATGCGGAAAATGAATTGTCTCGCCACAATTTCATTACGGAATGCTTTGCCAGTTTGCGCAATACCGAACGGTATTTTCATACGCGCTGTTTTCTGCACGTTCAAAAAATTCACAAAAATGCCTTGCGCAGTTTCGGGACGGAGATAGATCGTATCTGCGTCTTCAGCTACAGAACCCAATTGTGTTGAGAACATAAGGTTGAACTGGCGGATATCCGTCCAGTTAGCCGTTCCGCTTACACTACAATTTATTTTCTGATCGATGATGAGTTGCTTCAATCCTGCAAAATCTTCAGCAGCCAATAAACTATCCATCGATGCCAATAAAACTTCTGCTTCTTTATCTTCTCCTTTCTCTTTTAGCTGATCTGCTTTTGCTTCCAGCAAATGATCCACGCGGTATCTTTTGTTACTATCGCGGTTATCGATCATCGGGTCGCTGAAATTATCAACGTGGCCGCTTGCTTTCCATGTGGTGGGATGCATAAAAATGGCAGCATCGATGCCTACAATATTCTCGTGCATCTGCGTCATGCTTTTCCACCAATGATCGCGGATATTCTTTTTGAGTTCGCTGCCATAAGGGCCATAGTCATACACGGCGCTGAGGCCATCATAGATCTCACTACTTGGAAATACAAAGCCATATTCTTTGGCATGCGAAATGATCGCCTGGAACTGATTGTCTTGCTGAATACTCATACGGCCGCAAAAATATGCTTTTACACTTGGTCTGCGAAACGATGTAAGATTCCGACAGAAGAAAATGGCACACGGAGGCACTGACGCACGGTTTTGATTCCTACTGGGCGATCAACCCGACCAATACAGGTCTCATTGATAGATCTATGCATAAAATGATTTCATTCATCCAAAAATCAGGCCCCATATCAATAAAAAAATTAGTTTTATCGCTACTAAAAACAGGAACTATATGCTTAGAAAATTGCTCTCTTTATTACTGATCGTGCCGATGATGCCCCTTTTATCGCAGGCACAACAAACCACTGAATACCCCAGCGACCACCTGAGCCCGGCTTTCCATGCAGGCAGAAGGGCCGCATTCAGAGCCGAAATGCCGAAAAATTCTGTTGGGATATTTTTTGCTTCACAGGTCCGTGTTCGTAATAACGATGTGGATTATGTGTATGCACAGAGTAAAAATTTTTACTACTTAACCGGGTTGGAAGAACCGAATTCTTTGTTGCTCATCTTCAAAGAACCGGTAACCATTCTTGATAAAACAGGCACAGAATTCATTTTCGTGCAAAAAAGAAATCCTTCACAGGAAATGTGGACAGGCAAGATCCTGGGTGTGGAAGGCGTAACGAATGCATACAAATTCGATAATGTTTTCACCAACGATAAATTTACTGCCAACACACTCGATCTTAGCAAGTTTGATACTGTGCTTACGCTTTTCCGCACTGAGCAGGTCATGTTCAAGGGCCGCAGCAGGGACGAGTTGAGCCGTATGGCGAATATTGTTGACAGTGCTATCACCACACTAAAAAAACCATTGGCACGTATGTCGTCAGGCGGACAATTTGGTGGTGGCGGTCGCGGCCAGGCTGCTGAAATTAATATGGCAGGAACTATAATGACGAAACTAAGGGGAGTGAAACAACCCGAAGAGATCGTGTTGCTTGAAAAAGTAGCAGCGATGAGTGCCGAGGGCCACAGTGAAACGATGAAGGCTGTAAAACCCGGCATGACTGAGTTCCAGGCGCAGGCGATCATGGAATATGCCTTCAAGAAGAATGGTTCTGAATTTGTGGGTTATCCAAGTATCAACGGTTCAGGTGAAAATGCCTGCACACTGCACTACGAAAGCAATCAGCGTTTGATGAAAGACGGCGACCTTTTATTGAGTGATTGTGCGGCCGAATACCACGGATACAGCGCGGATGTAACACGAACCATTCCTGTTAACGGCAAGTTCTCTCCCGAACAGAAAATATTGTATGAATTGGTACTTGAAGCGCAGGACTCCGCTTTTTTACAATGCAAACCAGGCAATAACTCAAACGATCCGCACAGGGCCGCTGTTCGCGTAATTACAAGCGGGCTAAAAAAACTGGGCATTATTTCCACAGATCAGGAAGTGCGGACTTATTTCCCACATGGCACTTCTCATGGGCTTGGTCTTGATGTACATGATCCGAACGCAGCTAAACTGCAGATGGGTTCAGTATTTACTGTTGAGCCTGGTATTTACATCCCTTCAGACAGTAAATGCGACAAGAAATGGTGGGGCATTGGCATAAGAATTGAAGATGATATTTTGATAACAGAAGACGGGTATAAGAACCTGTCTGCCGCAGCGCCAAGAACGGTAGCTGATGTTGAAAAAATGATGAAGAAGAAAAGCATTTTCGATAGTCAGTTTTGATTCTGTGCAAGTAAGAGCCTGCGGTAATTAATTCATTAAAAACCGAGGTTATGAAAAAGCACATTTTGAACATCCTGGCAGCATCGGCTTTTGCGGCCTGTTTACTTTCTGCATGTGATGCAGATATGTACACAGTAAGTGCGCGACTCGATGAGCCTTATTATGAAAGGCCGGTATCACCCGGAGCCGGTTATGTATGGATATCCGGCGATTGGGTTCGTTCTTCGAACGGGTATTCTTACCGACAGGGTTATTGGTCAAGGCCAAGGGGAACAAGGGTATATGTGGCAGGAAACTGGCAACAGCGCGGTAATGGATATTACTGGCAGCGTGGCCACTGGAGATAGGAAACAAGGATCTCATTAACGGGATGTTTCGATTGAATGGTTGTTTTCATAACCTCAATTGAAATGTCCCGTTCTCTTTGAGAATCGATGCTTATCCAGTAGCATTAATACAACACGAATTTTAAACTAATTACACGAATTGTGTCGAAAGAATAGCTGATACAAATTCGTGTAATTCGTTTAAAATTCGTGTTTCAAAAAAATCTTTGGGAGTACTTTACTTTTTAGGTTCCTGTACTGAAATAGAGGTATTGGTCAGCACCGGATGTTCCTGCACCTGCAACGAAGCTTTGTTCTCTAATTCTATCTCCTGTATCCATACCGCATAATCGTTGGGGAAAATATTTCTTCCCGTTCGTTTCGCGTATACATGGGTAAAACAGGCGCCGAAATAAAGAATCATGGATGAATAATATACCCATAGCAGGATGATCACCACGGAACCGGCCGCTCCATATGTATTGCTGATATGCGTTTTGCCGAGATAGTAGCTGATCGCAAATTTTCCCAGCATAAACAGGATAGCTGTTGTAACAGAACCTATGACTACATCTTTCCATTCGATGCGTGCATCCGGTAGTACCTTAAAAATGATCGCAAATAAAAGGCTGATGGTAATAAAAGTGATCAGCAGGTTCAATCCATACGCAACATAACTGGCAATCCCAGGTAATAATTTAACCAACTGTTGACCAACAAGATCCATCACCGAGTTAATGATCAGGGAAACCAATAAAATGAAACCCAGGCTCACTACCATTGAGAAACTAAGCAGGCGGTTCATAATAAGTTTGAGCCATCCCTTTTTTGGTTTTGCTTTCAACCGCCAGATAAAATTGATGGAATCCTGTATCTCCGTAAATACACCGGTGGCTGCGAAAATAAGTGCGCAGACGCCAATCACAGATGCCCAGGAAATATCCCTTGAAATGGTTGCATTCTTAATGATCGACTGCACTTCCAAAGCTGCATCCTTTCCAACAAACTGCTGGATATGTTCAAAAATAGATCCTTCAATAGCCGCCCTTCCATAAAAAATATCGCAAAGGCTGATGATGACGATGATCATCGGGGCGAGGGAGAACACCGTATAAAAAGCCAGCGCTGCACTCATACGCAATGCTTTATTATCAATGAAATCATTAAATGAATCCCTGAATATCGGCCAGCTATTTGTCAAATGCCATTTCATTTGTTTCATGGATTAGTTTGTGTCATTTTCGGCCCGTTTTAATTTGTCGTTCTGTTGATGCCGGTCTGCATCACGAAGATTTTTTTTCTCGAAATTCTTCTCCAATGCTTTTGTCAGGTCTACACCGGTCTGATTAGCCAAACAGATCAACACCCATAACACATCGGCCATCTCATCTTCTATCTCTTTGCCTTTATCGGATTCTTTGAAAGATTGTTCGCCGTATTTACGAACTATTAAACGGCTCAGCTCCCCTACTTCTTCCATCAGGATACCCAGGTTAGTAAGTTCATTAAAATATCGTACCCCCACAGTTTTGATCCAGCTATCGACTTGATTTTGTGCATCCTGTATAGTCATAAACACTAATTTTTGTAGACACGAATTTAGGGAACACGAATTTTAAACGAATTTCACGAATTTGTGCTGATGGCAGAGAAATTCTGTATAGTCATAAACACTAATTTTTGCAGACACGAATTTAGGTAACACGAATTTTAAACGAATTTCACGAATTTGTCCTGATGGCAGAGAAATTCTGTATAGTCATAAACACTAATTTTTGTAGACACGAATTTAGGTAACACGAATTTTAAACGAATTTCACGAATTTGTGCTGATGGCAGAGAAATTCTGTATAGTCATAAACACTAATTTTTGTAGACACGAATTTAGGTAACACGAATTTTAAACGAATTTCACGAATTTGTGCTGATGGCAGAGAAATTCTGTATAGTCATAAACACTAATTTTTGTAGACACGAATTTTAAACGAATTTCACGAATTTGTCCTGATGGCAGAGAAATTTAGGAGAGCTATCTTTTGTTTCAAAACATTAGTTTTAAACTCAATTCGTGTAATTCGCCTAAAATTCGTGTTACCTAAATTCGTTTAAAATTCGTGTTTACAAAACCCGCGGCGTATTAATGCGCCCGATCTATTCCAGAATGCAGCAGCTTTATTCGCATTAAAGTAGCTATCGACTCTGCTCTTTGCTTAGCCAGTTCTGCACAATCACCTGAATATAACTCATTAACCGTTTGATGAAATAGAAATACCCATTTTGCAAAATGTTCTTCTTTAAAAGCCGACAAGCTATGAATATGTTGATGCACCTGCATCACATTGCCTCTATATGCTGCCTTCCCCAACAACACCGTTTCCCAAAAATCAACGATCAGCGGCATGTGAACTTCCATATTTAAAGGCACTACTTCAGTAAAGAAATAACCTATTGTCTCGTCTGTCAATGCTCTACTGTAAAAGGTCTGCATCAATAATTCAATGTCCGCGCGTGTTTCGATGTCTCTCATACAATAGCAGTTCAAATAATTTGTAACACGAATTTTAGACGAATTACACGAATTAAAATACGATCCTTTTTGACACAAATGAGGGTTCTCCGAAATTTGCAATAATTCCAAGTTGTAAACCCGACGCCTTTAAATAATTTAGTGTGTCTGCCACAAATCTGTTAACAACAAATGATGTTGCTTTGACTTCCAGTATTATAGAGTCATACACCACAAAATCAGCACAGTACTTATGTTTCATTATTTTACCTTTATATTCTATTTTATATAACTTCTCCCTTTGAAATAGAATACCCCATTCTCTAAATTCTATTTCCAATGCATCTTTATATACAATTTCTTTGAACCCCGCACCCAACTGGCGATGCACTTCCATGCAAATGCCAATTATACTGTAAGATTCTTCCTTAAATAGGATCTCTGCCATCAACACAAATTCGTAAAACTCTTTTAAAATTTGTGGCGTATTAATACGTGTGATTTACCGCTTTGTAACACGAATTTTTAAACGAATTACACGAATTGACTCCGTAACATGGCTTGTTTTGACACAAAAAAGATCCTCTGAAGTTTGCACTGCTTCTGAAAACTATTGATTTTACCTCACCAGTTATCGACAAAATTCGTGTAATTCGTTTAAAAAAGCGTGTTCTTAAATTCGTGTAATTCGTTTAAAATTCGTGTTACCCCAATTCGTGTCTACAAAATTAGTTCTGCAGAATCCATGTGCTCTATTCCCGGCTACGGGAATCCATCATAATAGTTACGGGCCCATCATTCAATAACTTCACTTTCATATCCGCACCAAATATTCCTGTCTGTATTTTCTTGCCGAGATCTGTTTCCAACTGTTTAATCATCTTTTCATACATCGGTACCGCATAATCAGGCTTAGACGCTTTGATGTACGAAGGTCGATTCCCTTTTTTAGTACTTGCATGCAATGTGAACTGGCTCACCAATAAAATATCACCATTCGCCTCTTTGATACCCAGATTCATTGTATCGTTCTCATCATTGAAGATCCGTAGGTTAACGATCTTGTTGCTGAGCCAGCTGATATCTTCATCCGTGTCAGCGTCTTCAATACCCATCAACACAAGTAATCCAGTGCTGATCGATCCGGTTATGTTTCCCTCA
The DNA here is from genome assembly GCA_040388705.1 of Bacteroidota bacterium. Lineage (GTDB taxonomy): Bacteria > Bacteroidota > Bacteroidia > Chitinophagales > Chitinophagaceae > Sediminibacterium. The sequence goes on along the minus strand of JAZKBI010000007.1, from coordinate 124,411 downwards.
ACTGTTACAGAAGCTTCGGTTACTCTTTGAATAACAACTCTCATGATCGATAAATTTATCTCCCGGTTTTTTTCTTCAGGTCGTTTGTTAAGTTTGCAAATACATAATCATGTTCCTGGCGTATACCGATCTTTTCGAGTGGCTCCCAATAAAATCTTGGCGTTAGCTCTGATGTATAGGTAGTAACCCTGGTGAGCTTACATTGGCCGTTCCCGATCTTATCGAAATAATAAATCGCTTCTTTAAAACCCAGCCATTTGCGGCCGATCAGGTTATAATCCACCACGTCCATTTTCAATAGTTTTCCTCTTTCCAATGCGGTTATTTTTTCGGTGATGGTGCCGCCACCAAAATCTCCACGGCTTAAATTTCCTCCACTAAAATAACAGGTGCGTATTCCCCCAACCTCTTCCTTACTCAACACACATTTTACGGGAACGGGCAGGTCAAAATTCATCAGGAAAGGTTTGTCTGCGATCAATGTATCTACCGATTTTATGGCATCATACACTTCTTCCGGGCTATAATTGAAAACCTGCTCGGTACGAACTTCTATCAGCTGTTTTTTCTCTTCTTTCAAAAACCTTTCCGCCGGCGCTGCAATCATGAATACCAATAAAGGAAACAGCAGAACAGGCAATGTATCTTTTGATTTGATCTGTTTGTATCTTTCTACAAGGTGTGTAACGATCGCTCCAAGAAAAATCAGTGATGCAATGATCGGAAAACTCATCACAACACAAATGAAACCCGACAAACCGGCCAGGAGCAAAAATACCAGGAAAACAACGGCTGTCAATATACCTCCGTACATTACCCATTTCCTGTTCGGCAAAACACCAATAGCGATCCCCAGTAAAAAGGGGAGTAAGAGAAATAGTATCCAGCTATAATCGGCGAGGCCCAAAAACAGAAAAGCAATACCTGTGCACAAGAAAATAAGGGTCAGAATGATTGAAAGCCGGAAACTTCTGTCCCGCAGGATATTTTTCATTTGTTAACAGGTTGTTGCTTCTTTAGCAGGTAATTGTTTTTATACGAACTTAGCCCGAATGAAGATAGACATTACACCTGAAATACTGTTCCAGACCGCTCGTAGCGGTGGCAAGGGTGGGCAAAATGTAAACAAAGTAGAAACCATGGTAGAGGGCCGATGGGATGTGGCTGCATCACAATTATTAACTGATGAGCAAAAACAACTGGTCACTCAAAAATTAGCCAACAAGATCACCGACGAAGGGTTTCTGCTCGTTAAATCCCAAACAGAAAGGTCGCAGCTCGGTAATAAACAGGAAGTGATCCGCAAGATGAACCAGTTGCTGGCGGTTGCGCTCACCAAACAAAAGATCCGCCGCGCCACCAAACCGACCAAAGCGGCTAAGGAAAAAAGAATAGAGACTAAGAAACGAAATACATTTACAAAGGAACTTCGCAGGAAAATAAACAAGAGCGATTATCTATGAGGAATTTTCTATCGGTCATATGTCTGGTATCGCTCACCGTTCTGGTTTCTTCTTTTTACGGAGATGAGGTTGACAAGGCATCCAGGAAGATCACACTTGCTTTCCATCACCAGGTAGGGAACGACGCACTGGTATTAGGCAACCCGGTAAAAAACATCCTGGGCGAAACGATCAGCGTAGAAAAATTCAAGTACTATGTTTCCAATTTTTCTGTAACGAATGATAAAGGTGTTACAACAAAATTACCTGTTCAATATTTTTTGATAGATGAAGCAGATCCATTGTCAAAAAATATCAACCTTTCTATTCCTGAAAACATTATCGTAACGCGCATCAGTTTTTTATTGGGTGTTGATAGTATTAAAAATGTTTCCGGTATACAAACCGGTGCATTGGATCCGCTAAAAGGAATGTTCTGGACATGGAACTCAGGTTACATTATGGCGAAAATGGAAGGCGTTTCAGAGTCTGCCGCAACAGGTGGAAATCATTTTACCTATGACATTGGTGGTTTCCGGAAAGGAATGAATACAACCAAACGCATTGATCTTAACATTGACAATAAAGAAAAAAATCTGCAGGAAGTTCATATCAATGCAGACATCAATCGTTGGTTCAAAGGGAGTTCTGAATTGAAAATCGCGGAAACACCTATTTGTCATAGTCCAGGTGCTTTGGCTATGCGTATCGCCGATAATTACAGCACCATGTTCTCTATTAATTCCATCCGCTGATATGAGGTTTGCAAAAAACATATGGGTGTTGCTCACCATTGTACTAACAGGTGCGGGATGGATCACTGTTGACAACCGCTACTTCAAACCCAAACCTGTAAAGTTTATAATACCGAAAGGCTGGCCACAACCCGTGTATGATTTTTCAAAAAATCCATTAACAGAAGAAGGATTTGCATTAGGAAGAAAACTTTTTTACGACGGGCAACTTAGCAAAGATGGAAATTTTTCCTGCGGTGCCTGTCACCAGCAGTTTGGGGCGTTTAATACGTATGATCACAATCTCAGCCATGGTTTCAATAATTCGCTCACAACGCGCAATGCACCCGGGCTTTTTAATTTAGCCTGGCAGAAAGAATTTATGTGGGATGGCGGTATCAATCACCTCGACCTGCAACCGCTCGCTCCCATTACTGCAGAAAATGAAATGGCAGAAACGATTGAGAACGTGCTCAAGAAATTAAAAGCAGACAAAGAATACCGCAAATTATTTAAAGCCGCATTTGGCGATGAAACGATCAACACACAACGACTTGGAAAAGCCATGAGCCAGTTTCTTTTGCAAATGGTGAGCAGCAACAGTAAATATGATAAAGTAATGCGTGGAGAAGCGAGTTTTATTTTACCGGAACAATTGGGTTATGATATTTTTAAGAAGAAATGTGTTTCCTGCCATACCGAACCGATGTTCACAGATTATTCCTTTCGCAATACCGGCATTCCGCCAGACAGGTATTTGAAGGATATGGGTAGGATGAAGATCACCGGCAACCCCGAAGATTCACTCAAATTCAAAGTGCCTTCCCTCCGCAATGTGGCAATGACCTTTCCGTATGGGCACGATGGCCGCTTCTTTTCACTCATGAGTGTATTTGAACATTACCGTAAGAATATGACGGTTATGCCTAATACCGATTCGCTGCTCAGCAAAAAAATGGCACTATCCAATTTCGAGATCGGGCAGTTGACGGCGTTTTTATATACATTAACAGATTCAACCTTCTTAAAAGACAAACGTTTTGCTCCACCGGGATTTGATAATAGCGGAAAGGCGCCCGTAGATATTCATCAGTAGGATTATTTTGAATGTTGTATTTTGAATGTTGAATGAGCGCCTGATCAGATAAACAAGTAACAATAAAGAACTTTGAGCGGAATAAAAAAATTAGCAGGACAAACGATGTGGTATGGCGTGAGCTCAATTGCAGCCAGGTTTATTGGTTATTTTCTAACCATCATCCTTACTAATTCCAGTCATGTAAAAAAAGTAGATTTTGGAAAACAGAGTTTGTTATATGCTGCGATCCCGGTATTAAGCGTGTTATTCAGCTATGGTTTTGAAACGGCTTATTTTAGATTTTCATCTAGGGAGGAATATAAAAAGAGCTTGTACAGTACGGCTTTTTTTTCATTACTATTTACAACTATTCTGCTGTCATTACTATTGTGGCAATTCCGCGAACCATTAGGCACTTTAGTTGGCGTTGCTGATATACCGAATATTATTCAGCTTACGATCCTGATCATTGCGGTAGATACTTTAGCCATTATCCCATTTGTAAAGTTGAGGCAGGAAGACCGTCCTGTTAAATATGCTGTTGTCAGGGTATTGGGCATATTTGTAAACCTACTACTTGTATTTTTCTTTGTAACCTATTGCCCTACCCAAATTCAGAAAAATCCAAACAGTTGGGTAGCAGGATTTTTTGATGTTTCAAAAAATCCTGTTTTTTATGTTGTTGTAGCCAACCTTGTGCAAAGCGTTATTACTTTTTTATTGCTGAGTAAAGAAATTGGCAAACTGCGTTTTACTTTCAATATGCAGCTCTGGAAAGAAATGATAATATATTCTTTGCCGTTATTGATCGTTGGCTTTGGGGGGATAATCAATGAAACTTTTGACAGGATCATGTTAAAGACCTGGTTACCCGGAACCGTCGACTACCGAACTGAACAGGTAGGCATTTACAATGCCTGTTATAAAGTTTCTTTGCTGATCACGCTTTTTGTACAGGCTTTTAAAATGGGCGCCGAACCCTTTTTCTTTAAACAGGCAGAAGGAGAGAATCCGCAAAAGATCTATGCAAGGGTGATGAAACTTTTTGTTATAGTATTAACCACCATGTTCCTGGTAGTAAGCCTGTTTCTTCCTATATGGGCAAGAATGAACGGGCCGGCATACCGGGAGGGAATTAGAATCGTTCCTATTCTTTTGCTGGCAAACATCTTTCTGGGAGTATACTATAATTTAAGCATCTGGTTCAAAATAAGCAACCGTACTATCGCAGGTACTTATATTACTTTGATCGGAACCTTTATCACGCTTGCTATCAATTATTTTTTCATACCCATTACGGGGTATATGGCCAGCGCATGGGCCACTTTCTTTTGTTATGGTACCATGATGGTGATTAGTTACAAATGGGGGCAGAAGGTTTACCCGGTTCCTTATCGCACAAAAAAAATGATTGCTTATACTACGATCGTAGTCGTCCTTTTTATAATACACCAGGGTATTGTTTATTTTGTTCAGAATATCTTCGTAAACCTGGGTTCCGGTGTTTTGCTTTTAATCACGTATGTATGGTTTCTTTTGTTGGTTGAGAAAAAAGAGTTTCAGAAATTTCCTTTCATCGGAAAATATATTAAATAATTTATCCTGCATTAAAAGACCGCGAAACCTTACCCAGGGCACCATACGCAAATTAATTCTCACACACAGGCATAGAGTCACAGTTTAATTATCTTTGTTGCATGGCGGAAGATTTATCCATACGTAAAGGAACCAAGAAAGAACAGTACCAATCCTTACTCCCACAGATCAAAGCATTGATAGAAGGCGAGCCTGATCTTATTGCTAACCTCGCAAATATTGCCGGCGCTTTAAAAGAACAATTCGGTTGGTTCTGGGTGGGGTTTTATTTAGTGAAGGGTGAGCAATTGGTATTAGGGCCGTTCCAGGGACCGGTGGCATGCACGCGTATCAATAAGGGCCACGGTGTTTGCGGGAGCAGTTGGGCCAAAGCAGAAACCTTGATCGTTCCCGATGTAGAAAAATTCCCGGGGCATATTGCATGTAGTAGTGCATCAAGATCAGAAATTGTTGTGCCTATGATCAAGGATGGAGTTGTATGGGGAGTGCTGGATGTTGACAGTGAATTGTTGGACCAGTTTGATGAAACCGACAAAGCGTTCTTAGAAGAGATCGTTTCGAATATTGAATATTGAGTCCCGCTCATGCGGGAAATGATGAAGTAATGACCGCCGTTAATAATGAGTTTATTGCTGATAGTGGTCCGCTACTTCAACATTCCTTGCTTAACATACAATATTCATTATTCGACTGTCTTAACAACCTATTAATTAAAATTTCCTTACATTTGCACCATTCATATACTCTCTCTACAGACTGATCACTCTTCCGTGACAAAGTTTCATCAAGTCAATTACGGGCAGGCTATATACCATCTGAGCAATTTCAGGTGTGCATTTATTTAAATTATATACTTTGTTATTCAAGGAATTAAACCTCGTTGAGCCCATATTAAAGGCGCTCGAGACTGAAGGTTACACAACACCGACACCTATCCAGGAACAATCGATCCCTATCGTTTTACAGGGACGTGACCTTTTAGGCTGTGCACAAACCGGCACCGGCAAAACAGCCGCATTCGCCATCCCGATGCTACAATTACTGGATGCTTCTAAAAAAGCAAACCCAACCAATAAAGGCATCAAAGCTTTGATCTTAACACCAACCAGGGAACTGGCTATTCAAATTGACGAAAGCTTTGCAGCTTACGGCAAAAACCTGAACCTGAAACACCTTGTTATTTTCGGTGGTGTATCACAGGGACCACAAACTTCTGCATTACGCGGCGGCGTGGATATATTGATCGCCACACCGGGCCGTTTACTTGACCTGGTGCAGCAACGTTATATCAATCTTTCGCAGATAGAAATATTTGTATTGGATGAAGCGGATCGTATGCTGGATATGGGTTTTATACACGATGTAAAAAAGATCGTTACCATTATCCCATCAAAAAGACAAACGCTTTTCTTCTCGGCAACTATGCCAACAGAGATCGCAAAATTGTCGAACACGATTTTGAATAACCCTGCAAAAGTTGAGGTAACACCCGTTTCTTCAACTGCAGAAACCATTCAGCAATCGATGTTCTTTGTTGAGAAAGAAAACAAAAAACATTTGTTGATCCACTTATTGAAAAATAAAGAGATCAAAAGTGCACTGGTCTTCACACGTACCAAACATGGTGCGGATAAGGTGGTGAAAGAACTGAGCCGTGCAGGTGTAGGTGCGGAAGCAATACACGGAAACAAATCGCAGAATGCGCGTCAGCGTGCGTTAAGTAATTTTAAATCGGGACATACACGCGTATTGGTTGCAACCGATATCGCCGCAAGGGGTATTGATGTTGATGACCTTTCGCACGTGATCAATTTTGAATTACCGAATGTGCCCGAAACCTATGTACACCGTATTGGCCGTACCGGCCGCGCGGGTGCAAGCGGTATCGCACTTTCTTTCTGTGATATGGAAGAAAAAGAATTCTTACGCGATATACAGAAACTCATCAGCACTTCCGTGCCTATTGTAACTGAACATCCGTATGCCATGAGCGATACATCACTCACCACTTATAAATCACTACCACAGAAACCTGTTCAAAGGCACCATCCGAATGCACAGAGAAGGTCGTTCAGGGGTGGTGATAGCAGGAGGTATTCTTCCGGCAACAATTCTTCAGCTAGGAATTATTAAATTATTTCAACAAGAGAAGAATAAGAGAAAAAGAGTTCCGCAAAAAGTGCGGGACTCTTTTTTGTATGCCCACTTTGCGCCTTTGCCCCTTAGCGCCTTTGCGTGAAAATTTCGCTTAATTTAGTAACATGTTAAAACAAAATATTCTCCTCGCATTTTTATTGCTAGGCATCTCATCATTCAGCCAGAAAAAAACTACTCAATCTTATTTCCCTCCCCCATTATCCTGGGAACAAAAAACGCCCGCCGAGTCAGGATTAAATACTGATAAAATAAACGAAGCCATCGCATTCGCGAAATCTGCCGAAACAAAGAACCCGCGTAACATGGAGATCAGCCATTACCAGAGTTTTGGCAAAGAGCCTTTTGGTGAAGGCATCGGGCCGTTTTCAGAACGCGGCGATCCAACAGGCATTATTATTTACAAAGGATATATTGTTGCCAGCTGGGGCGAACCATCACGTTGCGATATGACGCATAGCGTTACAAAAAGCTTTCTATCAAGCGTTGTGGGTGTAGCGGTTGACCTGGGACTGATCAGGAATGTAAACGATATCGTGGCTGACTATGTTCCGCCGATAGAACTATTTACACCCGGACAAGTGAACCGTTCTGCGGACTTAATAGGCCAACCGCAATTATTATATCCATTCGCAACGGCCCATAACAAAACACTTACCTGGGATCATATGCTCAGGCAGGTGAGCGATTGGGAGGGAACTTTATGGGGCAAACCCGAATGGGCCGACCGGCCGGATGCCGACGCATCTAAATGGATGAACCGGAAAAGAAATGCACCGGGCACCGTGTATGAATACAATGATGTTCGTGTGAATGCATTGGCGCTTGCTACCACAAGTGTATGGAGAAAACCGTTGCCGCAAATCCTCAAACAATATATCATGGACCCGATCGGTGCATCCAATACCTGGCGGTGGACCGGTTATCGCAATGCGTGGATCGTTCTCGATGGACAGCCCGTACAATCCGTAAGCGGTGGCGGGCATTGGGGCGGGGGTATGTTCATCAACGCGTATGATATGGCGAGATTTGGTCTGCTTACGTTACATAGGGGCAATTGGAACGGCAAGCAACTGTTAAGCGAACAATGGGTGAAACAGGCATTAACACCCACACCCGCAAAAACCGATTATGGTTATATGAACTGGTTCCTTAATACGGATAATAAATTATTGCCCAGTGCACCGGCATCCGCTTTTATGCATGTGGGTAATGGCAATAATATTATTTATGTGGATCCCGAACATGATATCGTTGCCGTGGTAAGATGGATCTCAGATATGAAGTCGATAGATGCCACCATTAAAAAAATACTGGAGGCGATCAACAAATAAGGCATTGTATAAAATTCTGTGTTTTCAATCGGTTGCATTGATTTTAGAGGGTGTAAAGGCCTTTTATACAAATAATATCTCTACCTTGTTTCTCCATTATCCAGTTTGTGATGTTACCGATTTCAGACACAGGTTTTTTTCACGACATCCATTTTCTTCAATCCATTGCCTCGTCTATACAGGAAGGCGTGATCATACTAGACCAGCGGGGTACGATCGTAAGTTTTAATGAGCAGGCCAAAAATATTTTGAATTTACACAAGGACCAATTGCTTGACAGGTCGCCCACACAGAGTTTATGGAACGCAGTTCATCTTGATGGATCTATCGTGCACAGCCATGAACTTCCTGTAAGTATTACACTCAAAACCGGTAACCCGCAAAACAATGTGATATTAGGTGTTGTTGCAGCTGATAATCCTTTAAAATGGCTCTCTGTAAATTCAAGGATGATCAAAACAACCGATGATGAAGTATTTGTTTTTGCCACATTCATTGATGTTACCAAACTCATTCTAAGCAATCAATCCTTATATGATGAGCAGGAAAAACTGAAAGCAAGCGAAGAAAAATTCTCTCAATCCTTTCGCTACTCTTCTATCGGCATGGCCATAGTATCACCAGGAGGCGACCTGCGTGATGTAAATGAATCTTTCTGCAAAATGCTTGGTTATACACGTGAACAGCTCTTGCAGAGATCTTTCCAGGATATTACTTATCCCGAAGACCTTGAAAAGGATCTCAGCCTTGTACAAAAGATGCTGGAAAAGGAAATTGAAACTTACCAGCTCGAAAAAAGATATATCCACAAAAGCGGAAATGTTGTTTGGGCATTGCTCAGTGTGTCGCTTGTGTTGAATTCGGCAGGAGAGCCTCAGTTCTTTATTTCACAGGTGCAGGAGATCACCGAACAAAAAAAATTAAACCGGTGGCTTGAAGACAGGAATGTTGAATTACTGAAAACACAAACGGCACTTAAAAGAAAGATCAGCCAGCTAAAAGATTTTGCAGGCATCATTACGCATGATGTACGCGGCCCTGCAGGAAATATCAAAAGAATGCTGGAACTCTATGAAACATCGGCCGACACGGAAACAAAGGATACTGCATTCAACTACCTGAAGAAGATCAGCTCCGACCTTACATCGAACCTGAATGAACTGGTTCATGTTTTACAGATCCATCTTGAAAAAGATATACCGCATTCGGACTGTGATTTTAGTGCGATCACCAGCAGTGTATGCCTGCAATTGCAGGACAGTATCAATCAAAAACATGCCCGGATCATCACCGATTTTGCATTGCCATCCATTAGTTACCCGAAGATCTATTTGCAAAGTATTCTCTACAATCTTATCAGTAATTCCCTGAAATATACGCGTGAAGGTGTGCCGCCTGTTATCAGGGTAGCCAGTTTCTCAAAAGACAATTATTCTTATTTATCGGTATCTGATAATGGATTGGGACTTGATATGAAGAAATTCGGCAAATCATTGTTCCAGTTCCAGAAAAGCTTTCATTCCGGTTACGACAGCAAGGGCATCGGCCTTTACCTGGTCCGCAACCAGGTAGAAGACCTTGGCGGATCCATAACTGCTGAAAGTGAGGTTGGAAAGGGTATCAGTTTTACGATCAGGTTTTAACTGATAAAAACCTGCTGTATTTTTCACAAATCCCCTATTTTTGCGCCCCACCGCGGATGTGGCGAAATTGGCAGACGTACCAGACTTAGGATCTGGCGCCGTAAGGCATGCAGGTTCGACCCCTGTCATCCGCACCAACTGATTGTCAAGCAGTTATGCAAACCCACCTCGGTGGGTTTTGTGTTTTTTAGACTGCTTTGCGTAAATTTTGCGTATAATCCGCCAAACCTGTTTCCAAAACGATTTTTCAAACTGTCATATTTGCCAAAGTGTAAAAGAGCTATCAAGAGTAAATTTACAACTTTCATTACAAAAAGAGCCCGCATAAAATGCAGGCTTAGATAAATTCGGCAGAGGTTAGTATCAATCAAACAATGCTTTTCCGGTTTCACAGAAAAGACGGCTGTCATTGCAAGGCCCAATTTTATTTGAAATGATATGAGACATAACTTCAGATCGCAGGAAGTAGACCCTGTTACCCTTTTTATGAAAAGGCAGCCCTTTCCTTTGCCAGTTGGTCAAAGTAGCTGTTGATATTTGCAACAGGACAATGATTTCTTTCCTGCTTAAAAGAGGTTCGTTCGTCGAGTTGTTTTCTCCGGGCATCCGCAATACCTCGCCAAGTGTCTCCCTCACCGCATTGTTTATCCAACGTTGAAAATCCTGTTCAGTTGGAATAGATAATGATTCCATTTAAATTCCTTTGAAAATTTGAATACCTCAGCTAATCGCTTTTCCTGCGACGATCTCCTTCATGTTCTCGATCTCTTTCAAGATATATTGGATCTTTTCCTGGTCTGTCTGTTTCATAAATAATTCAGATATGAATTCGCGCTGAACTTTTTCCAATTTGCTTGCCTGCATCCGATCTCAGTGAACTGCGGGACAACAAATCAACCTTTCTACCAAGCAGGTCTTCTAAGTAAAAATTGAGGTCAGCAAAATTGTTATAAGTTTCACACCCCGGGGCAAATTCGATAAGAAAGTCAACATCACTTTCATTGGTAATTTCCGTATTGCGATTGAACGATCCGAACAGGCTGATACCTTCGATTCCAAAGGAGCGTATTTTCTCCGCATGTGAACGGATCAATCGTTCGACATCTTCACGCGATGCTACTTGTATTGTTGCGACCTGCCTCATCCCAATTTTACCATTTTTTGTAAATCCATTATTCCCGGATTTCATTTACATGATTCAACAAATACGGATTATTGCTGCGCTTTTCATCTTAGGAATTTTAATCACTATTGCTCCCTAAATTTTCTTTCCTTTTTTCTGCTCCTCGCTATCCTGCGTCAATAAATCGTCGCTATTCGTATTTCCACTTAGCAGGTCTGATGATTTAGATTGCTGATGGGATTCGATAATCAGCTGTTCGATAGATTGTAAAAGACTTGGCAACTCTGCCAGGATAATATTCATGATTACTTCGTGATCAATACCAAAATAAAAATGAATTATTCGGTTTCGCGTGTCCTGCATATCCCGCCATGGCAATTCAGGATGAAACTCTTTAAACTCAGCACTGATTTTACGGGAGGCTTCCCCCATGATTTCCAGGCATCTTGTTACCGCATGCTCAAGCATAAAGTCTGTGTGCAGATCGTCCACTGTTTTGCCAGCCATAAATTGCTGGATCAGCTTGATCTCATCACGTATATGCTTTACAAATTCTTCGTCAGAAGGAAACATGTTCAACTGTTTGTAAAATGTGGGGACCTATATAGGGACTTAAGGATTCTCTGGTAACAAGCTCAACTTTCCTTCCGAGTAAATCTTCAAGAAAATAGCCGAGATCCATAAGGTTTCTGTAGGTTTTCTGTCCCTGAGTAAAATCTAGTAAAAAATCAACATCACTTTCAGGATTGATGGATTGATCACGAACGAAAGACCCGAACAAGCCAAGGCCACTTACGCCAAAATTGCGTATCCGGTCACCGTTCTGACGCAGAAGCTCCAGAACTTCAGCCTTTGTATGTACTACCAGTTCTGCCATACCTCAAAAATAGTTAAAATACTTGTCAAAAATTATACTCCTAAGTCTCAATATCTCTCACAGCTTCCTCAACCTCACTACGCTCTTTCTCCTTCCGCAAAAAGGCGAATACTGTATATACCCGAAATCATGCAAAGCGTGCATTGTTTTACGATAGGTCACCGGCGAACTGATCTTGGCAAGTTCCATGATATTACCGCGGTCAACTTCCATATTCACTTTACAGCATGCACTGTCCCACGCGTAACGGATAGCCACATACAAACTAATATGCGTAACGGTCATACGTGCATCTTCCTTAATCGTCGAATAAAATTCACCGAGCCACTCTGCACTATCCATAGCTTACTTTTTACGCCCAACTTTCCGTCTGGAAGTTTTCTTTGAACCACTTTCTTTTGTACCGACTTCCGTCTGCCTGCGCTGCAACCGGCTCTGCTGCATCTGGCGTTCCGTCCAGCGGTTCTGTAAAAAACGCATCGCCTCACCGGAGGTGATGGGCGGGTGGTCTTCAGACAAATAAAACCGCTGCGATAATTCGTAACGGCTCTTTAGCGAAGCCACACCAGGAATCAATGATTCGAGTGTAGTGCCTGCCCAGTATTTATACAATACAAGCGAAGCATCAGAAAGCTTCGCCGCTTCCTGCAAAACAGCATAAGCACTTTGCAAAACAGAAAGCTCCACAGGAACCGCAAAAGAATTACGGTAATAAGCGATCTGGTTCCAGTCAATTTTTTCCATCTGTTCCGTCACAACGCGCGATGAACCACTCAGCACAAATCCTTTATGCAAACACGCCGTATAAAATGCGACCTCGTATTGACGATCATCCGCACGCTCAAAATGCACAAGAAAAGTACATTTATCCTCTCCGGAAGTTTTACAAAAACCCAAATCGAATGCTGCAGGATTAAAGCAAACCTGCGCCGTCAGTTTTTCTTCCACTTGCAGATCAAAGCCCAGCGCGTTAAGCCGGGCTTTGATCGCTTCCATATTAGCTTTATTCATTGCTAACTTTTTTAATTGATTACCCGATCTTCTGTCCCATTCCCTGGCTCACATCACTATTCACGGGAAGCAGATCCACTTTCTTGCCACCCAGTTCTTCCCCAATGTTTGCCTTAATTCCATTATCCATACGCTTTTCATCAACCGGTGCCTGTCCGTAGCGCTGGTCTTGTTTCTCAGCAGGCACGTACAACTTTTTTCCTTCCATGTCGTACATTTTAAGCGTCTTGAATTGAGGGTCCGCCGTGATTTGTACAGACTTCTCTGCCCCGTCTTTCAAAAGTGTAACGGTAGCGAGGTTTCCTTTTTCCAGCGATGCGACCAGCGACTGCATTTTATCTGGATCACTCAATTCCTTCAATGGCACGCGACCAAGTGCCTCCTTCACATCGTAACCGAAGTTTTCATGGAAGTGTTTCATCTTGGCATTGCCGTTCGGGTCCCTCTCAGAAGTATCCAGCTTCACCCATGCCTTGTATTTCTCGCCTTCCTTTGGTGCCAGTTCCTTAAACACCGCGCGGCCATTCAGCAAATTGCAGGACTCTTTAAAAGTGATACTCTGTCCCTTGTTGTTGATGTAAAAGGTCTGGCTCAAATTGCGTTCGCCCTGTTTCAATGTTGCATCGTACTTGTTGAAGAAGTACATTTCCTTACCTTCTCTTTCTGATTTTTTAAAATGCAGAGTCGCGTCCATTTGATCCTTCCCAAATTCATGTGATGCCTTCAATTGGAAATCAGGCAAGCCTTCCTGTAATTGCTTTTCAAGCTGCACCTGCAGCCCTTCTCCGAAACCTAAATATTTTAACTGGTTCTGGAGGTAATCCAAGTTTTCTGCGTTCATAACGTCATTTTTATGATTAAATAATAGTTCCTGTTTTTCCTTCAAATATGATCCTGTTATTATTTTCTCAATATGTGGCTCCAATGGCGTTCCATCCCAATATCTGTGAGCGAGTTCAATTGCTTCTGGCATTCCACGATTACTGGATAGTGAAAGCGAAGTGAGACGATCGATAGCATATTCAATTTTATTTTGAACAACTAATTCTTCGAATGATTGCATCCCTGTGCTTCTAATTGACGGATCATAGGTAACTTTTGTCCAATCGTGCTCATCTAAAAGCTCTCCAACCTTATCAACCATTTTATAGAATTTCATCTCAGCATTGTGCTCAAGCACTTTTATATCATCAAACTCTATATGCGAAAACTGCTTCCCTTCCATTAGCAGGTCCCTCGCTGTATCCTTAACAAATCCAAGCAAAGCCTCAACAGGAAGGATGATAACATCTCTGTCCTGGTTGTGATTGAACAACTGGAAATCACTCGCATGGTAAGTATGTTCAAAAAAATGCAGGTCGTAGGAAGACAGTTGCTGGATACGCTCATCAAAACCAACCCAGTCCTTATAGGTTGCAAGAGCATCTTCCAGTGCCTTGCAGAATGACGGTAAATGCGATGTGCTAATATTCATAACGGTTTTTTTAAGGAAGTAAAAATGCGTTCAGTGTGTGCCGGTTCGGAATAGAAACGAGCAGGTGCCGCTCACCGCCTTTTTCCTGCACCATGATCTGCAGCGATTGCCCCGGTGCGAGCCCTGACTTAGTGAGAAGCATGATCACCACTGCCGCCTGCCTTTCGCGGATCAGTGGTGATTCCATTTTGCATAGCAGGATAGGCAGTTCCTTTTCCTGCATCGCCCTGCGCTTAGGCATTTGCGTTGCGCCAAGCCGGGCGCTTATCTTTCCTATCTCGTAAGAAAGCGGCGAACCGTTTTCAATTTTTAATTTGCATGCGATGACACTACCATTCGTGTACATACCTAAAACCGACAGCCAGACTTTTCCTGTTCCATACCGCACACCATGCAGGCGGTTTGAAGAATGGAGAACCGTTCGCGCGAGTGCAAGCATCGCCGTATCCTGGTAAACATTTTCCGATGCACCAAGATCTATGTTCAGTATTGCAGGTGATAACGTATAACTGACAAGGAAGGAATACAGCCTGCCGTCCACAGTGATCACCGTGAGATTGGTGGTATCTGAAAAAGCGCTATCGGCTTTTACGCGGAGTACATTGCCCGTAGACTTTTGTACCACGATCCGTTCGCTGCCGCGATCCACTGAACCGATCGCTGCAGGAAAAACAAGGTTGGTCGTTTTATTCGCGGTTACTTCGAGTGCGCGCGGCTTGATCACCGACTGCGCGTTCGTAAACAACACCGACAAACTAAAAACAATTACACACAAACTCCTTCTCATCACTCATTCTTTTGGTTGTTATCACAAAGCAATACCTGGTACCCGGCAGCAATGGTCACACGCACCGCTTTTACTTTTTTAGACAGCAAACTTTTCGCAGCACCGATACCTGCTGCAGCTGCCTGCGTTTTGATCGAAAGATCAAAGCCACTGATACCGGTTGACTGGATGGCATTATTCGCGGATTCTTTCAGCACCTCCCGTCCCAGTGTCCCCGGTACATAAATTCCTTCCAGCCCGTCAAGATCATACACGGTCAGGGACACGGGTAGGATAATTTCTCCCACACGAATGGATGGAATATGGATCAACAACCGTTCACCCTCGATGCTGCCGATACCATAGATCAAACTGCCGGCTTTTACAACAGTGCCCCGTATGGTGACTGCACTCTTTAATTCCAGCTTCACCACCGACCCTGGTTGTATCACCTGCTCGTTTGGAACTACTGCGCTGATTGATGAAACTATTTCAGAACCACCTGCATCATCACTTAAAAAAGATTGCGTAGACTTTCTTTTTTTTCCGAAATAATTTTCTTCCCGGACTTGGCCCGCTTCTACTGCAAAACCTTTTGGTTTTTCAACAATAGCAGCAACATTTGCTTTTGGTTGCTGTATCGCTGATATTTTATCCAACATATTATTCAACGCTTCCATCTCAGGATCTACTGCGACTTTGATTGCAGGTTTTTCTGCCACGATTGTACGTTCCTCCAGTGGTGAAGGAAGATCATTCGCTTTTGTACTTTTTACTGCAAGCCGTTGCTGGATCTCTTTCACGCGCGCATAAACATCCGTGGACGGATGTTCAGTGATTGCATGTACCGTGTCCTTCCTGTAAGGGTCCATCCGCATCTGTTCCACATGCTTCGATGAATCCGCATCTGCCGCGAGGTAAAACGCAAGTTTATCTTTTGAAGAGTCTTTCAACCCTTGCGCATTCGGCAACTGTGTATTGAGACCGGTCTTTTTACCAGTTGTAGTAGATGCTACTGTTCCGCCACCCATCAACCAAAAGAAAATAGTTATGATTGGAACGATCAGTAACGGAAGGACAATGCGGAACTTCCTTGTGCGCAGGTATTTTTCAGAATATTGCTCGCTCATCTGTTTTCAATTTTTAGGTCCTTGTTTTCCAGCGTCTCCCAGCGTTCAATCAAAAACCCATGAGGATTGTGATCCGAACGCGATACATTTCTTAAATAACCCTGTGTGACCAGGCTGCGTGTAACGGCGCTGGTAGACCGGATAATTTTAAGTGTTGCATAACAGCGGAACAGGTAAGGTTCTGCAGAAGTATTCACAACCACGCTGTCAATGGAAACCTGCTGGCTGATGTTCCCCGAAATAATGCCCGCGATATAACCGGTTTCTACCAAATCATCATATTGCTTTTTTGCGGACCCGTCCGCCATATACAATGCCTTTTTGATATTGACGCCAATAGCTTTCTCATCGGGATCAAGCGAAAAGAAATAAGTATGGAACATCGCCACATGATCACGCGCTTCAACAGCAATATTGTCTTTGCGCGAAGAAGCAAATACTTCCACCGCTTTCCCGTTTGCCAATACATATACGCGATCCTGCGCGCGCGAAGCGAGCTGCGAATTGTTATACAACGCATACAGGCTGATCAGCAAACAACTCACTACGACCAGCAACATGAATATGCGCATGGAGCGGAATGCCGTATCGATATTTTGAGTGGGTTTAAACATGGTCCTTACTATTTATTTCCCGCTTAATTTGTCCTTGAAGTAATCCTTGTTCACCCCGTTGTCACTCATACTGCTACTCATTGTAGAAGCCGCGCTGCCAAACGCATCCGCCGACATACCACTGGTTGCTACGCTTGCCACTTTTGAGGCAGAGGAAGAAATAACAGAAGTCACTTTATGAACGAGTGCATTACCGCCGCCTGCATTGACGATGTAATTTGCAACTGACGGAACGGTACAATAACCAACAATAGCGATCAGGAGGAATGCTAAGTAGGCCCAGTCTGTCATTGAAAAAGGTTGACCGGGAATAGGCACACTGAACGTGCTGCCCGTAACCATGTTCTCCTGGATCTTCGCGATGATCGCACCGAATATATTTGCGACAGGTAACCATAGAAAAACATTGATATACCGCGCGAGCCATACCGTTACCAAATGCTGAAAGCCGTCAAAGATGGATAGTCCAAATACTATTGGCCCGATGATCGCCAGCACGATCAGGTAAAAAGTGCGGATCACATCAATGATGAGTGCCACTGTCTGGAACACGAGTTCGAGTAATATTCGGAAAGCTTCCCGTACCCAGTTCATCGGATTGACAATTCCGACACCCCAGTTATTGATCTCATTATGATGAATATACCCGCGAACGGCATCATTCGTTCCTTCCTGTAATTTGGCGGTAGCAGCAACAATGGGGTGCAGGATTCCATTGATCAGATCGATCACCGAAGGGAAAATAAGAATACAAAGACCCAGCGCAAAAGGCCGAAGCAAACCGAATAAATCCACCGGCTCTGCTGCCGCAATATTGCGCCAAACTCGAAAGCCGATATACCACAGCGCACCAAATCCACCGATCAGTCTTGCCGAGCCAATCAACCCTTTACACATCGGCATCATATCATTGTACAACTGGTCAAGGATAAATTGCAACCCTCCACCATTGGAAATTCCTTGTCCAAAGGCAATTACAGGCAAGACAACCACATACAATATCATCACACACTTTTTCATTGCTCCACTATTTTAATCCACTTAATTTTTTAAACGCTTCGTTATCTTTTCTTTGTTGCATCCGCAAGGCCAGGACCTTAGCATAATCAGTGATCGCATTTTTTACCGCGTCAAGCTGCCCGGATATATCTGAATGAATTGTCTCAATGATTTGCAATCTTTCCGCATCATTCATCCGAAGTTTGCCGGCACTAACAACCTGTGCAACCACATCGAGATCATCACTAACTTTTTGATTGCATTCATTATACTGATTGCGCAAGGAGGTTAACTCACCCGCACTAAACAATCCACTCGATTGGTATTGCTGAAAGGACGACTGAAATGTTTTTACCAGAGCCGCCTGGTCAGTAGCAATCTGCTGTAAAGCAGGTGACTGTTTCACGTTAACGTTAACCACCAACAATCCATCTAGATAATTTTTATGCAGGTCAAAATTTCCGCGCGCTGCATCACGAACAGAATTATACCCATTCTGCAAAACCTGGTAACCCTGTTTCATTTGCGACAGGATCAGTTTGAACTGCGCCAGCTTTTCAATGTCCAGTTTCAACTGTTCCAGTTCCTGCACCTGCGCATTCGCGCGTAAACAGGAGAGCAGCACAACAAAAGCAATCAGCAAAGTTTTCATTGGATACCATTTAGTTTTTTAACAAACTGGAGGTCTGCCTGGATACGGGTCCGGTTAGCGATCATTTCTAATTGTTGTTTATTCAACGACTGTATGTTAGTCAGGCAGTGGCTCATCGCATCCTTGAGTGTAGTGATCATACAGATCCTTTCCGCATCTTTCATCGAATAGGCAGAACCGAGTACCGCATATAAAGTTTGCAATACATCCATACTCGCATTCAGCAATGCATCGTACTGAATTTTCACCTGCGCGTCTTTCGCCATCCGTCCATATTCTATCACTACCTGCTTTTGCATTTCCATGATCCGCTTGATTTGTGCCATGCCGGTAATAGAAGATTTGACCTCCTTTAATTCTGCGAAGTACCCTGCATACAAATCAGAAAGCTGCTGCTGCCAGCCGGTGATTTCAGAAAGTTTTATCCTGGACAATTCATTTTCCGCTAACGACTGCGCCTGTTGCAACCAGATCGTTTCATTCTGCAACTTCTGTACTTTGAGGTCGATCGCTTTGATCACTTTGGCAATGATCAGCGATACCGGGTCAATCGACTGCGCTGACGCACCCGACGCGACAGCTACAAAAGCCATTGCAATAAGTAGTTTACTTGTTTTCATTTTTCACAAAAGATTTTTAAATACACGTCAATTAAATAGTTTTCAATCCTTGCACGTGATGGCCAGTATTTTACAACACATATACATAGCACGATCATAAGGACACTTACGATAATCATATTCCGCTTATTCATTGATTAATGATTTAATACCGGCTTCAACACTGCCGAATTTTTCGGCAGCATTTGTTACACGCAGCTTTTCCGTTTCTTCAGTAGTATAGGTAAAGTATTCCTCCGGCGATACTTCCAGCCGGTACACATTCGACACCCTTCCGCCGAGCGAGATAAATATTTCCTTGTATCGCCGTGCGGGGTCGTTCGCCTTGTTCAGCGACAAGACCAATGCCTTTTCTTTTTCGGTCAGTCCCAATAGTTCCTGCACCTGGTCGAACTTGTTTTCATACCGCGATTGATCGAGCAGGATCTTGCAGTCGCTGTTATTGATGATGGCTTGCTTTACAATGGGTGAAGAAATAATATCTTCAATATCCTGGGTGACAACAACCGCTTCCCCGAAATGCTTACGCACCGTTTTGAATAAATATTTAATGTATTCCGCCATGCCTTCCCGCATGATCGCTTTCCACGCTTCTTCGATCAGGATCATCTTTCTGACTCCTTTGAGTTTGCGCATCTTGGAAATAAAGACCTCCATGATGATGATAGTAACCACCGGCAACAGGATAGGGTGATCCTTGATCGCATCCAGTTCAAATACAATGAAACGTTCGTGCAGGAAATCAAGGTTCTCAGTTGCATTCAGCAGGTAACCGTATTCACCGTCTTTATAATAAGGCCGTAGCACGTACAAAAAATTACCAAGATCAAAATCGCGATCCTTTACTTCGCTTGTCCTGACTGCCGCCGAAAAATCATTCAACAGGAATTCATAAAACGAATCGAAGGACCGAAACGGAAAAGGCTTTTCATAATACAATTGCACCGCATTGGAAAGTGCCACATATTCGCTGCGCGAAAAAGATTCATCATCCTTTTTCCATAATGCCACGAGCAATGTTTTAATGCTTTCCTTTCTCTCGCTGTCAGGCATTAAACCCTCAGCAGTATAAAAAGGATTAAAGCATATAGGTTTTTCATCCGTATACGTGAAATAATATCCTTTCAGCAAACTGCAAAGGCTCTTATACGAGTGCCCGATATCCACGATCACGATATGCGTACCAAACTCGTAATACGAACGCGTGATATGATTCAACGTAAATGATTTACCACCGCCGGAAGGAGAGATGATGAATTTGTTCCGGTTACTGATAATACCGCGTTTCATTGGTTCATCCGATATATCCACCAGCTGTGGCCTGCCGGTTGCACGTTCGCCCAGCCTGATCCCAAAGCCCGCGCCCGAAGAGCGGTACCCTGTTTCCATATTGATAAAACATGCCGCCTGTGGAGCGAACGTGAGAAAGGTTTCATTCACTGGAAGATCTGCCGCATTGCCCGGTATCCCTGCCCAGTATAATTGCGGCGCACCCAATGTTTCCACTTTGGGTGCAGCATCGATAGACACCAATGCTGCACTGCACCCGTTGCGAACTTCCTGCAATTGATCTTTATCATTGGTCCATGCCAGTAAGTGAAAATGTGCGCTCACAGGCAATCGCTGTTCGCTGACCGCTTCCTGCAGAAATTGATCTGTCGCATCACGCGCAATCAGGTTATCCCGCGAATAAGCAGAGAGCGATTGCAAACGCAGTTTTCTTTTTTCGAGTTTTGTTATGACAGCGGAAGGATCTTCTATCCTGATAAACTGGTGGTAGATATGATTAACCGGAAGTAACTGGCATAGCGGTGAAACAAAACCAACCGGGAACCTGGAAGTATCCGTTGAATATTTATCATAATTGATCCTTGGGCCACACATCGCCGGTAGGTCAGCGGCGTTACTCAATGAGAACATAGTGCAGTATTTTTCACCCACTCGCACACCTTCTGAAAAATCCATATCACGGCGCACACCATCTGTATCAAGCACGAGATATTCATTGACCAACCGCACAAGTTCATCTTCTACCAATCGTTTACATGAAATCAAACTATTCTCTGAAACGATCCGCACAAACTGCGAACAAACCCCTTCAAAAGATTTGGCAAATGCAGGATCAAGTGTCTCTGCCGGAACAATATGTTTACGTAACAGTGAAGAAAAATTAGAGTTTACCCGTCTTCGGTCTTTAGCAGGCATCGTCAGCAATAAAAAACTTTTATGACTTAAATAAGGACGCTCATGAAAAAACCGCTCACTGCTATGTGACAAAAAACTATGCTCCTTTTCAAAATCACCGCAGAAAGTCTCTTCCGTGAACCAGTCCTGTTTGTGGATGATATAACCCGCAGGCAAAACTTTCATTGCATTTTCAAAAGCCAGGTGCAGCGAAACATATTCGGGGTTAGACATTGTGAAGATCTGTGGAAACGTCAACGCATACCCTATCGTAAGATCACCCATCTTGGACAGGATCATACCATCCTCTACGCTGTACAGCGGTAATATCTCTGAAAGGTTTTTCATGAGTTAAACAATTGATCGCAAACAATTCTTTTCGGTGTCGCACGCGCCGCCATCTCTTTCATCCATCCGTGCTCGCCATAACGGTTATTCATTTTATACACGCCGTAAAACAGGGCGGCTCCGCCGATAACGAAAACGCCGGTACAGAACAGGAGCGCGGCACCCATCAGATACAACATCGCAAACAGCAACAGCAGCACTGCAATGCCGATCCCCAGCCACCAGATATACTGCGCTTTCAAACCCTTAAAAACAATGGGCTTACCAATCGACCGGTTGATGGCATACACTATACTCATAATGATTTTCCTTTTGATTTATCTATATCGTTTTGCGGTAACAGGTCTTTCGCGGTAACTCCTTTCTGTTGCGGGTGAGGCATCTCGTTCAATACTTCCGGTATTCGTTCGATGAGTGCCGACAGCACCGGGTTTTCTTCCTTCCAGGTTTGCACATACGCCTTCCAGCCGATCGCGTCCATCTCTCCAAGAGATGGCAATTCAATAATCTTTAGCGAATCTTTCAGCGCATGATATTCTTCCTCCGTTCCCTGGAACAGGTTCTTTGTCTTTGGGTCGAAACAAAGTTTGAATCCGTTCTCTGTCTCAAAGAGATCATCAATGCAGATCTTGTTCATGAAATCATCCACGTCCCTCATTTCCCATAACCGTAAGTCGAGATAGAACTGTGTTCCACCGATATCGATCTTTGGTAATTCACGCGCGGGCCAATGTTGCCACATAGTCTTTACATTTTATATTCCAAAGAATGCACGGATCACGGTTGTCACTACCACAAGAAACACGCACGATCCAAACCATGCGGCGGCCACTTTGCCTGTATCATGATCGCCGTGGTTCCATTTCGAGTAAACCTTAACGGCACCGATGATCGCAATGATGCCGCCAATGGCATACATCAGTTGCGTGCCTGACTGGAAATAGCTTCTTACTTTATTATTTGCATCCTGGATACCCGCATTGCCATCCTGCGCAAAAGAGGTAATAGCCAATTGGCATAATAACAACGTCAGAACAAAAGCCGAATAAACTGTTTTTCTGTCCCGGCGGTTTTGATTAGGTTTCATTTTCATACACTCACATTTTCGTATTTCCACAATTGAATTTTAAAACATGCCCGCTGCCTTCATTCACGCACTTGGTTCTCCTGCACGGGCAGCAGGGCATGTGTGTCACTTTGGTTTTTCTATCACTCACTTCTTTCTATCACTGAACCACTGCAACAGTTCCTTTTTATAGATCCACGCGATCACGAGATAATACACGAACACCACGATCGCGATTGTTTTGATATACTGTATCCAGGAAATTCCATTGAACATTTTTTGCTCTTTTTTACAGAACAAAACTACCTGTGATCGTAGGGGTAATTGATGCAACAGGTTAACAGAAAAGAAGATTTAAATTAACAGGTTAACAGATTTTACTTAAATCTGCAGCACCTATGTAATTCTGCGTTACAGCAGTCGTGTGCTAGCCAGTTCAACCAAACGGTCTTTGTACACCGATGTCCTAATTAGTGGAAGAATATCTCTGAGGCCCGAAAGGTTTGGCGTTTCAGTAAAGGCCACCCATTCCAGTGATTGCCAACGCGGGTTTTTATGTAGGCAGGATGCGCAGGCGTTAACGATCCACGGGCTATTGCGTGTATCGCCGCCGGCATAAATGGAACAACACCATTCGCAGATATATTTGCTTGATGCTTCAAAAGCATGAATAATATTTCGTGTTGTTTGATCAGTTTCTTCGTAATTGTGCCTGACCTGTAGAAAACCCATTTTCTGATAAATCTCAGTTAGCAAAATTTCGGGAGCGGCATCGTTTAATTCAAAATAATGATCAAGCGTGTCAAATAAGGTTTTAACGAGCCAGCACCAGCCTGCAGCAACCTCGACTGAACAATTGGAAAGATTCAGGCAGGGATATTTTCTTTTATCGTACGAACAGTACATCGCAGGATTCTATTTGATATTTTTATATTGGCGTATGATGTTCCGGAAGCGGGCCTTGGGAACCACATTGAGCCTTTGAGCGATTTCATAATTTCTCTCGTAGTCTGCTCGGTTGAGATCATACATTGTGCTCTTGATTTTTTTCAACTCACGCCAGGGGATCTCAGGATATTGTTTCTTGAATGCTGTACTGATCTTTTTTGCCCTGAGCCCGATGCGGAAACAATTCATCGTGACATGGTTTCCTTTTTGTGTATCTGTCTCGAACTCATCAAAAAGGTGTTTATGAAAACAAGCTTTAATTTGAATCACTTCGGTGTATAAATTTCTGAATGAGCATACATCCTTCGCTGTTTGCGAGACCCTGTAGGATGGATCCCTGATCGAAGCGAGGATAAAAGGCCGCATGTATTTGTTAACGGTCTTCCTGTTAATCACGTCAACCTTTCTTCTGAACAGTTTTTCAAAAAAAAGATCGATTTCACAAATACGGTCCCATGTTTTGGGAGATTCCTTGTAATAGACCAGCAGATCCACATCACTCATGGGGTGTTGTTCGTTATGCAGGAAAGAACCAAACAGCTTGATACGTTGTATGCCGAACCGTTCGATTTGCTGCTTGTTCTCAATCAGTAATCGTATAATATCCTCTTTTGTCTTAACCCGTTTCGAAGGCATGATTGACAGTCATTTTTATAAAGCAAAATTGCTTTTGAAAATTAGAATACGCGTTATTAAACAAGAAAAAGCTCAGAAACTACTGAGCTTTTTCTTGTGCCAATCCCCTTCGTTAAATTCCTCTGCCTTTTCCTTTTTCCTGGTTTATTTGTGGCAACAAATCAATGACATCATCACTGCTTTTGCCTGAGCCGAACCCCTTAGATTGGCTCTTGATTTCTTCCATCTTCGCGTTCAATTCAGGAAGATGTTTTGTAATCACATCATAAACGATCTTATAATTGATATCGAAATAATTATGAATAATTCTGTTTCGGAATTCCTTCATATCCTTCCAGGGCAAATCAGGATATTGTTTTTGCAGATCTTTGGAAACTTTTGCGGAAGACTCTCCCAGGATTTCGAAACATCTCGTTACTGTATGTTCGAGCTTCCAATCGGTTTCAAGGTCATGGAGTTGTTTTCCTTGCATTACTTCTGCAATACGTTCCATTTCCACGTGCATGTGATGTAAGAGTACTTCATCACTCGGTTTGAATAAGGCCGACATATTCTGCGTCATTTAGAATATGCGGGGCAAAAAAAGGGCTCAGGGATTCTTTGGTAATCAACTCTACTTTTCTTCCCAAAAGGTCTTCCAGAAAATAGCCAAGGTCGGCAATATTGCGAAATGTTTCCTGGCCGTCCTGAAATTCAATCAGGAAATCGACATCGCTTTTCTGATGGATATCGGTGTTTCGTTTAAAAGATCCAAAAAGATTGAGCGTTTTAATACCATAGCCATGAATCCTCTCACCGTTTTTATACAACCGTGATAACAATTCTTCTTTATTGGCTACTGCTTTTTTCACCCCACAAAGTTAATAAATAAGGTTTTGTCAAAATTGGCGCTGGTAAAATAAAATAGCCGTTTTCAAACGCTTACTTCCGTTTATACACGGCTAAGTTTGATTCCATCTCACGCCGCCTTCCCGTTCCTCCCATTGCGCCATTGCGAAACCGCAGCCGGCGTGACCCCGATATAGGCGGCCAGCATCCGGTCGGTAAGCCGGGAGCCGTCGACCATCCAGGGATACATTTCCGCGATGCGCTCAAAGCGGTCACGCGGCGACCGCAGCAACAGGCCTACATGCGCTTCCGACAACCCGTAATAATGTTGAAGGATCACCCTCGCATTGATGTTCAGTTCAGTGTATTGCTGCAGCAGGCGATGCATATCGCTATGCAGCACATAAAATACCTGGCAGGGTTCCACCGCCCTGATCGCAAACTGCGAGGGTGTCTGTGTAAAATAACTCTGCACCGAGAGCATGATCTCGTTCTCCCGGTTATACCAGAGCGCGACCTCTTTAGAGCCGCTTTCAAAATATACTTTTACCAGGCCCTTTTCGATAAAAGTGAGTTTGTCGCAGACCGCGCCCTCCTGCAGCCAGACCTGTGCCTTGCGCAGGGTTTTCTGCCGGACGCAACCCAGCAGGGCCGCCTGCGCTTCCGGGGCTATGGGGTGAATGGAATTGAGGTAATGAAAAAACGAAAGCATAGCTATTCATTGAAAGTTTCCGATATTGATACCGATGGTTAGTCCCCATGAATTCTGAAACGGTGAGATACCGGCCACAGCACCAAAGGGAACGAGATAGTGGAGGTCTATGTTCCAGGATTGATCGTTCACAAATCCTTTGTAACCCGCACCGAACGAAAAGAATTTGCGGTTGCCTTTGTTTGCATTCTCCAATGAAACACCGCCGCGCAAAAAAAACTGTTCATCATATTCATATTCTACGCCCGCCGTATATCGTACTCCCTTCCAGTCGTCATTGAATAACCTTGCAGCATCTAATGAAACAGTAAACGAACTGCTTTCACTTTGTTTGGTATAACCAACACCCACACCGGCGCTCGCAGGAAGATTGAATTTTTTTGCACCGAGATTGGTAATGGTCGCACCCCATTCAAGTTTGTTGGATGCATCACCCAACTCCGTAAAACCATAATACCCTATATCGCCGCACACTGTATAAATATTCACAGGTTGCGGCTCGTAGCTATTTTGCGCAAGAAATTTAAATGAGGTACTAAGTGAATGATGATCATTCAGTTTCAAAGAAAATGATCCGCCGAGATTATATTCACGCGCTGTGTAAGTGGCAAGCGTTGCGCCGTTCTCATCGCGGGTATCCATTTGTCCCAATCGTAAATAGTTTAGTGACAACCCAAATGCCCCGTTGCCGACACTACCGATATAAGATGCATTCATCATTCTAGTATCATTACTGATCCCGGTTAGCCAGGGCATATAACTCACAGATGCCTCATGAAAGTTTTGCGTGAAGGCAGTCTTCGCGGGATTGTATAAAAGTTGTTGCGTCCCAGTTGATGCTGCGATGCCCGCATCACCCATGCCCATTCCTCTGCTGCTTGCATGTATTAGCAGCGAGGGAAAACTGGTAACCACCTGCGCACGGATAATGGTGACACACATTATCCAGATCAGAAACAATATCGTTCTCATAAAATGGTGAGTGTTTGGTAAGTAATAGCAGATGTATGTCCAAGATCGTCGGTGACGGAAAGGCCGATCACGTGGTTTCCTTTCGCATGAAAGGTCCAGTTCATGACTGGTTTGTTTGTTTCCACCTTTTGGCCGTTGATTGAATAATGATAGGCTGTGATAATGCCATCACTTTTTATAGAACCGGAAGCATCAAACAGGTAGTTCCATGTTTGTAATTGTTCTGACCCAAGATCGCGCCAGAAAAAATTAGGCGCAGGATCAATTGAAGCCACACAATGGATGAATAATTTTTTACTCGCACCACGTCCCAGGCGATCCGTTAAGAACAGATCAACGCAGTACAATCCCGGTTCATCCGCCACACAAAACAACAGTACACTATCCATCACCGGAACCGAAGCGCCGCTGACCAGTTCTACGCCTCGATACATGATATGAATGCGCGAACTGGTATCTTCCATCTGCATGTTCTGTTCGTGCCCGGCTTGGCTCATATACAGTGTTACTTTTCCGTTGCCGGTTGACAAAATATTTGTCCAGTCTTTTTCGCGAACCATCACGGTGTCCTTACTGAACGCCACCGAAGGGCGCGACGCAGTGTTTTCAATCACTTCTTTTTTGTTACTGCACGCTGCGAGAGCTGCGAGCAGAAAACCAATCATTATTTTTTTCATAAGATTTAGTATTTAAAAACTTTATCAAAATGTTTTTGTCCGTTATAAATAGCAGTGATGAAATACATCACGCGGGTGTTCAGCGTTTCCACTCCTTCCAACGCAAATAAATTCTCTCCCTTATCGCCATGCTTTACCCAACTTCTAACCAGCTTTCCTTCTCCTGTAAAAAGTTGTATCGCTACATCCTGCTTTCTTTCCAGTATCACCGATACTTTTAAATGATCGTGAAACGGAACAGGAAATACGTTCCAGTCTTTTAAGTTGCCGGTTACAAATGCATCCCGTTTGGGTAGTGCTTCCTCCGGTAACACCTTGATCCAGGTGGAAAAATGCGTGATGCAGTTTCTTGCACTGATCGCATCTACACTTGCCCGTATTGAATCACCAACCCTGTAATAGCGTTGCGATATGTCAGGTGTTGTTGTGACAGCTTTATTGCCATCACCAAGATCCCATGAATAAGAACTTGCGTTTGTTACTTCTGCTTTGAATTGTATTAGTCCACCATAAGCGGTAATCGTGGTATCACTTGTCAGTCTGCCCGCCGGGTACTCAGTATCATCTGCTGTAATAATCACCTTAGTGCTATCAAAGCATCCCTCTCTCATTACCCATACCTGATACTGCCCGGCGGCTGCGAAAAAACTGCTATCCGTTCCGTAGATTTTTCGCAAAGGCGTGACTTCTGGTGGATCTGTCCACCGCCAGACCTCGAAAGGTTGTGAAGCATTGGTCGCAACGAGTTGTGTTTGTCCGCCCTCGCAAACTTTTTTATATCCCAGTATCACTGGTGTTGGAACAGTACCGATGCTAATCTGTACTTCATTGGAAACCGCAGCCGCTTTACAGCCCTGCACGCTTATTGCCTGCGCGGTGAACTTGCCTGCCTGGCTATTGATAATAGTGTCAGTGGTTGTAACACGTAGCGGTGAACCGTTATACATCCATTGATAAGAATAACCACTAGTATAGTTCAGTATTTTTATCGCTCCACTTGACCCATTGCACAAATGCGGATCTGTAGTCGCGATCACTGCCGCATCCGGCAAGCCGTATACAGTAATAGTTACATCACCTGATACAGAAGAAGAACAACTTGTCGAACTTCCATCCTGTACACTGATGAGTGAATAATTGAAACTTCCTGAAACGTTGGTAGGCGCAGCAAGGGTTACACTGTTACCTGAAATAGTAGTAATCGTTTGATTGGCACCACCATTGATACGGTAAGTGAACGTATAAGGAACAGTTCCATTAGAACCTGTAAAAGTGATCGTTGGCGAAGTGGTATTCTGACAAACCGCAGTCGTGCCACTGATACTTGCAGAGGGCAATGCATTCACTGTAATAGTTGCAGAACCTGTCGCCGCATTGCTGCATGATGTAGCAGATCCATCCGTTACGCTGACAAGAGAATAAGTATAAACACCCGGTGTTGCACTTGAAACAGGAACACTGATTGTGTTACCGGTTGTTGTTGTAACCGAAACAGGAGAACCTCCATTGATCTTATAGACAAATGTGTAAGGTGCAATACCACCTGCGCCTGTGAAACTGACTGAAGGTGAAGCGCTGTTCTGACAAACAGATGAGGTCCCAATAATGCTTGCAGTAGGCAATGCATTTACTGTAACGGTAGCACTGCCGTTAGCTGTAGCAGTGCAAGTGGTACTGCTTGCATCCCGAACACTGAGCAATGTATAAGTAAAAGTTCCGGCTATAGTTGTTGGCACGCTGATAGCAACACTATTGCCTGAACCCGTACTCGCTGTTTGTGCAGTACCACCATTGATTGAATAAGAAAATGTATAGGGAGCGGTCCCGTTCGAGCCTGTGAATAAAATCGAAGGTGCAGCAGCGTTTTGACACACTGATGTTGTACCTGAAATCACAGCATTCGGAAGCGGGTTCACAGTAATGCTTGCACTGCCACTCGCTGCATTGCTGCAGGCTGTAGTGCTTGCATCACTCACACTTACCAGTGCATAAGTATAAACACCTGCATTGCCTGTAGGCACTGACACCGCTACACTATTGCCACTTGTTGTAGCAAGCGTTTGTGCAGCGCCGCCATTGATACGATACCCGAAAGTATAAGGTGCTGTTCCATTTGCACCGGTAAATGTTATAGAAGGCGCTGCGGAATTTTGGCAAACAATATTATTGCCGCTTATCGATGCAGTAGGCAAAGGGTTTACAACCACAGTCACAGATCCACTCGCAGAACCGGAACAACCCGTACTGCTGGATTCACTCGACCAAACCAACGAATAGGTATAACTGCCCGCTGAACCTGTAGGCACTGAAACACTCACGCTGTTGCCACCAGTTGTACTAACCGTTTGAATACTCCCACCGTTAATACGATAAGAAAAAGTATAAGGCGCAATGCCTGCACTACCGCTGAAAGTAACGGATGGTGAAGCACCGTTCTGGCAAACACTGGTGCCGCCAGCAATAGAAGCACCGGGCAATGCATTTACAAAAGTGGTGATCGTGTTGGAAGTTGATTGGCAACCATTGTTATCCGTTGCGGTAACATTGAAATTACCTGCAACACTTACATTGATAGATGAACCTGTCGCACCTGTGTTCCATAAATATGCAGCTGCCGGAGTAGAAGACAACACAACACTCCCACCAGCACAAAAAGTAGTTGCACCTGATGCAGAAATTACCGGAGCTGTTACTGTAAAATAATTAACTGTCACAGATCCTGAATTGGCCGTACAGCCTTCCTTCGTAACAACAACAGAATAAGTTCCTGGCCCAACGCTGATGGTTTGCGTGGTAGCTCCATTGCTCCATGCATACGAATCAAAACCTGCACCCGCATCCAATGTTTTTAGTGTACCGGGACAGATGGTATAACTGGTACCTGGCGAAGGCAAAGGACAACTACCCGTTGTAATAACAACCTGGTTTGACGGAGAAGAATTACCGCAGGCGTTATGATCAACTGCATAATAAGTACCGGCAGTTGACACGGTAAGATTGTTACCAGCCGCACCCGTTGACCAATTTACATTTGAGCCGGTTGAGGTTAGTGTAGTTGAGGCTCCATTGCACAATAATTGGTTGTTGCCTGGTGTTACAGTTGGTGCCGCAGGAACACTGCCCGTAGTAATCGTAATTGTATTACTGTTAGATGAATTGCCGCAACTATTCTGTTCCCACGCATAATAATTTCCCGGTGCTGTTACCGTGATTGTATTGCCTGTTTGTCCGGTGTTCCATTGGACCGTACCACCACCGGACGGAACCGCACTTAAAACAGTCGAAGAACCGTTACACAAAAATGTTCCATTGCTGCTGGATACCGAGGGAGCTGCCGGTGTGCCCCCGATGGTGATTATGATAGTATTACTGTTACTACTTGTGCCACAACTATTGGATTGATAAGCATAATATGATCCTGCACCATTAACAGAAATTGAATTTCCTGTTTGTCCGGTACTCCAGGTAACAGATCCCACTACTCCCGAAGCCGTAAGCGTGGTACTCGATCCATTACATAACTGTGTTCCATTTGATGAACTGATCGAAGGCGCAGCCGGTGTACTTCCTGTACCAATAGAAATCGTATTACTGTTACCACTTGTGCCGCAGGCATTGGTTTGGTTTGCATAATAACTACCTGCATTGCTAACTGAAATAGAACTTCCTGTTTGTCCCGTACTCCAGGTCACAGATCCATCAATACCTGACGCGGTTAGCGTTGTTGCAGCACCATTACAAAGCTGATTTCCATTGCTTGAAGAAATAGATGGAGCCGCAGGAGAGCTTCCTGTAGTTAAAACAATGGCATTACTGCTACCGCTTGTTCCGCAACTATTCGATGCGGTTGCGTAGTAACTTCCAGCAGCACTCACACTAATAGATGAACCTGTTTGCCCGGTGTTCCATGTGATCGTACCGGAACCGGATGCAGATAATGTTACCGAAGCACCATTACATAATAATGTACTGCCACTTGCCGAAACAAAAGGTGCATTCGGTGTTCCACCCGTTGAAATAGAAATCACAGAACTGTTTGCACTTTGCCCGCATCCATTGATCTCCCATGCATAATAATCTCCCGCAGCACTTACTGTTATTGAATTACCAGTAGCACCAGTATTCCAGTAGATCGTACCACCTGTAGAAGTCGCGGTTAACGTAGTTGTTGCACCATTACATAAAAACGTTCCCGCTGAAGAACTCGAACTGGGCGCTGGTGGCGGCGCACCGCTCGTGATGACAATTGTGTTTGATGTTGCGGTCTGACATGCATCGCTTACGATAGCGTAGTATGAACCGGCAGAAGAAGTGTTAATCAGTCCAGTGTTATCCGATAACTGGTAAACCGAGCCATCCTTGTACCAGTCATACCGGAATCCATAACCCGTCCAATTGGGCTGACCATATACCTGCACATTGTCAGTTCCGCAAATGGTGGTAGCAGATGCATTGATCGGCGCACTCGAAAGAGTCACAGGATTGGTGTATAACAACGGAACATCGTAAGATGTCTTGCTGCTATGCACCGTGGTACTGCCACCCTGGTCGATAGCCTCTATATCGACAGCTAATTGTTGTCCCGTGTTGTTATTCGGAAACGCGCTATATGGCACATCGATAGTCGCCCACAAAATTTGCGAACCTTGTGGGATCTGTTGTGGATTGCCGATTGCAGCTCCATTAAAGTACGCCGGTTGAATATTACCGAAGGTTGTAAACGGTGTACTTCCGCTATACTGCACCTGGTAATAACCGATCTCCTGGTAACTGGAGGTAAAATTGTTGTAATAATAAAAATGATACTTGATCCCCTTGAACGTGTTCGCATTGAAACTCTGCGCACGTCCATAGACTTTGATGGTGCCGGATGAACTGCAATAAAATTGCTTGTCGATGGATGCCGACACTGAATAGGAGCCTTGGGCGCTGACACTTAAGGAAGCAAAGAGCCCTGCACACAATAGTAATATTGCTCGCATACGAGTAGAATTAAAAAGTGATGGAAATATTTAGTTAGCTGATAGATTATAGGTCAGGCCAAGACCAAACAGAAATTGCGTTGAACCAAGCGATGACCGGAAGAATAGTTTCTGCTGGGCGAATAATGATAACCGGAATACTTCCGAGAGATAACATTCGATTGCTCCCTCGCAAGCCAACCCGTAATTAAGTCGCTGGACAAAAGTGGATGTTTTATATAGCCACGGTTCGTTTTCATTTAGTATCGTGGCGCCAATTCCGGCACGCCATCCAAAAAGATTATCAGAAAGCGAAGCACGGTTTGCTACATACTCACCCAGAACATCAATCCCATAACAGGAATAGTTCAAACAGTTCGCGCGCGATCTTTCATAAAAGAAAGCCGCCGTCGGATTGACTGAACCGTTTGTCCAGTGCTCGTAACGAAGGGAAAGATGATCGGCCGGTGTAAGAGAGTGGCCGAGGCGGAGGCCGAGGCTTTGCGCATTTGCAGTCATAACCATCAGGATCGAAACACACACAACAAATGTTTTCATAACGATTGATTTTGGATCATTGAATTTGATACACCAAAATTATTGCACGCTTTTAAGTGCGAAGTTTATAGGTTGATCCCAAAAAAGATAAAAGATGAAAAATTAGATGTTGGAGCATTTATTTTTTCACTCGTAGACAATGTGGCCACAAAGACTAGACTACAGTTTATTCCGGCTTCCCTTCTTCGGCGCTTCTTAAAAAATATTGGATTGGCGAACTATGTCTTATGTCCTGGGAGTTAACATAGCCAGCGATACGAACCTGGTCTTCTCCATCGATAGATCCTGCATAATAACCGGTTGCCCACATAAACTTTTTTTCAGTTAATAGTTCCTTATTGATCCAGTTGGCGCTCTCACCCTTGATCTGTTGTGCTATGGAAGCAATATCCTGTGCGGGTTCCAGGCGGATCAGCATGTGAAGATGATCATCAGCACCATTGATACTGTGTATGTGAATGTTTTTCTCTTTTGCTTTTTCCCGTATATGCGCGATGAGTTTGTGGCGCACTGGATAGTATAGAAATGGATACCGGCGTTTGGTACCGATGACAAGATGGATATAAATTCTTGTATAAGCCATAACGGGATTACTGCTGGCCTCCGCCTATTGCCTGTGTGAATCAGCCCGGCCGCTGTCGCCAATGATTCGGATAATAGTTGCCTGGTGAATGGTGCGGTCTACAAATGCAGAAGCGACCACTTCATCCGGGAAATAACGAACCCACTCTGATAGTTCCCTGTTGGTTGTAAAAGCCACGGATATATGTTCATCCAGTTTTTCCAGCAGACGCATAAGCAGAATCGTTCCTCCGGGCGGATATTCTACCAGGCACATCTCATCAATGATCACAAAATCAAAACTGCATATCTCCTTCACCATGTTTTGAAAGCCGTCCTTTCTTTGTGCAAGCAACAAGAGATCTACCAGGTCATTAGAATTATATTGTAGCACCTTATATCCTTTTTCCACCGCTTTTAATCCAATGGCATTTGTCAGAAAACTTTTACCGACTCCCGAAATCCCGATCATGATGAACTTGGATTTATTTTTTATAAACTCGCAGGTGGCAAGTTGAGCGATCTGTTTGGGATTGACTGAAGGCTGTTTGGAAAATTGGTAATTATCCAAAGTCTTGCAGGCATCAAGCCTGGATTTTCTCAAACGTGTTTGATATCCATGCGTGAACTTAAGTGCTTCCTGATCTTCCAGCAAAAGGCATAAAAAATCTTCATAGCTCAAATTTGCCGCCATAGCCTGTGAAATCCTGTGTTCCAGGTTATCTGCGAAACCGCGTAGTCGTAGCGCTTTAAGCCTCGTTTTTATTTCTTCCATTCGTCATTCATTTAGTCTTTAAATACAGTAACAAACTTGTCGTATTTCTTTAGATCATGCGCATACCCACGCACACCAATCACCGGTGCTGGCTGTACAGTCCCCACCACTGGTTCCTCATTAAGTGCTTCTGCGATTTTTTTCACCCTGGCATAATCTGTCTGTGGAGAGGCAAGCGCCTGTAGACAGGCTTTATCTATCAGTGATTTGGTATACTTTTCTGCAAGGTGCCTTATGCCGTTGCACATCCTTTTCCATGCGAATGGATAAAGGGTCAGGATTCGATCGAAGAATTGCAATGCGTATTGCCCGATAGGTTCCAGCATTTGTCGGTAATACTCTGTCGTCTTCGCTCTTTTATGATACGGTTTGTGGTGCTCCTCGGTAACATCTTTTCCTTTGTATGAATCCACAAGATGCATAGCAACCTGGACATCGTTCTTGAATATCTTAATCACTTTACCATTGCTGGCGATCAGCACTTGCTCTCCTTCCAGGTGTGAGGGAACGCTGTACTGGTTATAACGATAATAGATATGACCGAACTGGTTGACAGTTCTTGGTTCATAATGAAATATCTCATACCGTTTCAGGGGAAGAGGTTGAAGTTTTCTTTTTTCTTCCTTCAAATAAATCTCCAGAGGTGTCTTACGTAAAGTTCCGTGTTCCCTTAAATTGCAAACAGTTTTATTCCAATAGGCTAACTGGGTATGCAATTCCGATAATTCTTTGCATTCAAGATTTTTCAAAAAATTATTTTTCACGTATTTAACTCCACTCTCCACGATCCCCTTATCTGAACCTCTCTTGATTCTACAGGTGACAATCGTTGCCTTGTAATGTCCCGCCATTTCTGCATATTGTTTCTGTATCAAAGGCTGATACAGATCGCACTTCAAAACGGCTGCCGTCAAATTATCAATTTTCCATTTAGATGTAACGCCGCCAAAAAATTCCATTGCCTCCACCTGGCAATTGAAAAATGTATCGGTGGTCTGGTCTGTTACTGCTTTATAAAATGCGTAACGGCTATGGCTTAACACCTGGCAAAACACCCAAACTTTTACCTGTTTCCCGTCTTTTAAAAACCTGCCGAGATACCCAAAATCAATTTGGCACTCTTCTCCTGCTTTGGTAGGTACATGAACGAACACCTCTCGTTTTTTTAAATCTGAAAGATATCTTCGCACACTTGTCTCTGATACCTGTATCTTTTTTTCTGTCAGACGCTTATGAATAAGGCGGGCCGGCATTTGTCTGACTTCTAACCATTCAATGATCTGTTCACGCATGGGTTCCAGTAATTCACTCACGCGTATTTTCTCTTGGGCAGGTTTTCCACTCTCTTCCAGTATCTGCCCTACACGATACTTGGTCATGTTTAGCATCTTTGCAATTTGCCGAATGCTTTCGCCCTGACTCCTGTATTGAACAATGAGCAATTTTTGCGCATTTCTCTGTTTCATCTGTGTTGGTTTGGTAAAAAGTATTCTGCAATGATTTTATTGCCTAAGCGGACCGAGACTTTTTGGCCGTTCAGTGTTAGCTCAACCGTATGTCCGGCATACTTGCGTGGCAGCTTGTGCTCGTGGCAACAGAAATTAATCCTTCCTCTTTCAGTTACCTTTCCAATACGAATTACAGGAACGGGGTAGTCTTGCACCGGGAGGGGCATCAATTTCCCTTTTTCAGTTTGTTCGAATTCTTTTGCAATCAACCTTTGTGTTACAGGGTGACTTGCATAATTAAACGAATAAGTGTGTTTTGTTTTTAAGGCTGTTGCCAATTTCTTCACATCGTTATGGAAAAAACTACTTAAGATATCATCCTTTGCTTTTCGGTTTTGCTGTAAGCAGATCATTTGTTTGATGCCTTTCTCATTGTTCACTACTTTCCTTGAACCATAGTGACCTAAAAAACAGCGGTAGTCAGCTTTATCCTTATGTGATAAACGAAGACAGGACACCTCGCAGAATTGTATTCTTTTTGGTGCACCACCAAGTTCTTTAAAACACTGGATATGACATTGCATAAAACCGGCCAGGCTTACATTGTGAAGAATACAGAAATAACTATAATGGCTATAGCCCATCAAAAAACAAAACAGGTAAGCATTTTCAGACGATTTGACTTTAAGCAGCGATACATATGCCATTTCTCCAGGCAGGTTGGTGAGTGTTTGGCAGGTTTGATCTTTTTTTAAAGCCTGCACATACTTCTGTACCGTTGAATAATGAATAGCAACTTCTCGGAGTTTGAGATGTTCGCAAATCTTTGTGATATTTTTTCCTCTTTCCAACCAGCTCCTGATCTGCCTGTCATACCTGGACAGCACTGATACTCTTCGTTTAGACAGAATATTTGAAATCTTGAGTTGTTTCATCAGCTTATCCATTTGATATCGGTTAATACCAAGCAATCGCCTGATCGCAAGCTGGGTCATCTTAGCTTTCAATAAACGCTTGATTTTTTTTAGCAGGCTTGCTGCGCGGTTATAGTGGCTCACGCAATTTTAAAAACTGCTTTTTTCACTACCGACTTTTTATCTTTTGCGGACGCAATTGCCATCCATTTTTCCTTATCCAGGCTTCTGTAACCAATCGCTTCCGATAAATGCACAAAGCGAATGATCTCGGACCCTTCGAGGTCTGCAATGGTTCGGGCAACCTGTAGTATCCTATCATGCGCCCGTCCTGACAGGTTTAAATGCGTTAATGCACTCACCAATAATTCAGCCGCATCTGCTTCCAGCTTGCAGTGTTGTTTGATTAAAGCGCTGTTCATCTGTCCATTGTTATGTATCTTTTCATTTCCTTTAAATCTTGTATTTTGGATTTCTCTTGCTTTGATTACTCTTGCCCTGATGGTGGCAGAATCTTCCTCTATCGTTTCCTGTGTCAGTTCAGCAATCGAAGTCGGGAATACTTCAATATGGGTATGTATGCGATCCATAAGTGGCCCGGAAATTTTGTTTAAATATTTTTGAATTGCTTTGGGGGAACAGGAACATTGCTTGTCTGGATGATTAAAATATCCGCAGGGACATGGGTTAGCTGCTGCAATCAGCATGAATGATGCAGGGAAAGTAACGGTCTTCATCGCCCGCGTAATTTTTACTTCCCCTGTTTCGAGAGGCAAACGAATGGATTCTATAACTGCGCGTGAATATTCAGGAAGCTCGTCTAAAAATAATACTCCGTTATGTGCCATAGTTACAAGGCCGGGCATCGGGATGTTACCACCACCTGTCAATCCTGGGGCCGAAATCGATGAGTGGGCAGAAACGAAATTTCTTTGTGTGATCAACCCGTTTTTTAATTTATCCGCTCCACCACAGATACTCATGATTTGTGTAACTTCGAGTGCTTCCTGTAAAGTGAGTGGTGGCAGAATTGAAGGAAGTCTGGAAGAACAAAGACTCTTCCCGCTTCCTGGAGGTCCGTACAAAATGGCGTGTAAAAATCCGGCTGCACAAATTTCTAATCCGCGCTTAATGTATTTTTGACCGCGCACATCTGCGAAATCAGTATCGAATTGATTTAAATTATTGTAAAACATTTCACGGGTGTTAAACACAAATGGTTCAAGCTTGATTTGGCCGCTGATAAACTGAACCGCTTCTTCAAGTGTGCTTACCCCATACACATCAATTTTTGTAACCAGTGACGCTTCCTGTATATTGGCAAGCGGAACGATCACACCGGTAAATTTTTCTTTCCATGCCTGTAGCGCCGTACTTAAGGCACCATTCACTGGTTGCACCTCACCACTCAAACTAAGTTCACCACTGATTAAAAACTCTTGTAGTTTTTCTTTTCTTAAAACCTGTCCGCTTGCAGCAAGCAAGGCAAGAGCCATTGGAAGATCGAGATGAGTACCTGTTTTTGGAATTCCCGCTGGCGACAAATTAAAAATTTGTTTTGCTTCCGGCACACGGAATCCTGAATGTGAGATAGCGGCTTCAATTCTCGCGAGTGATTCTTTCACTGAATCATCAGGCAATCCACTGATGATACGGTGATAGCCTTTCTCAAGGCTGAGTTCGATAGTGATGGTTGTAGTTTGCATACCCTCAAGCGAGCAGCCGAAAGTTCTTACCTGCATAATTTTCAATTTGGTCCAAGCAAAAGTTGGCGCAAGTAAAAACGTTTTGTAATTGTTTCCGCAAATGAGGTCCTTTAGTAAGCGTTTGTAAACACTCAATTCAATCCCCATCATTCTGAATCAAATTCAATATGGTAAAGGTTTTTATCAGAATCATGATTTGTAAAATTGTTCTCAAAAATGCTGAAAAAATAATTGTAAGGTAGTTTGCTTTCCCACCCATCAAAATTTATCACAGAAGCATGTTTTCATCAGTTGGTCTGCTATATTTTAAAAAAGCAAAGACAGTTTTACCACCTCTGATATTAACTATACCGCCATTTTGAGCGGTTACTAAAAAGTAGATCCTGCATTGAGTTTTGCAAAGATTTCAGTCAGGATATGAGTAGGAATTGATAATATCGATCAGATCCAAAATGCAAAAGCCCCGATCTTTTGATCAGGGCTTTTGCATTAAAATCACGGTGTCGCCAATTGGCCGAAAGTTGATTTTTCAAAAAAAACCGAATTATCATCGCCATTGACCGAAAAGCATTGTTGACGCCTGCAAGGCACACTGGATAAGGGTTTCATTTTTTTTAAAGAGGGGGTGTTCGATTGACCGGATTGCCGAGTAGGTAAGGGGAGTTTCACCCCAAACCCCTCACAGAACCGGGCATAAACCTCTCGATTTACCAACGGCTCGTTCAAGTCAGTTCATCATTTCACAATAAGAATTATGGGTGAGCAAGGTTCCAGTGTGCAAACAGTCTCGGAGCAGATTTATGAATGCTCCTTAACCAATTCACAGCGCGTCTGACACCAATACTTTTATACCTTGTCGCCCATCTTATCAGCTTTCTGTTTAGTTGCCACCAGATACCCAGAGTTGTCCATTTACTAAATTTGCAGTAGTAATTTATCCACCCTGTTGTTTTAGCATTCACTTCCAGTGCAAGAGCATCCACAGTCTTTACCTTTGTGTGAATCCGCATCTCCCGCATTTTACGCATCACCTTCTTCTTTGCTTTATTACTCATGACAGGCATGAACAATAACATGCTTCCACGTTTGGTACTACACCACTTTGGCCGGAAGGTATAGCCTAAGAAATCAAAGCTTGTGTTCTTGTATTCTTCCCGTCTGTCAACATTCTTGCAATACACGACTTTTGTTTTATCCAAGTTCAGTGCCAGCTTACATTCATTCATCCTATCAGCAATTCTGCTTTTGATGAACATTGCCTGCTTCTCACTTTTGCAATGAATAATTATGTCATCACAGTACCGCTCGAAAGGAATGTCAGCATAGTTCTTTTCCATCCACTTGTCAAAAACAAAATGGAGAAACATATTAGCCAGCAACGGACTGACCACACTACCCTGACTGGTTCCTTCCAATGTTTCAATCATTGAACCATCCTCTTTCATAATTCCTGCCTTTAACCATCTCTCAATGTAAAGCAGTATCCATCTCTCCTTTGTATAGTATTGTACAGCCTTCAACAACAGTTCATGATCAATAGTATTGAAGAACGTTTTAATGTCCAGGTCAATTACCCAGCCGTTTCGCCTGCATCGATCCATAGCGATTTGTATCGC
The DNA here is from genome assembly GCA_040388705.1 of Bacteroidota bacterium. Classification (GTDB taxonomy): domain Bacteria; phylum Bacteroidota; class Bacteroidia; order Chitinophagales; family Chitinophagaceae; genus Sediminibacterium. Next base: position 84,254 of record JAZKBI010000007.1, on the reverse strand, counting down.
CTGGTGTGCATTACGCTTTGGCCTAAATCCATAACTGTCATTGTGGAAGCTGATCTCCACTTTCGGTTCAAGAAAAGATTTTACTACCTGCTGTGCGATACGATCCTCAATAGTACAAATACCAAGAGGTCTGTAATCATCGTGTCCTTTCGGTATCAACTTTTCCCTCACTGCTGAAGGAAAATACGAACCTGAAGTCAGGCGATTCCACAGCCTATACAAATTCCTTTGCAGGTTCTTTGCATAGTCATCAAGGCTTACTTCGTCAACACCAGCAACCTTGCTTTTTACTCTGATTTCTTTGTAGGCATCCAATACCATTTTCTTTGTGATAGGATGTGCCTTTGTCTCATAATAATCAATCATCCCTTTTACAGTTGTTGTTTTTAAAATGAAACTGACTTGATCAGTCCCTTCACTGTTTTCTGTTTTCACAGAACGTCATTGCTAATACGAACTGATCCGCCCCTGCATAACCACATCGGTATTCGTCTCACAGTTGTTCTGCTTGTACTTTCCCTCTATCGTTTATTATGCAGGTTCCCTTGTTCCGTTAAAATGCCTGAAATAGAGTCCTGCCACCTATGCGCCGCCTGCTACTCAACCAACACCAGATTGCAGCCGTTGAGTTCCTCCCGAACCAAACCAAAAAGTTTACGGTTTAAACAGGGTCTTAAGTGATATCGACGCTTTACTAAAGTGATTCATTTACATTCAGCTCTCTATTTCGTACCTGACGGATTTAATTCCGCCTTTTCTTACTCGTTCAGCACCTTACCCATTGGGATAAAGCACCAGTAAGCGGTTTACAGGATTTGTCTGTCAACTCCTGTGACGGGCCAACCGTCATCATCTTAACAGCATGTTCATATGCGAAAGAACTTCAAGGCACAATGGTTTTTCACAACGGTTACAACGATTATTTTTAAATTATTTTTTTGAGCCGGTAATGGTCATTTAACAATTCCTTCCTGATTCGCTTACATTGAATTAACATGGGCGGCGGAGCTTTGTGTCCTCAAAGCAAAAAACCATCAAACTAAAATCCAATGTCCATGAAAAACCTGTTTATTGCCACCGCCCTGTTGCTATCGATCACCGCCGGCGCCGGTGCACAGACCGCCGACAACGAACCCGCCAAAGTGATGGCTACGGTTTCCGTTTGTGAGAAGAATCCGCAAAAAGTAACGGTTACCATAACCAATCCCGCTGCGGAAAAACTGACCATCGATGTTTACAGCACCGAACATGGTTACCTGATGAGCAAGACTACGAAGGTCAATGACTACCGCGCGAACCTGGATTTCTCCACCGCCGCAGACGGCGAGTACACCATCCGCGTAAGCTGCCGCGGCAAAGAGAGATACAGCAAGACCGTTGCCATCGGCACACACGAGACAACTACCCGTGAATTGACCCTCGCGAAATAAAGGGCACACGGTCACCTGCAAGTGCAGGCATAATAACGAGCCCCTTCCGTTGGAAGGGGCTTTCATGTATAAGCGAATAAATTAAGTTAGCTTATTTCTTCTTTGATTTTTCAATCAATGGGCTATCTCCGGGCGTCTTGATTTCGGTATCATATTCCAATCCTGTTTCGATGCCTTTTAATTTTGCAGGAATACCGCGAGTCATCCAGATAGGTGCTGGAGCATTTTTGAGGTAATGGTCCAAGAATTGGTTGACACGGATTGTATAATCTTTTGCAGCATTGCTTTCACTGGATAACGCATGAACTTCTCCATCATATTGTAGCATCCATGCCTTCTTTCCTAGTCGGCGAAGGGCTGTAAAAAATTCTATCCCTTGCGCAAAAGGTACGATTCCATCCTCTTTATTATTCATCATTAAAATAGGAGTATTTATCTTATCCGCTTTAAAAATGGCAGAGTTCTCTATATATAGGTCAGGCCTTTCCCAAAGAGTCTTTCCAATTCTCGTTTGGCCGTGTTCTGCAAAAGATTGTAAACTTGCACCATTGTACAGCGTAATCGAGCCGTAATTGGTGATTATACTGGCGAATCCACATGCTGACACGGCAGCTTTAAAAAGATCGGAATGGGTGATAATATAGTCTGTTTCGAAACTTGCCCAGCTATGGCCATAAAGCCCCATATGCTTATGATCGACCCAAACATTTTTACTCAATTCATTTGTCGCGGAAACAATGCTGTTAAGTGCACTTTTTCCGGCTTGCCCAATGATATAATGAATGTCAGGTACAAATACCAAGTATCCCTGGCTTACAAACCATGGAATATTAATCCGGCCTTCAGTATAATCAGGTCGTTTGTAGACATTTAATTCATCCGAAAATTTTTCATAGTAATGAAAAATAATAGGATATTTTTTATTGGGTTCAAAATTTTCGGGTTTATATAATATCCCTTCGGAAAATCTACCTTTAGAGGTTTCCCACCTTATCAGTTCAGTAGTCAGCCAATTATATGCAAGTTCAGGATGAACGTTTGTTAGCGCTTTAAAAGATTGAAAATCCCGCGTAACAAAATAATTCGGGGATTCTGTGGCACTCTCTCGGCTGACAATATAAACATCTGCTGCCTTTGCTTTTATCGGAACAATACCCGGCAGTATTGTTGGAAAATGTTGTGGAGCAAAATAAACATAGTTTCCCATTGTTAAAAGTTCAGGGTCTTTCTTAGCTAATAGTGAGATTTTGTAGAATCCATTTTTTTTATTTTCATTTGCAAACGCACTTATGATTTGTACATCTTTATTATCATCAATATAAAGCGTTGGATATCCAACAATAAATTTAAATATGAGGTTATGCTTTCGGCCAAAGCCTCGCGTAATACTAATTGGGTTGTGGTTTCCTGTGAGATCTACTTTCCAAATATCAAATTTATCATAAAAGTAAAAAGAGTGGCCATCTTTTGACCATAATCCAAAGCTCAGAATGCTTTGTTTTGTGTTTGGCTTTTCATCCGTCGAATCAATTAAAGAAAAAGGGAAATTGCCAGTAGTGGTAACTTTAGCAGTGGCGATCTCATAGATCATAAACTTCCTGGTAACCTTTTGATCTATTAACAACAAGTATTTACCATCTGGTGAACCCTCTTGTATATATGAACCATCCGGAATTTGAATATCCCTTCTGTCACCTGTCCTAGTTGACAGAAGTATAAAATAAGGTTTAGCAAATTGATTCCAATTGGATTCTCCAAAATCCCCTTCAAAATGATAGATGTATGCTATCTCATCCTTTCCACCTTCCACGAATGTTATTCCCTCGTCGCCTGGGTACTGCAACCGGATTACATCCCGATCCTCTAGGCCAATTACAGCCGCATAACTTTTCAATGTTGCTTGTTTAACCTGCTTTGATTGTAAATTGACGTCACTATAACTCCACAGATCAACTTTCGCCGCGCGTGAATCAGGATATCTATCTTGTTCTTCTTTTAAAGAAAAAAACAACCTTGATCCATCTTTACTAAACCTCCAGTTTCTTCCTCCCTTTTCTATTTTCAATTGAGGATATTTCTTTTTGAAAGTGGAATTTTCAACCATCTTTAATGCACTTTCGTCACCAATTTTATAGCACCAGATTGAACTGATTGCTAGCTGAATATCGCTCTCGTTAACAAAAAAGGCGACGCGGTCATTGTCAGGTGCAATTATAATATTATCTGCTTTTTTGCCTTCCCAAAACTGGTAGCGCGTATCACTGGCCAACTGAATAAATTCCAGTTTCCTTAATCCTCTCTCGCGAGGTTCCTCAACACTTTGTAAAACCAGAGCTTTCCCATTATTGCCCACAACGTAGTTTTCTACCGAAGGAAAAGTTTGCTGTTTTCCAGTCTCAATATCCTGTATCACTAAGTCCGTGGTTGCATTACGTATTTGGTAAATCAACCATTGGCCATCGTCTTTGTCACATAAACGGAAAGAAGAAACTTTCGGGATATATTTAATTAGAGAAGTCCCTAATGCCAGGAGGCAAAGACTATCACCCTTTTTAAATACCGCATAATTGCGCAACTTGGTTATTTGAATCCCGAGTATATTTGTCAATTTAAGCTCCCATGATCCATCAGTTGCTTTAACGGTCACTACGTTATTATTTGAATTGGATCGTTGTCCTGTAACGGTAATGGTAAACTTGCCATCATCTGAAATCTGTGCTGGGGTCTTTATTACTTCCCACTTATCAAGGATACTCGTGTCAAGTACAGGCTTCTGTGCATAAATAATAACCGACGAGCATATCGAGGTAAAAAGAAGTACAATAGGTTTCATCATTTGTCATTTATTTATTATTTATGCTTGTCTTTCCAGGTTGGTTCCAAACGCTCCATTTTATTTATAGTAGCGTTGTATTCCTGGAAATAGCTCCCATGCTCTTTGCCGTTTTTGCGTGCTCGCTCATTATCAATCCGTATAGCATTCTGCTCACAATTAATTGCATCTTTAACAAACCCAAGCTTATATAACAAATTGGCCTTCGTATCGAAATACTGAATATTGGGTTTAGGTTCTTCTAACTGGATTGATTGATTACTCCATTCTAGAGCTTTAAATAGAATTTTTCGATCTGTACAATTCAAAAATAAGTTCCAGGCTGTGCTATTTAGCTCCCATGCATCTCCAAAAGTTTTCCCGAAAGCATTACCTCCGATTTTAGGTGGATTCATCTTTATCTTTTGCTCAAATACCTTTACGTATTTTTCCCAATTTTCCACTTTGGCATAGAAACTAAGTTCTGCATCTGGCAGCAATACCTTGGCATAATCGCAACTATATTTTTTACAGATATTTTTTTCGATTTTTTTCCAATTTGGGGCCATCGAAATAGGCTTCATATTCTTCCACAGTTTATTATCAATTTCTTCTTTATTTATGATAGCTCTGACAAAACGGTCTGAATAACCGGCATACCGCTTATCACTACTCATCATTATTGAATCAACTTTCTGTCCATCCTGATAAATCAAATCGAAAAATTTATCTTTAGAACTCACAAGCTGATAAAACTTGACAATGAACTCCAGGTTTTCTTTTGATGATAGTTCTTCCTTGGTCAGTTTGTCGAAATAGTTAAATTTATAATCCTCAGCAATCTTATCCGCCATATCTTTTTCACCCAGATATAAAGCCTGAGAAATTAAAAAAGGCATTTTATTAAATTGCATTCCACCTTTTAGATAATTATTTAGCAGGCCATAAAACTGCTTTTCAGGATTTAAGGAGTTGGCAGCAAGTTTTATAAAAGATGTATCCCGCAAAGCACCTATCCCTTTATGGACCAGATTCCCGGCGGGATCAAAGAACAAATAAGTGGGAAGAGATACTATTTTATATTGCCTTTGTATAGAATGCGCATCAACATACCAACTTTTCACATTTAAATCGTCTGTACTGGTGGAGTCTATTTGAACCTTAATAGATATAAAATTTGTATTAAAAAACTGCGCAACTCTGTCATTTGTAAACACGTCACGGTCCATAAATTTACAAGGGCCACACCAGGTTGCATAACAATCAACAAAAATATATCTGTTCTCAGCTTTTGCCTTTAGTTTGATCTGGTCCCAAGTCAACTCTTTTTGAAAATAAATTTCATTTTGATTCTGTGCGATCATACTTATCGGAAGGCATACAATTACCAATAGGAATAATAATGATTTCATATCAATAGGTGAATTATGTTTTGATGTATTTATTTGAAATCGTTTAGTACCCGCTATTTTGCAAAAGATTCGGGTCTTTTTGTAATTCAGTCAGAATTATTGGAAACCATTGCCAGTTTGTATTCCACAATCCTCCTTTTTGAGGTGTTACAACACTCATGACCGCATCTACTTGTCCAGTCCTTTTGAGATCAAGCCATCTGTGGCCCCATTCAGTAAACAGTTCGACCTGCCTTTCATGCAGAATAGAACTTAATAATGATGCTTTATCATTTGAAAGCGTATTTGGTAATCCTGCTCTTGCCCGGATAATATTCAAATCAGCCTGAGACCCAGAAATATTTCCTTGTTGTGCAAATGCTTCAGCACGAATTAAATATTGTTCTGACAAGCGAAGTACAATTGAATATTCTGTTGAAGTTGTATTGCCAGCACCCATTTTATATTTGTTGGCAAAAGAATATATCGCAGATCCAACATTCACATTTCCTGTCCAATTAACTTTACGTTGGTCATTATTTTCAAAAGCATTCATTAAATATGGACTTAGGTATACAGGGTAATTACTTGTATTTGGACCTGCCGATGTCAAAACAAACATTGCACCCTCCCCAGTATTAGCATTTGTTCCTGTACCAACAGGCTGTAAATTCCAAATAACTTCAGAATTGTTTGGTTTAAATGCATTTGCAAGATTGTTCAAACTATAAATAGAGGTATTATTAATTAACGTTGTTGCTTGTTCTCCTGCATGGAGATAATCGCCACTATATAAATATGCCCGCGCAAGCAATGCACTCGCAGCAAATTTATTTGGTCGGACTCTTTCAGTTCCTATCTTATTTGTAATAGCATCCGACTCAACATAGCCTCCTGACAAAAGATCTTGCGAAGATTTTAAATCGTCGATAATTTGTTGCCACACTTTGGCTTTAGCCTCACGGGAAACATTTGTATTAGCCTTCCAATCACTTGTCAAAACAAGAGGAACGTCTCCATATAAGTTAACGAGGTAAAAGAAACAGAATGCACGAATAAACCTTGCCTCACCTATTAACTGATTCTTTACTAATGGGGTTAATGTGGTAGAATTACTCAGTCCTTCTATAGCAGAATTTGTTACAAATATTATCGGATAAATTTGATACCAAAAGTCAAATGATGGCGAATTGAGATTTGTGAGTGAGTTAGTATAGTAAGGTTGATATGAAGTGGTTGACTGATTGGCTGGATTAAATAAAGTTAGCTCATCTGCTGATAAACCGGCAAAAAGAGATATACTTGGCAATCCACCAAAATTTAAAGCCCTGTCTTTTGAGCTCAGGTTAGTATAAATACTAGTCAATACAGCGGCAGCTGTGGCATCAGTAGCATAGACATTACTTGCGTTTACGCTTGTAGGTGGCGCTTGCACTTCGATTTGTTTTTTGCAGGAAACCCCCATTAAAATGCAAATCCATATGAGTAAAGCTTGTTTATAAGTTCTATGCTCGCATTTCCTTTTACTTGAATATTTTTTCATTTGAATATTTTTTTTACGGCTTTGATTTATAATGTCATTTTTATTCCCACAGTAACTACTCTCAATGGGGGTAATGAATTCACACTTTGATTTTCTGGGTCTAACCCTTTAAAATTTGTAACTGTGAACAAATTCTGTGCCTGTAGAAAAAATCTACAGTCTTGAATTTTAATTTTCTTTTGCCATTCAACCGGCAATTGCCAAGAGAGTGATAGGTTTTTTAATCTTAAGTATGATGCGTCAGACCATGACACGTCTGAAGTTTGTTGCGCATTACTGAAAGCTGTACCAAGGTTACCCGGATAAGTAGAACTATATCGTTGTATCGCAACAATATCTCCAGGATTTTGCCAATGGGATAATATATAAGCGGGTTGGTTACCTATATTTGAAGTTCCGAAAAACTGACCCGGTTTATTACCGAAAAAATAATTCAGTCCTTCTTGCTTTACGAATTGGAATAATATGTCTAGTTGAAATTCTTTATATCGAAAACTATTTCCTATCCCGCCATACATAGATGGCGCCGTATTAATTAGGACTGTCCTATCTGTAGATGAGTTTGGAGTCGAAGTTAAATTACCTCGACTATCCGTAAACTGGTAAACTCCAGTTGCTGGATCTACGCCCACAAAATGAAATAGCTTTCTTAAGGTTATTGGTTCACCAATGGAATAGCTAGACGCAAGTGCGGAACTTTCTAAATTTGGAAAGTCAACTAGTTTGTTCGTTGGTATCGTTAAATTTAAGTTGGCCGACCAAGAGAAATTTTTACTTTTTATATTGATTGAGTTTAGAGAAAGCTCCCATCCCTGATTTTGTATTGTAGCCGGTAAATTTGTCGTTATGCTACTAAATCCAGTTGTAATTGGAACTGCATATGCCAATAGTTGATTTGAGGAACGATTAAGATAGTAATTCAGGCCAAATATTATACGGTCGGAAAAAAAGCCAACATCTATACCGGCTTGTATCTTACGCGTTTCCTCCCATTGCAAATATGGATTCGTTAAACCTGTTGGCTGAAGTCCGGTAGCTCCCTGATATGGTGCAGCTACACTTGGAGTCGTATAAAGTGATAAAAATTGGTAATCACCAATTTGGTCATTTCCTGTTGTTCCATAGCTAGCTCTAACTTTACCGAAAGAAAGGAACTTTAAATGACTCTGACTAAATTTCTCCTTTGAAAAAATCCATGCTCCACCAAATGAGCCAAAACGATGGAATAAGTTGTCAGCTCCGAATCTGCTGCTGCCGTCACTTCTGACATTAACGTTCAAAATATATTTATCTCTATAATTATAATTCAAACGTCCAAAAATTGCACTATAATTATATGTTGAATTTAGAGTGGTTGTAACGATTATTGAAGTGGCAGATCGGATATCTTCTAAAATTCCATCACTACTATATCCTAAGGCATATAAGGTTTGTTGGTTTTTACTTGTTTGTTGTAAAGTTCCGCCAATCAGAACATCTAGTTTACCATGTCCTATATTTTGTTTTATCAAAATTTGTGGCTCAATTATCCATGAGTTAACACTGCCATTTCCAAAAATTGAATAGCGTGAAGTACTCGTTCTCTTGTCAGGAGCCACTACTATTAATGGGTTTTGTGCAAGTTCATTTGATTCCAAATTTGTATACCCAAAGCCACTTTTAAATTCTACATTTTTAGTTATTTGATAACTCAGATTAGAGTTAGTAACTAAATTGACCGTTTTATTTCTATATTTCTGATTTAAATATGAAAGGGGGTTATTCCAAGTTGAAACTGTTGATGTGCCTGACGGTGTCATTGCCCAATTAATTGTGCCGTCTGGGTTATATAATGCAGGTGCATCCGGCGCAAGCAATAAGGCCGATTGTGTAAGATCAGTTAATATAATTTGATTGTAATCCGATTGATAATCCGCAGATAAATCAAACCGAAATTTTTGATTCTGTGATATGTTACTAAGGTTTAAGTGAACAGATCCCTTTTGATCAGATAGATCTCCTGGAAAAACTGTTGTTTCCTTATGATATCCAAAACCAACAAAATATTTTGTTACATTATTCCCTCCAGAAACAGATGCCTGCATATTGGTATATTTTGCAGTTCCTCCTAAGAGAACTTTTTGCCAATCTGTATTTTTTGTACTATCCCAAGTCCCATTTATATCATAATCCGTAGATAGAACAGAAGCATTATCATTCTTCTTGCCCTCAAAACGCACACGCAAATATTGCTGGGTGTTCAGCAGATCCATCTTGTTTGCTACTTTTCCCCATCCTTCCTGAACTGAAGCGGATACTAATGACAGTCCCGACTGTCCTTTTTTAGTAGTTATTAAAATCGCTCCATTTGCTGCTCTTGAACCATAAATAGCAGTTGCGTCTGCATCCTTTAAGACATCAATGCTTTCAATGTCCTCCGGATTAATAAAGCTTAAAGGATTACCTCCTCCACTTCCTACCCCACCGATTACTGCGCCACCTGAGCCACCTAAAATATTAGATATAGTTGGCAACATCTGAGACGCGTATGGCACTCCATCAATTACATATAAAGGGTCGTTACCCTTTGAAATACTATTCTGTCCTTGTATTCTTACCGTCACTCCACTTCCCGGCAAACCGGTACTTTGTGTAATAAACAAGCCCGGCACCCTCCCTTCCAACGCCAACAACGGATTACTCACCGGCTGCTTCGCAATATCCTCCCCCTTCACCGTACTCACATTCCCCGTCTGCAATCTTTTAGAAGTAGATCCATAAGCGATCATCTGCACTTCATCCAGCACACTAGTCTTCGTCTTCAAACTGAACGCGAGTTCACTTCGTCCATTCAGTTTTATTTCAAGTGTCTCAGTATTGATAGCAGAAAAAACCAACACCGCATTATCAGCAACATTAGTAAGCGTGAACTCACCATTATCATTCGTCACCCCAATTGTTTTTCCACCTTTGATGGATATGCTTACCCCCGCAACCGCTTCCCCTTTTTCATTCGTGATCCTTCCATGCACGGTGGGCGGTGGGGGCGGTAGCCCCGGAGTTAACTCCGGGGTTAGGGAACCCGTGATTTTTTTTTGTTCTTTAGAAATCAGGATCGTATTTTTTTTGATCGTGTATTCCAATCCACGGTCTTTTAAGACCAGTGAAAGAAATTGCGCAAGGGGTTCGTCCTTGGCATTGACATTAACAGGTTGTGTCGCCTCCACCTCTTTGGTGTTATAGACAACATAATAACCGGTTTGTTTCTTGACAGCAGAGAACACCTCTTTCAGTGGTATATTTTTTCCACTGAGACTGATGGTCTGGGCTTCCGTGGTACCGGCCGTTACGTGAACGGCAAACACCGTGAGGAGAAGAGCGGTTAATTTCATAACACGCAAGAGTTTGGCAGTAATTGACATACCTTTGTTTTGGTTGGGTTAAACAATGAAGTGTCTGACTAGGACTACTTTTTTTTATTGGGTAACCTGGCCATCCGGCCGATGCGTCTAGTTCACGCGTCGGCTTTTTGTTTCAGATCAACCCTTGTTAGTTATTCTATGATCAACTTTTTATCTTCCAGCCTGCATTTTACCTTCATACGTTCGAGGAATTCGATCGCTTCCAGCAGTGTCAGGTTGCGGCCCATTTCTCCGCCGAAGACAATGCTTCGCTTTGCTTTCTCGTTTTCGAACACCACCGCTACATCATACCATCTGCCCAGTTCATTGGCCACTGCCCCTAACTCTCTTTGGTCAAGATAAAAGCTGCCGTTCTTCCATGCCAGTACCTCGTCGGTATTGGCTTTGACCACTTTATTATTCAAGAACTGCTCTCCGGGTTTTAATGTAGTGCTTTGATTGATTTTCACGATACCTTCTACCAGCGTAGTAGCAGTGGAATTATCCTCGGCGTATGCCTTCACGTTAAAACTCGTTCCAACATCTTCAATGGTCTGATCACCTGCAATTACTTTAAAAGGTTGATGAAGGTTATGAACCACTTCGAAAAATGCTTCCCCTTTTAAATCAACCAGTCGCTCATTTCCTTTGAAGGAAGTTGGATATTTCAAATCGGTCTCTGCGTTCAGCCAAACCTCTGTATGATCCGGCAGTTCAATATGCAACGCCTTACTACTTCTTGGATTATGGGCGATCAGGTACGGAATATTCGCATCTCCTTCGATAACCAGCTCTCCGTCGGCTGTCTTACGTACCACACCTGCGATCAGTGTTCCATTTGCTACGGTGTCAAGAACTATCTGCCTGCCATCGGGCAGTGTAATAGTGGCTTTGTTTTTTTCTGGCGCTTTTATATCTTTTTGAATAATTGCAATTTCCGTATTTCCATTTTTCCGGTTAAGAAGGAAAACAGTCGATACCGCCAGTAAAACAATAACCGCAGCAGCCACCCACCTGAACCTTCTGATTACAGGTGTCTTTTTCATAGTGACTACCTTGCCTGTGCCTTCCCGCATGATCCTTCGGGCCAGGGCTTTGAGCTGTTCCGGGTCGGAATGTATTGGTGTCTGCGTCTCCAGCAGGTTGACAAAAACCTTTTCAATAGCTTCATCGTCCTGGGCATTTTTCAGATCTTCGAGCATTTCTTCTACCTCAGCGGTAGTCGCCTGGCCGGACTCGTACCGCTCTAAAAGATATACTAAACGTTGAAGTTTGTTTTCCATAAGTTAATAATATAATGATCTCAAGTTAATATTGGGAGGGTGACAGGGTATGAAAAATTATAGGCATTCGAGGATGCTTAAGGCAAGAATAGCCGGTAATCCGCTTTCTGCCAGCAAACCCCGGATGGTCGCAAATGCCCTTTTCAGCTGGGTTTTTACCGTGTTGACCGAAACACCCAGTTCCTGGGCGATTTCTACCGGCATCAGGCCGTTTTGTCTTAACCGGAAGATCTTCCTTCTTTCAGCCGGTAACTGTTCTATCGCCTGGGCAAGCCTGGCCTGCAGATCTGCGTAGACGATATCCGGCTGAAAAACGGAAGGCAACTGAAATTCTGCTGCAAAATCGCGCGCAAAATCGACCTGTTTTTGCAGCTTTTCATATCGCTTGAGTAATGTCGTATAGATCATCCGGTAGAGATAAGCTTTGGGGTTGATCACTTGGTCGAGCGTACTTCGGTAGAGCCATAATCGATAGAAAACTTCCTGTATCAGGTCGAGGGCATCTTCTTCACTTCTCAGACGCTTGGTTGCGAAGGGTAGGATATAATCATGATAAGCCATGAACACTTTAGTAAAAGCATCCTCATCACCTCCGGCGATCCGCTTGAACCACATCTTTAGGTCCTCATCCGAAATGGCGATACCAGGCATTTGTTTCTTGTTTTATTTAGGCTAACTATTTTAACTGGCTGTCACCCTGATAGGTTACTAAACCACTCTTTATGGTAGGTAAACCGGCAGAGAAGTGGAGATTGGACTTAGGGGTGTGTTAAGAGCGAAGGTCGGCCAACCTTTTAACTTTTAAGTAGACATAAGGCTTTGGTTAAGCGCTGCTTTATAAGGCATTAACCAAACTCGGTTAGCTCCTCAAATCAAATGTAAGTGTATTATAAAACAAGCGAATAGTTTTTATTGAATAACTTGAATCACATACCGCCCGCAAAACTCATTTCATTTAAGGACCATGCATTGGCTGGCCTGGTGGCTGACTATATTCGGCTACACGCCTTTCATCACCCAGAATTATTGCAGCTCCCTACTTTAAGCCGTCGCTTTGGCGTCTGTACCAAAAGCCTTACCGTGCTTTTTAAATCAAGATACGGCTCAGGGGTTCATACATATGTTATGCAGTTACGACATGCAATGATCTGTGAATTGCTTGAGCACACTAACCGAAGCATTAAGGATATCGCTTACAGCGCAGGCTATTTTGAGCTGTCTAACTTCTCCCGGGATTTTACCAGGAAGGCAGGCTTGTCGCCAACTGCTTACCGCGAGTCACGTAGAACAGAGAAACGATATATAGAGCAAAATTATATGACCATGTTTGAAACATCCTGATCAGTATATGATATAATTAACTGGAAGTTTTTTCAAAGTTTTTTGGATAACCGATATGGGCTAGTCGGCCGATTAGTTCACCGGTGCATAGCTAACACCGGGCTGGTTTGTCCAACGGGGAGGCGGCTTGGCCAGTCTCCCCTGATTTTTAATCCAATCATCTATCGCTACCCCCCCCGGCGATCAGTCATGGTATGGCAATGCTTTGGTCCATCCATCCCGGAAGATTTGTGCCCGGTGACAAAAATTGTCACCAAACACCTATCATAATGAAACAGTTATTCTTACTGCTTTTGGGGGGAGTGCTGCTACTTACAGCCTGCCAGAAAAACAATTTTCTCGGCCGATCTGAATCGGACATCGTCCAGCGTATCCTGCAACAACATTTAAGCGCTGCGGATATGCATGCTGCCGATCTTGCCAGTTTGCAATCTTCACTACTTCACAGCGGGCACCATATTTACCGCTTGACCATGGAAAAAGAAAACATCGTATTGGAAACAGATGGCGGTAACCAATTTTTAAAAGGTGCGATCTATACCATGACAGGATCGATCATAAAGAACAATGGTCATACAACTTACAGCGGGCTTTTTGACCGCAGCGATCTCTCACGAAAAAATGCTGTGCACTGGTCAATCGATAAAGGGTTTGCCAAAGAGTTGCATAGTTTTACCGGAGTTGCCACAAACGGCATAGGACAACAGCATGTCAATTATGAATGCGCAGATTGTACGCTACCCGAAGTAACGGTCAGTGCTTCCTATCCTAAAAGCGGTGGGATCGACTGGTTTACCTGGATGAGCCTTTTATCAATGTTCGATATGGGCTCGCAGAATGACTATATCGCTGTTGATTGGGTCTTTGGCGGCGGTGGCGGCTCCTCGTCTTCTGCGCCTGTGATCACCATCGACCAGGAAAATGCAGAAAATAAGGACAAGATCGATCCCAAAAAATACACAGATTGTTTTGGCAGTATCCCCGATGGCAGTACCACTCTTTATACGGTTACGATCTCCACGGACCTGCCAACAGACGGTCACCCCGAAATTTTCTATAACTGGAGCGACGGCTCACCGGGTCATGCATTCATTGAGCTGAACAAGTCTACACCGTATGGCGGTGTATCACAGGATTTCGGATTTTACCCGACCAGCAGTTACAAACTCGCCACGCTGGATAACATCAACTTGAGCTCCAAGGTTGTCGATGACGGTGGACACGAATACCAGGCACGATATACCATTTCTGTGAGCGCCGCGCAGTTCCAGGCGGCTATATCCGCAGTTAATTCAGCACGCGACACATACAATGTCGGTAATTATAACTGCACGGATTTTGCTTTGGATGTATTCAATGCAGCAGGTGGCGGCCTTTCAATTCCGCGTCATTCCATACCCGGTTTTGAAGTAGATGGCGGTAGTAATACACCACAGGGCCTGTATGAAAAGATTAAGTCGTTAAATAATAGCGGCACCGCTAATACAACAACATCCAATAATAAAGAATATGCAGGAAGCAGTAAAGGGCCCTGCAATTAAAATCGACACACATGAAACAACCTATGTACAAAACAGTTCTCAGCCATCCATTCACGCAACTGACTATTTTCCTTTTGATCGTGATCGGGGGACAGGTATTTGCAGCGCCGTATGGTTGGATAATCCGTTATGCGATTGTAACGAATGAGTTCTTTGCGATTGCAGGGATTGTTGCCATCATGCTTGTTCTGCTAAGCCTGTTAATGGCAAGGTTTGTTTTGCAGTTATTGGGGCTTACCGCGATGTGGGTTTCGCTGATTGCATTTTACGCGCAGACAAACCCGGAAGCGAGAGGCTATATGTTTGGCACGCCACTCACGGTAATAACATTATTGTTGTTCCTGATCGTGTCATTAATTATCATTTTAAAAAAAAATCCGTGGAAGAACTTATAAGATTTTTAAATTCACTTCACCCGCTTGATCCCCTCCTTGAATCACATTTATTACATAATATGCCCAAAGAAACACATCGTGCTAACAAGACAATACTGGCAGAAGGCGATACATGCGACTGGATCGCTTTTGTGGAAAAGGGGTTGCTCAAAATATACAACCAGTGGGAAGACGGCACAGAGCGTATCATCTGGTTCCACAAAGAGGGGGACGTGATCGGTTCGATGAAAAGTTTTTACCGCGTGGAACCATCAAAACTGATCATCCGAACATTAGAGGAAACCCACATTCGAAAAATAAGAAAAGTTGAATTGGAGCAGCTCTATCAAAAGTTCCCGGAGTTCAACATCAATGCGCGGCAGATCACTGAATTCTATTACGCCATTAGCGAAGATCACTCGATCCTTCTTTCCATGTCGCCAAAGGAGCGTTACTTGAAACTGCAGAGTGATTATCCCTGGATATTGAAGGACCAAAGGATTAAGGATTATATGCTTGCGGAATACCTGAACATCAGCAAAGCCTTGTTGAGTAAATTCAGGAATGGAAAGTTTTAAAAAGAAGGGCGCAATCATAGCGCCCTTCTCTTATAAATAATTACCGGAAAATTTACGCAGATTGATAACTGGTCGCATAATAAAACAATTTAAGTTCGTTTTTTAAGAAAGAAATATGAAATACCTAGACGAATTCATGGATGATTTTTTTGCCAATTTCCCGCAGGCAGCAAGCGGAAACTTAAGCGTAGAAGAAATGAACCGCTTGCTGGAGGAGAATCAGCATAAGATCAACAGGCGGCCTGAAAAAGATTTTGACGGGATCAGCAGGGAGCAGATGTATTTTTTACTTAATGATCCAATGGGAGAAAAAAGCCTGATTCAGTTTCATACGATGACAGACATAAGTCTCGCGCAGATTCCCCTACTAGCACTTTCAGATCTCCTTATTACGAAAATAAAGCAGACAGGTAAATTGAAACTGACCGTCGGCGGGAATCTTCCAGTGAGTATATGTGAATATTTACTTGCACAGAACCTCATCGATTGGAAATACCGCTCGAGTCTTACCCGTGTGCAGGAAGAAACTATTCCATATTTAACCCCGCTGAAACATTACATGGTCGATTCCAATTTGGTAAAAAAACATAAAAATGCGCTTGTCCTCACGCAGGAAGGTGAAAGGATAGCGGGCGCAAACCTTCCCGATCGCTTTATCCATTTATTTATGTTTATTGCTGGCCGTTACAACTGGGAGAATCTCAATCGACTTAAGGATAATGGGATATATGGACAGTTGGGTTGGGCGTTTTCGCTTTACCTGCTTGCACGCTATGGAAACGAACCAAGAGACGCACGGTTTTACAGCGACAAAGTAATGCGCGCCTATTTCCCGGAACTATATGATCACCGGGAGGATGAGGATTGTAAAGACCAGGCAAGTTGGTTCGAGCATTCATATGCTTATCGATTTTTTGAGGTGTTCTCCAACTGGTTTGGGCTCGTGGATATTTCATACCAGGATGAGCCTGGAACGTTCATAGAAAAACTGACTATCAGGAAAACAGCGCTGTTCGATCAATTGTTCACTGTGCGTTTGTAACAGTAAAAGGTCGGCTATACAGCACCGTAGCCAGGTGTCCGAAACATAAATTTTGTGAAAATGGCAGCATTTTGTCGCCAGTGACCGAAAACCATTTTTGAAACCCGCAAACCACGCTGGACAAGGGTCTGCATTTTTTTCGAAGAGGGGTCTCCTGTTGACCGGATTGCCGAGTAGGTAAGGGGAGTTTCACCCCAAACCCCTCACAGAACCGGGCATAAACCTCTCGATTTACCAACGGCTCGTTCAAGTCAGTTCATCATTTCACAATAAGAATTATGGGTGAGCAAGGTTCCAGTGTGCAAACAGTCTCGGAGCAGATTTATGAATGCTCCTTAACCAATTCACAGCGCGTCTGACACCAATACTTTTATACCTTGTCGCCCATCTTATCAGCTTTCTGTTTAGTTGCCACCAGATACCCAGAGTTGTCCATTTACTAAATTTGCAGTAGTAATTTATCCACCCTGTTGTTTTAGCATTCACTTCCAGTGCAAGAGCATCCACAGTCTTTACCTTTGTGTGAATCCGCATCTCCCGCATTTTACGCATCACCTTCTTCTTTGCTTTATTACTCATGACAGGCATGAACAATAACATGCTTCCACGTTTGGTACTACACCACTTTGGCCGGAAGGTATAGCCTAAGAAATCAAAGCTTGTGTTCTTGTATTCTTCCCGTCTGTCAACATTCTTGCAATACACGACTTTTGTTTTATCCAAGTTCAGTGCCAGCTTACATTCATTCATCCTATCAGCAATTCTGCTTTTGATGAACATTGCCTGCTTCTCACTTTTGCAATGAATAATTATGTCATCACAGTACCGCTCGAAAGGAATGTCAGCATAGTTCTTTTCCATCCACTTGTCAAAAACAAAATGGAGAAACATATTAGCCAGCAACGGACTGACCACACTACCCTGACTGGTTCCTTCCAATGTTTCAATCATTGAACCATCCTCTTTCATAATTCCTGCCTTTAACCATCTCTCAATGTAAAGCAGTATCCATCTCTCCTTTGTATAGTATTGTACAGCCTTCAACAACAGTTCATGATCAATAGTATTGAAGAACGTTTTAATGTCCAGGTCAATTACCCAGCCGTTTCGCCTGCATCGATCCATAGCGATTTGTATCGCCTGGTGTGCATTACGCTTTGGCCTAAATCCATAACTGTCATTGTGGAAGCTGATCTCCACTTTCGGTTCAAGAAAAGATTTTACTACCTGCTGTGCGATACGATCCTCAATAGTACAAATACCAAGAGGTCTGTAATCATCGTGTCCTTTCGGTATCAACTTTTCCCTCACTGCTGAAGGAAAATACGAACCTGAAGTCAGGCGATTCCACAGCCTATACAAATTCCTTTGCAGGTTCTTTGCATAGTCATCAAGGCTTACTTCGTCAACACCAGCAACCTTGCTTTTTACTCTGATTTCTTTGTAGGCATCCAATACCATTTTCTTTGTGATAGGATGTGCCTTTGTCTCATAATAATCAATCATCCCTTTTACAGTTGTTGTTTTTAAAATGAAACTGACTTGATCAGTCCCTTCACTGTTTTCTGTTTTCACAGAACGTCATTGCTAATACGAACTGATCCGCCCCTGCATAACCACATCGGTATTCGTCTCACAGTTGTTCTGCTTGTACTTTCCCTCTATCGTTTATTATGCAGGTTCCCTTGTTCCGTTAAAATGCCTGAAATAGAGTCCTGCCACCTATGCGCCGCCTGCTACTCAACCAACACCAGATTGCAGCCGTTGAGTTCCTCCCGAACCAAACCAAAAAGTTTACGGTTTAAACAGGGTCTTAAGTGATATCGACGCTTTACTAAAGTGATTCATTTACATTCAGCTCTCTATTTCGTACCTGACGGATTTAATTCCGCCTTTTCTTACTCGTTCAGCACCTTACCCATTGGGATAAAGCACCAGTAAGCGGTTTACAGGATTTGTCTGTCAACTCCTGTGACGGGCCAACCGTCATCATCTTAACAGCATGTTCATATGCGAAAGAACTTCAAGGCACAAGGGTTTTTCACACCGGTACCTTTTCCCTTTTGTGAGTGACAGGCCACATTTGGTAAATGATATTATCCAGGATGTTTTTATCAAGGTCTGGACAAAAAGAGAAATGTTAACTGGCATAGATAAAATTGAATATTACCTGCAACGAATGGCGCGTAATCAATTGATGGATTTTATTAAGTTGCAACGCATACAGCAAAAACATGAAAGCAGAGTAGCTACAATGCCTATCGCCGAAAAAGAAACAGAAGACTTCCTGCAATTAAAGGAATATCATCAAATGGCTAAAGAGGCTATTTCGAAACTACCTGAACGGAGAAGATACTTGTTACACTTAAGTATGGTAGATGGCTATAGCCTCGATGAAATAGTCGCCAAAACAACCCTTTCTAAAGCAGTCGTAAAAAAGCAGCTATTTAAGGCCAATGCATTTTTACGTGCCTACCTGAAAAAAAATGGCGATATGATTATCCTTGCATTTATTTTAGGTGACCTGGTTTGAGGCTTGGTGTCGCACCAAGTTTTTTGGTGAAATTCTGGTGTCGCCCGCCAACTGGTGTCGCAGCATGTTTTTTACATCATTTCGCTGAGAGCCGCACTACACTTATTTTTTAGAGGGTGACAACTGGCGTTCGCCTGGTGTCGTTCAACAACAGGCGGGCGAACATGGGCGTTCACAGTGAAAAGACGTTTCACACCAATCCATTCCTGTTGATTGAATAACCACTGTGCTGCCTCCGTCTGGTTGTCCATTTATCACATAGCTGATATAATTACCGTCATTGCTAATGGAGAGCCTTGCCATGGATGGAAACTTCCCCAATATGCTGGTATCTAAAACTGGCTTGGAAATCTTATTTTGTGCAGGTGCGGCTGTCGCAAAAAACAAGGCTGCTATAAAAAATATTATTCTCATTAGTTAATTGGTTTAGGTCTATTTTCTAAAACACTTGCCCGTCCCTGAATAGCCTCTTTTTCTGATAACTTGTTTCCGGATGTACGCACAGAACTGCCATGATATATCTCATTCCACTTCTTACAAACTTTACAACTTGCTCCACAGTTACCAGCACTATCTAATTCATACCTCATCTCAATGCCCTTAACTTTTGCAGGAATGCCTCTCGTCATCCATATCGGCGCAGGTGCTCCTTTTAAGTAATGATCGAAGAACTGCTGACTCCGAAAAATGAAATCGACGCCATTAACACCGCCTAACCCATGCCCCCCGCCATCATATTCAAGCATCCACACTTGTTTTTGAAGACGTCGTAACCCGGCATACCATTCAATACCAAGATGCCAAGGCACACTTGCATCTTCTTTATTATGAATCATTAACAGTGGCGTTGTTACCTGGTTCGCCTTAAAAATGGGAGAGCTTTCTATATAGTCTTTTGGAGTTTGCCAAAGGCTACCCCCCATTTTATACTGGCCATTTTCAAATTCAATTACCTGGTTAATTTTATTTTCTTTCCCATGACCTCCCCGTATGGCACTATAGTCGCTTATGCAATTCGCACTCCCGGCTCCCTCGCAGGCAGCAGCAAACATCGCTGAGTGGCTTACGATATAATTTGTTTCATACCCACCAAAACTAAAGCCCTGTATTCCCATATGGTTTGCATCCACATAAGAGAATCTTGATAAATATATAGCAGCCGATTCTACTGATTGAAGTGCGCTTTGTCCCGGTTTACCTACTGCATAATGGATATCGGGAGTGCATACCAGGTAACCATGACTCACAAACCAGGGAATATCAAGGTCGCCTTCATTATAACCGGGCCGAATGTAATGAAACAGATCCTGAGTCATTTTTTCATAGTAATAAAATAAGAGAGGATATTTTTTGTGCGGGTCGAAGTTCTCAGGCTTGTACAATATTCCCTTATTTAGTAGGCCGTCGGGGCGTTTCCAACTAATTAACTGAGAAGTCATCCAGTTGTATTGTTCCTGCGGTTGTAAATGCGTGAGCTGCTTAAAATGAGAAAAATCATTCGTAAAATAATATTCCGGCGATTCATCGGCCTTCTGGCGACTAACTATCCACTTGTCGGCATCACGTGCCTTGAGGGGTTCAGTGCCGCCGTATAATGAGTTCCCCCAATAACAAGCTTCAATGCTCAACAGTTTCGGATTTCCATACTGTCCCAGCACCATCCGATAATAACCCGTATGTTGAGTTTTTGTATCCAGGGCCGTTAAGATGATGCTGTTGCTATTCAAGGTCTTACCGATGCCATCTTTATCCAGCAACCTTAACCGGATATGATTCAGCCTGCCATAACCATTAGTTAGGTTAACTGGTGGCTTTATCGCTGACGGATCCAGCTTCCAGATATCGTACTCATCATATACCAAAAATCCTGACTCATCCAGCCAACCTGCGATGCCGTAAGCAAAGTTTGAGGACATCCTTGCATTTTCTGCTGCCAATGCTTTATCATAAAGAGGAAAAGGAATACCACCAGATATGTCCCTTGCCCTTCCTCCACTAATGTCATAACTAAAATAATGTAGCTTTTCAGAAGAAAAATAGACTATGTAGCGATTAATAGGTGAAACAGTTAATATCGTTCTTGATGAAAAAGGCAATATTTGTCGCATGCCATTCTTCAAAGACACTAACCATTGTTTTTGTTCTTCGTATGACGGCTGCCAAAATTCATTAATTGATGCATGGTTCCTTATCATCGCAAGATCTAAAACACCAATTGTGCTTGCCACCTCATCCTCCTGCTCAGGATGCAATACGTGGGTCCCATTCACCGCAATGGATGCCCAATACTTCTTCTCACTCTTTTCTTGCAATGATTGGATCACAGTATCTCTATAGCTCCAAATACTTAATTTCGCAGACCCAGTCAAAGGCTTCCGGCTATCCGCAGGATGTGAAAGTTTAAAATAAATATATTGCCCGCTTGGGTTGAACGATGGTGCTACATTCGCAATGAATAAATTTTGATTAATACCTGCTGTTTTATCATCCGCCTGCTTCATAGCTTTATCAGCACCCTCTTTATAATACCAAATGCTATATGCCGATTGCTTCTCGTTTTTTTCTTCAGTTATAAAAGTCAATTGTTTATCGTCTTTGTCAAAACTATAGCCGCCTATCTTTGCATTTTTAGCTGACCAGATAGTTCTTTTTTCATTGTTTTGCAGATCCAATAATGTCAATTCAGTCTCTATAGCCGTTTGTATCTTTAGCACAAGTCTCGTCCCTTTGTCATTAAATCCATACTCTTCAACTCCGTTAAACCTTTGTTCTTGACCCGTCTTGCGGTTTTGCAGAACCAATTCTTTTTCCTTTCCTTTTAACTTGTAGGCCCACCAGTCGTCATGACCGTCTATTGGCTGTTGATAGGTTTCAATATTTGTTAAGTATTGTGTTTTTCCCTCCCCTCCAAGTGAAACAAAAAATAAAGTATCTTTTATCTTGAACAGATAAACCCTGCTGTCTTCTGAAAAATTTCCGGGTGGAGCGTCAACACCTCTGACGCTATTATAAATTAATTCTTTTTTCCAATCCGATTCTGTTGATTGAATAACAACAGTACTTCCTCCCTTAGGTTGACCATTTATCACATAGCTGATATAAGCTCCGTCATTGCTGATACTTTCCTTTCCCATATAAGGAAATTTGGTCAGTACACTTGTATCAACGGCCGGCTTGGAAATCTTATTTTGAGCAGATAATACTGTTGCAAAAACCAAGGCCGCTATTAAAAGATATATTCTCATTAGTTAGTTGGTTTAGGTCTATTTTTGAAAACATTTACTTGTCCTTGATTAGTCTCTTTTTTTGATAACCAATTTCCGGACGTGGGCACCAAGGTCCCATTGTATCTCTCATTCCATTTCTTGCAAACTTTGCAACTTCCTCCACAGTTACCAGCACTATCTAATTCATATCTCATTTCAATGCCTTTAACTTTTGCAGGAATCCCTTTCGTCATCCATGCTGGTGCTGGTTCACCTTTTAAATAATGGTCAAAAAACTGTAGCATCCGAAAATTAATATCTATTCCGGCTGCACCACCAACAAGATGTCCGCCCCCATCATATTCAAGCATCCAAACTGGCTTTTGCAATCGCCTTAGCCCGGCATACCATTCCATTCCCTGACTCCAGGGAACACTTGCGTCTTCCTTATTGTGCATTATTAATAACGGGGTCCTTACCTGGTCTGCTCTAAAAATGGGTGAGTTTTCTATATAAGTTTTGGGGTTTTCCCATAAGTTGTCAGCCATTCTGTATTGACCATTTTCGTACAGAACCGTTTGATTAAGTTGATCCTCCTGTCCGTTCCTTCCTCGAATGGCTCCATAACTGCTTATCAAATCTGAGGTACCGGCTGCCTCATAAGCGCAAGCAAACATTTTCCCGCTATGGCTGATTATGTAATTAGTTTCAAAACCACCAAAGCTATGACCACTTACCGCCATACTTTTTTCATCCACATATGGAAGAGTTAAAAGATATCGGGCAGCCGATACCACTGAGAGGTAAGCACTTTGCCCCGGCTTATTTACTGCATAATGAATATCCGGTTCACATACAATATATCCATGACTAACTAACCAGGCAACGTCAGGGTCACCGGCATTATACCCAGGCCGGATATATTGAAACCTTTCCTGTATTTTTTTATCATAGTAAACAAATATTACCGGATATTTTTTACTTTGATCAAAATCTTCTGGCTTAAACAATAGTCCTTGATTGAATAATCCATCTGCCCGCTTCCAATTAATTAACTCAGTAGTGAACCAATTATAGTTTTGTTGCGGTTGTAAATGTGTGAGCCTTTTAAAACGAGAAAAATCAGTGGTAAAATAATAATCAGGTGACTCACTGGATGTTTGCTTGCTCACAATCCATTTATCCGCATCGCGTGCTTTGAGAGGTTCGATGCCGCCGAAATCTTTACTGCCCCATGCACAAGCATCAAGATTCAATTGCTCAGGATCTGCTGATCGGCCCAAAGTCATCCGGTAATATCCCGTTTGTTGAGTCTTTGAATCCAGAGCGGTTAAGATGATATTACTATTATTATCCAGACCTCGATTAACATTACCAATATTCTTAGCCAGTAACCTTAACCTGATTGCATGTCGCCTACCCAATCCATGAGTCAAGTTCACTGGCGGCTTCAAGCCGAAAGGATCTAATTGCCAGATATCATATTCGTCATAAACAAATACTGCTGAACCGTCTTCCAACCAGCCGGCGATGCCATAGGCAAATAGTGCTTCTATTTGGACGCTTTCCGAGGCCCCCTTTTTGTCATAAAGAATAGAAGGTACACCAGTACAAATATCGGCCGTCTTTCTCCGAGCGGTGTCATAGCTATAATAGGAATGGCTTTTAGGCTCATAGTATACTAAATAGCGCCCCGTGGGTGAAACAGAATAAAACGTCGTATGTGAAAAAGGAAGCAATTTACGGCTACCGTCCTTCAATGAAACTAGCCATTTCTTTTCTTTTCCAAAGGAAGCCCACCAAAAATCTCTGATAGATACATGATTGCTTATCAAAATAAGATCTAAATGACGAAACTCAGTTCCGGAGTTTACCATCTCATCATCCTGCTCAGGCTGCAATACCAAGTCTCCATTCACGGCGATGGAAGCCCAGTAAGTTCTTTCGCCCCTGTTCTTCAATTGCAGCGATTGAATCACTGAATCTTTATAACTCCAGATGCTTAGTTTGGCAACTCCTGATAAGGGCTTACGGATGTCAGCGGCAGCAGTAATTTTAAAAAAAATATATTGCCCGCTTGCACTAAAAGTTGGGATTGTATTGGCTATAAATAAATTTTGATTGATACCTTCAGTTTGATCATCCACCTGCTTCACGGCTTTGCCAGTACCTTTCTTGTAATACCAGACGGAACACTTTGGCCTAATCTCATTTTTTTCTATTGTTAAAAAAGTCAATTGCTTACTAACGTTGTCAAAACTATAGCCGCCGATCTTGGCTGTTTTGCTCGACCAGATACTGTTTATTTTATTATCGAGCAAATCCACCCATAGAAGTTCATTTTCAGAACCATTCTGCCCAGAAGTTATTTTTAAAAGAAGGATGGTCCCTTTATCATTAAATCCATATTCCTCGACTCCTTTGAATTGTTGTTCTTGTCTAGTCCTCCTATTTTGCAACACCAATTCCTTTTCCTTTCCTTTTAACTGGTATGCCCACCAACCCTCATGACCACTTGCTGGCTTCTTGTAGGTTTCAATATTTGTTATATATTTTGGTTTACTCTCATCCCCAAGGGAAACAAAAAATAATGTATCTTTTATCTTGTACAAATAATCTTTGCTGTCTTCTGAAAATTCACCTCCTTCAATATTGATCAAATCCTTTTTCCAACCTGATTCAGTTGATTGAATTACAAGTGTACTACCTCCACCTGGTTGATTGGTGACTACATACTTCATGTATCTACCATCATTGCTAATCGCTTCATTTCCCATGTATGGAAATTTTAGCAATACATTCGTGTCCAAAACTGGTTTTGAAATCTTATTTTGTGCATATAATAATTTAGTTGAAAAAAGCATGATTGTTAAACAAAATACACTCCTCATTGGTTCAAGATTTATTTCTTCGATACTTCAATAATGTATCGTCCCGGCGAACTACACGTATCAACCGGTTCATTTTGGTTAAAGAATTGTTATTCGCAATAGGTTTCTCCGATCATATACAACTTTGTATGCCCGCTTACCTCAACCCGATCTCCTAATACTTGGTATCGGATCTTCATCGATGCCCGATTGGGGCGCAAAAAAATCTTGAAACAAAATCCACATTGTCTCTTTTTGCGCTAACTCTAACACCACGACGAGGAAGATTTGCGATTTTTGTTAGACCAGCCTGTATGTTCATAATTTGGTATTCATGCCCATATTCCGGGAGCTCACCAGTATTACCTTTTAAAGCCTCAACTGATAAAACATCAAAATCATTGGTCAATTCTTTTGATAACTCAATGGATTCATATATGTCTTTCGGCTTTATAACAGTTGGTTTCCCACTTCGTGGAGAATAAAAGGTTATAATATTATCAGAATAGTTTTCATGATTAAACAACACATATGCGGCCGCTAATGTAGCATGAACACAAAGATCAACTTCACCCTTTGGTGTGAACCACCTGAATTGACATTCGTTTTTTTGCTTTAAATAGAATGCTGTTTCAGCAAGGTTATTTTCCATTGCAATGTTCTGTAATTCTTCATCACCTAACCACTCGCTTAACTGACAAACCGCTGCCGGATTTCCGGAGAAAACCTTTTCAGCAAAAGCATCAATTTGATAATTCTTTTGTATCATTCTTTTGGACGTATTTGATAACGTACTTCTTTTATAAAATACTTGAGCGACTTACTGTATACATGTGCCCCGGTAAGATTGTTGAGCACCGACCCAGTGATCACTATAGTGCATGTCGATCCCGTCATACATTCTATCATCAGCCCATTTCGCTTCAATAATGTTTAAAGTCTTGCAAAATTTAAGTGCCCTATTTATCAAGCCAGGTCGGCTCATTGTTTTTCATTTTTTCCAGATTCTTTTGAAAAGGTTTGAATTTTGGGGAAAGATCGCATGCCAGGGATTCAATGGCTATGGCTTCTTCTTTTCTACCTGCCTTATACAATAAATTAGCATAAGTATCCATATGATTGGATTGATCTGTAATCTTCATCTTCGCTACTTTTTCCATACACGCTATTGCAATCTTAAGCTGGTGATCATCTGTACTGTGTTTCAAAATAATATTCCAGAACTCATTGTTAAGCATATAAACATTCCATTTATTAATTGTTGAATCGATGCCATCCTTTTCCACCTGTTCTGTAAAATAAAGCGCATATTCAGGCCAATTGGTTTTGTATTTTTTTGTCATATACTCATACCACTTTATTTTTGCCGTTAATATATTTCGCTCAGCACAGCCCTTATTATATTTCTTTTCGATCGACGTGGCCATTGCCGCAAAATCAGGAGCTTCGGCCACTTTATGTATTATTGTGTCCTTAGCTGCTGATTGTAAAATGGGACTAATTTCCGTCGTATAGATGATATGATCTGCCGTTCGTTGTCCAAATCCTTTCTGATTAACAATCTCATCTATTTTGTCAGGATGTTGAAAAAATAAAAAAAATCCTGGGTCACTTGTAGATTTGGTAATTTCTGAAACTAACTCAATTCGCCCCTTGGTATACAGTTTCTTTTCCGGTAGAGTTGAAGTATATCGAAGCGCTACTTCACGTACTTCAGGCAGATAAGCATGTTGCGCCATAAAAGCCAGATTTGCTGTATTATCAAGTTCGGAACCTGGTACTCTATTCAGATAATCAGCAGCAATTTTCCCGGCCAAAACTTTATCAATTGGGAGAAACAAAGTTACCAGGCTCTTCATTTCAGCAGTATCCAGTTTTCCCGGCTGAAAATTCTTTGCAATAGTATAAAATTGTTTTTGCGGATTTTGCGCATCTTCTGCCAATGCTATAAAGCGGCTTTTAGACTGAAAGCCTATTACTTTATGTACGGGATTCCCATCAGGAGAAAAAAATAAGAAACTAGGAAATGCGTTGATGGCATACATAGCCTGGATCGCATCGGCATCCTTGTACCATTTCATTGTCTGTGGGTCATCATGTGACGTTTTATCCATCTGGACTTTAACCGCAACGAAGCGTTTGTTATATTTATTTGCGACTTCATTCGATGGATACACCAGGCTATCCATTGCTTTACAGGGGCCGCACCAGGTCGCATAACAGTCAACAAAAATGAATTTATTTTCCGCTTTTGCTTTTTCCTTTATTTGTTTCCAGGAAAGCCCCTGTTCAAAATGTATTCCTTGTTCATCTTGCGCCATTGCTAGTATTGGCAGACAACAGATCAGTAATATGATTGCGTTTTTCATTTGACTTTAGATTTAATTTGGTAATTTCTCCACCCTAATACCCAAGGTTCTGCGTAAGATTTGGGGCATAGGATATATCCTGAGCCGGGATAGGATATAATTGCTGGTAACTGCTCCAGGTTCCGCCTTTTACTGCGCAAGCCCCACTCGGCCCTCCCATCACGGCATCCACCTGCCCTGTCCTTTTCAGGTCCAGCCAGCGGTGCCCCCATTCGGTAAATAATTCAACTTGCCGTTCATGTAAAACCGTTGTCAATAATGCAGATTGACTGGCAGCAGTTGTATTGGGTAATCCTGCTCTTGTACGTATAATATTGAGATCAGCTTGTGCTCCTGAAATATTCCC
Organism: Bacteroidota bacterium; assembly: GCA_040388705.1. Taxonomy (GTDB): domain Bacteria; phylum Bacteroidota; class Bacteroidia; order Chitinophagales; family Chitinophagaceae; genus Sediminibacterium. The sequence continues at coordinate 56,215 of JAZKBI010000007.1, read as the reverse complement.
CTGTTGAGCTCTCGCTTCAGCTCTTATCAGGTATTGCTCTCCCAGCCTTAATGCCGTTAAATACTCTGTTGGTGTGGCAAATACACCATTTACTGCCTGGTAATTATTAGCTCGGTATTTACAAGGGAAAAAATAGGTAATACTACCGATCTTTATGCTGTCTATCCAGTTCCGGCCAAATCGGCGTTGATCACCTGCTTCAAAGCTTGCCAGTAATTGCGGGCTTAAATAAACAGTATTGGGATTAGAATTTGGACCGGTAGTGGGTAATAAATACATGTTCGCTTCTTCTGTATTGTGCCCTGCAATCGTCGTCTGTATTTGCCAAATAGCCTCGCTGCTGTTCTTTAGGAATACATCATTTTGCGTTGCGGGAGTTGTTGATGTGTTTATGAATGGAACCAATCCATATAATGATGAATTATTAATAACAGCACTTGCCTGCTCTTCTGCTTTTGCATAAACACCCGTATATAAATAAACACGCGACAGCAGGGCGCTGGCAGCCCCTTGGGTGGGTCGCACACGTTCAGTAGTCGTCTTTACAAGAGTGCCATCCAGGTAATTGATGCTTAATAGATCTCTTGCTGCTTGTAGATCAGATATGATTTGGTCCCAAACCTGAGCTTTGGGTGTGCGGGCGATTCCTACATTGATCCTATAATCGGAGGATGTAATAAGGGGAACATCTCCAAAAAAATTTACGAGGTAGAAATAATAAAAACCCCGCATAAATCTGGTCTCCCCCAGTAATTGCTGTTTTATAGCCGGCGTCAACGACGTGGCAGCAGTTAATCCTTCGATCGCAGAATTACAAACATAAATATATTGATATATGCCCCAGAAATCTGCACCAATTGTCGAAGGGCTGGCAACTAGTTGATTTAAATAGTAATAGGTGGTTGCCGTGGAAGAAGCGACACCACTGTATTGGGTAAACTCGTCAGCCGATAATCCACATAAAAAAGAAATTCCTCGATTGCCTGTTACAACTCCTGTACTTAAATTTGTATATAGTCCGGTAACAGCAGAAATGGCAGACGCATCAGTATTATACGCTATTGCGCTGCTTGCTGATGTAATAGGTGGTACTACCTCCACTAATTTTTTACAACTGGTGATGCTTATTGCTATCCAGACAATTATGGGAAGCATGTTCTTTTTATTTATTGATGACCTCATGATTTTTAATTTTAAACCTGTTGACAAATCGTTATTAATATTGGGTTACCCTAAAAGCCTATCTGGAGTCCTAATGTTAATACCTTTAATGGCGGCAAACTACTATTACCTTGGTTTTCCGGATCAAGGCCTTTATAGTTGGTAATAGTAAGCACGTTCTGTCCTTGTAAATAAATGCGGCAGCCCTGTAGATGTGCTTTCTGCTTCCATATCCCTGGTAGTTCATAAGACAGGGACAGGTTTTTTAGTCTTAAATACGAGGCGTCCACATAATATGCGTCTGAGTTTGATATTTGAGATATCCCCGCCGTAGCTCCGGCTGAAAAACGTTGAACGGAACTAATATCACCAGGCTTTTGCCAATGCCTCAGTATGCTAACAGGCTGATTACTCGTCCCATTGAAAAATTGTCCAGGTGTAATTATTTGAGTAAAATAAATAAGATTTGGGCCTAACTGTTTAGTAAACTGGAATGCAAAATCTAACTGAAATCCTTTGTATGTTAAACTATTTTGAAAGCCACCGTAAAATTTTGGAAAAGTTGTAATAATAACAGTTCTATCTCCATTAAGAAGGGTAGTAGATTTTGGAGAGGATGTTGCATTTCCATTTATGTCCGCAAATAAATATTTACCGGTCGATGGATCTACACCTAGAAAATGAAATAACCCATTTAGATTAAGGGGTTTTCCAATAATGTAATTATTTGCATAGGATGAACTGGCTAAGCCAGGGTAATCTACCAGCTTGTTATTTGGAATAGTAAAATTAATACTACTGGTCCAACGAATGCTTTTGGATTTGATATTGACAGTGTTAAGTGATAATTCCCAACTGGTATTTTGAACGGTAGCTGGTAGGTTCTGATTAATAGACCTAAATCCTGTTATACTTGGTAAATTATAACCTAACAATTGATTAGAACTGCGGTTACGCGAATAAGAGGCTCCTATTAAGAGTCTGTCATTTAAAAAGCCAATGTCTATTCCAATCTGTAGCTTGCTGGTTTCTTCCCAAGCAATAGCAGGATTGGTTAATCCTCCTGGTGCGATAGAAGAGATACCTTGATAAGCCACATTGCTAAGTCCAGCAATTGGATAATATGAATTCAGGTAAGCGTAATCAGCTATTTGATCACTGCCCGAACTTCCGTAACTGGCTTTTAGCTTCCCAAAACTCAAAAAGCGTAAAGCACGTTGAAATAACTGTTCCTGTGAGAATATCCAAGCAGCTCCTGCAGCGCCAAAATTATGGAATTGGCTTTCGGGGCCAAACCGGCTGGATCCATCCCTGCGCGCTGTGAGATCGACGATATACCTGTTTTCAAGGTTATAGTTTAATTTCCCATATAATGCTGCATACTTATACTGCAGTGTTTTTGTTGATCCTGAGGCAATTAATGTCGTCGCAGCAACTGGACTTTCCATCAAAGCATCACTTGTATATCCAGAACCGGATAACGTAGTATTATCTAAATTATTTTGCAGTATAGTACTACCTATTAAGGCATCGAATATGCCATTGCCTATTTTTCTGATATAACTGAGTTGGGGTTCAATATTCCAGGACTCATCAGTTCCATAAGCATATACGGCCTTCCTAATGGCGGTGGATCTGGTTTCAGGCTTCGTAGCTGCCATAACTGTTGAAGCAAGAAAGTTATAAGTCGATGTTTTTTTATATCCAAAATTACTCTTTAACTCAAGGCCTGGCAGGATCTGATAGCTTAACAGTGCACCACTGACCAAGTTGCTCACCTTGTTTTTAAAAGGAACATATAAATACCGGAGCGGATTATTCCACGTAGAATTGCCGGAACTATTGAGTGCCCAGTTCAAAGAGCCGTCTGGAAGGAACAAAGCAGGGGCATCCGGTTCTGTCAATAATGCGCTGGAAGTGAGATCAACACTAGGTAATAGATTATTATCTGTCATGTAGCTCGTTGTAAACTGCAGTTTGAATTTCTGGTTATCAGAACTTGCGTTCAGGCTTAGATGAAGGCTTCCTTTTTGATCTTCAAAACTTCCCGGGAACACACTGGTTTCCCTGTGCCAGGTTCCGCCTACCAGATATTGTACTGAAGCATTACCCCCCGATATATTTGCATTGATATTGGAATATTGCGAAGTGCCTCCTATTAATGTTTTCTGCCAGTCGGTGTACCGGGTGGTATCCCATACACCGTTGATATCATAATCAGTCGCGCTTACAGCAGCATTATCGTTCATTTTGGCTTCATGTCGCATGCCTAAGTATTGCTGGGTATTGAGCATATCCAATTTTCGGGTTACTTTACCCCAGCCCTGTTGTACATTAATGTCTATTTTTGTTTTCCCGGCTTTTCCTTTTTTGGTTGTGATCAATATTGCGCCATTGGCAGCACGTGAACCGTAAATGGCCGTAGCTGCGGCATCTTTTAACACTTCTACGCTCTCAATATCCGAAGGATTAATATAAGATAGAGCGCTGCCGAAACCTGAAACCGGGCCATATTGGGTTCCCCCTGAAGTCCCTAAAACATTTCCCAGACTTATAAGGTCTTGGGAAGAGATAGGCATACCATCAACTACGTATAACGGGTCGTTCCCATTATTGATACTGTTTTGTCCCTGCACACGGACGGTAACTCCGCCGCCAGCAATTCCATTTGCCTGTGTAACAAAAAGACCTGGCACTTTACCTTCCAATGCCTGCAATACATTACCTACCGGCTGTCTTTGTATTTCTTCTCCCTTTACCGTTGTCACGTTGCCCACGTTAAATCGTTTGCTCACCTTTCCATACGCGATAACCTGCATTTCATCTAACTCGGAAGTGGAAGCCGTAAGGCGAATCACAACCGACCCACTTGTAGCCGAGGGATTAATCCCACGGTTAGATAGCTTCACTTCTTGATTGACATATCCCGTAAACGATATAATAACCGTCGCATTCGGATCTACACCCCGCAAAGTTGCACGACCATTTATGTCAGTTGCGATGCCCTTGTTCTGTCCCTTGATGATGATGCTGGCACCTTCGAGGGGTTGGTTATCGGTATTAAGAACAGTGATCGTTACGTCGGGGTTGGGGGGAGGGGGTAGTAGCCCCGGAGTTAAGTCCGGGGTTAGGGAACCCTGGGCGTTTTTTTTAACCTCTTCCTTGGGAGAAATCAGTATGGTTTTTTTTGCAATCATGTATTGAAGCCCTTGGCTACCGAGTACTGTATTCAGAAATTTTTCCAGCGGTTCATCTTTTGCATTAATGGTAACAGGCTTGCTGGTACCGACTTTTGCAGAGTTGTAAACCACGAGATAACCTGTCTGTTTTTCAATCTCGGCAAATACCTGTTTTAAGGGCACATTTTCGGCCCTGTAACTAATGGTTTGACCCGATGTTCGCGCCATAACATGAACAGCGCAGACAGTCAGGATAAGGGCGGTTAGCTTCATAACGCGCGAGAGTTTGGCAATAAATGACATACCTTTGTTTTGGTTGGGTTAAACAATGTAGACGTCTTGTCGGACTTCTTTTTTTATTGGGTAGCCTGACCATCCGGCCGTGGCGTGTTGAAGACGCCGCGGCTTTTTTATCAGGTAACCCTATCGATTCTTTACTACAAATTCTCTATTCTAATCAATAATCAGGCGCTTGCCTTCGAGCCTGCATTTCACTTCCATCTTTTCAAGGAAGCTGATCAGCTCTTGCAAACTCAGATCTCTTCCCATTTTACCACCGAATACAATACTATGTTTCGATGCAGCATTGTTGAATACAATGTCCACATCGTACCAACGCCCAAGATCATTTGCAACGTCTCCCAGTTCTCTTTGATCTAAGTAAAAGCTTCCGTTCTTCCAGGCCATTACTTCGTCAGTGTTGGCAGACAAGATTTTTCCATTATAATATTGCTGACCCGGTTTAAGTGCAATGCTTTTATTGATCCTCACTTCCCCTTCGAGCAATGTGGTTTTTACATTCGGCTCATCAGGATAGTTTTTCACATTAAAGCTGGTTCCGATATCTTCAATAATCTGTTCTCCAGCGGTTACTTTAAAAGGTTGCCGGTTATTATGTACTACTTCAAAGTAAGCCTCGCCTTTCAGTGCAACCATTCGTTCTTTTCCAGTAAATGAAGTAGGATATTGCAGATCCGTTTCTGCATTCAGCCACACTTCTGTTTTATCCGGCAACTCAATATGTAATGCCTTACTGTTTCGAGGGTTATGTGCGACCAGATAAGCTATATCACTTGTATTGCCTTCCATTACCAATTCACCATTTGCTGTTTTGCGTACAACACCGGCGATAAGTGTTCCGTTGGCAACGCTGTCCAAAACGATTTGTCTTCCATCAGGTAAAGTGATCGTGGCTTTATTTTTTTCGGGGGCTTTGACATCATTTTTTGCAATTGCATCCGCGTTAAAATTCTTGTGATCCTTGAGTACCAGCCAGCCGGTGAAAGAAATAATACCTACGAGTATTGCAGCCGCTGCCCAGCGGAAACGACGTATAAAATGAACCCGGTGAGCCGGAATGGCTGGCATTTCCGCACCTGCCCGCTGCCGGATAAGGTCCTTTGCAAGACTGGCCAGGTGGTTCGTATCCAGTTCCAGTGCGTGCTGCTCCGTGAGTTGCTGCGCCAGTAAATCCTCCAGGGCCTGTCTTCCTTGCACACTATCTAGTATAGCAAAAAGCTCCTCCATATCTGACAAAGTCGCTTGTGCAGTTTCATAGCGCTGAAGCAGGGGTAATAATCTTGTTTGTAAACTGTCGGTACTGTTTTCCATACGTTAATAATATAATAACCATAAATTAATGCGTTAAGGGTGACAGGGCCTGAAAAAATTATGGGCGTTGTTAAAAACGTTCCAGCAGGCTGGCCACCAGGATAGCGGGCAGGCCGCCCGCAATAAGCGATTCCCTCACAGTCGTGAATGCTCTTTTTAGCTGCGTCTTCACTGTATTGATGGAAAGGCCCAACGCTCTGGCGATCTCAGTCGGCATAAGACCCTCCTGCCGCATCAGGAATATTTTCCTTCGATCTTTAGGCAACCCGGAAACCGCCACCGCATAGCGGGAACGCAGATCGGCATAGTTAGCATCAGGCTCAAGTGACTGCTGGCTCTCAACCGCCAGTTCTTTGATCAATGTATATTCCCGTTTAAGCCGTGAGAACCGGTTGGAGATCATGTTAGATACTGTGCGGTATACATACGGTGTAGGGTTTTCGATACCCTTAAGCGCCGAACGGTACATCCATAATTTCAGGAACACTTCCTGCACCACCTCTTGGGCATCGGTACCGGATTTTAGTTTTTGCTCTGCAAAAGGAAGGATAATTGGTGTAAAATGTATATACAATAAGGTAAAGGCAGCTTCATCCCCATCCGCCACACGGTTGAACCACAAACGTAGTTCCTCTTCTGAAACGGGGGGTTCCTTCATGGGTCAGTGAGATTGATAGTAATAGGAGCATGGATTTCAAAGCTCGGGCCTGGGGACTCCAAACTGGAGCCTAAGACATGGACAGAATTGGTTCCTTAAGTGCTGCTTCTTGCGTGAGATCTATGGCACGCAGATCTTATGTCAAATGTAAGCGCAATTGTCAAAATGGAGGACATTTATTTTAGGTGCTGCCAGCCTTTGTCAGTGTTGATTCTTTTACTTTGCCGCTGTCATCTTCAGTGCTTGCGCCGCACTCACCACTCCGCCAGTCACACATTTATTCGTCAGAACATTTCTTTTTACCACGCTTTGCATAATGACCTCCTTAACCTGTGCAGCTTTTAGTTTCGGATAGTATTCACGGATCAGTGCCGCAAGCCCCGCCACTACAGGCGCTGCCATACTCGTACCATCGTAAGTGTCATACTTCGAACCCGGCACACTGGAATAGATCCGCACACCGGGCGCAAATACATCCACACTCCGCAAACCGTAATTGGAAAATCCCGCTGCCAGTGTTGCATCATCCTTGGGCCCTGAAGCGCCAACCACGATCCAGTTCTCTGCTTTATCATTATCGCGCATAGGGAAGTTTGCTATTGAATCAATATTTTTCCCTTCGTTACCCGCGGCCTGCACGATCAACACATCATGTTTGCGTGCATATTTCACTGCTTTATCTACCGCTTCTTTATTCGTCGCGTATGCTTTTCCAAAACTCATGTTGATCACTTTTGCTCCATGCTTCACTGCATAACGGATCGCGTTTGCCACATCTTTGTCGCGTTCATCACCATCGGGTACTGCGCGGATACTCATAATTTCAACATCGTCCGCTACGCCGTCTATCCCGATACCATTACCACGCACCGCACCGATGATCCCTGCGACATGTGTTCCGTGATGTGCATCCGGCCCCATCAGGTCGTGATTACCGTAATGGTTGTCCATTATGTTATCCGGGTCGTCACCTATAATTTTTCGCGCATCATAGTCAAGGTTCAATTGACGATCCAGTTCCTGTTCATAATGTTCCAATGGGCCCATAATACTATTCTGGTAAAACGTTTCGTAGCTGGAATTGCCGAGTGCCTTTACCATCGAAGTTTTTAGCTGGCTTAAGGATCTCGTATTTGTCTCCAGTTTTTTAAAATCATCTGCAGTAGGGCTTGCTGTATTCATGGCCAGGACTACCGAATCAATTACTCTTTTAAATCCTTTGATATTACGGACAGTACCTGCTGCCTTTTCAGTTTCGGCAAGGTATTTGGCATTCAATGTTTGATACAAACTATTTCCGGTTGTATCTGCAGGTCTCGCGTTACCAAATTTCATTTTTAACGGCTTCAGGATCCGTACGTACTCATAATTTTCGTATTGGATATTCTCTCCGTTCGCGTTACCTAACAATCCCCAGCCATCCGGTGACAGTACTGTTTTTAAATCCTCGTGAGCCGTATCGATCCCGCTGTCGATCACAGCTACAATCACTTTTTTATGCTTTTTATTTTTCAGTAACTCATAAGCTTTAGTCAAACTGATTCCAAACTCGTGATCTGCGTCCAAGTCTTTTAACTGCCAGCCCTTGCTTTGTGCGAAGGAGAAAATCGGAAATAAAATAAAACAGGCTACGACTACTTTCATTTTCATTTATTGAATGGTTAATTCTGCAATGCTCTTAGACATGCCGTTATTTTGTTATGGTAGTCACTTTCTCCCCCAGCACCCAAATCTTTTCTTCGAGCAACTTTTTATGATGCCTTCCTATTGGCAGTTCTACCCGTTGCTTCCGTAACTGCATGCAGACAGATTCACTACTGAACAAAACAATTTTATCTACTGCTACTCCATAGGATTCATGTATACGGCAAAAAGATTCTTCCGGCAACATAGCCAGAACTTTGACAAGCGAGCCACGGATAATAACAGATTCATTCCCCAGCACAAGCCGTACTTCATTCCCGCCGGATTCCAGGTATACGATGCTACCGACAGGAATTCGCCGGTACACATTTTTCACCTTTACAAAAAAATGATCTTGTCTCATAACAGCACCTGTACATGTTTTTTAAACCCAGCTTTCATTTAAGACAGCCTGGTTAATTCGCCTTCATAAACAGCCGGTGTCCTTGGCTTTTTGATCAATCGCCACGCCGGCACCCTGATCAGTTCACTCTCACCTGTCTGCGGGTAGGTCCACCATACTTTGTATGCCTTTTCCTTATCAAGATACATTTGCACCTCAACCTCGCCTGCCGGTTTCAGATTAGTGTCAAGAATGATCACAATGGTCCCTGGCATGTGGTCGAAACTCATTGCATTCCATTTTTAAGCTGTTGCCTCTCCCTATCCGAATACACACTATCTGTATTAGCTAATATTCCCAACACTTTTACAGTTGTCACCAGCCAGTCTTTCTTTTTAACAAAAGCAGGCTTCTTATTTTTAAACGCCGAATCAGAACTCACACGAAACACCAAACTGTCGTTCATGCATGCATCGTGAAGCAGCTCCCAGGCTTGCTCAGTCATCTGTGATGAATCGATCAACTGGTATTCATAACCGCTCCTGGAGGGGTCACGCAAAATGGTATCACCATACCGCTGCACAACGGAAAGTTTCAAATATTGTCCCGGCTTCACAGGAACACCACCTGCATCACGCTGCACCAGTTTGTATTCCATCCCGGAAGCTGATCTTGTAAAATCATTCTTGCCATTGCACGCGACAAATGAACAAATCAAAAAAATAAACAATCGTTTTTCTCTCATTTAATTCTTTCTTTCACGTTAACTAATTCGGGAAGATTAGAAGATGTCTTGTCCAGGTAGAAATATGCCGTCGCCGAGTAATCATCCACGCGATAAAAATTCACCCAGCCTTTCGGAAAATTAGGATCTGTCATTGCAACAGGCTTATCCACCAGTCTGGCAAAACCGTTTCGCGTGATCACGGATATCTCCTGTAATACAACTCCTTTTTCTTTCAATTGTTTCACTTGCTCGTCATCGCCACCTCCCATCTTTTGTAGCGTAGCTTTAAAATCCTTATAGAAATATATCTGATCGGGAACATGAAAACGATAAAACGAATACTGTTTCTTTTTTTCATCAGCCACCATGCAACCTTGGTACTGGTGCATAAACACTGCTTCTCCCCATCCGGTGCCGATATAATCTTCTGTTCCTGTACCATTGAATGTCGGTAGCTCTTTGTCTCCGTCCATATACATTTTCACTTCACCCTCTCCCCACCAGGTTGTTCCATAAGATGAATCAACATTGACTCCCACATTCACGCCTAAGAACCTTCCTTTACCTTCTACGCGTGGAAGCATCTCAAAATCTTTTTCGGCCAAGCCTTTTATTTCGCGGTTCCAGTTTGCATGGAAATACAAAACATCTTTTTGTGGCTTGTCCAGGCTGATGAAATCAATATCATAATAGAGTTGCCGTAAATCAACATTGCCTTCATTGGTAATAATCACTTTCGCCCCTTTTTGAAAAGGCATCGGTATATAACAATTAAAAGATCTTCCTTCCGGGTTAGAAAATAATGCGGATTGAAACGCAACCGGCCTTCCGAGCGGTGCCATAAAAAAATCACCGAAAGGAACATCTACTGCGGGTTTAGTGTCCCCATCCCAATACATGCGCAAACGAAGTGAACGCAACATTTTAAAACTACGATCACCGATGGTCACCCAGATACGTTGAATGATGCCCGGATTTGTTATTTCTAATAAGGTCTTACTCTCGCCCGCTTTCAATGGTTCAAAGGCATTGCCTTTTGCACCACCATTTGTCTGCCCGCCGTTTCCTTTGATGCCGTTCAGATTTTCAAAACTGCTGATGCGGAATTGCTGTCCCTTGGGCATAGTATACAGTTCCTGTGAATTAGCGGCATAGCAATTGCAAAAAAATAAAACAGTAAAAATAATCTTCATGGTATTTTATTTGAGTGCAGTTTTGATCTGATCTATCGATACACCCAATACTTTCATTGTGATCATATTAAGTGACTCTTCACTTCCGGTAAAATGAAAAACAGAATGGTTATGTGTAAGGCTCTCCCGTGGTTGTAAAAAAGCAGCAGGCGATACGGATTCGATCTCGTAAAAAGGCCCCATCTGTTTGCCATCAGCCAGTGGTCCGTCATTATATGCATTGACCGCATCACCGGTAAGCGGGTCTTTAGTCGTGTTCCATTCCTGGTTCAGGTAACTGCCATTGGAAATATCAAACATTGTAATAGTGAGAATTTTCTTTTCTGTGTCATAACTGCCCGCGACATTTTCTGCAGCACCCGGATGTATCCCCAGTTTACCACGGCTCTTCCCGTCCGCCTTAAAGAACAGCACATTATTCTGGTAAGCGATCCGGTCGCCTGCGATCTCTCCAAAATAATCCGTTGTAGCAGGTTTGGCATTCGCCCTGTGAGGGATCACGACAGTTGTATGATCACTGGGTTTAAGCATATCCAGCAACCAGAGGCAGGGCATACCGGTGGTATCGTTCCAGGCAAAATTCCCGGTATTGGTAAGTGTATTGGCGGTTTCGTATCCGACTGCTTTGATGTCGCTCTCCATTTTGATATTGAGCAGCGCGTCGATCTCGGATCTTTCGAGTATACTGATATTTCTTGCAACAGATAATGAAAGTTTAGTACCCGCGTAGTTCACCAGCTGCATATCTTTTTTCATCGAAACCATATTCGCAGTTTTCGTCTTCACTTCCCATGGTTCACTGTCAAAGGCCGAGGGCGTTTTCCAGTTTTGAAATTCCATTTTCGAATCCTGCGCGAAGAACAAAGAAAACTTACCACCTTCCGGCCCCAGCCACAAACGGTTCTCTCCGCCGTATGCATTCATATGCGGATCCAGCGGACCTTCAAATGCGCTGTAATGGATCCAGCCAAAACTGTTCTCGCCATCACTCGTAGAGGTAAACACCTTGCCTTGGTATTTTGGCGATACAATGATCTTCGATTCGCCGCTGGTCAGTATGATCACGCTGTCTTTACCGCATAAAAAATCAAGGTCATAGGCAAAGCTGCCTTTGTTATGTTTGTTTTCCATAAGCGAACACGAAAAAAGAGTCATACAAAAAATGCCATACAATATTTTGGACATGAGCTGTTTATTATTTTGATAAACGAAATACAATATTGGCAGCGATCATTCTATTGCGAACGATGCTTGCTCCTGGTGCTGCATCTGAAAAACCATACTGCCCTCGAAGCGATAAACCGAAACGATTAGGCAGCCATTCAACACCACCGGCAATAGAAAAATCGCGTATACTCACCTGGTCCCGCACATTGGTTTTCACACCTGAAACAGACTGGCTGGCAGAAAGCAGGTAACCCAGTTGAGGACCAATCAATATACGGATACTTCGGTTGGGATTTAGTTCAAAGGAGCCGAGTATGGGCATCAAAAAATAATCAGCATCATAGATAAAACCCGAAGCACTTTTACGCGAACCCATCGCAGCATAACCAAACTCCGGTCGGATAAAAAATCTTTGTGAAACCGGGATAGCTAAAAAAGCATTGACGGATATGCCTGTTCTTGGCTCTCCACCTGGCGGCATCGTACCACCAGAAACAGATACTGATGCAGAGGAGATCCCCACTGAAAAGCCGTACAACGCCGGTATCCCGTTGCCATTTGCATCACCTGCCCAGCCGAACCTGGGGCCATCGTTGTTTCCACCGCCGCGCTGTGCGCTGACTGCCAGAGGAAATAACGCAATCAGTAATATCTTTTTCATAAGCTTGTATGTTTGGTGTTTTGTATCAGTTCTTTTGCTTTGATCCAATCACGATATCGTTCTACCGCCAGCAATCCACCTACCCATGCGTCCCTTGCACTGGTATGCCTTGGATTGGTTTCCCAGGGATGGATACAAAGACTGGTAGGCAGCGGTGCCTGACCCTGGGAGAACCAGGGATAATCGTTATGGGTATGACCCTTATGATAATAGTCTGCGAACTCAGAGTATTCAGCCAGTAATTTTTCCATGCGCCCGAGTTCATGTTCCCAAAAACCTATATCGCCGTTGCCGAAAATAGTACCATGGTATAGCCGCTGGTAGTATTCTCTTTCAGCAACGAACAGGGGCTTTGCGTTTTTAAAGAACAGTATTTCTTCATCCGGATCTGTAAAACCTTGCACAGGGATCAGCTCGTAGAGTTTTTTTAAATGGTCCTCCGCGATAAAAACGGATGAGGCCAGCAGTTTTTCAATATCCTTGTTTCCCGACATACAGTTGCGCTGCAGGTCATCAAGCATTTGACGGTGTAAGATCACGGCAGCCGGGGGGAGCGCTGTTTGTTTCATATTTGGAGGGTTAGCAGTTCTTCGAGCAATACACCAAGCCGGTTTACTTCTTCCATCGTATTATATTTTGAAAAAGAAAAACGGATATTGATTGCGTCCGAAGCGCCGATCGCTTCCATTACATGACTACCACCTTTGCCTGCACTGCAGGCGCTGCCGCCGCTAACGGCCACACCTGCCATATCCAGTTCGAGAAGCAGGTTCTCTGTTGCCTGTGTTTTCGGGAAGCGTACATTTAAGACAGTATAGAGTGCACTGTCGTTGTCCACACCATTCACTACTGCGCCCGCCTCTATTAATTTTTCTTTGAGCGCTAGTTTTAATTGTCGTGTATGTTTTGAATCTTCCGCGTAATTCCGTGCTGCGATTTCAAGGGCAATGGCCATTCCCACGATGGATGCCACGTTTTCCGTTCCTGCGCGCATATTTCGTTCGTGCGAGCCGCCGGTTAGCAGAGCCTGTAGTGGCAGTCCTTCACGGATATATAAAAAGCCAATTCCTTTCGGTCCATGAAATTTATGCGCAGATGCACTGATCATATCCACCGGCATCTGCGATAGGTCAATAGGGTAATGCCCTACCGTCTGCACACAATCAGAAAAAAAAATAGCTTTATGCCTCCTGCAGATTTCTCCCGCAAGCGCCATGTTCAAAGGCGTGCCTGTTTCATTGTTCGCATGCATCAGTGCAACCATTGAGCGTCCATGCGATTTTTCCAGTAGTTCGTTAAGATCAGTTAACTGCGCAGTGCCCTGATCGTTGATGGCGACATAACTTAAACTGGCTTTGCCGCTAAAATGCAGATTTCTTGCTGTCTGCAATACGCAGGCATGTTCCGTTCTCGAGGTGACGACATGAGATAATCGTACGCCGGTCACCGCACAGCGCAGGGCCATATTCGCAGACTCGGTACCACAGGAAGTAAACACGATTGAGTTCGGATGACAGTTAAGAATGGAGGCAATTTTCCTTCTTGAAGTTTCCACGGCAAGTCTTCCTGTTCTTCCCATCCCGTGTGCAGAAGAAGGATTGCCATAACTTTCTTTTAAATAAGGCAGCATGGTTTCCAGCACACGCTCGTCTATGCGTGTGGTGGCAGCGTTATCGAAGTACAGATTTTTCATGCGTATACATTTTTGAACCAATTCTCTACCAGCAATCTTGCCACCTGTTTGTCTGCTGTCTCCCAGCCATTTGGCGAAGAAGTTTTTATGGACAGTTCAAAATCACATTTGCGACAACTGCGAAATGTAAAATGAAATCCATCCGCTTTTTTTTCGTATGACGTATAGTATTCACGGAACCAGTCCGCCACACCACCCGGGTCCATATTCTCACCACTGACCAGTATTTCATATTTCAACTGGTGCGCCATAAAACGCGGCTTGAATATTTTGAAATACAAAATTTCTTCAGCGCGTGAGGTGAACACGTAATTCGCCATGTAACCTGAAAGTTTATCGCAGGCTTGCTTGCTTGCCGCGAGTGCCTCCGCACCGCCCAAGTATTTTAGTTTGTCTTCAAGCTCTTGTAACAGGTTATGTATCCAGGTGTTCATATTCAACATTTCATAAAATGCAGCGGGTAGAAACCGGCCGCCTACAGAGAAACTTTGCCTTTAAAAATTCCTCAAAAACTATAAACGATACTTGCCAAGAAAAAAACTTTTTTCTTTACCGCCAGCGGCCCCGATCCTGGCTTAAAGAGATCGGGGAACACTGACACGGTTGACATCAACTGAAAATGAAAAACCAATAAACGCTTAACTCTCGAATAAAAAATAAGCCTCCTGTAGACACAGGACGCCTGTGTTATTTTTATGTCTTCCAAAACATAACACAATGAGAAAATTGTCCCTTCAATCTTTTTCTATTTTTTCAATTTTGTTTTTCTTATTTATAAAAATCCTCACAGGCTTATATCTTCTGGCCAGGTACTCATCCATATACCCGAAAGCCATTACGATCAGTTCATGCCCCGCTGTTCCTTTGTGCGCCGCGGCACCGTTCAGACAACACACCCCACTGCCACGCATTCCTTTGATCAGGTAGGTTTCCAGCCGTTCGCCGTTGTTGTTATTCACCACCAGTATATGCTGGTATTCCATCAAACCCGCCGCTTCCATGATCTCTTCATCAACTGTTAAACTGCCGCGGTAAGAAAGATTGGCTTCTGTGACCTTGATCCCGTGGATCTTGCCTAATAATATTTTAACTGTATACATATCCTGGCTGTTGTTTATAATCCGTGCGGCCAGATCTCCATTTCCCTTCGCTCCGCTGCTGCAAAGCGACGGGTCAGTTTAAATAATTTTCCTTTCCACTCGTATTCATTTCCCGACACTTTTGGAAATTCCGACGCAGGAATAATCAATCCATCCGAAATGCGAATAAATAGGTCTTCGGGTAGCCTATCCATCATAACCGAAATGGGTCCGGGAAGTATGAACGAACCCACTACCGTATGCAGTTTGATGCTCTTACCTTTAACCAGTTCCACCAATTCAAAATCCTTGAAATGAATCTTATGGTGACGGCCCTCGAAATGGACGAAAAAAAAATCTGGTCGCTCATTGACGGGTTTAAAAACAATCTGGCTCATTAATTTTTTTATTCCCTCGCTGTCATATGGTTCACGTAAACTGTATTCCACCGTGTTACTTTCTTTTTCCGTGATCCTTTCTTTGCCACCAGATAAAAAAACAACGACAGGCATTTTATCTTCTGCGATTTTTTCAAATACATTGCAATGCCAGAGTCTCACACGAATAAAGATCACATCGATCTGCTCCCATGACATCAGAGAACGCACCATATAGGGTTGAACAGCATTATGGACATTCGCGAACGAGCCGCTTGCTTTTAATAAAGCGGACAGCGCTTCCAGTGTTTTGCTATTATCGTCTATGATCAGGCAATTCATAACACACCCACGATTTCAAGTTTATTTGATAGTTCGCTTATTTTTATCTCATCAAGTTTTACCAGCATATCGTTCACCATCATCAGCAGGCTCCACGATGGCCGCCATCCCCAGTCACTGCGCGCCTGGTGATCATCGATATTTCTGGGCCAGCTCTCTGCAATTTTTTGACGGTGATCTGGCCGGTATTCAATTTCAAAAGTTGGACACAACCCTTTGATCGTTTCATAGATTTCAACAGGCGTGAAACTCATACCTGCCACATCATAGCTCATGCGGTTGTTGATATTTTCTTGGGTAGCATCCATCAACATCAGGGTCGCGCGCAAAGCATCTTCCATGTACATCATGGGAAGCATCGTATCCTCTTTTAAAAAACATTCATATTTTCTTTTGTCAAGGGCCGCATGAAAAATATCAATCGCGTAATCCGTTGTTCCACCACCAGGTTTTGTTTTATACGAGATCAATCCAGGGTAACGAAGTGAGCGGACATCCACACCATGTTTATCGAAATAATACTGGCACCAGCATTCCCCGGCGTACTTTGATATCCCGTATACAGTAGAAGTAGGAGCGCAGGCAGCAATACTGCTTGGCCAGAATACTTTTAATTTCTCTTCTTTAGCGATCTCAAGCACATTGAGCAGCGCACCCATGTTGAGTTGCCATGCTTTATGCGGGTCGCGTTCACCCGTGGCTGATAACATTGCTGCGAGCAAATAAATTTCCGTGATGCCATTTCGCGCCACACTGTTATACACTTCGCCTTCACTGACCGCATTGATCTCTTCGTATGGTCCGGTACCACGCAATATTTTCGGGCACCCGCAGATGTCTGATGCAATGACATTTTCTTTGCCATATTTTGCGCGCAGGGCAATGGTCAACTCCACGCCAATCTGCCCGCCTGCGCCCAAAATCAGGATCTTTCTTTGTTTCATCATTTAGTTAATTCTACGACAACGTTTTCGTGATAAGTAAAAAATAAAGGCAGATATAGAAATACCGCCCCGCGCTTCAAGTAATTATGTTCTTAACCAAAAACTACTGAACGCTTATAAAAAATTCTTATAGTTCCAGCCATTCAAATTGTACCCGGTTCATAAATGGCCCCATCCTGTTCATCATTTTTGCTTTCTCGCTGAACAGTAAATTTTTAAAACTTAACTCCGCTTTGACCACACCATCCGCGATCATTTGCTTTTTTACTTCGCAGTTCATATCCTGCCCAGTGCAAACATTGATGATCTCGTCTACAGACATTTCATCCGACTGGAAGCTAAGCGTCATCGGGCGAGAAAGCAATATTGTTTCCCAGTTAATGGATAATTCCCCTGTTCCTGGTTTACTTATATCCTTCGCAATCTTCCCACCCTGCTGCAAAAACAGGAAGAGGAATATTTTAAAAATGACTGGCATACACGTTTTTATTAAAAGGTTATTTAAGCTCCAGTTGAAATGAAACGGTTTTAGGGGGCAGGCACTCTTTATCATTACATACCATATACTTTACGCTCCCAGTCATGTTTGTTTTTATTTTTCCCTTAGTCTTCACCAGTTGTACAAAATCAACGGCCCTGCTAAAATATTTTACGTCGATCCCGAAGACCTCTTCCCGTTTCGTAACTGCCTCTCCAATTTCCTTTACATCACCTTGGGTGATCACCACGGGATTTTTGGTAAACGCCACGGTTGTTGGGACTGGTCCACCTGCAGGGGTATGCTGCGAATACAGGTGCCACGATCCCTGTACGCTGGCTGTCAAATGGATTTCATAGGTATTGCCATCAATTTTTTTTACTGTGTTGTTCCATTGTACTGGGTCTGTTTGCGCAAACAGCTTTACCGTTAACAATAGGGACAATATGAATACATTTTTTTTCATCTTGTTGATTTTTAATCCTCGATACTTTCCATCTCTTCCAATATCATTTCAGTTGTCATTTTTCCAGTCCGAAAAGCATATCCACCCCTTCGGCTTGATGCGGCGAGCATATGTGCCCGCATACTCCTGACATAACGGATACCAACCACAAAATCGATTCGGTACGCGTACCCTTTTTTATAAGATCCGTCTTTCGGTGGTTCGTGAAGTGAAAGCTTCCTCTCTTTGAACCATGCTATATGATCTATCCCTACAATAAACCCTGCATGTATCCTGCAAAACCGGTTGGCAGGCAGGAACCCCTGCAATACTTTTAAGGTATTGTTATACAGATAGGTTTCTTGTCTTGTCACCACCCTGCAGTAGCCACCCGAAAGTGATTCGCAATAAAGCAGATCAGTATAGCGGATCTGCCAGTAAGCTTTATTCGCCCGAAGGAAAAAATAGTCTTTTCCTTGCAACAGGTTCGGTGGCTGCCCATACAACCCGTTCTTATTTTTGACCTCCATTCCTTTCTTTTAAAAACCGGCACCGCCGATTGAACGGCACCGGTAAACGTATAATGCACATGAAAAAAGAGACGCTTAGTAGTTATTTACTCTCTGTACTTTGACAGCCGCTGTTCCCGTGCCGCCAGTCTGACCGATCCATGCAAGCGTACAACTAAAGAAACGTGGCACCGTCAACGTATAGCTTCCGAGTAATGCCAGCGTTGTTGCGTCACGTACCTGTAACGTATAGGTATTATTGGCAACTGTTGCATCCATCTTCTTAAACACACTCTGTGCTTTATAGGCAAGTCCTGTAAATTCAGTGATAGGCGCTGTTGCTGCAGTAGACAGTGTTACAGAAATAGGGCTGCTGTTATAAGACAGGTTGATAAAACGCACACCACAGGAGCTATCCTGGTAAGTAGGAATGGTTTCTTTGCGTAAGATCGTATCCACCGCAGTTGATTGCCCCGCGAGATAAAATGAGTACACATCTCCGTTCGCAAAATTAAAAGATGCGTTCGCGATCACTTTTGTAGAATCCGGGCTGATGATGACCTGCACCGGTACCGTTGTGTTGGCAAGCACACCATACGCTGTGTTGGCGCCGTAGGCAGTGGTAGCAGTGATCAGGTTGTAATAATTGGGGGACACCGGCCCTGTGAAATTTACTTTCGCTGCCGCCACGTTCACGGATGCATTTACGATATTGACAGATGCCAGTGGTGTAATATCCACCGTTGATTTTTTACAGGCAGTAAAACCTAATGCCACACAGGCAAAAAAGATTATTTTTTTCATGATCGCAGTTTTTATTGGTTAGTTGTTGGTTTACTTTTCATAATAGGCTTTCGATTCCCACACTTCTCCATTACCAAAATTCTCAGCCTTGCGTTGCAATACGAGACCCTTGTCATCCATGGTATAGATATCGGTAGTTTTAAAAACCAGTTTATTTGGATCTGCGGAATCATAAATGCTGGTTACTGTTGTATAGCCGGCAGTTCCGTTCCAGGTAAGTGTCACAACTCGTCTGCGACCGGTTCCAGTCTTGGATTCAAACGCCTTGCCATCAAAGGGAAGTGTTGTGCTTGTCGTTACATCGCCGTTAGCACCGGCAGTCGTTTGCTCGATAATAGTTTGCGCAGGCGACTGGGTGATCTTAAAAGACTTCGGCGAACCGTTGCTGTAAAGTTTTCCTGAAATAGATTCCTGTTCTGTAAAATTCCAGGTTCCTGAAAAGTCTTTGTTTTGCGCGAAAGAAAATGCACACATAAAAAAACACACTGCACTTAAAATGATCTTTGAATGTTTCATTGTTATTTGTTTTTTAATTTGTTCCATATTCGTTGGGGGCGGCCCTAATCCCTTAAAGCTTCTGCCCCCTTGAATATGTTTGACCAACGATTGCCAAATATTTTATTACTCTTATCTATTGAATCTCCATTTCTATTTTTTTCAAATCCCTGTCCAAAGAACTCCCTCCTACCATCAGTTCAAATACGCCTGGCTCAACAACGCGTTTCATTTCTTTATTGTAAATGCCAAGTTTGTCTCTATAGATCGTAAAGGAGACCGTTTTTGTTTCTCCCGCATTCAAGCTGATCCTTGCAAAATCCTTTAAAGCTTTTACAGGTTGAGTAACGCTTGAAACTTTGGGATGCACATATAATTGTACGATCTCATCACCCCTTATCGATCCGTTATTCTTTACATCAACTGATAAAACATAGTCAGCAGACATACGGACATTTGAATAAGAATAGGTGTTGTAGGAAAGGCCATAACCAAAAGGAAACAGCGGTGTATTTTTTTCCGCAACATATTCAAAGAATTGAGCGGATGGTTTGTGATTATAATAGATAGGGATTTGCCCTACACTTCTTGGAACACTGATCGTGAGTTTACCAGAAGGGTTTACATCACCGACTAAAATATTCGCAAAAGCATTCCCCGCTTCCTGGCCAGAGTACCATCCGTCAATAATTGCATTGGCTCTTTCAGAGATATAATTAACGCTTAACGGTCTGCCATGTGCCAGATAAATAATCACAGGTTTGCCCGTTGCGATCAAAGCTTTAACAAGATCATTTTGGTCACTTAGTAAGTCAAGTGTTGCAGCATCACCAAACCGATCAGGATTTCCCGCTTCGCGTGACATCTGTTCGTTCTCTCCTACTGCACAGATAATAATGTCTGCATTTTTTGCAATCGCAACAGCACTATCAATCTTTCTTTGATTAGATGCATGAGTTGGCCAAACTACTCTACCGGTATATTGATAATTATTGAGAGAGATGGTATCGCCGTTTAATGAAAGATCTACACCCTTTGCATAAACGACATTGGGAAATTTATTCTTGATTCCTTCCAGGATTGAAACATTATGCACCGGCACACCGCTATAGTCCCCTGTATAATTCGTTGCAGCCATCGGGCCGATCACGGCAACTGTCTTATAATTTTCTTTTTTGAGCGGCAGGATATTGTTTGCATTTTTGAGCAACACCATGCTTTTTTCTGCGGCTTCCAAAGAAAGCCTCCTGCCTTCGGGTTGATTGATCTTTGCAACGGCATCGTTCAACTTTATTTCATCTGTATTATCAAATAATCCTAAGTTGAACTTTAATCGCAACACGTAAGCAACTGCTTCATCGAGATCCTTTGTTTTAATCTTTCCCTCTTTCACAAGTGAAATCAATTGCTCATAGTTATTGCCATAAGGAAGATCCACAGTTACACCTGCATTAAAGGATTGCAAGGCTGCGTCTTTTTTATTTGCTGCAACACGGTGTTTGTTCCACAGCTGGTCTATCGCCCACCAGTCAGAAACCAAAACACCTTTATAATTCCATTCCTTGCGCAACACATCGCGTAACAACCATGAGTTGGCATGAGCAGGCACACCATCTATTTCAACATAGGCAGGCATGATACCCGCAGGCTTTACGCGATCAATAGCCAAACGAAATGGCTCCATATGAAAACTGCGAAGCACTCTTTCTGGAAAATCAGCAGGTGCCTGGTTGTTGCCACCTTCGCTTTGTCCGTGACCTGTAAAATGTTTGAGTGTCGCTGCTATATGGTTTGTGGGGATGCTTCCATCACTAGATCCTTGAAAGCCCCTGACAACCGCGCTTCCCATCACACCACACAAATAAGGGTCCTCGCCGAACGTTTCCCCTGTACGTCCCCAGCGAGGATCCCTTGTAACATCGATTACCGGTGCCAGCACCATTACCGTTCCCCTGGAACGTGCCTGTGCTGCAACGTATGTATATATTCTCGCGGTTAGTAAACTATCCCATGAACAGGCAAGACCAATAGAGGTTGGAAATACATCCGCCTGCATAGCAAGCAATCCATGATGCGCCTCATCTAAAAAAATAGCAGGAATACCAAGCCTTGTTTTTTCACGCAAATACTTTTGCGTGTTGTTACGGTTATTAATGGACTGTTCAAGTGAGTTATCAAAATCCGGGTTGATCATGGATATACCATTACCAAACAAGGAATCTAATTTCTTTTGATTGGAAAAAAAAGCATCGTTGATTTTCGGGTTAGCTGCGAAAGAACTGCGTAGCTGTCCCACCTTTTCTTCCACTGTCATCCGGCCCAGCAAATCGGCAATACGTTTGCCTACCGGCTGCCGCGCATCTTTATAGATTGCTGTCGGCTGTCCGTATGCACCGCACACAACAAAGCAAGCAGCCAGCAAACTAACAGTTGTTCTCATCCCCTAAAGATGCAATGCAACTGATTGCATCAGGTTATCAAAACAAGTAAAGAGGTTATCAAAATGGGTAATTGTTATGGTAAAGAAGAAATTAAAACTGATATTATCGCATTTTATTATTTTGTTGCTTTTTATTGAATTTACCAACTTACAATCGTTTTTATGACAATACATATCCGTCAGTCCTGGTATAGGCTGTCATTCGTCACCAGTTGTCCGAAACGTAAATTTTGTGAAAAAGGCAGAATTTTGTCGCCAATGACCGAAAAACTTTTTTGAAGCCTGCAAGCCACGCTGGACAGGGGTTTTCATTTTTTTTGAAGAGGGGTCTCATGTTGACCGGATTGCGTTTTTCACACTGGTGCAGGCACTGGCTTTCCAGATTGGCAATGAAGTATCCTATACTGAACTGGGTCAACTTACCGGCCTGGATCATGAAACGGCCGAAAAATATATCGGGCTACTTGAAAAAGCCTTCATCATTTTCCGACTCAGTTCTTTAAGTCGCAACCTTCGCAACGAGCTGAAGAAAAGCAGGAAGATCTATTTTTATGATAACGGTTTACGCAATGCAGTGATCAATCAATTCAGCCCCGCCGGTTTAAGACAGGACATAGGTCAACTCTGGGAAAATTTCCTGATGAGTGAAAGGGTCAAAAGCATTGCTTATGCGGGCTTGAATTGCAACCGGTATTTCTGGCGAACACATGCCCAGCAGGAGATTGATTATATAGAAGAACGCAACGGTCAGATGAGCGCCTATGAATTCAAATGGAACCCACATGCTAAAGCCCGGATACCCGCCAGTTTCCTGAAAGGATATCCCGATAGCAAAACCAGCATCATAACAAAAGACAATTTTGAATCGTTTCTAAATACCGGCGAAACAGAGTAGAGGCGCCTCTATGGATAATGAACAACAAAATTACACATCACGCACATTGGCTATATAAACTTGTTTTTAATGTGGCCACAGCCACCATGATATATTCCGCTACAGTGACCTTGTGTATTCCCAAATGCTCCGCAATCTCTTTATGGCTCATCTTTTCCAGCCGGTGCATCCGAAAAACCTGCTGCCGCCGTTTGGGTAATGATCGAATAGCATTTTCAATCAGGACCGATGTCATTTTATACCGGACTCTGTCATCAGCAGCACAAGTGTCGCGCAGTTCAAATTCAA
Source organism: Bacteroidota bacterium (assembly GCA_040388705.1). GTDB lineage: Bacteria > Bacteroidota > Bacteroidia > Chitinophagales > Chitinophagaceae > Sediminibacterium. Next base: position 33,043 of record JAZKBI010000007.1, on the reverse strand, counting down.
GCAATTCTTCCACCAGGTATTTCTTTTGTTTTCGCTTGTGGCTGATATACCTGTTTCGCACACTGAAAAACAAATAATTTTTAAAGCATTCTATGGATTGCAGTTTGTTCCCTTGTTGAAACAATTTTATGAAAACATCCTGCACAATGTCTTCAGCATACCGGCAATCTTTATCTAACCCGTAAATCATTTGAATGGCGAGTGGGTAATACTCCCGGTACAGATCCGAAAATCCTTTCGGACCAGGCAAAGCAGTAGCAGCACACATAGTATGTTCGTTTTTTTGCGACACTGGTTTGGATTATAGTTTCAGTTTTAGTATAGAATATCAGGGCTTGTATGATATCTTTTGCATTGGTTTCTTTTTTTACTGCTCCGGGCATTGGGCATTTTATTTCATTTTTATAAGAATCGGTTTTCGTTTTTTTAGTGCATCAATTTTTTTCCGTTCTTCTTCTGTCAGCAAGCCAAGGCCAGGGGTGACCCAGTTGCCATTTTTATCTTTTTCTCTTACCAACCGTAGACAATCGTCAATACCCTTCATTTTTGCGGGGATACCAAATAGCATCCATTTAGGAGCAGGCGCACCTTTAAGGTAATGATCAAAGAACTGGGTCATTCGTATCGTATAATCAGTTCTATTTTTTTTGTCTGAAAGACCATGACCCTCACCATCATATTGCAACATCCAGGCTTTTTTCCCAAGGCGGCGGAGTGCTGTAAAAAACTCTACACCCTGGGCAAAGGGTATAATACCATCCTCCTTATTATTCATCATCAAAAGCGGTGTGGTTACTTTATCGGCGAAGAAAACCGGAGAGTTTTTTATGAATAAGTCCGGTCTTTGCCATATAGTTTCCCCTATTCTACATTGATCATTTTCATAAAAAAATTGCAAACTCACCCCATTATAAGATGCAACTCCACCATATTCACTTACAAAGTCAGATTTGCCAGATGCAGACATTGCAGCAGCAAAAATGTTAGTATGAGTAACAAGATAATTTGTTTCATACCCTCCAAAACTATGACCCTGGATACCCATCTTCGCAGCATTCACCCAAGGTTTTTTAGATAAATACTTTGCGGCTGACACAACAGAATTGTATACACTTCGTCCCGTTTCTCCGATAGTGTAATAAATATCGGGCGTAAATACTAAGTAACCATTACTTACAAACCAAGGAATATTCATCCATCCCGGGGAATCCTCGGGAATTTGATATTCATTTAATTTGTCTGATTTCTTTTCATAATAATAAAATATAATGGGGTATTTCTTTTTTGGATCAAAATTTTCCGGCTTATATAAAATACCCTGTGATAAAGTACCGTCAAATGTTTTCCAGGTCACCAGTTCAGTGGAAAGCCAATTATAATTTTTCTCGGGGTAAACATGGGTTAACGGTGTAAAAGTTTTAAAATCTGACGTCCAGAAATAATTATTCGATTGGGTTGCGCTGCCGCGTGTAATGATATACACTTCAGCATCCCTCGCCTTTTGCCCTGCTAATAGGGGAAGTCCATAGGAATAGGGACCCATCGTTAATAGCTCAGGGTCTCCTTTTTTATTTAACTTAATACTGAAAAATCCTGCATTTTTATTCGTTTTGTCAAAAACACTTAATATCAACTTTTGAGTGTTAGGGATAAAACCCTGATCAGCATAATATCCCGCCAACCGAAATTCTATCTCATGTTTTCGTCCATATCCGTTAGTGATGTTAACAGGGGCTTTCTCACCTGCAGGGTCAATCTGCCAGATATCATAACTGTCGTATGCCAGAAAGCTTTTGTCATCTTCAAACCATGATGCAAAACTTAACCCACGGGATTTACCTTTATATTGAGGTTCATCAATTTCTTTATCGGTTAAAGGAATCGGCAGATATTGTGTAAGATTATTGGTCACACCTGTAGAAAGATCATAACAAAAAATATTTCCATGGCTGCCATCTATACCAACCATATATTTTCCTGCAGGAGACAACTGTGCAAAGAATGGCCCCTTTGGCCCTTTAATTTCCATAAGTTTCCTTGTTCCATCCCTTGTTGAGATTTTATAATACGTAAGCTGGGAAGTGGTATTCCAATTTCCCTCGCTATGCTCTCCTTTTCTAAACATAACAACTGCCACATTATCTGTTTTTGAATGGGGAGATAATATTCTTTCATTTTCCTGCTGCAAACGGATAACTTTATTATCATCGATGTTTATTACAGCGTCGTAATTCCTGGCTCCTGATTCCTTTAGCTGCTGAGATTGCAATTTTGCATCCGTATAGCTCCAAACATCCAACATTGCAGTGCCTAATATGGGTTTAGGAAGATCTTTTTCTTTTAAACTAATAAATAATCTGCTGTTGTCTTTACTGAAACCACTGGAAATTCCGTCTATTTTCAAATCTGTGTCTATACCTGCTGTCTCATCATCAGCCAGCATTTTTGGTTTGCCATATCCAACTTTATAATACCATACCGATCTTTCCTTTTGTTTACCCTGCACAAAAACGCTATCCACGAGGAATACAAGCTGATTGCCTAAAGCATCAAAAACAAACCCACTTGCATTGGAGCCCTCCCATATATTTTCAGGATCTCCATCCGGAAAGCGCAGCAACTGTGTAAGCACTTTGTGTTCTTGCGTTTCCACTTGTAACAATAAGCTGTTACTATTTTCACTCAATATGTAATTTGTTACATTTGGGAATGATCGTTCAGCCTCTATTGCCAAATTGCGATAAACCAAGCCCCTTGCCATATTTTTTAACCTGTATACCAGCCACTCTATACCGGCATGTTTAAAAAGCTTGAACGAAGCAACGCCGGGTATATATTCAGTTAATCGACTTCCCAATGTTTGCAGGCAAAGGCTGTCATTTTTATTGATAAAAAGGGCCTTCTGGCTATCATCAGTAAACAACGCATTACCATGGTAAGGAAGTTCCATTTTCCAATTGCCCTTGATTGCTTGCAGGACCAATACCATTGCCCCTCCGGAGCTGTAGTTAAATGAAGTAAAATTACCGTCATTACTAACATGTTCACCTCCAATAACACTAGGCCATTTATCAAAAACACTGCTATCAATAGGTGGCTTTCCGAAATTAGAAGGTAAACCCTGGGCGAAGAGATTAAAGAGAATAAACGAGCTTGTAATAGCTAATATTACTTTTTTCATTAGTATTTGCTTTTCGAGCTTAACTGATTAATTTCTTGTAGGCCATGTGGGGGTGCCTTTATTCATGCTATCAAGTACATTTTGATAGGCATAAATCGCATCTTTATGCCCAAGGTCATTTGCAATATTCAATGATTTTGTCTCCCATTCAATGGCTTCAGAGGTTCTGCCTACCTTATATAAAAGGTTTGCATAAGTATCTATAAGAACAGCCTTAAGAATATCGTTGGGTGGTAAATTGGTATTATCAATGATCTTTTTCTCCCACTCTATGGCCACATTGATAGTGGTCCTTTCCTGGCTATTCTCAAATATGGCCCAAGCCATATTATTGGTTACTCCATCAACGCTACCATACTCTGTTTCGGAAGATGAAATACCATATTTTCTATAACGTTTGATATAAATTTTATACAGCTCAGGCAAATTGTTATTATTAGCATAATATTTTTCCTGTGCGTTTATCACAATACGATCTGCAATTTCATTAGTAAACCTTTTTTTGATTTTTTTGATCATTTTATCCCAATCCGGTAAAGTATTTTTGGAATTTATTGCTTTGATCAATATTGGCGAAACAAATTCCTTATCAATTAGGAGGTCAACTCTTGAGCGGGAGTAATATTTATTATTCATTATGCCATTAACTCCGTCAGCCTGCAGATAAAATAATTTAAAACCCTTATCCTTTGAATTTTGAGTAAATGATCCGATGAATTCAATATTTTCTTTTGTAAATAGCGTGTCTTCCGGTAATTTAAAAAGGTAGTTGTTCATATAGTCCTTACTAATCCTATCGGCGGTCTCTTTATCATCCAATGATCTTGCTTTATCAGCCAGGTAAGCCATCTTTCCATAGTCCTTTTCCCCAGCCTTGTAATTTTCCAATAAGGTATAATATTGCTTTTCTGGATTCGCAGCATTAGCACTGAGTCCTAAAAATTCGGTATACTTATATGAGCCAACGCCTCTATGTAAAATCTTACCCTCTGGGGAGAAGTACAAAAAAGTTGGAAGACCTGTTACTTTATAAAGAAGACGAATAGTCTTAGCGTCGCCATACCAGTTCTTTATTTCCTCATTATCCATTCCGGCAGAATCCATTTGTACTTTTACTGAAATGAATTTTGCATTCATATAATCGCCCACAGTATCTTTTGGATATACTTCCTTATCCATATACTTGCATGGTGTACACCAGGTGGCAAAACAATCCATAAAGATGTACTTGCTTTCGGCTTTTGCTTTTGCTTTCACCTCTTCCCAACTTAGTTTATGTTCAAACCTAATTCCCTTTTCATTCTGAGCCACTGAAACTAACGAAATGCATATAAGAAAGAAGCACAAGATTTTTTTCATATTTTTCTCTTTTAAGTGCAATGCTTAGCTATTGCAACGGACTTGGCATATCAAATCTCTGCCACCTCATCTTATAGATGAAATCAATTTCGAACTTCAATTTAATTTGGTAAATATTAATGGATAGTCAATAGCTGCTGACTATTTATCATTCATTTTTTAATACCCCGGGTTCTGAACTAAGTTTGGATCTTTTTGAATCTCATCGAGACTAATTGGATATAATTGTTGATAAGATTGCCATGCTGCGCCATTCGCTTTTTGTGATGTTACTACCGTCATAACAGCATTAATGTTGTTTGTCCTTTTCAGGTCAAGCCAACGATGGCCAAATTCAGTAAATAATTCAACTTGCCGCTCATGTAGGATGGCAGTCAATAATGCAGGCTGTGTTGACGCAGTTGTATTAGTAAGCCCGGCCCTTGTGCGTATGGCATTCACATCGCTTTGGGCGCCGCTTATATTGTTCTGCTGCGCTCTTGCCTCTGCCCTTATCAAATACTGTTCGCCTAAGCGAAATACCATTAAGTATTCTGTAACTGCTGCATTGAGTGTAGCGCTTTTGTATTTAGAAGGATAAAAATAGGTAGTTATTGGTATGGCAGTGGTGGTATAGGAAGATATCCAATTTGCTTTTCGGTTATCTCCTAATTCAAAAGCGTTTAAAAGTAATGAACTGATATATACCGGATGTGTTGTATTAAGACCCGCTGGTGAATTTGATAACTTAAAGGTCCACTCATCTTCCGTATTGTGACCTGTATTAATCGGCTGCAATTGCCAAATGGCTTCCTTGTTGCCAAGACTTGCTTTTAAAAAAGCGTTATTTAATAAGCTTAACCCAAATGAGGAATTGTTGATCAGGGTGGTTGCCTGAGTTTCTGCATTAAAATAATCTCCGGTATATAGATAGACACGCGCAAGTAATGCAGTAGCCGCCCATTTGGTGGGCCTTTCCCTCTCACTTGAAATACCTGTTAGGCTGCCATCTAAATAATTGGCGCTGAGTGATGCTTGCGCCTCTTTCAGATCAGCAATGATCTGTTGATAAACCTGGGCCGTGGCAGAACGCGAAAGTAGAGCATTGATTTTATAATCAGTACTGGCAACTAGCGGAACATCCCCATACAAATTAATTAAATAAAAATAGAAACAAGCCCTCATAAATTTTGCTTCGCCCAATAATTGTTGTTTTACTGTAGGGGTTAATGTGGTAGAATTATTAAGGCCTTCAATGGCATCATTGCATTTATATATATATGGATAAAGTGTAACCCAGAATTCACTCCCAGCAGCAGTCGCTGATAATGAATTCCTGTAATAAGAAACCTGAGTAATATTTGATATCCCACTATTCAAGGTTAACTCATCTGCAGACAACCCTGTGAGAAATGAAATGCCACCCGATCCGGTAAACCCTCCTGCGGTTGTTTGTCCCAATTTTGCATAGAATGCTGTTATTACAGCTATTGCTGTAGCATCAGTATTATAAACATTACCACCATTGATACTGGTAGTCGGGGGGGCTACTTCTACAAGTTTTTTACATCCGGGGTGAAGCAGCGTAGATAAACCAAAAAGCAATGTTGCTCCCACATATTTTATTTTATAAATCAAAGCGCTTGCCTGATTGTAATATTTATTTTTTGATTTCATTGTTTATCTTTATATTTTAAAAAATACATCCTTTCAATTCATTATTGCAGTCCTACTCGCAAACCGACCGTCAACACTTTTAAAGTAGGTAAGCCTAGTAAACTTTTGGTTTCTGGATCCAAACCATCATACTTTGTTATAGTTAACAAATTCTGGCCTTGAACAAATAACCTGCAATCCTGGAAATGAACTTTCTTTTTCCAATTGCCGGGCAATTCCCAGGATAGTGATAGATTCTTTAACCGGATATATGACGCGTCAGAATAAGCTGCATCACTACCTATTGCGTCCCCGTTATGGAAAAACAAGCTATAATCAGAGTTGTACTTTTGGATTGAAGCAATATCTCCTGGATTTCTCCAACGATTTAAAACGGAAACAGGCTGATTTGAACTAAATGCAGCTCCACCTAAGCTGCCAAACATATTATTGCTGCCTAATTGTTTTACAAATTGAACTAAAAAGTCCAGTCGGATTCCCTTGTAACTAAAACTGTTTTGAAAGCCTCCATAAAAAGTAGGTGCACTATTTAATAAAACGGTATGATCAGTTGCAGGTTTAGGAGAAGAAGTCAGTTGACCGTGACTATCTGTAAACTGGTAAATTCCAGTTGTTGGATCTACACCAGAATAGTGATAGAATTTCCCAATGGTTATTGGCTGGCCAATAATCAATATAGACGCATAAGCTGAAGTAGCCAAATTTTGAAAAGCTATCAACTTATTCTGCGGAATAGTTAAATTTATACTGCTGTTCCAGGTAAAATTTTTGCTTTTAATATTTGTTGTATTCAAAGCAAATTCCCAAGCTGTATTTTGTATTGTTGCGGGGAAATTAGTTGCTCCAATATTTGTAAACCCAGTAATAATAGGTAACGAATAAGGCAATAATTCATTGGAAGATCGGTTATGGACATAATTCATCGTCAACAAAATCCTGTCTTTTAAAAACCCAAGATCTAAACCAAACTGCAATTTCCGGGTCTCTTCCCACTGCAAATAAGGATTGGGCAAACCTCTTACCTGTAAGCCGTTAATGTTTTGATAGGGCATACCCACTGTAAAAGACGAATAAAGATTCATGAACTGGTAATCACCGATCTGGTCACTCCCCGTTGTGCCATAACTCCCCCTTAGTTTACCAAAGCTCATAAAAGGAAGCACTTTGTTGATCAGCTTTTCTTTTGTAAATACCCATGCCAGACCGGCTGCTTCAAAATTATGGAATTGGCTTTGGGTCCCGAACCGACTGCTGCCATCCCTGCGAGCACTAATATTTAAAATATACTTTTCATTCCAGTTATAGTTGATCCTGCCAAATACCGCATTATACCTATATACAGTTCTACCAGTCGCACCGATGCTGACAGATGTAGCAGATTTAATATCTTCGAGAACATTATCACTGTTATAGCCTGACCCAGTCAATTGTTGAAAACTAGTTTTGTTTTGACTAATGGTTGTGCCAACCAATATTTCAAAAGTTCCCTTACTGATATTTCTTTTGAAACTGGCCTGGGGTTCTATGATCCAGGAATTGATCTCACTATTCGAATAACCTGCTCCTCTTTGAGTACCTGCCCGGTTTTCTGGTGCCACAGCAATCAATGGATTAGCAGTAAATTCATTCCCTTTTAAGTCAGTGTAGCCAAAATTGCTTCTGAGTTCCAATCCTGGTAGAATCTTATAACTCAAAACAGCATTACTTACCAGATTACTGGTCTTATTTTCATAAGTATTATATAAATCAGAAAGCGGATTATCCTGATTAAGCCAGGTAGAAGTCCCGTTTCCATCCGGCATCCAGTTCAACGAACCATTTGCATTGTAGAGGGCAGGTGCATTTGGAGCAAGTTGAATGGCAGTTGAAGTAAGATCATATTGAGGTAATTGATTATTATCTACCATATAATTAACTGATAACTGGACCCGGAACTTTTGATTTACAGAAGTATTGATCAGGCTAAGGTTTAGTGAGCCTTTCTGGTCGGCAAAATCACCCGGAAATACAGTAGTTTCCCGATGGTACCCTGATCCAATCAAAAACTGAGTGTTCGTATTTCCTCCGGAAATCGTGGCATGAATATCTGTATAGTGCGCTGTACCACCAATCAATACTTTCTGCCAATCAGTATTACGGGTGGTATCCCACAAGGTCAGATCATAATCAGCATTTGGGTCGGGAGTTAAGCCATCATTTTTAATTGCTTCATTGCGCATTTGCAAATACTGCTGTGTATTTAATAGTTTTAATTTGTGTGATACTTTTCCCCAACCATTTTGCATGTTAATGTCCACTTTTGTATTTCCGGCTTTACCTCTTTTTGTCGTAATTAGAATAGCACCATTGGCAGCCCTGGAACCATAGATTGCCGTTGCATCAGCATCTTTTAAAACATCAATGCTTTCAATATCGGCGGGATTAATAAAGCTCAACGGGTTGCCGGATCCATCCGCTACCCCATTTATTACCAACCCGCCAGAACCGCCTAAAGGACCTCCAAAGTTGGGTAATAATTGAGATGTATATGGGACGCCATCAATAATATAGAGAGGATCATTACCTTTAGTTATACTATTCTTTCCTTGTATCCTCACCGTCACCCCACTACCCGGCAAACCATTCGCCTGCGTAATAAACAACCCAGGCACCCTCCCCTCCAAAGCAAGCAAAGGATTCGAAACCGGCTGCTTCGCAATATCCTCCCCTTTCACTGTCGTCACATTTCCTGTCTGCAATCTTTTACTCGTGGAACCATACGCAATCATTTGCACTTCATCCAAAACACTGGTCTTTGTCTTTAAAACTAAGTTCAGATCACTAGCCCCGGACTTAAGTCCGGGGTTATTTGCCAGCGCTACTTCTCTTGTCTCCACATTGACCGCAGAGAATACGAGTATTGCGTTATCTGGTACGTTAGTAAGAGTGAACATGCCATCGTCGTTGGTGACACCGATGGTTTTGCCACCTTTAATAGAAATACTTACACCAGCAACAGCTTCACCTTTTTCATTGGTGATCCTTCCATGGACCGTGGGGGGAAGTGTAGGCTCTAACCGGGGGTTTAAACCCTCGGTTACTAAGTCTGACTTTTTTTCAGGCTTCTCCTTCACACTAATGATGTTTCCGTTTAGCGAGTAGGTCAGCTGATCCTGGTTTTTAAATACAGCCTGGAGGGCTTGTTCTACCGGAACGTTGTTGACGTCAACGATAACCAGCCTGGCTTTAGCTTTCAGAATAGAACGGTTAAAGAACAGGTCATAACCGGACTGTTGCTTGATGGCAACAAGCACTTTTTCAAGGCTCGCTGCATTTTCTTTAAGCGTTACCTGGGCTGTACTGTGGGCCGAGACCTGCAGTAAACCGATAATCATAAATAGCGCGGTTAGTTTCATGATCCGGGCGCATTGGGTGAGTGGTCCCGACATTTTTGCGGGTCCAATAGCAGTTAAATGCATACGTTTGCTTCGGTTTGGGTGAACAATAATCTTATACCGTCGAAAGTTTTGGTTTTGGTACCCGGACTTAATTGCCGTAACAGCTTGAACTGTTACGGTTTTTTGTTCCGTATACTCGGATGTGATATTGGATACTTATATCGGTACTGCCTTATGGCAGGATCGTTAATTTTTTGCTTACTGCATCGAATGAATATTTCACCTTACTATCCGTAAACACCTGCAATACATCTTTGAGAGGTGCCACACGTTTAACATTCACGTAAAAATCAACATCGTCATATCTTGAAGCAGGTGCCGTATTATCTATTTCGATATCATACCAACGTTCGATCTCGTGCAGAATAGTGTTCAGATCGGTACTATAAAAATGTATGTATCCGTTCCTCCATGCCACTGCTTCTTCTATATTCGCATGTTCCACCAGGCCGATACTATTTGTTTCAATCACCGCCTGTTCTCCCGGCTTCAAAAGTTTACCGGTTTTGCCTTTGTTAACCCGCACACTTCCTTCCAGCAAAGTCACTTTTATATCTGCATCATTGTCGAATGCCTTCACGTTAAAGTGTGTTCCGAGCACCGTCACTTTCGCATCTCCTTTTGTAACAGTGAATGGTTTTGTTGCATCATGTGCAACTTCAAAGTATGCCTCACCTGTTACTGTTACATCTCTCTTTATTAAGGGTACTGTATACGTTAAAGATGATCCGGCATTAAGCCATACATGTGTTCCATCAGTAAGCATCATATCTATGACTTTGCTACCTTTTGGATTAGTAATGGTATTGACCTCCACTTTACCAGTATTGCCTGAGTAGGCGATTTGTCCGTCAGCTAGTTTTTCGAGTGTTACATTTCCTAAACTTAGCAACTTGCCATTTGCCACACTATCGAGATATACTGTTTCGCCATTGGCTCTCGTAATCATTGCGCGATTAGTCTGAGGCGCCTTTACGTCCACTTTGGCAAATACTTTTTGCTTGAAATCTTTATGATCCCTGAACAACAGCCAGCCTGTAAGAGAGATAACACCAACCAGGACCGCTGCAGCCGCCCAGCGAAATATAGTAAAGCGCTGGCGCATGGTAACAACTTTGGGTTGTCTGTGATTGAGTATCTCCCTGGCGATCTCTTTCCATTCTTCTTGGTTCAGCTCCACAGGCGATTGGCTCTCCAATGATTGCATGATCAACGCTTGAGTCGCCTGGTCTGATTCTGCCGCATCCAGTAGAGCGAATAATTCCTCCATTTCGCCGTGTGTTGCCTCGCGGTTGCGGAAGCGTTCCAGTAAATAAATCGTTCGGGTGGACTTGTTTTCCATAATAATGATAATATAAAGATAACAGGGGGATAAAAAACGGGTGACAGCCTGGTTAAAAAAAAGATAATTCGCGAGCGAGCAGCATCACGAGAACCAGCGGCAAACCTTCCTCTTTTAAGAATTCCCGTACGCTGGCAAATGACCTTTTCAACTGGGTTTTCACCGTATTGACAGAGATCCCTAATTCCCTGGCGATCTCGTTTACTTTTAAACCTTGGCTGCGCAGCAGGAATATTTTTTTTCGGTCTGCCGGCAAAGCCGCGATCGCCTGGTGGAACCGGTCAGCCAGGTCCGCATATAAGCCGTCAGGACGCGTGGTAATTAGTAATTGTTCCTCTCCAAATGCTTTCATAAAAGCATATCGTTTTTTCATCTTCTTAAACCTTTGCAACAGGCCGTGATAGATCATCCGGTGCAGGTAGCCGCGCGGGTTGTCCACCGCCGAGAGGTTGTCCCGGTACAACCAGAGTTGCAGGAACACCTCCTGCACCAGGTCCCTTGCCTCCTCCTCACTTTGCAATTGCCCGGAAGCAAAGGGAAAAATATAAGCGCTGTATTGTAAGAAAACCGTAGTGAAAGCCTGTTCATCACCTTGCGCGATCAGGCCGAACCACTTTCGTAGTTCCTCGTCTGGCAAAGACGACCACTGGGACTGGGGGTTCTGTGGTGAAGGCTGATCCATATAACATTGACTCTTTAAGTGATGATGGAGATTGGACGGCTGCTTTGTGACAATAGTGGAAGATAAAATGCTGCTTTATTGTTTCGGCGAAAGCAACTATCCAAAGGTAGCAAATTGGCGCTGACCTTCAGGAATTTATAGGAGTGGATGAAGGAAAACTATGCTTGAGGTAGATCTTCAACTAAAATGCGTGAACCGCTAACCTACTCTTTCCACTAAAAGGCTTTCACCACTTTGAGGTGACCGTTGTCTTCTTCACAAAATCCATAGTCGATTACATAATAGGGAAGAAATTAAAACTGATATTATCGTTTTTTATTATTTTGCCGCGCTTAAACTGAGATAGTTCTTGCCCATGAAACTTGTTCTTAGAACATGCACTGTTATCGTTGTCAAAAGACGAAAATGATTTTAATGGAAGGTGGTGAAGAATGAACACTGATCAGGCAATATTATTTAGCACCTGTCTTACTATCGGTAGCAATACCTTCTCAATATTTTCTGAGATCGCCAGGATGGCATCTGTTGATTCTATTTCAAGAATGTTTGTAAATGGGTCATCAGTATCTTTTCTCTTCCATGATTTTAGAGAAATGGACTGAGGGGTTTGGTCAAAATTGATACTGCAAAAATAATTTCGGTTAATTGTAAAAGTTCGGATCAGCTGATCGAGATGTTGTATGTCATATTGAACAGTATCGGTAGTGCTTACATAATGGATGGAGAAAATTTTCTGTTCCCGTGCATCACCACTTAAATCTCTTGTGTCGAAGTAAACACAATTTGTATCAATGTAGATCGCTCTTTTTCCGTTACTGCTTATAAGACTGTACAATGCTTCCGGATGCTCCCTTTCGCGGATTGATTTGAATACTTTAAAGATCATTGTTTAGTGATATTTTTTTTCAAAATTAGGGAGGCCATGTGCGATAAAAGTTGTCCCGGATCAATAAATAAAAAATAAAAATTGATCCATGTCAACAATAGTTTGGACGAAATACTTTATATGCCGGGAGGTCACATGTAAGGCATGAGTCCAGCCCAGGCAAGCTCGCCGGTTATGCCGAATAAATGCCATCGGCCCGCAACAATACCTGCCAGGCTTCTTCCACAAGGGACAGGTCCAGCATACGGGCCGCAATCAAATGCAGGTCACGCGTGCGTTCTTCGCTTACATCCTCCTCCATCAAAAATTTCACGCCGATATGTTTAAAGTTTTCATTTAGTTCCGGCATCATCGCCACAGCCCCAAGCTGTGCAAGTTGATTTTTATTGAACACCTTGCTTTTAAGAATATGCTCCGGTAAGCCGTCAAAACCGATCCCGGTTTTATTCGGCTTGGGGAGTGTAAATAAACTTTCCTTTGTCATCCTGCAATACCAATCCTCCCCGAGTCTTGCCACCTGGCCCAGTTTGAGCGGATCGACCCGGCCATCGAAAGAAAATATCTTTTCATCCACGTGGACACATAACACCTTTGCAATACACAAAGTACCGGCGCCGCCATTGTTACCGAGCGGCTTTACCTCCGTGATCCTGCACTCAAATTTGACCGGGCATGCTTCTATCATAGCTGGCCTGACAACACTGGCCCTCTCCTTTGTAAAACCTGCTTTAATAAATTCATCCACGCAGTCATCATATTCGCAGGCGGCCAGGTTCATCTGGTGGATCAGATCATAGCTAACAATATGGATCACCGCTTCCGGCACTTCACGTAAATTCTGTATTGTGTGTTTTTCAGTATTGTTTCGCATCCTGCGCACAGGTGAAAAAATAAGTACCGGCGGATCAATACTTACCAGGTTAAAAAAACTAAAAGGTGCGAGGTTAGGATTGCCATCACGGTCAACCGTACTGATCAGGCCTATCGGCCGTGGTGCTACCAGCGATGACAACAAAGAATAATTCGCCCCGTTTTCGTCAAATGAAATACGCATACCATTAAGAATTGAAAAATGAGTAGATGTTAGAATCGGATCAATACCTGCCCGCTATAATTTCCTCCAGCAACAAAATAATATGATTAGAAAAAATCCGGTTGGACTGATCAATATTTTTCTCCCGCGAAAAATAATTCGATGCCCACACCACTTCATAGGCCGGGAACAAACCTTCGACGGAAGTAACAGTATCTCCCCTTGTTCTTGTGGCGCAGATAATGATGTCACAATTTTCCTGTAAAAACAGATCAAGGCTTCGCTGCAACCTGCCACCTGGATCGCCCTGGCTCTCCACACCAATCTTCACTTTGTCAAGCTGTATAATAACCTGTATATCGTTTCCACTGATCCTGGTGTCGATCACGGACCTGGGGTAGTGAAAGGATATCGCGTTTACAATTTCTTTAATGGAAGAAGATTTTCCCTGGGCACTATGGCCCCATATTGCGATCGCTGTTTTTTTCATGCTATGATTTTGATTTGCGATTTTGGTTAATCGCATGAAACAACTGCGCACCAATCCCTTTCAACTCATCAATCGAATCCAGTACAAAATACTGCTGCTGAAAACTGTCCTTAGTATAAGGTGTCTGCAAAATCCGGATCAGATCAAATGGCACACGTGTTGCTTTATCTGACAAACAAAAATCCGTCTCCCCGATTGAGGAAAGAATACCTGCGCCATAGATTTTAATATCATTTCCTTCTTTCACCAGGCCAAATTCAACCGTATACCAATACAGGCGCGCAATGGCTTCGATGACTTCAGGTTCATCGATAAATTTGAGTGCAGCGTCCGCAAGCGCGAGCAGGTACTCACTGATCACCGGGTCGCATAACAAAGGCACATGACCAAACACATCATGAAACATATCGGGTTCTTCCAGGTAATCCAGCTCTTCCATTTTTCGTAGCCAACCTGTAGCACCAAATGCTCCCTCTGCCATACGTTTGAAAAATTCCACATTATCGATCAGGCCCGGGACACTGTACACCTGCCACCCGCTTATTCTTTGCAAGCGCCAGTTAATATCTCTGAGCGAGGGCACCCCCGCGATGTTAAATCCAAGCCTCGCCAGGTTCCCGGAGAACGGCAGATAGGCGTGTGCGTGTATTCTTGGTAATTGGCGATTGTATAATATTTTCCATACCTGTGCAGCAGCATCTGCACAGGATAATGCTTCCTGTTCTGACATAGATATAAGTTTGAAGGATCAATAAAAATAAATGACGATAAGCCGGTAAACGGGACAGGGCCTTAGACAGGACGTCTTTTGCGGATCTTTTTAAGCGGGGATCTTTTCATACTGACGATTGCAATATTAAGAAATTTCAGCACTTCTTCCTGGTCATTATTTGTTGTGGGTAAATCTTTATTTTTGTTTTTGCACGATTTGTCAACGATGATAAAACGATTTATACCTTGAAAGGCCAGAATGTAAACTTTGACTGTTTGTTACTCGCCTTAATTACTTCTTCAAAACAATCTAACAGTATTTCAAAACCAAACAACAAAAAATGCTTCCAGGAATTTTTCGCTGTGCGTAGAATAGAGTATTCTTCAAAGAATATTTTATGCATGATGAAATAATACAAGCCCATCGCGGGATAGGTTTCAATATATCTTACAAGCTCTGGTTCAGAGAAATCTCCCTTTAGCGACTTTGCATGTAAGCTTTTTTTCTTTAGCCTCTCAAGCATGTCCGAGGCAAGTTCATCACTAACCTGGGAATTGTTTTCAGGTAATTTTCCTCTGTACATCCACCATACGAGAACTAACAATAATTTTATCTCCTCCATCTGCACTTCGTTGAACATCCCTTCTTCGTACCTGAAAAGCAATTCCATTTGACCAAAGATGCCCTGTTTTTGATCCGCTTGCATTCGCATCTCCCTGACACGATCTGCTCCATCCTTTACATCTTTAAGCCTGTCATACCTAAAACTGATCCTCGCGAATTCGCCGGTTAAAGCATACCCTCTTTTTTCACTTATGTCATTCATAGATGTCAAAAAAAATTAGTGAGTGTTGTTTATTAAAAGTTTGTTTTCGGGGGAGCCGCTAATGTATAAAAAAAACAAATAATTTGCCTGAAAATTTTGGTTCATTCTACCTCTTCAACACCGTCTTTAAGTACAACGAGACAGACAGCGAGGCTTTGCGGTTTTCACTAAGTTTTTTGTGCCCGCGATCTTAAAATTTCAGGAACAATGCTTATGAGATATCCGCTTTATGCCCAAGATCAGTTATGAGTGAAGTGAGTTCTTTGGTGAACGCATCGAGAATGACCGCAGACTGCTTCATCTGCTTCACCCATTCGGTTAGTTCCGACGGCGAAATGGCAGTGCCCTCCAGTTGAGCGCATATGCCTAAAATATTGGCAACCGGTTTCCTTACTTTATGAGAAGTGACAAACATCATTTCCTTCAACCCTGTTATGTATTCTTTGAGCCCTGCTTCTGATTTTTCAAGTTTACTATTCGCTATGCGTAATTCTCCAGCGTGTTTTTCTTTTTCTTCATTCTGAAATACCAGTTCTTTATTGGCTATGACAAGTTCTGCCGCACGCTTTTCTTTTTCTTCGTTTTGAAAAACAAGTTCATTATTTGCAACGATGAGTTCCGCTGCACATTTTTCCTTTTCGCCACATTGAAACAAGAGTTCTTTGTTGGCTGCTTTCAGCTCGCGGATGATCTTCTCCATGGGATAATATTGAATGTGCTATCGGGGGGCAGGTAAACAACTTGGGGCATTCTCAAGAACAATGCCTGTTAAGATAAGCTAATTAGCTGTGTTGTACGAAAAAGGTATAGGACAGCCCGGCCGGTAATTAAAAAAAAAAATATTACCAAATTTTGGTAATTAATTAAAATTACCTATTTTTGGTAAATTATTTAACCAAATCAAACTAATGTCATGGCACAAACCCAAACCGCACCACACTTAAAACTGTTTGAAACATGGTACTCATTTTTAAAGACCCCGTTTTAGAAGAATTGTACAAAAACGGGAAAGAAAAAGGTAAACCGGTATTTGGCCAGGAAGTGGTCAAAGCCTATGTAAAGAAAATTGACATTTTGTATGCTGTCACCCATTCGGTGGAGCTTACTCAATTCAAGAGCCTCCATTTCGAGGCCCTTACGAAAGAGAAAAAGTACAAAGGCATGCACAGCATCCGTGTGAATGACAAGTACAGGATCATTCTCAGACTGATCAGGGCCAAAAGCCCCGGGCAAAAAGATACTTTGGAGGTCTGTGAGATCCATGAACTGACTGATTATCATTAATTACACGATTTTTTGAACGAGCACAGTACACGACAATGATAACAACCCCAGCAATAAACAGGCGCACTCAACAGCCTGTTTATTCCAAGATCACCACCCATCCTGGTGATGTGTTGAAAGACGAGATAGAAGCGCGCGGCCTCGCCAAGAACGTTGTGGCCAAAGAATTGGGTATGCAGCCCGGCCACCTGAGCGAACTCTTTAAAGGCAAGCGCCATATCTCAGCATCCCTGGCACTGAAACTGCAGGACCTGCTGGAGATTTCCGCCGAGACCTGGCTCAATATGCAGAACCGCCATGACCTGTCGGTTTTGCTCGGCTCCCGCAAATCGTAAAAGCCCCCGCTGCCAACCTATAGGTTTAGATGACCCATTAGCTTTCCACCAAAAAAAAGGCCGGCATAAAGATACCGGCTGTTGTTGTTAGTAAGGTTTAAACCAAAAACTAAACAACATGAGAAAATTCTAATTCTTTCAAAAAGTGCCTGCAACAGGGCTGAATCTGTTGCAGGACATCCTCCTTCTCCTAAACCCAACTGTTGCCTGCCATATGAAACATGGGGTTACTTTAATCATCCGCGATGATGTTTCAATGCTTTCATTGTTTTCTATCAGTTTCTTTCTCCAATTTGTTTCCCGTCACGGGAAATATCCTGATCGGAACCCAACCCTCAGCATCCCGCACCGGAACAACACCATAGCTAATGATCACCACTGTATCTCCCGGCAAACCTTTCCTGGCAGAAGGTCCGTTTAAACAACAAACACCACTACCGCTTTTTCCTCGGATCAGGTAGGTTTCGATTCGTTCACCATTGTTGGCGTTCACTATCTGCACCTTTTCATATTCCACCATTTTGGCTGCATCCATCAGATCGCCGTCTAGTGTAAGGCTGCCGATGTAACTCAAGTTGGCCTCGGTTATGGTAGCATTGTGGATTTTTGATTTTAAAATTTGTATCAGCATTATTTAATTGTTTGGCCTTTCCGTTTCAAAGGTATTTCCTTGATAACTCTTTCCATTTCCGGTTGCATTAGTATTGAACGCAACCGCCTGTTGTGTTCATCGACTGATCGCAGTTCTTCAGTCGTGTATTGTTTGTTCGGTTTTAATTCAATCATGAAGAATTCCATTTTTTTGTCGGATTGCATTAATTGTGCATTTTGTTGTTTTATATCAAATATTTAAACAGGAAATCATCTTTGGTCACTTCTGTGTATTCCATTTTTGATGTATTCATTCGCTTTAATAATTCCTTATACCCATCCTTTGATGCTGATTTAATGCACACCCAACCATACGTGCTTCTTCCATGCTCTCTTCTATCATAATGCAGCCCGGTTATATAATTTTCCAGTCCCAATATTTTGGTAAACAAACTATTTAATTCATCGGGCTGGTGTTTAAAACGGATGATTAAATGATGATGCAAGCCTTCATAAGCATCAGCCAGTTTCTTGATCTCTTCCATTCTCAACACATCATTATTACTACCACTCACAATACAGACAACCGTCTTGCCTTTGATCATCTCCGCAAAATCATCCAGTGCCGCAATAGTCAATGCACCTGCCGGTTCCAGTACCATAGCTTCATCATTGTACAATTGCAGAAGTGTGGAACAGACTTTTCCTTCTGCTACCGTATGAATATGCTGCACCGTCTCTTTGCAGATATGGTAATTCAGTTCGCCTACTTTACGCACCGCTGCACCATCCACAAAAGGATCTATCCTTTCCAGTTCAACGGGCTTACCTGCTTCAAATGCCGCCGTCATAGATGCCGCGCCTTCCGGCTCAACGCCAATTAAAATAGTATTGGGACTGTATTGTTTGAACCAGGTTCCTATACCGGCGGCGAGTCCACCGCCACCTACAGGCACCAATACATAATCAATATTTTCCAGCACATCTGTAATTTCCAGTCCGACTGTTCCCTGCCCTTCAATGATCTTTTCATCATCAAATGGATGGATGAAGGTTTGTCCTGTTTTCAGTTGGTGCTCTTTTGCGGCATAATAACAGTCATCATACGTATCTCCTTCCAGAAACAATTGAATATGATCACCGCTCCATTTCTTTACCCTTTCTATTTTTTGCTGCGGTGTGTTAGCAGGTATAAAAATAGTTCCATGAACGTTTAGCAGCCTGCAACTGTATGCCACGCCCTGCGCATGGTTGCCAGCACTGGCACAAACCACGCCGCGTGACAGATCGGTATTTCTCAAAGAACTGATTTTGTTATATGCACCCCGTATCTTATAAGACCGCACTACCTGTTTGTCCTCCCTTTTTAAATAAAGGTTACATTGGTATTGTTCCGACAATGCTGTGTGCAAATCCAATGGTGTAACGGCGCACACTTCCTTCAGCCGTTTAGCCGCTGAGGCAATATCAAAAGGCATCAGTTTTTATTTTTTTAAGCGTTTCTTCATAGCCTTTTTTATAATTTGCCGGTGCCAGCTCAACAGCTTTTTCTTCTGCTTTAACCGCCTCGTCTTTTCTTTTCAACTTATATAAAAGATTGGCATAGGTATCGTAGTAAGCATGCATATCCTTGTCCTTGTCGTCAAGCGTTTCCCTGCTCCATTGAAGTGCAGTTTCCAATTCTCGCCTGCCAGTACTATGCGTAAACATATCCCAGGCATAGCTATTTAATTGTGAAAGTCTTATGGTTTCCTTATAATGACCCAAATAATTAATCACGGCCTTATCATAATTTTCCCATTGCTGTCGTTGTTTGTAATAACTCATCTTTATCCATGTTGTGATCCTGTCTGAATAATAATTTCCATAAGACTTTTTTATTTCGAGACACATTTTTTTCCAATCTGGCGAGATTGGTTCTTTTATATCTTTTAATGGCGCTCCATATATCACTTGGTTACCGATAGTCCCTTTTACTTCCAACCCTTCCACAGCTTTTTTGTTCGCAGCTTTTACATAGTTGCTCTCTTCCATGATAATATTCATCACCTTTCTTTCTGCATAATCCTTACCCATTGCTGCATCTACTTCTTGTTTATGATACAACCAGATAGCAAACCCAGCATCTTTACTTGTTCGCGTCAACTGCGCAATGCAGGCAAGGTTATCTTTATCATAGATATTTTTCATTGACTGCATATACGCATATCCGAATTCTTTTTTGCCCAACTCATCATTTGTCTGAATAGCGCAAATCGTTAAACGGCTAAGCAACATACTGTCCCTTTCACCATTTTGGTATTGATGCAATAAAGTATAATACTGCTTGCTGCTATCCAATACGTCATTCACTTTGGCAATAAATGTTTTTGCATCACTGGAGCCACCAGCGCGATGTACGATGTTTCCATTAGGCGAGAAAAACAAAAAAGTCGGGAATGAACTGACCATGTAATCTCTCATGAGTTCATGCGCATCGCGATACCATGCCTTTATAGGCTCGTTGTCGGACTCCGATGTATCCATCTGGACTTTAACACTGATAAAATGTTCATTGACCTGTTGACCCACTTCTGGTAATGGATAGATATTCTTATCCATGTACTTACATGGCACGCACCACGTAGCATAGCAATCCAAAAAAATATATTTGTTTTCTGTTTTTGCCTTTTGCAAGACTTGCTGCCAATTTGATCGCTCTTCAAAATGGATACCCTGTGCACAACAAAATACCGGCAGCAATAAAATAATGCTGAACTGTTTTTTCATTCTTGGCTTTTCTAATAATTGTTTACTATAAATGTCCCTTGTGCGTTGGTACCCGTTGCACCTGGTAATCCTTTGAATACGACTGTAAAATTCCTGAAACGATAAGTATTGCCCAATGTATTCGTGCCAGTACCATTGTTGACACCGCTTATTGTGAAACTCCCAAGAACTGCATTGCTCATAGCATCTCTGAATTGAAAAACATAACTGCTTACTGCTGCCGTAGCCGCATAGTTCTTAAAGCTTGTAATGCTTTTATACGCAATGCCGGCAAACTCGTTCGTCGTAGTACTGGTAGACAATGTAACATTTAAAGGATTACTGCCGGGGCTGAGATTGATAAATCGCACTCCAACCGTGCTATCATTTGAGGGATGATAAGGAAGATCGTCTTTTACAAACACTGCATCAGGCTGAACGGTTGGCATCACCTGCCCACAGAGGAATAAACTGTAGATTCCTTGCGGTTGTAAGTTAAGATCAGCCCCTTTATTATCAGTATTATAAATAGCATTTGTTGTGTCAGTCGTCTGATAAGCGGTTAAGGTCAAATTCCCATTAGGTCTTGAGAAAGAATAAAAAGCACCGTAGCTGATTTTTGGAGTCGAAGCATAGTAGATACTTATAGGCTTCGTGGACGAAAAATCTGTAATAATGGGATTACTGCCGATTACACTGTTCACAATTGTTATAGAACTTAATTGCACCGGCTCAACGTCCTTTTTACAGGATAGTAACACTTGCCCTCCAATAAAAATAAACGGGATATATTTTTTTAATAGTTTCATTTCTCTTAATTTTTTTAGAAAATACGATTTTCAAGAATGACTGTTTTATCTTCTTAGTATCCGCTATTTTGGATCAAATTTGGGTCATATAGCATTTCAGAACTTGGAATTGGATATAATTGCTGGTAAGACTGCCAGATGGTTGCTTGCCCCTTGGCAGGAGTTGCAGCTGACATAACAACATCAACCATCCCTGTTCGCTTGAGATCTAGCCAGCGATGTCCCCACTCTGCAAACAATTCAATTCTCCTTTCCTGCATAATGGCGGCTAATACCTGCGTTTGTGTTAAAGAAGATGGTAAAGAACTTAATCCGGCCCGCTGCCTGATAATATTCAAATCAGCTATCGCACCAGTTACATTATTTTGTTGGGCCCTCGCTTCAGCTCGGATCAAATATTGTTCGGCCAATCGTAACATCATATAATATTCCGTAGTACCCCCATTCACCAACGCCTGCCCACTCCCGACTTTATATTTATTAGGATATGGATAGGTTGTCCCTAAATATGTGGTTGAACTTATCCATGCATTTTTCCGGAGGTCGTTAATTTCAAACGCATTTAGCAATTGTGGGTTAATATAAAATTTGGGGGCTGAGGTGTTGTTTCTTGGTAGAATATTATATCCTTCAGGAGTAGCGTTTAAATAAATACTGTCAATTTGTAATTGAAGGATTGCTTCAGAGCTGTTTTTGCTAAACACATTATTTGCACCCGTCAAAGGGCTTAGGCTGTAAAGCGAACTACCTATTACTGATGAAGAGGCAGAATCGGCGCTTGCCGATTTCCCAACATATAGATAAACCCTGGCAAGTAATGCCGTGGCAGCCCATTTGTTAGCACGGACCTTTTCCTTAGTTGAATAGCTATAATCAGAAGCTAATAAATTTTGAGCTTCCATTAAATCTGCAATTATTTGATCGTATACTTGAGCCTTAGGGGTACGAGCCGCTATTGAATTTGCTTTGAAGTCGATTGTCGTTAACAAGGGAACGTCACCGAAAAGATTTACTAAATAAAAATAATTAAATGCTCTGAGGAATTTCGCTTCACCAATGAACTCATTCCTTGCAGCAACAGAAAGACTCTTTGAGTCTGACAGGCCTTTAATACATGCATTGGCTTGATAAATATAAGAATATGCAGGCTTCCACAAGGAAGTATTAACTAAGCTATTGTTTGAAATAAGTGAATTTGAATAGAACTGATTATATTCAGGAGAAGAAACGAAATATAAAAATTCGTCTGAGGAAAGCCCTGAAAGCAAAGTTGTTCCGCTGCTGCCAATGCTAATGTTACCCGATGCGTTTAACATGCTGTAATAAATTCCTGCAATTGCAGAAACCGCATCACTGCTATCTGCAAATGTCTCAGAAGATGTAATGCTGTTAACAGGGGCATTTATTTCCACCAATTTTTTACAGGATGAAAATAACGAACCAGCAATTATTATAATTAGAAGCCATCTAAAAGAGGTCAATTTATTAACTGTAGTTATATATTTATTTTCCATTGTTAATTGTTTTATAAGTTAAGTTGAATACCTGCTGTCAATATCTTTTGAGGAGGTAAAAGGTTTAAACCTGGCGATGCTGGATCAACGCCATTATATTTAGTGATGATAAATAAATTTTCGCCTCGCAGGTACAATTTGCAATTTTGCATGCCGATTTTTTTAATCCAGGCACTGCTCAAATCATAAGAGACAGAAAGGTTCTTTAACCTGATATATGAGCCATTGGAATAAGGTCCATCGGAATAATTCGAGAAATATTGATCAGTAGCGAGAGAAGCAGTTGTGTACCTTGCAAACTTCGCTATATCTCCGGGTTTTTGCCAATGATCAAGTACTTGGGAAGATTGGTTAGAAAACACCTGTCCAGGAATACCGTTGTAGACAGCACTTTGCTTAAAAGGTTGTTGGAGAAAATTAAAAAAAAGATTTAGCTGCCAATTTTTGAAAGTAAGATCTGATCCAAACCCTCCTTGGAATTTAACGCTTAAGTCATTGTTGTAAAGATCATTGATTCCGTTATTATAACTATTGGTAATTGCGCCGTCATGATTTTTGTCCGAGAATTGATATTGACCTGTTTGAGGATCAACACCGGTATAATGTAATAACCGCGCTAGATTCAACGATTCTCCTATGACAAAGAAAGAGGCATAGCTTGATTGAGATAGATCTGGAAATGCTAATAACTTATTTCTATTAAACCCGATATTGAAATTTAATTGCCATTGTAAGTTTTTGCCATCAATAACCTTGGCATTAATCTTGCCTTCTATACCTGTATTTTGAACTGTTGCAGGTGAATTTGCATTAACCTGTATGAATCCTGTTAATGAAGGCAATACAAGAGGAAGTAGTTGGTTGCCGCAAATATTTCGATACCAGTTTAATTCTAAAGAAATCTTATCGTTTAACAAGCCTAAGTTTAATGCGACTTCCAGTTTTCTATTCTCTTCCCATTGCAAGTCTGGATTAGCATGTTGAAGAGGTACATATGCAGGCGTAGTTTGATAAGGAATAGTTGTTGAGGCCGACCATCTGGTTAAATAGCCATAATCACCTATTTGATCCCTGCCAGTGACACCATAACTACCTCTAAGCTTTCCAAAACTCAAAAATGAGAAGTTATTTTTAACCCATTTTTCTTCTGTAAAAATCCATGCAGCACCAATAGCACCAAAATTTCCAAATTGTTTTCCTTCCCCAAACCTAGAAGAGCCATCCCTTCTAGCAGTGAGATTTAAAATATATTTATTATCAAGATTATAAGTTATCCGACTAAATATTGCAGCATATTTATATTGGCCAGAAACATCTGAAGCAAGCTTAGTTCCCGCATTAGATATTGAACGCAACAAATTATCATTTACGTACCCCATACCTTGAATAAAATTTCCATCTTGAGAAAGTTCTTGTAATGTTCCACCGACTAAAAAATTAAGCTTTCCTCGTAATAACAACGTTTTGTATTCTATCTGAGGCTCGATAATCGAATTGGTAATTTTATTGTTTCCAAATTGTGAACTGCCTTTTGGATTACTAGAGGGATCAAGAGATGATATTGGTATAATTCTTATTTGCGAAACATTAGTAGTAGAATATCCGAGATTGGTTGAGATATTTAACCCCTTTAGTATTTCATATTGCAATGCTAAACGGCCATTAAGAAACCCAGTCTTACTAGTGTATGGTTGCAATAAATTACTAAAACTGTTTAATTGACTGGAAGCAGGTAACCATCCAGCGAAATTAAGATTGCCCGAAGCGTCAAATATTGCCGGGGAATTGGGCGGCAATGCAATTTGACCAGGAAGATAGATAAGGTCGGATTGTGTATATGAATATAAATTCGTAAATGAAATTGTGAATCGCTGATTCAAGCTTTTGTGCGAAAGATTAAACTGTACTGATGCCCTTTGATCTGCGCCATTTGATAAAATAGGATTGACACGTTCATATGCACCTGATAATCTAAAATTAACAGCCTTATCTCCTCCTGAAAGACTTAACTCAACATCAGTCCTTTTGCCTGTTCCTCCCCAAATAATTTTTTGCCAATCTGTGTACTTTGTAGTATCCCACACAAGCAAATCATATGCATTGCTTACAGTTGGGACAATGCCATCGTTTTTAAATGCCTCTCGGCGCATGGAAAGATATTGCTGCGTATTCAATAGGTCATATCTCTGTGTTACCTTACTGAATCCGTGATAAACATTCGCCTCTAGTTTCGTCTTTCCGATTTTTCCTTTTTTTGTAGTGATCAGAATAACACCATTAGCACCACGACTCCCGTAAATTGCTGTAGCATCAGCATCGACCAAAACACTAATACTTTCTATGTCGCTCGGATTTATACTAAAGAATGGACTTTGCCCATTTGCAGGTCCTGGTAATCCGCTCTGAGTAAATCCATAAGAACCGCTAGCGTAGTTTCCAGTAAAATTTAAAACGGTAAGCGGCACACCATCAACAATATACAACGGCTCAGATGGAAGATTAGGATTTATCCCATTTCTTCCTCTAATCTCAACTTTAAAGGGGGCACTTTCATACCCACTGGTTTGCCCGATTACAACTCCTGGAATCTTTCCCTGCAATGCTTCTAATGCATTCATTACAGGTTGCCTTTCAATTTCTTCGGAGCTAACTGTAGCTATATTGCCTGTATTAAATCGGGAAGTGGTTTGCCCGTATGCCTGTATTACTACCTTATCTAATTCATTGGTTGCCACTTTCAATTTGACATTAACAAAGGTTTGTTTCCCAATAGTGATTTCCTGTTTCGTATAGCCAACAAACGCAATAATGATTACCGATTTTTCATCAATACCTTTTAACAAAAACCTTCCTTGCGCATCTGTTGTTGTTCCCCGTCCGGTAGCCTTAATAGTGATGGCGGCTCCGCTTAATGGAGAACCATTTTCATCTGTGACAGTTCCCGAAATATCAGTAGGCAGTGGAGGTAACGGACTTGCTTCTGTGGTTTCGTTTGGGAAGGCAACTGTTTTAAGAGTTATGAAAACGGTATTACCTTGTATCGAGAAATTTAGAGGTTGATCTTTTAGCAACTGTTCTAGTGCAGACTGCAATTGCGTATTTTGAAAATCGGGGCTAACAGCTTTTGCTTTTTCAAGATATTGATCCTTATAAAAAAACAGGTAGCCCGTTTGTTTTTTAATCTCTGCGAAAGCCTGTTTAAGCGAGACTTCTTTGGCTTTGTAAGTCACGGTTTGTGAGAGCGTACGGGCGCTTACTTGCAAAAGTAAAGCAGTCAGGAAAAATGCGGTCAGTTTCATAGCCAGCCAGGTTTGGGCAGACCTACGCTTTAGGCGCACGGCCTTGCGATCAGTAATTTTCATACTTTTACAGTGTTTGGGTTAACGATAATTGATCCCTTCAAGTTTTGGTTATAGAAAACCCCGGACAAATTCCCCGGTAGTGTTGCAAGCACTGCCGGTTTTTTGCTTTAGGGCATGATCACGATACGTTTGTCTTCCTCAATCCTGAAATGCACTTTCGACTGCTCCAACCCATTCAGCACCTGCGCTAGTGTCAGGCTACGGCCAATCTCACCGGAAAATGGTTCAAGATTGCTTTTTCCTTCATAACGGACTTCTACGTTGTACCAACGTGTAAGCTGTCGCATGATAGTAGCTATATCTGCATGTTCAAAATTGAAAACCCCTTTGCGCCATGCAGCAGCCGTTTGACCGTCAGTCGCTTTTACTTCTATGGTTTCTGCTCCGTCTTTTATAATAGACTGTTCACCCGCTTTGATGATCTTTTTTTGTGTACCATAGGAAACACTTGCTGCACCTTCAAATAAGGTTGTTTTACTATCGGGTTCATCGCTATATGCGTTCACATTAAACGCTGTCCCTATGTCCTCAATAATTTGATTACCCGCTTTTACCTTGAATGGTTTCCTCGCATCATGTACCACTTCAAAATAGGCTTCCCCTGTTATGCTTACCACTCTTTCACTTCCGGTAAATGCAGTTGGAAAGGTGATGCTGGATTCGGCATTTAACCATACAATGGATTTATCGGGAAGTTCAAGCTCCTGCGGCTTACTTGCTTTGGGATTGGTGAGGGTATGGTATTCAACAAGAGTTGTGGTATTACTATACACCAATTTCCCATCTGTAGTTTTATCTGCACTGGCCGCGCCTTGCACTGCAAGTGATCCGATCATAACGCTGTCCAATATAATCCGCTTGCCGCCTGCAACTGTCAATGTTGCTTTGGTTATCGCGGGTGCAGGAATATCACCCTTGTATTGGGTATCAGCTACGGCTTGTTTTTCGATATTCTTAGAAACGATCACATAAGCAATACCTGCCATCAATAATAGTATCGCTGCGGCGGCAAAACGGAAACGGCGAATAAAATGCACTCTATGTACTACCGGTGCCTGCTTCGGCTGCTCCATTTGCTCCATTGCGATAGCCAAACGGCTGACGGCTTTATTGATCTGTTCCGCATCTTCCGGTAAACTGCCGTTGGTAGCTGACAGCTTTGCCTCGATAGCTTCTTCCAGGATTTTTCTGTTTTCCCCATGTTCAAGCAGGGAAAAGAACCGGTTAAGTTCACTAACAGATAGTTCATCCGTCAGGTAACCGTCCAATAATTCGGTGAATGATTGCTTCATGTATATATATTGTCGCTTGAAAAAAGGGATACTCCCGATTTTTATAAAAAAAGAATAAAAACAAGGTAACCGTGCCGGGCTAAGAAATGCCGCAGATGGTTTAATACCAGTGTCAGGGTGTTGGCTACGGTCTTAGGCGACACCCCGATCTGCCTGCCGATCTCGTCGTGGGTGAGGTTTTCCTCCCGGCTTAAAGCATACATCCGCCTGCTCTGTTCTGGCAATTGCAGGAGCGCTTGGGCGATCAGTTGTTTTAAGCCTGTAAACTCAGCCTGTTGCTGCGGGGTTGTCAGCGTCAACGGCTCCAGCCTCAGACCCGATCTGATCTTTTCCTGCCTTTCTTTTGTCCGCAATGCTGATACCAGCCTGTTGCGCACCACCACGTTTAAATAAGGTGCCAGTTCGCGGATATTGTTCAGCGTGTCTTTTTTCTCCCAAAGATTGATAAAGATGTCCTGCAACAGATCTTCCGCCGCTTCACGCGATTTCAGGAACGAAAGGGCAGCGGAATAAGCATTGGTAAAATGGCGGCGATATAATTCATGAAAGGCAACCGCATCCCCGCCTGCCGCAGCAGCAAGCAGCTCTGTTTCGGGTGTCTGCGGGTAATATGACTGATTTATTGTCAATAGGTAAAAGACTGTTTTTGCCACCTGATTGATGCACGGGATATGGATTTTTGATGGTAACGCTCTGTCGCAAAATTCGGGTGGTGTTTAACAGGGTGAAGATATAGGTTTCAATGATAACCAAAAATTGATCTGAAGGAAAACCAGTCATAACCTTAAGTGACCCAAGACCATTTTAAAAATCAGAGGGTGATAAATGCAGCATCAGCAGGCTTATAGCTACAGGCGATTTGCCCGCGCCAGGCGGCGGGAGACAAACCGGTAGCTTTTGTAAAATCGCGTGAAAAATTGGACAGGCTGGTATAACCTGAAAGTAAAGCGACATCTCTTACCGCCAGGGAACGGTTCATAGTTCTTGCCCATGAAACTTGTTCTTAGAACATGCACTGTTATCGTTGTCAAAAGACGAAAATGATTTTAATGGAAGGTGGTGAAGAATGAACACTGATCAGGCAATATTATTTAGCACCTGTCTTACTATCGGTAGCAATACCTTCTCAATATTTTCTGAGATCGCCAGGATGGCATCTGTTGATTCTATTTCAAGAATGTTTGTAAATGGGTCATCAGTATCTTTTCTCTTCCATGATTTTAGAGAAATGGACTGAGGGGTTTGGTCAAAATTGATACTGCAAAAATAATTTCGGTTAATTGTAAAAGTTCGGATCAGCTGATCGAGATGTTGTATGTCATATTGAACAGTATCGGTAGTGCTTACATAATGGATGGAGAAAATTTTCTGTTCCCGTGCATCACCACTTAAATCTCTTGTGTCGAAGTAAACACAATTTGTATCAATGTAGATCGCTCTTTTTCCGTTACTGCTTATAAGACTGTACAATGCTTCCGGATGCTCCCTTTCGCGGATTGATTTGAATACTTTAAAGATCATTGTTTAGTGATATTTTTTTTCAAAATTAGGGAGGCCATGTGCGATAAAAGTTGTCCCGGATCAATAAATAAAAAATAAAAATTGATCCATGTCAACAATAGTTTGGACGAAATACTTTATATGTCGGGAGGTCACATGTAAGGCATGAGTCCAGCCCAGGTAAGCTCGCCGGTTATGCCGAATAAATGCCATCGGCCCGTAACAATACCTGCCAGGCTTCTTCCACAAGGGAGAGGTCCAGCATACGGGCCGCAATCAAATGCAGGTCATGCGCGCGTTCTTCGCTTACATCCTCCTCCATCAAAAATTTCATGCCGATATGTTCAAAGTTTTCATTTAGTTCCGGTATCGTTGCCACAGCCCCAAGCTGTGCAAGTTGATTTTTATTGAATACCTTGCTTTTGACAATATGCTCCGGTAACCCGTCAAAACCGATCCCGGTTTTATTCGGCTTGGGGAGTGTAAATAAACTTTCCTTTGTCATCCTGCAATACCAATCCTCCCCGAGTCTTGCCACCTGGCCCAGTTTGAGCGGATCGACCCGGCCATCGAAAGAAAATATCTTTTCATCCACGTGGACACATAACACCTTTGCAATACACAAAGTACCGGCGCCGCCATTGTTACCGAGCGGCTTTACCTCCGTGATCCTGCACTCAAATTTGACCGGGCATGCTTCTATCATAGCTGGCCTGACAACACTGGCCCTCTCCTTTGTAAAACCTGCTTTAATAAATTCATCCACGCAGTCATCATATTCGCAGGCGGCCAGGTTCATCTGGTGGATCAGATCATAGCTAACAATATGGATCACCGCTTCCGGCACTTCACGTAAATTCTGTATTGTGTGTTTTTCAGTATTGTTTCGCATCCTGCGCACAGGTGAAAAAATAAGTACCGGCGGATCAATACTTACCAGGTTAAAAAAACTAAAAGGTGCGAGGTTAGGATTGCCATCACGGTCAACCGTACTGATCAGGCCTATCGGCCGTGGTGCTACCAGCGATGACAACAAAGAATAATTCGCCCCGTTTTCGTCAAATGAAATACGCATACCATTAAGAATTGAAAAATGAGTAGATGTTAGAATCGGATCAATACCTGCCCGCTATAATTTCCTCCAGCAACAAAATAATATGATTAGAAAAAATCCGGTTGGACTGATCAATATTTTTCTCCCGCGAAAAATAATTCGATGCCCACACCACTTCATAGGCCGGGAACAAACCTTCGACGGAAGTAACAGTATCTCCCCTTGTTCTTGTGGCGCAGATAATGATGTCACAATTTTCCTGTAAAAACAGATCAAGGCTTCGCTGCAACCTGCCACCTGGATCGCCCTGGCTCTCCACACCAATCTTCACTTTGTCAAGCTGTATAATAACCTGTATATCGTTTCCACTGATCCTGGTGTCGATCACGGACCTGGGGTAGTGAAAGGATATCGCGTTTACAATTTCTTTAATGGAAGAAGATTTTCCCTGGGCACTATGGCCCCATATTGCGATCACTGTTTTTTTCATACTATGATTTTTATTTGCGATTTTGGTTAATCGCATGAAACAATTGCGCACCAATTCCTTTCAACGCATCAATCGAATCCAGTACAAAATACTGTTCCTGGAAACTGTCCTTAATATAAGGTGTCTGCAAAATCCGGGTCAGATCAAATGGCACACGTGTTGCTTTATCTGACAAACAAAAATCTGTCTCCCCGATTGAGGAAAGAATACCTGCGCCATAGATTTTAATGTCATTTCCTTCTTTCACCAGGCCAAATTCAACCGTATACCAATACAGGCGTGCAATGGCTTCGATGACTTCAGGTTCATCGATAAATTTGAGTGCAGCGTCCGCAAGCGCGAGCAGGTACTCACTGATCACCGGGTCGCATAACAAAGGCACATGACCAAACACATCATGAAACATATCGGGTTCTTCCAGGTAATCCAGCTCTTCCATTTTTCGTAGCCAACCTGTAGCACCAAATGCTCCCTCTGCCATACGTTTGAAAAATTCCACATTATCGATCAGGCCCGGGACACTGTACACCTGCCACCCGCTTATTCTTTGCAAGCGCCAGTTAATATCTCTGAGCGAGGGCACCCCCGCGATGTTAAATCCAAGCCTCGCCAGGTTCCCGGAGAACGGCAGATAGGCGTGTGCGTGTATTCTTGGTAATTGGCGATTGTATAATATTTTCCATACCTGTGCAGCAGCATCTGCACAGGATAATGCTTCCTGTTCTGACATAGACATAAGTTTGAAGGATCAATAAAAATAAATGACGATAAGCCGGTGAACGGTACAGGGCCTTAGACAGGACGTCTTTTGCGGATCTTTTTAAGCAGGGATCTTTTCATACTGATGATTGCAATATTAAGAAATTTCAGCACTTCTTCCTCGTCATTATTTGTTGTAGGTAGCTCTTAATTTTTGTTTTGCACGATTTGTCAACGGGGATAAAACGATTTATAACTTGAAAGGCCAGAATGTAAACTTTGACTGTTTGTTACTCGTCTTAATTACTTCTTCAAAACAATCTAACAGTATTTCAAAACCAAACAACAAAAAATGCTTCCAGGAATTTTTCGCTGTGCGTAGAATAGAGTATTCTTCAAAGAATATTTTATGCATGATGAAATAATACAAGCCCATCGCGGGATAGGTTTCAATATATCTTACAAGCTCTGGTTCAGAGAAATCTCCCTTTAGCGACTTTGCATGTAAGCTTTTTTTCTTTAGCCTCTCAAGCATGTCCGAGGCAAGTTCATCACTAACCTGGGAATTGTTTTCAGGTAATTTTCCTCTGTACATCCACCATACGAGAACTAACAATAATTTTATCTCCTCCATCTGCACTTCGTTGAACATCCCTTCTTCGTACCTGAAAAGCAATTCCATTTGACCAAAGATGCCCTGTTTTTGATCCGCTTGCATTCGCATCTCCCTGACACGATCTGCTCCATCCTTTACATCTTTAAGCCTGTCATACCTAAAACTGATCCTCGCGAATTCGCCGGTTAAAGCATACCCTCTTTTTTCACTTATGTCATTCATAGATGTCAAAAAAAATTAGTGAGTGTTGTTTATTAAAAGTTTGTTTTCGGGGGAGCCGCTAATGTATAAAAAAAACAAATAATTTGCCTGAAAATTTTGGTTCATTCTACCTCTTCAACACCGTCTTTAAGTACAACGAGACAGACAGCGAGGCTTTGCGGTTTTCACTAAGTTTTTTGTGCCCGCGATCTTAAAATTTCAGGAACAATGCTTATGAGATATCCGCTTTATGCCCAAGATCAGTTATGAGTGAAGTGAGTTCTTTGGTGAACGCATCGAGAATGACCGCAGACTGCTTCATCTGCTTCACCCATTCGGTTAGTTCCGACGGCGAAATGGCAGTGCCCTCCAGTTGAGCGCATATGCCTAAAATATTGGCAACCGGTTTCCTTACTTTATGAGAAGTGACAAACATCATTTCCTTCAACCCTGTTATGTATTCTTTGAGCCCTGCTTCTGATTTTTCAAGTTTACTATTCGCTATGCGTAATTCTCCAGCGTGTTTTTCTTTTTCTTCATTCTGAAATACCAGTTCTTTATTGGCTATGACAAGTTCTGCCGCACGCTTTTCTTTTTCTTCGTTTTGAAAAACAAGTTCATTATTTGCAACGATGAGTTCCGCCGCACATTTTTCCTTTTCGCCACATTGAAACAAGAGTTCTTTGTTGGCTTCCTTTAGCTCCTGGATGATCTTCTGCATGGGATAATATTGATTATGCTATCGGCGGGGGGGTGCCGGTAAAGGACTTGGGGCATTCGCAAGAACAATGCCTGTTAAGATAAGCTAATTAGCTGTATTGTACGAGAAAGTATAGGGCAGCCCGGCCGGTCTTTAAAAAATATATATTACCAAATTTTGGTAATTAAATAAAATTACCTATTTTTGGTAAATTATTTAACCAAATCAAACTAATGTCATGGCA
>JAZKBI010000006.1:0-235513 GCA_040388705.1 Bacteroidota bacterium | reverse complement strand
TGACACTTTATCAAAGACCTATTTTACTTACTTTGTAAACATAGGAGGAACATAGCGCACATAGGGTTTCACATAGTTTTTTGCTTCGCAGGCGAGTCTTCCGCCGCGGCGGAGACTCGCCGTATCAGAACGGTTACTTTCACATTGCACAAATTATCTTGAGTAACAGGTGTTTTGCTTTGAGTCTTGTGTGATGATTTTGTTTTAACCCGGATAGATTATAATTCAAACCGGCGAGTCCCCGCTGGGAGACTCGCCGGAGACGGAAAGTGGGTGAACAGAGATATAACAGTCTTGAGTCTTGCAGAGACGTAGCCTCGATGAATATTGTAGCAACGGATCTTAATCCGTTGTTACAATGCGCTTTAGAAAATGGAGTGCCGTAGGCACGCTGATATATGAACCGTGCCAACGGCACTCTGCGTTCTACTTTCATATCCCTTCAAACGGATTAAAATCCGTTGCTACAATTTGTGTCGAGGCTACGCCTCTATTCGTGGCACGGAATATAGAGTTCAATATTTAATCAGTCACGTTAAAAAGGCCTCAAATACTGCCCGTCGTAACCAATGCACATATCACTATCGGAATACTTCCATCAACATTAAAAGTGGTTGTACCCATTGAGGAGTTCCCCTGCCGCATATTTCTATTATCATAATTAAACTGGGTAGTACCCGTGTTTGAGCTTCCCTGTTTAATCGTTTTTCCGTCTATATTGAATAACACTGTTCCCATACGCGAACTTCCCTGCCGTATGTTCTTACCATCCCAGGTAAAAAGTGTTTGACCCGAAGAAGAACTGCCTTGTCGTATATTTTTGCCATCGAAACTCACTACTACGGTTCCCATGGCTGAGCCACCTTTTCTCAAATACCTGCCATCCCAATTAAACAGAACACTACCCATTGAGGAATTGCCTTGCCTGATTTTGGTACTCATTGTATGATTGTTTTGTAATTGATACTAACCTCTTTTAAAAAAACTCTTCCTGTGAATACAAGTTAGTTGTTTTTAATTTTATAATCCAATCTCAGTGGAACCATAGTAGGCACAAACTTGTCCCGCCAAATGCGTGGATAGAAACATAGGTTTTCACATAGTTTTTCATTTCCCAGGCGAGTCTTCCGTCGCGCCGGAGAAGGGAAAATAAAAAAGGAGCTAATCAATAGAATAGCCCCCTTCTCCATCAAAGGTTGTAATGAATATTATGCTTTAGCAACACCTATATTATTTCCATAATTATTTCGCTCACGTATTTTTCCATTCCTTCCGTGAACGATCAAATCGCTATGGCTGTTCTTTGCAATATTTCGTGCATACACAATGGCATCGGATTGCTTTCTGGTAATTACCGTGACACGTGTAGCGCCCGCCGCTTTAACGGCCCATCCATTTCCCAATGGGACTACGTGCTGATTATTCTTTGCCATGGAATTATTTTTCACAAAAATACTACATTATTTCGTTGACGATAATTCTTACATATTTTAGAAAATCTTCCGCTTTCTGCTTCCGGACTATACTATTTGAATATCGCATTTCAGGGCTCCAATCTTTTACGAAGTCCCACGCAGTTCCAAAATGAGTTTCAATATTAACTTGTTCTCCTGAGTATCTCAAAAGCACTGCTAATTTATGATGCCTGATATCCCTTAACTCGTTGATGTTATTTCTTAAAGTGACCTTTTTTGTGTCCGTATGATACAGGTTGAACTCAGTCTTGTTTTCTGGGAAACCGGCATTGAGTTTCATAAGGCTGCTGATTCGGTACTTCAATGCCAGTTCCAACGCATAGCCTGACATGTAAACCGTAGCCGGGTACCTGTGATTATTTAATAACACCTTTGAATCCTCTATTCTCCTGGTGATCAGTGATTTTAAAACCGGCTTTGGTATCATGTGCATCGTGTCAAAATAAAAATACAAACACTTTTACTCGCAATGATTGCGGTTAATACCTGATCCGGGAGAGAAAATCACGGTTTCTTCAGGAGGATAAATGTGATTGTTGAGAGGTGGCAGACATCCGCAAGGAATACTCTTTTTTACTTTTGCAGGTACGTTGGCGAGAAGCAAGCTGGATCGTAATGCCCGCAAAGGTTTCGTAAGGCGCGCAAATATTTTCCTATTGCGTCCCTTGCGGCACCTGGCGTGCCTTGCGCTCCTGCCTTACATCCCGCCCACCTGCATGCTACAGATGAACGGATTGCGTAGAAAGAAAGGCGCTGTACAGTAATCCATTGGTATTGGTTTGATACTGAAAAGCATTTAAGCCACAGTTCAAAGCACCTGCCGGCCCCGGATCGGTGAACCTTAAGCTGCTTTGTGCAGGATCGCCCGACCCTGCCGCCCGGGGCTATGATGCCGGATTGGCCATCTCGCAATATGCATTCAACATCATCGATAAAACCATTCCCGCGTTTGAGATGAATTAACCACGAAGGCGAAAAAAAACATCTCCTGTGCCTTGTGCTGGCTGTTGAATTCCGTGAGGGAAATAAACAGAGCACCGGTATCATTAATATGCCGGCATTTTTGCCCGCGGCGGCGATTGGGTTGGGGAGGAGGAAGTAGGGGGCGGGGAACCTTCCGATTATATTGCATCAGCGTGAGGAGATGAGAGGTACACCTTGCCGAGAGACATAGGAGCCGATGTTAGCGGCATTTAACGGCGCTATTGGTGTTTTTGTTTAAAATCGCGAACCCATTTACCCTTATAAGCATATCTTTATTTACTCATAGTGTGGCTGTACTGTTGCCGCTTCTGAAAGAATCACATGGAAGAACGGGAAGAAATACGCTGCAGTAATGAGTAAATAATTCACTAACCTTTAAATTTAATTGTATGCCGAAAAAGACAGCTGAACCCAGGAAGAATAAGCCTACTAAAAAGAAAAGCTCAGCCCAGAAGAAAGCGGATCCAAAGAAAAAAGCACGGTAAGGGCAAAAAACGAAGAGAGCCCGGTTTACAACGCCGGGCTTTTTTTTCACTTCTCAGGCGAGTCTTTCGCCGCGGCGCAGATTCGCCGTTTCAGAACAATCACTTTCATATTGTACAAATCATTTTGCGTAGCAAGAGTTTTGCGTTGCGTATCGTGCGATGATTTCGTTTTAACCTGGATAGGTTATCATTCAAACCGACCGCTCTCTGCCGCGGCGGAAACTCGCCGGAGACGGGAAGGGGCCGCAAGGCGTTTCCGATCGTGTTTCTTGCGTACATCGCGAATCTTTCGCTTCTGCTTTAGGCTAAAGAACCTACTCAGCATGGACTTGTCACGGACTTATGATGGACCAAACCGTATAGAACGCAGGTTTCCATTTTATCCCAATGCTATTGATTATCAGACTACTACCTTATTTATTGCGCAAAGATTGCTTTAACCGGCGGCTTCACTCCAGGTAACCTGCCGGATATGGTTGACCAACGGCAAGCATAGAGTAGGATAACGGCAGGTATATGGTAGGTGTACGAGAGGGCTTAGGTTAGCATGGACTTGTCATGGACATGTGATGGACTTATCATGGACTTGTGATGGACTTGTGACACATATATAAAATAAAAGCACTAACTTGTTTGTAACAATTAAAACGCATACCCATGGCTATTCAGAGAGGTCTTATAACCTTGTCTGGTAAGATGGATGACCAGATCTATTTCCGCAGAGACGGAAAAAACTTAGCACGCTCCGCCCCGGCGGAAGTTCAAATATCTGAGAGCAGCAAAAAGAGTGGAACAGAATTCGGAAGGGCGAGCAAGGCTGCCTCGGTGGTAAGGCGGGCTTTTTTGTCGATAGTTGGCCATATTGCCGACAGGGCGTTCAACCAGCGGCTGAGAAGCAGTTTTGTGAAGGTGATCAACTCCGCTTATTGCAAACCCAAAGGAGAGAGAGAAGTAACGGATGGTGACCTGGCTTTGCTGAAAGGATTCCAGATCAATCGTTATACACCCCTCCAGAATATCTTTTCAATAGAACCCCGTATTGAGATCAACCCCGATACTGCTATTTCCATCACATTTCCGAAGTTTCGCCTGGAGGGCATCGTTACTGCCCCACCTGAAGCAGTTTTCCTTGTAGTACAGTTAGGTTGCAGTGTAGGTGATTTTTCTGAAAATGGCTTGTCCGCCAGGATCAGGGTATTGCAAATCGACTTACGCAGGCCCTATTTCCCCACCAGTAAACTCGTGGTTCCCGACGGAGCCGTAGATGACCAGGCACTGCTCATCGCAATAGGCGTTCATTTTCTCACTGCCCAGGGTATACGGATCGGCAACAGGAACTGGATGGCCGGCAGGATCATTGAATCGGGGCTGGTAAGTGATGGCCAGATTGTACCCTTCGTGAAACAGGAAAAAAAGATCGACCCTGTAGTTCAAGATGATGGTAAGCAATGGTTATCGTGGGACGTTAATGATTGGGAATGTGATGAAATGGATGAGTGAGGTTTACCTCGCAGGCGAGGCTTTCGATAGGAGACTAGCCGTTTCAGAACGATTAATTTCACGTTACACAAATCATATTGAGTAGCAGGAGTTTTGCTTTGCGTATTGTGTGATGATTTCGCTTCTCAGGCGAGTCTCCCGATAGGGGACTCGCCGTTCAGAACGGTTAGTTTCACGTTACACAAATCATATTGAGTAGCAGGAGTTTTGCTTTGAGTATTGTGGGATGATTTTGTTTTACGCTGGATAGAATATCATTCGAACCGACGAGTCTCCGCCGCGGCGGAAGACTCATCGGAGACGGGAATATTCACTTCTCAGACGAGTCTCCCGATAGGGGACTCGTCGTTTAGAACGGTTAATTTCACGTTACGCAAACTATCTTACGTAGCAGGAGTTTTGGTTTGAGTATTGTGGGATGATTTTGTTTTACGCTGGATAGAATATCATTCAAACCGACGAGTCTCCGCCGCGGCGGAAGACTCGTTGGAGACGGGAGTTACGCAGACTATCTTACGAAGCAGGAGTTTCGCTTCTCAGGCGAGTCTCCCGATAGGGGGCTCGCCGTCTCAGAACGATTACTTTCACATTACACGGACTATCTTGAGTAACAGGAGTTTTGCTTTGAGTGTTGTGTGATGATTTCGTTTTAACTGGATAGATTATCATTCAAACCGACGAGTCCCCGTTGGGAGACTCGTCGGAGACACGCGCCGAGTCTTCGCTTCTCAGGCGAGTCTCCAGATAAGGAACTCGCCGTTCAGAACGGTTAGTTTCACGTTACACAAATCATATTGAGTAGCAGGAGTTTTGCTTTGAGTATTGTGGGATGGTTTCCCTTCTCACGCGAGTCTCCCGATAGGAGACTCGTCGGTTAGAAAGGATCGTACAATTGCATCACACACCATCTTAAGAAATCCTGGGATCAAGATCTATGTCCTGTAATTCCATATAAGTAATAACAGGATATCTTCCCTGGACACCGGTGAAGTAGTATTTTGCGGAGCTATGAATATAATCTTCCGGTATCCAGGCGAGTTGCGCTCTGCAAGGGTTCAAATGAATATAGTCGATTTTTTGTTTTGTAAAAGTCAGTGTCCTACATTCTTTCCTGTCGAATGATGGTTCAAACACTTCATGTTTTTTATTGCGTTCGCGATCTGTCTTATTTACCAGCGAGGCCATTTTTTGTAGTATCTCGTTGTGGCCTTGTTGTTTTAAGCGTTTCACGAGATCATAGGCTATGAATCGTTTACCGTTGGCGATGATAGTTGTAATCAGTTTGCCGCTGGTACGGAACGCAATCAAAGCATGCACATGGTTTGGCATGATCACATATCCCGCTATGTGATGGCCATCTTTTTTTAAATGGTCGAACCAATTGTAAATGGCGTCATAACCATCTGTCAACTGGAATAATGGCAACCATTCGACGCAGGTGAAAGTGATAAAGAATATACCATTAGGCACCTCTATTTTTGTTCCGACACTCATTTGTTTTTGATGGCAAAATACTGTATTGATCTGGTGTATTTATTGTGTTTAATACCTTGTATTTTTACTTCACTTCTCAGGCGAGTCTTCCGCAGCGGCGGAGACTCGACGTATCAGAACGATTACTTTCACGTTACGCAAATTATCTTGAGTATCGGGAACTTTGATTTTAGTATTGTGTGATGATTTCGTTTTAACCTGGATAGGTTATCATTCAAACCGACGAGTCTCCGCCGCGGCGGAAGACTCATCGGAGACGGGAATATTCGCTTCTCAGGCGAGTCTCGCGATAGGGGACTCGCCGTTCAGAACGGTTGCCTTCACGTTACTCAGGCTATCTTGAGTGACAGGTGTTTTACGGTGAGTATTGTGCGATGATTTTGTTTTAACTGGATAGGTTATCATTCAAACCGACGAGTGCCGTTGGGAAACTCATCGGAGACGGGAATATTCGCTTCTCAGGCGAGTCTCCCGATAGGGAACTCGCCGTTCAGAACGGTTGCCTTCACGTTACTCAGGCTATCTTGAGTGACAGGTGTTTTACGGTGAGTATTGTGCGATGATTTTGTTTTAACCTGCATATGTTATCATTCAAACCGACGAGTACCCGTTGGGAGACTCGTCGGAGACGGGACCCATTGTGTTTTTATTTATTCAGAAATAATTTTATTTTTTTTCATGCATTCCATAATACTTGTTGCCTTTGCTTTCATTCGTAAAAAAACATCGACATCATATTCTGCCCAACTTCTCATTTTTGTAACATGACCCTTGAAACGATTAAATTTTTCCACTGGCACTGGAGTTATTCCAATTTTATATGGAATTGATAAAGAGTGATACGGACGAAGTGTTTTATTTAAAATAGCAGGGTCCGTTACATCGGCCGCCACGTCGACCCATTCATCTTGGTCTATCTTCATTTCAAGTTGTGATTCGCTTGTAAAATCGGTTTTCAGAAAATCATATTGAGAAATTAGATCCGCAAGCGAATCCGTGTTATAATAATGAAAATACCCGCTTCTCTTAATTTCTTCACACGAGGCATTGTTGGGTGAAAATAATTTTGTATGGATCGCCTTTTGTATACACCTGTAAAAATATTGCTGATTAATTTGGTCAAAGGGTGTCGATGTCATATCAAACAAACTATCTAAGGTTGAAACTTTACCACGGTTAAAATTTATTAGAAAATTTAATTGTGAAGTATCTTTTTTTAAATCGGTTTCAAATGATTCCGCAAGGCTGTGCGCTTTCTTTTTTTCACTTAGGTGCTCTCTGATATTTTCTGCAAAAAAACCAAGAGTGACTGCAAGAAATATCATTAAGAATTCCAGAAAATATTCCTTCCATTTTTTGGGATTATGATGAATATCAGGATGATGATGCACTTCCATATTTTCAGGTTCTTGATTTTGGTTAATAATGTCTGTATCTTTTGTTGGGCTAATTTCATCCAAAGGATTTCCAGATTGAGTATTCGCCAAGCTGTCTATTGGTTCTTCGTCTATATTTTCTGCCATTTACTTTAAACTATTTGAGTGTTCGATTGCATGACGCACAACGTCTAGGACTTAAAGCAGTTGGGGTGTGATCTTCCGTCGCCCCGGGCTAACTGCCGCTTAACTAAAGATACAAAAGCTGATGATATATTCTACAGACCAGCCGAGTTGGGTTGCGCTGGATATATTGCCTGGATATTACTTCTCAGGCGAGTCTTACGCCGCGGCGGAGACTCGCCGTTTGAGAACAATCACTTTTACATTTCACAAATTATCTTGAGTAGCAGGAGTTTTGCTTTGAGTATTGTGTGATGATTTTGTTTTAACCTGGATAGATTATCATTAAAACCGACGAGTCTCCGCCGCGGCGGAAGACTCGTCGGAGACGGGAATATTCGCTTCTCAGGCGAGTCTCCCGATAGGGGACTCGCCGTTCAGAACGGTTGCCTTCCCCTCTCAGGCGAGTCTCCCGCTAGGGGACTCGCCGTATCAGAACGATTACTTTCACATTACACGGACTATCTTGAGTAACAGGAGTTTTGCTTTGAGTGTTGTGTGATGATTTCGTTTTAACCGGATAGATTATCATTCAAACCGACGAGTCCCCTTTGGGAGACTCGTCGGAGACGGGAGACAAGAAACCGGGACCGTAATTATTTCATTGGTGGCTTCCCTTCTCAGGCGAGTCTCCCGCTAGGGGACTCGCCGTATCAGAACGATTACTTTCACATTACACGGACTATCTTGAATAACAGGAGTTCTGCTTTGAGTGTTGTGTGATGATTTCGTTTTTAACTGGATAGATAATCGTTCAAACCGACGAGTACCCGTTGGGACACTCGTCGGGGGCTGTTGTTATTCCAGCGTTTCTTTTTTTTATCTATGCAAACATTGCGATTTGCCCCTTGCTTACAGGGGTCATTTCATTGATGAAATTGTCCCACAAGTTCAATGTCAAATTGAGGTTGTATTTTCCGTTTAACATTTGAAGTTCCGCTTGTAGTGCAGATTTGTCGATACGTTTAGCTAATTCCAAAAGATCAATTCTCATTAAAACCTCTTTAGTAAAAGTTCTTTTGGCATCTGCAAAAGTTATTGATTGTAGGAATTGGACTGTTATGTCGGAATTCAAAAGTATTAGCGAGTAAACAGCAAATTCAATATTGTCAAAGCCTATTAAATAACAGGTGTCATCGAGCATTACAGGTTTATTATGCTGCGGAAGAATGAGAGTGAAATGAAATGTTTTGTAAAGCCCGGAAATGGCTACCTTATAGCATTTGAATGAATATTCACCAATGCCGAATATTGAAAACAACGGCTTATTGTTATAAATACTAGATTTTCTTGCATCAAAATTTCTTTTATGCTCGTTCAAGTATTTATAAGTTTTGGGGTATTCTCTTTCAATGTATTTTGTTTCTTGTCCCACTTTCTTTTGAGTAACAATAGTAAATTTCCTTGTCTGATTAATTGCTTTATTTTTAAGGTCGGAACTTTTGAGAATCCCATAAACTAACCCATCTTCTAATTTCACTTCTTCATTCAACCCGTTTACATAGTGTCCATTTACCCTATCTAACTCCATTACTGTTGAACAGTCGTGTTTTAAACCCTGTCGCCAAACAAAAGGGCATTCTCCATCAATCTCCTTTGTGTGAATGTAGGTTTCAATGTTTGAAACAAATTTATCCTCTAGCCAGCCAGATTTGAGAGAAGGGTTTTGATTGTTGTAAAAATCAAATTCAGTGCAATCAAATGTGGGTGATGTGTTTAATTGGCAGTAAAATAAGGCTGCTTCAACTGATACATTAAATTCTCTTTTGCTATCAATGCAATGTTTCTCGATAGATGAAATTTTATAACAATTTCTTTTTTGGTCAAAAACAATATTTTTAATAACAGAATTTTTAACCAACAACAATAGATTTCCTTTCAAGCTTTGAAAGGTTTCGATCATGGTCAGAGTAATAAATTCAGCAATGTCAAAATTTCCTTTTCCCGTCATTGCATCCAATCCGCTGTGATTTTTGAAATTTGTTTTTTTGGGAAGATTAGTTGAATTGAGACTGCCCAATTTTGAATTGGTAACCCAAGGGGGGTTTCCAATTACCAAAATGTCTTTATTTGAATGAGTCTTTGCTATTCCCTTAAAGTCAAAGTCAAATACATTGCAATGAACAATTGAAATTATAGGCTTGTTCGTGTTTGGATTTGTTAGGAAAAAATCTATTATATTAAATTTGGTTTGCCAAACGTATGGCTTGTAGATTTCAACCCCGAAAATATATTTTATATTGCAGAGGTTGCGTAATGCTGCAATAATAAAATTTCCTTTTCCGCAAGTTGGTTCAATAACGATCTCGGGGGAAATATTTTTTGATGATAAATGCAATGTTATTTTATTCGCCAATTCAGAATTGGTTTGAAAATCACCATATTCTGCTCTATCGGGTTCTTCAATAATATTAATAGTTGCTGAAAGAATTTCCTTAAGCGATTGCAATTCATCGTTGTTGTCAAAAAACTGAACGATGCCGAACGAATCATACAATTTTTGATTTGCCTTTTCATAAAATGCGACCTTTTTCAGATTACTATTTAAGAAATCTAAAACCTGATGAGTAATATCTGCTTCAAATACTTTCATAATTCTGGCTTGTTAAAGCTGACTATTTTGGAAATTCCTGGTATATCTTCGGATAGTGCGACAATTCTTTGGTATTGCAATCTCCATTGTAATGCATTTGAAATTGTTAAATAACCTTGTTCTGGTGGAGTTTTTAAAATTTGCTTTGCCAATTTTGTTAAAATTATTTCATCACCCGGAATATTTTTGTCATTGAGATAAGCTATGATGTCGGCTTCATTTGCTTCATCTTTGACCATTTCTCTTAAGCGGAAAGTGGTTGTGTAATCCGCAGTTCGTTCTTTTGAAACGAACGAACAACTAACAAAATTTAAATTAGCTGCTTTTGCTCTAGGGAGATCTGTTTTGTCGTAAACGAATACAAGCAAATTATAACCAAGACCGAAAATCTTTTGTTTAGCATCTCTAAAAGGACAGGAGGATTGGGGTTGTTTTATGGACGTAACTTTTATGTCTGTTAGAATGTCTTCGGAGGGCAAGTCTATTCCTGTTGCAGCGTTTCCTAACTGAACTTCATATTTTCCATTAAGGTGTTGTTGAAATGCAGCTTCAATCAAAGTTCCAACAGCTTTGCCATCGGTAACACCAAAAAGTTCCTTGTGCTGAATTTCGGATTGGATAGCACAGAAACCTTGGGCTTCGGTAATTAGAAGATCTAGCGTTAATTGTGGCTTCATTTTGTTTCTTGAATGCAAGCCGCTAAGTTACCTTTTTAACATTGAAACTGTCTTACTAGCTTGACAAGTTTTGCACACAGTTTGTTACAAAAATTGACATAATTCTAGTATCCCTTTGCCAATATTTTTTCTAAAAAAACATTAGCGTATTTAGAAATCTTTTATCATTTCTAATATCTTTTCCATCTTTTTCGATTCTTTTCGCATATAGGTTTCATATGCGACTTTCATCCCTGCTAAAAATCCTTTTAAATTCTGAGTAGTATCAATTTCTAATGGCTTGCACATTTGAATAACGCCCCAGCCCTGGGCTTCAATGGAAAGACAATTCCAGCTAAGATGATAAACCGGTACTAGACCTGAGTCATTAACATATTCAATGCCTTTTTCAGTTTTCCTGTAGTCTACAAATAGGAAAAACAACTCATTCCCATCCTGTTGCAACCATTTAATAAGCCTCTTTGCAGAAATAATGTTTGGCGAATAATTATTTTTCTCCAAATTATTACTTTTTACATTGACTTGTCGTCTAATATCATCTTTCAATAGAAAATCGCCAATTGATTTTTTAGTTCCTCTAGCTATGGCGCCGTGTTTTCGAGCGATTTCAATTTCAACTTGTATATAGTCGCCCATTTTAGATTTTTTCTACGTCGTCAAATTTACTTTATTGTTGTTTTAATATTAGACTTAACTGTTAAATATAGACAAATATCTTAATTCGATTTTCGTAAATCTACACGCTGTGAGCACATATACGTAACGTCCCGTTCTGGATTCTAGGTTTTCTTTTAATGTTGATAGCCAATACTGTCGCACAAGTGAGTGACACAACGAAGTCCCCCCAAAGCTCCAACCGCCCGTCCAATAAATATTTTCCAACAGATTACCAATCCTAACACCCGTTAGCCTAAATTTGCGTCTCAAACAGAAATACCATGCATTTTGAGCTTACAGAAGAGCATCTTATGATCCAGAAAGCGGCGCGCGATTTTGCGCGTACGGAGTGTTTACCCGGCGTAATTGAGCGC
The DNA here is from genome assembly GCA_040388705.1 of Bacteroidota bacterium. GTDB lineage: Bacteria > Bacteroidota > Bacteroidia > Chitinophagales > Chitinophagaceae > Sediminibacterium. The sequence goes on along the minus strand of JAZKBI010000006.1, from coordinate 223,715 downwards.
GATGAGCTGCAGCGTTTTCCGCGGGAACAGGTGATGAAACTGGCCGAACTGGGTTTTATGGGTATGATGGTGAGTCCCGATTACGGCGGCTCGGGCATGGATACCATGAGCTATGTGCTTGCCATGGAAGAAGTTAGCAAGGTAGATGCCAGCACCAGCGTTTGTATGAGCGTGAACAACAGCCTGGTCTGCTGGGGCCTCGAGACCTATGGCACCCACGAACAGAAAACCAAATACCTTACCCCGCTGGCCCAGGGCCGTAAAGACGGGGAACTCTATATCGGCGCCTTCTTACTTAGCGAGCCCGAGGCCGGCAGCGATGCCACCAGCCAGCAGACCAAGGCCGAGGACATGGGCGACCATTACCTGATCAACGGCACCAAGAACTGGATCACCAATGGCTCATCGGCTTCGGTGTACCTGGTGATAGCGCAAACGGATGTGAGCAAGGGCAGCAGGGGCATCAATGCGTTCATAGTAGAGAAGAACTCGCCGGGCGTTGTTGTGGCGGCCAAAGAGAACAAACTCGGCATCCGCGGCAGCGATACGCATTCGATCATGTTCACTGATGTGAAAGTTCCCAAAGAGAACCGGATCGGCGAAGATGGTTTCGGTTTCAAATTCGCGATGAAGACATTGGCGGGTGGGCGCATCGGTATTGCATCGCAGGCATTGGGTATTGCGAGCGGCGCATACGAATTGGCGCTGGCATACAGCAAACAGCGCCGGGCTTTTGGTAAGGAGATCATGCATCACCAGGCCATCCAGTTCAAACTGGCGGATATGGCTACCAAGATTGAAGCCGCGCGCCTGCTGTGTTTAAAAGCCGCATGGGAAAAAGACAATAAACTCGATTATACCTTAAGTTCTTCCATGGCCAAGGTGTTTGCATCCGAGGCAGCCATGTGGGTTACTACTGAAGCTGTGCAGATCCATGGAGGTTATGGTTTTGTAAAAGAATACCATGTGGAAAGGATGATGCGGGATGCGAAGATCACGCAGATTTATGAGGGAACTTCGGAAGTTCAGAGGATCGTGATTTCACGCAGTATTCTGAAATAAAAGGGTAATCGGTTGTTTTTGTTACGGGTTATTTTAGTTGCGGGTTGTATGCTCGCTAACCCGTAACCCGCAACTAAAATAACCCGCAACCGGGCTTTCTAATTCATAGTGTTGTAATAAAAGAAATATCCCTTGTATTTTCGTAGATATAAGCATGAAAATACTCTTACTATTCAGTCTCCTGTTCACAACCGTCGGTTATGCCAATGACACACTCATCATGGGCCAACTCCTGCAACGCATGGAGCAGTTACAAGCGAAGGAGAGCAGTGTTTTCCCCAAAGGTTCCTTTCCTTCTTACCGTTTGTATGCTTTGAACAAAGACCGCGAGAAAGCAGATGTGAATGGTTTCTATACGGGATTGGTAACGTTTACTTTGAATGATCTCAAACCACAACTAACCCGTTACCAACAACAACTCGCTACAAAAATAACAAATGCGGCAATCCCGGTATTTTCCAAATTCCAGAATCAGAAGGGCAGGGACACCTATAATTTCTGGCCCACAGATACACCGCGCATCTTTCCCAACGCGGGATGGTTGAATCTATTTGACAAGAGCCAGTCGCTGCCGGATGACCTGGATGATACGGTGATCATGTTGCTCGCATTGAATGCGCCGGATTCCACCGCAAGAAAAGTGCATGCTTTAATGCAGGCATTTACCAATAACGGCGATAAAAAAGTGCACAATACTTTTAAAGATTACCGGAACCTTGCTGCCTACTCCACCTGGTTCGGTAAAAAGATGCCGGTTGATTTTGATGTTTGTGTGCTGGCGAATATTCTATACTTCGTACAGCGCTATAACCTCGAATGGACGGCCGCTGATTCTGCGAGCCTGCAGTTGATAGAAAAAGTGTTGAGTGAAAAAAAGCATATCACGCACGCACCTTATGTTTCGCCGCATTACAGCAGGCTGCCGAATATCTTGTATCATTTGTCGCGGTTGATGGCGGTGAAGCCGATCCCTTCCTTAGAAAAATTCCGCCCGCAGTTAATAGAAGATACCAAACAGGCTTTGGCAGGCGCGGATAATTTTATGGATGAAGTGATATTGAGTACATCATTGCTGCGCTGGGGTGTTGAGCCGCCGGTGATGAAAGTGCATGAGGCGAATAGTTTGGAAGAATTGATAGAAGATGGGAACTTTTCTTTTTTTATCGCCAACATGGCATCCATGCTTCCCGATCCTTTGAAGCAATGGATGGGCGGGGCGGGAGTGGGGAAGTTTTATTATGATTGTGATGGGTATAATAATTTGTTGGTGCTGGAGTATTTGGTGATTAAGGGGAAAAACGTGAATGGGAAGTAGTGAATAGTGAATAGTCAATGGTGAATAGTGAGTGGGCCAACGATTGACTATTCACTATTGACTATTGACTATTCACCATTGACTATTCACTATTGACTATTCACCATTGACTATTCACCATTGTTTGATTAGATAAAAAATCGTATGTCTGTAAACGTTGAAAAATACAAAGAGATCATAGCCGAACTTTCTGAGAAGAAGGTTGCGCTTGTTGCGGTGAGTAAGATCAAGCCTGTTCAGGATATAAAGGCTTTGTATGATTTGGGGCAAAAAGATTTTGGGGAGAATTATGTGCAGGAGTTGGTGGAGAAAGAGGCTGTGTTGCCGAAAGATATCCGTTGGCATTATATCGGGCACCTGCAGAGTAATAAAGTAAAATACATTGCGCCGTTTGTGCATTTGATACATGGGGTGGATAGTTTTAAATTATTGAAAGAGATCAGCAAACAGGCCGCCAAATGCGGGCGCGTGATCGATTGTTTGTTGCAGGTTCATATTGCACAGGAAGAAACCAAGTTCGGGATGGATGAGGCGGAGATACTTGAAGTGCAGGCGGGGATTGGTGCGTTGCCAAATGTGCGCGTTTGCGGGTTGATGGGAATGGCTTCGTTTAGTGATGATGCGGTGAAAGTGCGGGGGGAGTTTAAGGAATTGCGGGCTCTCTATGAACGGTTTAGTGAATGGTCAATAGGCAATGGTGAATGGACGATTCTCAGCATGGGCATGAGCGGTGATTACCAGATGGCGATTGAGGAGGGGAGTACGATGGTTAGGATTGGGAGTTTGTTGTTCGGCGCGAGAATTTAATTAGTAATGAGTAATTGTTAGTGCATCTCTCTGTGGAACTCCGTGCTCTCTGTGTCTTTGTGGTGAAGCCTTCGCTTCGATCTTTTTTCACCACAAAGACACGGAGGACACGGAGGTTCACAGAGGGGTGGCTGAGTTTATTTTTCGTATTTTTTTTGCAGGCGTAACAATAGAATAACAAGGGAGTAAACAGACTAATTCTTAATAAACCGCACCACATATTCCGGGTTGATGATCCTTTTGGGATTGATTGGATTCATTAACACATCTGCCTGCCGGAAACCATTTTGTTCGAAGAGTGTTTTTATTGGCTTATTAACCCCAGCTTTTAAGCTGGGGATCTAACTTCTTTTTCGAATACCGGGCTTTAGCCCTAACCGCTATTTTTAGTTTGAGATTGCCACCAATTATTGTTCATTCTCTAGCGCAAAATCAATTATGGCTAAAGCCAGGCTCTTTTGTATTCATTGTGTCCCCCGCTTAAAAGCTGGGGTTATAAGGTCTCCTTTAACCATTTATAAAACTCCCTCTGCCACACCAATGCATTCTGCGCGGAAAGCACCCAATGGTTCTCGTCGGGTATATAAATGAAACGACTCTTGATACCTTTGAGCTGTGCGGCCTGGAAAGCCTGCTGGCCCTGTTCGATTGGCACACGGTAATCTCTTCCGCCCTGGATTATCATGATGGGAGTGTTCCATTTATCTATAAAATTGCTGGGGGACTGACTTAAGGATCTTTGTGCAACGGCATTGTCCTTATCCCAATAAGAGCCTCCTTTTTCCCAGTTCTCGAAGAACATTTCATCTGTTGTTCCATACATGCTCTTGAAATCGAATACACCATCGTGCGAGATAAATGTTTTGAATCTTCCTTCGTGCTGCGATTCCAATGCGAATACGGAGAAGCCGCCGAAACTTGCACCAACGCAACCCAAACGGTTCTTATCAACAAAAGGTTCTTTGGATACGGCATCGATCGCGCTTAAATAATCTTTGATCACCTGTCCGCCCCAGTCCTTGCTTACCTGTTCGTTCCATTCTGTTCCAAAACCTGGCATACCGCGACGACAGGGAGCAACCACGATATATCCCTGCGCTGCCATCAGTTGAAAATTCCAACGGAATGAATAGGATTGTGTTAGCGGCGATTGCGGGCCACCCTGGCAATATAATAAGGTTGGATATTTTTTGGTTGCATCAAAACCCGGCGGATAGATCACCCATACCAGCATTTTTTTATTGTCGGTTGTGGTTACAAACCTTCTTTCCGTTTTACTCATGTTGATCTTTGCATACGTAGTTTTATTCACCGCAGAGAAGTCCTTAATGGCCCCGGTGTTAGGATTTACTTTGAAGATCTCGGTTGCATGGTTCATGTCGTTGCGGGCAACGAACAGTTCATTCCCCACTTCACCAATGATGGCGCTCACATCAAAATCGCCTTTGGTAACCTGTACTACTACCGGATCTGTTTTGGTAACGAGGGGGTTGTTTACTTTAAAGAGTTGTAAAGTACCATCAACAGGTGCGATGAAATAAATGGTTTCGCCACTCTTGCTCCATAGGAAATTCTCCACGTGAATATCATCGCGTTTCTGGGTGAGGTTAAGGGTGGTCTTGCCATCTGTTATAATAAGATCCTGTTTGTCTGCTTCATAACCATCGCGTTTCATCTGCAACCAGGCGAGTGTGCCGCTTGCACTGAAGGCGGGGTTCACATCATAGCCTTTGTTATCGGCGGTAAGGTTTTTTGTTACACCTGTTTCAGCATCATATTCATACAAGTCAGTATTGGTGCTTAGTGCGTAGTCGGTACCTGTTTTCTTTTTAGAAACATATACCAGGTGTTTGCCATCGGGGTTCCATACATAATCTTCATCACCGCCAAAAGGTTTTTGCGGAGAATCAAAAGGTTCGTTGAACATGATATCGTGGCCATGTTCTTTGTCGGGTTTGCCATTCACCATTGGCGCTATAAAGATGTGGTCGAATTTTCCATCCTCCCATGTATCCCAATGGCGGTAGTTGAGTGAATTGTAGATATAGACATTTGATTTCGGGAGATCCTTGTACGTTTCCGCGCCGGTTACATTCATGATATCTGCACTTTTCACATACGCGTAGAATCTTCCGTTGGAAGATATTTTCGGATCTGCCAGGAAACTATCTGCAGTTGCTATGGTCACAGATCCGCCACCACTGGTTGCCATCAGGTAAGTTTTGCGGGTGCTCTTGTTCGAATCAGCATTTGGCGTGCTTACCGAGTAAATAACATATTGTTGATTCTTTGAAATACCGAGCCCGGTAACCCTTCCGATTTTCCAGAGTTGTTCGGGGGTAAGATTGGTTTGCGCATTTGCGGCAATGGCGATCGCGGCGATGGCGAAGAATGATAGGAAGCGTTTCATGTTGTTTTGTTTTTCCGGTCGGGACGCTAAAGCGGCCTGAACGGTTGTTTCGAATGATGTGAATCTATTAAATATAATTTGTTGTGCTATTGAATTCAGTTGAAAACTGCTTTTGAATTGCCTGCTTCCGATATCTCGTAACTCATGGCGCTCGCGGCCGCAGGGCCCCGTCCCTGTTACCGGGCTACTTTGGCCTCTTTGAAAATGTGCTTCGCATCATTTTCAATGCCGGCGCTTCGCGCGGCACCGAACCCAAAGAGGCCCGTCCACAGGGACTGATTAGTAATTAATTGCAATCACCCGGTTCTAAAATATGCATTCGCCGTTTAATTCTTTTAGCGTTCAAGCCGCTTTAGCGTCCCGACCGCCTGGCATAATCAAACACCAGTTGACAAAAAGCTTTTATGCCGGTATCGAGCTTGCTGTCGTCAATATAAAAATCAGGTGTATGGTGCGCGGGTGCATCTTCCATTTTTATGGCTGGATTTCTTGCGCCTAAGTAAAAAAAGAAGGAAGGCGCTTTGGTTCCGTAAAAAGAAAAATCTTCTGCACCTGTTACCCAATGGTAGGGTACCACATTATTTTCACCCAATGCTTTTTGTAAAGAGGGCAGTGATTGTGCCACGAGTTTCGGGTCATTGTAAGTGACCAGTGTTTTTGTATCGATGGTAACATCTGCTGTGGCACCGTAGGCTTCTGTAATATTTTTTACGGTGTTGCGGATGCGCTCGTGTACTTCTTTCTGCATTTTACTGTCGAGTGTGCGAATCGTTCCTTCCATAACGGCTTCTTCAGGAATGATATTCGGGCGAACACCGGCGTTGATCTTTCCAACGGTAATGATCACGGGCGCAGTGGTAAGATCCATCTGGCGGCTCACGATGGTTTGTAAACTCTGTATGATCGCGGAACTTACAACAATCGGGTCAATACTTTTCCATGGTTCTGCACCATGACTCTGTTTGCCTTTTACTTTAATGGTGAACCAATCGGAGGAAGCCATGAATGCTTCGGGTTTGTAATAGATCTTGCCGAGATCACCAAATGCTTCGATATGGATGCCGAATACTGCATCTACTTTTGGGTTATCCAATGCACCCTGTTTGATCATCAAAGGAGCGCCGCCTTCTTCTGTTCCGGGAGGGCCCTCTTCTGCGGGTTGAAATAAGAAGACAACAGTACCGGGAACATCGGCTTTCATTTTTGTGAGCACTTCTGCTGTGCCCATCAGCATCGCAATATGTGAATCGTGGCCGCAGGCATGCATTACGCCGACTTTCTGGCCATTGTAATCCGTAGTGGCAACCGATTTAAACGGAAGTGCATTGCGTTCTGTAACGGGCAATCCATCGATGTCTGCACGCAGAGCCACAACAGGGCCGGGTTTGCCGCCTTTTAAGACACCGACCACTCCGGTACCTGCAAGAATTCTTGTTTCGATACCAAGTTGTTTCAGATGTGCTTCAATCTTTTTAGAAGTATTGAATTCGCGGTTGGAAAGTTCAGGGTTCTGGTGGAAATACCTTCTCCATTCGATCACTTTGGGTAATTCTGCGGCAACCAATCCGTTGTACGAAGCGGGAAGTTCCTGTGCAGATACTGCAGTTGAAAGGATAAAGCAAAAAGAAAGCAGTTTTTTCATTCATGTGGTTTGAACGAGGAAGATACGGAGAAGAGTCTGGAGTTAGAAGTCTGGAGACTGAAATTAGACCACCCAGTCTCCAGACTTCTAACTCCAGACCAACGACTAACGTGTTGTGCTATTAAAATTACGCTGTGTCGTTTACAATGCTACAATTTGCCCCAGCGGGGCAGTCGCTTTGTAGCAAAACAAGCGGGTAACCCATGATGCCCTGTAAGGGCTACCCTTAAGGACTAATGATTTGATCAATTCGTAATTGTTATGGGTAGCCCCGCTGGGGCATTAGATGCGCATCGTTGATTATGTGCTACAAAGCGGTTATGCCTATGGCATATAGAGAGCTCATCAAACAGCAGATTTCATTTCTCTATAATTGCACAACACATTAATCACTATTTATGCTCTCCGAAAACTTGCCTCAACACATCGGCTATTTCACCGAGTGTACAGTAGTTTTCTACTGCTTCTATTACAAAAGGCATGAGGTTTTGTCCGTCTTTGGCGGCTGTTGATATGTGTTGCAAAGATTGCTCAGCTTTTTGTGGGTCGCGTTTAGCGCGTAATTGCTGCAGCCGTTCAGATTGCATTACCCTGATATGATCATCGATCTTAAAACCGGGGATAGGGGTTTCTTTATCAACCGTGAATTTATTTACACCGACGATGATCTTTTCACCGCTTTCAATATTGCGTTGGTATTCGTAGGCGCTGTGGGCGATCTCTTCCTGCATGAAACCGGCTTCAATAGCACTGACAGCGCCACCCATGGCGTCGATCTTATGCACGAGATCCCATGCTTTCTGTTCCACTTCATTGGTGAGTGATTCAACAAAGTAGCTGCCGGCCAATGGATCCACGGTATCAGGCGCACCGCTTTCGAAAGCAACGATCTGCTGGGTGCGTAATGCAATACGCGCGGCTTCTTCGGTGGGCAGGCTTAGTGCTTCATCATAACCATTGGTATGCAGGCTTTGTGTGCCGCCTAATACGGCAGCCAGTGTTTGCACGGTTACGCGACAGATATTATTCAACGGTTGTTGTGCAGTTAATGTAGCGCCGCCTGTTTGTGTATGGAAGCGAAGCATCATGGCTTTTTCGTCTGTGGCGCCGAGATCCTTCATCATTTTCGCCCACATTCTTCGGGCAGCACGGAACTTGGCTACTTCTTCAAACAAATTATTATGTGCATTAAAAAAGAAGGAGAGGCGTTTTCCAAAAACATTGATGTCCAAACCCTTTGCCAGTGCGGCTTCTACATAGGCTTTACCATTACTCAATGTAAATGCGATCTCCTGCACCGCTGTGCTCCCCGCTTCGCGGATATGGTATCCGGAAATAGAGATGGTGTTCCATTTTGGTAATTCCTTGCTGCACCATTCAAAGATGTCCGTGATGATGCGCATAGAAGGTTTGGGTGGATAGATATAGGTTCCCCTCGCTGCATATTCTTTTAAAATATCATTCTGTATGGTGCCTGTTATTTTTCTAAGATCAGCTCCCTGCTTTTTGGCAAGCGCCACGTACAATGCGAGTAAAATAAAACCGGTGGCATTGATCGTCATTGAGGTACTTACATCTTCTAATCTGATGTCTTTAAACAACAGTTCCATATCTTCCAGGCTATCGATGGCTACGCCAACTTTTCCTACTTCGCCTTCTGATAATGCATGATCGCTGTCGTAACCGATTTGTGTGGGCAGGTCGAATGCTACGCTTAATCCCATCACACCCTGTGATAATAAGTAGTGGTATCGTTTATTGCTTTCTTCCGCAGTAGAGAAGCCTGCGTACTGGCGCATAGTCCAGAGTTTGCCGCGGTACATGTCGGGTTGGATGCCTCTTGTGTACGGGAACTCTGCCGGTAGTTCGGTTTGGGGTTTGGGGTTTGGGGTTTGGGGTTCGTTGACGTGCGTGTATAATGTTTTTATTTCGATGCCGCTGTCTGTATAGATTTTCTTTTCACTCATCTTTTTTGTGTTGAATGTTGAATGGTATCCCGCAATTGCGGGACAACATTTAAAATAACTCAAAGCAGCTTCTTCGCTTCATAACTCAACGCTTCACTTACTAACTCGTGTTGATTTGATTTTGGATCATTCATTAAATATTCCAGGATAGCTTTATTAAGATCAAGCGCTGTGGCGTTGAGAGGGAGGATGGATCCTACCTGGTTAATGATAAGCAGGTTCTTTTCTTTCAGGTTCTTTACTGCGTTCCATGTTTCGGGCGTGATGTAGATCTGCTGGGTGATATTGTAATCAAACTCATCCCGGATATTTCTTGTGAGAACCAGTTGCATGTCGCGGGCAGATAATCCATCATGGTTTGTACGGCCGATCAGGTTGGGGATGGTGATCCGGTCAACCAGCAGCGCCATTCTTTCATAAGCCTGCAATTGCAGGGAGTTTGAACCTGTATTAGGTTGTTTGAGTGTTTCAGACTGTACGGGTTTTTCACGGTTGTAAAAGAAGTAAGCCAATGCACCAACGATGACTACGCCGGCGAGGATCAGATATTTTGTATCCAAGATGATAGTTTTTACAAAAATAGGGAACGGTTTGGGGTTTGGCGTTTGTGTGTTAGGGTTTATTGTTAAAGCTCGGGAGATATTCGGAATACAACAATAACCCTGAAAGGGTGACCTGTTTGTAGAAATATAGTGTGCAAAAAAATAAAAGCTCCGAAGGAGCGACCTGTAAACACAAACGAGTTATAAAAGCAGTCGGCTAGAAATACCAGCTTGCAATATTTACAGGTCGCTCCTCCTACGGAGCTAATTACCTTCTATATACAACCCTTTCTACAAACAGGGCGCCCCTTTGGGGCTTGTAAAAAATCTTCGGACCAGTTGTGATTAAACTCAAGGATCGTTGCCAAATAGTTAAAGTTCGATTTTTCCAGTATCGAAAGGTTGAATGGGTATAGATACACGCATTATTCGTAAATTTGTAGCAGAAATGAAGATTATGGAGACAATGACAGCAACATCACCGGTTACCCTTACAGAAGGCGCTATTAGTGAGATCAGGCGTTTAATGAGCGAGGATGGATTCGATACCACCCAATACCTCCGCGTTGGCGTTAAAGGCGGCGGCTGCAGCGGTATGACCTATGTGCTTGGATTTGATCACTTAGAGGCCGATGACGAACAGTTTTCGATTGAAGGTATTGCCTGCATCATGAACAAGAGCCATAAATTATACCTGTTTGGAATGGAAGTAGACTGGCAGGGTGGTTTGAACAGCCGCGGTTTTACGTTCAGCAATCCGAACGCGAGTAAGACTTGCGGGTGTGGAACATCGTTTGCGGTATAATATCACTCCTAACCAAATAAGGATTTCAGCTACGCTTTGCGTGGCTTTTTTCATGATAAGAACCAAATAATGGCACACGGATGACGCGGATCAGGCTGATGGGCACGGATATAATATCCGTAAATATCCGCCTGATCCGCGTCATCCGTGTGCTATTTCTTTGCTATTTAAACTGCTCCAACCTGTTTCAATAACTTCATATTCTCTCTTTTGTGAATGAATTTATGAACCAGTGTATAGATCACCGGTAGTATGAGCAGCGTAAGTATGGTTGATGTGATCAATCCACCGATCACAACGATGGCCAATGGTTTCTGCGTTTCACTGCCGATGCCGGTGCTGATAGCTGCGGGGAGCAAACCTATCGCGGCCATGAGCGCTGTCATAACAACGGGGCGCACACGGGAGATCACACCCTGGTATACCGAATCTTCGAGGTTCATTTTTGCTTCGAGGTTTTTCCTGAAAACGCTGATCAGTATCACGCCATTCTGTATACATACCCCGAACAACGCAATGAAACCAATACCTGCGCTGATGCTGAAATTAATACCGGTTATATGCAGCGCCAGGATTCCACCGATGAGTGCAAACGGTACATTCATGATGGTCAACAGCGCATCTTTTACATTCCCGAAAGTGATGAAGAGGATGATGAAGATCACCAATAAACAAACAGGCACTACGTTGGCCAACGTTTTAGATGCCCTTATTTGGTTCTCAAATTCGCCGTTCCAGGTATTGGTGTAATTCTTTGGCAGCATTACATTGGCATTTACTTTTTGTTGTGCTTCTTCAATGGTACTTCCCAAATCTCTTTCGCGTATGGAGAATTTTACGGCGATGTAGCGCTGGTTGTTATCGCGGTAAATAAATGCAGGACCGGTATTTGATTTGAATACACAGATCTCTTTCAGCGGAACTTTTGCACCATCACTTGAAGGCACCATCAGGTTCTCGATCTTTTTCTGGTCGTCACGAAATTCTTTCTGGTAGCGGATCCGCACATCAAACCTTCTTTCACCTTCATATAAAGTGGTGGCGGCTTTACCACCGATGGCCATTTCGATCACAGCCTGTGCATCGGCCATGTTCACACCATACAGTGCCATTTTATTCTGATCAAGTTCTATCCGGAACTCAGGCTGGCCGAGATTGCGGAGGATACCAAGATCTTCAATGCCTCGTACTGTTTTCAGTTGTTTCAATGTTGCTTTGGCCAGTGAATCAAGCGTATTAAAATCAGGACCGAAGATCTTAACGGCCAATGCGGCATTCACGCCCGCCACAGCTTCTTCCACGTTATCAAGTATCGGTTGTGAATAGTTCAGCACAATACCGGGCAATTTGCGGAGCTGTGTATCCATTTCATCGATCAGCTTTTCGGATGTGAGTCCTTTGCGCCATTGCGATTTGGGTTTTAGATCCACCTGTATCTGCACATTAAAAAAGCCTTTGGGATCGGTGCCGTCATTTGTACGGCCCACCTGTGACAGGGTCTGTTTTACTTCCGGAAAACGTTGCAGTATATCGATCATGGTATTGCCGATAAAATTGGCTTCGTTCAGTGATACACTCATCGGCAATTCACTTTCCACCCATAAAGCGCCTTCATCTAATTGCGGTAAGAATTCGGAGCCTAAAAATTTTGAAGAAAAGAAAGTGAGCGCCATGACGATTAACGCGATGAATAAACTTGTTTTTGGTGCTTTCATCACTACTTTATAAGCAGCGGATATTCCTCTTTCAAAAAATAATACAACGGGATTGTGTTTTTCACGTACGTTCTTCCGGAGTAAGATGCTGGATAAGGCTGGTACTAAAGTTAACGTAAATAACAATGCGCCCAACAATGCAAATCCTAAGGTATAGGCGAGGGGAGAGAACATTTTACCTTCTACTTTCTGAAAGGCAAAAATGGGAATCAGGCAGGTGATGATAATGAGTTTTGAAAAGAAGATGGCTTTGCCCATTTCGCTGCCCACGTTCTTGAACAATCCGAGTTTAGCGAGCTTATTAAATTTCTCCATACCCACTTCATGCGCCCGTTTATCAAGCGCCACAAACAATCCTTCCACCATTACTACAGCGCCATCGATGATGATACCAAAATCCACTGCGCCCATACTGAGCAGGTTTGCGCTCATGCCTTTGATGCGCATACAGATAAAAGCAAACAACAGCGACAGTGGAATGATGATACTCACGATCACTGTTGTGCGCCAATCGGCCATGAATAAAAGAACGATGGCTGTTACGAGTATAATGCCTTCGAGTAAATTATGAATAACGGTCTCCGTGCAAAAATCCATCAGGTTGGTGCGGTCGTAAAATGTATCGATCTTTGTATCGCGCGGTAATATGTTCTCGTTGAGGTCCTTTATTTTCGCGCGGATATTATCCAATACTACTGCGGGGTTTTCTCCTTTGCGCATCACGATGATCCCTTCTATTACATCTGTATTTTTATCCCGTGCAACCTGTCCTAATCTTGGTTTGCCCGCTTCTTTTACATCGGCCACATTCCTTACCAGCACGGGAACGCCGTTGATCTTGGTAACGATGATATTGTTGATGTCTTTCAGGTCGTTCAGCAAACCGATCCCGCGCACTAAAAAGGATTGACCGTTCCGTTCTATCACATCACCACCCACATTCACATTGCTTTTGGCCACTGCATTGTATACATCGAGAGAACTGAGATTGTATTTGCTAAGCAGGTTTGGATTCACGCTCAGCTCAAATACTTTTTCTTCGCCGCCAAAACTGTTCACATCAGCCACGCCGGGAACGGATTTGAATTGACGGTCGAGAATCCAGTTCTGTATCGTAGTAAGATCGCGTATTGATCTTGTGGCACTTTTTAAAGTATAGCGATAAATTTCTCCAGTTGGCCCATACGGCGGCTGGACATCGGGTTTTACTCCTTCAGGAAGATCGGCGCCATTTAAACGGCTCAACACCTGCTGACGTGCAAATGCATCATCCACATCATCATCAAAAATGATACGGATATAACTGAGGCCGAAGGCGGAAGTTGTTCTGAGGTTCGCTTTTTTCTGAACGGAATTCAAAACGGTTTCCAATGGTATGGTCACAAATTTTTCCACTTCTTCAGCGCTGCGTCCCGCCCATTGGGCAATGATCACCACCTGGGTATTGGTAACGTCGGGGAAAGTTTCGATAGGCGTATTCCGGTAACTGATCACGCCAAGCACCACTAACACGCCTGTAAAAAAGAACACCAGGCTGCGGTGCCGCAATGAAAAGTGAATGATATTTTTTATGAACTTATTCATGATAATTCTGAGTTGATAGGATTAAAAACTGTTCTTAATTTTCGAGAATGGCATTGTAGAACAATACCTGGTTCTTAGAAATGATAATATCACCTGCATTGAGCCCGCTGCTGATATAGGCGCGGCCATTCTCCGTTTTTAACACCTGTACTTCTGCAAGTTTGAGATCGCATTTGCTTTTGCAGATCACCACGTAATTTTTTCCGCCGTCAAATACCATTGCATCGGCGGGTATACTTACTGCTTTGGATCTTTCTGTATTCTCTATCAAAACGTTTGTAAACATTTCAGGTTTCAGCAACATCCCTTCATTGGGGAGATTGATGCGGATCCGCATAACTTTGTTATCAGGGTTCAGTACTTCACTCACTTTATCGATCCTTCCATGAAACATTTTGTCGGGATAAGCGATCGTTTTCACCAATGCCGTATAACCTTCCTTTACTTTCGAGATATCTGTTTCAAATACATTGGCCCAGATCCACACATCTTTCAGATCTGAAATGGTAAAAAGATTTTCTGCATTGTCCTGCCTGATAAAATTTCCCGCATTTGCTTTCTTCTCCACGATAAAACCACTGATCGGTGCTTTCACCGTGTACATCCCACTCGCGTTGGTATTGCCACCGCCATTGATGCGCAATGCATCCGTTATTTTTTGATTAGCCGTTACTGCTTTCTGGTAATTCTCTTTGGCTTCTTCGTATTCTTTTTCACTGCTGATGCCTTTCTCGTACAGGAGTTTGGAATTATCTAACTGGCGTTTTGCGATCGCAATATCAGAGCCTGTGTTTTTGAGATCGCTGTAATTGCCGGCAATGTCGGCGCTTTTGATAACGGCCAATACCTGTCCGGCGCTTACTCTGTCGCCAACGGAAACTTTTACTTCCATTACCTGGCCGCTAGTGAAGGGAAATACTTTCACTACTTTATTTTCATCGAACCCAACTTCACCGGAGAGTTGTAATTGATTGCTGATATTGCTTAGCGCGGCGGTATCCAATGTGATCCGCGACTGCATAGAATCGCTGATGCAGACCTGCTTTTTTTCTTCCGGCTTTTTCTCCTGCTCTTTACAGGATGCAAAGAGAAGTATGCTTGTGATAGCGATATATATATTTGTAGACTTCATGTTCATGGGTTTGAAGGATTATTTGAATAATTCGGTGCCTATATGATAATTCAGTTCTTCTTTTACCAATTGCAGATCGAGCGATTGTTGTAACAATCGTTGCTGCGTAGCGGTATAATCATTAAAGAAATCAAGGAACTCCAGCAGGTTGATCTGTTTTTGTTGATAGCTCTGTAAAATATTATCATACATCGCCTGGTATTTTTTATAGAAATCGCGTTGCGAAGTATTGTTCTGTTTCAGCACCAGCCGTAATTTGTTGTAAGCGTTGCTTATACTATTTCGCAGTTCGGTTTCAGCATTGCTGGTTACTGATTGCTGTTGCTTGATGCTATATTCTGCAGCGCGTATATTTCCCTGGTTCTTGTTGAAGAGCGGGATGGGTAGTGAAACGCCCAGCCCAACATAGTTAGGAGCAAAACCGGAGTTGCGGTCGAAGTTCGGGCCCAGTGTGATATCGGGCGATCGCAGTGCTTTTTGATAGCTAAGATTCTGTTGCTGGTAAATGGTTTGCGTTTGTTGTAACAGGTAATTGGGATTATTCTTTTTTCCTGTTTCAAATAACATATCGCGATCGAACAATTTATCAATAGCAAGTGTTGTAGCCGCATCATTCACAGGTTTAATGAATACTTCATCTTTGATCTGTAACAATGTTTTTAATTCGGATTGATTGTCGGCGATGGACTTATCCAATACCGTTATATCCTGCTGCAACGATATCAGTAGCGCCTGGATCCGCAGGTAATCTTTCTGTGCAATATTGCCGGCGTTTAATTGTGCCGCCATACCAGCAAGCAACGAATTCAACTGCTGTTGCTGGCTCTCATAAATAGAACGCTGGCCCAGCTGTTGAATGATAGTGAAATAGTCTGTATGCAATTGGTAACGCAGGTTACGCAATACATCCTGCAACTGCAGCTCACTTAATTTTGCATTGGTAGTGGCGAGATCGATCAACCTGGATCGTTTGCCTGCAGTTTTGATCAACTGCTGCACCTGTATATAATACTGGCCGCTGAATGTGCCATCGGGGTTCTTTCCATACGGGAAAAATTTGCCGTTGGCAGCGATCACCTGGTCAGTGTTTAAAACAGGATTATCCAATAGTCCCGCCTGCTGGATCAAAGCTTTCTGTGCATCCACATTGTAATGCGATGCGAGTAATAAAAGATTGCTGTCGATAAACCGTTTCTCAAGCGAAGGGAGATCGAGCCTGAGTGTATCAACAACTTTTGTTTGTGCCCGGCATTCAACAGATGCGCATGCAGCAACAACTGTGATCAGCATAAATGCCAAACACCGTTTGGGGTGTAGTAATAAGGAATTCATGTATACATTTTAAGTTGACTGAATAATAGTCACGATGGGGCAGTGCCCGGATAATAAAAAACCGAAGAAGAATTAAGCCTTAGGCGGCGGAGGATTGATCTCCTGTAAATAGAGATAGGAATAGGGTTCTGATAAAGGAACCGCTAATGCGGCATTCTGTTGTTGCAGTCCCGGTACATGGTACATCGGGAATATACTGATTGCTTTGAAAGCTATATGCTTGTGAAAATGAAGATCCTTGTGGTGTTGTGACTGTTCAGGGATGGCATTCTTATGTCCCAGCAAAACTTCAACCACATATTCGGTAATAGTTTCCGTAATATTTGTCTCATCATCCTGGCACAAAGGCTTAAAATCCTGTGCGTAGATGCTCAGGTTAAGCAGTTGCATGGCAACTACAAGTGTAAGGAAGCGGGTGATATGTTTTGGTAAGCCTTTCACAATTATATGAGCCGCAAGTTACAGCGTGGATTAAAAAAACAGATGTTAAGAAATGACTAAAGCGGAGGATTAAGTGAAATTTAATGGTAGCAGGCTCTATGCGAGATTGCTGGGAGAGGGACACGAATTACACGAATTAGAACGAATTGATTGATGAAGATGCAGGATGGATCAAGAAATCGGGAGGGGTGATCAACAATCGGTGATCATTCGTTTTAATTCGTGTAATTCGTGTCCGTACCGTTCAGGCCGCTTTAGCGTCCCGACCGGAAACAAAAATCCCGCAGATTTCTGCGGGATTGTATAGAATGTAAGTTTGTTCCTATTTATTTCTTGACAACAGCTGTCGACGGAGCCTTCTTACCCAATGGCCTGTTCTTCGCGAAATCTACCAGTACCGGTGCTGCCACGAAGATAGAAGAGTAAGTACCTGTTACCACACCCACCAACATCGCGAATGCAAAACCGCGGGTTACTTCTCCACCAAAGATGAAGAGGATCAGGATGGTGAGGAATACGGTTAATGATGTCATGATCGTACGGCTCAGGGTTTCGTTGATGGCACGGTTGATAACAGATGCATTATCGGAACCTTTCATCAGCGTACTGTCTTCACGGATACGGTCATATACAATTACAGTATCGTTCATCGAGAAACCGATCACCGTTAATATCGCCGCAATAAAGTGCTGGTCTATCTCTAACGGGAACGGAACGATTTTACGCGCAAAACTGAATACGATCAATGTTACGAATACATCGTGCAACAATGAGAAGATGGTTCCCAATGAATACCTCCAGTCGCGGAAACGGATGAAGATGTACAAACAGATCACAATGATACCGAAGATCACCGCTTTCTGCGCACCCGTTTTCAGGTCATCAGAAATGGTCGGTAACACGGTTTGTGAACTTTGCTTGTAATTCTTTTCAAAATCAATGAAGCTGGTGTTTACAGGCAGGTGTTTCTTCAAACCGGTGAACAGTTTCTGCTCAACCAATGAATCAATATTGCTGCCGGTCTCTTTGATCTTGTAAGAAGTAGTGATGTTGATCTGGTTCTTTACATCAACCGTTTTAATGATCACCGCTTCGCCAAATTCAGTTTTCAGTTCATCACGGATATGGTCTTCATTAACCGGTTTGTCGAATTTGATGGTATAACTACGGCCTCCGGAGAATTCCACACCTTCATCAAATGCATCTGCACGGAAGAATGTGCTGATACCTAAGATAAAGATCACCACAGACAACATATACGCATACTTCCTGTATTCAATGAATTTGAAAGACGCGTGTTTGAAGATCCTTTTTGAAATACCGGTGAAATATTCAAAGTGACGGTTCTTGTTCATGTACCAGTCTGTGATCAACCTTGAAACAAGGATACCGCAGAACAAGGATAATAAGATACCGATGATCTGTGTGGTTGCAAAACCGAGTACAGGACCCAATCCGAAATAGGCAAGGATGATCGCAGTTAATAAAGTAGTAACGTGCGCATCCAGAACAGGAGAGAGGGAACGCTTGTACCCATCATTCACCGCATTCTGGTAGCTCTTTCCTTTTGTTAACTCTTCCTTGATCCGCTCAAAGATAATTACGTTCGTATCCACTGCTAAACCTACTGTCAATACCAAACCTGCAATACCCGGCGCCGTGAGCGTAAAGCCAAGCGCACTGAGGATACCGATGGTGAACAAGAGGTTAAGGATAAGGGCAATATTGGCAACCCATCCACCCGTGTTAAAGTATAACAGCATCAAAGCGAAGATCACGATGAAAGCGATAAGGAAGGATAAACCACCACCTTTGATGGATTCTTTACCAAGCGTTGGCCCTACCTGCTGTTCCTGTATAATTTTAGCAGGAGCAGGGAGTTTACCACTTTCTAAGATCTCTGCAAGATCCTGAGCTTCTTTGGTTGTATAGCTTCCGGCGATCTGTGAGTTACCGGTTGTGATCGGTTCGTTTACGTTTGGCGCTGAGTACACAAAATTATCAAGTACAACAGCCACCGGTTTTCCTACGTTGCGGGTGGTCATTTTTGCCCATGCAAGCGTACCGGCTTTATCCATGTTCATTTTGATAGCAACACGTCCTCTTTCGTCAAAATCCTGTGAGGCACTGATGCCTTCACCACCTAATTCAGCCTGGCCATTGTCTAATGTTTTGATGGCATACAACATCAGGATATCCTTCAGTTTCGGATCATTCAGATCGGCTTTACCGTACATGAACACGAGGTTTGAAGGGAATTTGTTTTTCACTAAATCCATTCTCAGGTAATCATTCAATGTACCTGTGTCTTTTGAAGCAATATATCCTAACGCAGCAGGGAAAAATGTTTTTCCATCCTGCTGAGAAGGTTGTGTGAACTGCAATAACCTGGCGATAGGATTCTTATTGGCATTTGCTTTTGCAGAGTCAACTTTGGCACCTGGTTTTGCATTGCCCGCTATATCGGAGATAGTAGCTGTTTTGCCACTGTCTTTTTTAGCAGGAGTGGTTGCAGCCGCAGCTTTAACTTTCGTTGTATCAATCGCTTTTTTGGTAGTATCCGTAGTTTTTGCTCCGTTCAGGTAATCTTCAACAGCCTTATCAGCCGCAATGATACCGTTCTGTATGTCTTTACTTTCAAAAGTATATACTTCAAAGAACTGCAGGTTAGCAGTTGATTGTAAGAAAGCACGTACCCTTTCTTTATCAGTTACACCCGCCAGTTCAATACTGATATATCCTTTGGCAGGATCTGGGTTGATATTGGGAGATGCCACACCAAAACGGTCGATCCTCGTGCGCAGGATACGGTAAGTGGTATTGAAAGCGATATTCGCCTGGTCGTGCAGGTAGGTTGCTACTGCATCGTCACTTGCATCAATCTTTACTTTACCATTACTGCGTGATGCGAAATAAGGCGCCAGTTTTGCGTTCGGATTCACGCTCTTCAGTTCCTGCCTGAACAATGAGATCAGATCGGCACTGGTATTGGCTTTGATAGCAACAGCTTGTGCCAAAGCTTTGTTGAACTGTGCTTCCTTTGTATAGTTTGCCAATGATTTCAGCAACCCATCCAGGCCAACTTCCATTGTCACGCTCATACCACCCTGCAAGTCAAGACCCAGCATCAGTTCTTTTTCTTTCGCACTGCGGTAAGTGGTCAATCCAAAAGCCAGTTTCGTGTCTTTGGTACTGTCCAGCAAACGCTTCAACCTTTCTTTCTTCAGGTCGCCCAGGCTGTCGGCATAAGCTGCCTGCAGTTCTTTGTTACCGGGGTATTTCGTTTCAGGGGTGGGGAATCTTTTCAGCCATTGCTCGGCTTTAGTTTCCTGGGCACTTTCATGGTTCTTAACAAACCAGGTGAATGACAATTGATACAGGCAGATAAGTATCAAAGCAATCGCAAAAAATCGCACTAAACCTTTCAGTTGCATATTAGTAACGGTTTACAAATTTTTTTAGAGCGGCAAAGATAGGGGAATGGGAATGAAATTTGCTATCCGTTCCTGAGTTTGCTGTTTTAGCAAAAATGCCGGTTACAATTACCGGCATTCTCACGTTGTATAAAAGAGGTATTTATTTAATATCATTCAGTGTGATATCAAAAAACAAAGGTGCGTTGCCCGGAATAGTAGGCAGGCGACCTGTGCAGCTATAAGCCAGTGCAGAAGGGATCACTAATTTGATATGGCCGCCTTTTTTCAGGAGGGCGATACCGATCTTCCAGCCATCGATCACATCGCTCAAGCGGAGATCCTGTGAGTTGGCAACCTGGGTAAATATGGTGTTATCCATCAATCTGCCTGTATATACTACGGATACGGTATTGGCGGTAGTAGGATTGGCGCCGGTACCAGGTGTAATGATCTGGTACAATAAACCGCTTGGGTCCTCGGTATAAGTGATATTATTCAACGTGCAATAAGCTACGAGAGTAGATTTTTCAGAACTAACAGCAACGGGTTGACAGCCGGTATCGGTTTTACCACATGAATTCAGCAATAAGAAAAACAACACAAGAACAGAACCGAGGATTTTTTTCATGAACAGTTTTTTATTTATAGACTTGTTTTTGAGTATTAAGGCTGCTTAGGCCCATTGTTTTCGCTTTTATTTTTTGCCGCCAACAGCTCCAGGAACTTCTGTTCCTGCATTTCCCACCTGAATTTGCGGTAGAAAAAGGCCATAAAGAAGGAGATGATCAAAATGGCGATCAGCAGGATCACGGAATTGAAACTCGAATTAGCTACCATATTTGCCCTTGTGTACCAGCCGCTTTCCAGTACCAGGATGATGGCGATACCGATGGTGAAACCGACAGACAAGCCAACCAAAAAAGGCCGGGTGCTTGTTTTTTCTTTTTCTCTGTTCTTTTCCCAGGAAGCAAGGAAATCCTCATTTTCTTGACTCAACATTGCGCAAAAGTAGTCTATCCAAAATAATTGCAGCGGCCAGTCGTGAATAAAAAGGAATGTAACTCATGTAAAAAAGGTATTTTCGAAATACGGGGCATCCCGCTTAACCAAAACGATCATTGGTGGCTGCAATGAAAAAATACGGTCCATTCCTGTTTGCTTTGATCCTGCTGCTTCATTGCCTGTTCATTTATTTAGGAATGAATGACTTACGGAACCTGTCTAAATTTTTACTTATTCCCTTACTGATCCTATATCTTTTCGCTCTTGCCGGTGAAAAAGCGGGGCCATTGGTATACTGTGGGTTACTGTTCTCGTTTGCTGGCGACCTGTTGCTGTCGCGGTCTGGAGAGACTTTTTTTCTTTTGGGGATGCTGGCATTTATCGGCACACATGTTTGTAATAGCGTTTATTTTTTTCGGTTACAGAAAGAGCAAAAGGGGAATGGAAACCTGGTATTGGTGTCGATATTCCTCCTGGCAGCTTTGTCGGCTTTTGTATTCCGGCTATTGCAACCGCATCTTGGCAGTTTCCAATGGCCGATTCTTTTTTATATGTTTATTATCAGCCTGATGGCGGTGCTGGCAACGCGTTCGGCCAATAACAGTTCCGTAAAACATATTGCCTTGCGTTGTTTTATTCCCGGCGCGGCCTTTTTTGTATTGTCAGATGCCGCACTGGCGATGAATAAATTTCTATGGCATGAGCCATTGGTTGATATAGCCGTGATGCTTAGCTATGGAGCGGCGCAATATTGTCTTGTGAGAGGATTCGCGAAAGTGCCGGAGCTTCCAACTAAATAAGGATACAATAAAACTATAGAACGGGTTTAGATAATTGAGATCACCATGGAGCAAGCACTGAACAAACGGATATTGACAATTTATTGGATCGTATTGCTGGTGCATTGCGTTTTCCAGTTCTATGTTTCGCCTTACCGGGCGGTAACCAAACCGCTGCTGGTGCCTTTGCTGCTAACCTATCTTTTACTAAAGGATGGAAATATCGGCAGGCCGATAGGCAAGGCCATGTTTTATATCGGCCTGTTTCTTGCTTTTTTTGGCGATGTATTGCTTATCCTGATCAATGATACATTCTTCCTCAGCGGTATGATCGCTTTTCTGCTGATGAATCTTTTTTACAGTCTTTCTTTTGTATGCCTTCATAAACCGAATCTCAGGAATATCCTGCCATTCCTCATTACAATGGCCCTGCTTTTAACCCTGGGTTTTGTGATCTATCGTTTTCTTGAAGAAGAAATGGGTGACTACCGCATGCCGGTGATGGTGTACCTCTTCAGCTTATCCCTGATGATTGCGTTTGCGGTTAACGTGGCGTTGAAAGAACAATACAGGAAAGTGGCACTCTATTATCTTGTTCCCGGCGCTTTGATATTTATGATAGAGAATATCCTTGTTGCCTTTAACCGTTTTCATTGGGGAAGCGATAAAGATGTGTATATCGCTGTGATGGCAACTTATGGTACTGCGCAATATTTGATGGTGAAAGGGATATTGAAAGCGTATGCTTAGTGACACGAATTATATAACACGAATTAGAGGAACGAATTACACAAATTGAAGCAGCTGGATTATATAAATAGGCGGTGGACGCAACACATTGGCAATAATTCGTTTTAATTCGTGTAATTCGTGTTGTATCATATTCGTTATTCGAGCTAACTTTCATTAAGGAAAACCACCTTGTTTCCTCTCAATATCTATGGAAGAATTCCTGCATAAAAGAATCCTGGTCATCTACTGGTTTGTTCTGTTGCTCAGCGCGGGGTTTCTTTATTTTATTCCGAGATATGTTGTGCTCGCGGAGCCGTTACTTGTTCCGATCTTATTATTATACCTGTTCCTCAAAGACAATAATATCGGCAAGCCGTTTGGTAAACTGATCTTTTTTATCGGGCTCTTTCTTGCTTTTTTGGGAGATGTGTTACAGATCGTTATCAACAACGAAATATTCTTCATCAGCAGCCTGGTGGCGTTTATGCTGATGAATACCTGCTACAGTATTTCTTTTTTCAGTATGGACAGGAAAATGTATCGAAGACCATGGCTTTTTTTAGCGAGTAGCGCAATACTTGTTATCATCGCCTGGTTTTTTATCAGGTTTCTCGGTGATAACAACCTGGGTGATTATAAAATGCCGTTGATCCTTTATATCTGCACGTTATGCGTGATGATCTCGCTGGCTGTAAGCCTTATCAATAGTGAGTCTTATAAAAAAACGGCAAAGCATTGGCTCATGCCAGGCGCTATCATATTCATGATACAGAATATGTTGCTTGCCGCCAACCTGTTTCGTTTTGGCGGCGATAGTAAGTTCTATGTGTTAACCGTGATCCCGTATGGTGTTGCGCAGTACATGATTGTGAAGGGGATGCAGGAGGTGTGGAAAGAATATTGAATGTTGAGCAAGGAATTTATGTTACACGAATTATATAACACGAATTAGAGGGACGAATTACACGAATTGAAGAAGCATCTGGATCATATAAATACACGTCGGCAATAATTCGTCTTAATTCGTGTAATTCGTGTTGTTAACACTCAGGCCGCTTTAGCGTCCCGACCGAGGCAAAAAAAATCCCCGCCTCTTACAAGGCAGGGATCTATAATATGTAAACGGTTACTACTAGTATCCACCCATTCCACCCATATCAGGTGCACCATGTGAATGCGGCGCTTCTGCTTTTGGTTTGTCGGCGATCACACACTCTGTTGTAAGCAACATTGCAGCGATAGAAGCAGCATTTTCCAATGCTACACGGGTAACTTTAGTAGGGTCAATTACACCTGCTTTAAACAGGTTCTCATACACTTCTGTACGGGCATTGAAACCGTAATCAGCTTTACCTTCTTTTACTTTCTGCACAACGATAGATCCTTCGATACCGCTGTTGATCACGATCTGGCGAAGTGGTTCTTCGATCGCTCTTTTCACGATTGCGATACCTGTTGTTTCGTCTTCGTTAGCACCTTTCAGTTTGTCGAGGCTTGCTACCGCGCGGATATAAGCTACACCACCGCCTGGTACGATACCTTCTTCAACTGCGGCCCTTGTTGCGTGCAATGCATCGTCAACACGGTCTTTCTTTTCTTTCATTTCAACCTCAGTTGCCGCACCTACGTACAGAACTGCCACACCACCGCTTAATTTAGCGAGGCGCTCCTGTAATTTTTCACGGTCGTAATCAGAAGTGGTATTTTCTACCTGTGCTTTGATCTGGTTAACACGTGCAACGATATCAGCTTTCTTGCCTTTACCGCCAACTACAATTGTGTTGTCTTTATCGATTGTGATAGAAGTTGCCTGTCCTAAATAAGAAAGGTCAGCATTCTCCAATTTGAAACCTTGTTCTTCGCTTACCACGGTACCTGCAGTCAGGATCGCGATATCAGTAAGCATTTCTTTTCTGCGGTCGCCAAAACCCGGTGCTTTTACAGCAGCCACTTTCAGGGTACCACGTAATTTGTTTACAACCAGTGTTGCCAATGCTTCACCTTCCAGGTCTTCAGCAATGATCACCAATGGACGGCCGCTTTGTGCTACTTTCTCCAGGATATGAAGAATGTCTTTCATCGCGCTGATCTTCTTGTCGTAGATCAGGATGTATGGGTTCTGCAGTTCCACTTCCATTTTTTCGCTATTGGTAACGAAATATGGAGAGATGTATCCGCGGTCGAATTGCATACCTTCTACCACATCAACTGTAGTATCGGTTCCTTTTGCTTCTTCAACAGTGATCACACCTTCTTTACCCACTTTACCCATTGCCAATGCGATCAGTTTGCCGATCTCATTATCGCTGTTCGCAGAAATGGTAGCAACCTGCTCAATTTTCTTGGTATCGTTACCAATGGTTTGTGATTGCGCCTTTAGGCTCTCGATCACTTTAACAACCGCCTTGTCAATACCACGTTTCAGATCCATCGGGTTAGCGCCGGCAGCAACGTTCTTCAAACCTTCGCTGATGATGCTTTGTGCTAAAACGGTAGCAGTAGTGGTACCATCACCTGCAATATCTGCAGTTTTAGAAGCCACTTCTTTCACCATCTGCGCGCCCATGTTCTCGATCGGGTCTTCCAGTTCAATTTCTTTTGCTACGGTAACACCATCTTTAGTAACCTGTGGTGCGCCGAATTTCTTTTCAATAACCACGTTACGGCCTTTAGGTCCGAGGGTTACTTTAACAGCGTTGGCTAAGGTGTCAACGCCTTTTTTCATTTTATTTCTTGCTTCGATATCGAAGAAAATTTGTTTAGCCATCTTATTTAATTTGAAAATTTGAGAATTTGAGAATTTGAAAATTGAAACATGCTTACGAAAGAATCATTAGCACATTTTCAAATTTTCAAATTAGATAATTGCCAGGATGTCGCTTTCACGCATGATCAGGAGGTCCTGGCCATCGATCGTGATCTCGGTGCCTGCATATTTGCCATACAATACGGTGTCGCCAACTTTTACAGTTACGGGCTCGTCTTTTTTACCGGTTCCGGCAGCAACTACTGTGCCTCTTTGTGGTTTTTCTTTTGCGGTGTCAGGGATAATGATTCCGCCTGCAGTTTTCTCTTCAGCAGCGTCAGCCTTAACAATTACCCTGTCATGGAGAGGAGTAACGTTGAGTTTTTTTGCCATCGTTATAGGTTTTTAATTGATTGATGTGATTAATACTCTGCCAGTTCATCGATTATTGTGCCATTCGCGGATTCAGGTCAAATTTTCAGCAAACCCGGTTCAAATCCGCCCCGCACCTCACAAAAAACTGTCAGGGGCGGCAAAGATGCGGGAAGTTTCTGAAACTGCTGTGTCAAAATTGCACCAATTTTTTGTCGTGGGAACTCCAGATTATATCCTAATTATCAATCTATAACTCCCTGTTTGCCGTAAATATCGAAAATGACGCTATGCGGAACCTTGCTTTTTTTACCCTGATCCTGTTCCTGGCCACCCTTTCCTGTAAGCGGCCAGGCAAACCGGTGGTCGATACCCGTTTTACAGATAGCCTGGTGGCCCATTACCAGCCATCGCCCCTGGAAAAACTCGTAAATGCTGACCTGCAATTCTGGAAAAAAAGGCAGGATTCCATGTCGGGCTATACGGCGTTATCACGTTATGCAGGTGGATTGGTACAGCGGTTCCATTTGTATGGAGATATGGCGGATCTTATCGAGGCTGACTCGATACTTCATTCGTTGAACGAAGCTTATAAAGAAAAAGAGGCAGGCATATTCCGTTCCCTTGCCACACTTAATATTACCCGTCACCGGTTCAAAGAAGCGGATGAATATGTACAGAAAGCAATGGTTATTGGCGGTGAGAAATATACTTCTATGCTGATGTATTTTGATACACAGTTTGAACTGGGTTCTTACCTTTTTGCTGAGCAGGCATTGCGCCGTTGTGCGGCTTCCAATGAATATGGCTATTTCTTCCGGCTCTCGAAATGGAAACACTTGCAGAATGAAACCGACAGCGCCATATTCTATATGATGAAAGCAGCAGAATGGGCCGGCAACAGTGTATTGTTAAAGCAAACCGCTCTATCCAATGTGGCCGATCTTTATATGCATGAAGGCGAGTTGCAAAAAGCGAATGCGTTATACATGGCCAATCTTAAACTGGATGCTTCCGATCGTCATAGCCTGATGGGGCTTGGGCGAATTGCATTGATGAAAGACAATAATACAGCCGCGGCACAAAAAATATTCGGGTTCATCGCAGCAAAAAATCAATTGCCGGATGCAGTTTATAATATGGAGTGGATTGCTGAGCAGAAATCAGATACCGTTTCCCAGAAACAATTGGCAGAAACATTCGCCAATAAGGCATCCTCCGATGTATATGGTGGCATGTATCATAAATACCTTGTTGAATTGTACTCCGGCATATTGAGATCACCGGCAAAAGCATTGACCATAGCAGAGAAGGAGATCAGCAACCGGGCCACACCGCAAACCTATGCATGGCTGGTGTGGAGCCTGCACAAGTCTGGTCAGGATGAAAAGGCGATGGAAATTTATAAAGCACATGTTTCCGGTAAACCGCTGGAGGCCCTGGAATTGTATTGGATGGGTAAGATGATGAAAGAGATGGGTAAGAATTACAATGCGGCCGAATTCTTTAAGGCCGCTAACAGAAACCTGTATGATCTTTCTCCTGCGAAGCAAAGAGATCTGAAAGAATTGTTGTGAAGCTGAAAATGCAATTGTTTCGCTAAGAGAGAACAAGAGAAAAAGAGTTAAGGAGATGTGTCTCTTTCTACTCTTTTTCTCTTGTCTTCTCTTAGCGAAATGTTTAAACATCGGTTCCTCAGCACGCTTACAACAATCTATACGAAAAATATCCTCTGTATCGTCCAGAATCCCGCTATTAAAACGATAATTATCGACAGTGGTATCACTACTCTTGAGCGGTAATAAGGCTTACCAGCAAACCATTTCGCCAATAAAAAATAAGCCAATAATATAACCGTGAGCTGTCCCAGTTCAACACCTACATTGAACATGATGAGTGAAGTGAAATAGGCATTCTTTGGCAATCCCATTTCTGCAAGTGCTCCCGCAAAACCTAACCCATGAACCAGGCCGAATAAAAACACAATACCGATGCGTGATGCTTTCAAACGCGGTGAATAGATATTTTCCAACGCAACATACAAGATCGATAATGCGATCAGCGGCTCAATGATCCGGGTAGGAGGGTTGATCACATTGTATGCAGCAAGACAAAGTGTAACGGAATGCGCCACTGTAAAGGCAGTGGACTGCCAGATGATCGGTTTGAGTTTTGGGCTCAATAAAAACAAGCTGAGAACAAATAATATATGATCAAATCCCAGTGGTAGTATATGTTTGAACCCCAATACGAGGTAGACGATCGCAGCATCTGCTTTACTGAGATTATCCAGTTCCCTCACAGCAACATGCGCCATGGCAGGAAGTGATACAGACAATCCGAACAACAACCATCCTGCGATTAATCTTACTGAATTTTTTTTGTGATGCATGAGCCGTTGTTGATCATGTGAAAATATGGAAGAATGGCACGCGGATGGCGCGAAAAAAAAGACGGATTATCGCTGATCTATCCGTACAAATCCGTCTTTTTCCGTGTCATCCGCGTGCTATTTTATCTATTAAAAGAATACCGCTAATTTAATTCTTGCAAAGAATGGGGTACCCGGGGTAAAATTCAATTCTGTTACTGGCATTGGCTCATTCAACAACCTCGATTCCGTTGCAAACTGCGCCTCGTTCCACTTGGTATTGAATAGATTTTCTATTGCAACACCGATCTCGTATTTGGGTCCTGTATAATTGAAAGAAGCATCCGCTACAAAATATCCTTTGGCAACGATCGAATTGTCCTCGTTGGCAGGACGGTTTTGGATATAGCGGTAACTCAAACTGCCATTAAATCCATATTTCACTTTATAGAAAATGCCACCCGTGCTGCTGATGGTAGGGGCGAGGGGAATATAGTTTTGCCGCTTGGGCTCATCAATCGATCGCGGCCTGGTCAGGTTCAAATTTACACTCGCAAACAAATGGTCGTTTAACTGGTAACGGGCGATTATGTCAATTCCTTCACGTCTTGTTCTTCCGCTGGGTTCAATGTTTCCGTCGTCACCAACATAAACAAATTCCTGGTCCAGGTAGAGATACCACGCCGCAAAATTCAGTAATAATTTTGATGTAGGTTTTACGATCAACCCAATATCGCCGCCATATGCGGCAGGTAATATTTCTTTGCCCTGGTTCGCCGTTACCACACGTGCATCATTGGAATGAAATCCTTTGCCGGCTTTCACATACAATTGCAGGTCGCGGTTAACAGTGTACTGTATATTCAGTTTCGGGCTGATGATAGCCTTGCCTTGCGATGGTTGTTGTGATACAGTTAATTTATCGAGATAATTGAAATGTAAATAATCTAAACGGATACCTGCGTCAATGAACCATTTTCCTTTAGCGGCCCGTTGTTGCATAAAAACAAAACTGTTGTATTCGTTGATGTATCCCAATTTTACATTATCGATAAATACCCTTTTGACGGTGTGTGCCAATTGACTGTTGCTGGTAGCATCGTACCTGATTCCCGTTCCATAAACTGAATTTAGTGTCCAGTTACCCATATTATGTCTGGTAGATATTTTTGAAGCGAATCCATACACATTGCGTTTCTCCGCCTGGTTGATCTCATCGCCATTGACAGGATCGTTGAGGTAAAAAGTAAAATTGGAATATAAATTAAAAACATACCTGCTGAAATATGCTTGCGTTTCCCATTCAGTATTGTTATTGAAATGATGCGCGAGTTGCAGGTTGGCATTGTATCTTTCTGTGTTACCGCCTTCTGAAGGATCAATGGATCCGAACCTGTTTATCGTTCCATTTTCAACAGCCCTTTCAGGAATTTGTCCGGATGCATCCCATTTACTTTTGAAAGCGGATAACGAACCGGTGAATTGTGTACGGTCCGTGATCGATACATTATATTTTCCGAAAACATTGTACCGTGTAAAATGCTGTTTATTGATGGTTGGTCCATCCGTTCCATAAAATTCGGCAGCGATATAAGCGCTTTGTCTATCCTTGTTTTGTTTCAAGAGGTCAAGCATTGCCAAAGTTCTGAAAGTATTATAGCGACCGGCTTCTACCTGTATCCTGCTATCGGCGATATTGCTGGAAGTGGTAAAAGAAACATAACCCGCAGTATTAAGATCCCCATGCTGCGCATAGTAAGGCCCGGCGCCAAAATCAATATTATTAATGGTTTCGGGAATGATAAAATGGGCATCTGCATAACCTTGTCCGTGTGCATGTGAAACCATATTTACAGGTAATCCATCCACGCTAACCTGTATGTCCGTGCCATGATCACAATCAAATCCACGTAAAAATATCTGCTCCGCCTTACCCCCGCCTGCATGTTGCGCAACGAACAGTCCCGGTACAACGCGCAGGAGTTCCTGCGTATTGCGGACGGGTTTCAGGTCGAGATCTATTTTCGCAAGCGTGCTGAATTTTGATGCATGATTACTCTGCAGCACTACAACATCCTGCAGGTTTACGATATCCCTTTGCAATTCTATCTTTAATTCTCCTTTCGTATCAATCGAAACTGCCATTGTTTTGTATCCGACAGAAGATACCTTAATGCTGTCCGTACGTCCCGTCATTTGAATGGTAAAATTTCCATACTGGTCCGTAAAAGAACTGGCCCAGGCTTTGACCCCGGATACAGACGCAGCTTCGATCGGTTGTCGGCTCGCTGCGTCTATCACTTTGCCTTGCAGTGTTTGCTGCGCATGCACAAAAGAAAACAGATTGAGTAGCAAAACAATAACCCCCAACCGCCTAAAGAAGGAGCAGGTATCGTTTCTTAACAAGAATTGAAATCTCATATTCGCCTGCATTTCTTGTTGAGGAATTGGTACTAACTCCCCCTTTGCGCCGACGCTGAAGCTTTAGCGCAAGCGTTAGGGGGTTGGGGGGTGTGATTGTTTGATCTTACCAGGGTGTTGCGAGGTAGGGGAAACTGGTTAAAAATGCTTTATCGTTAGCTGCAACTTTATCAGAAGTTAAACCGGGGTTCGATGTTCCGGCAGATCCTCCGAAGATCAGGAGTAGTTCTGTATCGATCACATCATCAGCCAGGGCCCTTCCCGTCAACACATTTGTGCCATCAAAGAAAGTAGTGGTGCCGGTAGTTGAAACGGTCAACACATCTGTCGCCAATACACCTGTAAAAGCAGAGGCGGTGAAACCTAATGCATTGGTGGTGTATCCGGGATTCAATGCCAATAACCGTGACTGGAACTTAGATTGGAAAGCCGCACCCATGGCTGATGGCAAGGCTGTATTGAATGCATCTTTATCTGTTCCCGATACATTGAATACGGTATTGATAGCGGGACGCGCCATCTGGTCCTCTGTCTGGTAAGTAACGCCGGCAAACGGGTTCACGGTTACAGTATCTTTTTTACATGCGCCGAATGTAACAACGATCACGAGTATGGCGGCAGTTGATTTAATGATATTGCTATACTTTTTCATAATTAATGATTTATACTGGTTGATAATAAGTTAATCAGATCTTTCTTTTTGCTTCGGCCCATACATTCACTTTACCTGTGGTAGCGCCGAGCATTGATTTGGGGAACTCAACAACAATGCTCATCACATTGGTCCCTTTAAAAGTATCTGTACCTGGATTGTTGAATGAAGTGGCCGTTCCTGCGATGATCTTTTTGTATCGGTCAAGGTCAAAGAAGAATGGATCATCCCTTGGCCCTGCAAAAGCCATAAAACCATTTTGTGAACCGATCACTGCGCTTTGTCCGTAAGCTGTTACGGCAACGCTTACTGATGCGTTTCCTTCCACCACACTTTTTGATCCGGTGGCGGTTGGCTTGATGGGGCCATATACATACATGGTTCCATTGTTAAATACGCATTGTACAACCAGGTCCTCAACATTATCTGCGTTGTTATCGATGTTCAGTTCGATCATCGTGTTGTTGTCGAAAGAAGCGGTTGCCGTGGCGCCGGGTGTAAGCAATCCCTGTGTATTGATCACGAATACCATGTTGCTTGATGTTTGTCCCTGGAATGCATACACATCCGTGATGTCTGTTGTTTTGCCGGTCAAAGCAGGCGTGTCGGCATGGTCCGCTGCAATAACAATACCCGCTGTTACAAGGCCGATACCCAGTATGGCCAGTAAGATCTTTTTGTTTTTCATAAAATGGTCTTTAGTAAAATGATTATGTGGTTTACACAACCAGTTACGACAGATGAATGCAGATGGATTTTTTCTGCTAAAAAATATAATTTGAAAAAAAAGTCTTTTTTAAAAACCTTTTTTGAAGAGCCATCGTATTTATATACGGGCCTGTTTACAAGTGGGTTATCCGCGTTATTTTACAATATGAAAACGCTTTTTAAGCAAGGTTGTATCAAGGTTGAGACCCGTCTGTTCACAGACGGGTATTTTTTTGGTACAGCTTTGAGCCGTGAGCTACGAGCTATGAGCCAGAAGCAAGCTCGCTCGAAGCTCAGGGCTCACAGCTCAAAGCTGCATTTTCATTTTGCACCGCACCCCGAAACCAATATCTTTGCCGCTCCCAAATAAGTTCTTACCAGATGATCAGTAGAAGAAATATTCGTGTGAAAGTGATGCAGTTGCTATACATGATAGAAGCAGCCGACACACAGGTGGCATTTAAAAAGCCAGTTGAGGAATTACAGAAACAATTAGATAAAAGCAGGGAATTATTTGTTTACCTGCTCTATTTTTTAACCGAAGTGGCCCGCTATGCAGAGATCAGCGCACAGAAAAGAGCTTCCCGCAACCTTCCGTCTGAAGAGGATCTGAATGTAAATATCAAGATCGCAGGCAATGAGTTCCTTTGGCAGATCCTTGAAAACCCTTCTTTTAAGAAAGCTATCGAGATTGACCAGCCGCAGAAACTGATCGACAAAGAACTGGTGAAAAAGATTTACGCGGAATTAACGGAAACAGATAAATACAAGGAGTACATCACCCTCCAAAGCCGCGAGAAAGCAAAAGAAAAAGAGATCATCAAACTGATCTTTGTGCAACTGATGCTACCTAACGAATCTTTTATCAATCACCTTGAAGAATTGTTTAATAACTGGGATGACGATGCGGATATGATGGACCAGTTGATGCTGAATTATATCCAGAAACCCGGCAGTTATAACCTGCAGGAAATGCTCAGTCCCGAAAAATGGGAATTTGCCAGGACATTGCTTAGCACTACCCTTGATAAGAAAGAGTATTGTATGGAACTTATCAAACCCAAATTAAAGAACTGGGACTCCGATCGTATTGCCGTTCTGGATATGGTGCTGATGCGCATGGGCGTTTGTGAATTACTGTATTTTGAAACGATCCCAACCAAAGTAACTATCAACGAATACATTGATCTCGCCAAAGATTACAGCACGCCACAAAGCGGGCAGTTTGTAAACGGCATCCTGGATAATATTCATAAAGAATTTATGGAAGGCGGTAAGATTCAGAAGATCAGTTTTAAGAACAAAGCATAATTTATGAAGCGAGTGGTAATTGTGGCTGCACTCAGCAGCATCCTGTGGTTTTCATGTGAAAGGGTTGATGCCGTTTCGGAAGCTGATGCAAAACTGATGGGCGACACCGCTAAGTACACCACTGTTCAATGGATGGATACGGTGGTCAGTTTTGGAGCGGTGAACAAAGGCGAACAGGTGAATGTTACTTTTCGATTTCGCAATACCGGCACGCAACCTTTGATCCTTGCGAGTGTACGGGCGGCTTGCGGTTGCACCATACCGGATTATACCAAGGGTGCAGTGGCGCCGGGTGGGGAAGGAGAAGTGACAGGCGCTTTCGACACCAATAAGTCGCAGACCGGTGAAGTGAGAAAATCTATCTTTGTCACAACAAATACAAAGAATAAGACAAGGCAGACGCTTATCTTTACGGGCCTTGTGAAAGAGGGAACAGTTAAAAATTAATAGTTAATAGTTAATAATTAAAACAATCGTAATGTCAAAATTGAATTTCGTTTTATTACAAAGCGCCGGCGGCGGTGGCGGAATGGTACAGTTGGTTCTGATGGGTGGTATCATCCTTGTATTCTGGTTATTTATGATCCGCCCGCAGGCTAAAAAAGCAAAGGAGCAGAAGAAGTTTGTTGATAATATGCAGAAAGGTGATAAAGTGGTTACCATTGCCGGTATCCATGGAACCATCAACAAGATCAATGAAGACAATACCCTGCAATTAGAAGTGAGCCCCGGCAGCTATATCAAGATCGAAAGGTCTTCTATCAGTATGGAGTGGACTGCTAATGTTAATAAAGTGGCGGTGGAGAAGAAATAGTACTGACAATAATAGTGAAACCGGTCGATGTCTCGACCGGTTTTTTTTTGCCACAGAGTACACAGATTTTCACAGACCATTCTGTGTTGATCTGTGTATTATGTGGCAAGAATGAGATTTCTTATTGTTCGTTTCTCTCCCATCAAAATGACGCGTATCTTTCCTACTCAAATTTTCATATTTCTCATGTCACTCAGAATCGGCATCACCGGCGGCATCGGGAGCGGTAAAAGCATGGTTTCAGGCATTTTTAAAGTGTTGGGCATCCCCGTGTTTGATGCTGACCATGCGGCAAAGGAAGTGATGCAAACCAACCCAGAGCTACAGGCGGGCATCAGGGAAAAATTCGGGGAAGCTGTTTATCCTGGTGGAAAACTGGATAAGAAATACCTCGCCAATATCGTATTCAATGATCCCTTTCAACTAGAACTGCTCAATTCGCTGGTGCATCCCTTTACTATTTCGGCTGCGGAAGAATGGGCCGCCAAACAAAACGCCCCGTATACCATTAAAGAAGCCGCATTATTTTTTGAAGCAGGTTCTGCCATTGGTTTTGATTACATGATAGGCGTATACGCACCTCAACACCTGCGCATCAAACGGGTAATGGATAGGGATGGGGTTACGCGTGATGAAGTGTTGGCAAGAATGAACCGCCAGATCCAGGAAGAGATCAAAATGCGTTTATGCGATTTTGTGATTGTGAATGATGACCAGCATCTTTTAATACCGCAGGTGATTAAATTGCATGAGCAGTTTCTTATAGAATATAGTCAATTTGAAAATTTGAAAATTTGAAAATGGTCGTTGCCATAATGAGATTTCCAAAATTTTCGGAAATTCTAATTTTCAAATTGCCACATTTTCAAATTTTCAAATTCAGGTTTTATGAATAAAGTAAATCTACTTGAGAAATTTCAACAGGTAACAGCACACTGGAGCCCTGCTATCGTTGGCGAATTGAATGGCCAGCATGTAAAGCTGGTAAAATTCCAGGGACCGTTTACCTGGCATCATCATGAAAACGAGGATGAATTATTTTATGTTGTAAAAGGTTCATTCAGGATGGAACTGCGCGATAAAAACATTGAACTGAATACCGGTGATTTTCTGATCGTTCCCAAAGGTGTTGAACACAGGCCCAATTCAACCGAAGAAGTATGGGTGATGTTGTTTGAATCGGCCGGCACGTTGAATACAGGAAATACGCAAAACGAATTCACTAAAAAAGAACTGGAAAGGCTATGACACAATTTGAAAATTTGAAAATGTGGCAATTTGAAAATATAGGCCGCGGTTGTTTTCAATTTTCAAATTTTCAAATTCCCAAATTTTCAAATTAAGGCTATGATCGCAACAACCCCGCAACCTCCTTATTACGCCGTGATCTTTACCTCCGAAAGAACGGATGTAAAAGATGGCTACGGCGAAATGGCCGAACGCATGGTAGAACTCGCAAGCCAGCAACCCGGTTACCTAGGGTTTGAATCGGCAAGGGATGGATTAGGCATCACCGTTTCTTACTGGGAAAGCCTGGAAGCCATCCGCGACTGGAAGAAAAATACCGAGCACCTGTTCGCACAAAAAATGGGCAGGGAAGCGTGGTATGCAAATTACAAAACGCGCATCTGCAAAGTGGAAAGGGATTACGGGTTTCAAAAATGAATTTCCGGATAAAGGGAAAATCATACTTTAAAAGAATGTTTTATTGAGTTCATCGCTTTATACAATAAGCTAATTACTATTAAATGTCCGTTCCGCCCAATGTAATGGAAGCAGCAATAAAAAAAGGCATCAATAGAAAAACTGCTGTTCTCATCGTTATCCTGGTGATTATGGTAGGATTGAAGTTCCTTATTTTTGATTTTGTGGTTCCCAAAACTGCCGCTTTCACCATCCCGCAAAAATGGAAAATGATCCCGCTGCGGCAAACAAGGGAGATCGTTCACGGCTATCTCGGCGACCCGCTTCCCGAAGCCAACGTGAATGGAGCAGACAAATGGGCGAGCGGGAGTAAAGACAAAATGTATTACTTAAGAATTTACTATGTATCGGATACTATTGCGTTGGGATATAGCGTACATTATCAATATAAGAACTGGTTTAGTTCGAGGGATTATTTGATTGATAGCTTTTCGATAAGGTGAATGGTCAATGGCCAATAGTGAATAGTCAATAGTCAGTGGTCAATAAAACCCGATAATCTCTATTGACTATTGACCATTGACTATTCACTCTCTCACTTCACAATCCTGTAACACCATCTCTTCAATTTTCCCTCAAAATCAAATGGCGTTGTTGCTTTCGTAATGTCTTTTATTTCTGTTGCATGTATCAATTCATTCTCCATCACGAATTTTGAAAAGTTGGTGCTAAAGTAAATAATGCCATCTTTTGATAACGCCGCCAATGTATCATTGATCAGTTCAACATGATCGCGCTGGATATCAAGAAAATCTTTCATGCGCTTGCTGTTGCTGAAAGTCGGTGGGTCGAGTATCACAAGGTCAAAACTATCGGGCTTCAGGGTTTTCAGGTATTGCATCACATCTGCATGCACAAAAGGGTATTTCTCGTTGTCTTTTAAATGATTGATCACAAAATTATCTTCTCCCCAATTGAGATAGGTTTTGGAAAGATCCACAGAGGTAACTGAAGTTGCACCCCCCAAAGCCGCATACACAGAGAACGAACCCGTATAACAAAACAGGTTCAACACGCGCTTATCCTTACATAATTCCTGCACCATTTTTCTTGTGATACGATGATCGAGGAACAGACCGGTATCTAAGTAATCTGTGAGGTTTACAAGGAATTTATGCCCGTTTTCCAACACGGTAAAAAATTCCTGCTTCGTATCCATCTTCTCATATTGATCCTCCCGGTGCGACATCCGTTTGCGTTGTCTTACATAAATAAGATCCGCCGTCACGCCCGTTACTTCACTGATCACCGCAATACATTGTTCGAGCCAGGCATCATGTTCTTCATCTTCCATTCCATGCCTGCGCAGGTATTCGGCTAGGTATATTTTGTCTTCATACAATTCAATACAAAGCGGGAACTCGGTCAGGTCATGATCATACACACGGTAACATGATACCTGCTGTCGTTTGGCGAGTTTGCTTCGGTGTTTATAAACCTTTACCAGGCGGTTGCGGAACATTTCTGTTTTCTCCGTTTCTGTCATGGGTGCAAATTTAGGCTAAGAGGATAAAAGAGTGGAAAGAGAAAATGGCACGCGGATGACGCGGATTAAACTGATCAACGCGGATTTATCCGTTTATATCTGCCTAATCCGCGTCATCCGTGTGCCATTAAAAATCTCGAACCTGAGCTCTCCTGCAATCACAAAATTTATCCAAAAAGTACTCTCAGAATTATTATTCCTTCTTTTATCTCTTTTCCTCTTAATCTCTTAGCTTTAAAACCTAAAACCTGCTTCATGAGACGATCTCTTTTCGCAACCCTGTTCCTATGGTTGTCCGCTGCCGCCGTATCGGCGCAGGACTACAGCAACTATGCAGAACAAACCAACCGGTTGAATGCGCTTACGAAAGCGTACCCCACCTTAACCTCCCTGAAATCCATCGCCAAAACCAATGGCGGTAAAGACATCTGGTTACTCACCATTGGTTCGGGTAAAACAGACTCTAAACCTGCTATTGCGGTGGTGGGTGGAACAGAAGGAACGCATTTATTAGGCACAGAAATGGCCATCGGTTTTGCTGAGA
The DNA here is from genome assembly GCA_040388705.1 of Bacteroidota bacterium. Lineage (GTDB taxonomy): Bacteria > Bacteroidota > Bacteroidia > Chitinophagales > Chitinophagaceae > Sediminibacterium. Next base: position 185,903 of record JAZKBI010000006.1, on the reverse strand, counting down.
ACCTGCTGAAAGGCAGCAACACCGACAGCATCAAGAACCGCCTCGATAAAACAACCTACTATGTTTTCCCGAACATGAGTCCCGATGCTATGGAGCAATATTTCTCAAAACTGAAATACGAACGCAACGGAAATGCCACTGAAACCGATGATGACCGTGATGGTAAACTGAATGAAGATGGTTTTGATGATCTCGACGGTAACGGAAAGATCACCATGATGCGCGTTGAATCGCAGTTGGGTGATTATAAATTACATCCCGATGATGCGCGTATATTGATCAAAGCCGATCCAACCAAAGTTGAGAAAGGAAAATATCTATTACTCACCGAAGGAATAGACAACGACAAAGACGGCAACCTGAACGAAGATGGCGAAGGCGGGATTGCTTTCAATAAGAATTTCACTTACCGCCACAACACATTTGCACCCGGCGCCGGTGATTTTCCTGCCGGTGAGAAAGAGAACCGTGCTTTACTCGATTTTTTATTCGACGCGTTCAATGTCTATGCTGTGGTGAGTTTTGGCAGCAACAATAATCTGTCAACACCTGTTACTTACAATGCCATAGCGGCTAGAGAAAAGATACTCGCGGGTTATCTTGAACCCGATGCCAGGATGAATGCCACCGTGAGCGAATTGTATAACAAAGTTACCGGCACTAAAGACGCACCAAGGGCATCATCAGCCGGTGGCGATATCCTATCATGGGGCTATTTCCATTATGGGCGCTACAGTTACAGTACACCCGGTTGGTGGGTTCCGAAAGCAAAACCGGATACGGCTAAAAAAGAAAAAGCATTTACCGTAGAAGATCCTGCGGCCAATTATTTACGTTGGGCGGCGCAGCAGGGCATCACCAATACATTCACAGATTGGAAAGTAGTACAGCATCCTGATTACCCCAATCAAAAAGTAGAAGTGGGTGGATTGGATCCTTTTGTACTTATCAATCCACCGTATAAAATGGTGGCCGACATCGTAAAGAAACATACAGACTTCCTGGTAAAACTTGCGGCACAACAACCGGAGATTGATCTCGTGAACCTGAAAACAGAAAAATTAAGCAGCGGTTTAACACGTGTGAGTGTAGATGTGATCAATAAGGGTGGAATGGCAACACATAGCAAACTCGGCGAACGCAGTTATTTTTTAAAGAAACTGAAAGTGGCCGTGAAAACGGATAAGCAGGAAATAGTAGGCGGAAGAAAGATCGTTCTGCTGAATTCAATGGATGCTTCAGGCTCACAATCATTCAGCTGGCTGATCAAAGGCACGGGCAAAGTGACAATCGAAGTTGGCTGTCCTACTGCAGGTGTAAAAAATGTAGACGTAACACTCTAACCCTCTAAACAAAGAATTATGAAACGCAATATAATTACCGCCATTGCTGCTCTCGCGATAAGTTCTGCAGCCCTTGCGCAAACACCCGAACAGATGTTCAAAGCTGCGGGCTCACCGGTTAATCCCAAAGTAGCTGTAACCTGGAACAAGTATTACGACCATGCGGGATTGGGCGAGATCTGTAAAAAGATCGCTGCTGCTTATCCGAACCTTGCCAAATTTGAAACCATTGGTAAATCATATGAGGGTCGCGATCTCTGGCTGCTTACCATTACCGATTATAAGAAAGGTGGGGATCCCAGCCGGAAACCCGGTATGTATATCGATGGCAATATTCACTCGAACGAGATACAGGGTTCGGAATTTGCTTTGTATACTGCATGGTACCTAACTGAATCATTTGCTGATACCAAATTCATACAGGAACTATTGGAAGACAAGGTGTTCTACATTGTACCTACTATTAATCCTGATGGGCGCGACAGCTACATACATCAACCCAATACCGCCAGCTCACCTCGTTCAGGTTTGAAACCAGTTGATAATGATGGTGATGGTTTGGTGAATGAAGACAAGTATGATGATCTCGATGGAGATGGAAATATCACATTGATGCGCAGGAAAAATCCAAACGGACGATACAAGATCGATCCCAAAGACCCGCGGAATATGATACAGGTTGGTGCCGATGAAAAAGGTGATTATGAAATATTAGGGGGAGAAGGAATTGATAACGATGGCGATGGCCGTGTTAACGAAGATGGTTATGCAGGTGAATACGATCCCAACCGCGACTGGGGTTGGGGATGGCAGCCGAATTATATACAGGGCGGCGCGTACAAATACCCGTTCTCATTACCTGAGAACAGGGCGGTAATGGAATTCGTTTTCAAACACCCGAATATCGCGGCAGCGCAATCTTTTCACAATGCAGGTGGTATGATCCTTCGCGGGCCGGGTGGTCCTGAGGATATCAGCCTTTACAATGCAGCGGACCTGGTTGTGTATGATGCGATCGGTAAAAAAGGCGAGGAGCTGTTACCAGGATATAAATACCTGGTTGTTTATAAAGATCTATACTCAGCCTACGGTGGAGAACTCGATTGGTTCTACGCAGGAAGAGGCATTTACACTTACTCAAACGAATTATGGACGCCGTACCTGATGTATATGAAAGATGGTACCCGTGACCAGTTTGATAATCCTACCTATAGTTTCGACAGGTATTTATTAATGCAGGATGCATTTGTGCCATGGAAAGAATTCAATCACCCGCAATACGGAAAAATTGAGATCGGTGGTTTCAAGAAGAATTTTACAAGGGCGCATCCGGGGTTTTTAATTGAGTCTGATGCACACCGCAATATGGCATTCAGCATTTACCATTGTTATTCCACACCTAAATTAGAAGTACAGGAAATTACGGAGAAGGATCTCGGTGATGGATTGAAAGAAGTAACTGCCACCATTGCCAACGAGCGTATGATGCCGACCCATAGCAGCCAGGATACAAAGAATAAGATCGAAAGGCCGGATTATATCACACTTACCACAACAGGCAAGATCGTAGCCGCCATGACCGTTGAGAACAAAGACATGAACCTTACCACCGAACAAAAGAACAACCCGCAAACCATTGAAGTTCCGAACATCCCGGGCCTGGGTGCGGTAACTGTTAAGTGGATCGTGCAGGGTGGAGGAAAGTATACGGTGAATGTGGATAGTAAGAAGGGGGGACTGGCGAGTGGAACGAAATAATTAGGAATTAGCAGTTAGTAATTACGTTTTCGATAGAAGAAGAACGAAGAAAAATTGCCACAGACGACACAGATTTTCACAGACTTTTTCTGTGTTATTCTGTGTCGTCTGTGGCAAAAAAAAATCTATTTCAGTTTCGCCAAAGCCTCCTTAATCCTTCCCCACGCAGTCTCAATATTCTCCATACTCGTGGCAAAAGAAAAACGAACACAATTCGGTTCGCCGAACGCATCGCCCATTACACAGGATACATGGGCGTTGTTTAAAATATACATACTCAGGTCGCCTGAGTTTTTGATCGTTTCTGTTCCATCTGATTTTCCGTAGTAAGCGCTTACATCAGGAAACGCGTAGAATGCACCTTCGGGTTCAAAACATTTAAACCCCGGAATTTCTTTGATGAGTTCCATGGTTCTTTTTCTTCTGCGGGTAAATTCCTCAGCCATTTCCTGCGACGGGCGAAGATCGCCGGTTAATGCGGCAACCGCCGCTTTTTGGGTAACGGAAGTTGCACCGCTGGTAAATTGTCCCTGGATCTTTTCACATGCTTTTGCGATATCAACATTTGCTGCGATATATCCAAGGCGCCATCCGGTCATGGCAAAACCTTTGCTCAATCCATTGATCAATACCACGCGATCTTTCAGGTCAGCGAACTGTGCAATGCTTTCATGTTTGCCAACGAAATTGATGTACTCGTATATTTCGTCAGCCAAAATAATAATGTTGGGATGTTTCCTGAACACAACAGCCAAGGCTTCTAACTCGGCTTTACTGTAAACAGCGCCGGAAGGATTACATGGCGATGAGAACATGAAAACTTTTGTTTTATCAGTGATCGCTGCTTCTACCTGTTCAGGAGATGGTTTGAAACCACTCTCCACAGTGGTTCTTATTTCAACCACTTTTCCTTTGGCAATCTTTACCAGTTCGGAATAGGTTACCCAATAAGGTGTTGGGATGATCACTTCATCACCTTCATCTACCAAAGCCAGTATGGTGTTGGCAAGGCTTTGTTTGGCACCGGTGGAAGTAACAATATTCTCAGGTTTGTATTCGAGGTTGTTGTCGCGCAATAATTTGGTGCAAACAGCTTCACGAAGATCCATATAGCCGGCAACGGGTGAGTAATGGCTCCAGTTATCATTGATCGCTTTGATTGCGGCGTCTTTGATGTGTTGCGGTGTATCAAAATCGGGCTCGCCCAAGCTTAAATTGATCACGTTAAAACCTTTGGCTGCCAGTTCACGGCCGAGTTTGGCCATTTTGAGTGTTTCGGGTTCATTAAACCTGTCAAGGAACGAAGAAAGTTGCATAATTGGTTGCTGATAAAATGGGTTATCGATTGGTTTTTGCGGGCGGAAGTTCGGAAAAACTATCCAAACGATTGTAAGTTTTGGAGTGATGGTTTAGTAGTTTATTGGTTTAATAGTTTATTGGTTTAATAGTTTATTGGTTTAATAGTTTATTGGTTTAATAGTTTATTCGTGGCAAGCGGTGGAGCGCATACCAATAAACCAGTAAACCAATAAACCAATAACTTTGCACCACTATGCCACACGAACCGATCTCCGTTTTTGATATGTTTAAAATAGGTGTGGGCCCATCCAGTTCTCACACACTTGGCCCATGGAGAGCAGCGCTTCGTTGTGTTGACACCATTAAAGAGAAGGGTGGGCTTGAACAGGTGAGATCTGTGGCCGTATTGTTGTACGGCTCTTTGGCCAAAACAGGCAAGGGTCACGGCACGGATATCGCGGTATTGTTAGGATTGTGTGGAGAAGATCCGGTTACGATCGATGTAAATTCCATCACACCAAAGATCAATACCATCACAAAGGATAAAAAACTATTACTCGGCGGAGAAGTATGGATCGATTTTGACACGACAGAACAATTGCAGTTCCTCTATCACGAAACATTGCCGTTCCATCCAAATGGGCTTTCCTTTTTGGTTGAAATGAAAAACGGCGAAAGCTGGAGTGAAACTTTTTTCTCTATCGGCGGCGGGTTTGTGGTTAAAGAAGGAGAAACGAACGGTGGTAAAACAAGCGTTGATCTTCCTTTCCCCATCAACACAGCCGATGATCTTTTGCATTGGTGCATGCAAGGAATGGCCATACATGAAGTGGTGTTGGAAAATGAAAGTGCCTGGCGAAGTGAAACCGATACAAAAAAAGGAGTGCTCAAGATCTGGAACGCAATGAAAGAATGCACATTCCGCGGATGTCATGCGCAGGGCGAATTACCAGGTGGATTGCAGGTGCGCAGAAGAGCATTTGCACTGAATAAGCGATTGATCAATGAACAACCTTATACGGATTATGAAAGCTGGATCGCAGCCATCCGTAAAGGTGGTAACGATTTTAAATATATTCTCGATTGGGTGAGTTGTTTTGCGCTTGCTGTTAATGAAGAGAACGCTTCGTTCGGAAGGGTTGTGACCGCGCCAACCAATGGTGCCGCTGGTGTGATCCCTGCCGTGCTGCAATATTTTATTGTTTTTTGTGATGGTAACGATGAAGATAAGATCATCAATTTTTTATTGACTGCCTCCGAAATAGGAAGCATCTTTAAAAAAGGCGCCACCATTTCTGCAGCAATGGGTGGTTGCCAGGCAGAGATCGGCGTATCTTCTGCAATGGCCGCGGCCGCGCTTACCGAATGTCTCGGTGGTACGCAGCGACAATCTTTAATGGCCGCAGAAATTGCCATGGAGCATCATCTCGGCCTCACCTGCGACCCGATCGGCGGCCTGGTACAGATACCCTGCATAGAACGCAATACCATGGGAGCTATCAAAGCCATCACCGCCTCACAACTTGCCCTCCAAAGCTCTCCCGACTATGCGATCGTGAGCCTTGATAAAGTGATCAAAACCATGTGGGATACTGCCTTGGATATGAACAGCAAATACAAGGAAACGGCTGATGGCGGGCTGGCGATCCATATTCCGCTCAGCTTGCCTGAGTGTTAGCGTAGCGAGGGCAAGTTCCAAGGAACAAGTCACAAGAGTCAAGACCTTGAGCCTTGAAACTTGTTCCTTGATTCTTGGAAACTGATTGAACTTTTACCTAATAGAATTGTTTTATTGTCTGGAATCGAAGTAGTCCCTTGCACCTTGCTTCTTGAATCTTGTTTCCTGGGCCTTGTTCCTTTTACCAATGGAACGATTTTTTAAGCATAAAGAACAGCCCACAAAAGGTTCACCAGCAAATGCTCCGCAAATTCAGCTACAGGAAACTGATCTCTATTTTTAAACGAAGAGAAATGTCAAAACAGCATATCGTTATTTTAGGAGCCGGGTTTGCGGGACTGCAATTAGCCCGTAGGTTGAAGAACGATGATTTCGATATCACGCTCATCGATCAATACAATTTTCACCAATTCCAGCCATTGATGTACCAGGTTGCCACCGGCCGGCTCGAACCGAGTTCTATTTCTTTCCCACTCAGGAAAGTGTTCCAGAAAAAACACAATGTGCATGTGCGTCTCGCGAAAGTGATGGAAGTGGATGCGATTGGAAAAAAGGTAGTAACGGATAATGCGGGGATTTTTTCATACGATCATCTTGTTATCGCCACCGGTTGTACCACCAATTATTTCGGCAACAAAAATATTGAACGCTTCGCTTTCCCGATGAAGTCAACAGGGGAGGCCGTTACGCTACGCAATCGAATCCTGCTGAATTTTGAAGATGCATTGTCTGCCGATACCGATGAACTGGCAGGCATCATGAACATCGTTGTGGTAGGCGGCGGGCCAACAGGAGTGGAGCTTTCAGGTTCGCTGGCTGAATTAAAGAAGAATATCCTTCCGAAAGATTATCCTGATATGGATTTCTCAAGCCTGAATATCTATCTTATTGAATCAGGTGATGCCACGTTGGGTGTGATGAGTAAAGCCTCCCAGCAAAAATCGCAACAATACCTTGAGGCGATGGGTGTGAATATATGGCTCAATGCACATGTGAAGGATTACGATGGCAGGTCTGTTACATTAAATGATGGAAGAAGCATACCGACACATACAATGGTGTGGGCCGCAGGTGTTACCGGGAATGTGCCACCTGGCATCGGCACTGATAAACTCGTGCGGGGAAACCGTATAAAAGTAGATGCATACAATAGAGTTACTGGTTTAGAAAATGTTTATGCAATGGGCGATATCGCTTACATGGAAACAACTGATTTTCCGAAGGGGCACCCGCAATTAGCTAACGTTGCCATCGCCCAGGCAAAGAATCTTGTTGCCAATTTCAATAATCTTACAGAGCGAAGATCATTAAAACCATTCTCCTATAAAAGTCCCGGCACCATGGCAACCGTTGGTAAACGCAAAGCAGTCGTGGATCTTCCCTTCATGAGTTTCCAGGGAATGTTTGCCTGGTTAATATGGATGTTTCTTCACCTGATGCTCATAGTGAGTGTGAAGAACCGGCTGATCATTTTTATTAACTGGGCCATCAGTTATTTTACGAATGATACGACGTTGCGGTTGATATTGTTGCCGACGAAAAAGGCAAAGCTTCAATTGGTGCGGGAGACGAAACGTGAACAGGAGCCTGAGTTAGTGAACTAATAAAAGGGTTTTTGCCACAGAAGACACAGATTACCACAGAAAATATCTGTGAAAATCTGTGTCGTCTGTGGCAATTTTTTTTTAATTCAGTTGTGGATCAACCTGCAATTCATCAAGCGTTACCTCCGAATAATCCCTGATCTCATTATACAAAGTACCTCGTTCTACGGGTTGCCTCTTTACCTGTTTGATCAGCGTTACAAGATCGGCGGTGCTCATGGTTGGTGTTTGTTCTTCGCTGCCGGCCATCGCGTAGATCTTTGTGGAATCATCAATCGTTCCGTCAATATCATTCACACCAAATGAGAGTGTCAGCTGTGCATTCTGTCTTCCGAGCATGGGCCAATAGGCTTTGATGTGCGGAAAATTATCCATGTATAACCTGGAAACGGCATACATGCGCATATCTTCAATAACAGAAGATTCTTTTACATAGCTCATATCATTATCCTTGTTACGGAACTTGAGCGGGATAAAGGTGTTGAAGCCTCCGGTTTCATCCTGCAGTTTGCGGAGCCTGTCCATATGATCTATGCGGTGCCAGAATTTTTCAATATGGCCGTATAATAAAGTGGCGTTGCTATGCATCCCTAATTCGTGCGCGGCTTTATGAATATGCAACCAACCATCAGCATCCACCTTATCGTCACAGATTTGCTTCCTTATTTCAGGATGAAAAATTTCCGCACCGCCACCAGGTAGTGAATCAAGTCCCGCTTCATGCGCGAGACGCATACCTTCTTCCACACTCACTTTTGCTTTCTTGAACATATAGTCCAGTTCAACAGGAGTAAACGCTTTGATATGCAGATCGGGACGATGTGCTTTGATCGACCTAAGCAGGTCAATAAAAAAAGCCAGGTTCATCTTGGGATGAACGCCACCTACAATATGCACTTCTGTAACCGGTTTGCCATCATAACTTTTTACGATATGCATCATCTGGTCAATGCTCAGTTCCCAGCCTTCTTCGCGGTTGGCGTATAAACGGGAGTAGGAGCAGAATTTGCAGGAGAAAACACAAACATTGGTTGGTTCAATATGAAAATTGCGATTGAAATAGGTTTTATCGCCATGTTTTTCCTCGCGAACCCAGTTCGCCAACGCACCGAGAAAGGAGAGTGAGCCTTTCTCGAAAAGAGCTACCCCATCCTCGAAACTGATACGTTCTTTACGGAGGATTTTTTCGCCTATTTGTTTGAGTTGGGGATCGGAAGTGTTGGCTACTATTGTGAAAGGGTTGGAAATATTTAATTGCATCATCACTAATAAAATTGGGTACAAAGTTACGGTGCAATCGTTTATTATCAGCTTTCGTTTTAGATGTATTAACATCCTGCATTTTCGGATTAGTTATGGAAACACAAAGAAACATAGGATAACAAAAGGGCACAATAGAATCATCTATGTGCCCTTGATTTGGAACTATATTCCTATATATTTCAAAAAATCAATGCTTTACAGCTACTATAGCATTTGGATCATGTTTGTACCGAAAGAACAGCGGGAAAAGAATGCCTAATACCAACGCATAGCCTGCAAACGCAAACCAGATACTGTGCCAATCCTTTACACCATTCACTGTATAATAATCAACAACCCTTCCGGCTATTGTTCCGCCAAGAAAGGCGCCGATACCATTGGTCATCAGCATAAATAATCCTTGTGCACTGGCCCTGATCTTGATATCGGCTTCTTTTTCTACAAAAAGAGAACCGGATATATTAAAGAAGTCAAAAGCCATTCCGTAAATGATCATCGATGCGATCAAAAGATACAAACCGCTACCGGGGTTACCAATACCAAACAGGCCAAAACGGAACACCCAGGCAAAAATGCTCATCAGCATTACATTTTTGATCCCGAATTTTCTGAGAAAAAATGGTATGGTTAGAATAAATACCGTTTCAGAGATCTGTGATATGGAAATCAGCACACTCGGATGTTTTACGCCAAATGAATCAGGATAAAGTTGTGCAAAATCATCAAGAAACGGTCCGCCAAACGCATTGGTTATCTGTAATGCAGCGCCGAGCAACATGGCAAATACGAAAAAGATGATCATCTTTCTTCTTTTGAATAATACAAAAGCATCGAGACCGAATGCGGACAGCATACTTCTTTTTACATCTATTTTAACCGGCGGGCATTTGGAAATTGTGAAGGCGTAGATACCTAAAAGGAACCCCGCACCGGCACTTACGTATAGCTGAAAATGACTTTGCCTGAAACCTAAAACATCTACCAATTGCATCGCAACAATAAAACCGATCGTTCCCCATACGCGTATGGGCGGGAAATCTTTTACGATATCCAGGCCCTTTTTTTCAAGAACGATATACGATACGGTATTATTCAGCGCAATAGTAGGCATGAACAGGAATGAGTTCAGCAGCATGATGGTATAAAAAGTAGAATAGTCTGTAACTGTAGAGGCCCAGAGTAACAAACAGGCACCAATGATATGGCATAATCCCAACACTCTTTCCGCATTGATCCATCTATCAGCAACGATACCGAAAATGGCGGGTGTTATGAGCGAAGCAAGTCCCATCGTTGCGTATACATCGCCAATCTGCGAGCCTGTGAAATGAAGTGTAGCTCCCATATAACTGCCGATCGAGATCAGCCAGGATCCCCAAACAAAGAACTCCAAAAAATTCATCAGCATCAGGCGGAACTTGATGTTCATCATACAGCAATGTTTTAGGTCAGGAAGATAGTGAATATTGAATATTGAGCAAGGGGAAATTAGGAGTTAGAAGTAGGGAGACTGGAGTAGGGCCACCGTAATTTTTTAGCTTGACTAAACCTGCGGCGACCTTACTCCAGTCTCCAGACTTCTAACCCCAGACCAGGTTTTTAAACTTTCGCGCATAAAAAAAGAGCCTTTATTCAAAAGCTCTTTTCAAACACATTTACTGCATAACTATATATGCGACTGTATCTTTTTATCCAGCACTGATTTAGGCACCGCACCGATTTGTTTGTCTACGATCTGGCCGCCTTTAATGAAAAGGATTGCAGGGATAGAAGTAATCCCATAATTCACACTCAGGTTCGGGTTATGGTCAACATTTACTTTGCCCACGTTCACTTTACCATCATATTCTTTCGCCAATTCTTCAATAACCGGTCCGATAGCGCGGCAGGGGCCACACCATTCTGCCCAGAAATCAACCAATGTCAGTTTATCGCTGTCCAGTACGGTAGACTGGAAATTTGCGTCTGTAAGTTCTAAAGCCATTTTTTCTAAAGTTTAATTGTTTATAAGTTATCTCTTGTTATGGGAGGGATGTCAAATATAAATCCAAACCCCGGTTCATGCTGATTTGACTTTTCCACCACTGTTATTAATGACGTTGCAACAGGTTAAACCTGACAACGGGACAGAATATCTCCTTTTTCCTGAAATAAGCATGCCGTACGATTAATGGAGATACGCTGTATGTTTTAATAACGCATTAATCAAGGGAAGGTTTACATATTTCGTCAAACCATAAGGGATAGTAGTTTTTTATGACTTATCTCATACTACGAACTGAGCAATGTGTTTTTAACAGGCGCTGGCCGGGAGTAACTTTACTATCTGCGCAAAAGTATTTCTCAGAATAATTGAGAACTGAAAATCCAACCTCCCAGGCCAGCTTGATGAATCCCCGGCACCGGCAAATTCTGCGAAGTTGGGATCGAAACTAAATATCCAGACCGATTTCAACAACCAAAGGATTTGAACCCTTTCCCCAAAGTGGGCGAACTGGTTGAAAATCAGGTGGCACGGTTATTTGAAAGTACACATTGAAGTAAAGCCCCCCGAAGATGAAAAAGATAGTTAACCTCATGATTTTGGTATCCATTTTTACAATATCCTGCCAAAAAGCGATCGATACCCCACCACAACCGAAAGCCTTAGAACTAAGAACAATGAGCACTGAAACTTCCCCAATCGAAGCGAAATTTGTGGTAAACGGACACGATACCGTTGTTTTGCGATTAGTGATGAGCCCTGCTCTTGTTTGCTATAGCTACCGCAATGGGGAGACGCCCAGGCCCTGTAATATTTTTATTGAATTTACCTGTACTTTGTCGCAGCCTGTGAATGGGTATGTAAAAGTAGATGTTCAAAGAACAAACATGGTAGGCATGAACGACCCCAAACTCGTCGGTTCTGAAAACCAGTCGGGTGTTTCTTTTAATATCGCGCCGAATACCACGAAATATACTTATAGAAGCACTCTGCAGACCGACAACAACCAGATGGTAGCTGAGAATAGTTTCAAGATCGATAATGTAAGCATGTACAGGTTTACGAACTAGAATATTGACCGATTATCCGATCAATCCAACATGCACATCAACATCAGGATTATTCAATAAGAACTCCGCCATTTCTTCATTCATCTGGAAACCCCGTTCAAAGGAATACAGGCTCACTTTCAGATTTTCCTTTGGTTCATAAATATTAAACCGGAGCGAAGATTTGCCGGGGAAGCTGCGTACATTTTTATCTACAAAATTTACAAAATCGGGTGTAACGGAAGCGGGATGTACATTGATCTCTATACTTCTTGTAAGATTCTGTTTTACCGTTTCCAACAGCGACATGGTATTGATCTTGAAATCAAATTCGTTGGGCCTGTTATAGCGGGGGCGGAAAAAACCGTTCAATAATACGTTCTGTCCTTTCTCGAGATAGTTCTGGAATTTGATATAGTCTTCGCTCCACAAAAGAAATTCTGTTTTGCCAGTAAAATCCTCAATAAAGAAGGAACCGAAATTCTTTCCTGTTTTAGTAACCCGGTGTTGTACATCTATGATCAATCCCGCTACGCGAAGGCTTTTATTGCTTGGTTGCAGGTGTATTGTATCTTTTATCTCGTTAAAATCATTGATACGGGTGATACCGTAGTATTTCAATTCGAATTTAAAATGATCCAGCGGGTGGCCGCTCATGAACATACCCGTCACGTCTTTTTCATGATCGAGCAGCTCCGTCAATGTCCATGGTTCGCAGTTGGGGATCTTGGGCATCTGCACTTTCATCGAGTCTGACAAATCACCAAAAAGTGTGTTCACGCTTCCCACTGCTGTTTGGTTGGCCTGGCCATAGCTGATGATCTTTTCAAGACCTGTTGTCCTGTCCGTGTCCGGTATATGAAAATACTGCGCACGGTGATAAGTTGTAAAACAATCAAAAGCGCCCGAATACGCAAGGCTTTCCAATGATTTCTTGTTTACATTTTTCTGCAATACACGTTTGATAAAATCAAACATATCCGTATACCAGCCGTTCTTTTCTCTTTCCGCAATGATGTTGTCAACAGCCGCATCACCCACACCTTTCAATCCACCCAAACCAAAACGGATCTCGCCTTTCTGGTTAACCGCAAAGCCTTTCAGGGATTCATTGATATCGGGTCCGAGTACTTTAATACCCATCCGTTTACATTCTTCCATAAAGAAGGTGATCTTTTCGATGGCGCCTGCATGATTCAGTACCGCTGACATATATTCTCCAGGGTAATGCGCTTTCAGGTAAGCAGTCTGGTACGCCACAAACGCATAACAGGTAGAATGCGATTTATTGAAAGCGTATTGCGCGAAAGCTTCCCAGTCTGTCCATATTTTTTCGAGTGTAGCCGCAGCGTGTCCCTTTGCAGTGGCGCCGGAAATGAATTGCGCTTTCATTTTATCAAGCACAGATTTCTGTTTCTTACCCATCGCCTTACGCAACACATCCGCATCGCCTTTTGAAAAGCCGCCGATACTTTGACTGAGCAGCATCACCTGTTCCTGGTATACTGTAATACCATAGGTTTCTTCGAGATATTCTTTCATATCATCGAGATCATAACTGATAGCTTCGCGGCCATGTTTACGATCAATGAATTTCGGGATATAGGCAATAGGGCCGGGGCGATACAAGGCGTTCATCGCGATGAGGTCATCAAATTTATCCGGCTTCAGTTCGCGCAGGTATTTTTGCATACCCACACTTTCAAACTGGAACGTGGCATTGGTTTCGCCTTTCTGGTATAGAATAAAAGTTTTTTCATCATCCAACGGGATCGTATCAAGATCTATCGTAACGTTATGATTTTGTTTGATGAGTTCCAGCGCGGTCTTTAAAATGGAAAGGGTCTTCAAACCCAAAAAGTCCATCTTGATAACACCCGCATCCTCGATCACACTTCCTTCGATCTGTGTTAACCAGAGGTCGGAATCTTTTGAAGTAGCAACGGGTATCAGGTCGGTAAGATCGCGCGGTGCGATGATGATTCCTGCAGCATGTATACCGGTATTGCGAACAGAACCTTCCAGTCTTTCTGCCTCTTTTAAAACCAGTGCGCGAAGATCTGTTCCGTTATATATTTCACGGATGCGTTTTACATTCTCAATATCTTCCTGTTGATACTGTTCTTTTTCTTCGAGTGATTTTTCGCCTTCTTTGATCGTAAGTGGTGCTTTCAATACCCTTCTCAATTCTGTTCCGGGTTTATCGGGCACAAGCTTCGCAAGCATATTACTCTCTGCCAAAGGAAGGTCCATAACGCGCGCCACATCTTTGATGCTCATCTTGGCGGCCATGGTACCATAAGTGATGATCTGTGCCACCTGGTTCTTGCCGTATTTATCAACCACGTAATCGATTACTTTCTGCCTGCCTTCATCATCAAAATCCGTATCTATATCGGGCATGCTCTTACGATCCGGATTAAGGAAACGCTCGAACAGTAAATTGTATTTGATGGGGTCGATATTTGTGATGCCGATACAATAGGCAACCACGCTTCCGGCGGCAGAACCGCGGCCGGGGCCCACAAACACACCCATATCGCGGCCGGCTTTGATAAAATCACTCACGATCAAAAAGTATCCTGCAAAACCCATGGTGCGGATCGTGAACAGTTCAAAATCTATCCGCTCCTGTATGGCAGGTGTAAGATCACTGTATCGATTGGCCGCGCCTTCGCGGGTTATGTGTTGTAAATATTCCCACTGGTTGAGGTTGGCATCCGCATGCACCTGGAATTCCTTCGGAATAGGGAAGGCGGGGAGGAGGATGTCTTTTTTCAGGTTGAGGATATCTATCTTATCCACCACAGCCTGCGTATTATCGATCGATTCAGGAACATCACTGAACAGTTTCGACATTTCATCCTTTGTTTTAAAATAGAACTGGTCGTTCGGAAATTTAAAACGGCGGTTCTTAATCTGGGTATCGTCATTTACAAAATCATCAAAACCCGGTGTGCTTTGTTTTTCACCGGTGTTGATGCAGAGAAGGATATCGTGCGCGTTCGAATCATCTTTATCAACATAATGACTATCATTGGTAGCAATAACCGGCACATTGTATTTCTTCGAAAATTTTAACAGGGTTTGGTTGATGATCTCCTGCTCTTTGATATTATGCCGCTGCAGTTCTATATAATAGTCCTCGCCAAACATATCGAGCCACCATTTGAATTCTTTCTCCGCTTTTTCTTCGCTATCATGCAGGATGGTTTGGGGAACATAGGCGCCGATGCAACAGGTGGTAGCGATCAATCCTTCGTGGTATTTTTCGATCAGTTCTTTATCGATACGGGGATATTTGCTGTACATCCCTTCTATAAAACCTAATGAAGTAAGCTTTACAAGATTCTGATAACCAACTGCATTTTTAGCCAACAGCACCTGGTGATAGCGTTCATCCTTCACATCTTTGGTGAAAGATTTTGCATGCCTGTCGCGCACCACATAGAACTCGCAACCCACGATTGGTTTTACAGTCGGTTCCAGTATATCCTTTCCATTGGCATCTTTCCCAACCACTTTGGTATTCTTCCAGGCCTGGGCCACGAAATTGAACGCACCGAACATATTGCCGTGATCGGTGATGGCCAGTGCAGGCATCCCGTCCTTCAGGGCTTTTTTGTACAGGTTATCTATCGGCGCGGCTCCGTCGAGAAGGGAATATTGGGTGTGAACGTGTAAGTGGGAAAACTGCATGGAACGAAAGGTCTGTGGTTTGTAGTTGTTGAACAAGCTAATTAATAACAAATATCGTTAGTTACACGTTCTTTCAGGGTAACCAATTTTCCACAACCACAAACTCCAAACTACAAACCACAAACTCATAGGAAAATCCTAAAATTATTTTTTTGACACTTCCACATACTTTCGCGCCTTAAATTCCGTTTTGAAACTGTATGAAACTACTGAGCCTGACGATAGCCATTTGTACCCTGCTGGTATTTTCCGGCTGCAGTTCTATTCACAATATCTCGGCAAAAGACAGTGCCTCGGGAGCTACATCCCTTAAAAAAGCCAACCGAAATTCCGGGACGAGAGAGTTTATGAACGGGATAGAAGTAACACCGGGTGGTATGGTTGCGTCTTCAGGGTCGGTTACCTCAAAAAGCAATGCCAAAACAAAAGCGGCTAACGCGGCTGCCAGGAAAGAGGAAGCTGTAGCAAAGAACACCATTTTTCATGAAAAGCCAGAACAAAAAATGGCTTCAGCGCTTGGAATTGAGAGTGCGGGTATGCTGCAACTAAAATATGCGATCGCCACAGACGCGACGGTGGAAAAAATGAACAATATTCCGCTACTTGAAACGATCGATAAATGGTGGGGAACAAAATATTGCCTGGGCGGATTTACCAATGATTGCATTGATTGTTCGGCTTTTACCCAGATCGTTTTGAGAGATGTTTACCAGGTTGCACTCCCACGTACCTCGCAGGAACAATACAATGCCTGTGAAAAAATTGAACTGGAGGATCTCCGCGAAGGAGATCTTGTTTTCTTCAATACCGCCGGAAACGATGTTTCACATGTAGGCGTTTACCTTCTCAATAATAAATTCGTTCACGCAGCAACCAGTGGTGGTGTGATGATCAGTGATCTGAATGAAAAATACTGGCAGCCAAGGTTTAGAGGGGCAGGTAGGATTAGGAAGGAGCAGGAGGTTGCGGGATCGAAATAAGAATGAATATTGAATGATGAGCAGGGAATAGGGAATGTTGAAGTGAGATCCGCACACGAAATAAATCTCCTGTTTCCTTGCAGTTCTTTGTTCACAAAACACCTCTTTCCGCGCTTAGCTGATGTAGCCTTTACCCGGATAAAGATTCATTTATTTAGCTAATTTTACCTGTGACCACATTATTACCACAATTGGATCAGATAAAAAATACTATCCGGCAATTTCTACCGGAAGCAAGTATATTATTGTTTGGTTCCAGGGCGAGGGGAGCGACGGAAATTCACAGCGATTATGACCTACTAATCATAACAGATATCGCGATGGATCAACCGACAAAAATGGAATATGAAAAAAGTATCCGTAAAGTATTGACTGCACTTTTTGAATTGCCTTTTGATATTATTGTTCAGACCCGCGATGAATGGAATGAGAAGAAAACTATGCTGGGACATATTATATATTATGCAACCAAAGAAGGTGTAGAAATATGACACCTCATGAATCGGCTTATGTGTAGGAATGTAGCTCGTAGCTTCCAAAAGCAAAAATAACTTTTAACAACTATGCTAATTACATTTGACAAAACCATAGGCAGATCTGAAGTAAACTATGGCTATATAAATCTAACAACAGACAACGGAATAACTCACGGTGGCGAATTTCCTCCAAGTAATACTCCGTTGTTAATTTTTACTGGCGATAGAAATTATAAAGCCAGTATAAATACAAGTCAAAATCAAATTTGGGGCGGACTTAGACGGTGGTTTAGGGACGAAAATATTTATCAAGGGGACAAAATTCGCATCACTTATGATACTATCCTGCCACAAATTGATGGCAGGGTTCGCATTGATATTTCAATAATTGATAGAGCAGAACTATCGATCATCACACCAGTTGAGGCAATGCTAACCGAGACAAAAGATGAAGATGAAAGAGTTGCTGAAGTCAATATGCAAATGGAAAATGATTTAGAAAACTTCCTTATTGACAATTTGCATTTAATTGACCCAGATCTGAAATTGTATAGAGACGAACAAGGAAAATCGGGACGCCAGTTTTGGACTCCAATTGGTGAAATTGACATTCTATGTAAAAAGAAAAACGACTTTGTAGTTATTGAATTGAAAAAAGGGCGGTCAAGTGATAAAGTCGTTGGACAAATTTCACGCTACATAGGGTGGGTAAAAGAAAATATAGCAAAAGACAACAATACAAAAGGGATAATTATAGTTCACGATTTTGATCCTAAACTTAAATATGCTGTACTTGCAAATCCCAATATTGATCTAAAATATTATCAGATAAAAATTGATTTTGTTACTGAGCAAGACGTCTTAAACAAAAATGATTAATATCCACTTTTAAATGACCTTACTTCAATATTCAATATTCCTTGCTCATCATTCAATATTCTTCTTCCTTCTGTTCTTAAACCCATCCACTCTTCCCAACAATACTGCATATAATTGCCCTGCATCCGGCGTCAGTTTCCAATAGAATACGCCGACGATCATGAGCGCAGAGAATACCCCGCCGCGGAGAATAAGCCCTAACAATCCGCCTACTCCGTTCATGGTAAAAAAACATAAGGCAAAAGCGCCAGTACCCAGCAGGAGGGAGTACAATGTTTGGAAAGAAAAAGGTTGCAATTTGAATTTCCTGCGCAGGAACTCATAACCAATAAATGTGTACACCGTATAAGAGATCAGTTCGGCAAACGCCGATCCGATAATGCCATAATTTGTAATAAGCAGGAAGGTAAGCGGTAGCCGGAGAAGAAGTAAAACAAGCCTGCTGAAAAAATCGTATCGCCAATAGGTGGATGTATTGATCACCATCTGGCTGAGGCCTGTGCCTGCATCGATGATACGCACCAGTCCCAATACAAGAAAAACACCCATTCCTTCCGTAAAGGCTTTCTGGATCTTAAACACCTGTATTGCCGGAAGTATATTGAGCCAGATGTTCCCGAAAATGAAGAGTGACATAAGTAAAAGGTTAATACTCGAACGGGAATAGATCCGGCTGATCTCGCGATGGTTTTTATCCTTCCAGGAGCGCGACAATACACTTGCCGACACGGCCTGTATGCTTCTTTGCGGCACCTGGATCAGGTTAGAAAGATAAAAGGCAAAACCATAGATTCCCGCCTGTGTCATATCGATCATTCCCCCGATGATGAGGATATCGATAGAAGATGCCAGCATGGCAATGCAGGTTCCACTGTAAATAAGCGCCTGCATGCTTAGCATTTTTTTCCAGAATTTTCGGGTGACCCTGCTGATCTTAAGCGTGAAATACAAATGTTTCGTGCGGTAGAGATATACCAGCAGGATGAAAAAGATCAACAGAAACTGGAACGAAAAAAAGATAACGAATTGCTGAAAGTCGATCACCTTACAACAATACAGCACGATCAGCACGGTCAGCACCAGGCGCATAAACGTTTCCTTCAAAAAATTAGATACAACAGAACGCTGTACGGCCCAGCAGAAACTCTCGGCTACTGAAAAAAAGATGGTACCGGCGGTGAGTGGAAATAACCAGATATAGTTCTCAGCATACAGAGGGGAGTTCTCGCTGAAAATCCGTACAAAGTATGGTTCCAGAAAAATACCAAAACAAAATACAAGGATAAAGCCGATAAATGAGATCAACAGAGCCCATGATACAAGATCAATTTTTTTCTCTTCGAGATTGTCTTTATAATAAGGGTAAAACTTATATACAACAGGTATTACCCCCAATGCACCAAATGCAAAAAAGATCTGCGATGAATTAAAGAACATCTGCGTAAGCGCATACTGCGCCGGCGTAAAAATATTGGCACCCTTAAATCCAAACGGTGCGGTGCTCGTATAAAAATAGTTATTAATGAACCCGATAAAGAAACCAATGTACACCAGTATGCTTGAGATGATCGTTTGCTTGCGGATGTTGCCCATTGTTATTAATTAATAATTAATAGTTAGTAATTAATAATTGGCCACTATATAACGTGAACCCTGTAACGATACCATTTTTAGAAACTTTCTGCATAACGATTATTAACTCCAGCTTTTAAGCTGGGGATTGTGCGTGATAAGGAAATATGGGCTTTAGCCTTAAATTTTTCTGTTCTTAACTTTTAAATGCATAAATGACAACCTCATGTTTTCGCCCGGGGGCTAAAGCCCATTTCTCAAAGGCGTTTATAACCCTAGCTTTTAAGCTGGGGTTATATTCTTGACCTTCCGAATTGCATGATTAACTATCAATTATTAATTCGTTCCCGCGCTCACTTGTTTCACAGTCACATAAAAATTCTTCTCAATAGAATCGATCTTATACGAACTGATATCACCTTTCAATTCTTTCTCGTTCCATTTATTTGATTCCGGGCCCAATAACATCACGCCTTTATCGCTGGGTAAAAATACCGGCAGGTTAAATCCATCCACGCAATTGGTGTATCGGTACATCAGTTTTGTTTTATCTGCAGAAACGTAATATTCCAGTACCGGGATCTGTATAGTTCGCAGGTACTGATCGAAGATCTTTTCTACACTGCTGCCGAAATACTGGCTCACAACTTTCTGTATGTCCTCCGTGGTTACAGTCTGGTGATAGAATTTTTTATTGAGGAAACGCAGCATCTGCCTGAATTTCTCATCATCATTCATCGCATGCCGGATACTCTGCAGCATATTACCTGATTTCGGATACATGTCTCCGCTGCCTTCCTTATTCACACCGTATGGCCCGATAATGGGCCTGTCGTTCTTAATGCCTTTGCGTGTTCCGTAATTGTATTCATTGCCGGCTTCTTTTCCATATACAAATTCAGTGAACAGTGTTTCTGAATAATTGGTGAACCCTTCATGGATCCACATATCCGCAAGGTCTTTGCTCGTGATATTATTCGCGAACCATTCATGGCCGCTTTCATGAACAATAATGAAATCCCATTTTAATCCCCAGCCGGTTCCACTTAAATCGCGGCCGAGATACCCATTCATATATTTATTTCCATAAGCAACTGCGGTCTGGTGTTCCATACCGAGATGCGGTGCATCTACCAATTTATAACTGTCTTCATAAAAAGGGTAGGGCCCCATCCAGTATTCAAACGCATGGATCATGGT
Organism: Bacteroidota bacterium; assembly: GCA_040388705.1. Taxonomy (GTDB): domain Bacteria; phylum Bacteroidota; class Bacteroidia; order Chitinophagales; family Chitinophagaceae; genus Sediminibacterium. The sequence goes on along the minus strand of JAZKBI010000006.1, from coordinate 165,119 downwards.
CTTTGCCTGGGTAAATTGTTTTCGTGCTTTTTCAAGGTTGTAATCCAGCACCCAGTAACTCATATCCAGTTTTCCTTTTTCACCCATTACGGTGTCCGTGAAGTTTACGTACTTGCCTATATAAGGAACAATGTTGTAGTTATTGATCGGGTTCTTCACTTGCCATCTCCAGGTCATTGTTCCCGGGCTGAAACTTGTTTTGCTTACAAATCTTCCGTTGCCCACAGCAACGAGTGAATCGGGAACGGTCATCATTAAAATCGCGCCGCTATCGGGTTCATCACTTTGGTGATCCTTGCATGGATACCATACGCTGGCGCCCAATCCCTGGCAGGCTACCGTCATCCATGGCCTTCCTTTTTCATCTTTTGTAAAGATCCATCCGCCATCCCATGGAGCACGTTTGGCTATTTTCGGATTTCCTTTGTACCTAAGCGCTACTGTATACATCTTACCTTTTGTAAGATGCAAACTCGCAGGGATCTCCAGGTAATAAACGTTACCATCGCGGGTATAGGCCAATTTGGTATCACCCATGAAAGCTTTGTCAAGTTCCATCGGTTCCTGCAGGTCTATCTGCATGCGTTTGCCGGTACCCACTATTTTCACAAGAATATCTACTTTTCCACTGATCGTTTTATTTTCATAGTCTGGTGTAACCAGTATGGTATATTTCATTACATCCCACCAGGTCCTGTCGGCATTTAATGAGCCGCGCAAGGTATCCTGGTGCGTAAACACCTCTTTCTTTTCACCTAATTGCCCAAAAGCAAAACCGGAACATAAGAAACCAAATAATGTAAGTAATTTGAATTTTGTATTCATAGTTGAAAATTAGAAGATTAAAGATAGCATGAATGCCAATAAACTGGTAAAACACAAAAGAACAGCGAATCGGTCAAAATATTCTGGATATTTCCTAACGGCTGTCGCCTGTTGTCTATTTATTGGCTGCAAACAGCACCAAATATCGGGCAAACAGGTATTCACCTATAACGAATCCACCGGCATCGCAACGCTGGATCCTGCATTCGCCAAGAACCAATCGATCATGTGGCCCACTCACCAGCTATATAATACATTGGTGGAGATTGACAGCGGACTAAATATTGTTCCCTCACTGGCCAAAAGCTGGGAGGTTAGTGCCGATAGATTGACCTATCTCTTTCATCTACGAACGGGCATTTTTTTTCATGATAATGAAGCGTTTCCCAATGGAAAGGGAAGGGCTTTTACCGCTTCAGATGTTGCCTACAGCCTCCATCGCATCATCGATAAAAGCACGGCCAGTAGCGGCGGATGGATCTTTAATAACCGCGTAGATACATCGGCTGGTTTTGTGGCTTTGGATGATTCCACTTTTCAATTAAAATTGTTGCGCCCGTTTCACCCGATCATGGGGATCCTTAGCATGCAATACTGTAGCATTGTGCCTAAGGAAGTGGTGGAAAAATATGGTAAAGATTTCCGCCGTCACCCCTGCGGAACCGGCCCTTTTCAATTTGAATCATGGGATGAGGGAGAAGCCATGATCTTCCATAAAAATGAACGGTATTGGGAGAAGGACAGCGCCGGGCATTCATTGCCATATTTAGATGCTGTCAAGATCACTTTTTTTGATAACAAAGCCACTGAGTTTTTACAGTTCAGGCAGGGGGGATTGAGTTTTATCAATGATATCGATCCTTCATTCAAAGATGAGATCCTCACGAAGAAGGGCGAATTGCGGGATCAATGGAAAGGCAAGATCCAGTTAAAAAAACATGCTTATCTCAACACGGAATATTTCGGCATTTTGGTTGATGAAAAAAATCCGCTGGTAAAGAATACCGCTACAGGTATTAAAGCTGTGCGGCAGGCGATGAACTACGCAATCAACCGCCAGCAGTTGATGATGTATATGCGCAATTCTATCGGTATACCGGCTGAAGCTGGTTTTGTGCCGGGCGGATTGCCATCGCGTAATACCGAAATGGTGAAAGGCTATCATTTCGATCCCGCTAAGTCAAAGCAACTACTAAAAGAAGCCGGTTTCCCCGATGGAAAAGGATTGCCACCGATCAAATTACTCACCATCAATATCTATGCAGATATCGCCAGTTTTGTTGCGCGGCAATTGGAAGAAGTGGGTATTCCTGTGCAGGTTGAAGTGATACAAAAAAGTTTATTGCTCGAACAAACCGCAAAATCACAGGCGCTGTTCTTCCGGGGATCCTGGATCGCTGATTATCCTGATGCCGAAAATTATATGGCGATGTACTATAGCAAGAATCCCGCACCGCCAAATTATACACGCTATAAGAATCCGGCGTTCGATGTGTTGTATGAAAAAGCTTTACTGGAGAACAACGATTCGCTACGTTATCAATTATACCGTGAAATGGATCAGTTGGTGATTAACGACGCACCGATCATTCCAATCTGGTATGATATGGCCATTCATCTTGTACAACCCAACGTTGAGGGATTCTATCCGAATGCTTTGAACCTTTTGGAGCTCAGGCGGGCCAGGATAGTTAGGTGATCCTCTGTGAACCTCTGTTACTCTGTTACTCTGTATCTCTGTGTTGAAAAAAAAATAACCGGAAGTACTAAGTTTGTTTTTTCAACACAGAGGTCACAATGAGCACAGAGTTGCACAGAGAGAACGCTAGTTCTTTTTGAGTTTGTCTTTGAATACCTTTTCAAACTTTTCAAGTTTCGGCGCAATTACAAACCTGCAATAACTTTGTCCCTGGTTGGAATTATAATAATTCTGGTGATAACCTTCCGCAGGATAGAAATTCTTGAACGGTTCTATCTCCGTAACGATCGGGCTGCCCCATGCACCGCTTTTATCAAGCTTCTCTTTATAATGCAGCGCTTTTTGCTTCTGCTCTTCATTCTGGTAGTAGATCACGCTTTTGTATTGCGGCCCGATATCGGCGCCTTGTTGTTCGTAAGTGGTAGGATCGTGGGTCTTCCAGAAAACTTCTAACAATTCATCAAAACTGATCTTTGCGGGATCGTATACGATGCGTGCCAGTTCAACATGACCGGTGGTCTTATCGCAAACCTGCTCATAAGTTGGGTTCACCACATCACCGCCGCCGTAACCGCTTTCTACCTTATATACGCCTTCCAGTCTTTGGAAAAAAACTTCGGTACACCAGAAACAGCCTTCGCCAAAAATAGCCGTATCCACTTTAACGCCATTGGGAATTGATTCATTATTCATATCACTTAATTTCTTTTCTTTTTTTGATTGTGCACAGGCGCTAAGACCGACGATTATTAATAATACAGAGAACCAGGTTCGCATTCGGTTTGTTTTTTTAAAAGTACGATATAGTTAACTAAACAGTATGACGGGGGATTGGTTCAAAACTTACAGGAATTTGAATGGCAAAAGTTTTTTTAACAATTTTGAGATAATAGTTCGGGAACTTATTTATTGCCCCATAGGGGCAGCCGCTTTGTAGCAAAACATGTTTGTGATTCGATATGCCCTGTAAGGGCTACCCTTAGCGGCTAACAATATTTTTTATTCACGAAATTCCCGGGTAGCCCCTATGGGGCATTAGATACCTGTGGTCGACGTTCTGCTACAAAGCGGTTATGCCTACGGCATATAACGGTTTCATACACCCATCATTACTTCCCTTGATAAATGACATTTAATGGAAAAATGATTTTGTTATCGCTTTTGCTTCTGTCTTATAAACTTCGCAATATCCACCATTGGCGCAATCCAGATCTCTTTTTCCTGGCTCTTTAAATAATGCAGGAGTTTACTGTGTTCATTCAGGTCAACATTCAGATTATGCCCGCCGCCAACACCGTGGAAAAGAAAAACGAGCAGGGTATGGGTCTCTTTGGCTTTCTTAACAAGGTTGATCATATACTCCGCATTCTGGCCATTGATGCTGTAGCAATTAATATCGCTAAGATCAACACTGTCTATCTTTTGCAGTCCGCCACGAACACCGCGTGCGGCAACAAAATCCGTTTTCACTGCATCGTAATAATAGTCGTTACCGATCTTTTTATCGCCGCAGGGAAAAGCAAAAGTTCTTTCTGTTTTTCCATCTATTGCATTCAGTAAGGTATTGGTGAACCTGCTCTCGGCTGTCATTCGCGTAAGCGTGTATTTGCTGAGATCGTTATCGGGCTGTACAAAAGTTCTGCCGGGCAATTGTCCGTCGCAAGGATGAAAGGAGGTATGATTACCGAGTTCATGCCCATGTGCAGCAACACTGCGCCATGCATCGATACGCCGGCTCACAGAAGGCGAGGAGCCGATAATATAGAACGTTCCTTTCAAACCGAGTGAATCCAATGCAGGCGCTACATTATCGAGATCTATATCGATCGCATCATCGTAAGTAAGTGAAACAGCGGCTTGTTTGCCGTTCCAGGTTTTGGGAGTTTGTGCTTGTGATGAAGCAACGATCATTATCAAAACAAACAGGCAATTTATTTTCAAATCCATAAGGGTTATTTAGTTTTTTACACCTTAGAAAGCAATAAGTCTGGAGTTATCCCGAATATTCGGGATGGAGACTGAATAACCCAGTCTTCTAACTTCAGACTCCAGACTTCCTCATCACTGATCCGTCCTGAACGGCGATGCCGGCAATCCTTCTTTATTATACAAATTCGCTCCATCGGGATTATCGGCCCACGCATAGCGGACATACATCGGTTGCTTAATTTCATCGCTCCAAACAACAACGGTATTGTTTTCAATAGTTGCTTTGGCCCATACAAATTTCTTATCGGCGCCTGCGATAGCAAAATAAGTAAGTTCTTCACCGCCTTTGTTAATCAGGCCACTGCCGGTATTGCTGAATGTTACTCTTATCTTATTATTCTCAATGGTTGCTGATTGATAAATAGGCCCTGATGAAACAAGATTCGTTTCTCCATATACAAATCTTCTTGCGGGTAGTGCCAATCTTTCTCCCACATCTTTTTTATTTAAAGGATGTATATCATTCCATTCGCCCAAATCGATCGCAACTGCCATTGCTGTATTGGGAACCGATAAAGATTGTAATTCACTTTCACGCAAAACCGCCCACTGGCTTTCTGAAGGAAGGTATTGCATTTCCATAAAGTTGGGCAATTGCACGTAATAGAATGGGAGCGAAGGACTGTTCCATTTATTTCTCCAGTCATTGATCAAGGCCGGCAATAATTTCCTGTATTCTTCCGGCTTTCCTGTATTAGCTTCTCCCTGGTACCACAACATTCCTTTTACCGGGTAATTGATCATAGGTGCGATCATTGCATTGTACAAAGCAGTCGGTGTGTTCTGTTGTGAGATGGGGCCACCGCCACCTCCGCCACCGCGACCCGGGATAAATACATCACCCACTTTGTATTGCCATTCACCTTTCAGATCGATGCTTTGTCCATTTGCAGTGAGGTAATAGGGTTTATCAGGAACAAACCCTCCCTTACCCGCAGTATTTGTAACACGAACTACTATGAGGTTCTTTCCTTCTTTTAAAAGATTTTCAGCAACCGTATATCTCCGCGGTGGATATTGATAAGTGATATTGCCTACCTGCACGCCATTCACATATACCTGGTCCGCGTCTATAATTCGGCCCATGAATAATTTTGCAGCAGTACCTGTCATTGATGCGGGTACATTGATTTCTCTGCGGTACCACACCACACCATTTAAACCTTTAATTCCCTGGTCGGCCCAGAATCCGGGTATGATGATGTTTTTCCAGCCTTGTGGAACGTAATCAACAGAGAACCATTTTGCGGGGCCCGTCAATCCTTTGTCCGTTTCAACACGTGGTTGGCGATTAGCATTTCCTGCAGCGGCCCTGCGGCTCATTCCATTGATAAAAGCGGTGTCTTTGAATCTTGCAGCCGCTTTCAGAAGATCCGGAAATTCTTTTAACCCTTCTTCACTGATCCATGCTTCAATAGGTGTGCCGCCTACGCTTGAGTTAATGATACCAATGGGGATATGATTTTTCAGGTAAATACTTTTTGCAAAAAAATAAGAAGCCGCACCAAATTCCAGCACATTTTTTGGAGACCCCACCATCCATTTACCGGGTGGCAGATCCTCATGTGGTTTGGTTGCATCAGCAAGGGTAGGGATAAAGAAATTACGGATCTCGGGGTAATTAGCCGACGCAATTTCATCAGGATATTTTTCTTTTACGCGCTCCATGTTCACCACCATATTCGATTGGCCGGAACAAAGCCAAACATCGCCAAACAGGATATTATCAATATGCAATTCATTGCTGGCTTTGATATCCATTTTATATGGGCCGCCTGCTTTCATTTTGGGAAGAACCACTGCCCATTTTCCTTCAGCGTCCGTAACAGCCTTGTAGGACCTGTTATTGAATGAAACGGTTACCGCTTCACCCTTGGCTGCCCATCCCCAGACCTTAATATCGGCATCGCGTTGCAATACCATATTATCACTGATAAGGGTTGGCAGTTTTACCTGCGCCGAAAGCTGGCAATAACTGAGAATAGAAACAAGAAAGACCACGAGGCGAATTGGCATACAATCAATTTTGCCTAAATATCCTTTTTTTTGATGAAAATGCAATCGGTTGCAATTATTATGAGAGAGATTTTTTTTTGCCACAGACGGCACAGACGACCACAGAAAAGTCTGTGAAAATCTGTGTCGTCTGTTGCAAAAAATGGTGCGTAGCACCTTAAGCACCTTTTCACAAAGAATAAGTGTTTACACCGTTACCTTTGCAGCGCCATAAAACAGAAGGAACATCATGCGTTTATACCCGGCAACTGCTATATCACAATTAGAATTTGACAAGGTAAAAGCTTTGCTTAGAGAGCATGCCAAAACCGAATACGCTAAGGAGAAGGCGGAAAACCTCCGTATCCATACACGCAAGGAATACATTGAACTGGAACTGCAGCAAAGCAATGAATACAAACTGATCCTTCAGCTCGGGCAATATTTTCCGAACGACTTCAGCCTTAATATCAGTCGCGATATCAAATTACTTTCCATTCCGGGCGCCATGTTAATTGGTGAACAATGGATGCCGATCCGAAGACTTGTAGAGAATATGGGCACGATCTTCCGCTGGTTTGATGCGGAGCGAAGGATGGCTTTTCCTGCGTTGTCGAAAGTGATCGCGGGTACTTATTATGAGAAAGTGATCATTGAACTGATCGATGAAATACTGGACGAGAACGGGAACGTTAAAGACAATGCATCAGAGGACTTGCAGCGGATCCGCATTAACCTGTTCAGGAAACGCAACGAATTGCGCCGCATGTTTGAGAAAGTAATTGCCAAACTCGCCAAAGCCGGTTACAGCGCGGATATTGATGAAAGTTTCAGCAACGGAAGAAGGGTAGTGGCCGTTTTTTCTGAACACAAACGCCAGGTAAAAGGCATACTGCATGGCGAAAGTGATAGCCGCAAAACTGCATTCATTGAACCCGAAGAAACTATTGAACTGAATAACGCAGTCTTCGCGCTAGAGCATGATGAAACAAGGGAGATACAAAAAATACTTCGTGATCTTACTGCCAGGTTATCTGTATACGGCCCTTTGTTACAGCAATATTTAGAAACAACCGGTGAATATGATTTTATCAATGCCAAAGCAAAATTAGCCATCGATATGAATGGCCAGTTGCCTTCTCTTGCTGATAAAGCGCATGTGCATTTGATCGACGCTTACCATCCTCTTTTATATCTCTACAATAAATCATCGGGTAAAAAAACAATACCTGTTACCATAACGCTTGATGAAAAGAATCGCATCCTCGTGATCAGCGGACCAAACGCCGGCGGCAAAACCGTTACCATGAAAACCATCGGTCTGAACCAGATGATGTTGCAGAGCGGATTATTAGTTCCTGTTCATCCCGATTCGCAGATGGGGATTTTCAAACAACTCTTTATTCATATTGGTGATACGCAGAATCTCGAATTTGAATTGAGTACCTACTCCAGCCATTTACTGCACATGAAATATTTCATCGAATCAGCAAATGGCAAGACGATGTTCTTTATCGATGAACTGGGAAGCGGCAGTGATCCTAATCTTGGTGGTGCTTTCGCAGAAGTGATCATGGAAGAATTATCCCGCAGACATTCATACGGTATCGTTACCACGCATTACCTCAACCTGAAAGTGATGGCGAATCATACGCAGGGCATCATCAACGGTGCGATGCAGTTTGATGAGATCAATCTGCAACCCATGTATAAGCTGGTGGTGGGTAAGCCGGGGAGTTCTTACACATTCGCTATTGCAGAGAGGATCGGCCTTCCGCAACACCTGATCCAGAAAGCAAGAAAATTAGTGGATGATGATCATTTTAAACTCGATCGTTTACTGAACAGCACCGAACAGGACCTGCAGCACCTTGATAAGGAGAAAAAAGAGTTGTCGCGGCTGATGAAAGAAAACGAGAAACTGAAAAAAGAAATGCAGGTAGTGCTTGATAAAGAACGCCACCGCCAGCAGATTGAAATATTAAAACAGCAGAACAGGATAGCCGAGGATCGTTTGGTGTATCTGAAAGACATGGAACGCAAACTCAAACAGATCGTACTCGACTGGAAGAAAGCGGAGAACAAGAATGATGTGCTCAAAAACCTGAAGGACCTTCTCTTCAAACGCAAGGAAGAGATCGTGGTAAACAAACTGGCAAAAAAAGTTGACCTTAAATACAAAGAACTCAGTCAACACATAGTGGTAGGTTCACTGGTAAAACTGAAAAAGAATTACCAGGTAGGAGAAGTAAAAGAGATCCGCGGCAAACGCGCGATCGTACAAATTGGTGTATTGCCGATGAATGTGGATATTGCCGACCTTGTATCAGTTGAAAAACTGCAGGAGCCCGATCAACCGAAATGATAATGCGGCCATGAAAAGAATTGTTCCGATCATCCTCTGTTGTATCCTATGCGGACAATTCTCCTTTGCACAACTCTGTACAGGCAGTCTTGGCGACCCGATCATAAATTTCACGTTTGGAAATACACCTTCGCCATTAAATGCAGGTGTAACCAATATGCAATTCATTGCAATTCCCTGTCCGAACGATGGACAGTATACGGTGATCAATAAAACCAGCAATTGTTTTAATGGTTCGTGGCACACATTGGACGCAGATCATACAGGCGATCCCAATGGGCAGTTCATGCTGGTAAATGCATCTATCACACCCAATGATTTTTATGTTGATACCGTAAAAGGCCTGTGCAGCAATACAACTTTTGAATTTGCCGCATGGATAGCCAATGTGCAGAGGCCGAACGCCTGCAATTTTAATCCCATCAAGCCCAACCTTACTTTCCGGATAGAGACGACCGCGGGGGTGGAACTGGTAAAATATAATACGGGCGATATCAATGGTACCGGGTTGCCGCAATGGGTCCAGTATGGTACTTTTTTTAAAACGCCACTGGGGGTGAGTACCGTTGTTTTGCGCATTACCAACAATGCAACCGGGGGTTGCGGTAACGATCTTGCGTTGGATGATATTACATTTCGTCCCTGCGGGCCAACTGTATCAACAACCATCAGAAACCAGCCAACATCCAATGTAACGATGTGTGAGGGTGATAACAATAGCTATGTTCTTGATGCGAGTTCTACTAATAATTTTGCAGGATATACCATTCAATGGCAGCTGAGTGTTGATTCAGGAAAAACATGGAACGATATTGCCGGTGCCCAGTCCACATCGTATACAAGGCTACCAACAAGTGCCGGTGTGTACCAGTATCGTGTAGTAACCGCAGAGACTGCGAATTTTTCAAGCACGCAGTGCAGGGTGGCATCCAGTATCGCTACTATTGATGTAAAGAGATTGCCGGTATTTGTTGCTAAAACATTTGTATTGGGTTGCACGAGTTCGGACGTGCAGTTTCAAACAGCAACAGGAGCGGGGTACACGTATCAATGGTCGGGGCCGAATAATTTTTCTTCTACGATCTCCAACCCCTTACTGCCCAAAGTAACCTATTCAGATTCCGGTTTGTACCAGGTGCTTGTAACCACAGGTGATGGATGTAAGAATATCGATTCATTCAACCTTAAAGTATATCCTGGCGTTACCGCGGCTGTGAATGCTTCTACATTTATTTGCGAGGGAAGCAGTACCTCATTACTTGCATCAGGCGGCACTGCGTACCAGTGGTCGCCATCAACAGGCTTATCCAATACACAGATCGCTAACCCTATTGCAATGCCAACCGACACGATCGTTTATAAAGCGACCGTCTCCAATCAATATGGATGCAAAGATTCCGCTCAAACAACTGTAAATGTGTTTCAGAACCCCGTTGTATCTGCGGGGGCTGATAAAATAATGTTTGAGGGGCAGTCTGTTGTATTGGATGGCAGCATCAGCGGCAATATGCAAAGTTTTTATTGGTCGCCTCCTTCTTTTATCAATAATACGCTCGTTCTTGTGCCGACCGTTAGCCCAACAGATACGATCACGTATACACTGCATGTTTCACCCGGACAAGGATGCCCTGAAATTTCGGATAATGTGTTTGTTCTTGTATATAAGAAGCTGGAAGTACCTAATGCTTTTTCTCCCAATGGAGATGGGATCAATGATACCTGGATCATCAAAGGATTGGAGACTTATCCCGAATCGATACTCCGCGTATACAGTCGCAATGGAATGCTTGTGTTCCAGTCGAAAGCAGGCAGTCTTTCCTGGGACGGTACCTACCAGGGAAAACCACTGCCGCTCGCTACTTATTATTATACCATCGATCTCAATGCCGGGATAGCACCGGTTTCAGGTTGGGTCGTTATTCTCAGGTAGGGTATACAAACAAAAAACCCGTCTTGGTAAACGGGCTGTATAAGCAATTGGTTCGTAATGGTAGTTTAAAGCAGAATTCGCAGTAAAGATAGCCGGGTGGATTGACATAGGACATTAAAATTTAATGAAAAGATAAAATTTCGAATCCCGCTATAATTGACAATAAAGTGACAGCCAAAGGCTGGATGACTGCAACGAAACCGCAAAACCCAGCCAAATATCCCAAAAGAAACCCCAGTCAGCAAGGTACAACCGGCCTTTTAAACATTCATGTCCGCCCGTCTTTTCGTGCACAGCCTGGGATTTGGGAGGTATTTTGTATGTCTTTAATTCGAATTTTTAATACAGTTCTAATACACTTCTAGTACATTTCCAGTACATATTTGAGCCAAAATGTATTGGAACTGTGTTTTAAATGTGATATAAATGTTTTGGAGATAGATTCCTGGTACGAACAAGGGGAGAGGAGAGTTCAGACCGGACATGGTGACTGGCATTAAGAACACTGAGCAGACTCGTCCACCGAAGTCCACGGGAAATTGAGCAAAATATACTAGAGCAAAAGCCCACCGTCGCTGAAGCGGTGGTGGCCAGGCGAACTAATGATCGAATAGTCTTTTAAACATAAATGCTCTTCCGGGAACCACGTATTGCATAGCATTAGTTAGATGCTAAGCTCTATACAAGTCTTATTGAAAAATCAGGTGTTTTTACGCGAATTTTCACGCCAAGCGGACTTGTCCGCCCAAGCGCACCAGAATTCGAGTGGGCATACGAAAAAAAAAGCCCACCGTCGCTAAAGCTATGGTGGGCAAAGGCGGGCTGGAAGGGACTACAATCGAACACCTTATACCCTTTTTAACTTTCTTAGATAGTCTTAAAATTGCACTCTAACCATCTTAATGCATTCACCGATGCAGGTGAAAGCTCATATATAGGCTCATCCGCAGTTTCATAGTAGCGCCGCATGTAACCTTGTTGCGCCCATTTTTGTAGATAATCTATAGGCTGTTGAGAATACTCTTTGATATCTTGTCGTTCTAATGAAAAAAGAAAATCACCTAATAGACTTGTGAGTGCCGACTGTGTGTATGTTTGTTTTTCGAGGTGCTTAAATGCTAAATGAAAAAAGCTAACCAGTAACGGAAAATGTTCAGCCCGCAAGATCTGTAAGGTCTTGTCATTGCGATATATGGTTAGTGCTTTTTCGAAATTCATCGTTTACATTTTTCAATCTGCAATAGAATGACTGTACAATCTCAAGCATAATGAGCGACTTTGGTTAAGCATTTATTGGCTTGAATATACTTTTAGATCTATATTCCCTACAGTTGCCAAACAATGCTGAACATTTCCTAAAAGTAATAGTATGTCGTTCGATGCATTAGCCTTACTTAGGGCTGGCTGGACAATGTACATGTGATAGCGAATTGCTTTTGTCCATTTGGCTTGTTCTAATAAATTTTCCAAATCATCTTCAGTTCCCTTAATAATTCTGCTGCAAGAATTGCCTCCTAATAACTTGGTCTTTCGCTTAAATAGATGGGTAAATATCTCTCTACCACTTTTATGTTTCCATTTCAAAGCTTTTTGTGCTTGTCCGCAAACCTGGTAAAAGTTATCAATATTATTACCTACTTGACCATTTAGAGCATATTTGAGATGAAATAGGTGAACATCAATAACATTATCGCTATCGTTGATACCAATTATGTCAGCTATTTCCCCCTTTCCGTCATCATCGTAAATTAACTGAAAGTCATTTCTTATTTTTTCAATGAAGTAATATTGTATTGAATCTTGAATATAAGGTGCAATATCCTGCGACTCTTTTTCAATATTTACACCTATCCAGTTATCGGTAATGATACTATCCAGGGATATTACATCTGGCTGGTTTTTTAGTTTTACATATAAATTCCCAAATAATTGTGACCCATCAGCAAACCAAATTGTTGGTACGTTATCCTGAAAAAAATGCAATAAGTTCTCATTTTTACTCCCAAATTGAATTGAGGAAGTTTCGTTGGTAAGCTGAACAACTTCATAAAAGTTTTCATTTGTTGCTGGATTAACACCTAAATTAATTTGGAATTTAACTGAAAATTGGTCTGTATCAATAGAAAACTGCAAAGGTTGATCAAGGCTTGGATTGATTAGGTTAAGTTCCGTATGAGCAAGATCAGACAAAGTACCATTAATATTTAGCTGGTATCGGTTCTCTATATTTTCATACATTTCAGGATTCCAATCAATTAAAATAGGCATGACATTATTAGGTCGCTGATTTAGTTTTTCGATTGCTAATGTATGCTGTAGTACCACATTGGGGTCTATAGTATCATCTTCCACAATTTCTCCAATTACTTTGCTCCATTTGATTAACTCATCTAAATTGCCTCTTTGGTAAGACCATATTTTGCCTTTAACTGAGCAGCCTAATGAAGTCTTTTCTCCTTCTTTATAGCCAACTCCGAATATATTGTTCTTTATTAAGGTTCCTTGTTCTAACAATTTAATACCGTCCTGGACTCCCTTTCCGAAATAAGATTGAAAGGTTATATCTTGGCCAATCCCTCGTCTTGTTCCTACATTGAAGAGCGAAAGCCGATTAACATTATGAAATATCCTAAACACGCTCATTCCTGTAATAAGGCTAATATTGCCTTCGCCAAAAATCTTTTCTAATAAATCATTTCCTGAGTATTGCTTTAAGGAAGTGTTCAGAAATATTCTATTGATGTTTGGCCGTAAATCCCAGTGAACAACTATTATATCCCATTTTAAGTTTTGAACACTTTCAAAGTTGCCCCATTCAATCCTTTCGATTTTTCCTAAGATAATTACTATTGTATCTCGGTGATTTGTATCTGCAAATACGTGTTCATAATTGGAAAAGAGTTCTTCCCAATGCTCCTGAGCAGGATTCCATTCATTAACATTGGTTTTATAGATTATTGTACTAAGGGCTGGGTTTATTTGGGCAAATGGAATAACAGATTCACCAAGGTTTGTAAAGCCGTCTAAAAATTCTTTGATATTAATTTCTTTTTGGGTAGCGTTGGCACTCAACCGAGGTAAAATTAGATTCCAGTCCGCATTTCTTGCATATAGTTGATCCAATTCTTCATGAATAGGCGGATAGGCAACATTAGTAATGAAACTTGCATTACCCAATTCGTTGTATGATGTTCTTGTAAATCGTCCAATAAACTGTAGCGTAACAGGTAAACTCTGTCGTTCATCATGAATTGCTGCAATTTTTAAATTTGGCAGGTCAAATCCTTCGCCTAACATATTTACACAAACAATAATTGAGTGTTCTCCTCTTTTGATCGCTTCAATTTTATCATTTAATCCTGCAACGCCCGTATAAACCACTATTGGTGTATGTTCTGGATATTTTTGATAATATTCAAAGACTTCTTTTGCTCTTGGTTTGCTCATACATCTTGCCATAAGAATGTGATTATAACCTGCTGCAATATCAGCCTTCAATTGTTGTACAGCTTTTTCAGCAATTTTTTCATCAGCTAATTTTTTGTTGTACTCTCTAATAGGTAAGTAATTAATTGTCTTGTAATATTTCTGTTCCTGAGCTTTTCGCAGTGAAAAATTAAAAATCAATTTCCCTTGTAAACTTTTTCCATCATTCCTAAAAGGTGTTGCCGTAAAAAGGACAACCTTCTCGGCACTAAATTTCTCAATCAGTTCTTTCCATGTGTCCGCCTCTGAATGGTGGGCTTCGTCAACAAAGAAATGTGAGAAAGAATTATTTAGCAACGCTTTTTGTTGGGTAGAAAAGGCCGTAAGGAGACTCATTGTTGATATTACCACATTGCATTTCGAGACAAAATCAAGAAGATCTTCTGCATTAGGAAAGCCATGATTTAATATGCCAACGATTGGATTCAGACAAGATGACTCTACAATACCAAATTCCTTTAATAACCCTAAAGTTATAAACTTGTCTGAAATCTGAGTTCTTAGGGAATCAGATGGAACAGAAACTAACAGTCTATTACAACAGTTTGCGATCAGCGTAGATAGCATTGTTTCGGTTTTCCCTGTGCCGGTTGGCATTACAATAATAGCTTTGTCATCAGGGTTCTGAACATGAGCTAAGATAGAATACAACGCGCCTATTTGGGGTGGTCTTAGTCCTTTAATACCGGCTTGTTCATTTTCTTTTACAAATTTGAAATTATCCAACCAGCTAGCAATTACATCTTCGGGCGTTTTGTTTTGAAATAATGGATGCTTAAGCCATCGTTTAACTTTTATATTTCCTGAATTTAAATCTGCCGTCTTGGGTTTTTTAGAAGTTAGTAATGCATAATCGTAAGTCTCAATATTTAGATCCGTTCTATCACTTGTCAACAAGTAATTAATACCTGCACATTCAATTATGAAAGGTGCAGTATTTATAATTTGAATGTTATCAAGAGAAGGTGCGCTTCCGATATATTGCCATATTTCATTCCCATTATTTTCAGAGATTAACTTCGATATTTTCGGAAGACTTAATGTCATTGCTTTGATAATTGATATGCATTAAAAAAAAATTATCGTCAAGATATGATAGGCTTAAATTTAGTTATTAAATTTTTAGTTATCAATCTGTGCCTATATTAAATGTCGCTTTTAGTATTTCAGCTATTTGCTTAGTTTGATCAGGCCCTTCAAATGTTTCTATCAATTGACCAGGAAAATGCTTATTGTACCAAACCTTTTTAGTTTCCCAATGCTGCCTATACTCTGGCAAGTCTAAACGGCCAACATGTTCCCAGAAGTATTCCGCCCCTTGCCAACGAATAGTAAAGTCCGGCAGATACATTGAACCGTCTGGTGCAAACTTTGGTGTCTCGTATTCAAACGGAATATCCTTCAACTGGAGGATATTGGCTATGTTCATTTCAGACTTTGAACGTACAAAGTACTTGGAAAGAGTGGCTATTATCTTCTTATCGGAATACCAATTAGATGTTAAGCTGAGCAGTAAATCCGGTAAAGGATTAAAGTCAAAAATTGATGAATTAATCCTTCTAATATTAGATTTCTCAATTTTGCTAAGCTCAATAAACGTTGACACATCTTCCTGAGCAAAAATGGTAAGGTGATTTTGTGCTCTGGTAATGCCCGTATAAAGTAGCTCCATTGACATAAGTGGGCTACTTCTTTTAGGCAATATCAAATACACCCGGTTAAATTCACTTCCTTGCGCTTTATGGATTGAAATGACATAACCTAATTCCAGGTTGTCTTCAACAGGTTCATTAAACATGACCTTATCATAGTTGTCTTTCCTGAAACCATAGTTAATATTGTAATCTGGTCTGCGATCAAACTTTACTTGAAAGTTTTTAAGGGCATAGTAAGGCCGATTAATAATCTTCCAATCAAAAGAATGAGGGTTTGCGAATCCGATTTCGCCATTATAAATATCAATCTTTACATTCTTTTTTTCTGGCCAACTGTATGCGCTGATCGCATTGGATTTAGGTCTGTTCCTGACCTGAATTACCTTGTCAAAAAGGGCAATTCCATCAAGCTGAGTTTTCTTAGACTGATAGCTATTTAAAAACTCCTGAAAGAATGTGTTTAAGTAATCAGTGCCATAAAACTCCCCTCTAAATGGCGAAAGCACCTGTAAGTATGTAGGATCTGGTTGTTCGCTATTCTTCTTCCGAAGTGCTTTCCCCCAAATATTATACAGTTTACCCGGTTCCGCAATATCTTCGGTTTCTGCTTCCAGATCCTTAATGATTATCGATTTCATCATTAATTCAAGATCATCCATTTCTTTCCAGTAATGAACAGACAAATCTTTGTCAATCTCATCACCCTGCTGTATGCGCTTTAAAATCTTCTCCTGTTTTGATTTGTCAAAATGGCCATCACTCTGATTCTCCTGAATAAAGATTTCTGCAAGGTCAAGGATTCCATTTCCATCTCCATTAACACTATTCTCCAACTGGCGCACATTTACATCCAGCCTGCCTAAATTTTCCGGGCCATTTAATTTCATCCATTCAATAATATCAGAAAACACTTTACCTCTACCAATTGGAGGCAATTGGTTAGGATCACCTACGAGTATAAGCCTTTGTACACTATTCCAATTTATACTACGGAATAATGTAGCAAACAATGCAAGGTCAATCATAGAACATTCGTCAACAATAAGTGTTGTAATCGTATCATCAACTCTACCACCTTTACGTTTAAAGGTGAAATTTTCATGTAGCCATAACCTATTTGGATTCGCAAGGAATGAATGAATGGTTGAGGCTCTTTTTTGCGTCTTTTCCTTTATTCTTTCAGATGCTTTGCCCGTAGGAGCCAGCAATACTATTCCGGTGCCGATACCATGTGCCTTTTCAATACTCTTAATAATAGATTTAAGGATCGTTGTCTTGCCGGTACCTGCTGCGCCAGATATAACACAAACCGGTTTATTGAACACCTTTTCGCATACGGCTGCCTGACCATTTAGTGCCTTATTATACAGCTCTTCTGCTTTTTCAATAAGCCTACTATTCTGATCTTTAAGCAGATTAAAGAAGGTTTGGGCTGACACCTCAACTTTTAGCGGTATGTCCGGACGTTGCTGTAAAGCAGTAACTACTGATTCTATTAACCTTTCGTCTTCATAAACTTCTTTCAGGTAGAGATAATTTTCGTCATTATGCTTCTTGTATTTTACAGCTAAAGAAATAAAGTCACCATCAACATCAAAGTATTTCGGGGTAAACTGATGATTTTTCCAATCAGGTAGGTAACTGAGCTTAGTATTTACATGAAACAATACTTTTGTTTGGGATACGAAGCTGTGTACCGTTTCTTTCTTTAAAACCTCGATACATAATGCTCTAAACCGTTCAGGAGATTTTTTTGTATTCAGGTTTTCCAAGCCTAAATCTGGGTTAGGTATTATACCATGATCTATAGCGTGAAATGATATGGTATCATCAATATTGTCGCCAACATATTGCTCACAGATAAGATAAGGGTTCTCTGAAATGTCTTTGAGTCTTGCTGAGATACTATTGTTATTTCTATTAACACTGAGTATGTTACTTATTTGCTTAATCGATAGCGCAAAACGTGGGAAAATATTAAGCAGCATTTCCGAATCATCATCTTCTAACAATGCCCATTCCCTCTTAATTTCTTTTTGTCTGGCAGTACTCAATACTACACCAGGAAGCCCATTAGTTTTGCCAGTCAGAAAATCGGAAATTTCATTATACCCCTCCTTGCTCTTATCTTCTTTAACTCGCTTTTTATAATAATCTATACCTTCATTAAAGTCGATAAAACTTAGTACTTCAGGCAACCCCGGATAAGACCCCCGTTTCTTCCATAATTCTGTAAATAGCGAAAGTAGCCATCGTCTTCTTTCTTCCCAATTTTGTGTATCGTCTTTAATCTCTATGAGGAATGATACAATCTCAATGAACCTTTCTACAGTCGCCAGCGCATCATCATCAGAAACAGATCGTGTGGCAAACTTATAGTTACGCTGCTGATCGGGAGTAAAAAGCAAACGTTCCAATATTCCCGGCTTATCCATGTACTTATGGTATGGGATAGCAAAGCCTTCATCCGGATAATGTGATGTGATAGGCATCTGCCACACAAAACCTCCTGCATATTTTTCCTTTATTTCATCAGATACCCCATCATAGTAATGAATTACACCAACTTTCTTCAACCTTGAAATTCCAATAATTACATAAGTTGGAGCATCATCCTCGCTGAAAGGATTGCTGTAATTGGCATAGTAAAAAAGAAGAGATTGATTTTCTTTTAAACGACTAAAATAATCTCTTGCATTCTGTAGCCTGACATCATAATCATACTTTTGACCAGTGCCTGCTTCACGATGCACATCATCACTATACATGCCTTCATAGTTCCAGATGCAAACTGTTGATTCCGGGATATCCAGTAAAGCAGGTTTTGCCTCTGGATTGAACCACTTGGGTGGATTAATTTTTGCTTTGGTATGCTCGCTGCCAAACGCATTAATACTAAAACCACAGGCAGGTAAACCATCCTTCAATTCGCCACATGGCTTACCCTTTACATGGTCTTTGCTTTCCCATTCCAGTTCTCTTGCGCCTTTTATATAGTCACCAGGATAAGAATGCTTTCCAATGCAATATGTATTTTTTTCAGGTTCATCGCAAACATGACCGTTCCAGCCGTTATTGTGCCAAGCTACGCGTATAGTTATGTGCATACAATTCTATTTTATATCCGGCAATATCCGGCAGTTCTCCGTTTTATAAGATTGCTGATAATTAATTGTTTCTTTGTTATTTCTCTTTGTTTCCGGTATTATCAGGCAACTCCTAATCTTTTCGGAAGTTATTATTTAAATATGCTGCGAAATTCTATCCGGCATTATCCGGCACTATTAATAGAAAGCAAATGGCCTAAAAGACCCACTAAACAGCCTTAGCCCCAAAAGCCAATAGCTATCCGGCAATATCCGGCAGTTTTTTCTTTGTTTTTGAATAGCTTGTAGTAGGGCCATCACCAATTTTAGTCAGCCAGCCGCCATCAACCAATTTTTGTAAATCAAGCCGAGCCGTTCTTTCCTTGATATCCCCCTTAAAAAATTCCATATACTCTTCTCGTCTAAACTTATTTCCTATATCTAGGCGGCTTAAAAAAGCATGCATGCGTTCATTGATCTCAATTGGCTTAGGTATGCCATATAGCGTAAGTGTAGTATAACCACTTTGGGTTGACCATTCTGGCGTTTGTAAACCCAGATTGACAAATCGTTCTTTAATTAAAGACAACCCACGTCCCAATTTTTCCATTTTGCCTCTCAGATAGAACATGTGAGCAATAGTGGGGTTACGTAAAACTGAATGATGAGCTTCTATTGTGCTCTTCCCTTTAATAATATCAGGCGGCATTTCTCCTGAATTGATGATTTCAATCTTGTCTGGATAAATGTTGATGGTAATATCCCCTGACATATCTCCATAGTCCCTATGCACCATAGCATTTACAATAGCTTCATCTAACGCGTCTGAAGGGAATTTCTCACGATTGATACGGTTCCAGTTATCATTATTAAACTCACTGATCATTGGAAGGCTTTTTCGGAAATAATCATTTACTTTTTCAAAAGAAGTAAATAAATTATTTTCAATTAATACAGTGTCTTCATAGCGACTCCCTGTTTTTCCTTCAGGCAACACAGTAATGCGAATCCTGCATTGTCCAAGAAACTTAGTTGGTGATTTCCCAAATAACACAACAGCTCCGTTTTTTACAGAGCTATAATCAAACAACTGGAAGTAGCTTAAAAACTCTTGTAGATTATCTGGCAACGTATTGCCTTTACCTATTTTATTAGCTTCTGAAACAGTGCGCTCTATTTCAGTGGCATTCAGATCATCAAAAGTGGCATCAATAGTCGTTAGCTTCTCCCAGGTAGAGGTATATTCGTTAGAAGAACGCAATAATAAACTTATATCATCAGGGTTTGCTTCTTTGGGGTTACGCCCTGATCTGACGTAATACTTTTTATCAAAAGAGTACGGTTGACGTGCCCCTTTAAGCACATTGACTAATGCTAAAAATTTACCTCCATATTCGTCACGCTGAACATACACTAACGGCTGAGGGAAAATACGGTCGTTTATATTTTCTTTAAGCTCACTAATATCGTTTTCTGTAAGTTCCGAAATACCTACTAATTTTTTGCCAGTATGGCCTATAACAATCCAGCCACCTTCACCATTGAGGAAGGAACAAATTGATTCAAGAATATGAGAGATATTGAAATCAGAAAGAAATTCAATCTGTCCATCATCTTGTTGTTTAACCAACTCGTTAATAAAAGAATTAATGCTCATGATACTGTTCCTTTAGATTTGTCTATCAATTTTTGAATACGCTCTGGGTACTTGAACTGACTTTCAAGGTGCATTTTTATGTCTTCGGGGCTTATGTATTCTTGAACCCAATTACCTGTCCGTGCTGAAGCTGGTCGTTCTTTATCTTTAATAGCTTGATTATACATTCGGATACAGCGGGTATCCATCACTTTATTGTTTTCAAAAGAGATTTTGTCGAAGTCTATTCGTTTGGTTGTCATGTCTTCTATAATAAAGCTGTCTTTAAATAAAGATCTTGTAAAGGCAACCCTGTAATCTGCCAACACAAATCTTGGAATATTACGTTTGTAAGCAGTTTCAAATTCCTGATGCGTAATTGACATTCCTCCTTTATCAAGCACTCCTGAGCCATAATCAGGGCGAACAAACCCTATAAATACATCGCACTCCTCCACACCATCAATACAGTTTTGAAGGTTTGATTGTAGGCTATCCAATAGTATTGTCCCTTTATGTGACATGAGCACATCATACCCATATCCGTCTAAAAGCTCATAGACTTGTTTTAGTTGGTATTCAAAGTTGTAGACTGTAGATGCTACGAAGACTTTAATATGGTTTCTTTTTGCGCTCATTAGTAGTTACATTTTCATCCTTCTTTATAGATAAATATGGGTTGATTTACATGAAATTTCTATAGTCATACGTTTTGCCTTCAAATCTGTTTAACAGCCATCCGATGCGAGCTATCTCATTTGATGTTTGAATTGTGGTGGGTAATTTAGAATATAAATCAAAGCTATTCCAGTTCATTTTGGTCAATCCTAAAATCTCGGTTGCTATTGTCCCTATATTACTTACTCCATAGTGTTTCTTGATCTTTAACGGTATAGGTATATTCTTTCCGCCGAGATAATAACTTCTGTTATCGGCTTTAACCGATGAGACGATACCATGCGTCCATAACAATGCGGTTGAACCATCTAAAAGGAAGCAAGATCCACGCGATAATGGGAACATGCCTGGCGTAATCATACCATCCTTCAGATACATTGAAATGAACCGGGCATTCTCCTCAAAGTTTACTTCAATAAGATCAATCTGTTCAACACCTGATTTTTTCAGGCTATCAACAATACCATTAATCTCATCTCGTTTAAAATGAGTTCTTTTATGGACAACTACGCGCTTTGGAATCTCTCCCATAGTATTAAAGAACAATTCCCTAATTAGTGTTCCAAATTTATAAGCATCCTGATAAGAGAGATATGGGTTGTTCTGTTTGTCGATATAACAATCCTCCACTCTTGATAGCCGATATTTAAGTCCCTGCCCAAATGAATTATAAATATGACTACAGCCTAAAACTACCTTGTTCTTGTCCTTTCGCTTATTTACACTGTAGCCAATGCCAACAAAGGCTGTATTTGATTCCAATCCGTTTAATACCCAGGGAGTACGTTGCGCCTTCACATAAAAAGATAAAGAAAGCCACCAATTGACCTGACAGATCAGTGTATCAGATAAAGTACTTTCCTGAATAAATTGGGTAGCAATTTGCTTCTGCGCTGCGTAAGCCTTAATGTAATCATGCAAGTCGAATTTTTCATGCTCATTGTCTATGTCAGTGATGATATTCCATTCGGTCGGTATAAAAACAACAAGTACAAGTTTTTTATTAACAGCTTCCAACTGGTCAATAGCTTTCTTTACTTTATCTGTAAATTCATTTGCAGACTGCATCAAATTTGATATAGGCAAAACTATATTACTATCCTTCCATAGATCGCTATTAACATCTGGAACATTAAATGGAATTCCATAAGCATTAAGAAATCCAGGATAGTCTATTAAATAATCCGGATTAAAAGCTCCAGCGGATTGGGTTTTGTTTAGTCGGTTTAGAAAATCATACAGCGCACTTTTATACTGTCCAGGACAAATAATACCTAAACAAATTTCAGGATCAAAGACATTGCCATTTAATGAAAAGTCATATGGTCTATTATTTGCTAGGCCTCGCATTGGGTGAAAATCCGCTGTCAGTTTTCCAGAGAGTTTGTCTACGAATTCTAAGTTTGGCTCTTTATATTGAATACCGTTGTGCAGAATTACTCTTTTATCAAAGTTGTCGGGCAACCGCAATTGATAGCCACCTGCCGATTTAGCCAAACTAACATGCATAGTATTTGCACTAATTGAAAACTTAAAGGCCGTACCAGAGTTTAATGGGTATTCAAACTGTATATTTTTACCCATAGGGAACAGGATGGCAGTCCATCTTTCAATCTGATTATTGAACTTAACATTAGGTTGCCCTTGGAGTAGCGTTTCATGATAAGCTTTACCAACCTCAAACTTCAATGATTTAGGAATTTCAACCTCCGATTTAAGATAAAAGGTAGGTTTTATATTGATGTAAGCAAATGGCTTTGCAGCATGGGAATTATTGTCAAAAAACAGTCCTACCTCAATGGCATCATAGAGGTCAAACTGAACACCACTTTTTGTTTGGGTTCTTTTGCTACTTGGAAGATAAACTTTTTCAAAGCCATCAGTTTGTAAACTATAAAGTTGGCATAATGATTCAATGATGGTTTTTAGATAGAGGCTCTTAAAAATACTGCCTTCTTTTATTTCGCTATACGTTACAGGAGTTCTCTTTATTTCACCGGTTAATCTGCCAGAAAATGTCTCACGTATTTGTGATTGAATACCGAATGCGTATATCATTTTCTTTAGAGGAACAGCAACAATATTTTTATCTATAGTTACTTCTCGTATTGAAGCCCATACTTTCTCGCCTTCATTAAAGGGGGCATCAAATTGAAAGACTTCAGTTGGTAATACAATCGGGAATAAATTACTCTTCAAAAGCACATGAGGTTGCCTAACATCCATAGAAAAAGGAGTCTTTGTAACTACATCTTCAGGATTATTTTGTAAAATCAAGCTGACGTCTTTTCCAAAAGGTTCGTTCTTATCAAAGCAAGTTTTGGTTACATGAATTAAGGTCGTATCGAAGCCTTCAGTTGGAATATAAAATCCTTTCCTTTTGTGAGTGTCAAGATGTTTTAATAAATCTTCAATATCACTAATCAAGTTATAACCAAAGCCACACCAAAACAACATTCCAGCCCCTGGTTTTGAATACGCTTTCTTTAATGCATTCATTAGGGACTGGTCCCTGCCGCTATAACCTATGATGATAAGATGTTTATCGTACAGGTGTTGTTCAAGAGCACTAATGAATGTGTCATGCTGTGTGTCCAATTCAGCTCCAGTGTTTTTCAATGGGCCATATTTGAAATCGCCGTGCAAGGCAACGGTAAGCAGCTCGCTACTGCTCGCAGCCCTATGTATTCTGTCTGAGGTATCCAATGATACTGCAATAGGAGTCAGCCCGGTTTGATGGGCTGCTTTCTCTACTAACCCATCAAAATTGGTGGTAAAAACGGATTTAACCATGCCATATTTTGCTAACAGACAAAGTAATTTGTAGCCTAAATGTGGCTCTCTACCACGGCATATATTTTCAAAGTATTTTCGTCTTGTATCATCTATTGGGTATGCCTTCAATGCATAAAAGGAATATTCATCTGCTGATCCTTCTTTTGGATAAGAACCTTCGTTATCTAACCAACGCTGGATACTTCGTTGAACGGTCTCTGATTTGTATTCTCTATATTGATGTGAAAGGCTCGGATTTTTTGTAATGAAAATATTTTTCTTCCATTCCCATATACAATCGGCTGCTGACTGAATCCCTGAGCTAATAGAAGCTCCTGCACCTAACAAAAAGACATGCCCTGTGTCAGTGTTTTCTTTTAATGTTCTTAAAAAAGCATCATATTGCAGTTCGTAGCTCATGAGTATGTATTAATTGTCTTTTAATTTTCGCTCTGCAATTTCTAAACTTGCTAAGCCAAATTTTTCGTCTTTTAGTAAATCATAAACTTGATCTGCTAACCAAATTGGTAACAATTCCTCCTCTGTCGTGTCTAATAATTTTACCAGCAATAAGACCTGTTCTTTTTTCGCCCGCCTTTCCCCTCGCTCAATTTTACTGAACATAGGTGTGTCAATTTGTAGTTCCGCAGCAAGCTGTCTTTGAAGTAGGTCTTTTTTTTCTCTTAATGCTTTGATTTTTTCTCCAAAATCCATGACTTTTCAATTATTGACTTGTCAAATAATGACAATATTAAGTCTTTCATTATTCAAATCAAAATATTCAAGTCTACTTTTTCACCACCAAATGGCTCAACCCCGGATCACTCAGTACTCTTTCCAATTCCGACTGAATAATTTCCTGAACATCCTGCTTTATCTGTAGGTAATTACGCTGCACCATCGCATTATCCAGCTTACGGATAACAGGGATCTCCTTATAATTTTCCTGTTCCTGCTTCAATGCCTCGTGGTTGTTTAATATCTCACAATGGAATGATTTGAGTTCAATTTTGCAATCCGGGTCGTCTGCTACCATGCCTACAAATTCGCCTGAAGAAAGAGCTGAAATTTTTGAAGGCGGTATAGCAGCCTCCAGTTGTTTTGAGCGGCTTATTGACGTATCCTGGCTGTTTATAGACAGACTTTCACGGTCCTGCATGATCTTCCCAAACCGTTCACTAAGTTGCTTCGAGGTGTCGCCCGTAACCTGGCCGCTTACGATGTTTCCCGTAATATTCATAATCACATCTGCCTGCTCCTTGCCATAATCCTTGCGTAGCTGGCTGAAATCCTGAACGCCTAAACAGGTAGCTACCTTATTGCTGCGGGCTGTAGCTATCAGGCTGTCCATATTATTCAGATAAATGGTAGGGAACTCGTCAAAAATGAGGCTGCTCTTTTGCTTTCCTTTTTTATTTACCAGCTTAACCAAACGAGTTACATACAGGGATAGAACCGCACCGTATATCTGTATTTTCTGTGGGTTATTCCCCATGCAAACGATCTTTGGCCGGTCAGGGTTGTTAATGTCCAGTTTAAAGTCATTACCGGATAATACATAGTATAGCTGTGGAGAAGAAAGCCTGGCTAAAGCGATCTTAGCGGCGGCAATCTGTCCTTCCAATTGCTCCATTACATCGTTCAGGTAGGCATTGACAAACGGGTTTATCAGCACCTCAATTTCCTTCTCGGTACGCAGGGCGGTAAACAGACTGTCATAATCCATCTGCATCAATTCGATTACATGGGGCAGCGTGCAGAACTCCCCATCTTTGTATTTCCGTAAATACCAAATAATAGCTGTCAGAAAATTGATCGGCGATTCAACAAAGAAATCACCCTGCCGCTTGATCCATTCCCTGTTCAGGCCCATCAGGATGGTACGGGCTGATTCGGTTGCATCCGTTATATCGGTCATGCTCTCGTGATCCAATGGGTTGCAACGATGGCTGCGGGTGAGGTCGTCAAAATTGATCACATAAAATACCGGCTCTACCGGATATTTCGTTTTATACTTCAGCCAGGTGTTATATACAATTTTGGAAAGGTCATCGAACTTAAAATCATAAACGAACATTGTAAAACCCTTTTCGATGTGCTGCGTGATCACATGCCGGATAACGAAGTAGGATTTACCTGCTCCCGGTGAGCCAAGCACCATCAATGCCCTGAAAGGATTGATGATATTTATCCAGCTTTTACGTGTCTTTCCCTTTAACTTGTATTGTGCCGGGAGGTTAATAGAAAATTCATTTTCCAGTAATCTTTCTTCCTGCGGGAAGGTTTCGTTCTCCTTATTGAAAATGTCCTTCCCGTTCAATCTTTGTTGTATTACACGGGAAAGTAAAGTCCCTCCTGACAGAACTAACATGAACCCGATAGCTGTAATGCTTATATACAGTATGGCTGCAGTCGTCAAGGAAATTTTGGGAAGCAGGGATAGATAGCTCAGGAAGTAAATGAGCAATCCTGTAATGATGTAAGCGAAGGCAGTTTTATAGTTCAGCTTCTCGTCTTTCCTGCCCCTTGCACCCATCAGGGAGATCGCCAGAAAGCCCAACGCAAAAAGCTTGGATGTATGAAAATTGTTGAACAAACCCGTGTTACGGATATTGCCCATTAGCCGGTCGGTAAGTGTAACAGTAAGCCGCCACTCTGCGAATGCGGCATAGCAGTAATAATAAAAATGCAATACCAAAATTGCTATGCTGATCAGCCTGGTCATATCCAGTATCTTCCTTAGCGCCTGTTCGTTTTCTCCTGTTTGCATAGCTGTAATTTTTAAAATGATCAAAGTCGTTTTGTAATGCGTTTTTTCCTTTTCTTCCTGCCTTTGCCCGGAAGACCGTTTGGCACATAGCCGGATGCGTGTTCCGGTTGCATAAGCGTTTCCAGCAGATCCATCCCATCCTTATTTGGCTGGCCTTGCAGTGATGTGTTTTGTTCTTCCGGCGGCAGCCCCTTTGTGGCTGGTTGTTTAACAAAACCGGGATGCTGTGCAGGTATTTCTTTTCTTTCACCGCACCGTTCTAAAATACCTTTGGCACTATACTGCTTGCCTAATATGCTGCCGTTAAAGACACATTTGGTGCGATGGTCAACGTAGGTTATTCCGTAAATAATGCCTTCCTCATTTTGCCTTAGAACTGTGTTTATACCGTCTTTGGCAAGCGTATTCATTAATTCGGATAGCTTTTGATCGGGCTGCTTTAAAAGGGCAAGGTCAACGGCATTCTTTACCCTTGCCTTATGGGATTGGCGGGCGGCTTCATTCAGTGCAAATCTTTCTTCCAGATAACTAAGGGTCGGCTTGCTGTAAAAATCGCTGGCTTTGATGGGAACGCCGACCTTGTTGCCCTGCTCATCCAATATCCGGTACACCAAGCCATGATTCTGGAATACCCTTGAATTTTCACTGCCCCGGTCAGCCATCACATTGTATTGCTTAAGAATGGCATTCAGCTCCGGAAGGCTGGCATATTTATAATCCTTCAGGACAGCATCGAGTATGTTGGTGATAGCCCTTTTGGTATCGGATCGCCCGTACTGCACCTTCTGTACGTTGACAGGTTTGAGCTTGTAGGATTGCTGTTGCAATTTGCTGTCCTCGGCTCTTTTCAAACCAAAAGCCTGCTCGATTTCTTTCCTTGCTTTCTCGGATTGATTACGCCCAATATTCTGCATATCAACACGGCTCCCGTCTGCCCTTACCTTCACTGATACGATGTGAATATGGGGATGCCCTGCATCAAAATGCTGGTAGATCAAATATGGCTGTTCGCCAAAGCCGATCTTCTGCATATAAGTATCGGCGATTTCCTGCAAACGCTCTTTTGAAAGCTGTTCGGAAGGGTCAAAATTGAGTGAAATATGAACGCTGTTACGGCTTACATTTTCATTTAAAGCAGCCTGATTTTGCAGCCGGTTTAATTTGTGGGTAAAGGATAATTGTTGAACATCCATAGGATAATTGGCGGCTGAAATTATCTCAGCCACACCCTCTTTCACCTTGTTCTCATTGTAGTTTAAAATGCGGTGAAGGGAATGTCCGGTCTTGATTACTGCAACCATTTTTCACCGATTTTCTGGATGTGATTTTTGATTTCATCTACCTTGTTCAGCAGGACTTTTTTCTCCAGTTCATAACTTATAAGCCAGTTCCTGAACTCCGGTATCTGGTGCAGCGTATGCAGCTTTTTTACGGCTTGGTTGAAGTTGTTACCAATGCCGTTCAACTCATTCCGCAGCTTGATAGCCTCTGCCATAAAGTCATCAAAAGACTGGTTGCGGTGAGTAGTTACAATAGGCTTTTCAAAAATGCTCCGGCGAACATAGTCACTAAGCTTGCGGCAGGTGCTGGCTTTCCATTTCTTCTCCACCTGCTCATATTCTTTGGGTGTAAGCCTTAGCCCGATAATACGGCTCCTGTTTGTTTGTTCCTGTTCCATCACTTATCATTTTCACGTTTTCAAACTCTGTTTAATCTATTAGTGTCCCCGCCCACGACTTCGGAGTAAGGGCGGCCAGATTCGGTTGTTAAACAACCGGACATCTGGCCGATTGCTGAAAAGAGGCAATCTCACAGTCTTCCGTAAGTCCTGGAAGATTTTTGATAATCATTTACGATGCTTTTAAGGTCTTTTGTATTAGCAGCCGCTTAATAACTTTATAGCCTCTTTTAAGCAGGTAGATTTATCGCAGCTTCTGTCTTAAATGCTTCTTCTGGTTATTGCCTGACTTCATCAGCCATTCATTAAGGTCTTTATGACCTTTGTATAATTTGCTTTCGTCCTTGTATCTATCGCTTAATGACAGGGCATATCGACTGTAATTTTGTCCGGTGCTGTCCCTGTCTAAATAAAGCCTTACAGCCTCATGGTTCTCCATGAAAGGCCGTACTTTTTCAAAGAATGAAACTGAATTTAGAATGACAAAATCGGTATCAGTCTTTGGTTGTTTTTGATGGATCGCCATGAAAGAAAGGAAGTCCGTAAAGCCCTCAAAAACGGATGCTTCTTTGCAGCCGTTGTTAAACGTAGTTATGTCTTTCGGTGAGCTGCTTGCCTTGAAATATGGATTACGGATTTCATAGCCTCCGGCATCATTTTTAAAGCCAATGCCATAGTATGTTTTATCATTCAAGTCGTAGCGCACTTCCCTGCAAAACTGCTCCGCAATATCCTGTGGAATCTTTCTTTGTTCGAGGTATTTCAGTAAGACAAAGGAACTTATCGCAAAGTCCTGAAGGATGGTAATTTTATGCTCTGGCTCAGGCTGGACTGAAGAGTGAATAATGGGCTGGTGAAAGGGAAAACCAGTGTTCATATTTTGGAGAAATTCGCTTACTGTACATTTGTGGTAAAGGATTCCGAAGTCAACCAGGTTGCCGCCCTTGCCCAGCCCGTGATCGTACCAGCGGTTTATATTCCTGTTGACTTTAAACGATGGTGTATTTTCATCTCTAAGAGGCGATAAATACCAATGATCTGCATTTCTAATTTTGATTGGCTCGTAGCCCAATTTGGACAGATAATCTACCAGATCCATTTCTTTGACCTCCGCTATGGAAAGCCCTTGCTTACTGAAATTCATAACCGCACATTTATCGTTTTCATTATTCAGATATATCGGATACGAAGTTAAACAAGCGGTATGGGTTCTACCTATCCTCACCATATTATGATGAGGATGTTTTAATTGCTTACAGATAAATTTGTACCGTGAAGTTGAACAATTTAAAAACGTGATGTTATGCTAACAACAAATGATGTAGCCAAAGTGTATGATACCATACTGAGTATCCCTGGCATGAATGAGACAGTGAAGATTGATATGAAAATCTCACGTAAGAATGTATTACTGCTGAACAGTATTATTAAAAGAGGTTTGTCGGCGAAGGATGATGACAAATCTTCCAACCTACTGGAGAGCATACCGCAGGAAGCGTTGCAGGAATTACACGTAATTGCTGATGATTATCTTACAAAAGCAGGCTTAACCGAACTCAGTGAAAAGCTGAAAGCACTTAGTACAAAATAAGCAGGATAGCATCAGAAGCCACCTGGAAGGGATAAGTGCTATAGAATAAGTAACAGCCCCTTCAGGCGGTTTTTATTAGGTAATTATTATTGTTAAGTTGGTAGTATTTACTTAATCTTGCGTCCTAAAATACAGAGCGTTTGACAACACAAAAATTCATTGCCGCAGCATTTCTCGAAGACGTAGGCAGCGGCGATTACTCTACACTGGCATCCATACCAGCCAATGCGAAAGGTAAGGCGATACTTAAAATAAAGGAAGAAGGCATACTGGCAGGCATGCAGTTGGCGCAGGATATTTTCCATTATCTGGAAGAAGATGCAAAATTCACCCTCTATAAAAAAGATGGCGATGCTGTAAATAATGGCGAAACCGCGTTTACCGTTGAAGCCAGCGTGCATACCATATTAAAAGCAGAAAGACTGGTGCTTAACTGCATGCAGCGCATGAGCGGCATCGCAACGCTTACCAATAAGTACGCCGATAAAATAAAAGGCTACAAAACCAAAATACTCGATACCCGCAAAACCACGCCGCTGTTCCGCGAATACGAAAAAGAGGCAGTGCGCATTGGCGGCGGTTACAACCTTCGCATGGGCTTGTACGATATGATCATGCTGAAGGACAACCATATCGATTTTTGTGGCGGCATAGAGCAGGCCATACAGAAAACCAACGGGTACCTTGCGGCCAACAAACTCAACCTGAAAATAGAGATCGAGACCCGTAACCTCGATGAAGTGCGCCGTGTGCTTGCTGTGGGCAATGTACACCGCATCATGCTCGATAACTGCTCGCCGGAACTATTGGAAGAAGCAATTGAGCTGATTGGCGGTAAGTTCGAGACCGAGGCGTCGGGCGGTATCACTCTCGATAACATTATTTCATATGCCCGTACTGGTGTCGATTACGTCTCATGCGGCGCTATCACAAATCGCGCTGTGAGCATGGACCTTAGTTTAAAAGCACACAAAATATAGAGCAGATATTATCGCTGTTGTTATTATCTCGCTGTCACTAACCCTGATACGAATGTCTTCCTTATGACCCACATGCCTTTAGCATGTCATCAACAATACAGAAAATTGATATAATTTTAGCCTCACTGAGCATTGTATGGCAGTTTTTGTGTGGTAACTCAAAACTATCAATATTGACAATGCTCTTTTTTATTCTTTAACTGGCAACTTGGGTTAGGTAATATGGATGGCGAAACTGTTTTGATGGACAATCTACAAAAAGTGGGTTGTTAGGTTGGCGATGATCTAAACGATATTTTGGCAACGGGTAATAGCACGACAGGCATGCAAGGAGCGAAGCCAGATCATTAATCCCCTTCTTTTCGTAACTTTACCAGTTAAATTAGAATTATTACTATAATATGTGTATCAATAGTTTAGTATGGTAGCGTTATTCATAAAAAACATGGTCTGTAACCGTTGCATTATGGTAGTTCAGAATGAACTGGACAAGCTCGGTTTAGCCGCTAAAAATATAAAGTTGGGTGAAGTAACACTTGAAAGGGAGCTTACTAAGGAAGAAAGGGATAAACTTGAAAAGACACTTGTTCCGTTAGGTTTTGAAGTCATTGATGATAGAAAAAGCAGGATTATCGAAAAGATAAAAAACATCATCATTGACCTGGTGCATCATCAGGATAATGATGCCAAAACTAACCTGTCGGACGTATTAAGCAATGAACTTCATCACGACTATAATTATTTATCCAGTTTGTTTTCGGAGGTTGAGGGCACTACCGTTGAAAAATATTTTATCGCGCAGAAAATAGAAAAGGTAAAAGAATTGCTGGTGTACGATGAATTGTCATTAAGTGAGATTGCTATCCGCCTAAACTATTCGAGTGTTGCTTATCTGAGTAATCAATTCAAAAAAGTAACCGGACTAACACCAAGCCATTTCAAACAAATACGTGAGGATAAAAGAAAACCTCTGGATAAGGTATAAGTAAATCTTACAAATCAATCCCATAATTTCGTAATAAGTGGTAGTGATATTGTTGCCAATTTTGTATTGCTAACACAAAGCAATCAGAATATGGCGACAAGAGAAACAGTTTATATTCCATTAGAGGATGTAGAGAGCGAACACTGCGCTTTAATAGTCGAAAAAGGACTTGCCCAAGTAAAAGGAGTAGAAACGCACAAGGTAGAACTGAACAACCGCAGGGCGGCTATTACCGTAACTGATAACGAAGTTATCGGCGAGGCTGTAAAAGCGATTAAAGACCTGGGATACGGCGTTCCGACAGTTAAACATTCATTTCCGGTATTGGGTATGACCTGTGCCTCTTGTGCGAGCAGTGTTGAAAGCATTGTCAAGTATCAGGAGGGCGTTGTTAATGCCTCTGTAAACTTTGCTACGGGCAATCTTACGATTGAATACCTGCCCAATATAACCAATGCTGCCAAACTGCAAAAGGCTGTTCAGGGAGTAGGTTACGACCTACTGATTGAGGACGAATCCAAACAGCAGGAAACATTAGAAGCTATCCATGCAGCGAAATTTAAGAAACTGAAACGCATAACCTTATGGGCGGTATTGCTATCACTTCCGGTAGTAGTTATCGGTATGTTCTTTATGGACATCCCTTACGCCAATGAAATAATGTGGTTGTTTGCAACTCCGGTTGTTTTATGGTTAGGCAAAGATTTCTTTATTAATGCGTGGAAGCAGGCAAAACACCGTTCTGCGAATATGGATACGCTGGTAGCATTAAGTACTGGTATTGCTTATCTGTTCAGTGTTTTCAATATGCTGTTCCCGGAATTCTGGCACCAACGAGGTTTGCATGCCCATGTTTATTTTGAAGCTGCATCGGTTGTAATTGCATTCATCCTTTTGGGGAAATTATTAGAAGAAAAAGCAAAGGGCAATACCTCAACTGCCATCAAAAAACTAATGGGCTTACAGCCTAAAACCGTTATAGTTTTACAAGGAGACGGTACAGAAAAGCAGACCGCTATTGAAGATGTAAACGCAGGTGATGTGATCCTGGTAAAACCGGGAGAAAAAATAGCGGTGGACGGCATGGTTACTTCGGGCAATTCGTATGTGGATGAAAGCATGTTAAGCGGAGAACCTGTACCTGTACTGAAAAAGGAGAACGAAAAAGTATTTGCCGGAACAATTAACCAAAAAGGCAGTTTCCAATTTAAAGCTATAAAAGTGGGCAAAGAGACCATGCTTGCCCACATCATCAAAATGGTACAGGACGCACAGGGAAGCAAAGCGCCTGTACAAAAGTTGGTAGATAAAATTGCAGGCATCTTTGTTCCAGTGGTTATCGGTATTGCTATTCTCACATTTATTTTGTGGTTCATTTTAGGTGGCGACAACGGCGTGGTGCAGGGATTGTTAGCGGCTGTTACGGTATTGGTTATCGCTTGTCCTTGTGCTTTGGGATTGGCCACGCCTACCGCTATTATGGTCGGTGTGGGTAAAGGCGCTGAAAACGGTATCCTGATTAAAGATGCGGAAAGCCTTGAGTTAGCCAAAAAAGTAAATGCTATTGTATTGGATAAAACAGGAACGATAACCGAAGGCAGGCCTGAGGTTACTGGTATCGAATGGCTGAATAACGATGATACAAAAAAAGATATTCTTTTGAGCATCGAAAAGCAATCCGAGCATCCCTTAGCCGAAGCGGTAGTAAAACACCTGAACGGCGCAGCAACTACCTCATTGTCCATGTTCGACAGTATTACCGGAAAGGGTGCGAAAGCAGACCATAATAATGAAACTTATTATGTAGGCAACAAAAAATTGCTGGCAGAAAATAATATCACCATTGCTGAACAATTGCAGCAAAAGGCTGACGAATGGGGCAAACAATCAAAAACCGTTGTTTGGTTTGCCAACAGCAAACAGGCTCTTTCTGTCATTGCTATATCTGACAAGATCAAAGAAACTTCGGTGCAGGCTATCAAAGAATTGCAGGATATGGGCATAGAGCTGTATATGCTTACCGGAGATAATGAAGCTACTGCTAAAGCCATTGCACAACAAACAGGAATCAGGCACTACAAATCTGAAGTATTGCCACAACACAAAGCCGATTTTGTAAAAGAATTACAAATCAAAGGTAAAGTAGTAGCAATGGTAGGCGATGGTATTAACGACAGTACCGCATTGGCAACCGCCGATGTAAGTATTGCAATGGGCAAAGGAAGTGACATTGCAATGGATGTAGCGAAAATGACTATCATTTCATCAGATCTTACCAAGATACCACTGGCGATCCGTTTATCAAAAAACACCGTAGCCACCATTAAACAAAACTTGTTTTGGGCATTTATCTATAATATAATCGGTATCCCGGTTGCGGCAGGTATTCTTTACCCTATTAACGGCTTCCTGTTAAACCCGATGATTGCAGGTGCGGCAATGGCGCTGAGTAGCGTAAGTGTTGTAACAAACAGTTTAAGGCTGAAGTGGAAAAAGTAAATTTTAAATATCAAACTATAAATAATAATAAAATGAAACAAGTAACGATCAACGTTCCAGATATGCAGAGTACGCACTGCCAAACAAGGGTAAACAATGTAGTAAACACAATAGAGGGTGTACAAATTCAGGAGGTGGAAGCAGGTAAATTAACTGTTTCGGTTCAATCTGACGACATGAAAGACGAAGTAGTAACCGCAATTGAAAAAGCGGGTTATACCGTTTCTTCGGCAGAGGGTGATAATAGTTCACCGAACTGTTCATGTTGCACTAATTAACGCAAAAAGGTTTATTCATAAGCAGGTGGAAAGATGGGAAAGACGTTCACGCTATTAATCAAAGGAATGGTATGCAACAGATGCATTTATGTATTAAGCGAAGAACTGCCAAAACTTGGGTTGGAGATTTGTAACATTCGTTTAGGTGAAGTGATTATAAAAAAACCCAGCATTCACATTGAAGAACAAATTATCAGAGTTATGTTACAAAAAAACGGGTTTGACTTGTTATACAGCAAGAACCAACAGGTCATTGAAAAAATCAAAAATATCGTGGAAAAAGGTATTCAGGAACAAGCGAATACAGGTGTATCGGTTAAATTTTCGATACTTATCAGCAATGCGCTTCACAAAGATTATGATGCTTTAAGTTCACTCTTTTCATCTTTACATGGATGTACCCTTGAAAAATATATCATTTCGAGAAAGGTAGAAAAAGTGAAAGAGCTTTTGGTTTATACGGATCAAACTTTGTCTGAAATTACCGACACTTTAGGATATAGTAGTGCTGCCCACCTGTCCCATCAGTTGAAAAAACATACAGGTTTTACATCTTCGTATTACAAAGAAATAAGGCGTGACAAAATGGAAGTTATCCGAAAGCAAAAGCATAAAGAATAATTAAACGATATTTTCCCTTATCTAAAACCTCCATAAGATTACTGAATAAACTCACATGGAAAAATCCTGTTCGTCCTACCGAGCAGGATTTTGTTTTTATTGGGCAAAAGCCAAAAATAAAAGCAAGTAAATTTCACAACTCTTATCGGTAATTGTGTAAAGGACAAAGTCTTGTGCTACGCTAATTTTGCTTCAAAAGTTTTAATCCATTTGTTGCATAATTAAATAATAAGACCATGTTATACAAATCTACTAAATCCGTATTGGGAATTATAATTCCCTTTTTGGGTTTCTTATTAGTTGCTTGTGAAAGCAATAAAGAAAAGGCAGCGGGAGAAGCTACATCTTCTAATACCAGCGCTAACAAATTACCTGTGGACATTACGATTGCCAAAGAACAGGAACTTGATCAGGACGAGATCGTTGTGGGAACAATGATGCCGTATCGGGAAGTATTTATCGTTAGCGAACTGTCTCAAAAAATTACCCGGGTGGCATTTAACGATGGCAGCTATGTGAAGCAGGGAGCCGTACTCTATACTTTAAATGACGCAGACATAAGGTCACGCTTAAAACAGGTCGGTGCTGAATTAGAGTTAGCGGAACTGACCAAAGACAGGTTGTACAAACTATTGCAAACCGAAACCGTAAAACAGCAGGAATATGACGAAGCGTTAATGCGTTTCCGTTCCTTAGAGGCACAGCAGGATTTGCTTCAGGTAGAACTCGATAAAACAATAATCAAAGCCCCATTTTCGGGCAAAATCGGCATTTCAAAAGTACAAACCGGAGCGTATGTATCGCCTGGGGTAGATTTGGTTACGTTACAGGATCAAAGCAGTATCAAAATCAATTTCTCCATTCCTGAAAGATACCTGCCATTAGTAAAAACAGGGGCTCAGGTACAATTCACTACTGAACTTTCAGATCAGCAGCATACAGCTACAATTACCGCTACCGAGCCGGGGCTTGATGCAATAAGCAGAAGTTTACAGGTACTGGCACTAACCAACAACACAAATGGACAATTCCGTGCGGGTCTGTCCACAAAAATTTATTTCAGCACGGTAAATAAAGGTGCTAAAGGCGTAATGGTTCCTTCAGAGGCATTAATGCCCGGCGAGAAAGGCTATAATGTTTTTGTAATAAAGGGTGGCGTAGCCAAACCTGTTGCCGTTACCATAAGCAACCGGACAGAAGCAGATGCGGTGATTACATCAGGCATCACCTCCGGGGACAGCATCATTATTTCAAACACACTGCGCTTAGGTGATGGAACGCCCGTTTTGGCAGTGGCAAAAAAATAATCCATTTTAATCAGCAGCACGATGAGCATAACAGATATAAGTATTAAAAAGCCGGTATTAGCCGGTGTATTCTCCCTCCTTATAGTCATTTTAGGGATCATAGGGTGGAGACAATTAGGTGTTCGGGAATTTCCGTTGACAGAGCCGCCGGTTATTTCGGTCATTACTTTTTACCCCGGTGCAAGCCCTGACGTAATCGCATCCAAACTGACCCGGCCAATGGAAGAGTCTATTTCAGAAGCAAACGGTGTCCGCACTATATCATCCGAATCAAGAGAGCAGGTAAGCGTCATTTCGGTAGAATTTAACAGGGACATAGATATTGATAATGCGCTCAACGATGTACGTGATAAAGTGGCTAAATCAAGAAAACAATTACCTGCCGATGTTGACCCACCGATTGTTCAAAAATTTTCTTCGCCGGACAATCTTGTTGCATTTCTTGAAGTAGAAAGCGATACCAAAGATATAAAAGAAGTAAGCCATTTGGCTTCTACTATCATTAAAGACAGGATGCAGTCTATCCCTGGCATCAACAACGTAGCCATCGTGGGCGAGCATAAGTATGCGATGCGACTTCGGTTTGATCCGGCAAAACTGGCAGCATATAAGCTCACTCCCGAAGACATCCGTACAGCATTGGCAAGAGAAAATATTGATTTACCCTCGGGTCGGATAGAAGGCAGCAATAATGACCTAAGCATCCGCACATTGGGCCGTCTTACCAAAGTGGCGGATTTTGAAGAAATGCTGATTAAACAAAACGGCAATACTGTTATTCATTTGAAAGATATCGGCAAAGCAGAATTGGGTGAGGAAAACGAACGGACTGCGATTATCAACGAAACTGGCGGATTGAACCGTGTAGGCATAGGTGTGGCCATTCAAATACAACGTGGAGCAAATGCCATTGAAGTGGTTGATGAATTTTACCGCAGGCTGGAGCAATTGCGCAAGGACATCCCTTCTGAATACCGGTTGATAGTAGGTTTTGATTTTACCCGTTCAGTACGGGAATCCATCAAAGAAGTAGAAGAAACCCTGTTTATCGCTTTTGGATTGGTAGTATTGATCATCTTTTTATTCCTGAGAGACTGGCGTTCAACCATCATACCTGTAATCGCTATCCCGGTATCCATTCTCTCTGCATTTTTCATTATGTACATAGCGGGTTTTTCCATCAATGTACTTACCCTTTTAGGATTAGTACTTGCAATAGGTTTAGTAGTGGATGATGCGATCGTAGTACTTGAAAATATCTATAAGAAAATTGAAGAAGGGATGTCGCCAGTACAGGCTGCATTTAAAGGTTCCAGAGAAATTTATTTTGCGGTTATCTCTACCACTATTACACTTGCCGCCGTATTCCTTCCCATTGTTTTTATGGGTGGCATCAGCGGCCAGCTTTTCAAAGAATTTGCCATTGTGGTATCAGGTTCTGTGTTGGTATCGGCTTTTGTAGCGTTAACACTCACCCCAATGTTAAGCAGTTATTTATTAAAAAAGAAAGAAAGGCCCAATTGGTTTTATCGTGTTACAGAGCCGTTTTTTGTTCGTTTAAATAACGGTTATAATTTCTTATTGACCCATTTCATGCGGGTTCGATGGTTAGCTTGGGTATTCCTTGTGGGCACTTCCTTACTCATCTATTTTGTTGGTAAAAAATTGCCGTCAGAGTTGGCTCCGGTAGAAGATCGCTCCAACATGAGCCTTATCGCCGTTGCCCCTGAGGGCGTTTCTTTTGACTATATGAAGAAGCGGATGATTGATGTAGGGAAATATGTGAACGATAGTACCGACGGTTTGTATCAAACCTATTCGATGGTGGCTATCTCATTTATTCCGGCCCCCGCTCCCGTTAATGTTGCGGTACAAAGTATTTATCTGAAAGATTCGAAAGATAGAAAAACAAGCATCCAGCAATTATATAACCAATACGGTGCGGCATCCGGGCAGTTCAGGGGATTTCTTTTGTTCCCTTATCTGCCGCCAACCATTGGTACCAGGTATGGAGGTGGTATGCCGGTTCAGTTTGTGTTACAGTCTCAAGATTTGGATACCCTTTCGGCGGTACTTCCAAAGTTCCTGAACGCGGCCCGTCAAAGTAAAAAACTGATGTTTGTTGATGCCGACCTCAAAATCAATAAACCGGAAGTAAAAATAAATATCGACCGGCAGAAAGCAGCGCTGATGGGAGTTTCCATCGAAGAAGTAGCCCGTACTATGCAGCTTGCTTTTTCGGGACAACGCTATGGGTATTTTCTGCGCAACGACCGACAGTATGAAGTAATTGGCCAGTTGGAACATAAGTACCGGAATAGTTTGGACGATTTGGCTAACATCTATATGCGTTCAGTATCAGGTCAGATGATACCTTTAAGCAACCTGATAACCACAGAAGAAGCCGTAAGCCCGGCGGCGATTTATCGGTACGACCAATTTACCTCTGCAACTATTTCTGCCGCTACCGCCCCCGGAGTAAGCCTTGCCGATGGGATAGCAGAAATGGAAAGAATAAAAAACGAAGTCTTGGGCAATAATTTTAAAACATCCTTATCCGGACAGTCCAGAGATTATCAGGAAAGCCAGGGAAATATTATGTTCACGCTTATCCTTGCCCTTGTATTTATCTACCTGATATTGGCGGCGCAATTTGAAAGTTTGCGTGACCCGCTTATCATCATGCTTACTGTGCCTATGGCAGTAACTGGAGCCATTCTAAGCCTGTCCTGGTTTGGACAGAGTTTAAATGTGTTCAGCCAGATAGGAATTATTACGTTGGTGGGATTGATTACTAAAAATGGAATACTCATCGTAGAATTTGCTAACCATCTCAAAGATAGCGGGCTTTCTAAATACGAGGCGGCCATACAGGCGGCAGGGCAACGCTTCAGACCTATCCTGATGACATCGTTGGCTATGATATTCGGGGCATTGCCAATCGCCCTTACTGTTAACAGCCGTCAGTCATTAGGACTCGTGATTGTTGGGGGGCTAATCTTTTCCGGGATACTGACACTGTTCATTATTCCAGCAGTTTACTCCTATTTGTCAAGCGGAAAGCGGAAGCAAGCCGTGGCGGAAGAAAACACAGAAAACATAAGGTAAACGGCAGCAACTTAATTACAAATTTCAAAGTAAGATAAAGTGAAAAAAATATCATACATAATCATTGCAACGCTGCTGTTAATACACAGCAGTAGCCGATTGCAGGCACAGAAACGACAGATGTCCCTTGCAGATGCCCTGGAAATGGCAAAAAAGGGAAACAAGGCACTACAAGTGCAGCTTTTGGAGGAAACATACGCAACAGAACTGACCCAGGAAACGAAAGGTGGACTGTTACCGACTATCTCGGCAAACGTAGCCTACTCTTATTTCTTTGACAGACAGGCAATATTCCTGCCGGGTTCATTTACAGGTACAAATAAGCCCGTACAAGATGTAGCGGTAGGTGGCAGAAATGCCTACAATGGGTTTGTGTCCTTATATCAACCCATTTTCGCCCCCGCCACAAGGCGACAAACTAAGGCGGCTTTAATCAATGAAAAGATACAGAAGGAAAAAACGACTGACTTCGAAAGCCAGATAGCACACCAGGTATCTACCCACTATCTTGATATAGTGCTGATGATGGGGCAGCTTGATTTACTGGAGCAAAGTGTGCAACGGAATATCAAGGCGTTGAAAGATGCACGGTCACTGTTGGCACAGGGAAGGGCATTAAAGTCTGATACGTTACGAAGCTTTATTGCCGTTGAAAATTTGAAATCTTCCGTATCCTACTTAAAAAACAGCATAGACGTATCGGTTCTTGAGCTAAAAAGACTTATTGGTATAGGTGAAGTTAACGAAATAGAATTGAGCGATAAACTCGATTTTAATATTCAAGAAAGCCAAAGCGAGTTTTATTCTGTCGATGAAGCATTGAAAATCGCCGAAGTTAACCGAAGGGATTTGAGTATCCGAAAACTGGCTATCGACCTACAACAGAGAAAATTAGAAGCGGTACAGGCAGAACTGATGCCCAAGCTTTCGTTGATTGGACAATATCAGGTACAGGCACAGGCAGATGATATGCGATTTGGCGATTATGCCTGGCCAAGAACTTCATTCTTAGGCGTACAACTCTCTATACCCATTTTTAATGGCAACCGTATCAAATCTCAAATCAGGCAAGCAAACATCAAATCACAACAGGAACAGATACGCTTAAACGATTTTAAAGACGAGATTAAAATAGAATTGGCAACTATTATTAGCAAATGGAAGGAGGCTGTCTCGCAATTAGAGATACAAAAAACAACGGTAAGCTCCGCAGAATTGAACTATAAAATGAATGAAGACCGTTTTGAAAACGGTTTGGGTTCAAGGCTTGAACTGACGGATGCAGAACTGGCACTGACACAGGCGAGGGTAAACCACCTACGGGCTGTTTATAACCTTCGGGTACTTCATACGGAGTTGCAGCACGCTTTGGGGCTGTTAAGCCTTTAATAACTGATAGATTTTACATTAACAATTTAAGAGCAAATAATGTTATGAATACAGGAACAATACAATCAACTGATAAAGCTACCCCATACAACAAACGTTGGTCAGCGCTTTTCTTATTGTGTACAGCACAGTTTATCGTTATAATGGATACTTCTATTATTGGGGTGGCACTACCTGCAATAAAAGAAGATTTAGGTTATTCACAATCCGGCTTGCAATGGATTTTTAATGCTTACGTCATTGTATTTGGTGGCTTTTTACTTCTTGGCGGTCGCTTATCCGACCTGTTTGGGGCACGCAAAATATTTATGTGGGGATTTGGCATCCTTACTGTCTCATCGCTTTTGGCAGGCATAGCGTGGTCGGAAGCAACACTCAATACAGGAAGGGCTTTGCAAGGCTTAGGTTCTGCGCTCATTGCACCAGCAGCCCTAACTTTGGTTTTGTCCAAGTTTACCGATCCCAAAGAGCTGAACAAGGCACTTGGCTTCTGGGGAGCGTCTGCCGCGGCTGGAGGTTCTGCCGGGGTTTTCCTTGGTGGGGCCATTATCGAATGGCTTTCGTGGCACTGGGTATTTCTTATTAATATTCCCATTGGGCTAATAGTCCTGCTTCGTAGTAAGGCTCTGTTGTTTACAGGCGAAACCCGAAAAGGGAAAGTAGATGTTGCGGGTGCAATTTTGGCAACAACGGCATTGGTGCTGGCGGTATATGCCATAGTATCGGCAGAGGGTGCAGGATGGAAATCGCTGCAGACCATTGGGCTGTTAGGCCTCTCTCTACTGTTGTTCATTATCTTCTTTGTCATCCAAAAGCAGAAAGATGAGCCGTTGGTACCTCTAACAATCTTCAAGGCCCCCAATCTTTCATCGGGTAATCTGGTGATGGCTTTGTTGGCCGCAGCATGGATACCTTTATGGTTTTTCCTCAATCTCTACTTGCAGCAAACCCTGAATTATTCTGCTTTCAACAGCGGACTTGCACTACTGCCCATGACTATCGCTATCATGTTTCTGATGGTAGGATTTACAGGTAAGCTGGTAGCCAGGTTTGGTTTTAAGACAAACTTGATAGCGGGGCTGATAGCGCTTGCCGCTTCGCTTATCCTGTTCAGCACTATTCCATCCGATGGAACGTTCGTGGTCAATATATTGCCTGCATCTTTGTTGGGAGCATTAGGCATGTCATTAGCATATATTCCAGGTACGATAGCATCCATGTCCGGTGCAAAACCTGAAGAAACAGGGCTTGCTTCAGGCTTGGTAAATACAAGCTACCAGGTAGGTTCGGCTTTGGGGTTGGCCATTATAGTAGCCATTTCTGCTGCAAAAACGAACACAGTAAAAATGTCGGGAACAACGGAGGCTACCGCATTGAACGCAGGTTTTCAAACAGCATTTTTCTCTGCTGCCATCGTATGTATAATCGCCGTCATCATTGCTACTTTTTCTATCAAGACGCTTAAACAGTAAAGGCGGCAAACAGCATGAAAAAACATAAGTGGAGTACACGGAATGTAATAGAGGAAACAAAAGATGCTGTTACCATATTTTTTGATACAGGGCAGGCAGCCATAGTATATCAGGCAGGCCAATATCTTAATATTACCTGCTCTATTGACGGAGAGCAGGTCAGTAGGTCATACTCCTTTAGCTCCGCACCATCCGATAAATTCCCGGCCATTACAGTAAAGCGTGTTGCTAACGGGAAAATGAGCAATTATCTTGTTGATAATGCAAAGCATATCAGCGAATGGAATATTGAAGCCCCTTTTGGAAATTTTGTTCTGAACCTGCAGTTTATCGAAGATTCGGAAATGGTCTTTCTGGCAGGCGGAAGCGGAATTTCTCCCTTATCATCCATGCTGAAAGGCCTAGAAGATAATGTACACAAGCCTTTGTTGCTGTATGCAAATAAAACACCGGAAGACACTATATTTTGGTCTCAACTAGAAGCATTGAAAACGGTTGATAAGCTGAATGTTTTTTACTCATTTAGTTCAGATATACAAAACCAAAAAAGTTTAAATTGTATCAGCGGCCGGTTTTCGCAACTCATCATTCGCAGCATTATCCGAAAACAAATAAAGATATTAAACCAAGCTCATTATTATATCTGCGGTCCTGCTGCTTTGAAGGAATTGTACAGGGATACTCTGCTCGGCATGAACATTCCGGAAACCCAGATCCATGCAGAGAATTTTAATCCGGTAGTAGTGAACAACATTGTATTGGAAACCGATGGTATTCCGAAAGAAGTATTGGTACGCTATTATGAAGATATGTTTTTGGATGATGAGCAACAGACTTATGAATGTACCAGTCTGATTGAAGTTCAGGCAGGACAATCTCTTTTAGATGCTATGGGGGCAAACAACATCAAGGTGCCTAATTCTTGTAAAAAGGGCACCTGCGGTTCGTGTTGGGCAACAAAAGAAAATGGCCATGTACAAATGGTTCACAATTACGCACTGACTGATGAAGAAGTGTCTAACGGAAAAATCCTGCTTTGCCAGAGCTTTCCGTTAGACCAATCTGTTTACGTTGTTATTGTGTAAACAGTAAATCTTACAAATCAAACCGAGAATAACGTAAAAAGAACAGCATTTGTTTACTCAACTTTGTATCATAAAAACAATAAAAAAAGAAAAGAAAATGGAAAATAAGAATCTTAAGTTCAAGACAAACCTTAATTGTGGAGGTTGTGTATCAAAAGTAAAATCAGATTTGGATAATGCAAACGGGATCTGCGAATGGAATGTAGATACTGCCAATAGCGATAAAATCCTTACTGTAAAATCAGAAGGCATTACGGAAGAAGAAGTAATAACAATTATAAAAAGTAAAGGTTTTAAGGCTGAGCCGATGGATGCTTAACCACAATCTTAAACCATTTGTGTAACAAGTAAAACATAAAAAAATGAAAAAGTCAATGTTAGTATTTGCAATAATGCTTTTGGGAATTTCAGCATTTGCCCAAAATACAAAATTGCATTTTGACAATTATATCCATGTTAAAACCGCATTGGTAGGTAGCGATGCTAAAGCCGCAAGCACGGCTATTAGCACTTTTTATGGTGCTGTAAAAAACGACGGCGACTTTGCTCAAAAAACGGATTTACTGAAAGCTACCGATAAACTAAGCAAAGCAGGTGACAATCTCGAAAAACAGAGAGCAGCGCTCAACGATGTTTCTACGGTGATGTGGAGATTGGTAAAAGGTTCAGATAAAATTAATCAGTCGGTTTACTATCAATACTGCCCGATGAAAAAAAGCTATTGGTTAAGCAAGGAAAAAGACATCAAAAATCCTTATTACGGTTCGTCAATGCTTACGTGTGGTAAAGTAGCGGAAACAAAATAGTGACAGCAAATGGCATCGCTTACAAACGATATCTTTTAAATAAAGTACCTAATGCGATTCTTTAAATGGAT
Source organism: Bacteroidota bacterium (assembly GCA_040388705.1). Taxonomy (GTDB): domain Bacteria; phylum Bacteroidota; class Bacteroidia; order Chitinophagales; family Chitinophagaceae; genus Sediminibacterium. The sequence goes on along the minus strand of JAZKBI010000006.1, from coordinate 120,360 downwards.
TATAAAAGTATGCTTTCAAAAAAATTGTTGCCATTAACGCTTTTGGCACTTTTAATTTCACAATTCGGCATAGCCCAAAAAGTAGTTCACTATGATTTGTATTTGAAAGATACCATTGTAAACTATGCCGGAAAGGAAAAAAGAGCCATTGCGACAAACGGACAAATCCCGATGCCCACCCTTGAATTTACAGAGGGAGATACGGCAGAAATCGTAGTACATAATCAGCTAAAGGAAAGTACAGCTGTACATTGGCATGGATTGTTCCTGCCTAATAAAGAAGACGGCATACCTCATTTAACCCAAATGCCAATTAAAGCTGGCACATCTCTCACGTATCGTTTTCCGATTATTCAGAACGGTACGCATTGGTATCATTCTCATGCCGGCTTGCAGGAGCAGATTGGGATGTATGGTAATTTCATTATGTACAAAAGAGCTGATGACAAAACATTCAGGAAAGGAATTGATGACTTGCCATCTGTTCCAATTATGCTTAGCGAATGGACGAACTTCAAACCTGAAAATGTGCACCGTATGTTGCACAATGCCAGTGACTGGTTTGCGATTAAAAAAGGAGCTACACAAAGCTATGCTGAAGCTATCCGTAGCGGACATTTCAAAACCAAGCTTACAAACGAATGGAAACGTATGTTGGCAATGGACGTGAGCGATGTGTATTATGACAAAGTTTTAATGAACGGAAACCACATTTCCGAATTGAAAAGCATAGATGGCAAACCGCTAAAAGCAGGTGACAAAGTCCGGTTACGCATTTCCAACGGTGGTGCATCATCTTACTTTTGGCTTCGCTATGCGGGTGGAAAAATGAGCGTTGTCGCAAGTGACGGAAATGATGTAGAACCCGTTGAAGTGGACAGGCTGATTATAGCTGTATCTGAAACATACGACATTGTTGTTACCATTCCCGAAGATGGTAAAGCCTTTGAGTTTATGGCTACTACCGAAGATCGTACCCAATCAGCAAGCTATTTCATAGGCAACGGGGCAAAGCAATATACCCGTGAATTGTCGCGCCTGAAATATTTTGAAGGGATGAAGATGATGAACGATATGATGAAGATGAATGGCGACCTGGACGATATGGGTATGAATATGAGCCTGCAACAAATGGATATGAACGTAGTAATGTATCCCGAAATCACAGGCGAAGAAAAGAAAAAGGGAAAAAATAAAACGCGGGACAATCATGCAGGAGAGGCTACTCACATAAAGCATGATATGAATATGGACGAAGATCCGAACCGTTATAATGCCAATGCTTTGAGCGATATAGTTACGTTGAACTATGGAATGCTCAAATCACCACAAAACACTACACTACCCAAAGATGCACCTGTTAAAGAACTGAATTTTACCCTTACAGGAAACATGAACCGTTATGTATGGAGTATGGATAACCGCATACTTGCAGAAACAGATAAGATACCTGTAAAAAAAGGCGAAATATTGAGGATTATCATTTACAACAACTCAATGATGCGACACCCCATGCACCTGCATGGTTTCGACTTTAGATTATTGAACCAACACGGCGACAATGCACCATTAAAAAATATCATTGATATTATGCCAATGGAAACCGATACGATCGAATTTTCGGCAAATGCAGAAGGAGATTGGTTTTTCCACTGCCATATACTCTACCACATGATGTCGGGGATGAACCGGGTGTTTGCGGTAGATAATTATCAAAACCCTTATCTACCCGATAAGGACAAGGCCTATCGCACATTACAGCGAGAACACAATATGCTGCATCCAATGGCACAAAGCGATTTTGCTAACAATGGTATTGATGGAGAAGCTATGCTGATGAATGCACGGTATAGTTTAGGTACTGAATGGCGCCTGGGTTACAACGATATGCACGGTTACGAGGTAGAAACCCATTTGGGTAGATATATTGGAAAAATGCAATGGTTGATGCCATTTGTAGGTTTTGATTGGCGTTACCGTAAAATGGGAATAGATGAACACGAGAAAAACCTGTTTGGACAGGTAAACAAAAAGGATAACAGGGCTGCCGTAAGTCTTGGCGTAATGTACACCTTGCCGATGTTGGTTAATGTGCAGGCAGAAGTTTATCACGATGGTATATTCCGTTTGTCATTGATGCGTGAGGACATTCCGATTTCCAAAAGATTAAGGGCAGGGTTCATGGTTAATACCGATTTGGAATACATGGCTGACCTGCGCTACATTATCGCAAGAAACATAAGTATCCGTACACATTATGACAGTGATATGGGATTTGGTATGGGACTGTCACTAAACTATTAAATGAATGAAAATAAATCATAAACTAATATGCTATTGTACAAAGCTGATACTTAGATCTTATCATTATTAGATAGAAGGCCGCTCATCTCCAGTAACGTAATATTAAAAACTACTTTATGAAAAAAGCAGCGTATGCCGACAAAAATTTGATTATAGACATTCTTGCAAAGTCTTTTGACGCTAATACCAGTGTCAATTACATTATCAAACAGGATAAAAAAAGAGAGAAGAGAATCAGGGCACTGATGGATTACTCTTTTGAGATGTGCAAAGCTTTTGGTGATGTTTTTATCTCTCATGATAATAAAGCGTGTGCGCTCATAGTTTATCCTGACAAAAAGAAAAGTACGTTTCGTTCATCCCTGTTAGACATCAAACTCATCTTTCAATCAATTGGGATAAGCAATATTAGCAAGACCTTAAATAGAGAGAAACTAATAAAGAACATTCAGCCAGAAATAACTATGTCTTACCTATGGTTTATTGGCGTTGATCCTTCGGTACAAAATCAAGGTATAGGAAGCAAATTACTAAAGGAGATAATTGATTACAGTAATGCTAATAATCGTCCCATCTATCTGGAGACATCGACAGTTAAGAATCTGCCGTGGTATGAAAAGTTCGGATTTGAAATTTATAATGAACAAGATCTAACATATCATTTATACTTCTTTAAGAAGGGTATAAAGTAGCATGGCAATGCTTGTATTTGGAACACAAATGCACATTGTCACATTCGCCTTTGTGAGCATAGAAATAGTAATTTTTTTCTACCTCATTCCCTATCGTTTGGCGAGACCGGACGATAAAATATCCCTGCTTAATATTATTCTCATCCTCCTGCTGCTCACCTATAACATAACAGGTGGACTGTTACCTGACCCAAAACTACCAGGCTCTTTCTTTGTACAAGAGGCCATAGCTTATGCTACGGGGTTTATAACTCCCTGCTTTTTTCCTTATTATGTTTATAATGCTTTTGGATTGGAGAAAATGTGGTTCCATGCATTTAGAGGTGTTTACTTGTTTTTAATCCTACCATATATAATTTTTGTAATCGTATTTGCAATATCAAAAAACCTGGAGAGTGCACAAAACCTGCTCATTCTGCCGGTTGTTTATGCCAGTTGGGTTATTATCTCTTTATTACGTGCCATCAGGCACAAATACGGTAGAAACTTCAATAGCATTGAATCAAGGCAGGAAATTGCAGTATTGCTTTTAAGCCTTACACCGTGGGGTGGCCTACCCATGATCACGTATTTCAATTTAGGACAAGCTATTGAGGCATCCATTACTAATGTTGGCTTTTTACTTTTGTTTGGGTTACAGGTAAACCGGCATATCAAGCAAACCAGGAGGGAGCATCTAAGGCTTATTGAATCTGAACAGCGGCTTTTGAACTGGAATACAAATTTGCAGGAAGAGGTTGATAAAAGAACAAAGGATTTGGAAAAGGTGAATGAACAGAAGTCAAATAACTTTATCAATCTTGTACATGAAACTAAAACACCACTTACACTTGTTAAAAACTATCTTGAAGAATATATCAATAAATACGGTTCAGCGGAAGAACTTGATATTATTAAAGGCGGCGTGGATAAGCTGACTGCTGATGTGATTAATTTATTCGACATTGAAAGATTTACAAAGGGGATTGATGTCTACCGACATAATCAGGTATCTGATTTTAGCACTATTTTATTGAATAGTTTATTGCTGTTTGACCTCTATTGTAAGAAGCGGGAAATCGAATGCAGTAAACTTATAGAAGAAGGGCTATTTATAAAGGCTGATCCTAATGCCATTAACAGGATAGTAAATAATGTTATTGAAAACGCCATAAAATTTTCATTGGCAGGCGGGTTGGTAGAGATTTCACTAAAAAGAACAGAGGATAAGATCAACTTTACAGTATCAGACACAGGAATTGGTATTGCGCCAGCACAGCAACAAAAAATATTTGAGCCTTATTATCAGATAAACCATAAAACTACCCACCCGCAAGGAATGGGACTTGGGTTGCCAATAGTGAAAAAGGTAATAGAAGGTTTAGGAGGTGCTATACATATAGAAAGCAACCCTGCTGAAGTTCCCGGCACTAAAGTCATTATAACCCTTGATAGGTATGTATTACAACAAGATGATGTGCCAGTGAAGACTTCGGCAGAATCTAATTCATCAATATACGGTCTTGTGAATTACGACATATCGGATAGTTCATATACACAGGAAAAGAAGTCAATTCTGATCGTAGAAGATAATAACGCAATGATCCGCTTTCTTTTCAATAAGCTAAGTGCTAAATACAATGTATTTTGTTCGCTGAATGGTGCTGATGCTTTGAAAAAACTTCAAAATTTATCAATCACTCCAGACTTAATCCTATCGGATATAATGATGGATAAGATGGATGGCTTTGCCTTTGCAAAGGTCATTTCCGAACAAGATAATTATAACCATATCCCGATCATTTTTTTAACCGCCAAATCTGCCCCTTCGGATAAGTTAAAGGGGCTAAAGCTGGGAGCCATTGATTTTATTTCAAAACCGTTTTCCTTTGAGGAATTAAGCCAGAAAATTGAAACTGTACTGGATAATATTGTTAAACAGCAGAAAGCTATTTTAACATCAACGATTTCCAACCTTAGAACGATAAACGGTACATACAATGATGGGTCAACAGACTCAGCAAAGTTTTATCAAAACTGCAAAATATTTAATCTTACCAACCGTGAAATTGAAATTGCGAAATTAATTATGAAAGGCATTACATATAAGACGATTGCTAAAAACCTTTTTATTTCTGATAAGACTGTTAACAAGCATATACAGAACATTTTTGAAAAGGTTGAGGTTTCCAATAAAACGGAGCTAATCAGCAAACTGTCGAAATAATTTATTGCTTCTCACTTAATTATACTGCAAAATGCGTAGATAAATAGTAGTATTTGCGTATTCATTTCCAGCACTTTATGCCTGAAATTTGCATGTGGAAGTGTTCACCATATTCAATGATAGGTTATGTGCGGAGGATATACTTTGGAATGGCTGGATGCCTTAATTACTGTTTCGCTAAATCCTGTGAAAACTGATTTTAACGCAATCCATCCTGTTAATTCGGTAGAGCTGAAGTCGAAGATAGAGGAAGAAAAATGTAAAATTCAATCCATATTGAAAAGGTTGGTTTTCAGTTTGGGGGATGAGAAGAAGGTCGCATTGCTGGTAAAGCAATATCACTCCGATCTAACCATCCTTCTTGACCAGGCACTTGAAAATCACGCAAAATGTCCGGTTAACCTTGCAGAATTAAAAGACCTCACCAATACCCTGGTATCCACTGTGGATGAGCTGTTATCATTCATGGGAATAAGATTTCTGGATTATTTAAGCCTGAATGAACGTGTATCGGCAATCTATCTATCCATTACCAAAAAAGATTTAAAACAAAGGCTAAATAAGATAACAGCGAAGTTTAAAAACGATAAAGCTCAAGCAAGAATTGTTGATCTTGTATTGAACGAGTTGCATGCTTTTATAGGTTGCTCGAAAAAGGAACATATATTCAATTTTAAGGAGTTGGCTTATATGAAAGAGATCTGTAAGGAACTTGAACATTTGACTGACGGCAAATGTGGTGACATCAATACTTACACCTGTTTAGATCAACTGCTCGTATATCTGAATTTTAATAGTAAGGGTTATATAGACAATTTTATCCAGCGGCTTGCTGAAAAAATCAACAGTGGGCAAACTATTGATGACAAGACAGAAATATTACTGCTTCACTTCAAGAAATTTAAACAGATGCACCGCAAGCCGGGAATGGTCTTTGACAGCACCTACGGTGATCTGGATGCAGAGGTCAGTAACTGGTTTGCGCAGGAAATATACTATCTGGAAAAAAAGCTCCATTATGCCATCGAACCTTTAAATGGATACCCTGTAAAATCTGCCCACAAAAACAGTGACCTGCTAAAAGTATTATGCAGGTTATCTGTGGATCAAATCGCGATTGTTTTACGCTGCGTTGATGACCTTAAAATCCTTGTGGCACGTTCCCTGAATGCTGTTTTTAAAAGTATTGTTCCCCATTTATCTACCCCATGCCAGGAAAACATATCGTATGATAGTATGCGCAGTAAATCCTATGCAGTCGAAACAAGGGATAAGGAAGTTGTCATACAAACATTAGAACAAATGATAAATAAAATCAGGGAATATTAACAGACCTGATTTCCCGTTTAGTTTATAATTAGCGAAATTTATTTTGTTCATTAAATTTTAATTTTATGAAATCGTCATTAATTATTTTATTCACTATAAGCATTGTATTGATTGGCTGCGGCTCTAAACAATTGGATAAACAAACAGCAATAGAAATCATTAAAAAGAATGCAGGCTATCCGTTGACCTTAGATCGTGATATTTATTGCAGTGATCCGGAACACGCCCGTAAACTTCAGGCTGCCGGACTTGATAAGAATGGTTTGGTAACCGTGTTGCAAATGCAAAAGTTAAGTGATGCAGGCAAGCCTTTAATACAATTTACCGCAAAAGCGCAGCCGTACTTATTAGCAACTCCGGCAAAGGATAAAACGCTTGGAATACAAAAGGTGAAACTGGCTGATGAGGACATTGCAGAGGTCATTTCAATACAGGATGATGAAAGCACTAAAACAAAACTTGTAGAATATACAACAACTTATAAAAACGTTAGTCCATTTGCGGCATTAGTTAATCAGGATTTCACAGTCTTTAAAAAACATAAATCATATCTGTCATTACGTGATGGTAGCTGGCAGGTTGAAAACCGTATGGGGCATTAATAAGTCTTTGCATCCGGTCGAGTTGATGAATGGAGTGGAAGCATGAAACGACATGAAGAAATGAGACGGGATGCCAATTACTACAGCATACCGGCTGCAATCCTTTTCTAAATTCTCAATAATGTTATTGCAGCGGGTATGCTGCACCTTAAAATCTCTGTATAAATAAATGCCTGCTATCACCATTAGCGTGAGGGATAGCAGCGTATAGCCCACAGCCACGAAGTATGAGTGGCGAGGACTTGAAGCGAATAGCCCGGCCTGAAAGGACACGCCCTCCAATCTATACATCGCTCATTCACTAAGTTCCGATCACCGGGGCTTTTTTATTTTTTTTTCAAAATAATTTCTTCCTGATTATCAGCAATATGCATGGGGTACAACACGGGGTACAACAAAACTTGGACTTGATAAAGGCTATTCAGCGACCGTTTCTTTGTGTAGAAATTGAAAGCAACCCGGTTCTTTTTGTAACACCTGAAAGCCGGATTGAATTAGTGAAAACGAAAAAAGCGAAACGTATGTTTACAAACATCTCCTGGACGACCTACATAACTTTTGTAGCCCTCCTCTTAGCCGTATGGTATCTCATCATTGGATTGAGATTTTATCTAAGCGACCTGCAAATTCTTCTGTCAGGTAAAAGAAAGCCAACCCCGCAGATTGCCGGCAATGAGTACAGGTCTTTCCAACATGATGAAGCCATAAGCCATGAAACGGAAACAACTGCTACACTCAGCAAAGAACAAACTGATGATCTCTTTGAAAAAGTGGAAACACTATCTGTAAAACTTAAAGATGCCGTTTCAGACGCTTCTGAAAAAGGTTATAATAAAGAGGAATTTTCCTTTTTGCTGCAACTGACGCTGAAAGAATTTCCTGAATTGAAAGGTAGTCCCTTTCAGATTCCAATCAATAACCTTATTACATCCGAATGTGAAAAGCAAGGCTTCATCCACCTCAGTGCTGTAGAGCTGGAGATGTTGTGGGTAGAGGTGTAGTTATGAAGCCGCCCTCCTTCCTCTCCGCCGCATGGCGGAGAGGTAAAGGAAGGGTATTGTTCAAATCAATAGTGTTCAACTTTTAAATCGTGTGATATGAAAATGTATAATGGAAAGTTTAAGAGTTTCTCCCGCAAGGCTGGATTAACCATCATGGTAACGATCTTCTTTGTTGCCATGCACATCGCCGTATTCTCCCAAGACGGAAATGCCGGGATAAATGAAGCCAACACGAAAGTGCGGGGCTATTTCGATTCAGGTACTAACCTGATGTACGCTGTGGGTGCATTGCTCGGGCTGATCGGTGCGGTGAAAGTTTACCAGAAATGGAATGCCGGTGATCCCGACACAGGAAAGGTTGCCGCCGCCTGGTTCGGCAGTTGCGTTTTCCTTGTGATCGTAGCCACTGTTATCAAGTCCTTCTTCGGCGTTTAACATCCTCATCTATCAAGCAGACATTATGCAAGCGGTACTGATTGAAAAACTTCACGGGTATATCATCCATAACAATTTGGATCTGCTCATTTCACTTCAGCAAGAAGGGAAAGTAAGCAGCTACCTACAGGAAAAAGTGGCTACAGCAGACGAATTGCTTAGCCAGTTGCAATCCCTGAATACGCCGCCTTACATCATCGAGGAACAATGCCTTGAATTTCTTACAAAGGATTTGCGGCCTTCAAAGTTTAACTACCTCCTTGCTGCTTTAGAAGAAGATTTTGAAACGGACTATCAACGCTTTAAAGAAAGCGGCATACTCACCTATGAAGTCATTAACCTGATCGAAGCCTGTACCCCTGTTTTTGAAACATTGGGGTTTGCTTCTGCCAATGAGGATGATAGGCATCTGCGTTATGCGATCACCGGTGCAATCAAAGAATATTTAGATAAGCAGTGAAGAATGAAATGTGCAGGGTATGGCTTACAATCAACTACAAAAGCTCAATGATAATATAGCGGCTATCCGTATCGCACTTTCATGGGATAAAGACAAAGCCCTTGATGAAGCAGAGGTAGCGGCCTTACAGAAATATGCAGGTTTTGGCGGTATCAAATCTATCCTGTTCCCTAATGCAGATAAAGAAGAATGGGTCAAACTCCATGCAACGAATGACGACCTGCGGCTGTACCCCAAAATGATGGAACTGCACAAATTGTTGCAGGAACATCTTACCGAACAGCAATACAAGGAAACCATACAATCCATCAAGAACAGTGTACTTACCGCGTTCTATACGCCGCAGATTGTTCCACAGACTTTATACAAGGCATTAAACGAACGTGGCATACACCCTGAACGGTTGTATGAGCCGAGCAGTGGTGCAGGCGTATTCATCAGTGAAGCCGCAAAGGTATTCCCATCATTAAAAGAAGTTACGGCTGTAGAAAAGGATATGCTTACAGGGCGTGTACTGGCTGCATTAAGCAGTGCATTACCTGTTCCTGCCAAAGTACATATCACCGGTTTTGAAGATACGCCGACCAATGATAACGGAAAGTATGACCTGATCGTAAGCAATATCCCGTTCGGCAATTTCACTGTATATGATGAAGCCTTTCCCGACAAGGCTATTTCCGGTAAAATCCACAACTATTTTTTTGCCAAAGGGCTGGATAAAATCAGTAACGGCGGTGTGCTGGCATTCCTTACCACAGACGGATTTTTAAATAACCCATCCAATCAGTCAGCCAGGGAATACCTGTTCAATAAAGCAGACTTTATCAGCCTTTCGGTGATGCCTGATAACCTGATGAAAGATACAGGTAACACAGAAGCTCCAAGCCACCTGCTCATTGTACAGAAGAACGATCAGAAGCAATTACTATCAGCAGAAGAACAACTGCTTATTACAATCATTGAACAGCAAAATGAATTTGGAAATTACCAACTGAATCAATACATCCACCGCCATCCTGAGATCATTAATGGCGATGAAATCAAAGCAGGCAAGAACCAATACGGAAGTGCCAATCAAAGTGTATGGCAGCATGGCGATATAAACGTCATAGCTGAAAATCTTTCCGTTACTATTCAGGCCGGATTGCAGGAACGTTTTAATAAGCAGTTATTCCAGCAAGGACAAGCTGCGATAATAGCGGAACCGCAAACAACAGGAAAATTACTGACCCTTCTTCCCATGCCTAAAAACAAAGCAGAAAAGGTAAATGTGCAGTTGGGATTGTTTGACAGTACACCTGCTGAAAATATCAACCGGGCGATGGCTTATGTCAACCCACTGGATGAAACCGTTGTGCAGAAGCAGACGGCAAGGATCATCAGTATGGTGAGAACCACCGACAAACCGGAACATGAAACCATCGTGCTGGTTACTGCAAAGGCTACCGCATTCAAACAATACGTTTATAAAATGTACTCCAATGCAGGAGAAATTACTTTTTCTGCGAATTGGAAAAACGGCGGCGCCCTTGTCCATGAATTGCAGGGACTTTCAAGGCAACTGCAACAATACGATCATCATTATACTTATGAAGGTGATAAGGTACTGGAAGCAGCTTTCGGACTGGAACGTAATGAGCCAGGCATTTTTACCGACCTCAAGCCTTATTACAAGGAAGGGACATTGGTTATCCATAATGGAATCATCGGCAGCATTGAAACCCCAGATGCGGAATACAAGCAAGCTGCTTTCCGTCCGCTTCTTACAGGACAACAGGAAAGAGGATTCTATGAGCAGTACATTATTATCCGCGATACTTACCTGGAACTGGCCGCAAAGGAAATATCGGGCAATGAGGAATATGCGGGGCTTCGAGCAACATTGAACCAGCACTATGAACAGTTTGTATCGCAATACGGCCCGCTTAACTATCCTGTTAACCGTAAACTGATCACCAACGATACCGCTTTTGGTTTTACTGTACTGTCGTCATTGGAACGCAAGGAAGGAGAACGCTATGTAAAAGCAGACATTGTTTTACAATCGTTAATCCAAAAGCAGGAACAGTTCAGGACAGACGACCCTGTTGAAACTCTTGCCCGTTCCTTAAATGAAAAAGGGAAAGTAAGCCTTGATTTTATTGAGGCGGCAACAGGATTATCTGAGTCGGAAATTATCAGTAAACTGGATAGCCATATTTACCTCAACCCACAAAGCAGGGAATGGGAAACGGTTGATCAGTATCTCTCCGGCAATGTTGTTACCAAATTAGCGGTTGCCAAACAACAGGCTGATCTGCATCCCGGCGATGCACAGTTACAAAGGAGCAAAGAAGCTATCGGCAAAGTACAGCCGGATAAAATTCCCTTTGAACTGCTGGACTTTAACCTCGGTGAACGCTGGATACCTAACAGCTATTATGACCGCTATGCAAGCAAGCTTTTTGAGCTAAATACGAGCATCAATTATTTTCAGTCGTTAGACACATTCAAGGTAAACGCATCAGGTTACAATGCAAAGATCACACAGGAATATGCGGTAACGCCTAAAAGCGGCAGGATCACCTATGGCACAACCATTTTGGAACATGCACTGGAAAACACTACTCCCTTTTTTACCTATGAAGTAAAAGTTGGTGATGACAAGACCATACGCCTGCCGGATAATGATGCCATACAACTTGCCCATCAAAAAATCGAATCCATACGCAACGGCTTTATCACCTGGTTGCAGGAGTTGCCCGATGCCGATAAAAAGCATCTTGAAAAGTTATACAACGATACATTCAACTGTTATGTACTCCGGGAATACAATGGCGATCACCTGACATTCCCCGGCTTGGAACGAAAAAATTTAGGCATAGCCGACCTGTACAGCTCACAAAAAAATGCGGCATGGCGTGTTATTCAAAACCGGGGTGCATTGATAGACCATGAGGTAGGCTTGGGCAAAACGCTGACCATGATCGTTGCGGCAAGCGAAATGAAAAGGCTGGGCATCGTGCATAAGCCCATGATACTGGCATTGAAATCGAATATCAACCAGATCACCGAGACCTATAAGAAAGCCTATCCACATGCCCGCATTCTTGCACCGGGCGAAAATGATTTTACGCCTGCCAAACGGATGCGGCTGTTCCATGAGATCAAAAACAATAATTGGGACTGCATCATCTTGACGCATGACCAGTTCGGGAAAATACCGCAGTCACCGGAAATACAAAGAGAGATATTCCAGAATGAACTGGACAATGTAGAACGTGATCTGGAAACGCTGAAAGACCTGGGCGGCAATGTTTCTAAAAAGATGCTCAAAGGGCTGGAGATCCGTAAGAACAACCTGCAGGGCAAACTCAAAACGCTAATTACCGACATCGAACAAAAGAAAGATGCAGGCATCAACTTCAAAGAATTGGGTGTTGACCACCTCTTTATTGATGAAGCACATAAATTCAAGAACCTCACCTTCACCACTCGCCATGACCGTGTTGCGGGAATAGGTAATATGGAGGGCAGCCAGAAAGCACTCAACATGCTTTTTGCTGTACGCACTTTACAGGAAAAATTCAATGCGGACCTGTGTGTTACCTTTTTATCAGGTACGCCCATTTCCAACAGCCTGACAGAAATGTACCTGCTGTTCAAATATCTCCGTCCCAAAGAAATGGAACGGCAGCATATTGAAAATTTTGATGGCTGGGCAGCGGTATTCGCAAGGAAAACCACCGACTTTGAATTTTCTGTTACCAATGAGATCATCGCCAAAGAACGTTTCAGGCATTTTATTAAAGTACCAGAACTGGCATTGTTCTATAATGAAATAACCGATTATAAAACAGCCAAACATATACAGCTTGACAAGCCTGCACTGGATGAAACGCTGGTGAACATCAAGCCGACACCGGAGCAAACCGAATTTATTCAAAAGCTTATGCAGTTTGCCAAAACCGGGGATGGCAGGCTGATAGGGCGTGCCCCGCTGACCCGCGAGGAAGATAAAGGCAGGATGCTGATCGCCACCAACTACGCAAAGAAAATGGCTGCTGACCTGCGTCTTGTTGATAGCCGCACGTATGATGACCATCCTGAAAACAAGGTAAGCACCTGTGCCCGTAAAGTGGCAGAACTCTATTATCAAAGCCAGCCGCACAGGGGAACACAGATCATCTTCAGTGATATTGGTACGCCTAAACCCAATGAGTTTAATATCTACGATGCACTGAAGGAAAAACTGACAAGGGACTTTAATATCCCTGCCGGTGAGATCACATTTATCCATGACTGGACTGATAAGAAAAAACCGGAACTGTTCAGGAAAATGAACAACGGGCAGATCAGGATTCTGATCGGCAGCACGGAAAAGGCAGGTACGGGCTTAAACGTGCAGCAAAGGGTAATCGCCATGCACCACATGGACATACCCTGGAAACCTGCTGAACTGGAACAACGCAATGGCCGTGGTGCAAGGCAGGGAAACCTTATTGCGAAGGAACACTATAATAACAAGGTGCAGAATTTCATTTATGCAGTTGAGCAATCTTTGGACAATTACAAGTTCAACCTCCTAAAGAATAAGCAAACCTTCATCAGCCAGATGAAGAACTGTGAACTGAACATCCGCACGATTGACGAAGGTGCTATTGATGAAAAAACAGGGATGAATTTTTCCGAATACATCGCTATCCTTTCCGGTGACACCTCGCTGCTGGAAAAATCAAAACTGGAAAAGAAAGTAGCGGTGCTGGAAAGCCTGAAAACGGCACACTTCAGGGAAGTATCCCGTTCCAAATACCAACTCGATAATCTCCAGCATGATAAAGAAAGTACAGTGCAGACGCTGGGCAAATTGTCCAAAGATGAAAAGCTATATAAAGGCAAGCTACAATATGAAAAGGATGGCACAAAAGCCAATCCGGTACAATTAACAGGGCTTACGAATGCCGATCCTGAAATCATCGGTAGGCATCTGATCAAACTTTACCAGCACTGGAAACCTACTGATGAACCAAAAATTGGAACACTATATGGTTTTGACCTGTGCATCCGGCAGCAACAGGAAGCGTATGAAGAAAACGGAATGTTTAAGCATAGATATTATAATACGCTGTACGCCGTCAATCCGAAAACAGACATCAAGTACACTTACAATCAGGGGCATCCCAACACGGATAATGCAAAGCTCGCCGCCCGTTATTTTCTCAACGCAATTGACCGGGTTGAACCTTTAAAAGAGAAATACCAAAAGACATTAAAGGAACTGGAAACAAATATCCCGATGGTTGCTGCATTCGTGAATAAGCCTTTTGAAAAGGAAAAGGAACTGCTGCAAATGAAAAGCGAACTGGCAAACCTGGAAAGGAAGATTGCCATCAAGATACAGGAAAACCAAATGAAGCAAAACGGCCTGTTTGATGAAATGCCTGCTGAACAAAAAGAGCAACAGGCCAATCAGGTTGCGGATATACAGGTGATACAAATGAACCCGAAAGTGACTACGCCCTTGCAGGTAGCAATGGCAAAGGTCAACGGTGCAGTAGTCAACGGTACAAATCAGCACCATGTTAACGATGAACAGCCTGCACAACGGAACAGACGCAGCAACAGGTTAAGACTTTAAAAGAAAATATTATGAGCAACAGTGTATATCCGATCAACAAAGGCATCAATAAAAGTATTGAGTTCAAAGGGCTGAAAGCACAGTATATCTGGTATTTCGGGGGCGGTGTCATTGCATTGCTGATCCTCTTTGCCATTATGTACATCATCGGCATCAATTCATTTATCTGTATCGGTATCATACTTATTGCAGGAACTATACTGGTTGTTAAGCTGTACGCACTAAGCAATACTTATGGCGAGTACGGTATGATGAAGACCGTAGCCAAACGCAGCGTACCGAAGGTGATTAAATCGAAAAGCAGGGCGGTATTCTTCGAAAAAAGCAGATAGCTATAATTAATAACAAGGTAAAAAAGTGAACATGGAAAAGCAGTTGGATGATATTTTACCAATATTGGGTGTAGAACATGATTGTATCCTTTCCAAACAGGGGGATATTACGTTAGTATTTAAGGCAGAATTGCCAGAGATATTTACGCTGTCGGATCAGGAATACGAAGCCTTTCACCAGGCATGGGTAAAAGCGATCAAGATTTTGCCAAAGATGTCCATATTCCATAAGCAGGACTGGTTTATTGATAGTAAATACTCGCCGGATTTTACAAAAGAAGATACGACCTTCTTAACGCTTAGCAGTGAACGCTTCTTTAATGAACGTCCTTTCTTAGATCATAGCTGTTATATACTGCTTACGAAGAAACCTGCGGGCAGGAAGCCCGCCACTTCTTTATTTTCCAACCTGCTGCGCAGATCCATCGTACCGGAACAAACACTAAAGCCGCAATTGCTACAGGATTTCCTGGATAGCGCAGGGCAGTTTAAACGGATACTGGAAGACAGCGGCTTTGTTCAGCTTACCCGCCTTAAAAATGACGAACTGCAAAGCCATAGCCGTAAGATGGGATTAATAGAACGCTATTGTTACCTGTCCGAAAAGAATGATGAATTACTATTGAAAGACATAGCCTTTCAGGATGGCTTACAAATCGGCAACCAGCATAGCCAGCTTTATACATTGGGTGATGCAGCAGATCTTCCCGCTTTGTGTGGTTCGCGGATCAACTTTGACAGGTACTCGACAGACAAAACAAAATTCAGCATCGGCTTTGCCTCTACGCTTGGGCAACTGCTTCCCTGCAACCATATCTACAATCAATACATATTTATTGAGGATGCGCAGAAAACCATGCAAAAGCTGGAGAGCAAGCGTTTAAGACTGCAATCCCTGTCTGCCTATTCCCGTGAAAACACCATTGCAAGGGATGCAACCAATGATTTCCTCAATGAAGCCATCAGCCAGCAACGACTTCCTGTAAAAGCACACTTCAATGTTCAGGTATGGACTTCCAATAAAGAGGAACTGAAAGACCTTAAAAACCTCGTGTCTTCTGCATTGGCACAAATGGATGCGGTAGCAAAACAGGAAACACTCGGTGCGGCACAGATATTCTGGGCAGGCATTCCCGGCAATGAAGCCGACTTTCCCATGAATGATACGTTTGACACTTTCGCAGAACAGGCAAGCTGCTTTCTCAACCTTGAAACCAATTATCGTTCCTCCCTTAGCCCGGTCGGTATCAGGCTTGGCGACAGGCTTACAGGAAAGCCCGTTCATGTGGATATATCCGATGAGCCTATAAAGAAAGGCATCTGCACCAACCGCAACAAATTTATTCTCGGCCCATCGGGTAGCGGAAAATCTTTCTTTACCAATCACATGGTACGCTCTTACTATGAGCAGGGCACACATATCGTGCTAGTGGATGTAGGACATAGCTATAAGGGTTTATGTGATATGGTGAACGGCTATTATTTTACCTATGATGAAAAGAACCCTATCCGTTTCAATCCTTTCTATATCTCCGAAGGTGACAGCCTGGATACAGAAAAAAAGGAAAGTATCAAAACACTATTGCTGGCGCTATGGAAAAAGGATAACGAAACATTCAACCGTTCCGAATATGTAGCACTGTCCAATGCCCTGCAACTCTATTATGAAAAGCTGGACAGGGATGAAAAGCTTTTTCCGTGTTTCAATACTTTCTATGATTTCCTGCGAGATGAATTTGTAGCGATCCTGACCAATGACAAGGTGAAGGAAAAGGATTTTGATGTAACCAATTTCCTGTATGTGCTTCGCCCGTATTATAATGGCGGTGAATTTGATTACCTGCTCAATGCCACAGAAAATTTAGAGTTGCTCACCGAACGCTTCATCGTATTCGAGTTGGACAACATAAAGGATCATCCCATCCTTTTTCCGGTAGTGACCATTATCATTATGGAGGTATTCATTTCAAAAATGCGAAAGTTGAAAGGCATCCGAAAAATGATCCTCATTGAAGAAGCCTGGAAAGCCATTGCCAAAGAAGGCATGGCAGAATACATCAAATACCTGTTTAAAACCGTCCGCAAATTCTTTGGTGAAGCTATCGTTGTAACACAGGAAGTGGAAGACATTATCAGTTCACCCGTGGTGAAACAAGCGATCATCAATAACAGCGATTGCAAGATACTCTTGGACCAATCGAAATACCAGAACAAGTTTGAACAAATACAGGAGCTGCTCGGGCTGACGGAAAAAGAAAAGGCATTGATCCTTTCGGTGAACAAAGCCAATGATCCTACCAAAAAATATAAGGAAGTATTTATCAGCCTCGGTGGTATGCTCTCCAAAGTGTACCGCACAGAAGTTTCCCCTGAAGAATATTTTGCCTATACCACAGAGGAAACTGAAAAAGTGAAAGTAACGCAGTACGCTAAAAAGTACGGTGATGTACGGAAAGGCATTGCTGCATTGGTAGCAGATATGAAAGCGGGTAAAAAGTAAGAACAAAAAAATACATGAGTTATGAAAAAGCTATTGATCATACTGGCATTTGTGGGATTAGGTACGATAGCACCCGTGCAGCACGCCCAGGCACAGATACCCATCGTAGACATTATCAAGGGTGCTATCAAAAAGGTCATCAAGGCGATTGACCTGCAAATCCAGCGGCAGCAGAATAAAGTGATCTGGCTGCAAAACGCACAAAAGACGCTGGAGAATACCATGTCAAAAACAAGATTGGATGAGATAACGGATTGGGTGGATAAGCAAAAGACGTTGTACAAAGACTATTACGAAGAACTGCGAAAAGTAAAAGCGATCATTTCCTATTACCAGCGCATAAAAGAAATGACTGAAAAGCAGGTGCATCTGGTGGGTGAATATAAAAGAGCTTGGGCGTTGTTCCAGCAGGACAAGCATTTTACACCCGATGAGCTTGCCTATATGAGCCGGGTATATTCCGGCATACTGGATGAGAGTGTAAAGAATATTGACCAGATATACATGGTGGTTAATTCATTCCAGACACAAATGAGCGATGCGAAAAGGCTGGAGCTGATCAATGCAGCAGCTAACCGCACTGATATGAATTACAATGACCTCAAAGCCTTCAACCAGCAGGGCATATTGCTTAGCCTGCAAAGAGCAAAAGCACAAAATGATGTGGATGTCGTAAGAAAATTATATGGCCTTCAATAAATCAACCATTATGAAAAAGCAATTCATCATTTTATTACTACTTGCCCTCTGTTCAACAGGCTTAAGGGCACAGACGTTCGCAGAATGGTTTCAACAAGGATCAACACAAAAGAAATACCTGTTACAGCAAATAGCAGCCTTACAGGTTTATATCGGTTATGTTCAAAAGGGTTATTCCATTGCAAAAAAAGGATTGAATACGATCAGTGATATCAAGCATGGTGAATTTAATCTGCATACCGACTATTTCAATTCTTTAAAGACCGTCAATCCAACTGTCAGGAACTACGCCAAAGTTGCTGAGATCATTGCTATACAAGTCAGGATCGTGCAGGTGTATAAAACCGCAGTAAAACAGGTCAGCAAAAGTGGGGCTTTTAACGATAAAGAGATCAGTTACCTGAACGGTGTTTTTGACAGGCTGATAGATGACTGCACGAAAACCATAGATGAGCTGATTGCCGTAACGACCAGCAACCAATTGGAAATGAAAGATGATGAACGCCTGAAACACATTGATGCTTTGTATAGCGACATCCAGGGCAAATACACTTTTGTGCAGGGCTTTTCCAATGAAGCAAAATTGCTTGCGGCCTCCCGCATCCGTGAACAAAATGATATACGAACAAGCCGTGCGATCAACGGCATAAAATAAAAGAAATGAAAAAGATAATCCTTCTTTTAATCATCCTTAGTGCGGGGATCAGCAACAAAGCAGTAGCACAGGCTCAGGAACTTGCCCAGTTAGCACTCAATATAGAAAAACTGGCACAGTTCAAACAAATATTGAGCGACCTGAAAAAAGGCTACCAGATCGTCAGTACCGGTTACTCGACCATCAAGGATTTATCACAGGGCAATTTCAACCTGCATAAAACTTTCCTTGACGGGCTGATGACTGTTAGCCCCGCAGTCAGGAAGTACCGCAAAGTGGCCGACATAATCAACGACCAGGTAATGATCGTAAAGGAATACAAGGCTGCATTTAACAGGTACAAACAAGATGGCAATTTCAATACAGGTGAAATTGATTACCTGTCAAAAGTCTATAACAACCTGTTCAAGCAAAGCCTGAACGACCTCGATGAGCTGACAATGGTGATGACCGACAGTAAGCTGCGGATGTCCGATGATGAGCGGCTCGAAGCAATCGACAGGATTCACGGCAACATGAATGATAAACTGCTTTTCCTCCGGCACTTCAACAACAACACAACGATACTGGCTGTACAACGGGCAAGGGAAAGAAACGATGCGGTTACAATGAAAAAAATATATGGCGTAAACAATTAAAATCAATCAACATGGCAAAGTGGATAAGGGTTGCTTTGATAGCAACAGTGGTAATGATCTTGCCGCAGTTTTCGCAGGCACAGGGCCTGGCGGATGAAATGAACAGCCTGCACGGTGTGCTGGATCAGTTATATGATGAAATGATGCCCTTGTGCAGCAAGCTAATTGGTGTGGGACAAGGTATCGCCGGGTTTGCAGCTACCTGGTATATTGCCTCTCGTGTATGGCGGCATATTGCCAATGCAGAGCCGATTGATTTCTATCCGTTGTTCCGTCCTTTCGTAATAGGCTTTGCGGTAATGGTGTTTCCCTCTGTATTGGGTATCATCAATGGCGTAATGAAGCCAACCGTTACCGCTACAGCAGAAATGGTCAAGGATTCGGATAAGGCGATTACTGAACTGCTCAAACAAAAAGAAGAAGCTATCAAGAAAACTGAAGCATGGCAAATGTATGTGGGCGAATCAGGCAGTGGCGACCGGGATAAATGGTACAAGTACACGCATCCGGATGATCCCACCGGCAGCGATGAAGGGATATTTGAAGGCATTGGCAACGACATCAAATTTGCAATGTCTAAAGCCTCATACAATTTCCGTAATTCGGTAAAGGAATGGATGAGCGAAGTCTTAAGGGTGCTGTATGAAGCGGCGGCACTTTGTATCAATACCCTGCGAACATTCAATTTAATCGTCCTTGCCATACTCGGGCCGCTGGTATTCGGGATAGCTGTCTTCGATGGGTTTCAACATACATTAACAGTATGGATAGCCCGCTATATCAATATTTTCTTATGGTTGCCTGTAGCGAATATTTTCGGCTCTATTATCGGTAAGATACAAGAGAAGATGCTGCAACTGGACATCAGCCAGGTACAGACTTCGGGGGATACCTTCTTTAGTTCTACAGACGTTGCTTATCTCGTGTTTATGATCATCGGCATCATTGGCTATTTCACTGTCCCTTCAGTAGCTAACTATATCGTGAATGCAGGCGGTGGCGGTGCAATGGTGCAGAAAGTTACCAGCCTTTTCAGCAGCACATCCAGAGGTGCAGTTAATACCATGTCTTCAGGTGCAGGTATGGCAGCGGATGCTTTTGGCAATGCGGCAGAAAGGATGAGCAACAGTATGAACAATTACGGTGCTAATTCAGGGTATTTCAATGAAGGCGGTTCCTCCGGCAAATCGAATTATATGCAGGATAAAATCTCTGGCAAATCTTAACCGCAGCCGCCTTATAACAGGATAATTTTTTAACGCTAATGCTATCAGTCATGTTTAAAAAAATGCAAAATATAGATACTGCTTTCAAGCATATCCGCACGTTCACACTTGTTGTTGTTATCGGCTGCACGGTCATCTGTTGCTTTGCCGTGTATAAAAGTTTCAGGCTGGTATATGAGATGCAGAGTAAAGTATATATACTGGCCAACGGCAAAGCCCTTGAAGCTTATGCATCCGACCGCAAGGATAACATACCCGTTGAAGCAAAGGATCATGTCAAAAACTTTCATCAGTATTTTTTCTCGCTCGATCCGGATGATAAAGTCATTCAGGCAAATATTACCAAAGCCTTGTACCTCGCTGATGGTTCTGCAAAGCGTGAATATGATAACCTGAAAGAGAACGGTTACTATGCCAATGTGATCGCCGGCAATATCAGCCAGGAGATTAAAGTGGATAGCGTAGCTGTTGACATTAATGAATACCCTTACCATTTCCGGTGCTATGCCACGCAACATATCATCCGTACTACCAGCACAGTTGCCCGCAGCCTAATAACAGAAGGCTACCTGCGTAATGTAAGCCGCTCCGACAATAACCCGCACGGTTTCCTGATCGAACGCTGGACTACCATAGACAATAAGGATTTAAAAATTGAAAACCGCTAAGCCATGTTATCGCTATTCAAAAACAAAAGGAAAACACCATCTGCAGCAGGCAATGCAGCCCAGGACAGGATGGCAAAAAATATCGTTGTGTGGTGCATCAGGCAACAACAACGTTGGGCAGCATTTATGCAGGGGCGAATGGAACGGCTTTCTGGCAAGGGGAAATTAATCGCCCTGTTATTATTCTGCTTGATTGCTGGAAGCCTGAGTATTTATCTTATCGCCAGCAGCCTGATGGGCAAGCCTTCCGTTTCCATTTCTGTATCACGAATCAAAACTCCATTGCATACAAATAGCTCAGGGGATGAAAATACCAGATCTGCCATAGTTGTGTCAAAGCAGGAATATCAAAGGATAGAACGGTTCAGGCACTATATGGATAGCCTTGCACGAAGTCCTTCCAGCAAGCCAATTTATGACAGCATCCTGAAGCAGCGACCGGGATTGATGGATAGTGTCGCATTCATCGAAAATTTATATCAGTCACAAACTAAATAACAAATATTATGGAACAGAAAACACATTCTCAGAAATTTCTGAGGCAACGCAAATTTTTCATGGTGATGCCACTATTGGTCTTGCCATTTATGACCCTAATGTTTTGGTCATTGGGCGGTGGAAAAATGGATCACGCAAATGCACAGGATTTAAAGAAAGGCTTTAACATGCAATTGCCGGGGGCTAACCTGAAAGATGACAAACCACTGGATAAGCTAAGCTATTACGAGAAAGCTGCATCCGATTCGTTGAAACTTGAACAGCAGATAAAAAACGATCCCTATTATAAGATGCCGCTGGACACTGATACCATTACCAGCCATTTTATGGATACCTCCATGCCGGGTATCAAGTACAGTGGTTCAGGAAAGAGGGTGAATACAAAAACTGGTTCAGGCTATACAGATCCGAATGAAGCGAAAGTATATCGCAAGCTGGCGCAATTGAATGAGGTCATGAATAATGCGGCTACCCCCCAAGCAAACATAGATGAAAACAATACGCCTAACCGTACAACCAATGCTTCGGTTAACAGCAGTGATGTGGACAGGCTGGAACAAATGATGAATGCAATGAATCAAAAAAACGGCGATGATCCCGAGATGCAGCAGCTAAACAGTATGCTTGAACGGATATTGGACATCCAGCATCCTGACCGTGTGCAGGAACAAATCAGGAAAGCGTCTGAAACCAGGAAAGGCCAGGTTTTTGCCGTTTCAGCAAAAACCCAACCTAATCCTGTGTCTTTATTAGAAAACGGGGGGAGTAACTATATAAAGAGTGATACCGGTTTTTCTTTTCCTTCTCAAAATGGCTTCTTTTCCCTTGATGATGCTTTATCAGATGTAAGCCAAAATGCTATTGAGGCTGTAATCCATGAAACCCAAACTTTGGTAAATGGCTCTACCGTGAAATTAAGACTTGTCAATGATATTTATATCAATGGCGTTCTGATACCTAAAAACAATTTCGTCTTTGGTACTACCCAGCTTAATGGGGAACGGTTAGGTATCAAGATCAGCAGCATCCGTTACCGCAATTCGCTGTTCCCTGTTGAGCTGCAAGTCTACGACATAGATGGGATGGATGGGATTTACATTCCCGGCGCAATCACCCGCGACGTTGCAAAGGAATCTGCTGACCGTTCTATTCAGGGAATTGGATACACTTCTTTAGATCCATCCATCGGTGCACAGGCTGCCAGTGCAGGTATCGAAGCTGCTAAAACCCTGTTCAGTAAAAAAGTAAAACTCATCAAGGTAACTGTGAAAGCAGGATACCAGGTGTTGCTTCATGATGAAAAACAAAAACAGAATAACTAAACGAAAAAGAACATTAATTAATCATTTTAAAATTCCTACGAGTATGAAAAAGATATGTGCAGTAATGATAACAGGAATTGTTGCCTTACTAATAAGTGTGCAGGCATCCGCACAAATAGCAATGCCTATTATCAAAGATTCAGTGATTGCTCCTTATCGGCTTGCGGTCACTTACTATAAAACAACCAACCTTGTATTTCCCTATGCTATTAAAAGTGTTGACCGGGGAAGCAAAGACATCCTTGCCCAAAAAGCGAAAGGTGTTGAAAATGTGTTACAGGTGAAGGCAGGCAAATTAGGTTTTGATGAAACCAACCTGACTGTGATAACGGCAGATGGCAAGCTCTATTCCTATATACTGAATTATGTAGACAGCCCTTCCATCCTCAATATCAGCTTTGCTCATAAAATGCAATGGAACCCCGAAGCATTTTTCTCCCAAAGCGGGATCAATGAGGCCGAAGTGCAGGCCGATGCCGAAAAACTTGTTGCAGCCAGGAAGACTACAAGGGGTATAAAAGATAAATCGTATGGCATCGATTTCCGGTTGGATGGTATTTATGTCAATAGTGAGGTCATGTACTTCCGCATAAAAATAGCCAACGAGACAAATATCAATTATGATATTAGCCAACTCCGATTTTTTATCAGGGACCAGAAAAAATCAAAGCGTACTGCAACACAGGAAGTGGAGATATACCCGCTGCATATATCCAATGATACCTTATCGGTAACAGGGCATTCAGAACAGGTATTTGTTTTTGCCGTTCCCAAATTTACCATTCCTGATAAAAAATACCTGGCTATCCAGCTCATGGAAAAGGATGGCGGCAGGAACCTCGAACTTTCCCTGCACAATAAAACCATTGTAAAAGCAAAGCCGGTCAGATAACATTCTAACGGAGTAAGCCGCAGCTTTATGAAAATCAGTTCAACCGATTATACAGATGTCCTGCATGAGATGATCAACCAGCGATGGGCAGGCAATGAGTTTGTCGCTTTTCCTGATGATTCGGTTGCCTTGCAGAAAGAAGAACTTTTCTGTTTTGCCACCGCATACGAAGCGATGGAGTTCTGCTATGAAATGTCTACCGATGTGGATCGCTATGAGTATCTGTCTTTAAGATCAGTGTGCCATAGCATGAGCGAAGGGTTACAGGACAAAGAACTTCTTGTCGAAAAGAACGGATTGGTAGACGTAGGGCAAATGGTTACGCTGCATTATCAAAGGCTGGAAGGACAGCAATTAATTAATGATCAAAAACAAAATGTTATGAACCAGAAAAATTATGACTTCCTGAAAGACCAGGTAAAGTTTACCGGCTTCGGTGAGGGGCTGGAAAATGAGCTAAAGGAAAAACTGGAAAAACAAACGCCGGATTTCCAGATCGCACACAAAACCAAATTCGGTAACGATGAGGTTTCGTCTGTATTGCATTTTAAAAAATCCGACCAAACGGATATGTATTTCTTCAACCGCTACGATACCACCCTCAAGCCTGAAGGAACAAAAGATGAGATGACACAGGCTTTTTATATCAACAAGGGCAATAACAATATCACGCTGAAAGAAGCCTTCAACCTTATGAATGGCCGGGCGATACATAAAGAGTTTGCCAAACTGGAAAAAGTGGGTGAAGGCGAAAATGCACGTTTCAAGCCGACAGATGAAAAATACACCGCCTGGATGAAACTGGATTTTAAGGAAGCTGATGAGCAGGGAAACTTTAAGCAATTAAAGTACAGCGAAAATTACGGCTATGACCTGAATGCAGCATTGGCAAAACATCCTATCAAGGAACTGGAAAATGAAAACGATAAAACAAAGCTGGTGGATTCCCTGCAAAAAGGAAACAGGCAATCCGTAACGTTTGTGCAAAATGGAAATGAGCAAAAGCATTTTATCGAAGCCAATCCCCAGTTTAAAACTATTAATATCTATGACAGCAATATGCAACGCCTCAATGGTAAACAGGCACAGGACGAAAAACAGGGACAGGGTGAGCAGAGGTCAGCAAAACAAAATGCTAAGAACGAAAGCCAGAACGCGGGTGATGCGGATGATAGCGATGCGATGCCAAAGGCATCGAACAAAAGAAGGAAGAAGCAAAGCAATTCCGTACACTAAGGAGAAGCAGTCTTGATATGGCTAACAGAGAATAGCCGTGCTGTGGAAAATGTGACGAGATAACTATTATTTGTAAAAGCTAAATCATTAAGAGATGAAAAATATAGTAATACTGCTGACAGCCTTTATAACAGGTTTATCAGCTTGTAAAAAGGACAATACTGAAAAAGTACAGGTGCAGGAAACAGGTAAAACGTTTGCTGAAAGATCATCAAATATTGCAGGCCCGGAAAACCCTTTAAATGTTTACGATAGCATTGGGTACTGGCATAATATCATTTTGGCTTATGTACAAAGCTGCAAGCCGGAAACTGATACACCGGATGTCGAAACATCTACTGGTTGTGTACTTGAATTTTGCAGGGAACAGTCATTGGAAATTCCTGTGTCTTTGTTCTCGACCGTAAAACAAACAGTAGATGACAGGGACAATGATTTCAGCAATGTTATTGCGAATTGCCCCTACACTGATCCGGTTAAAACGGCTTTAGATTCATTGATTAAAATAGTAAAAAGATTGTCTGATGACAGTAGCGGATATTACGCAATTAAAAACGCTATTACGGGGTTTGAAAACGAGATAATGCAAGATATCAGGTTCAGCGAGAAAGACCGTCAGATCATCCTGAAATCGGCATCAGTGACCAGGTACTCCATCTATTACTGGATGAATATTAATCCTCCTCCTGTGGCGGCTTTTAAATTAAAGAACGTCATTAAATGGATTGCTGCTGTAACCAGTGATATAGGCGGCGCTATAGTTAGCGGCAATGCCGGATACGCCGCTGATTGCAGTTCATACGCCTATGATCTTGTAACCTATAGTATGCCATAGTAGCCAGATGGAACAGTTAAAGCCTTTATCGGATTTCTTTAATGCTATTGCGGGAGACCCCCGCATTAGCATTACCCATATTGGTGTTTATGCTGCCTTGCTGAAATACTGGAGTGAGCATCACTATGAAAATCCGGTACAGGTTTTCAGTTATGAGATAATGCGGATCGCAAAAATTTCTGCAAGCACTACTTACCATAAAAGTATCAGGGACCTGAATAGTTATGGCTATATCAGGTATGAACCTTCATTCAAAAGAAACAAAGGCAGTAAGGTATATTTTAATGCAACTGAATAAATGAAAGCAATGAAATTAATAACATAGCACGAAGCCCGAACGGGCTTTTGCTGTCAACATAAGGAGGTGTGAAATGGAAAAGCTGAGAGAGAATACCGACTTAAAAAATGATCAGTTAATATTGAAAACTTATGACGATTTAGAGAGGGAAAAAGAGAAAAAATTCGTAAATTTAATAGTTGAAATTATAGTAGCAATTACCTTAAAAGAATACTATGAAAAGGGCGATTAGATACCTACGCTTCAGTCAGTTGGGACAAAGCAACGGGTCAATAGAGAGACAGGAATTATACACAGATCAATGGATAAAGTTCAACAATATAGACCTTGTTGATACATTTATAGACCGGGGGAAAAGTGCACGTACTTTCGACCGTCCCGACTTCATCAAACTACAGGAATTTATTTCCCGGCATTATAAAGTTGTTGATTACCTTCTGGTGGATCAGCTTGACAGGTTTAGCCGTGATGCAGGTGAGGCCATGAGCATGGTTAAAAAACTACAGAGGAAATATAATATTCAGGTAGTAAGCGTAACCGAAGGGATAACGTTTGATTACGATACGCCGGGAAGTTTTTTCAGAGCTGGTTTGCAACTCTTACTTGCCGAAGAAGATAACATCAACAGAAGCATCAAAGTGAAGGGTGGTATTTACACCGCAAAGGCAAAGGAGGGCAGATTTGTTTTTAAGAATGCTCCATTCGGTTACAGAAAGGAAGGCGAAAGAAAGGATCGCCGCTTACTTGTGGATGAAACACAGGCAAAGATAGTTCGGTTCATATATGATACCTATTTGCGTGATGTGCCGCTTTATAAGATCAAAGAGAAAGCCCATGAATTGGGGTTTTGCACAAAAGGCAATATGGCTGTCGAGAGGGTATTGTCAAATCCCGTATATGCGGGATTATTGCACGTAGATGCCTATAAAGAATATCCCGGTGGCCTGTTCCCTGCTATTCATGAACCCATTATTGATATGACCACCTGGCAAATGGTGCAAAGCAAAATGAAAAAGCCAGAAAAGGTGAGAGCGGTGCTGGATGATGAGATACCATTGAGAGGTGTTCTAAAGTGTCATTGCGGCAATCCACTTTCTGGTGCGCCATCAAGGGGCAAGTCGGGGAAATACTTCTATTATTACAAATGCAGGTTTTCAAAGCACAATAACATCAGTGCTATAAAAGCGAATGATCAATTTTTAGGAGCATGTGAATTAATGAGCCTTTCTGAAAACAAAGTACAGGAAATCAGGAACGGCTGTAAATCTGCCATTGAGGTTGAAATGGAAGGCAACAGGAAAAAGATAGGTGAGAAAAAACAGCAACTTGCTGAAGTAGAAGAAAAGCTTTTTGCTGTGGAAGAAAAATGGATCAAGAACGAAATCAACCGTGATACCTATGATAGATGGTATTCCACTTATAACAGCAGCATACTTACTTTTAAAGGAGCTATTGACCGTTTAAGCAAAGATCAAAGTGAAGCATTTGGCATCTTAAATAAGCACCTCGATTTGCTTACTGATATGCGATATGTATATACCAGTGCCGACACTATAAAGAAGAGAGAATTTGTGAGCATGGTGTTCGACAACAATTTATACTATCAGGATGGTATCTATCGAACACCTACTATGATGGATATATTAAGCCATAACTCGCTGTTAATGAAGGAGAAAGGCTACCTGATTTATGAAAAAAAAAGGGATAATCTTGCGATTATCCCTTCCAGCGGAGAGTTAGGGATGTGAACCTAATTTTCACACACTGAATATCAATTAATTAAGACCTGCAAAACCTGACTACTCCACGAATCACGCTCGAAAGTCTATCTCTTTATAAGAACTGATTGTATGGTTGTAAAGATAAATAAACAACAACACTTCTTTCACATTTTTTATACTTTACTTTTCTCAATTTTTTATTTGTGTGTTGTATTTTTATAAAAAGGATAAGTGATGAAAGATTTTATGAAGCAGGCGGAGTCCTTTATAACATTTGACTTGCCCTTACAGACAGCGCACATCAGCGAACAATTCGCAAAGACTCATAGTAAACTACAAATCGAAACTCCTGAATGGAGCACCACAGCCACCCGACAACAATTGATCTCTAAATATTGGTCAACGTATGTACTCGGACATTTTGCTGTACTCTTCGGATTGCCTGTACTGATACTTTCA
Source organism: Bacteroidota bacterium (assembly GCA_040388705.1). Classification (GTDB taxonomy): domain Bacteria; phylum Bacteroidota; class Bacteroidia; order Chitinophagales; family Chitinophagaceae; genus Sediminibacterium. The sequence continues at coordinate 91,735 of JAZKBI010000006.1, read as the reverse complement.
TTGTTGCACGGTGGCTTCGACCAACCCATGTTTTATATGGTAACTATATTGGTTGCAGGTCTGTTAACTTACCTTGGTTTGTACCTGTTTCAATACCATCCATTTTTTAGTTCTGTCTATTTACCCCGGCTGGAAACAGTTAAAGAAGCTTATGAACATAAGCAAACAGAACAACTGGAAAAATGTCGCCAAGCACAGCTATCCAATTTTTCATTGACACTTTTCTTTTATGTTCTCACCCATGCCAATGGCCTGCATCCCTTAGCCTGTGATGATCACTCTGCCAATCTTCTCATGAGTTTATACGGCGTTGATCCGGGTAGTATGAAAAAAAAACTAGAATTAATTTTAGGAACTGGCAAAAGAAAAAAATTAACTGATAGACAAATTACAGAAATCCGAAACCGTTTTGCTGAAACCTATGATTATTTAGAAGCCTTACAATTCAGTGCAGGAATTGAAAAACTAAAAGAACTGGAAGCTAATTTTTTTAAAGCCTAAGTTTTTTTATCAGTGATCCATTCCAAATAACTATCCTTGTTAATTAAAGAAAACTTCGCCTCAGGGTATGCTTTACCAAATGCTATAGGTGTCTTTGCTTTTACCTCTTTCCATTTGCATTCCAGAGCTTGCAACTTCCCGTTGTGTAATTCCAGGAAATCAATTTCCTGGCCATCATATGTGCGCCAGAAAAAGTATTGGGGTTGATAGTTTCGGTAACTGTTGTACTTAATTCTTTCGCTTAAAACATACTGTTCCCACAACTGACCAATATCATTTCGCTGTTCCAGTGGGCTGAAATTACCTATCAGGGCATTGCGAATACCGTTGTCAAAAAAGTACCATTTTTTACTTTTACTGATTTCCTTACGCAGATTATTACTATATCCGGTTAATGGATAAATAATGAATACTTTGCTAAGCAGATCAAGGTATCTTTCGACTGTTGCCTTATTTAATTGAAGGCTGCCCGCCAGTTCTACCGTACTAACTTGGCTCCCTACTTGCCATGCAAGCATTTGTAGTAGTTTATACAACACGTCGGCACCCTTTACATTTTCCATCGTAAGCAGGTCTTTCAAAAGATAACTGCTTACCAATTGTTTGAGATAATTCTCCCGCTCTTGTACGCTATTCAAGTGCCATAACTCGGGGTAACTTCCGAAAATCAGTCGTTCTTCCAGGTTTCTTACCGTTGTCAGGTAATCTTCGGTTACAGAAAGTTCTGCTTGCGCAATGGGGTAAAGATAATAGACAAGATTGCGTCCGACTAGTGGTTCCCCGGTGGTATATACCAGGTCAAAGCTGCTGCTACCCGTCGCAATTACTGTAATACCTTTCACAGAATCTATTAATAATTTCAATATTTTGCCAATGTCCGGTATCGCTTGGGCTTCATCAATAACTATAATCTTCTTTCCAGCGGTTAACTGTTTGTAATTCCCTACCGTTCTTTTTTGTAATAACTCCGATACCTGCATATCCTCTCCTTGCAGCAACAGAGCCTCATCACCATACTTTTGCGCAATATTTTCAATAATGGTTGTCTTACCTGTGCGTCTGGTGCCGTAAAGCATGATCACTTTTTGCAAACCAATTTTGGCTTCAATCTGTTCTTGGATTATTCTTGAAATGTCCATTTTATTATAAATTAGGCTATTTGAATGACGTAATTTACATAAATTAGGGTACTCGTCCACCCTAATTTACAATTATCTTCAAAATCGGGGGCCTGAAATGATAGAATTCGAGATTATTGCCATTTCTGTAGATTCTGAGGGCCTAACCTGGCAAACGCCCAGCCTGAATTGCATAATGCTGCGGGGTTTTATGTCAATATTTTGTCGCAAGATCAACAAAATGTCATAAGAATTGTCACAAGATTTGTTCATCTGGTCAGCGAAACTGGTCAGAATTCACAACAGTTTTGGCAATTCTTTTTCACTTCCCCTTCAAAACTATCCAGTTAATCACCGGAAAGTATCTGCCGGGGCAGTCGGATTAGTACCTCACAATATGAAAAGTCTCTCCTTTTAAAGATTAAGTATACTTAGCTTTTTTTCTTTTTCTGCCAAGGCCATATTGCATGCCTAAATCAGAAAATTATGAAAGAATCTGTGAGCAATGGTAACCCCGTTACCCCCATGCTGTTCCCCTATGAGCCGGAAGAGTTCTGGAAGTCAATGCGCCAAATGATCCGCGAAGAAGTCGCCCATGCCGAAAATCCAAATCCGGTTTCCCCTGCCTATGACACGCCCGGACTTACCTACAAACCCCTCTATAAGATCGCCGAAGTCTGCGCCCTTTTCCATGTCACCAAGCCCACTATCTATGATTGGGTGAAACATGGAAAGCTAAAGCCATTTAAAATCCGTTCAAGAGTATACTTCCTCTGGCAGGATATTCAGCAACTTTTACCTGAGCCATCAAATAATTAAGATCCACTTTTTTTCAAAAGATCAGAAGAACAAAACTGTTTTTCTTTTCACCAGCCCCCAACATCTGTAGGAAAAAAATAATTCAAATAACATTTCAAAATAAAAACCATGACAGACTTTAAAAGAAGAACCCTGTATTTAAACTCAGGTAAGCAGATCAAATTGTTTGGCAACAGCATCGCTATTGGCAAGAGTTTAGAAGTTGGCGAAGGTTATGCCCCGAATTTATTTTCTTTTTTTGAACCGCAACCGGAAGATAAATCCGCGCCCGCAGTTTTGAATCCGCACAAATTAACGCCCGATGAATTACACGAAATAGCCGACTACAATATCCGCTTGTGGATGGATTTAAAGGATAGTATTCGTAAACATGGTGTGGGGAGTCCAAAGATTTTTAACAGTGAATCTTTGCGTTAATACTGGTCGGCTGACAAATTTTCCGGTACTGAATTTCTCGTCTTTTTTTTAAAGCTATCAAAAGCATTTAATCAGCAAACTTAAAGGGCAAAAAATAGTCAGTTAAACCCGGATGCATGAAGCGTATAAAGATCTCTATAAGTGGCAATAAGGTATGAAGATTCGATTTTCTTTTCAACAGTAATAACATGATTTGGAAATGGAAAACTTTCTGTAAGTGCCGGTATTTTATTTTTCGCTTAGGAGCGAGCTATGTTTCGGGGTTCCCGAAACGGCTCGCTCCATTCATGCTATCGCATTCATGGAGAAAATTAGCTACAAGGTATCCTCAAGATTATTCAAGCAATGGAGATAACAAAAAGACATAGCAAAAATAAAGGTGGTAGACCTCCTAAGGAGATCAAAAGAAATAAAACGATCACTGTCCATTGCAGTGCATTCGAAAAAAGGTTGCTTAATGAAAAGGGTAAAGAAGCCGGCGTAACTGTCTCTGAATATTTGCGAGAGATTGGACTAACCGGAAAAATTGACAGGCATAAAAAAGAGTTTCCAAAGGATGCTTTGCTGCTGAAAGGAATATTAAATCATATTGCCGCGAACCTAAATCAAATTGCTAAAAAAAGAAACAGCGGGGAAGATTTGGGAGCTTTTATGCGTACCCAACTGGAAGAAGAATGTGAACAGTTACATGCAATTACGATAACCATCAGAAACTATTTTATATGATTGGTAAAATAACTATTGGAAAATCTTTTGGCGGTTGTATCCGGTATTGCCTGGAGGACAAACTGGAATTATCTCATGAAGAAAAGCTTGCCATGAGTAAAAAGGATGGTCTGAAGCATGAGAACCGCGCCGAAGTTTTGGAATACAATATGTGCTATGGAAATAAAAAAGAACTGGTACGTCAGTTCAACGAAGTGCGGACACTCAGGCCACAACTATCAAGTCCCGTGATGCACATTACTTTAAGCCTTGATCAGGAGGATGTTTTTACAAAAGAAAAACTTCGACAGATCGGACAAGATTTTGCAAAGGAGTTCGGCTTTGAAAAAAATCAATACCTCGTCATTTATCACCAGGATACCAAACACCCACACTTGCATATTGTAGCTAACCGAGTAGGTTTTGATGGAAGCCGGATCAACGACTCAAACAGTTATCGAAAAGTAGCCAACCTCTGCCGAAAGCTGGAATTGAAGCATGAACTAAAACAGGTATTAAATCCTGAAAAGTTTATGACCCTGCAGCAACGACAGGAACACAGTCACGAACAAAGGATTGATCAACGCAAAGAAAAGCTGAAACAAAACATCATGGATTGTTTATTAACCGCTACGAATTTTTCTGATTTTATTCGCAAAATGGAGCAACAAAAAATACAGGTTATTAAAAGTCGCGGTATCAGTTTCATTGATGACAAGAAAATGAAAGTCAAGGGTAGTGAAGTCGGATATTCTTTAAGCACAATTGAAAAGATACTTAGTCATTCATTGGAAAGACGGCAACGGTTGTGTCAGCAATTGGAACAGGAGAAAAAGCAATCACCAAAGATTACCCCCAAGCAGCAATCAAAATCATTATCATTTACTGTATCAAGAAACATGGAGCAACGAAAGAATTTGGATTTGAACAAAGCATTGGAAATATTATTCAGACAGGAACGGGATTTCAACCAAACACCTTATGAATTAATACATCAAAAGAAAAAACGAAAAAGTCAATCACAACATTTATCAAGATAAAAAAGTAAACCATGGAAGACAAAATCATTGAAAAAACATTGAACCGGATCTCAGAAGAACGAATTCAGGATGCCCAGGAATTGAAGAACGTAAAAACGATTCAGGAAAAACAACAGCAGTCATTTAAGGAAAGCCAGGAAAAACTCAACTCTGTAACGCAGGAAATAAAAACCATGAAAACCGAACAGCAAACATTATTACAACAGATCTCGGCGCCAATCAAACAACTCGAAGAGTTCGGTGCTAAGATCGATTCGCATAGTGAACTCCTGAAAAAACCGCTTATTCAAAAAGTAGTTCACGAGCATCATGTACCCAAACTTTTCTATGCTACTGTAGCACTTTTTTGCATTTGCTTATGTTTTGGTTTTGGCTGGTTCCAAACGGGACAACATTTAAAATTGTATCGCAACAATGATACCAAATGGAGAAAGTTTTTACTGGGTGCCAAACCGATCATAACAGAAATCTTGCAAGATATTTCCAATGAGGTTGAAAATGATCCGGACAAAACGAGAGAAGAAGTAGAAAAACAAGAGACCCATAACAGCCAAGTTTGGGATCTGCAACAAAAAATGAAAGCCGACAGTGCTCAGATGCATGAATTACAACCAACAAATCCATCAGGTAATAATAGTACCCATATCCATAAAAATTGAACCGCCATTGTACAAAGCCATTCAGTTGAACTTTGCCTGCCGCGCTCGGCATCGCTAGTAAAAAGCCAGGCCATAAACAGCTTGGCTTTTCGTTTGGTTGGAACAGTGGCTGGAACATTTGTTCCTAATCAGCAGCAAAATAGCCCCAGTTCCACCCAAACGAAAGTTATTTTTTATTCTTCGTATACTATAAAGAATTAATACCCTTTAATTGCAAAATCCGATTACAGAGATCAGGTGATTCCGGAATTGATGTTGTCCTTAAGATTTATTGCCAACCCCACTATTTCTTATGCACATTGATTGTGCGCTGGTTTTATAATTTTCGTACCATCAAATTTCGTAACATCAAATTTTTCAAATTAATACTTCCAAAATGAATTTCTTTTTCGCTTATTAATGGGTGTCGTGCCATGCTAGCCCGTGAAATTTTATAAACAAGATTTTGCCCCTTTATACTTAGTCCTGTCTGAAATGGACCCCCCACTTCGTGGTCGAAGAGAATTACGACATAAAAACCACTCGATTCTTTTGGGTTAATAGTTCTTTTTAAAGATGACGGCTTATCAATATTATTGTCTAAAAAAGATTTTAATCCTGTCATACTATAGTCATACAATGGTTCTTTATCAATTGTCATTGTATCGGGTGGAACAAATAGTTTATAGTATTTACCGGGTAACCCCGGAACCTCAAATGAATCTACAGGAAAGTCAATCTTCAATTCCAGGGGATTATCTGTTTCATTGACTAATAGAGTCCAAAATATAACTTTCCCATGAGATATTCCTTTAGGGTCAGTGTATGGCGCACCTCTTCGAAAGCTGTTTAGTATAATCAGGCGCTTACCAATAGAATCAGTATACTCATACTTAGTGTGATATTTTTCATTAGATCCGGAGGAGGTGACTACGTCTTTGGTTTCGGACTTGATATTATCTTTAGGTTTGTTTGTTTGGTTTTGTCCACAGGAGGTGTGAAAAACAAACAGCAGGGACAAAGCATATATGTGTATATGTTTCATAATTTATTTTATTTATTGATCCTATAGTGAAAGTATCTCGCTTGCCTTTTTGATGGATGAAGGGTCAAACCCTGCATTGCGCAAATATTCAAAATCATTTTTCAAACTATTACTTAACCCGTTTCCAGTTTGCCCTGACTTTAAATATTGTCGATATAGATCGATCGCTTTGGTGACATCGCCCTTAAAGAGATGCGAGTGAGCCAGGTTTTTTAACATTGACGAGTCTGAAGGTTCGCTTGCCAAACCCTTCGATAAGAAGCTAATCGCCTTGTCATAATTTTTAGTTTCCAGCAAATGACGACCGAAAGGACCCGATTGCCCTGATCTCGGTTTCAGTGTATCTAAAGTGGTTATCCTTTGTCCAGTTCCACGCAGCCGACCATTAATCGTATTCGAATAACCAGTTACTGTCCCGGCGTTATCGAAAGTAAAAGTCTTTGTGCCCCCTAATTCGATGTTGCGAAAATCGGTTGACGACGTAAAATACATTTTGCTGCTGATGCCATCGGTCCACAAGTAAAGCCCGTCTTTTTCTTTTTTTATTTCTGAAAAAAATCCGTATAGTATATATTCGCCGATGTATTTCGAGGTGATAGTGTCGTTTACCGGTACAGTCGTTATTTGCTCCGGCTTACGAAACCCTTTCCAGTCGTATACCAATGCTACGCTGTTGATTAACTCTAGTAAAACGCGACCATCTTCGGAATTCACAAACAACGCAACTCCTTTTCCATTGGTGAGTCCGGCAAGGAAATAACCCGTGAATCCCTCGTTACTCGCCGAATGAACAAAGTATCTTTCGCCATTCCTGTTCTGTAGGAAGGTGCCCATGGCCACATCATCTTTGTAGGGCGTTACATGCAATTTCACCATTTCCTGATTTAAAACCTTTGATGATTTTGAATTGTAAGCCAGTTGCATTTCAAGAATGTATTTGCATATATCTGTCGGTGTAGTCCATAATCCGGCTGCCGCTTTTTCGGGATATACAAAATACTTTCCCGGGACTTCATTGCCGTTGCTTTTATATCCAGTTGCAAGATTTTTTCTTTGGCTGACTGCAGGGGGCTGATTGTAAGAACTGTTGGCCATTCCCAATGGCCGCAGCACATGCTCATACATGTATTGCTCATATCGTTGCTTCGTAAGGTCGGTAAGCATTTGTTGCGTGATAAGGATGCCTCCGCCGGAATAAGGGACTTCCTTACCGGGTTCTGTAAATGAGCGTACAGCTTCTGTATTAGAAGGTGCCCGGCCGTCCAGAATATCGGTTAGCGTTGCGATTGCACTATCCCGGTGGTAGCCTGGGAAACCATGAACCGACATCAAAGCGTTGCCTTTTTACCGCTATGAGAAACAAGTGCCACGACCGAAGCCACACGGCTATCCAAATCAACCAGTTACGATTGGTGAGCATATCATAAAACGCCGTATGGACTTGCGCATGCTACAGAAGGATATTGCCACCATATTCAAGGTGTCAGAAGAAACGATTACCAATTGGGAGCAAGGTCATTCCGTCCTACAGGTTCGGTACTATCCCAAACTGATCGCCTTCTTAGAGTATTATCCCTTTCCAGAGGATACCAAAACTATCGGCGGCAGGATTATGAAGTATCGGTACAGCAATGGGCTGCGTCAAAAAGATATGGGTAAACTGATAGGGGTAACGGCTCAGCGATTTGCAGTTGGGAGAATAACCAGACGAAACCGTTTCCCAAAGCTTTAGAAATTATTCTTTTGGTACTAAACAAAAACACCGCTCAATGAGCGGTGTTTATTTTATATGCAAAATTGATATTGAAATAAATGCTGCTTTTTAATCAGAATATACTAAAAATGAAACCGCCGTTTATTACAAACGGCGGTTTTCTAAATTAAATAGAAAGCTGAATAGGCCTAATTATTTCAATCAAGATATTTCTTAAAAAGTTTTTGATATTCGAAAAAATCTTGTTTATCAACGTCAGATTGAAATGAACTTTTCTTGATATCCTCGTTCAATTTTGTCAATCTGTCTACCATTGCATTATTCCCAACAAAATCACGTTGAATATTTTCGGCGGTGAACTCCTTTGCGGGAACATCTAAATCCGTCGTGTATAACAGCACGTCTTTTATGTGTTGGCCTAATTTTCCTAGGTATTTTGTTCTTTCTTTCAAAAAGAAGTATATGCCGCCTTTGTCATTTAATACGGAAAGATATTTTTTTTCAGATTCGTTGTACACGAATGTTATTCCATTGACGCTGAACCCATAAACTGACTTAGGATCAATTTTTGTTTCTCTTTTGTCGGATTGAGTCAGATACATCGATTCGTCTGAATCAATCGAAAGCGGAAAACGGAGTCTGAATGGGTTTGACTTTATCCGAAGGCGCGGATTATTGAACATTTCTATTGAGCCAGAAATAAAATCTTTTTTCGTTCGATAAATTCCCGCCGTTTCGCTTGTTTGAATGATGCCACCACTGGTTGATAGCGATAAGAACGCAATAAGAATATAGAGGTTCATATACGGTAATTTAGATTATCCAAAAGTAGAAATTAATATTTAAAGCCTCTGCATTAACGGTATGTTAAAAGACTTGGATAGTTATTAATCACAAAACAAGTCAATTAGCTTAAATTTAATGCAGTAAGAACTGAACCAGCGACCGCACCTCCAATCGTATTACCCGGTATATCGCCAGTAAACAACCCGGAGAAAAATCCACCAATTGCTCCCGCCAAATCACCTTTCATCACTCGTTTAAACCACTTCCAGAAACTATATTTTTTCATTAATAATTCGCTTTCCGCCTGCGGTTGATTTGTTTGTGCCTCACCCATTTTTTCAGCATTGCCAATCATCGGTTCTGTAAGATCTGCGTACATTCCCATTGCAGATATTGTGCTATTGGAAGCTCTGGTAAACGGTATGATTGCTGCACCACTCTCATACGGTGGTACTGAGAATGATCGGTGTTCTCGTGGCGATATTGATGTTGACAAATTGTTCAGGAAATAGTTCCCCCAATAGGCCCCGCTAAATCGAACAACTGAAGTTCCTATCAACAATCCATTTTTTTCTGAAGTGGATAGAGAATTGTCGTTGATAATTGTCGTTTCTAAGGAAACCACTGCTGAGGCGACGCTGTTATAGACTGAATAAGAAGGATCGGATTCACCCACCTCCGCGTCTATGATACTTACGAGTGAATACAAGTAGCTCTTCACCGTTGAACTTATAAGCGAGTTTGCATAGAGAATGTCCACCAACGAGTCGGTGTTATTGGCGAATGCGTCAGTTGCAAGCGTATAATATCCTGCTGACACTGCGGCACCATACCAGCTATTAAAATTTGAAGAATCATAGGAGTGAGCATTCAGATATACTTTGGTAGCGTGTAAAATGTCAGCTGATGTTGAGGCGCCAATAACAGCATCACAGCCGTCATTATGTTTCGATCCAAAATAATCCATTGGATTGTTTGGATTAGTAACCACGGGTATTGCGGGATATCCAGTCAATGCGCACTGCGTGCCATACGTAACAGAAGATTTTGTTATTGACGAAGGGCTTATGGATGTAATAGATACTGCGCCGCTCGCCGTCGGATTTGTTTGATAATAAGTCGTAGATGTTGATGCCGAGGTATAACCCGCGTATATGGTCAATGAAAAGGGGGTATTCGTATTATAGTCCCCATCGTCAAAAATATACCCAGTTATGGTAACATTTTGATCATAGGTTTGATCTAACGTTACCGTTATGCCAAAATAATTATGCGCACCGCTTTGCGGATTGAGCGGAACGACATTCCCGTTAATGGTTGCGCAAAGGCTCTGTGCAATTGAAAAAGTACCGATGAGTACGAAACAACATAAGGATATTATTTTTTTCATAAAACATTTTTTGAAGATTGAATAATGATGTTGCGACATTTCGTAACGACAAGTTTCTGACTGAGTGAGTATAAAACTTATAATTTGATATCAAGATCACTCCTGAATGAAATGCGTGCGGCTTCCCAACTGCCATTTGTCAACTTATAACTGGCGGTTTGTTTGTAGTCCTTGTCATAGAAAAATACTGATGCATTTACCGATCCGATCGCGCTGGCTTCATTAGCAAATTTGTTTTTACATGCCTCAATTGCTATTTTGTCCGATTGATCGGTAAATGAATATCCTTTATCACCCAGGACTTCAATTACACTCAATGCAACATCGCCTGAAGATGTTTTTGAAAACACGAGGTATCGAAAAAACTCGAACTGCTGATTGTTAAACGGCTTGATATTTTCTTGAATTGGGACAAAAATGTAATCCGTGTTTCCAATGTGAACGGGTTCAGCGTTGTTCCAATCAATCTTCTTATTGATGTGCGAAAATTGACTGGCTGGAGCAACTGTTATTGTTTTCGGGGTATGTGGTTTTTTTTGTACCGAATTGACTTTGATGGTTGCCGTATTATTTGTAGTAAGTGTTACAACATATGCCTTCGCACTTTCAATCAATGGCTTAGATTTCTCAAGTGCAGCAGCCTTTTCAGTTTGCTCAAGCTGTTGTTTATTGCAGGAAGTGCAAATTAAAAAAAACAGCAGTGCAATTGCAAAAAGATGTTTACAAGATTTAATAAATGATGTGCTCATCTGATTTAAGTTTTTAAAATGATGGAAATAGAGACTATTCAAGGCACTTGAATAGCAATTATAATTTCACGCATGAAATTTGTCAGACCAAACGACAATTCAGTTTATTCTGGAGGAGGTTGAAATTGTCGAGTATGTGAGCGTGCAAAAAAGAATGAAGCGACGCATAAATGTGTCGGAAACTTTTGATTTCCTTGTTTATGACTTGACCCCTGATACCATCCTTCCATACATAGCTGTATTGATTGCTCAAATTTCTTTGGGCATACTTTTTCAAACAGAATGGGGGGAGAAATTTATTATATGCATCCCGCGATCATCATCTTTATCGGCTACCTATTTCTTCGATCACAAACAAATCACGCAAGAGAGTGCTTGAGGGAACACAAAATTAAAACCGTTTTTTTTTCGCTATGTAGGGATATATAAATCTTTTTTGTAAAGAAAAGAAGACGAGATATAAAGCATGAACTACAATTTTTTTTTAGTGTAAAACCCGATGATATACACAATTACTTGAATAGAGTTAAGTGCTTTTGTCAGAAATAAAATGCTTCATTCAAAGAGGCATTTAATAAATAGGGAGATTAAAAATATCGTATCGCTCTCACTACACGTACCGCAAACTTTGCATCGATACTTGTAACTCCGGTACTGAATAATTGCGAGTATGCATTTTGATAACTATATTCCGTATTACTCCACCAATAATTCGCCGTATTGAGAATACCAAGCGTAGCCTTATTACGATAGATTTGATTCAACTCGTCTTTGGATGGCAGTACCCAATCGGTATAGTTTCCGCCACGATAGTTCACGCAAATCGAAGAAGCATAATTGCCGCTTTTATATATGCCATAAATGATTGCGGTCAAAATACCGGCATTTTAACTTTTGGATCGGTCTTGTTTAATGCGCAGGAACGGCAACTGGTAATAAATAATAACACCATAGACCTGACTGGAACGGAAACACGTCTGCTGCTCATTTTCGCGCTGTCTCCTTACCAGACTATAGAGAGAAGCCGTCTGCAAAAAGAGATATGGGAAGACGAAGGTATTATTGTGGGGCGCAGTCTGGATATGTTCATATCAAAACTTAGAAAAAAACTGGAATTTGATCCGAATATCAAAATTGCTGTTATACGCGGCAAAGGATATAAGCTTGAGATTAGCTCTTAAGAAGAATCTCCTCGCCAAAACTGATGCCATTGACTTCAATCCAACATTTGTAAAACTCTATCGTGAACTACTGATACAGTAACTAATTTCTCAAGAGATTTTTCAAAACATACTGGCACCTCACCAACACTCTATCGTCATAATCAAAGGCCGGAATACATTCATAAAAATGAAATGTTAATTGATCATGTCTAGTTCCGACTAAACAAACTTGTTTCGCAACTGCTTCATATCATGGCTGATCTTTACATCCAAAATCTTTGCATAATGTTGGGTAGTTTTTAAATTCCGGTGACCAAGCATTTTAGAAACGGTTTCAATAGGCACACCATTGCTTAAGGTAACAGTTGTTGCGAAAGTGTGGCGGGCAATATGGTAGGTTAGGTTTTTATTGATGCCACTCAAATCTGCTATTTCCTTTAAGTAGGCATTCATCTTTTGGTTGCTTAATACAGGCAATACCCTGTTTTCCAGGATACATTGAGGGTTATTTTCGTAATGGTCAATAATGTTTAGGGCTTGCGGCAATAAAGGAATTCGGGCCGTTATGTCCGTTTTCTGCCGTCTGCTAATAATCCATTTTTCGCCGTCAATCCCTATGACAATTTCTGACCGCCTTAATTTTTTCACATCTGAATAAGCCAAACCGGAAAAGCAACTGAATAGAAAAATATCTCTTACTATGGTAAGCCTTTCAATCGAAAATTTCTTGTCAGCCAATGCCCGTAATTCAAATTCAGTCAGTGCCGTTCTTTCTACCTCTCTCTTTGTCATTTTAAAACCCATGAACGGATCCTTTTGCAACCAACCATTCCGGATACAGATGTTTACAATTTTGCGGAAATTGCTGAGGTATTTCATCGTTGAGTTGTGATCACATTTGCGTACACTCTTTAGCCAAAATTCATATTGTGTGATAAATTCAAAATTTAACCGACTTATGTCCAAATCAGTGACCTTATATTTCCACTCAAGGAAGGAGATCGTATGCTTATAGGATGTGTGATAGCGCTCAAGCGTTCCCGGTGCATATTCTCTTCCCACAAGTTCAGCCATCTGGTCGTTATGGTGTTTGAAAATTTCCATCAGCATGTATTTGTGCCGACTTATTTCTTTTCCTATCAAAACAGACTTAATGTTTTCAGCAGTAACCTTGTCGTCATTTTCCAGCAATGTTTTCCGCGCATCATACACATCCCGCTGCAACACTTCCAGGTAAGAATTGAAAGATTTGGCAAACTCCGTCTTCCCATCTACTTTTCCAGCTTCAACGTTCCATTTTAAAGGATCGCATTTCCTTTTTATGCTTATTTCGCGAAACTCACCATTGACAGTTATACGCATATACACTGGCACTTCACCCTTACAATAGTTGTCTTTTTTGAGGTGAAAAAACAGCCCAAAACTCTTTTCCATAATTACTCACTTTAAAGGTTATAAAATTACGCTCGCGAGCGTAGTGAACTAAATAGTTCAGTTCTTATAAAGTGTTAATAAAGAGCGACTTGTGTAAAGTTGCCGGAGTAGTCGTAAAGTTTAGCACTACTCCACGAATCACGCTCACAACTATAGCAATAAAGTGTGGTAAATACGGGTAAGGCTAAAAAGCAAAAAGCCCGCAAACACTTGATTTTGCAGGCTTTCTTACTTTAAGCTTATCTCAATTTATTGATTCCAGCGGAGAGTTAGGGATTCGAACCCCAGGACCTGTTACAGTCAACAGTTTTCAAGACTGCCGCAATCGACCGCTCTGCCAACTCTCCGGGTGCAAAATAATAGTGCAGCGGGCTATCTACCAAAAAAAGAATAGGGTTAAACAGAAAAACTAGTCAGAATGCCTGCCGTGACTGTATTTCAGAGGATCAGAATGTTCAAAATAAATCAGGACTTTTACTCCACTTGTGCTGAATCTGTAAAATGTGCACTATTATTTGCGCAGCGCCTTGTCTGGAGAATGCCCAATTTGCAACAGGTTGGAAACGCATAAAATTCTTTCTCACCGATATCACTCGCCGGCATTTTACTCTTAGGGTAACCAGGCTGTACACAAAAAAGATGCATATTTTTTTCATAGGCTTTTATCCTTTTTCAATGTATAACCTGATCAATGAGCTCGTAAGAAATACCCAGAAAGCAATCGCCAGAACAGAAACGCCGATCGCTTTGAAAAGAGCCGGTGATGACCGCCTGTTGATGAAATGATAATAATAAACCGAATTATAAATAACCTGTAAAACAAAAAATACTGATTGAGCGATCAAAGCGTATTCCCTGCCGATCAACATTGTGAGCGGCGTGATCAAACATGCATATATAAGATTTCCGAACCCCACCATGTAAAAGCAACCGACCAGGTGTTCAACATAAGTAAACCTGCCACGGCTATAAAATATCCAGTAAATAAAACAGATCATCGGAGTTGCGATCATCGCAACGATATTTGAGTATTTACTCATGAATGCTCCTACCGCGCTGCTGCGCAGGTATATGCCCGTAACGTGATCCCTGCCTGCCTGAGTAGGAATATGACTGATCTCGGGATGACTCTTCAACACATCCTGCACCGTAGCCCTCGACGGATGGGTAAGGGTTGCAATAAACACAAAAATAGTTGCTGTAAGAAGGAAGAAATTCAGTGGCGGAAAATACTTCTTCCGCTTGCCCGACAAGTACTCTCTTGCCACCTGGCCATTCTTTACTACAAGTAACTTCAGGAGGTTAAGGAAACTTTTGTCTGCATGCGTAAAAAAATGCATCAATTCATGCAGGATCTCATGCATGGATATACGATGCAGGTTGGCTTTCTGGCCGCATTGCGGGCAAAACAATACGTCATCGTTTAGCTCACTATCGCAATTCAGACATTTTTTTCCCATGCTGCAAAATAGTCGAAATAGGAATTAGTCGTTCGCCTACCGGCGAGTGTTTAATATCAACCAGTTTACAGGTGAAAATATCATAAACGTCGACTCAATTCCTTCCTCACCTCATCCGCCGTGGGATCTATTGCCAGTATCGTTCCATCCTTATCCAACAGCAAAACCATACCCACGCCGTTGCTGATGGCATATTTGTTCCAGATATTGCGTGCATCATCCAGTTCCACCAGGTTAAGCCAGGGAAACTTGTATTTTTTCAAAGCATCCACCAGGTCATTCTTTGTTTTAAATTCCCTCGCAACGCCTACAACGGTAAAACCTTTGGACTTAAAGTCATCATATACCGGCATCATTAACTTGCTTGCTGCAATGCATGGCCCGCACCATGAGCCCCAGAAATCAACCAGGGTTACTTTGCCATTGGCCAGTGCAGAAAGTGTATAGTCCATCCCGGAAAGATCGGGCGCCGTAAAGTCTATGAATTTTTCACCGGGCCGTATTTTGATCAGGCCGCTAAGTTCATTTCCTATCCGCATAGTATATAGGTGATCAGGATATTTTGCAGCGAGTGCCGGATACACATCCGCGATGGCATTGGATATCTTCCGGTTCTCTTTTGCCATCCGCATATCCTCCCACACGAGGTAGTAGGACACAATAGAAGGATGGTCTTTAATATATTTATAGCGCACAATATTTCTGTCGTCGCGCAGCGAGTCAAAAGCACGGTTTACCAGGTTGCCCTGTTCAGTCAGGTCGGTTCCTGTTTTACGCATCTGCTCCATCACCAGATAAATCGGCCGTCTCTGTTCGGCCCCATCCAATTTCGAAAGCACCGCACTGATACTGTCGCTGGCGGGGCTACGATAGGCATGTTCGCTGATCAGGATATCCCGTTTCGCGTTAAGTGCCTGTGTCCTGCGCCCGAAAAGATCTTTATTCATCTGGATAAACTCTGCATAAATCCTGTTTTCTTCCCCACCTTTCACCAGGTTTTTTTCGGCTTCATCCATCGGGTACAGGGTAAACCTAATCTCTCCATTGTAGGGAAAGAATTTGATCGGTATCCACGCGTGCCCATATTCTTCTTCAAACACGAGGATATATGCTTCCGGCACATCCGCCTTGAGAGTAAAACTAAACGCATTGTTTTTGATAGGAATATGCTGGCTGTTGATCCGAAGATCGCCCGTTTCTTTCACAAGCAACAGGCTTTTACTCTTGCGGTTCACTATGGTACCTGTAAGGGTGCAAGTGATCGTTTCGCTGTAGGATGCCAGTGAAAAAACCAGCAGGAGAGTGGTAAGGATCGTTTTTTGCAAATCAGGTTTCATTAGAGTAGACCGGTTGATTTTTGAAATTAGACAATTTTGTTATTTGTGAGCCGGGCGATATCACAAAAAAGCGATAAAATCCTGCCGATTTCGGAAGGTTTATCATGGGCAGACGATTAAAGCAATGCATTCTTTATTTATATTTATAAATACAACATCCGAACGAAAATTATTGATTTTGACAGAGCTATCCGACACCATCGTAATAAGGCCGGTTATTATGATAGATGATGATCCCGAGGACCTGGATATGGCCAATGAATTGGTAAAAGGTTTACATGTTCCCAACAGGTTCATAAGCTTTTCCGAACCGCTTACTGCCTTATCTTTTTTACAAACGCAGGATGACCTGCCCATGTTTATTATCTGCGATGTGAACATGCCTAAGATGGATGGATTTGAATTGCGCACCGAATTACTCAAACATCCCGGCATGGAAAAAATTCCTTTCTTCTTTCTTTCCACTTCTAAAAGTCACGGCGAAACGGTACTGGCACAGGAATGCAAAGCAGATGGCTATTATCAAAAAGCCGGCACATTTCTGGAACAGGAAAAAATCTTTGATCAGATGTTCGTAACAGCAAAAGGGATCTGGGATAACAGGTAGCCGCAGTAATTCGTCTCCAGGCGAGCTACGATGATTATGCCAGCCGGAGGCTGGTACACCAGTTTACCGAACCTATACCCTGTTTACCGAATAACCAATTCATACCCGCATATCTGCGCCTCCGCAAATAGCGATTTGTGTGTTTTTATATTAACATTGCGTTTTCCCCAAATTAAAACTAATAAGTAATGAAATTATCATTCATGGCGTCGCTATCACTGGCGCTCATCGCAGGGATTACTACTGCCGATGCACAACGGAGAGGAGGTGGCGAAACGGTTGATCCGAATGCCCCGGCAACCAAGTACAGTTATTATGATGCATTTGCACCGTTCTTCTACAGCAAGAATGGTGGTGAATACCGTGCAGCGACAGGTGAACCGGGACCCAAATACTGGCAAAACCGCGCCGACTACCAGTTAGCCGCCAAACTAAATGATGAAGCCAACGAGATCACCGGCACAGAAGTGTTGACCTATACCAATAACAGCCCATTGAAAATGAGCTTTGTATGGATGCAGCTTGACCAGAATCTTTTCAAACAGGATTCACGCGGCAGCATGATCGTTCCAACGGGCGGCAGCCGTAACGGTGGTCGCGGGCAAGTATTTGATGCAGGTTACAAGATCAAATCAGTAAAAGTGCTGTCTGGAACAACCAATGTGGCAACTGATGTAAAATATTTGATAAACGATACGCGTATGCAGGTATTCTTACCAAAAGAACTGGCTGCAAACGGCGCAGTATTAAAACTGAAAATAGAATATTCATTCATATCGCCAGATTACGGCTCCGACCGTATGGGTATTATGAAAACAAAGAACGGCAAGATCTTCACCATTGCCCAATGGTACCCGCGCATGTGTGTGTTTGATGATGTGATGGGATGGAACACTTTACCTTATACAGGTCCCGGTGAATTCTACCTCGAATATGGTGATTTTGATATCAGCATCACGGCACAGGCAAAAGACATCGTGGTTTGCTCAGGCGAACTGCTGAATCCACAGGAAGTATATACACCCGCGCAGGTAAAACGGTGGGCAGAGGCTGAGAAAAGTGAAAAGACCGTTGTAATTCGTGGAGATAATGAAGTGACTGATCCTGCATCGCGTCCTTCGGGAAAAGACATGCTTACCTGGCACTTTAAAATTAAGAATGCGCGTGATGCATCATGGGCAGCTTCACCGGCTTTTGTGATTGATGCTGCGAAGATGGTTTTGCCGAGTGGTAAAAAATCGATCGCTATCTCTGCCTACCCGGTAGAAAGTGATACGGCTGCTAATGGCGGATGGAAACGTTCAACAGAATTTGTAAAAAAATCGCTTGAATATAATTCAGGCAAATGGTTCGAATATCCTTATCCCGCAGCAACTGCAGTAGCGGGTACACCGGGTGGTATGGAATATCCCGGTATCGTATTCTGTGGCGCACGCAGCAGCGGTCGTGGCTTGTGGGGTGTAAATGACCACGAATTTGGCCATACCTGGTTCCCGATGATCGTTGGTTCCAATGAACGTTTGTATGGGTGGATGGACGAAGGATTCAATACATTCATCAACACCTTATCTTCAACCAATTTCAACAATGGTGAATTTAAACCAAGGGAGCCGAATTTCCAGCAGATAGGCATCATGCAAACAGTACCCGGACTGGAACCGATTCTCAGCAATGGCGCCGATAACCTGAGAGAAAGGAATAATGGTACGTTGTTATATAGCAAACCAAGTAACGGGCTTGTGTTGTTACGCGAGCAGATATTAGGGCCTGAGCGTTTTGATTTTGCTTTTAAAACCTATATCAACCGCTGGGCTTTTAAACACCCTACACCGGATGATTTCTTCCGCACGATAGAGAATGCATCGGGGGAGAGCCTGCAATGGTTCTGGCGCGGCTGGTTTGTAAATAACTGGCGCCTGGATGTGTCTGTACGTGGTGTGAAATATGTTGACAGCACCAATTTTGCCAAAGGAGCGCTGATCACATTGGATAACCTGGAGAAGATGGCCATGCCTGTAATTCTCGAGATCAAAACCAAGAGTGGTAAAACAGATCGCGTAAAATTACCTGCTGAGATCTGGGAAAGAAATGTAAGCTGGACATTCAAATATCCTTCAACAGAAGAGATCGAATCCGTTACCTACGATCCGGATAAATCATTGCCTGATTTTAACGGAGCCAATAACGTCTGGACGAAGAAATAAAATTTAAAACGTCATTCCCATGGTAACACGAATTACACGAATTACACGAATTTAAACGAATGAATCCTGTAACTACAGGACAGCTCAACAAATCAGCCACCATTCGTTATAATTCGTGTAATTCGTGTTTATTTCATTTTTCTGCTCCTACTTTAGATGGTGTCTCTTTTCCTTTACGAATTACACGAATTTAAACGAATGAATCCTGTGACTACAGGTCGGCTCAACAAATCAGCCACCATTCGTTCTAATTCGTGTAATTCGTGTTTATTTCATTTTTGCGTTACTACTTTTTAGATGATGGCTGTTTTCCTCTACTATGCATTTCTTTTTTATTATGCGTAGTATCGGATCCTTTCCAGTCCTGTTCTTCATTGTTGCGACTGTCCATATCATCCCTTATTTCGGGCCTTGGTTTGTGTGAGCGGCCCTGTTTGCTTTGCATGTTATTGGTGCTTCTTGACGTTTTCATATCGATCTTTTTAAGGTATGTAAAATAGTAATCGGTTCGTGCTACGACATAGACGCTGTGGATGTTGCATACTGGCCATTCCTTCTTTCGGCGCTCATATCCTCGCCGTTCCTTTCTTCATTGTCTTCTTCATCAGCCATCGGGTTAATAGAAAATTCTGCAATGCGGGTCAAATGGTGATCGGTGTCTTCTTCTTCCCACAATGTTTTTTCAAGTAAGGTGGCTATATCATCTCTATCCATTGTTCTTGCCAGTTGTACCATGCTTCCATAGGTGGCTATCTCATAATGCTCCACTTTTTGTGCAGCGATAATAAGGCCTACATCACGTGTCATGGTTCCATCTTTCGTTTCTTTGATGATGGATTTCGCTTCTTCCACAAGACCACTCATCGCCTCGCATTTTTTCGATTCAGGTACTTTGCCTAATAACCTGAATGCTTTTTCAAGTCGTGATACATGTTTTTGCGTAGCCAGCAGGTGATCTTCAAAAGCATCCTGTAACTCATCAGTGGTAGCTGCTTTTTGCATTTCAGGTAATGCTTCCACCAGGTGTTTCTCTGCCCAGTAAATATCCTTCATCATATCCATGAAGAACTTTTCAAGCAACGGTGGCGTTGATCTTCTTTTTTGCAGACCATCATTATTCTGTGCTGTGTTTTTACCCGTATTGGTGGTGCTGCTTTTTTTCGCACCTTGGTCGTTTTTCATAGTGAATAGTTTTACAATGAAAAGAATAAGTCCATCCCCACGGTACAGTACGGGTAGGGAAGGGCTTGTATTATCAGCGGTTCTCGTGAGATGTCCTGCCTCCCTGGCTGGTCAACTCCTGTCGTCGCTCTTTGCTCATAGATCCGAAACCCTGGCGTGAACGGCGGGGAGAGGCATTGTTGTTTGCATCCTGCCTGTTGCCGCTATCGCGGTTCCAGAAATTTCGATAATCGTTACTGCGTCCATAGCTGTTCCCGTCACGGTTAGTATTTCCATAGCTGTTGCTTCCGTAATTAGTATGTCGGGGCGATTCCCTGTGGGCATTGTTCAGGTTTTCATTGTAACCGTCACGCTTGCTCAATCTTCCACCATAATCACCTTCCTCATCTTCCGGAAAATCATTTTGTGAATTGTAATAGGGATCATTATTTCGGCTGTTCTGCCGACCGCCATAGCCACCATCCTGCGGATAGCGCCCGTAGTTTTCCTGTCTGAATTCGTTGCGGTTGCGCGATCCATACTCATTGCTTCCTCTGCTGTAACTGTTCGAATCCAGGTTGTCTGAACTGCGGTTGTTGCGGTCGGTATTGTCAATGCCGCGGTTTCCCCAATTTGAGCCGTTGTCGTTCCAGCCTGACTGGTGATTGCTCCATTCCCTGCTGCGTCCATCGTTTGCATAACGGTTGTTGTTGCTGTCATTTCTCCTTTCGTTATGGTCATTTTCCTGTTCGCCCTGTCCGCGATAGTCCGTATCATCACGCTCAAAACGGTAGCGGTCAGTGTAACTGCTTCTTGGCTCGTAACCGCGCCCTTCATTGGAATAATCTTCCGGGCTGCGATATCCATTGTCGCCGCCTGTTCTTCTTGTACTTCGCATAAAATTTGATTTAGATTAAAAAATATGGTAAGCGGATAATTGGCAAAAAAAGCATGCCCCTGTTGGGATCACCCATGTCTCTGATGAATAAAAATGGATGAAGCATTTTTTCCTCAAACGAATTCGAAGTGGAAGCCTGTTGTGTAGAAAAAAATGCATGCAGGGTTTTCAAAATTACCGGGCCAGTACTATGCTTTCTTGATTTTTTAAGAAAGAATTATTTGGAGCTCAACCTCACGGCATATCTGAATGTCAGAAAATAGAAAATCGTATGGCACAACTTTTTATCAATAACTGGAAACAAAATATTATGGAAAAGATCACCGATCTGCAGGAACTGTTAAAACATGAACTGAAGGACCTTTATTCAGCCGAAGTGCAAATGATAGAAGCCATTCCTAAAATGGCAGAGAAAGCTTCTAACAAGGAACTTAAAAATGCATTCAACGATCATTTAAAAGTAACGCTGGAACATCAGAAGCGTCTTGATGAGATCCAAAGTTTCTTTAACATGGAAAAAGTAAAAGAAACCAAAGGATTTTTTGCCAACCTCTTCAAAAGCAAAGAAGGTGAAGAACATTGCAAGGCAATGGAGGGATTGGTAAAAGAAGCAAAAAGCCTGATGGAAGAAGACATGTCGCCCGAAGTAATGGACGCGGCGTTAATAGCAGCCGCGCAGAAGATTGAGCATTACGAGATCAGCAGTTATGGTACAGCAAGAGCATTTGCTACCCAACTCGGGTTTGGGAAAGTGGTAGATCTTTTATCTGCTACACTCGAAGAAGAATACAAGGCGGACGATTCATTAACAGCGCTCGCTGTGGGCAAACTCAATCGGAAGGCAGAAATAGGAGAGAAATTGCCTGGCGTAAAACCCGCTAACGAAAATAGCAAGATTAATGAAGACGCCCGATCTGCAAAGACAACACCGATGAAGAAAATTGGTACGGCGGCTAAACCACCTGTTAAGACAGCTCCGCCAAAGACTTTGGCGAAGAAAATGGCCAAACCGGCAGCTCCCAAAAAAGCAGCCAGGAAGACTGCATCAAAAGCAGGTAAATAATTTTTATAGCCACGTATATGAAATGCCTGTTTCATCAACAGGCATTTTTGTTAACATTCCCGTCATCATCCGCCATGGCAAATATCTTTTCTGATTCGATATTGATCGGTACTACAGCCGGCGTATTAACATCGATTTCATTATTGCCGCAATTGATGAAAATCATCAAGGAAAAAAAAGCACAGGATATTTCCATTTCCATGCTGCTTTTCCTTTTTATCGGCCTGGGACTTTGGATCTTTTATGGGGTGCTGAAGAAGGACCTGCCTGTGATCATAACAAATAGTTTTTCGCTACTCTTCAATATGGCCATTATCTTTTTCAGTTTACGGTATAAAAAGCGCGGAGGCTGATGGCATTCTTTTTTTAAGACTACCAAAAAATATTTTATGAAAAATATAATTTTCGCCGGATTGCTATTTATCGCCACAATGTGCAGTTCATGTGGCAATAATGAGCCCGACAGTAAGAAAGAAGCCGTTGCAGAGAACAACGAAAAATTTGACAGCACTGCTATTAAAGACGATGCAAAGTTTGCCGTTGCAGCAGCAGATGGTGGCATGATGGAAGTACAATTGGGTAAACTGGCATTAACCAATTCGTCGGCGCCAATAGTAAAGAATTTTGCCCAGATGATGATCGATGATCACAGCATGGCCGGCGAGGAACTGAAGACGCTTGCCAAAACCAAGAACATTACCCTGCCCGACGCGCTGAGCAACAAAAACCAGGATGCGTATAATGATCTCGCAAAAAAGAAAGGTAAAGAGTTTGATAAGGCCTATACTTCATTCATGGTAAAGGACCACAAAGAAGATATCGACGAATTCAAGAAACAGGGGCAAAATGGAAATGATAAAGACCTGAAAAACTGGGCATGGGGCAAGGTTCCGATCCTGGAACATCATTTAATGATGGCACAGAAGGCTGATTCGGTGGCCTGGAAAAAATAATCCGAACATAATGATCTGTTAACCGTTAACTGTGGCTTTTTTTACACACCAGGGGCATGCTTTTTTTGCGTCTTACCAAAACCCGTTTATGAAGAACCCCGTATTCAACAGTAAGCATGTGAAGGAGTATTTCACCAATGGTTTGTTGGCAGCCATTCTGTATACTATTCCGGTATTCTTTTTTTTGTCGCAAAAAAAGTACGAGGATTTTTATTACCTGTACATAGGAACAGGACTCTTTATGTTCACCATTTTCTTTTATGCGCTTCGCCTGGTGAGCCGCCCTTATGATAGTAAACGCGCGGTTTCTATGTTAATAGCAGGTAACCTGGCAACGCTTGCCGGCGTTTTTATTTCCGTGTTGCTTGTGATCGCGGGCTTCTTTTTTTATTTTCCTGCTATATTTTCCGTTACGCCAACCGAAAGCCTTATTCAGGATGCACCATCAACAATACAACCCGCGCGGCCTTCGGGATTATTGTTTATGATAATGATACTCACCATTTTTGGGAACACAGCGGTCGGCGCATTTGTTTCTGTGGTAACCGCTTACGTGGGAAAAAAGAACCAGACAAGAGATAAACCTGCTTCGCTTGAAAAGCATATTGCGGCCGTGCAGAAATAAACCATTAATAAATATTTTATGAAAACGTTTTTGGTACTAACTGATTTTTCTGAGGCCGCCTATTATGCCGCTTCTTACGCATGCGTGTTGGCAAAGCAGTTACGTGCTTCCAAAATTGTACTATACCATAGTTATAAAGCCGTGATCACCCCCGGAGAATCGATTGTGTATACAGGAGATGAAAAGGAACTGCACTCGCTTGCAGAAAAAGCGATGGAAGAGTTAAGCGCTTCATTAGCTGACCAGGTTCCACAAGGCTGTGACCTGAAGTATCGCACAAACACCAACTCCCTCGAAGAAATTAATCTTGCAGTCGCCTCCGAAAATGCGGATATGATTATTATGGGCACTACGGGAAAAGGAAAGCTGGAACAGATGGTAGCAGGCAGCCATGCCATCCTCGTATGCGAAATAAGTGATGTGCCGGTGATATTGGTGCCATCCGGTGTGCCGATGGTGGCCCCTTCAAATATTGTATTTGCCTGTGATCTTACAAAAAATGAAAAGCTGCCAAAAGAAGAAATAATCAGCCTGCTGGATAGTTTTTATTTGCCTCTGTCGGTTTTGCATATACAAAAAGATGGCAGCGAAATATCTGCAGATGAGTCCACCGAAACAGTGGAACTAACCAAATGGCTTGAGCCTTACCAACCGGCATACCGCGACCTTGATAGCGAGGATACAGCTTCGGGCATACTTGAATTTGCCGAAGGGCTTCCGGGATCTCTTATTTTGCTGATCGCAAAAAAACATGGATTTCCTTTGGGTCTTTTTCACAAGAGTATCACCAAACAACTGGCGTTTCATTCAACATGTCCTTTATTAGTACTTCGCGAGAATGAAGAGGTAACAGCTGTTCCTGTTATGCCTTTGTTAGAGATCTAAACTGCGGGCCGCGCGAAATACAAACCGGAAAGTGTTGCAGCCTCCAATCCTTTTTGTTGCACGAGGATCTTGAATGGATTGCTCAAACTCATGGCTTTCCTGTATAGTTGAATAAGTCTTTCCTTACAGGCCGAACCCTTTGCCGTTAAATTATCCAATAATGGCACTAGCCCCAGTCCGTGCAGAAAATGTGCCTGGCTTGTATACCCGCAACACGATAATCCGTACCTGCGTCCCCAATGATGTAGCGCCGAGAAATTTACATGCGCAGTAATATCCTGCTCACCAATAGCGTGGTATAGGGAAGTATTTGGCGTATGTTTCTTGTAACAAACAAGATTGCCCCTGTGCCTCGAAAGATCATACAATTCGTGTGCAGGAAACCCATAGTCTATCGTTATCATAAACCCCTTCTCCAGGGCCGCAGCATTTTTCTCAAGCCAGGATAGTGCCTCCAGGTTTATCTCAGTGCGATAGCCTGCCGGCAGGGTCACATTTAATTCCCTTAAATATTCTTTCAACTCATCCGGGGCAGGCATCAGTAGTTCCACAAAGCCATCGCGATAGTCAACATACACTTCCATCAACTCTTTCTGCATAACAACTTCGTGTACAGGAAAATTATCGACTACTTCATTGCTCAATACACAACCCACCGTAAAAGCAATGTCTTCAATACGATCATACCATTCCACTTTTTCACATAGTAATTGTTTTTCACGTTCAATCATTGCCGGGCTTTTTTCTATGATACAGTATCGAAGCTCGCCATACAGTTGAGGCTGTTCCCTGAAATAAGAAAGTATATCATGACACAATGTTCCGGGGCCTGCGCCATACTCAATGATCGTAAAGGAATTGCTTCCCGTGAGTCGCCACATTTCCTCTAACTGTTTTGCAAGGAGTAAACCAAAAACGGAACTGAATTCGGGACTTGTATAGTAGTCTTCTTTTTTGCCGATGCGTTCGAATGAACCCGTATAATAACCTTCATCCGGATGATATAAAGCCATCTCCATGAAGTCATGGAACGAAAGCGGTCCATCATTGTTGATTTTATGGATCAGGATGTCGGTAAGCGGCATGTTGGTTAATAGCGGGAAAATTGTGCCGGATTTTTTGTAGTTCATTTATGTGGTAAAACCGTATTCAACGATCCGTTTTGTGCAAGGAATTACACATGACGGTATGTTTTTTTTATATCCTTAACAAGGACAGGTCTCTGCCCGGTATCATTTGAGTGCCCAGCAGGTACATCAGAGCTGTCTGCTGGCGCAGGAATTGCATGAGTATAGCGAAAGTGCAGGCTCTCTCTCATTGTGGGGAACCTGCTCAACACTTATTCTATCCCGCCATAGGCTGGATATATTATCAACCTAATTAGAAACAACATGAAAAAAATCAGCATGAGCGCACTATCATTATTTATGATGGGCGCCGTAACCAGTATGACCCTAATGGTCTCCTGCAAAGGAAAGGACTACAAGGAAACCGATGCCACAACAGATTCGTTGCAGGCAAAGATGACCGCGGATTCTATGGCCAGAGTGGAAGCCATGAAAGCAGATACGGCTACTTTGTCACCTACGCCACCTGTATCAACTACCCTGGCAGGTACTGCAAAACCAAACCCGGCAAAAAAACGCGGTAAAGGTTCTGTGATATTTACATGGGGCAAAGATTACGAAACACGTTATAACAGCATTCCTATCGAGGTAAATAACGAAGGTATCTATAGCCGTGCCGAGATCAAACCAAGTTTTCCCGGTGGAGAAAAAGCATTGGCTAAATGGATACAGAACAATATCAATTATCCGCAAACTGCTATTGACGAAGGTGTAGAAGGACAGGTACAAGTGATGTTTGCAGTGGATGAAAATGGTAAAGTGTACACACCTGTTGTTACAGGCGACAGGGCAGGATATGGCCTTGATGAAGAAGCTGCAAGGGTAGTAGCAAAAATGCCAACATGGAACCCCGGCCAGATCAAAGGCAGAAATGTGAAATCATATTACACATTGCCGATCACTTTCCGGATCGATTAATATAAAAACATTTTCAAAAAAATCAGAAAAGGAGTCTTGCGAAATCGTAGGACTCTTTTTTTGGATATTCACGTCTTAAATACCGTGTTCGCACGATTTTTTAAATACTAGATTATAATCAATCGTTATGAAAAAGATAACCATCCTGTTTGCAGGAATCCTGTTGACAATAGCTGCCTGTAATAGTTCAAATAATAAGCCGCCTGTTACGGACACTATTAAAACAACCCCGGTTGATACAGTTAAAATAGATACTGTAAAACCAACCGATTCGATCATTAAAGGCTAATTAGTCTAAAGTCTAAGGTGTACGCGGCATAGTCGCTCGGCTCTGCCGAGTGATTAGTATTACCCAGCCTCCGGCTGGAACAAAATTGACTATCAGGTGATCATCTCAAATAACCTCCCAATACCTCACAAACCATTCAAACTTGCTGAAGTTGTTCGTCATCTTTGAATAAATAAGCCCGACACCTTTTGCATACCAGCGCTCAATAGTTTCTCCCGTAGTGTTATAAGGATAATACACAGCCGAGCGGATCTGTGGCCGTATGAGGATCTTGCATACATTACCAAATGTTTTGCCGTTAATGGTTGCCGCAGTATTACCCGCAATACACGAGAAGTCATATTTGAAATAGATCGTCTGTCCGAAGTCAGCAGGGCCGATATATTCGTCTGTACTCCATTTATCACCGGTAATAAGATTGTCTTTTAAAACAGGAATATCTTTTTTGATCTGCGGGCCGTATTTAAAAGAAGTTGTGTATTTATCAACCGACGCATATTCATAATAGGTATCTCCGGCTTTTCGATATAAATATTGCACAGGTAATCCGGCCCTGTGTTTTTCTTCCTGTATATAATACAAATTGCCGTTTGTTCTCACAGAATCGATGATCATTCTTTTCATGGTATCGCCGGGATTTGCAGTGATATCATCACCGTACGTTGCATAACTGCCATATGTCAATGGAAGCAGGTCATTGTTTAATACTGCTAAAGGAACCAACACGTCAACCGGAAAATTACAGGTAGAGGACCCGGCAGTTATCACATGTTTATCGGTGCCATTGTTAATGGGTGTGCCTGATGCTGCGAGCACAATGTTCTGTATGCCGGTAGTTTTAAAAGTATCGGAAACAGAAAACCGGTAACCATTTACAATATTGGTTGTGATGGAATAGGGTCCAGTTGCGCTCACACTTACGCTCACGACAACCTTATTCGATGTATCTAATAAAGCGCCTTTCGCATAAGTGCCTTTTACAACTGCATTAATGCACACACCGGGCGTTCCCGCAAGAATATAGGTGGCAGTCGGTACAACCGAACCGGTAGCGGGAACAACGGTTACTGTTACATGGCATTTGCTTGTATCAAATGCAACGGTGAAGTCGTTCGACCCAGCAGCAATCGGTTTACCCTTTGCAAAAAGTTTTACCTGCGCTGTTCCTGTACGTGAGAAACTGCCGCTTCCTGTAAAGTAATAGCCATTTACTTCATTTGTTTTTATGAGATAATTTCCGCTGGTTTTTACATCAACAGTTACATACAGGTAATTCGTATCACCTGGTTCTTTACCTGCGATATAAGTTCCCGCAATGGTTTTTGGAAGACAATCACCATTGGTATCATTTTTTAAAGTGCCGGTTGCATTGATAAGAATTCCAGGTAAATATTTATCCTGGCAGGAAAAAAACAATAATGGGATCAGGAAGGAATAATAAAGCAGGCTCTTTTTCATGGCAACAATCGGCTGGTGTAAATCTAACACTATTTGAGGAAGCTGTGAGCTGTGAGCTTCGAGCTGTGAGCCTGGTACTGCAAACCGTGACGGTTGAGTTATGATCGTGAATATTTCTGGAGTTTTAGAAAAAAACTGAACTAAAGCCTCTGGCTCGCAGCTCACGGCTCAGAGCTCGCAGCTTGCCCCCCGTTCATCATTTTACTACATTTTTAAATCCCTATTGCCCTTTACCTTTGCAGTAAACTATCACCATCCTTGAAGCATCTCTCGGCACTCAATAAATATTTCTGGAAATACCGTAAGCGTTTCTTTGTCGGGGTGCTTTTTGTGATCGCTTCCAATTACTTTGCCGTGTTGGCGCCGCAGATCACAGGGTTCGTCGTGAACGAAGTGCAGCAAAAATTGCCGGGCGCACATGCTGCCGCTACCAAACCCATTCATGATAAGCTGGTGGACTGGTTCATAGCTTCTATTCAAGGCGGGCATTTTAGTTTTGGATGGCTCATTGCTTTGTGCAGTATCACCATACTGGCATTGGCGGTGATCAGGGGCGTATTGATGTTCTTTATGCGCCAGACCATTATCGTGATGAGCCGGCATATAGAGTACGACCAGAAAAATGAGATCTATCATCACTACCAGAAATTAGATACGAATTTTTACAAGACACATAGCACGGGCGATCTCATGAACCGGATGACGGAAGATGTGAGCCGTGTAAGAATGTATATAGGCCCAGCGATCATGTACCTGATCAACCTGGTTACACTGATCGGTTTCTGCGTGGTGAATATGCTTCGGAAAGATGTGCACCTTACCTTATTGGTGCTTGCTCCATTGCCCATACTCGCTATTACCATTTATTTAGTGAACAGCGTGATCAATAAAAAAAGTGAGCGCATACAGGCACTGCTTTCTGATCTCACTACCAACGCACAGGAATCTTTTTCCGGTATCCGCGTGATCAAATCTTTTGTACAGGAAAAAGCGATGTTCGGTTTCTTTAAGAAGAACAGCGAAGCCTATAAAAAGAATGCTGTGGGACTTGCCAAAGTGGAAGCAGTCTATTTCCCCAGCATGGCATTGATGATCGGCCTTAGCACATTGGTAACGATCATGGTAGGAGGTATGCAGGCATTGCAGGACAGCAGTAAAGTGGGATTGATCGTTGAGTTCGTGATCTATATCAATATGCTTACCTTCCCTGTGAGCGCTATTGGCTGGACAGCGAGTATGATACAGCGCGCGGCTGCATCCCAAAAAAGACTGAACGAATTTCTCGAAACAAAACCGACGATCGCCAATGATCCTTTGCCGTTAGTGGTACCTGTAACAGGCGATATCGTATTTGATGAAGTGAGTTTCACTTACCCGCATACCGGTATCAAAGCCATACAGAATTTCAACCTGCATATCAAAAAAGGCGATAAGGTCTTGTTGCTTGGAAGAACGGGAAGCGGCAAATCAACTATTGCACAGCTGCTCCTGCGTTTTTATGATCCAACAGCGGGAAATATCAGGATCGGGAGTCATCCCATCAAAGAACTGGAATTGAAAACACTACGCGAACAGATCAGTTATGTTCAGCAGGATATTTTCCTGTTCAGCGATACGGTGAGCGGTAATATCAGTTTCGGCCTCGCAGAAGCAACCACGCGGGAGGCGATTGAAAAAGCAGCAGCGTTTTCGAGTGTTCACAAAGAGATCATGGGTTTCAATGAGGGATATGAAACGATGATAGGAGAGCGGGGCGTTACCCTGAGCGGTGGCCAGAAACAACGGATCTCTATTGCCAGGGCATTGATCAAAGAACCCGAGATCGTTGTATTCGATGACTGCCTTAGTGCCGTAGACGCCAAGACCGAACACGAAATCATTGGAAACTTATACCGTTACCTGCACGATAAAACGGCGATCATCATCACCCACCGGATATTTTCTTCTTTCCGCTTTGATAATATTATCGTACTCGAAGACGGCGAACTCGCCGAACAGGGTACCCATGAAGAACTTATGGCCAATAATGGTTACTATGCGGAACTGTACAGGCTGCAATTAACAGAGGGGGAGTCGGTAAGTCGGTAAGTCAGGAAGTCTGAAAGAATTTATCGGGGTTTTCTTTCGGACTTACGGACTTTGCGGTCTTTTTCGGACTTTCTTCTTAAATTTTGGTAATTATAAAACATCCCTATATTTGTAAGGCTTAAATTAAAAACCAAAACTAACAGCTGTGGCGTACGAGAACAACGACAAAAAAATGGAAAGTGTTTACAGTAAACGGATCAGGGCCGGTAAAAGAAGAACCTATTTTTTTGATGTAAGAGCTACCAGGGGTAACGATTACTTCCTGACCATTACGGAAAGCCGCAAACGCTTTGACGACAATGGTTATGACAGGCACAAGATCTTCCTGTACAAAGAAGATTTCAACAAATTCATTAAAGCTTTAGGTGAAGCGATTGATTATGTGAAAACCGACCTTATGCCCGACTTCGATTTCGATGCGTTCAATCATGAATACAATGATGCAGAAGGCGGAGAAGGCGGTCATTCCGAATCAAGTCATACGCATTCAGAAGTTCCGGAAATGGTAGCCGTTGCTGCAGATCCAGAGATCGAAGCAATTGAAGAAACACCGGTTGTATCCATTAATGAACCCGCTGTGGCTCCTGCTGCAGATGCTTCAGGCGGATCTAACCTAGCTTCGGAAGAAGTTGATAAATGGTAAATTGAATCTCATTCTAATAACAAAGCCCTCAACAATACTGCTGAGGGCTTTGTTTTATACGATCTCTCTGTGAAACTCTGTGCTCTCCGTGACTCCGTGGTAAAGCCTTCGCTTAGATAATAGCATCTTAGCAATTCAAAATATTTTTCACCACAGAGCCACTGAGTACGCAAAGTTTCACAGAGATTAGAGAGATTTGATCATCCACACATCACACCCGCAATGCCCTGAATTTCCCATCGGGCCCTCTAAATATGTAAAACCGAATTTTTCATACACACTCATCGCTTTCTTTAATTCAGGCATTGTTTCAAGGTAAACAGCAGTAAAGCCTTTTTGTTTTGCCAACTGTAAACAATGATCAATCATATGCCTGCCAAGTCCCGTGCCCCTTGCATTTGGTAACAGGTACATCTTCACCAATTCGCAGGTGCCTTCCGGCAAACCATCTGTTGGAAAGATACCCGCACCACCAAGGATCACGCCATCTTTTTCTACAACAAAATAAGCGCTGAGGGGTGTTGACTGAAAGAGTTCAAACAAATGATCGGTTGTTTTATCGAAATAAACCGTTCCGGCCCGGGTAATACCAAATTCCTCCAGTGTGCGACGGATGATATTGGCCACGGCTGGGTTATCTGCGGGTTGGATAGGGCGGATGGAGATGTCGTGCATGGATGCAAATGTAAAAAAAGCTGTTAGGCGTTAGGTATTAGGCATTAGCCATCAACTTTTGCGAACACGCCAGCTAACGCCTAACAGCTAATAGCTTCCTTATTTCCTAAGTCCTTTAAACGCATTGATCAACCCATTCGTAGATGCATCATGTGAACTAACGGCAGCATCATCGGTGAGTTCGGGTAGTATCTCGTTAGCCAATTGCTTGCCCAACTCAACACCCCATTGATCAAAGCTGAAAATGTTCCAGATCACACCCTGTACAAAGATCTTGTGCTCATACAAAGCGATCAGGGTCCCCAACGTATAAGGCGTTACCTGTTTTACAAGGAATGAATTGGTCGGCTTATTGCCTTCAAATATTTTAAACGGAGCGAGCTTTTTTATTTCGTCATCTTTTTTATTGGCTTTCATCAGTTCCACTTTTACACCATTCTCCGTTTTGCCATTCATCAATGCTTCTGTTTGCGCAAAGAAATTGGATAAGAGTTTTACGTGGTGGTCGCCAATGGGATTATGACTGATAGCTGGTGCAATAAAATCGCATGGTATCATGCAGGTTCCCTGGTGTATCAATTGGTAAAATGCATGCTGTCCGTTAGTACCGGGTTCTCCCCAGATCACGGGGCCTGTTGAATAGTTTACAGGGTTACCGCTACGATCAATGCTCTTACCATTGCTCTCCATATTTCCCTGCTGAAAATACGCGGCAAAGCGATGCATGTATTGATCATAAGGAAGGATAGCTTCACTTTGCGCACCAAAGAAATTGGTGTACCATATTCCGAGCAGCGCCATTAAAACAGGGATGTTTTTATCAAATTTTTCTTTTCTGAAATGCTCATCGGCTTTATGAGCGCCTTTCAGTAACAATTCGAAATTCTCGTAGCCGATCGTAAGTGCGATAGATAAGCCGATAGCGCTCCATAAAGAATATCTACCGCCAACCCAATCCCAGAACTCGAACATATTCGCTTTATCAATGCCAAATGCGGTTACTTCTTTTTCATTGGTGCTGAGCGCAGCAAAATGTTTAGCAATATGTGCCTCGTCTTTTGCAGATTCTAAAAACCAGCTTCTTGCAGTGTGTGCATTGGTCATGGTTTCCTGCGTGGTAAATGTTTTTGAAGCCACCAGGAACAGTGTTTCTTCAGGATCTATTTTCTTCAATGTTTCCGCGATATGTGTACCATCCACATTGCTTACAAAATAAGTTTGAATGCCTTGTTTCCAATAGGGGCGGAGTGCTTCCGTAACCATATATGGCCCAAGATCACTACCACCGATACCGATATTCACAATGTATTTGATCTTCTTGCCGGTATACCCTTTCCATTTGCCGCTGTGGACCTTTTCGCAGAACTCTTTCATCTGGTTCTGCACTTTTTTGATGCGTGGCATGATGTCTTTTCCTTCTACCAGAATAGCGCTATCAGAAAAGTTGCGTAACGCTGTGTGCAAGACTGCACGCTGTTCCGTCTCGTTGATCCTGATGCCGGCAAACATATCATGGATGGCATCTTTCAGCTCACAGTCCTCTGCCAGCTGCAGAAGCAACTGCAATGTTTTCTGGTTGATGATATTCTTTGAATAATCAAAAAGGATCTCCTCCAGGCGGATCGAAAATTTATGAAAACGTTCGGCATCAGCAGAGAATAGGTCGCGCATATGCCTTCGGCTCATTTCTTCTTCGTGGTGTTTCTTCAGTAAGAACCATGCCTGTGTATTCGTTGGATTAATTCTGGGTAACATAGCTGTGCTGTTATAATATTTCTCTTTGCTGAGGCAAAATTCTATAATGTGTTGATGACTTCGATGGTGCGTTTAACATCCTCCGGATGTATATCGAGGTGAACAACGATCCGTATCTGTTTGGGGGAAATGGCGATCACAAAAATACCTTCCTCTTTGCATTTTGCAGCCAGTTCGGGTGCTGTATAACGTCCTTTCACTTCAAAAATAATGATATTCGTTTCAACGGGTAAGATCTCTCCAACAAAATCCTTTGTCTGCAATACGGCAGCGATCAGCTGCGCATGCCTGTGATCCTCAGCCAATCTTGCCACATTATTTTCCAATGCATAAATACCAGCGGCGGCCATAAAACCTGCCTGCCGCATGCCCCCGCCAAATATCTTACGGATGCGTCTTGCTTTTTTTACCAGTTCTTTGGTTCCGATCAGGACGCTACCTACGGGTGTTCCTAGTCCCTTACTTAAGCAGATAGAGATTGAATCAAATGTTTCACCGTATTGTTTACAGGTTTCATTCTTTGCAACCAGCGCATTAAACAACCGCGCGCCATCCAGGTGCAGCTTCAACCTGTATTGAAGGCATACATCCTTAATCTCCTGTATATCTTTGAAATCGTAACAAGATCCGCCGCCGCGGTTTGCGGTGTTTTCGATGGAAACCAATGAAGTATGGGGTTTATGAACATCATCTGGATTGATGGATTCCTGCACCTGTGAGGCCGTCATTCTGCCACGGTTCCCATCAATCAACCGTACAGACGCGCCCGAATTAAATGCGATTCCGCCTCCTTCATATTGGTATACATGCGATAAACGCTCACAGATCACTTCATCACCCGGCTGTGTATGGCACTTGATTGCGATCTGGTTGGTCATGGTGCCACTCGGGCAAAATATCGCAGCTTCCATACCAAACAGCGTAGAACACATCAGTTCGAGGTGATTGATAGAAGGATCCTCACCAAAAACATCATCCCCAACAGATGCCTTCATCATGGCTTCGAGCATGCCCGGGGTGGGGCGGGTAACTGTATCTGAACGAAAATCTATCATATGTTGCGAAGATAATAGCAATCAAATTTGAATCCCGCATGTGCGGGATGAAAATTTGATGATTTGAAAATGAAAAAAGACCCCTTTGGCTCACAATTCTCAAATTTTCAAATTGCCAACTTTTCAAATTAGGTGTTTTTACTGCGTTTTTTTGCCCATAACAGCAAGTTTTTCCACAAAAACTGGCAAAACTCGCTGTTGCAACGTACCTTTGCAGGCTTCTGAACGGAGGTTTGAAAATTTTACCGTTTCGTTTACAGCGTTTACAAAACATTTGGGGTCTATTAGTCGTTTATATATAAATAGTAATTACACATCATGAGGCAGCTCAAAATCGCAACCCAGATCACTAACCGTGATTCACAAGCCGTTGAAAAATATCTCCAGGAAATTTCCAAGATCCCGATGATCACTCCCGAAGAAGAAACTACCTTGGCTCAGCGGATCAAAATGGGAGATCAGAGAGCATTAGATAAACTGGTTCAGGCCAACTTACGTTTCGTGGTGTCTGTAGCCAAGCAATACCAGCACCAGGGACTTTCTTTGAGTGACCTGATCAATGAAGGAAACCTCGGCTTGATCAAAGCTGCTCAACGTTTTGATGAAACAAAGGGTTTTAAATTCATTTCATACGCGGTATGGTGGATCCGTCAGTCTATTCTGCAGGCTTTGGCTGAACAGGGAAGACTGGTTCGTTTACCACAGAACAAGATCGGAACCTATAACAAAGCCAACAAAGCTTATATGGCTTTTGAGCAGGAGCATGAGCGCGAACCTTCAACAGAAGAGTTGGCCGAGATCCTGGAAATGAGCGAAACAGAGATCAACAATATTTTCCAGAGCAATACACGTCACACTTCATTGGATGCACCGGTACACGAGGCAGAAGATGTTGCCATGGGCGATTTGCTGGAAGGCAGCGACGATACAGATGAAGATGTGATGAAAGATTCACTTCGTGAAGAGATCCGCCGCGTATTGAAATCACTCAGCCCGCGTGAAGCAGAGATTGTGAACGCCTATTTCGGACTGGATGGAGAGAACGGTGTTACCATTGAGCAGATCGGGATGAAATATGATCTAACCAAAGAACGTATCCGCCAGATCAAAGAAAGGGCCATTAAACGCCTGCAGAAAGCACGTTACAGCAATGCGCTGAAAGCGTACCTGGGATAAAATAACCTATTTTAATAATGAATATTCAACAAGGATTTTTGAATGATGAAGGACGCACTACACTTCATCATTCAAAAATCCTTGTTCGTTATTCATTATTCTTTTTTATAGCCGCGCTGCTTGGCTGTGAAAAAGACATCATAATTGAGCCTGCACAAACAGAATCTACCCTGGTAATAGAAGCACAGATTGAAAACGGGCAAGGGCCCGTTGTGATACTATCAAAATCACTGAATTATTTTTCCACCATCGATGTGGCAGCTTTGAATGAAAGCTATGTACGCGGTGCAAAAGTGACTATTACAACCGGCAACAGAACGTATACCCTCACCGAATTTAAAGTACCACTGGTTGGTGGCTATTTTTTTTATTACTACGGTCAATTTGCGGGCACGGCGACTCCACTGTACGGCGACTTCGGAAAGAAATATGACCTGCGTATAGAAACCGACGGTAAAGTGTACACTGCATCAACCACCATACCAATGTTGACTAAAAGAATTGATTCGCTATGGTGGAAGAAAGCCCCGAATAACCCGGATACAACCAAAGCTGTATTGATGGCACGTGTAACAGATCCGGCGGGTTATGGTAATTATATCCGCTATTTTACAAAAGTTAATCAGGATGATTTTTATCCCGGGCGCAATAGTGTGTATGATGACCAGATCATTGATGGCAAGACCTATGATGTACAGATAGACCAGGGCATAACACGTAATGTGAAACCGGCCGGCGAGGACTATGGTTATTTTAAACGGGGTGATACGGTTACCGTAAAACACTGCAATATCGATAAGGCCACCTATGATTTCTGGAGAACATGGGAATTCAGTTACCAATCCATAGGAAATCCGTTTTCATCACCCGGAAAAGTGATCAGTAATATCAGCAATGGTGGTTTGGGTTCTTTTTGCGGGTACGCTGTACAGTACAAGACCCTGATTATCCCCAAATAGACTTTGTTTGTGTAAAACCAAAGATGGAGAACTGAAAGGGAGTGATATTTTTGTTCGTCTAAAAATATAAATAGTAAGTATGGCAAATGAGGCTACAGAAAAAGTACATGTATTGATCATCGGTTCAGGGCCGGCGGGTTACACGGCGGCGATCTATGCGGCAAGGGCAAATATGAAACCTGTTTTGTACCAGGGTATACAACCCGGCGGACAGTTAACGATCACAACAGAGGTAGAGAATTATCCAGGCTATCCTGATGGAATACAGGGGCCGGAAATGATGGTGCATTTTGAAAAACAGGCCGCAAGAATGGGTGCTGATATACGCTATGGCCTTGCAACAAAAGTTGATTTTAGTCAGCAACCTTATAAAGTTTGGATAGATGAGGAGAAAATAATAGAAGCAGATTCAGTGATCATCTGTACCGGTGCATCGGCCAAATGGCTGGGCCTGCCGAGTGAAGAACGCCTGAACGGTTTTGGTGTGAGCGCCTGCGCTGTTTGTGATGGATTTTTCTTCCGTGGAAAAGAAGTGGCGATCGTTGGGGCAGGAGATACGGCCGCAGAAGAAGCCATGTATCTTTCGAAACTATGCACCACGGTTCATATGTTCATCCGTAAAGATAAAATGCGCGCAAGCAAAGTAATGCAGGATAGGGTACTCGCAACACCTAACATAAAAGTGTACTGGAATTCAGACACCGATGAAATATTAGGCGAGAAAAAAGTTGAAGCCGTTCGCATAAAAAATAACCAAACGCAGGAAACGCAGGAAATACCCGTGAGCGGTTTCTTTGTTGCCATCGGTCACCAGCCCAACAGCGATATTTTCAAAGACTGGTTAACGATGGATGAAACAGGTTACATTCAAACCGTGCCGGGAACTTCCAAAACAAATATCGAAGGCGTTTTTGCGGCAGGTGATGTACAGGATAAAACCTATAGGCAAGCCGTAACTGCTGCGGGTAGTGGATGTATGGCTGCGTTGGATGCAGAGAGGTACCTGAGTGCTAAGGGACTCGCTTAAACCGGTTTATGGTTTGTAGTTTGTGGTTTGTAGTTTTCGGCCACCCAACCACAAACCACAAACTACAAACCACAAACTCTCGATGCTAACGATACACCTCCACAACATCACCTTCTTTTCACATCACGGTATCTATGAAGAGGAGCGAATTCTCGGCAACGAGTTTGAATTGAACATTACCATCAAACATGTGCCGCAGCATTTGCCGGTGAAGCATTTATCGGATACAGTTGATTATGTATCGGTGTATGATCTTGTAAAAAAAAGAATGTCAGTACCAACAGCTTTACTGGAAACAGTGGTAACAGAGATCGCAACGCAGATCCTTGCACAGTTTTCACTGGCAGAAGAAGTGTTTATTTCTATCCGCAAAATATACCCGCCGGTTACACAGATGCGTGGGAGTGTAGGGGTAAGTTTTGAATTAAAAAGAAAGGACCTGGTATAAGTTAAAAGTTAAAAGTCGAAAGTTAAAAATGCTTGCGACTGCTTAATTTTTGACTCTTAACTTTTAACTTGCCTCCATGAAACTACTCGTTACTATTTTTCTCTCCTGCCTGGCAATAAGCTCCTGGTCGCAGGACATCAGTGTGCTTTTAAAAGAAGCCGATAATCTTGAAAAACAACAAAAGGAAACAGAGGCACTGGAGAAATATAAATTGATCCTGCTGCAGGAACCGACGCATGTAAAAGCATTAGTAAAAGGTGCTGAACTAAATGCATCACTTGGCAACCGGCAGGCTGATAAAAATAGTAAACGTTTATTCTACGAAACTGCAATGTCGTATGCTACCCGTGCTTTCCAGGCCGACAGCACACAGGCAGATGCTTCTTATGCCATGGCAATGGCATCGGGCAAGATGACCGAAGTAGAAACTGAAAACAAAAAACTGATAGGGCTTGTGAAAGATGTGAAGTATTATGTAGATAAAGCGATAGCCATCAATCCCGATCATGCCAAAGCCAATTATACCATGGGAAAATGGCATTATGAAATGGCCAATTTATCCGGTCTTAAAAAAATGGCTGTAAAAATGTTATACGGCGGATTACCACCCGGCACAATGGAAGAGGCCATTCAATACATGGAAAAATGTAAAACGCTCGAACCTTATTTTGTTGCTAACTATTTAGACCTTGCCAAAGCATACAAAGACGACCACAAACCTGCGCAGGCCATTGAAGTGTTGAATAAATTAGTAAAACTCCCCACAAGAACAACAGATGATATAGCTTTAAAAGCAGAAGGCGCAAAGCTGCTTGCATCGATGCAATAGATAATTAATAATTAGTAGTTAATAATTAATAATTGGGCTCGCATCCTTCACTGAAGATTGAGTATTTTTAGCAGCGCTTTATTAGTACGCAATTATTAACTATTAATTATTCACTATTAATTCAATCTCCATGGACCTTCAACAACAATTCGAACAAGCCGCCGCAGACAGCAAAAACCTAAGCGCGAAACCTGACAACGATACTTTATTGAAATTGTATTCCCTCTACAAACAGGCAACCATCGGCGATAACACAGAAAGCGGCCCGGCCAATGCATTTGATTTTGTGGCGAGGTTCAAACATGAAGCATGGGCTAAATTAGTGGGCACTTCTAAAGAAGATGCGATGCAGCAGTATGTTGAGCTGGTTACTAAACTAAAGGGCTAATCGTGATTTCGAACGCAGTGAGAAATCTGCTAATTGATCAACAGGCCGCTCACCACGTTCGAAATAACGAGGAGCCACAATCATTTCTTCATCATATACCTCACCCCAACCGTCATCGAACTCAAATTAAAACCGGCCAGGTTAGTCGATAAGTTTACCTGGTCACCTGTGTTTTTATAGGTACTGCCCGGACCGGCATAACCGGTTTCTACAGTATGCTGGTAATTCATATTAAAAAGATTAGTTAGCTCGCAGGTTAACAGGAAGCGCTGGCTTAATTGATATAGCAGTCCAATACTACCTGACAGGTATGCACCATAAAATTCATGCTGTGCATCGGCTGCACCGGTTGAAACATAATAGGGATGAATGAACCCGGAATTTGCACCGACTGTACCGGTGTAGGTAAAATAAAATTTCTTTGCAAGCGGCTCCAGCTTTGTACGGCTAAAGAACACACCGAAGGAATGTGCAGGTTCAATTCTTTCAGAAGCCGGGTTACCGAAATAGTTTCGATAACGGCTATAGGAGTAGGAAAAACCGGTCGTGGAAATGACAAGAGGCGATTTAAACCGTGAAACCGAAGGTGAAAAACTCAGGAAAAATGTGCTGTTGCTCACACCCGGCGTAGAAGAAATTTTATTGTTGGATGATGATATCCCAAACTGGCCGCCGATCAGTTTTTGTCCCGTTTCAAATTGTGCGCTGGAAATAAATGCGCTAAATAAAAATGCTGTAAGGAGTAAAAGATTTTTCATAAGCTCGTTTTGGTTAGATGATGATATTATCAACTATGATGCCAAAAGATCCAAGTCAAAAGTTAAAAGTCAAAAGGCAAAACAGGTAGCCGTTTTGCCTTTTGACTTTTAACTTTTGACTTCATCTAACCACCTTAAATCTTCTTATTCTTCCATCTTCCGCTCTTAATATACCACAACGATGGAACAAAAATAGTTGTCCAGTAGATCCACTCACTTGCCCATCCCCATACAATGGGCAGCTTCAATCTTTCTAGAACGATGTATACATAGATGCAGTAAAAAGTAATGGCCGCAACTTCAGACATCAAATTCATTTTTGAATTGCCGGTACCTGTAACAGCATTCATCCATACAACTGATATGGACATAAATACCAGCGCACTGGAAACGATGCGCAGCACAGGTATGGCCGCGGTAATAAAATCTTCGCCCTGCCCGTAAATGGATAAAAATGTATGCGGGAACAAGTTGAGAAAAAGACAAACAAGAGAAGCGAACCCGACACTCCATAACATAATTCGGTTGATCAGCTCCGGCACTTTGTGTTGCAGGTTTTGGCCGATCACATTACTCACCATCGTATTGGCTGTTGCTGCAAAGGCCCAGGTAAAACAACCAAAAAACCCGAATATGTTCCGCATGGTATTGGAGATGGCAAGATCCCTTTGCCCGTGATGCTCGATCAAAATATAAAAGAACTCCCAACTCATGATGCTGATGGTGTGTTGCAGGATCAGCGGATAAGATTGGTTAAGGATCAGTTTAATATTGGCAGCATCATAGGCCCAGTTCTTGAACAGATGCAATTGTTTGGTGATGCCGTTCAAACGTATCACCACGAAGATCACCGCGAGGCCCGCAAATTCAGAAATGATAGAAGCATAGGCCGCGCCATCAAAACCTAATTGCGGCATCCCGAATTTTCCATAAATAAGGGAGTAATCAAAAAACACATTCGTTACCGCTTCCGTTGCAGTGCCGATGATCAGGTATTTACTTTGATTGGTGCCTACCAGCAATGCATTGCGCATCTGGTACACATACAAAAAAGGCAAACCAAGTATGCGTATATTAAGGAAGCGCACACATACCTGCACACTCTCCGCATCACGCAGCGACCAACCCAAAACAGCAGGTGCCACAAAAAATGTAAGGAGGATCCCAAGAATCGCAAATACAATGGCGATGCGGATCCCCTGCGAAAATAAATTGCCAATCGCATCGATACGGTTTTCACCTGCACGGCGGGAGATCAGCGCCTGCAATCCATTGTTCAATCCATGTCCCACCACCGCGAAAATGAGATAATACACGCCCGTAATGCCGGCAAGTGCGAGTGAACGTTGTCCCAATCCACCCAGGAAAATATTGTTCGTGATAAAATTGATCTGCGGAACAATGATCGCCGCCGTAATAGGCAGCGCAATACCAAGAACCTGTTTGTTACTGATAGTTACCTGGAGATTGAGGGCGCCCGCTGGGTTTGACATGGGGGCGAAATTAATTAGTAATTAGGAAATAGAAGTTAGTAATGCTAATGAGGGTTAAATAGCAAGCCCTATTAACCCCAGCTTTTAAGCTGGGGACGCTATGAACATAAGACTCCCGGCTTTAGCCATGAATGCATTTGCAGTAGAAGATGATCGATCATTGGTGAGAATCTTAAAATAAAAAAATATTCGAGGCTAAAGCCCATTAATTTCTTACCATGTACATCCCCAGCTTAAAAGCTGGGGTTAATTATCAACTATTAATTATTATTGCATTGCAATTAATCCTCATGACGCGTAAGATCATCGGCTATTATTCTGAAACAGGTGGCGATACGGCTACAGATGCAGATCAACTTGTGGTTGAGATCAGCCGTAGCCAGGTGGTTTGCCTGGTAAAAGGATCCGCATCGCAGGAAATAGAAGGTTTCGAGATGTTTGAACTGGATAAGGAGAACAAAGACTGGAACGATGTTTTTTATGCTTTGCGCAACGAGTCACTGATCTTGAACCGTTCCTTTCGTAACGCGCATTGCTATTATAATTTTGAAGAGGCCATTATTATTCCAGGCAAACGTTTTACTGCAGGTTCTTCGGAAGACTATCTCAATTTAATGTATGGTGAAACGGACAGGCACGATACAAGGTATGACCCCATTAATGCCGATACGCCACAGCATATGGTGAATGCTTATCGTATACGGAAATCGATACATGAACTGGTGGGAAGGCATTATTTATTGTATAAACCCTACCATACCTATACTGCGCTATTGCAGGATGTTTTCAGCAGGACAGAGCTGGCCGATCATTTTATCAAAGTGCAATTCTATAAAGGCCATATCATTGTGGCCGTAGTTAAGAAGCAGCAATTACAGTTGATACAATCTTTCCCATTTAGCACCAAAGATGATATCCTGTATCATCTCGCCAATACCAGCGACCAGTTTGCATTAGATGCCTCACACTCACATCTCGAGATCAGCGGCAGTTTTGAGAATGGT
Source organism: Bacteroidota bacterium (assembly GCA_040388705.1). Lineage (GTDB taxonomy): Bacteria > Bacteroidota > Bacteroidia > Chitinophagales > Chitinophagaceae > Sediminibacterium. Next base: position 48,933 of record JAZKBI010000006.1, on the reverse strand, counting down.
TCGGTATTACACCAGCAACTGCAATCCATGTTTGGTTTGATCACTTTTGATACGATGTATGCAGATGGTGTGTTCAAATCCGCCATCGCCCAACCACTTCACTATTTTACGCCTTTTTATAAACTCGTTGTATGAGGATCATTTCGGGAAAATGGGGTGGGAGAAGGATCAGTCCGCCAACCAATATGCCGCATACCAGGCCCACCACCGATATAGCCAAAGAAGGGCTGTTCAATATTCTCCAGAACCGCATGGATTTTGAAGGAATCAAAACACTCGATCTTTTTGGTGGAACAGGCTGCATCAGTTATGAACTGGGCTCGCGTGGCGCGGCTGATATGACGATTATAGAGAAAGACAATACCATGAACGCTTTCATCAAAAAAAACCTCGATATACTTGGCGCGGAAAATGCCAAAGTATTGAAGATGGATGTGTTCTCTTATCTCAATACCTGCAGCGAACCATTCAATTTTATTTTTGCCGGGCCACCCTATGCGTTAGGCAGTATCGATGAATTGCCAAAGATCATCGTGGCCAAAAAACTCATTTCCAAAGGCGGGTTCTTTGTATTGGAACATACACCGCGCAACCAGTATGAGAAATTTGAAGGCTTTAGTTTCCTGCGTAATTATGGTAGTACTTTATTTTCTTTCTTTGTTAACGGGGATTAGTTTATTGGTTTACCGGTTTATTCGTTTTTCAGTAAATTCCAATTGCCCACTGCCAATAGACTAGTAAACCAGTAAACAAATAAACCATGACACCCATTTTCATCACAGGCATCGGCACAGGCGTAGGCAAAACACTTATCGCAGCTATTGTAACCGAGGCCCTATCTGCCGACTACTGGAAACCAATCCAGGCAGGCTATGAAGATGGAACGGATACGATCACGGTTAAAGAATTACTCAGCAATGAAGGTTCTGTTGTGCATCCGGAATTATATAGATTAAAAACACCGGCATCTCCCCATATTGCGGCAGCAAAGGATGGAATTGAAATAGATCTTGATACGATAACGCAAAACGCAACATCCCTTGTACAATCCATCGCTCCCAAACCATTGATCATAGAAGGTGCAGGCGGTTTGCTTGTTCCCTTAACCTCTTCATTGATGGTTGCCGATCTTATAAAATCGCTTAATGCACGGGTGATATTGGTGAGCAGGAATTATCTCGGCAGCATCAATCATTCTTTATTGACCGCTGCTTACTGCCGTTCACATGGAATAGAAGTGGCAGGCTGGATCTTTAACGATGACTACATGAATTATGAGGAAGAGATCGTTCAATGGTCAGATTATCCTTCATTAGGATCTGTTCCCAAAATGGAACCCATTGATAAAACAACCGTGCATGAGCAGGCGATGCGTATCAAATCATCATTGATCGGTAAATTGCAGCTGTTATGAATAAACAGGAGCTACGGCAATTATACCAGGTAAAAAGGGCTGAGATCCATTCCAAAGAACGCCTGCGCATGGATGATCTCTTATTGCTGCAGTTTCAGCAGTTTGATTATGCGGATGTGCAAACCGTGCTTACTTACTGGCCGCTTGCAAATAAAGCGGAACCTAACACGCATCTTTTTTCCGGTTACCTGAGGCATATGCTGCCGGGTATGTTGCTGGCCTATCCTTTAACCGATCCATCAACCCTTGAAATGACGGCACTGGCCATTCATGAAGATACTATCTATCACACCAACGCATGGGGCATTACCGAGCCGAAAGAAGGTGAAGTGATCGACCCAACACAAATTGATCTGATATTCGTACCCTTACTGGCCTATGATACAAAAGGCTATCGCGTGGGTTTTGGAAAAGGCTTTTACGACAGGTATCTCGCCCGATGCAGGGAAGATATTGTTAAGATCGGTTTTTCTTACTTCGGCCCGGTTGATGAAATCGCCGACACCGATCAATTTGACGTACCTTTGACCTATTGTATCACGCCGCAGCAGACTTATGAATTTTAACACGATATTCCTTAAATCCTTCCGTGTTTTATTATTGCCTTTAGCGCTTATCTATGGATTGGCCATCTTTATCCGCAACTGGTTATTCGATAAGAAATACCTGAAATCAGCACAATTTAATTTTCCCTTGATCTGTATCGGCAATCTTTCTGTTGGCGGAACCGGTAAGTCCCCAATGGTAGAATACCTGGTTGAATTATTGAAACCCAAATTCAAAGTAGGCACACTGAGCCGTGGCTACAAACGCAGAACAAAAGGTTATGCATTGGCTAATCAATATACCACCGCGCTTGAAATAGGCGACGAGCCCATGCAGTTCCACAGTAAGTTCCCTGAAATTGCTGTTGCATCCTGCGAAGAAAGACTGGTGGGTATCCCGCATTTGTTACAGGATGTACCGGGATTGCAGACCATTATTTTGGATGATGCATTTCAGCACCGTTCTGTTCGTGCAGGATTGAATATTCTCTTAACCGAATTCAGCAATTTGTATGCACATGATTTTTTTCTGCCGACAGGTGATCTCCGCGATCAATGGTCCTCGGCAAAAAGGGCGCAGGTGATCATCGTTACCAAATGCCCCTATGATCTTTCTGCAGAACAGAAACAGAAAATTATCCGCGACCTGAAACCTGAAGCATTTCAAAAAGTTTTTTTTACCACGATCGAATACGGTACACCCTATCATATTTTCAACCCCGGCGATGAATGGATGATCACGCCAAGGGATGAAGTGTTATTGGTTTGCGGCATCGCCAATCCCAAACCATTAAAAGAATACCTGCTTGCCAAAACGCATACTTATTACCAGCAGGATTATTCTGATCATCATATTTTTTCCATTGACGACCTGAACGAGATCAAACAAAAATTTGATGAGATCGAAGCAAAGGATAAGATGATACTCACCACGGAAAAAGATGCGGTGCGACTGATCAAGTTCACCGAACAACTGGCTTCACTACCCATGTATGTATTACCCATCCGCCACTTTTTCTTATTCGGAGAAGGGCAACAGTTTAACGGGTTGGTGACCGATTATATTACCAATTTTCAATTCAATCCTGCAGCATGAGCAAAGACAAATCAAAAAGATCGAAACAGAAATCAAAGTCGAAGACAACTGCGCAGGTTACCCTGAAAGGCAAACTGGAAGTAACACGCTCGGGTATGGGGTATGTGATCATAGAAAATGTAGAAGGAGATGTACTGGTTCGTCCGGGTGATTTTAATACTGCGCTTAACGGTGATACTGTCCGCGTAAAAGTGATAAAAGAAAACCTACGCACCGGCAAAAAAGAAGGAAAGGTAACAGAAGTGGTGGTGAGAAAACAAACAGAATTTATAGGGCATGTGCAATTGTCGACCAACTATGCATTCTTTATTCCTGATACCGATAAACCCATGCCTGACCTGTTTATTCCGCTTTCAGATTTGAACGGCGCAAAGAACAAGGACAGGGTAGTTGCACGTTTAGTAAAATGGGACAAGGACGATAAGAAACCGGTTGGTATGATCGTAAACGTGATGCAGCCGGAAGATGAGAATGATGCAGCCATGAAAGAATTGCTGGCGCAAGCGGGCTTTCCATTATTCTTTCCTGATGATGTAATGGAAGAAGCGGAGCGGTTGCCGGAAGTACTCGATTCATCCGAGATCAAAAAAAGAAGGGATTGCCGCGATATACTAACGTTCACGATCGATCCTGCGGATGCAAAAGATTTTGATGATGCCATCTCTATCCGCAAACTCAACAATGGCATGTACGAGATCGGTGTGCATATTGCTGATGTGAGTTACTATGTACTTCCTGAAACAGAGCTTGACCAGGAGGCATACAAACGTGCCACATCTGTTTATTTACCGGATCGTGTAAACCCGATGTTGCCGGAAAAAATATCGAATGAACTTTGTTCATTGAGGCCGCAGGAAGACAAGTTTACTTTCTCCGCCATTTTTCAGATGGATGCAAAGGGAGTGATCAAACAATACTGGTTAGGCAAAACAGTGATTCATTCCGATCACCGATATGCTTATGAAGATGTACAGGAGATTATTGAAACAAAGAAAGGAGTGAACGAGGTTGAGATCTTATTGCTGAATGATATTGCGCAGCGTATGCGAAAGATTCGTTTCAGCAAAGGCGCGATCAATTTTTCATCTACTGAGGTTCGTTTTAAATTAGATGAGAAAGGGACCCCCATCGGTGTGATGGTAAAAGAAAGCAAAGAATCACACCAACTCATTGAAGAATTCATGTTGCTTGCGAACAGAACCGTTGCGGAAAACGTGGCCAAACTCAAGATCAATAAAAAATCGATTCCTTTCCCATACAGGATCCACGACAGACCCGATGTAGAAAAGCTCACGCCTTTTATTGCATTCGCATTAAAACATGGTTATAAGTTTGATGTATCTACGCCACAGGCCATAGCATTCAGCTTTAATAAAATGTTGACAGAAGCAAAAGGAAAACCCGAACAACATGTGCTGGAGCAATTGGGTATTCGCACTATGATGAAAGCGATCTATACAACAGAAAATATCGGCCACTACGGATTAGGCTTTGAACATTATTGTCATTTCACTTCGCCTATCAGGCGATATCCCGATGTGTTGGTGCACCGTGTTCTGGAATCCATCATTGAGAACAAGCCTTTGGTTGATAAAAAAATGGAAGAGAAATGCAAACACAGCAGTGAAAGAGAACGTGCTGCCATGGAATGCGAACGTGCCGGTAACAAATACAAACAGGTAGAGTTCCTGAAAGGGCATTTGGGTGAAGTGTTTGAAGGCGTGGTAAGTGGTGTATCCAGTTTTGGTTTCTGGGTAGAGACGGTGGCACATAAATGCGAGGGCCTCGTAAGTGTGATCGGTTTATCCGATTATGATGATTTCCGTTTGATAGAAGGCGATTATAGTTTAGTTGGCAGAAGAAGCGGCCGCACTTTCCGCATGGGTGATAGAGTATTCATCCGCGTGGTTTCAGCTAATCTTGAGAAACGGCAGTTGGATTACGAGTGGGTGATGGATGCGGGAGGGGAGGAAGAAGTTAAAAGTCAAAAGTTAAAAGTCAAAAATAAAAAAGCAAATAGGTAACGTTCTCTGTGTAACTCCGTGCCCTCTGTGTCTCTGGGATGAAAAAAGATCGAAGCGAGGGCTTTACCACAGAGACGCAGAGGGCACAGAGTTACACAGAGGGTTCTTCAGTTTCGTGAAAAATTATTCCGTGTTCAGCTAACACTTTCAACACCGGCTCATAAATACCCGCGATGATCGGAATATGCAAACCCGTTTCATTGATCTTTCCTTCCAGCAATAAAGTAGCCGCAATACCCAACGGCAACCCAACCGTTTTCGCCATCGCTGTATGCAAATTGTTCTCACCTTTCACCACTAGCTCACTTTTAACTTTTAACTTATCACTTTTAACTATAAACTCAATCTCATGCAACATCACAACCATATCCTTATCATTCTCTTCCAATACCCATTTCTTTTCAAGAATAAACTGTAAAACATTTGCAGCACTGCAATGTCCTTTATTGATGAGTGTTGCATCATCCCATCCCAAAAAATCAAACTGATCTTTTGCTAGTATGTCAGACAACAAAGATTCTTTCCCTCTGAATGCATTGCGCAGGAATGCTGAAATAGTAAGACTATCAGTATTAATAAGGTTCGTCTCATCCGTTAATCCAAGATCAACAACCATCTTCCATCCTTTACAAAAATCAGGATGTCGCAAAGTGGTACGAACAAAGGTTTCCGTTTCTTCCAATTCGTAAACAGGAATATAACTCAGCGAATCCCTGTTTGGATAATAAGCAAGTTGTCCGAGATCTTCTATTGTAACCTCCGCACAATCCGCAAACAGCTCTTCATACTTTTTACTTTTTACTTTTGAATTCTCTCTGTAGACCGCCCCAGCTTTCCCCGCCAACACCACGTTCCTGGGGTTCCAGCTGATCTTATAATGCCATGGGTTTGTATCGCTTTCCGGTGCCACCAGTCCGCCGCAATGCGAGAGAAAAGAAACGATCTTTCCACCGGAATCCTTGATGCGATGAATCAGTTGCATCGCACTCATATGATCAATACCCGGATCTAATCCCATTTCGCATAAAAACAAAATATTCTTCTGTTTGATCTCATCAGCCAGTTCCATGATCTTATCATCCACATAAGAAGCCGTCAGCAAATGTTTGCCAAACGCCAGGCAATCAAGCGCCACCACGTAATGCATGGAAGGTGGCAGAAGTGATATCACCAAATCCGCCTGCTCTATCAATCCCTTTCTTTCGGTTTCGTTCTCAATGGAAACACCCACTGCTTTCAACAGTTCATGGTTGCCAACCTTTGCCTGCACAGCCGCCAGGTTCAGATCTGCTATCGTAACCAGCCATTGCTTTTGTATAGCAGTTTGCTTCAGGTAATCGATCAATACCGTTGCAGATTTCCCGGCGCCGAAAAGGAGGATGTGTTTCATAGTTTTAATTCAGGCGTAAATATAGTGGATACTGGATGCTCGATGCTGGATACTAGATCTTTGATGCAGGATCCCTGCCAATAATCGTACGACCTGAGATTAGGCGAATCCAGCATCCAGCATCCAGTATCGAATTTTAAACATTCCTGTAACTTTATGCCTCGGGCATCGTTCTACTCAAAAACACCCCTTATGAAAAAGATCATACTATTCGCCTCACTGCTTATCAGCCTTGGCCTGTCGGCCCAGAAAACAGTGCATGATGATAATGCCGTGGTACGCAATGCCAAAGGTTTTCACGCCATCGAAATATCAGACGGTATTGACCTCTATCTTTCACAAGCCAACGAAGAAGCGGTGGCTGTGAGTGCGTCCAGCAGCGATTATCGCGACAAGATCAGGGTTGAAGTAGTGAACGGGACACTAAAGATCTACTACGAGAGAGACAGAAACCGGGGCATGAGCATCAACTGGGGCAACAGGAAAATGAAAGCGTATGTGTCCGTAAAAAACCTTGATAAACTGTATGCTTCAGGCGGCGCAGATATTTTTATCGATAATGAGCTTAGCGGCAATACGCTCTCCATGCATATATCCGGTGGATCTGATTTCAAAGGCAGACTAAACCTCAGGGAACTAACCCTGGATGCAAGTGGCGGATCTGACGCCACTATTTCCGGCCGTGCCGAACAGGTAAAAATAGAAGCAAGCGGAGGATCCGATGTCCACGCCTACGACCTGATCACAGGCACCTGCACCATACATTCCAGCGGCGGAAGCGACGTACATATCACGGCCAACAAAGAGATCAATGCCAGCGCCAGCGGCGGATCTGATATTTATTACAAAGGCACCGCCTCTTCCAACACATCAAAAAGCGGTGGCGGAAGCATCAAAAAAGTAAACTAAGCTTCTCATAAGGATCAATACAGCAAAGGGTTTCCGGGAAGTCGGGAGCCTTTTTTTGTGGCAGTGATTAGCGAATGGTCAATAGGCAATAGTGAATAGGTCCACCAGCCTTGATATTGACAATTCACTATTGCCCATTGACTCTTTTCATCCATTCACATCTGTGGATAAAACCCCTCCAAAAAACACTCATTTCAGCGCTGTTTTCAACCTCAAAAAAGCTATCTTCGCCAACCTTGAAAACAGGGCTGTTTTGCACCCTGTCATCGATCCCTAAATCAGTACGAGAATACACACATGGAAGACAATTTGTTACCGCCGGAAAAAACCAACGACAACGACCGGATCATACGGGTAAATATCGAAGAACAAATGAAGACCGCCTACATCGATTATTCGATGTCGGTGATCGTGGGCCGCGCATTGCCTGATGTAAGAGATGGTTTCAAACCGGTTCACCGCCGCGTTTTATACGCAATGAGTGAGCTGGGTAATACACACAACAAAGCCTATAAAAAATCTGCCCGTATCGTGGGTGAGGTGATCGGTAAATATCACCCCCATGGAGATGCTTCCATTTACGACACTGTTGTACGTATGGCACAGGAATGGACCATGCGATACACGCTGGTAGACGGACAGGGTAACTTTGGTAACCAGGATGGCGATCCGCCGGCAGCTATGCGTTATACCGAGGTGCGCCTGCAGCGGCTTGCAGAAGCTATGCTGGATGATCTCGAAAAAGAAACAGTCGATTTCCAGCTGAACTTCGATGATTCGGAAAAAGAACCAACCGTTCTACCAACGCGGATCCCGCAATTGCTGGTAAACGGCTCATCGGGTATTGCTGTAGGTATGGCAACGAACATGATGCCGCATAACCTGGGCGAAGTAGTGGATGGTTGTATAGCTTATATCGACAATAAGGATATTCCGATCGAAGAACTGATCACCCTTGTTAAGGCCCCCGATTTTCCAACGGGTGGAATTATTTACGGAATGGAAGGTGTGAGACAGGGCCTGTTAACAGGTCGCGGAAGAGTGGTGCTGCGTGGCAAAGTACACGTGGATACCAAGCCAAGCGGGCGCGAACAGATCGTGATCACGGAAACACCTTACCAGGTGAACAGGGACCAGCTGACGGACCGCATAGGCCAGTTAGTGACCGATAAAACGATCGAAGGCATTGCACACGTAAACAACGAAAGCAATATGCGCGAAGGAACGCGTATCGTGCTTGACCTGAAACGTGATGTGGTGGCGCAGGTGATCATCAACCAACTATTTAAATACACGGAACTGCAAACCAGTTACGGTGTCAATAACGTAGCCATCAGCAAGGGTCGCCCGAAAGTGATGAACCTGAAGGACCTTATTACAGAGTTCATCGAGTTCCGCATGGAAGTAGTAATCAGGCGCGCAAAATACGACCTGCGCAAGGCCGAAGAAAGAGCGCATATACTGGAAGGATACCTGAAAGCGCTCGATCATCTTGACGAAGTGATCGCACTTATCCGCGCAAGCAGAACACCGGATGAAGCAAAAGAAAACCTGATCGCAAAAAGCAAGGAAGAGACATGGTACCTGAATAATTCCATGTTCGCCGACCTTACAGATGATATTTACCAGCAGGAAAACGGTTTATCAGAGATCCAGGCAAAAGCTATACTGGAACTGCGTTTGCAGCGTTTAACGGGTATGGAAAGAGACAAGATCGTTGATGAATTCAATGGCCTTGTTAGTACCATCAGGCACCTGAAAGAACTACTCGGCAGCGAACCACTGCGTTATGAGTTGATCAAAACAGAACTCAAAGAGATCAAAGATAAATTCGGCGACGCACGTAAAACCGAGATCCAGTATCTCGCAGATGAAATGCGTATTGAGGACCTGATCGAAGATGAAGACGTGGTGATCACCATTTCCCACCTTGGTTATATCAAAAGAACATCAGCCACCGAATACCGCCAGCAACGCAGGGGTGGGCGCGGAGCGGTTGGTTCAAAAACAAGAGAAGAAGATTATGTAGAACATCTCTTCGTGGCATCTACCCATGGTACCATGATGTTCTTTACCGAGAAGGGCCGTTGCTTCTGGTTACGTGTGTATGAAATTCCCGAAGGTGAAAAACAAAGCAAAGGAAGAGCGATCCAGAACCTGATTCAATTGCCTGGCGATGATAAAGTGAAAGCCATTATCGACGTGAATAAATTGGACGATAAAGAATACGTTCAAGACCATTATATCGTACTTTGTACCAAGAATGGTATCATCAAAAAGACCTCGCTCGAAGATTTCAGCAGGCCGAGAGCCAATGGTATCATTGCCATTACGGTTAACGAAGGCGATGAATTGTTATCTGCCCGTTTAACCGATGGAAAACAGGAGATTATGATGGCAGTGAAGAGCGGCCGCGCGATTCGTTTCCCTGAAGAAAAAGTAAGGCCAACCGGAAGGGGAGCGATAGGTGTGGCAGGAATAGAGGTGGATGACCAGAAAGATGAAGTGATCGGTATGATCTGCATCAACAAAGAAGATCCATCCCGTACCATCCTCGTGGTAAGCGAAAAAGGTTTTGGAAAAAGAACGGCTGTTGATGAATACCGCATCACCAATCGCGGTGGTAAAGGTGTTAAAACTATCAACGTAACCGAAAAAACCGGAAGTTTGGTCGGTATTTTGTATGTGACGGAGAAAGAAGATCTGATCATTACCTGCAAATCAGGTGTTACCATCCGTACCGGTATCGTAGATATCAGGGCCGCAGGACGCGCCACACAGGGTGTAACGCTGATCAGGCTGGATGATGGCGACGAGATAGCAGCCATTTCACAGATAGAAGAACAGGATGAAGAAGCGCAGCCGGTACCCGAAGCAGTTGAGATCATACTGGATGATGCCGCTATAGAGATCAACCTTATTGAAGAGGATACTAAAGAACCGGACGAAGATAAAACTGAAGACAACACTGATACAACAACTGAAAATCAATAACAAACCCTCCATTATGAAGAAACTTTTATTGCTTGCGATGTTTGCCGTTTCAATACAACTGGTGCATGCGCAGGATCTGAAAAAAGTGCAGACAGCATACATCCTGAACAAACTGGATGATGCAAAAACTGAGGTAGACAAAGTGATGGCCGATCCTAAACAAAACACGAAAACGGAGGCACTCTACTGGAAAGCCAAAGTGTATTCAGCGTTGTACAAGGAGCCGAATATGCGTGCAAAATATCCTGCGGCAGCAAAGGATGCAGATGATGCCATGAAAAAATACATAGCTGCCGATCCTGCTTTTGCCGAAGTAAAAGCAAAAGGCGCAGAACCTTTCTTTGATATGTATTCTACAGCATTTGCAAACGGTGTAAAAGTATTCAACGATAAAAAGTGGGAGGATGCAGTAGCTGCTTTTTCTTCTGCCGTTGAGTACAGCGATTATATCTTTAAGAACAAATGGAGCAATGCAGCCATTCCGTTTGATACCACATCTATCCTTTACCTGGCATATTCGTACCAGAATTCATCCAAGCCCAAAGAAGCAGCCATGTACTACGCAAGGCTGGCCGACGCCAAAGTAGGAGGCGAGAATTATATTGATATCTACAAGTTCCTGGCTAATCATTTTACCATCAGCAAGAACGAAGAGATGTTCAAGAAATATGTAGCAATAGGTAAGGAGCTGTATCCTAAATTCCCATGGGAAGAATTCGAGATCGACTACATGGATCAGAACCTGACGCTTACGCAAAAAGCTGAATTGTATGATAAAGAAGATGCCGCAGGAACGCTCAGCGAAATGAAATACCTGCAGTTCGGTGATATCTTTGTGAACGCAAAGATCAAAGACAAAAGCCTCGACAGCCTGGCGCAACAGAAATACACTTTGAAAGGCGGCGAAGCTTTCAAAAAAGCATTTGCGAAGAATGGCCAGAATGCAATTGCCGCATTTAACGTGGGCGTTATCTACTACAATATTTTTGGAGAATACGATGATAACTATGCCTATAACATCCGACTGATGCAGGCATTAAACACCGCTTTTGCAGACAGACCGGTTGAAAAAGATCCCGTTAAAAAAGCTGCTGCAACCAAGGCACAGAACGCAAAACTGGAACCTTACAAAGCCGCGAATGCCCTTCTTGAAAAACCAATGATGGAGAACCTGAATACCTCTCTCGAATGGCTGGAGAAATCATACGTGATCCTGAAAGAAAAACCGACCAAGAACAGTACGGAAAAAGGCATCCTCAATAAATCGGTGGATTTCCTTGCCAACCTGTATGCCTACAAGCGCGACAAGCTGAAAGGATCCGATCCAAAAGCATTTGACGCATTTGATGCAAAGTATAAAGAGTACGATGCCTTACATGGCAAATTTTAATTCAATTTATTTTTGAAAAAACGCTGGCCCGAAAGCCAGCGTTTTTTATTTGGGCCTTGCATAGTGCCTACTAAAATACCGTCATTTCGAACCCGCCTTAGCGGGGAGAAAACTCATCCAGGTGGACAAACAACTTCTTAGGAATATGTATAAAGCTGCATGAGTTTTCTCATGATGCTTCTCTTGTTCGAAATGACGGTTACTTCCTGAACTCACTAAAAACCTTATCATCCTTCTTTGAATGGCAAGAAACGCATTGTGTTCTAACCGTGGCAGTAAGTACGCGCTCGGTATGGCTGTCTCCGCCAAATTCTTCATAACCCCATCCGCCGGTACCGGCATATTGTAAACTGTCTTTCACCATCACATCAATATGTCTCCGTTCGCCTTCCATTGTGTTCCCGTTTTGCTCTTTTGCTTCGATCACATCAAATACAAGAACAGATCCTTCGGGAAAATAACCGGAAGTATAACCCTGCATCGCTTTTGCATTGGCATAGATATGATGGTAACCGCCACTAACCTGGAAACTCGGACTTGATGGCCCGATCAAACCTGTTTTTACATGTGTCCACATGCGATAGCCATCAGGGTAAGGCACGCCCGCATCAGCAGAAGATCTGCGCGGAGTAGAGCCAGCAGCTACAAGAAACCCGGTAACGATCGCAAGCAATGCGATAATATTTTTTTTCATAGCAGTTATTTTTTTGAATGCCGTTCCTGAATTTCGATAATACCAACCAGCTTTTTTTGATAAACCAGCGAAGTAGGCCGACCGCTCAATAGACAGCACAATAAATTCAATGGTTTGATTCTTCCCGCGCTTCTTTGCCACGCTTCTTTGCCACGCTCTTCAGAGCGCGGGGGGGAGGCAATGAATCTCGATATCCTTTCTTCCCTGGGGCTTCCAGTCCCGTGTGTGCTTTCACGAACACCGGTAGGGTGCCCTCATTGCAAATTACCAGGTGTTTTTCTCCCGATCATTCAAGTAATAATACTCAATTGACAATGTGTCAATTGATTTGAGCCTTCACGAGAGCGCCCAAACCTATCTTAGCAAACTAAGAGATTCATTGGCGCTATGGCCATAGCGATGCCTTTACCAAAGCATCTTTTTTTGCTGCTAACTAAGAAGGTTAGTCTGAACTTGATGCAGGACAATAAAACCCCTGCAGAATGGCCAATGAATGGCAAAAAACAAACAAAAACGCCACAGGTTTGAAGTTATCCTGAAGCGTCTCGGTGTAATACTGAGTTTGGTATCAAAACTGAAGCACCTGATAGATTCGTTCTTCTAAGTGCTTGCCGGTGCGACTAGCCCTCGTACCGGCTTTCTTTACACAAATTTATTAAACATTTCGGTTTTTTCAACTTTCTGCAATGACATTAGTTCAATTTCAAAATTATTATTGCCGCGTAAGTTTTTAGCGATAGCGGCTACGAAAGGGGCGTTGCGGGAGAACTTCTCTTTTTCTTTTTTTTAGCTGTGGAGCTCAAATTCACTGAGGCGATAGCCGAAGATTTTCGCTTATATTAGAGTTACTCAAAAACTGCATATGACTTCTATAGAGAGGCTTGATTTAGTTTTAACCATTATAGTGGAAAAGATACCGCGCTATATGACGGTTGATGAAATCGTGTCACAAGTCACTCAAAGGATGAGCAATGATGAACATTTTTCTTTTTTAATGTTTGATTTGCAAATGGTAGTAGAAAAATTGATTGAGGATAAGAATGTAACAACAATTGAACTTAAGCCTACAAACTTAAATACCGGTGAATCTAAATTAGTCACTCACTACAAGCCAACTTTTAAAGGGATGTATTTGATAGAGACGGGAGGTTACCAAGAATTGGATCGGCTGTCTCGTGCTGAAAAGATTCGGTTGGATAAGGTGGAACTTGCAACCAAGGTAAACCGTAGGACGACGACTCGCTTAACAGTGATAATCGCCGTTGGTACAGCGATTGCGGCGTGGTATTATGGGATAGAGGTTTGGAAATTTTATTCTCACTGCGCTTGTAAGTAAACAACGTTTTAGTCTTCGCTTTAATCATCCGCACCGTTACCAGTGAGCGTTGGCAAAAAAAAGAAAAAAGCGAAGTTCGCTGTGCGCCGTTTAACATAAAAGTTAGTTATAAGTGATTTTTATTTCCTGTTTATTGGTTTGACGAAGATTCGTTTTTGCGAATTAAACAGCCCAGGCGCTGTGCAGGAGGGGTTTAATTCGCAAAAACGAATCGTAGTCAAACAGATAAATCAGTTCATAAAAATCAATTATAACTGAATATTATGTTACACGGTTGGCTTTTGTGAAGGGGCTTTCGTAAGTTTTTAGCGATAGCGGTCTCGAAAGCCCCGTAGCGGGAGCAAACACTTCTCCTATTTTTTTGTGCGGCGGAGCCATTCGTGCATAATCAAACGGGAGGGGTGCCCGCAGGGCAACAACGACAAAAATCCGGTACTAAATTTGTTTTGATTTTTAGTACCAAGTTTAATACCTTAACCTATCTTTGCACCCGTTCTTAAAACAAAAGAACCCAGATGTCGAGTCTGAGTTCAATTTACTACCAGTTTTTAATCACGCGGACAAGGGTAAGCACCTTGAACGCTAGGTCTACAACAGTTTTTACAAGTTCAAGCCGCCCGACCTTTGGTGCGGCTTTTTCTTTTGGCGATGCTCTTGCCATTTTTGACCGTCTTTAAATGACGGCACCATCTTGAAAAAGATGGGTCTCGTTAGTATTGCGAAGATATGTTATTTGTATTTGCAACAGAATTGCATTTTTCAACAACGCCAGTTGTTTTATTATATTTAGATATGAGATATAAAGTAGGCAAGTGCGACTTTTTTCATTGGGACGGCATAGAAGATTTGTTGCCGAGCGTTAATTACATGGTGAAGTGTGATTTCGGAGCAGAAGTGTATGAAGTGGCAAACGGATTACTGCCGATTATAGCTCAGTGGAGAATAAGGCTACACGAAGATGATTTTGTCCCGTTTAGTTGTATAGCGAAGGTTAAATGCCTAATAGAGTTTGACTATGGAGAAGATGACCCAATAAATGAAATGGTCAATTTATTTGAAGATGCCTTTAAGAAGGTAGCCGATGATTTTAGAGAACGAATTAAATTAAGCGTTATTCAGGATTGTGATATTGCTCTCATTGAGAGAAATTCTACCGCTCCACGGTCTGTAGAGATAATAGAGATTGCTCGCCAGCGGGGATTAATTCACCCTTAGATATCGGCTTGCCTTTAAAATAGTCATCAGAAACATCGGTATTTATTATTACCGAATTGAAGACATCGTACAGACGGGTTAGGTCAATTTCATTTTTTACTTGCATGGTTAAGAGGTTTTACCCGTCTTACCAAATTTTCAGATTTTATAAATCACTCCGGTACTAAATCCGCGTAACCCCGTTGGGTTACAATCTCCCTTTAATACTCTTTCCTGCTACCCATGTGCGTAGGAGAAAAAAATAGGTGAAGGGTTTGCGTTGTGCGCCGTTTAACATAATATTAATTATAGGAAATATTATAGTAAATAGAAGTCCCGGTAAGCAGTCAGCTCACCGGGACATAATCTGTTATACATTAACCTGTTATCAATTAAGCAGGTACCTGTTCATCAGTTGCTGCATGATTCCCTCAAACAGTTGTCGCGCCTGCAAAGCATCGCCGGTTTTGATAAATTCCTTGCTGCGTAACATATAGTTGTTATACAATTCAGCATACAGTTCCTTTTTATTTGGCTGCTGGTTGATCTTGTCAAGTATCAACGGTGAAACATGATAATACATTTCAACAGCCTGGCCGTTGTCCTCGGCACGTAATAATATATTGTCGCGGTAATGCCTGAAAATATTCAATTCTTCCTCAGATCCGCCGGGGTTCATTTCCATGGCTGTAGTCGTCAGCAAACAACAAAACATTCCCGGAGGGCACTGTACCATCTCACCGTGATCAAAATACTCCTCATCGTCCAGGTCGTTCTTAAAAGCATCTGTTGCCTTTAAAACGATCCTGTAACGGTTCAGTATGTCTTTCACCGATGGCTCCGGGTCATAACCAAAATAATATTTTATATAACCCACTTCATCGCGGGCGATCAATGTGTTTAGCTGGTTAATCCCGTAAAAACAGGTCCGGCTCACCTGCCTTAGCAATAAATTCGGTTCCAGCTGCCTGGTGCGCACAACATAGTTGTTCAGGTATTCCCAGGTTTCCAAAAGGCTCACACGGGCTCCTGTATGTGAAAGATAGCCATCTGCATTAATATATGGCGTTGGTAAAGGGTTGCCGTTTTTTGCGTAACAAGGAACCAGTAAAACCATTTTTGTGTTCCGGTCAGCGGCATCTGTAAAGCCATAAGTAAACCGGATGCCACACAGATCAGGATTTTCACTAACTACTTTTTGGATCACTTCCCTGGGAATGTGCAGGTGTTGCAGTTCACCGGGAAATCTTTCAACATAATTTTCATGCAGGAACAAATATTCATCTCGGCTGATGAATGCTCCAACGTTGTGGAGTGATTGCGTTTTGGTCTGGATCATTGATTTAATTTTTTATAATTAAGTAATGATCAATAATAATTCAGGGTACTACCAATATATATGTTTTATTTAAAATATGCAAGAAATTCCTGAAATAATCGGTATAAATATTTTTTAGCGGTTATATGCATTAGTATCTTCCGCCTGCGGAACCAAACCCTCCAAAACTATATATGCTACAGAGAAAAATCAGTTGCGTTCTTTCCATGCTGCTGCTCGCAGCCTTTATTTCCAACGCCCAGACAGTGCCCACACCCAAAGAACATTTCGGGTTCAATATCGGCGACAATTACATGCTGGCTACGTACACGCAGACCGAGGCCTATGTGAAAAAGGTCGCAGCCGCATCGGACCGGGCTAAATATGTTGATATCGGCAAGACCGAGGAAGGCCGTTCCCAGTTCATGCTGATCATCACCTCTCCTGAAAATCAAAAGAAACTCGACCGCTACAAAGAGATCTCCCGTAAGCTGGCCCATGCCGAAGATCTGACCGACGAACAGGCCCGCGCATTAGCCGCCGAAGGAAAAACAGTTGTATGGATCGATGGCGGTTTACACGCCACCGAAGTAGTTGGTGCACATCAGCTTATAGAGATCATCTACCAATTAACTACGCGCAAGGATGCTGAAACCATGCGTATTTTGAATGATGTGATCATACTTTGCACGCACGCCAATCCCGATGGACAGGAACTTGTTTCCAGCTGGTACATGCGTAATCCAACACCAGAAAGACGTTCCACCAACCAATTACCGAGATTATACGAGAAATACGCCGGCCACGATAACAACCGCGATTTCTATATGATGAACCTGCGTGAAACACAGAACATCAATAACCAGTTATACATCGAATGGTTGCCACAGATCATGTACAACCACCACCAGACCGGACCTCCAGGTTCTGTTGTTGCCGGCCCACCCTACCGTGACCCATTCAATTATGTGTTTGACCCTGCCATTATTACCAGCCTGGATGCTGTTGGAGCGGCTATGAGTAACCGCCTGAACATCGAAAACAAACCCGGTTATACGGAGCGTTCGGGTTCTGTTTATTCTACCTGGTACAACGGTGGATTGCGAACCACCACCTATTTTCATAACATGGTAGGCCTGCTCACAGAAATTATCGGAAGCCCTACTCCATCAGATATTCCATTGGTACCGCAACGCTTAATACCCAATGGCGGAACAACTTTCCCTGTATTACCGCAGAAATGGTATTTCCGTAATTCCATCGATTACTCTGTTTCGCTGAATTACGCTGTGCTTGACTATGCGAGCCGTAACCACGATGCTTTGTTGTATAATATGTACAAAATGGGAAAAAATTCCATTGATCGCGGAAGTAAGGATTATTGGACCTTATCACCAAAACGCATCGCAGAAATTGAACAACTGAATAAGGCGAGTCAGCCGGCAACCGCCAATACCACAGCAGGCGGCGGACGCCAGGGTGGCGGCGGGGTTCCTATGAGATTTTACGATAGCGTTTTGAAGAATCCTGAACTGCGTGATGCACGCGGATACATCGTACCATCCGATCAACCTGACTTCCCTACTGCAGTTAAGTTTTTGAATGCATTGATCAGGACCGGTGTATTGGTTCATAAAGCAACCACTGCGTTTACCGTTGCGGGCAAAGAATATCCTGCAGGTTCTTATGTAGTAAAAACCAACCAGGCATTCCGTCCGCACGTGATGGATCTTTTTGAACCACAGGATCACCCGAACGATTTTCAATATCCAGGCGGTCCACCCATTGCACCCTATGATGCTGCAGGATGGACATTGGCCTATACCATGGGCGTGAAATTTGACCGTGTTCTCGATGCATTTGATGGTCCCTTTGAACGCATACCTTATGGCGAACTGCAATCTGTAAAAGCAACTTCCATTGCAACAACAGGCGCCGGTTATGTGTTGAACGCGCAGGCCAACAGTTCATTCATCGCCACCAATGATCTTTTGAAGGAAGGTTTGGAAGTATACCGGATAACCGAAGCCGTACCGGGTACCAATGCAAGCGTGGGTTCATTCTTTGTTCCTGCATCTGCCAAAGCAAAAACCGTGATTGAAAAAACAGCGGCTGATCTTGGCCTGCAGGTAAGTACGATTGCCAAACGCCCGGCAGCGATCAAAAAAATCGCGGCTGCAAAAATTGCTTTATGGGATACTTATGGCGGATCGATGTCGTCCGGCTGGGTTCGTTTTATCATGGAGCAATACCATTTCCCGATCGAGGTGATCTATCCGAAAGATATCGATACAGGTGGCCTTCGTGGAAAATATGATGTGATCGTATTTGTAGAAGGCGCTATCCCTGCTCTCCCATCTGCAACAGGTGGCGGAAGAGGCGGTGGCGGCGGTGGTGGATTTGGTGCACCAACCAACAATGATAATATCCCCGAAGAATTCCGCGCAAGATTGGGAAGGATCACGGCAGAGAAATCAATTCCTCAACTGAAGAAATTTATTGAAGAAGGTGGCAATGTTGTGACCATCGGATCAAGCACCAACCTCGCTTATCATTTAGGTGTACCCGTTAGTAACGCATTGGTTGAAATGGTGAACGGACAACAGCAACGACTGCCAGGCGAGAAATATTATATCCCCGGAAGCGTGCTCCGCGTAAGTGTTGATTCAACCGAGCAGGCAGCATGGGGCATGGGTTCACTGGCAGATGTATATTTTGATGCGAGCCCTGTTTTCAATATTGCACCTGAAGCCAATTCAAAAGGCATTGTAAAACCCATTGCCTGGTTCCCGAATAATAAACCACTGCGCAGCGGTTGGGCATGGGGACAAGCTTATCTGCAGGATGGTGTTACAGCTTTCGTAGCAAACATCGGCCAGGGTAAATTATACGCCTTCGGCCCCGAGATCACTTTCCGCGCACAAACGCACGGAACGTTTAAATTCCTGTTTAATGAATTGTATGCGCCGGCAGCGATGCCAGCGGGCAAGACAAAATAGAATGGATGATTGATTGAAAGCGGGCATCAAATTATTGGTGCCCGCTTTTCTATTCAACACGAATTACACGAATTAGAACGAATTGATTGCCGACTTGCGGTCACTCGGTGTTTTTAGTATCCATTCGTTCAAATTCGTGAAATTCGTGTTCCTTAATTCGTGTTCATCAATTCGCGCTCACTTGCATAAGCATCCGCGCATTAACGATGATTTAATCAGTTAATATCTAATCCACTAATAGTTCTGCACTGATTATAAATCCTGAATCAGTACCTTTATCAAAAACACAACGCATGCATGTTTACGAAAATTTAGTTGATGCATTAAAGGATCTCAAAAAACGTGGGTTCACCACCGATTTCAATATTGCGTTTGATAATATCGAATGTCAAACCACCGGCATCTGCCTCTCGCCGTCTCAATTCGAGATCGTTGAACATTACCGTTTTGAGGGTGATACCAATCCCTCCGATTCCAGTGTTATCTACGCCGTTCAATCGATTGACGGAGCGCTCAAAGGCGTGCTCATCAGCGCCTATGGTGTTTACAGCGATGCTGTGAGTGAGCATATGATACAAAAACTAAAAGTGCACGAGTAGCAGTCCGGCGTGCGTTGCGTAGTCGCTCGGCTCCAGCCGAGTGACGGCTATCCACCGGCCTCCGGCCGAACATCACTACCTCATTTTGTTTGCCTTCTTTATTTTACTTTCATTCATCAATGCCTCGTTCTAAAAATCAACACCATGCTTCACCGAAGAAAATTCCTGCAACTAGGTTCATTTGGGCTCGGTTCATTTTCATTTGCCGGTTTTACATCAACCAATGCAGCAGCAAGAAAACCTATTGTAATTTCTACCTGGGATGCCGGTATTGCAGCCAACGAAGCAGCATGGAAAATTCTACGCAAAGGCGGCCGCGCGCTTGATGCTGTTGAGCAGGGTGTGATGGTAACTGAATCTTCGCAGAACTGTTGCGTGGGACTTGGCGCCAATCCCGACAGGGATGGTTTTGTAACACTGGATTCCTGCATCATGGATGAGAACGCCAACTGCGGAAGCGTTGCATTCCTGGAAAGGATCAAACATCCTGTTTCTGTTGCAAGACGCGTGATGGAAAAAACCCCGCATGTGATGCTCGTAGGCTCAGGTGCACAACAGTTTGCTGTGGAAGAAGGATTCACCCTCGAGCCGCAAAAATTATCCCCCGATGCGGAAAAAAGCTATAAGAACTGGTTGAAGAAAAGTGAATACAAACCGGTGATCAATATTGAGAACAGTAAGCATCAAAAACAAACAGCGTTCGTACCAACACGTTTGGAAAACGGCGAATGGAACCATGATACCATCGGCATGGTAGCGATGGATGCCGCCGGAAATCTCAGTGGCAGTTGCACCACCAGCGGCCAGGGTTTTAAAATGCGTGGCAGGTTAGGCGACTCCCCTATCATCGGCGCGGGTTTATTTGTAGACAATGAAGTGGGCGCCGCTACCGCTACAGGACAAGGTGAGGATGTAATACGCATCTGCGGTTCACACCTTGTTGTTGAGTTAATGCGCCAGGGATTGTCGCCCGAAGCTGCCTGCAAAAAAGCAGTGGAGCGCATTATTAAAATAAAAGGAAACAAAGCAAAAGACATACAGGTAGGTTTTATCGCCATCAACAAACAAGGAGAATATGGTGGCTACTGCATACAGAGAGGGTTCAATTTTGCAGTGTGTTATGCAGATGATAAGAATTTTATGGTGGATGGGAAGTTCTTGATTTAGTTTGGGGTTGCTACCGCGCTTTGAAGTTGCTCATTAGTTGCAGCGCACTCTTTGCCACGCCCTTTAGGGCGTGGATGAAAAAAAGAAGCTCACACAATCCTTTTGGGGCTTTAGCCCCCGGTGTTATTTCATTGATTTGCATCACCCAATTAAATTAATAAAAGTGACTTTAGAGATTGCTGTATTCAATATCGGTTCTGCACTACTTGCTGCATCAGCCGGTGCTGATAGATTAGAGTTGTGTGAAAATCCTGGCGAAGGCGGCACCACTCCTTCCTATGGAACATTGAAAATTGTGAGAGAGAAAATAAACATTCCTGTATTCCCCATCATTCGCGTTCGCGGCGGTGATTTTTTATATAGTGATGATGATTTTGCGGTGATGAAAAAAGATGTTGAACTCTGTAAACAACTCGGTTTTGAAGGCGTTGTGATCGGGCTGCTGAATGCTGATGGAACAGTGGATGCAGTACGAACAAAAGAACTGGTTGATACCGCCTACCCCTTGGAAGTAACTTTTCACCGCGCGTTCGATAGGGCCGCAGATCCTTTGGCCGCAATGGAAACCATTATTGCCTGTGGCTGCACCCGGATACTTACCAGCGGCCAGGTGCCCAATGCTGATGATGGAAAAGATCTCATCAAACAACTGATCGAACAGGCAGATGACCGTATCATCATCATGCCCGGTAGCGGCGTACGGAGCAGCAATATCAAAGAGATCGCTGATTTCACAGGGGCTGCTGAACTGCATTCTTCTGCGAGAAAAGTAATTGCATCAGGAATGAATTCTCAAAAGCAAACCATGAATGAGGATTTGAAAACGGTGTCAGTGGATGTTGAGGAAGTTGTTGAAATGAAAAAGAGATTGAACAGTTAAGAGTTAATAGTTAATAGTTAAAATGGTTGTCAATAACTATTCACTTTTAACTATTAACTTTTAACTTTCTCCCATGATCCTTCGCGACGAAATACTTAAAGAGCATTCCAAAAAACACGCATTGAATATTGCGTCACTTGCATGCGTTTCCAAAAAAGATTTTAAGGAACTGGTGGATTGTTTTTTATCTAACGATTACAGGCTTGCCCAGATCGCTTCCTGGTGCCTGCACTGGGCGGTGAAGGAAAATCCGGAAATGATCAGTCCCTATATCAAGAAAGTAGTATCACAACTGGAGAGAAAAGATGTTCATCCATCCGTAATACGTCATACGGTTAATATCCTTCAATCCATAGATATACCCGAAGAATTTCATGGCGAAGTAATGAATGCCTGTTTCCGTTTTATTGAAACACCTTCCACAGCCATTGCTATCAAAGCATTTTCACTGACCACGCTTTATAATCTCTCGAAAATATACCCGGAAATAAGGTCTGAATTAAAGTTGATCATTGAAGAAAGATGGGATACTGAAACTGCTGCGTTTCGCGGAAGGGGGAAAAGAATATTAGCGGCTCTTAATAACCCCAGCCTTTAGGCTGGGGCAAGGTGCACATAGGAAATCCCGGCTTCAGCCCTAAATGTTTCTATGATATATGATATGCGATAGTTGGCAGCAATCTCTAAATAAAAAATACTGTCAGGGCTAAAGCCCGGTATTCAAAAAAAAGCTCGAATCCCCAGCCTAAAGGCTGGGGTTAATACAACACCCGCACCTTTATCGTCGCCTTCACTTCTTTCATCAACGCAACCGCTTCTGTCGATAATTTTTTGTCTACATCCAATACCACATACCCGATCGCATCATTTGTTTTCAAATATTGTCCAAGGATGTTGATATTATTTTTGGAAAGTGCCGTATTGATCGCGCTCAACACACCCGGTACATTGTGGTGAATATGCAGAATCCGGTGTGCGTTTTCTACAGGTGGCAAACCGATAGCAGGCACAGTATGTGACCCATTGGTGATCCCTCTTTCGAGATACTGAAATAATTTCACGCTTACATCTTCGCCGATATTCTGTTGCGCTTCTTCGGTTGATCCACCGATATGCGGGGTGAGTATCACATTGGACAATCCCTGCAAAGGTGTTTCAAACTTATCTCCGTTCTTCTCTGGCTCCCATGGATATACATCAATAGCGGCGCCACTTAATTGTCCCTCCTTCAATGCCGCAGCCAATGCATTCAGATCAACCACTTCTCCCCTTGCATAGTTAATGAGAATGGAACCTTTTTTAAACGATTTAAGTAATGCTTTCGTAATAAGATTCTTTGTCTGGTTCGTTTCAGGTACATGCAGTGAGATCACATCAGACTCTGCAACAAGTTCTTTCAGATTCTTCGCCGAAGCAGCATTTCCTAATGGCAGTTTGGTTTCGGTATCATAGAACAATACTTTCATTCCCAGGCTTTCGGCAAGCACGCTTACCTGTGAACCGATATTACCGTAGCCGATAATACCCAGTGTTTTTCCACGCAGCTCATAGCTTCCTTTGGCTTCTTTCATCCATATGCCTTCGTGTGCAGCTTTGTTCTTATCAATGATGCGCCTGATCAGCATGATGGATGCACCGATCACCAGTTCTGCCACACTTCTGGTGTTACTGTAGGGGGCATTGAAAACAACCACCCCCGCCTGCGTTGCGGCCTTGAGATCCACCTGGTTTACCCCTATGCAGAAACAACCGATTGCCTGCAGTTTAGTTGCCGCTTCGAGTACTTTGGCTGAAATATGTGTTTTGGAACGGATGCCCAACAGGTGTACATCTTTGATCTCCCTGATCAGTTCTTCTTCGCTGAGCGCACCGGTGAGTTTGCGCACTTTTACATAACCATTGCGGTTGAATTGCTGAACGGCTTTGTCGCTGATATTCTCAAGAAATAAGATATTGATCCGGTCTTTCGGATAACTGGTCGCTGCTTGCTTGCTCATGTCGCGAAAATAACAATGTTATTTGTTTTAACCCAATGTAGATAGTTTTCCACGTTATCTCCCTGCGTAGGTGCGGGCACTATCTTTGTCGTTTTAGTATAAATACCATTGCATGACCCGATATAAAATAATTCCCTTACTTACCTTTTTGGTGATTGCCTGCGGCTCTCAACCGTCGCCCGGTATCATTAAACCATTGCTGGAACCCACCAGGACGGAGGGCTTTTCGCCTCTTTCCCCAAAGGAGAAGGCCTATTATGCCAATGCAATCGAACCTTTATATCAATCGCTGCTGCTAAGAACTGGGTTTAATGGAAGTATCCTCGTAGCGAAGAATGGTGAGATCGTATTTGAAGATTATCATGGATCTGCCAATTTCCAAACAAAAGAGCCGATCGATTCCAACACTACTTTTCATGTTGCTTCAGTTTCCAAGACTTTTACTGCAACTGTTATTTTAAAGTTGATGGAAGAAGGCAAACTGTCCATCGGGGATAAAGTAGAGAAATACCTGCCTTCCTTCCCCTATCCCAATATAACCATCGAACACCTGCTGGATCACAGAAGTGGATTACCCAAATACGATCATTTCATGGAAGGATCACGTACTGAGGCGTATAAAGTCAAGAATAAGAAAGGCAGGATGGTGACCCGCTACCGCAGTATAAAAGTGCCACTTACCTTTAGTGGTTACGCCACAAATGATGATGTGCTGCAATACCTCGCAACCAAAAGGCCCAACCTCGATGTAGCAACCGACCGCATGCGGAAATTCTACTATTCCAATACCAACTATGCCTTGCTTGCATTGATTGTGGAAAAGATCACCGGCATGTCGTTCCCCACTTATATGACAACCTATGTGTTCAAACCGCTGGGAATGAGCCATACCTATATTTTCAGCCAGAAAGACACAGCCAATTACCAACCTTCGTACTATGCCAATAAAAGAGCATTTAAACTAGAGAAGCTCGACTGCATTTATGGTGACAAGAACGTGTACACAACCACAAGGGATCTCCTGCTTTGGGACCGCGCACTCTATCTCGGCACATTTGTAAGCACAAAAACCCTTGAAATGGCTTTCCAGCCTTATAGCATTGGTGAAAGCAATTATGGCCTGGGCTGGCATTTATTTGTTAAGCCGCCTGAACCAACTATCGTGTACCATAATGGCTGGTGGCACGGTAACAATGCCACTTTCAAAAGGCTGGTGGCCGATACCGCTACCGTGATCATTCTCGGTAATAAGTTCAACAGTAATATCTACCGTGCAGGAAAAATGAGCTCTGTATTCACGGGCCATGTTGATACTACTGACCTCGAACATGAGGAAGTGCCGGGAGTGGGTGGACACCAGTGAGACAGTGAATGGTGAATGGTGAATAAGCGGGTGTTCGCGAATTGCCGGATTTGTAGTTGTTTATGGCGAGATACAGTCTAGTATTGACCATTGCCTATTCACTATTGACCCCTATGTCAATAACGTCCACATCCCCTTGATATTCAATCAATTTATTCACACCCTGATAAAAAGCTATATCAGGGAGGGATTTTAGCCAAATCCTCCTATTTTTGCAGACTTTTATATAAACCAGCAGATTAATTCGCTTTATGGACAAAATCTTTTATGCCATTCCGGCAATGGGAGTTGTAGGTCTCCTGTACACGTTGATAAAATTTAATTGGGTTTCGAAGCAGGATGCGGGCAATGACCGCATGAAAGAGATCAGTACGTATATCTCAGAAGGTGCTATGGCTTTTTTGAAAGCAGAATACAAGATCCTTGGATATTTCGTTGTGATCGTTGCGCTTTTGTTAGGCATCATGGGCTACACAGATAAGAACAGCCACTGGAGTATTGCAGTAGCTTTTATTCTGGGCGCATTCTTTAGCGCACTGGCAGGTTTTATCGGTATGCGGGTAGCTACCAAAGCGAACGTTCGTACCGCACAGGCAGCCAGAACCAGTTTGAGCCAGGCTTTAAAAGTTTCTTTTACTGGCGGATCCGTAATGGGAATGGGTGTTGCGGGCCTAGCGGTTTTAGGACTAGGCAGTTTGTTCATCATATTAAAGATGGTCTTCGCACCAACACATGCAGTGGATAGTGAAGAAATGAAAAGGGCCATCGAGGTATTGACCGGTTTCTCGTTGGGTGCAGAAAGCATCGCTTTGTTTGCACGTGTGGGCGGCGGTATCTATACCAAAGCGGCCGATGTGGGCGCTGACCTGGTAGGTAAAGTAGAAGCAGGTATCCCCGAAGATGATCCACGTAACCCTGCAACCATTGCAGATAACGTGGGAGATAATGTGGGTGATGTGGCCGGAATGGGCGCCGATCTTTTTGGAAGTTACGTTGCAACCGTTTTGGCTACGATGGTATTGGGAAGAGAAGTTACCGGTGTAGGTGGTTCTGTATTGGTTGATGGATATGGCGGGTTATCCCCGATCCTTTTACCGATGCTGATCGCTGCAATGGGTATCCTGTTCTCGATCATCGGTACCTGGTTTGTAAAAATATCTGATGCTGCCGGTATCGGTACACAGAAAGTGCAGAACGCATTGAATATGGGTAACTGGGGTTCAATTGTATTGACCGCCATTGCCTCTTATTTCCTGGTTAACTGGCTTATGCCGGAACATATGTTATTGCGTGGATTTGATTTCACGCCAAACAGGATCTTCGGCGCCATCATGGTGGGGTTAACAGTGGGTACTTTGATGAGTATGATCACTGAATACTATACCGCAATGGGTAAACGCCCGGTATTGAGTATCATCCGTCAATCATCTACAGGTCATGCTACCAATATCATTGGTGGATTGGCTGTAGGTATGGAAAGTACTCTGCTACCTATCCTCGTTTTGGCTGCAGGTATCTATGGCTCTTACGCATGTGCCGGTTTATATGGTGTTGCCATTGCTGCCGCGGGTATGATGGCTACTACTGCCATGCAATTGGCGATCGATGCATTCGGCCCTATCGCAGATAATGCAGGTGGTATTGCAGAGATGAGTGAATTACCAAAAGACGTTCGTGAAAAAACAGATATACTCGATGCAGTAGGAAATACAACCGCTGCAACCGGTAAAGGTTTTGCTATCGCTTCTGCGGCCTTAACAGCGCTTGCCTTGTTTGCGGCGTTCGTAGGTATTGCAGGAATTGATGGTATTGATATTTATCATGCAGATGTATTAGCAGGTTTATTTGTGGGTGGAATGATTCCTTATATCTTCTCGTCACTCGCTATCCGTGCAGTAGGACAAGCCGCTATGGCGATGGTGGAAGAAGTTCGCCGCCAGTTTCGCACGATTCCCGGTATCATGGATGGAACAGGTAAACCGGAGTATGACAAGTGTGTGGCTATCTCAACAGAAGCTTCTTTAAAGAAAATGATGTTGCCCGGCGCTATCGCGATCTTATCTCCATTGATCGTTGGTTTTGTTTTTGGTCCGGAAGTATTGGGTGGCTTTTTAGCCGGTGCCACAGTGAGCGGTGTATTAATGGGGATGTTCCAGAATAATGCAGGTGGTGCATGGGATAACGCAAAAAAATCTTTTGAAACCGGTGCAGATATCAATGGTACCAAGTATTACAAAGGGTCTGATCCGCACAAAGCTTCTGTTACAGGAGATACTGTTGGTGATCCGTTTAAAGATACATCGGGCCCTTCTATGAATATCCTCATCAAACTGATGTCAATCGTTTCATTGGTGATCGCGCCTACATTGGCTACGATGCATAAAGTGGGTCCAAAACCCAACCAGGTGATCGAGCAGAAAATGGAAGTAAGGGTGATGAATGATGATACCGCGCAGGTAAAAATGACTGTGAATGCCGATGCAGATGTATACAAGAACCTGGTTGACGCCATTAAAAAAGATGGCCTCGCAACAGGCAATAATATCTCTATCAGGCTGCAGGGCGGAAAGCTTTTTATCAATGATAAAGAGCAAACAGATGAAGTGCGCAGAAAATACCAACCCTATTTTAACGGGCAGACCAATTTCAGTATTACGATACAGGGAGACGGAAAGAAATAGAGAAAATAAAATTTCATATAAGATCCCGGCTTTGCCGGGATTTTTTTGTTTATAACACGAATTGAAGAGCACGAATTACACGAATTGAAGAACACGAATTACACGAATTAATAAACACGAATTACACGAATTGGCACGAATGATCTCCGTAAAGCAGGGACGACCAACTAGTCGGCAATCATTCGCGCCAATTCGTGTAATTCGTTCCTTAATTCGTGTTTATTAATTCGTGTTTATTAATTCGTGCCCGTACAATTTTTTGGTGCAATTCGTACAAGAATAAACCACATTCATTATTTTTAAAATATGAAAAGAATCTCCTTCCTCCTGCTGGTAGCGGCAGTTGCCTGCAACCAACCCGCGGAAAATAATGATGGTTCTAAAGATTCGACTGCAGTTGTATCCTACGATACCATTCCCGAGATCAGAACCACCGTCAAAACCGCGCCTGCTGCAGAATACAGCGAACCCATCAAAGACGAACTCAACGATTGGAAATTTGCTGTTGAATTGTACGAGACCAAAAGAACTTTCCATTATACGGTTCGCATACAGGCCAAAGAAGCAAGGGTTAGCGATTCGGTCAACATTCCAAATTTCGGTATCGCGCCAAAAGTGGAGATCCATAAGGGAAAAGAGCCGCAGACCTGTATCATTGGTTTCCTGGATAAGAAAGGACAGTTCATGGAATACAGGCAGGTGAGTTTTAAGAATGACCGGTTGCGGATAAATACGTTACGGACGTATTCGGTGGCGGCCTATAAAACGAAAGTCAGTCAGTAAACCTAAGATACCGGCGATGAATTAGGGAGCAGAGCCATAGGCTCGATTACATATTGTAGCAACGGATTTAAATCCGTTGTACTCGATTCACGCGTAGTCGGCGGAGTGCCGTAGGCACGATGCATATATGGACCGAACCTACAGTTCTCTTGTAATTCTTTTATAGCTTTTGTTCAACGGATTAAAATCTCCCGCTGTTTGCGGGACTACAATATAGATCGAGGCTACGCCACTCCAGTTCCCTATGTTCTGGTTATTCTACTTCAATAGGGTATTGCCGATCATATCTCGCCCATCCTCGTTACCCACCGTTTAACGAAATTTTATTTTTCTCCTTACGAACCGAATCGTAAATTGCTTACGAACAAAATCGTAGCAATGGCCACACCGAAACATATTAAGCCCACGGAAAGTGAATTAGAGATCCTGCGTGTACTATGGGACAAGAACACCGCAACTGTAAGAGAGGTCCACGAAATACTAGCCGAACACAAAGATGCGGGGTACACCACTACTCTAAAATTAATGCAGATCATGTTTGAAAAAGGAATCGTAAAACGTGATGACAGCAGCAAAACACATATCTACCGGCCTAACATCACCCGCGAGAATACACAGCAACAGATCGTTGGAAAGATGATCAATTCTTTATTCGGAGGATCATCCACGCAGTTAGTGATGCAGGCGCTCGGTAATCATGCACCCAACAAAGAAGAACTGGAAGAGATCCAGAAATTATTGGATAACCTGAAAAAACAGTAGTCGTATGCAGCAACTGTTCCAATCAAATTTTCTGCAGGCATTAGGTTATGCCATTGCATACAGCCTTTGGCAGATGGCGCTTGTATGGTTGATCTATATGAGCATCACCGGGCTTGTATCAATTAATGCAGCCACAAAATACAGACTGGCAGTTGCATCGCAGGTTACAGGTTTTGTCTGGTTTATTTTTACATTTCAATTTTACTATACACAATACAGCAATGCGCAACCACCAGCCGTGGTACCGCAGAATTTACAGGCGATCGTTTCGTCCAACACAGATCTTTCCTCGAGGCTGATACAATGGATGATCAAAGGAGAACAATTACTGCCTTATATTTCGATGGCGTATTTGTTGTTGATGGTTTTTCTCTGCATCCGCTGGTTCATGGGTTACAGGCAAACACAAAACATCCGTAATCATGGTTTGCAGAAGATGCCCGCTGAGTGGCGCTCGTTTGTGAACAGGATCGCGGGGCAACTCAACATCAAAAAAAAGATACAGGTATTTTTATCAGATACGGTAACCACTCCCCTCACCATCGGTTTTTTAAAACCAGTGATCCTGATACCGGTAGCAAGTATCAATCATCTCACAACAGATCAACTGGAAGCAGTATTGCTGCACGAACTCGCGCATATCAAACGATACGATTATCTTGTCAATATTATTTTATCTGTGGTTGAGATCAGTTTGTTCTTCAATCCTTTCACACAACTACTCAGCAAAAATATCCGCAAGGAAAGAGAGAACAGCTGCGATGATTGGGTACTGCAGTTCCAGTACGATGCCTCTTTATATGCAGAAGCTTTGTTACGTATTGCCTATCTGCAAGCTGCACCGGCATTTGCGATGGCGGCCACAGGTAAAAAGAATGAATTGCTTGTTCGTGTAAAACGAATGATCGAAAAAAAGGAGAACCGTTTTAGCTACCGCAAACAATTATTATCATTTGTGATCGTAACAGGCATTCTCAGTTCTATCGCCTGGCTGAATCCGATGACGCCGCATACCGACAAACAAACTATTACAACGGGGACGAAGTCATTGCCGCAAAAAATGAAACACCCTTATGCAGTTGAGCCGATGGCTGTAACTGTTTCGAATCCCTTGTTCAATCCGATTTTCTTTTTATCAGAACCATTGAAAGAAAAAATGAAAAAGGATTTTGCATCTGCTCAAAAAGAGATGGATCAGGCTGCATTGGAATACGCGAAAATCCCTTCCCATGCCATGGAATCACTCGCACCGATGGTAACAGATGCCATGGAGCAGGCCGCTGCTGTTATGGCCCCGCAAAATATTGACTGGGAAAATAGCATGGCAAAATTAGAAGCCGCAAAAATGGATCTGAATAAAGTGCTTCGCACAGATTCTGGTTTCTTCGCACCAAAAATGCAACACTTCTTTAAAGAAGACATGAACGGCTCCATGAAAAAAATGGAGACAGAAATAAAGAATGCGAAAGCGGAAATGGAACGTTCCTTTAAAGCCGGTTCACTTGTTTTTGAAGGAAAAAAGATAACCGCTGATATGGGTAAGGCCATGGAAGTATTGGAACAACTGAATCAAAACACGGAGCTTCAACTCGTTCTTAAGTCGCTGAAAATTGCAGGATTCAATACCGAAGACAGTAAACCGCGCCAAAGAATGAAAATGCCTGCGCAGCCACAGGAAGAAATCAGGCTGCCGAGAATGCGCCGCATGACACCCCCTGCAGATAAAGAACCTCCTGCGAAAACCAATACAGAAATTGTGAGCGATGAGATCCAGGAAATAAGAATGGATGATGATGCAATGCCCGCCGAAGCATTACCCGCTCCCGAACCACGTATGGTCTCTTTACTGGAACTTGCCAAAGTAAAACTCGATCATGAAACGCTGGTGAAATTGAAATGTTATTTGTTGGAGTTGGCGGCGCTGCAGGGTGATAAGGTGAAAGTTTTGCCTGTGGTTAATAAGGAGAAAAGAGGGGTTGATGAACGCAGAGTGGTTATTCAATTTCAATAATAGTCCAGTTCTTCATATAGATTTTTCAATACAGAGATACAGAGTAACAGAGATTCACAGAGTAGTAGTCTTTCCTTTAGATAGAGTTGTTTACACGCAATGTAGGTTACTCTGTGTAACTCAGTGCTCTTTGTGCCCTCTGTGTTAAAAAACATTACCACAAATTCCTCGGGCACCAATCCCCATACCTATTCCCCAATAAAAACCCGATCAATATCTCATGCGTACCACGACTTACAGTATTCAGGTTTGATGTCTGCACATCATACGAATAACCGATATTAATATTGCGGTTGAGGTTCACTCCTACCATGGCGGCAAAACCATCCTGATAGCGGTATGAGGCGCCGGCCCAGAGAAGATCCTGGTACTGGAACTTTCCATTGATGTCAAATCCCAAAGGCAAAGGACTGATATAACGTATCAATGCAGAAGGTAAAAAACTGATATCATCCGATAACTGCATGCGGTAGCCGGCGCTGATAAAAATATGCGGGAGTAATTTTCCATTTTGCAGGTACACCGTATTATCCGAAAAAGCGATCTGCTGCGGAATGATCTGTTGTGCGGCAACGCCTAAAAAATAATCTCTCGAATACAACCATAAACCTGCACTGATATCAGGTTTAATACGATTGATTACACCGCTGGATGCCACTGCGGGGTCTACCGTAGTACCAGAACCGAAATTAAGTTTGCCTGCATCGAGGCTCATATTGGTTATACCCGCCGAAACGCCCATTGCCAGGCTGGTATGCGGCGATAAACTCAGATGATACGAATACGTGCCGTATGCAGCAAAGCGGTTCAATGGACCTGTCCTGTCGTTCAACATGGTAAACCCAACGCCATGATGTGATTCCGGAGTTTGATAATCCTGCCAATACGCTTCTCCTCTTGGATTGGAACCGCCCGCATGAAAACTTGTTGCCGATTCGCGATCGTAATCACTTTTCTTAAGTGGCCCATGAAAAGTAATATAGGTAGTTACGGGTGCATCCTGCAACCCCACCCATTGTAAACGGTGACTCGCTTTTACATCCCAGTAATTCTCGATCCCCGCAACTGCGGGATTGATGATGTAATTGTTCATGATATACTGCGTATAGTACGGGCGCTGCTGCGCTACCGCTATTGTGCAGGCAAACAAACTGGTCAACATCATGAACTTTCTTACACGCATACGATTATTTTAAGATCGTGACACTTCCCGTAACAATGGGCCGGCCATTTTTTGGATTGATAATATAGTAATAAGTTCCCACAGGTAACGGACTTCCCTTATAATTTCCATCCCATTCAACACTGTAACCCAATGAACGGTATACGATCTGTCCCGCGCGGTTGTACACTTCTACCGTTGCATCCGCATAACTTTCCAGGTACCTGATCTTCCAGGTGTCGTTAATGCCATCACCGTTTGGTGTAAACACATTGGGTACTTCGGGACCTTTCAGCACTTTGACAAAAACGGTATCACTTACGCTGCAACCGCCCTGGGCCGTTAAAGTTAATTTATAAGTAATATCGTCAGATGGCGTACACTTTGGCGCCACCGAAGTATCGCTGCTAAGATACGTTGCCGGCGTCCATAAATATTGCAATTGGCTACCATAAACATATTGCGGAGTGATGGTGATGGTGCCACCGCTTAAAACAAGCTCATTGTGTTTAAGCGTGAGTTTTGGATTCGGATAGATCGCGAGCGTTTTCATCGCGGTATCGCTCAGGCAGCCGTCGGCATTGGTAAAATACAGGCTCACATCCACAAAACCGGAATCATTGTACTGGTGTGAAGGATTCTGTAGAGTGGATGAAACTCCATTGCCCAAATCCCACTGCCAACTTACTGCAGCGCTCGACTTGCCATTGCTTTTATCAGTAAAATTCACCATATCCCCATAACACAACTGCGCCGTTGATGCAGTGAAAGCCGCTCTCGGCAATGGAAATAATGTAATGGTCCTCGATGTAAAATCTGAACAAGCTGTACCACCTGAATAAGCCACCATGCGGATCGTATATTGTTTAGGGCTTGCTGGATCCGGATAAGAATGCAGGTAGATCTTACCGCTAACAGGTACATCGATCGTTTCTTTTGTTGCGGGGTCATTTAGATAATCCCAATAGATCTCGAGTTTGGTCACATTACCGAAATCAACTGTAGAATTGTTTCTCAATTGTACGGCGCGTGTTCCGCAATAAGGTGCCGTATTGGCGAAATCAAAAACAGCTTTGGGAATGGTTCCGTTAACCGTGAAGGCAAGCGTTGTAAACGCTACACAACTGGCCGCAGACGTAGCAGTAAGCGATACAAGGTAATTATCAGATTTATTATACTTCACCTGCGGATTTTGGGCAGTGCTGCTTGTTGTAGTCGGCCCCGGTGAAACAGCAGGTGATCCCGCATTAAAATTCCAGAGATAAGATACGATGAAACCCTCAGCAATTTTTGTACTATCTGTGAATGGCGCATTCGCATCGCTCAAACAAACTTCCGGGATCCCGAAATTAACTACGGGTAATGGATTCACTTTGAAATTGGCTAAAGTGAATGTATCACTCTTACAACCCGTTGCTGTTTCGACCAGCAGTTTCGGACTCTTTGTTCCCCAGAGAGGGTATTTTGTTTTGGTTGCTGCATTAGTTGCGTTGGTGAATGCAGCGGCGCCATCATCGAGGTTCCATGTCCATTTAACGATCGTGCCTGACGAAGTAGTAGATGCATCTGTAAAACTGATATCATTATCCGCACAGGTGATAGCCTGGGAAGCGAATTTGGCAATGGGCTTATCTGAGATCTGAACCGTTTGTGAGACTTCTTCAGATAAACACCCGATATCGGAGACCACTTTTAATTTGATCGTATAGCTACCCCCTGCCGCGTATTTTTTCCCGAACGTGTTTGCATCAAATCTGCCATCCGTACTATTATCTCCAAAATCCCATAACCATTTACTCAGGCTTCCGTCGGGGTTGGTACTTTGATCCGTGATCATAACGGAATCGGTTACGCATCCATTAGTGGCATAAACAAATTTTGAAATCGGTTGCTCATTTACCTTAACGGGAATGGTGTAGATCTGTTCCGTACTTCCACATCCATCGGGTGTTGAGGAGGTAGTATAAAGTTTAACAGTATCGCGAAGCGCAACAGTATTTGCCTTTGAGAAAGTATAGACATTATGCGGACTATAGTAATAAAGGCCAGTGTTTTGATTTAATGAATCGTAAGTTGGCGCAGGCGTTACTGTAGCACTTGGGCTGATATTTGGCGCCCCGGTAAAATCCCATTTAATGGAAAGAGGTTGAAAATTCAGCGGCACGGCAAATTCAAATGGCGCATTTACACAGGTAACGGCAGAGTCGATCCTTTTAAAAGGGTTCTGGAAAGAGGCCACCTGCGTAAAATCCTTCACATTGGTCCCTGCATTGTAGCCGTAAGATTCTACATCTCCGAAACCGTATGCAATAGCAATAAAGCTGGAATCCGCTTTCAGGTTCTGAACAGGATTTGAAGATGAAATACTGGTTACATTTTCCTGCAGGTAAGAATATGCGGTACCAGGTATTGCTATAAAACTGCTGGCAGGAGACGCGTTATTGATCTTAAAACTGGAAGTGGCGTTCGTTTTCAATATAATATTGAGATAACAGTTTACCACATTACTCTGACCTTTCGGAACCGAATTTTGGTGCGCCGAAAAAACGGTGATATTGTTGATGGTCTGTTCAACGGGATTTAGCACGATCATTTCAGGATCGCCAATATTTGAATTGTTCTGGCAGCTGGACGTAGTGAAATATTGCACAACAGAAGCAGGCTTATCCGCCTGGATAAAGGTTGGATTTCCAGTATTGTACTCATAAAAAGAATTACTGAGTAGGCCAGTTAAAGTAGTGGTAACCCCATTTTCAGTCTTGGTCACTTTTGTGGTTGGGTCCGCTACGAAGACCCTGATAATATCAAAAATTCTTGTTTTTGAAGGCGCTGTAAGAAAATTCTTCCCCCATGAACCAACAGGAAACAATTGCTGAAACAGGTTATCGCCACTGCCTGAAGGGGTACATCCAAAAGCGCTCCATGTTGTACTGGAATACACTGCTATTTTTTTGCAACCGCTGCCGTTTGACTGCGATTCAACCAACGTACCTGAGATATCTGCATTTTGTTTGAATTGTACCTGGTATACATCGCCCGGATTGGCTAATGTAACAGTATACGAAGTTCCTGCCGGTTTGCCGCTTAGGGTGGCTATAGACGGTGTGATCTTGACAAGCGTATTTGCTTCGGAAGCTAAAACGGTAATGGTTCCATAACCGGTATATCCCTGGTTTCCGTTTGGGTAACAACTATAACTTGGTACAATATATTGTTTGCCCCATACAGTTGATGGCAACACAAGAGTAGCACCTGACCTGGCGGCAAAAATAATATGAGAATATACTACAACCGGTTTATCTGACACAACGTGTATCGCAGCTCCTGTCGCAATTCCATCGGTCTGCGATAAATAAACGGAGGCATTTGAAGCATCGCAGGTTGTACATGTTGAAGGGCCAATGAATTTTTGGGTGGAGTTATTCGCGGTAACACTGAATGACAAAGTCTGCGTACCGATGGCAATGGTTCCTGTAGCGTTTACGTCCGAAGTAATGTATAATCCCATTACGGAAGAAGCACCGTTAACATGCACCGGATAAGGTATCCAGAAATCCGTTCCTTTATTTGAAAAACCCTGCCCAAAGACAACAAAATGCCCTGTTAATAATACGAAGAGGAACAGCCATTTGATATTCTTCATCTCGGGTTCGTCAGGTTAGCAGTCAAAGCTGGTTATATGCGAAGTTTAAAATTAAGACTTATGGATAGAACTGCCGCTTTAAAGAGCCATTAAAACGTTAAAATGCTCTCTAAATATGCATGACGGAACGGGCGATAAGAATATAAGTTTGTACCATTAGTTTTGATGCGTTGTTTACTTGATGATCGTTACCGAACCACTCACAACCTTCCTTCCGTTCTTCGGATCAATGATATAATAATAGGTTCCTACCGGCAGGGCTTTACCATTCACATTACCATCCCATTCCACATCATAACCCACAGAATAAAATACCCTTTGCCCGTACCTGTTAAACACTTCTATGCTTGCGCCCGGGTAACTTTCCAGGTATTTGATCCGCCAGGTATCGTTGATACCATCTCCATTGGGTGAGAAAGCATTCGGCACTTCAGGGGATTTCAGCACTTTAACAAAGATCTCATCACTCACCGAGCAGCCACCGATACCTGTTAAGAACAGTTTGTATGTGATATCATCCAGCGGTGTTGACTTCGGTATGGCAATGTTTACTGAATCAAGATACAAAGATGGCGTCCATAAAAAACTTAGCGAAGTGCCGTAATAATAAAGCGGTTTTATAACGATCTCTCCCCCTTCCAATACTTTAAGACTTGGCCCTAATGTTAATTTCGGATAAGGATAAACAGTTACCTGTTTGAACATCGTATCGCTCACACAACCCTGCCCGTTGAAAACATATAAACTGATATTGAAAATGCCCGAATCACTAAATTTCTTCAACGGATTTTGCAGAGTGGATGTAATTCCACTGGCAAGATCCCAGTTCCAGGCATTCACTGCGCTGGTAATACCGTTGCTGTTATCCATAAAACGGATCGTATCTCCCATACACACTTTGGACGGTACGCTCGTGAAATCCGCCTTTGGTTGCGGGTGGATGGTGGTAAACGATTTCGTTAGGGAATCCACACAACCATCTTTGGTTGTAATGATCAACTTTACATTATAAGGGCCCAGCGCCGAATAGCGATGCGTAGGAGTTTGCACAGTTGAGGCCGAAGGATCATTGGGATCATTAAAATTCCATAGATAACTGAACAACGCTTCGGAACCATCAGGTATGGTGGATACATTATTGAACTGTGCACGACCATCCGGCAAACAAACGGAAGGCAATACAAAATCAACCCTGGGTAAATAATTCACTTTGATAGCCTGTGTATTCAATGCACTTACACAGCCACTGTCGGTGATAATTTTTAAACTCGCATTGTATGTTTTGGCAGAAGCGTATACATGTGTAAATGCATTGGCGTTTGTAAATGTTTTCGAGGTGGTGTCGCCAAAATCCCATACTCGCTGCGAGATATTACTGAATTGCGCCAGCGAACTGTCTGAGAAAGTGATCGTGTTCTTTTCGCAATCAGGTGAACTGATCGACCACTTTGCAATGGGTGAAGGCCATACCGTAATCGGCTGGCTGATAGAATCACGGCAACCCTGATCAGAAACATGCAGGTATTTAATTGAGTGTATTCCCGTATCAGCGATTGCAGGATCAAATAACCCGGTTACTGCATTGGTGATCCCTTTTCCAAAATAGTTGGGTACACCCGGCACACTGTTCACCGTTGATGCCTGCGGTATGATCAAACGCGGGCTTGCATCGTTGCAGATATCACGCGGTTTTACAAAACTCACTTTAGGGCTGCGATTAAGCGTAACGATCTTAGTGATCGAGTTTTGACAGGTAGATGAATTTCCTGAAAAAGCGATCAGTTTAACACTATAGTTAACCGTGGCCGGCGATTGAAAATCCGCATAAATAGTAGAATAAGATTTTTGATCAACGGGTGTTTCGTCAGGTGTTTTTTTGGTTGGGTTTCCGATAAGATCCCACACGATATCCAGTCGTGTAAGGTACCCGAAATCAACTGTTGATGTATTTACGATCCTGATAGAATCGTTGCTACAGAAAGGATTATTGGTTTGCACCACAAAATTGGCTTTCGGTGTCGGGCCGTTAACGGTCAATACCTGCAACAGTGAATCTGAGCATCCTTTATTGCTGGTCACTTTTAAAAGCGTTCTGTAATTATCGGCTTTGTTCACCAATACTTTCGCATTTTGTGCCGTTGCATCAATGAAGGTTGGTTGCGCATTGAAACTATTACCGGGGAAGATCGTCCACTTCCATACAAACTGTGCCTGCGAACCATCCGCAATTTTTGAGGTATCAGTGAAAGTGGCTGATCCATCGGATACACATATTTCAGGCAATACAAATCCAACCTGTGGCAACGGGTTGATCCTGGTTGTTGAAACTACCGTATCGCTTTTGCATCCTTTATCTGTTTCTACCATCAACCGCACATCATAACTGCCCCATACAGTAAACACTTTCGTGAATGGAGCGCCATTGGCCGTGTCCTTTACGGTACTATCTTTAAAATCCCAGTTCCATCTTTTCAGTGTACCCGCGTTGGCCGTTGACTGATCAGTAAATGTGATGGCCCTTGTTTCGCATAAAGGAGAGGTTAAGGAAAACAGGGCGGTCGGCAAAGGATTCACCACCACCGTTTTGGTGATGGTATCGCTGATGCATCCCTTATCTGTTAATACAAATAGTTTTACCGTTTTGGTTCCGGCGGCCAGGTAAAGATGAACGGGATTTGTTGCGGTATCAACACTCCCATCCCCAAGATCCCAGTTCCATTGGGTAACCGTGTTACCGCCGCCAATACTTTTATCAGTAAAACGTGTTGAATCTCTTAAACAGTTTTCACTGTTCACTGTAAAATCTGCTTTGGCCTGTGCATATACAGATGCCAATGTTTTTGTAGCTGTCTGCACACAACCATTTTTTGAAGTAACGGTTAGCTTAACATCAAAAGGGCCGGCAGACAGGTAATGATAAACCGGGTTGGCTGTAGTAGCCACTCCTTTGCTATCTCCAAAATCCCAGGCATAAGTAAAATTACCCGACCCATCGCCTATCACTGTTGAATCGATAAAGTTCGCAGTGCCTGATGGCAGGCACACAACAGGCAGGTTAAAATTGGGTTGGGGCTCGGGGTGTATGGTGATTGACCTGGTAAAAGCAAGACTCTTACAACCGGTATTATTTTCCACGGCAAGGCTCACTGTGTACGAGCCGACTGTGTTATACGTTTTAGTTCGCGTCGCGTTTGTGGTTAAGGTATCAGCAGATCCATCTCCATAATCCCAGTACCATTTAACGATGCTGCCCGATGCAATGGTTGATGAATCAATAAACGTAAGGGTTTTACCAATACAGGTAGAATCATTCATCACGAACCGCGCTATTCCCGAAGCGGAGATCTCCAAAGGAATCGTGGTATCGCCGATACATCCAAAATCACTGATTGGCCTGTAGCGGATATTGTAGGTTTTTGCTGCAGTAAAAAGATGAGAAGGATTTTTTAAAGAATCCGTTGTTCCATCATCCCAGTTCCATAAGCCATTTACAATAGTGCTGCTTCCCAGGTTGGTGGAGGAATCGGTAAAACTCACCGGGTCCGTGATACACCTGATGGGGTTGACAGAAAAATTAGCCCTGGGAATATCGCTGATCACAATAGGGATATCATACTCGGCATTGATATTGGCACAGCCATCAGGCGATGGATTGCTTGCATACATCTTGATTGTATCTGTACCAGCCCTGGAATATATAAAAGTGGTACTTCCATTACCGTTAGACGGACTATAATAATAGAGATTCTGCCCGCCTATAACGGGTGTGCTGTCTGCCTGTGGCGTGGCGTAGTTAAGCGTGGTTGCTGGTGAGATATTTCCACTGGTACCAAAATCCCAGGTAAGGCTTGTAGGTTGATAAGAAAGCGGCACAGAAAACTGGAACGGTGTATTTACACAAGTGGCTGCAAAACTTAGCCTGGCATATGGGTTTTGAAAGATGGGTGTATAGAGGTCTTTGATGTTTGTGCCGGCGTTGTAACCGTAGCTTTCGGCGCTGCCGAAACCATAGGCGATGGCGTTGAAACCTGTATCGGAATATAATGTATGACTTTTAGATGGAGGAATGGTAGGAGGATTCGTTTTTGCGACGGTCGGTGTTACATTAAATATTGCATAAGAATAATTTGGATCCTTAGGATGTGGCAAAAAACTGCCTGACATGTTTACACCATCCAATGTAAAGCTATTAACTCCTCCTTTTTTGATAATTACATTTATATGATGCCTTAAAATTGCATTGTGCGAAGTGGAGTTTAACGTGATTTTATTGATTGTTTGTTCAACAGGGCTTAAATAAATCATTTCGGGATCACCTCCTGGCGAATTAACAGCGTCAGTGGCAGAATAACCAGGATTACCATCTACTCCCTGTGTAGTAGTGTATTGAGCTACATTGATTGGCTTATCTGCCTCGATCAAATTCCAGACACCATTAGCTGTGTTTGCTACGCCAATCCCATTTCCTGGCGTGGAAAGCGGCGTAGAATTTTTAAGTTCATAAAAAAAACCGCGCTGCAAAAAAGTGGAAGGGATCAGCGATCCATTAACATACACTTTCGTAGTTGCATCAGTAACACAGATACGATAATAATTATTAGGCTGATAACCGGTTGGTGCCGTTAAGTACTTTAAACCCCATGCACTGGCTGGGAGCGCCTGCGCAATCAGGTTATCACCACTTCCTGTTTGATTATTAGCTGCAGATGTACCACCAATACTCATTTTTCCTGTTCCGCAAAAAACGGCGATCTTTTTACAAGTCCCATTCGTACTGATAGTTCTTATTCGTGTACCAGTTAAATCTGTTCCGGAATTTCCGGAGGTTGTACCCATCAGACTATATATCTGGCCCTTGCTTAAGGTTTTAACATACGCAACTCCGGGAGTCATTCCATTCCTGTTTGTAGTTGATGGTGTGATCTCAACTGTTGTATTATCTTCAACAGCAACTACAAAGGCAAATGAATTAGCGTAAGTGGCATTTGATGCCTGGTTATAGCTGATAACATAATAGTCTTTCCCGAGCGTGTTGGTAGGAAACAATAATGTGGCTCCCGAAACCGAGGCGTTATAAATATGTTCATACGCAACAATGTCAGCATCGCTGTAAATATGAATACCGCGGTTAAAATATCCCGTATCGTAAATTTTACTGTCAAACGCACCTGTTTTAGGAAATACAGAAGTCTCAGTAATTTGATTTGCAAGAACTGTATACTGCTGTTTATAATTCAGTGATGGAATTTCTACCGTGACATTTGCGTTCTTATCTGAAGTGAAATACAGAACCATCTCCTGCCCACCACCGTTAGCTAAAATGCCCCCTGATCCATTCGACATGGCCTGGTGATACCCATACCCCAACCAGAAATCCTTCCCCTTATTTGAAAAATTCTGGCCAATACTGATGAAATGACCCAGGAGCAGGAAACAGCAAAACAGCAAACGGGTACTCTTCATCTCAGGTTCATGGGGGTTAATCGGCCAATGTTTTGATAAACAGAACGTTGAAAGTAAGGCATCTCTGCAAAACAGCCGCTTTAAGAGTCATTAAAACGGCAGAATGTTGTCCGTGCACCAAAATTTTAAGGTCATTTACAGAATAGGATCATCGGGAATTTATTTTGATCACAAAAATTGGCTCCCTTGCCGTTAAAAACCAGAACTTCTATTTTGCTCCAGCAGTGGTTTTGCTGATGGCCCATAGCAGAAAAGCAAGTCAAGTATAGAAAGATTCGGCACAAAGCCGATCCTGTCTTCAAATACCTGTGTATACCGCAGATCCGGGAGCCTGTCCTGGTAGTTTTTGGGAAACTCGGTATTACGCAGGTCGATAACTTCCGGTGGATGCTCTTTCAGGTAGGTATCCGTCAGGGATAAACTGTACTGCATTTTGAGGACAGATTTCAGCCATTCAAGGATCGATAGGTCCAGGTCCAACAGGAAAGTTTCCTTCTTTTCCAGCAAGCCCCAAACCGCGTCCCGGTAAAATTCAAAGAACGGAGAACGGCTGTAACAGGATTCAATGGTTCGCCAATGTTGCAGTTGCCAGTTGGCTGAATGACTGATCCTGACATCTTTCATCAGCTCTTTTTGTCCCCGCCCTTTTTCCAGCGGAACCGACAAATTAACCACCCCATTGCTCCCGGCAACCATGCACCGGTTGCGAAAACTCATTTTTTGGTAGCTTTCATATTGTTCAATTTTAATATTTGAATATTGAAACAAAGTGTTTATATAATTGATTGTTCCAAAATATTGAATATCAATGATTAAGTGTTCTAAATTACGAATATTATTTGACATGTTTAAGAATGGCAAAAATGGAGCTATTTTTGACGTTTTATATGATTATAAATATTTCAATACTATCTGCAACTAATTGATTAATAATTATTAATGAAAACATTAAAGAACTATAAATATTAGTTACATTTTTATTTCATTTTTTCGCCAAAAAACCTAATATTTTTAGCAGGAAAGATCTGTTAAATGCAAATATAGGAAATTGAAAATCCGCCAGTCTCTCCTATTTTGCAGGCAAATACATCAACTTGAAAAAGCTCCTCTTATTCGCCTTAGTAATTGCTTTATTGGCCAGTTGTTCAAAACCCCAGGGATTTGATTACCGGGACGTGAAGAATATTAAGATCGAGAATATGGGGTTTGATAAGACCATCCTGGCCATGGATCTTGTGTACTACAACCCCAACGGTTTTGGGGTGGATCTCAAAAAAGTGGATTGCGATGTGTATATCGATAATAACTTCCTCGGGAAATTCCAGCTCGATACGCTGATGCATATCCCCCGCATG
Source organism: Bacteroidota bacterium (assembly GCA_040388705.1). Lineage (GTDB taxonomy): Bacteria > Bacteroidota > Bacteroidia > Chitinophagales > Chitinophagaceae > Sediminibacterium. Next base: position 5,764 of record JAZKBI010000006.1, on the reverse strand, counting down.
TCGGAATTCGATCTGCCTTCAAAGATCGTAGTAGACATGAAATCTGTCCTCAAGAATGGCCTGAATCTGCTGTTCAGCCAGGAAGTGCTCATAAACGTAAAAGGAACAACAAGGGTGGGAAAAGCGGGATTTTTTGCAACGGTGCCGTTTGATTATTCGGCGAGGCACAAGCTGAGCCTGTTTTGATTAATAATTTATAGTGAGTAGTTAATAATGCAAATCAAGGGTTGAAAATTGCAATATCAGGAGAATTGAAGAGGCGTTGCGCGTCAACACTAGATTGGCATAACTAGCAATTGGGAATGCTGTTTTGCATAGCCGCAACCCAATTGCTAAATCATAACTCCTGATTACCCCAGTCAGCCAGTCCGGCTTTTATCCGCACCTGCCTCGTACCAGGTAAATAAATATAACATACTTAAAACATATTTAAGATACAGTTCTTATACATAATCATATAAAAATGTGTTGGAACTGTGTTAGACCTGTGTTGGAACATACAATCAGGCCCGAATGAACCCCGAAGAAATATCGAAACCAGGGCAGCCCCAGGTTTCAGGGCTCATGCGCTAACGGTTTTCTTAGATCTTTGCTCTGCTGCCGTCTTTGCGTAAAATTTTCTTAACTTCCTAATGCCGGCAAAGCATGTAAAAAGAGTATATGCCGGATCGGAAATCTTTCTTTTCAACCATGATCGTATTAATTATGCGAATCATGGATTGAAAATTGCAATATCAGGGGAATTGCAGAGGGTGATGGCTCTCGTCAACCCTTGATTCGCATTAATAATTAGGCATAAAGCAGGAAACCGCTCAAAATTGAGCGGCTTCCTGCTTTTCTTCTTAGAAATGCAAACGCTAGGTTGCGCACTTCCAATTATTAACTATTTACTATAAATTATTAATTAAGCGGAGCAACGTGGCACGGTTTCCCCTTCTGTGGCCCGCCGCCGTCTTCGGCGCGTTTGCAGGGTGGCGGGATCTTTTTGTATGCTTCAGGCTCGGCTTTTTCGGTATCGGCGTCAAACCCTGCGTTATTGAGCGTGGTACGGAGGCCATCGGGATTGATCTTATCTGGCAAATACTGGATTTTAATCTCTCCCTGCAAAAGGTTTGTTTTCCACTGGAGGATCCCGCTTTCGGTGATACCTTTTTCCTTCAGCAGGTATTTATCCAGCGCATCCCTGCACTCCCAGCATTTCAGATTGCCTGATTTAATCGTTACCCATTGGGGCCCCACCTGCTGCGCCTGTAGTGTGTAACAGGAAGCGACCACAAGCGCCAGTCCTAACAATATTCGTTTCATATAATCATTATTTTCGGTTCTATGGTCAAATTCCCTGCCAATTAGCCGGATCGGTGCGCCATTGCAGCAACAAGGCTTCCGTTTCCGCGGATACCTGCCCTTTTTCAACCGCCAGGCTGATCAGGTGTGTATAATCCGTAAGCGAACGATAGGGAACTTTGGCATCGGCAAAAGCTTTATCCGCTGCTGTAAAACCATAGGTAAAAATGGAGACCATGCCCACCACTTCTACACCGGCATTACGCAATACATCCACTACCTGCAAACTGCTTTTGCCGGTAGATATCAGATCCTCGATCACCAATACCCGTTGCCCGGGCGTGTAATAGCCTTCAATCTGGTTGCCAAGCCCGTGTTCCTTGGGTTTGGGCCGCACATAGATATAAGGAAGTTTTAACTGGTCAGCCGCCATTGCACCCCAGGGAATACCGGCAGTTGCCACGCCTGCCAACACTTCTGCCTGCGGGAAATGTTCAAAAACTACGTTGCACAACTCACTCTTAATAAAATCACGCACAAAAGGGAACGACAATACTTTTCGGTTATCACAGTAGATAGGGCTCTTCCAGCCGCTGGCCCAGGTAAAGGGGTTATCAGGACTCAATTTAACAGCTGCTACCTGCAGCAATTTCTCAGCAACGGCTTTCTCGTTTGTCATGGAGCGAATGTAAAACCATTTTGGAATTTTGGTCCCCACAATTTTGTGGGGAGGGAAATTGTGTTCACATTTGATGTACAATGAGTAAGACAAAAATTATTGCAGGTGGAGGATTGGTGTTGAATGGCAAAGGAAAATTATTAATGATCTTCCGGCGCGGCAAATGGGATCTTCCCAAGGGAAAATTAGATGAGGGCGAAACGATAGAGGAATGTGCCCTGCGGGAAGTGATGGAAGAAACCGGGCTCACCCAGGTAGAGCGCGGCGAATTGATCGATATCGGTTACCACGAATACTTTGATACATACCTGCAGGAAGATGTGATCAAAGAAACCCACTGGTACGCTATGCGCGCGCGCGGCGAAGAAAAATTAACACCTCAAACAGAAGAGGATATAACTGAAATAAAATGGGTTAGCGGCGATGAGATGGAAGCCTGTTTACTGAACAGTTATGCGAATGTGGTGGATGTGATCAGGAAAGCGGAGCTTTAATTATATTGCCACAGACTATACAGACTGGATACTGGATGCTGGATGCTGGATGCTGGATACTGGATGGCGGAACTGCACAAGAGGTATCCAGTATCTAGCATCCAGTATCCAGTATCCAGTATCTAAAATATATGAATATGAAATACACCCTCACCCTTTTACTCGCCTGCCTCTCCTTCCTGAGCCACGCCCAAAAAGCAACCCCCATCTTCAACGGCAAAGACATCAACAACTGGACGATCAACGGAACCGAAAAATGGTATGTTGAGAATGGTGAACTGATCTGCGAAAGCGGTCCGGATAAACAATACGGTTATCTTTCCACCAAAAAGAATTACAAGAATTTCATTCTCACAGTCGAGTTCAAACAGGAGGCCAATGGCAACAGCGGTATATTCTTCCGTTCTTCCATTGAAGGCGTGAAGATCAGTGGCTGGCAATGCGAAGTAGCACCTCCCGGTAGAAACAGCGGCGGTATTTATGAATCGTACGGACGTGGCTGGCTGATAAAACCCAAATCCGAGGACGAGCAATGGCTCAAAATGGGCGAATGGAACACGATGAAATTATCAGTGAATGGTGATGAAGTAAAGACCTGGCTCAATGGCCACCCGATGATCGAATTAAAAGATGAAAAGATCGGGAAAGGCGAAGGATTTATTGCTTTGCAGATACATGATGGCGGGGGGATAAAAGTGAGGTGGAGGAATTTGATGATAGAGGAGTTGAGATAGTCGATAGTCCATAGACGATAGACCATGGTCCATGGACTATCGTCTATGGACTTCTTATCGCTTCTTCAATATCGCCACCGTCAACCTGCTTATGCAAACTAATTTTTCCGCTTCATCATAGATCTTTATCTCCCATACATGTGAACTAGCGCCGATATGTACAGGTGTGGCGATACCTGTTACCATGCCACCACTTTTTACCCCACGAATATGATTCGCATTGATCTCCTGCCCTACACAAATATATTGTTCGGGATCGATGACCATTGCTGCGCCTACACTGCCCAATGTTTCAGCTAATGTTACCGAAGCGCCGCCGTGTAACAACCCATAGGGTTGTATCGTACGATGATCAACGGGCATAGTAGCCTTTAAATAATTATCCCCCACTTCGGAAAATCGAATACCGATATATTCACCCATGGTTTGTTTGCCAAGGCCGTCGAAACTTGCGAGGGATAATTGTTTGTTGTGCCAGATGGACATGTAGGGTTTAGGGTTTGGGGTTTGGGGTTTGGGGTTTGGGGTTTGGGGTTTGGGGTTTGGGGTTTGGGGTTATTAATTATTAGCGGTCGGAAACTTGTTTTATTGCGCGGCTTATGATTTGTGGTTTTGGAGGGAGGCGTTTACCACTTCCGGTAAAAAAGGTGAAGCATTACCGCCGTTGCGGATGATATCGCGGACAATCGTTGATGCTACGGAAGTATATTTAGGCTCGCCGGTAAGGAAGATGGTTTCTATACCCGGGTCGAGAGTGCGGTTGGCATCGGCGATAGTTTTCTCGTATTCAAAATCGCTAACGTATCGAATGCCGCGCAGAATGAAATGCGCGTTGATCGTTTTGCAGTAGTTCACCGTCAATCCATCATAGATCACACTTTCTACGTTTGGCACATCTTTATAGATTTCCCTGAACCATTCCATCCGCTGTTCTGCGCTGAACATGGGACTTTTGGAGGAGTTGATACCGATACCCACATAGATCTTATCAAACAACGGTATCGCGCGGTTGATGATATCGATATGACCGAGTGTAACAGGGTCAAAGGTTCCTGGGAAAAGGCAGATTCTCATAAATACACGAATTTAGAAAACACGAATTACACGAATTTGAAAAACACGAATTTGTAAAATACGAATTACACGAATTAAAAGCACTAATTATACAAATTGGGCCAATCACATGAACGAGGCCAAATTCGTGCTAATTCGTGTAATTCGTGACCATTAATTCGTGTCCATTAATTTGTGCCTATTAATTCGTGTCCATTAATTCGTGTTAATTAGTTTTCGCGGTCAACTAATAGGTAAAGTACGGCCATTCTTACTGCTACGCCATTCTCAACCTGGTTAAGAATAATTGAGTAAGGGCCGTCTGCCACATCGCTGTCCAGTTCTACGCCACGATTGATTGGTCCCGGGTGCATGATCACAATATCCTTTCCGAGGCTTTCCAGCATTTTTCTTTTGATGCCATATGCCAGGTTGTATTCGCGCAGCGAAGAAAATAAAGGCTGGTTCTGGCGCTCGAGTTGTATGCGCAGCACATTGGCTACATCACACCATTGCAAAGCTTTCTTCAGGTTGTATTCAACGCGCACACCCAATGCTTCTGCAATGTATTTGGGAATCAACGTTGGCGGGCCTGCTACCATGATCTCCGCTCCCATTTTTTTCAACAGGTACATATTACTCAGCGCAACCCGGCTATGCATAATATCACCGATAATAGCCACTTTCAATCCTTCCAGCTTACCCAATTTTTCCTGCATGGAATAGGCATCCAGCAAAGCCTGTGTAGGGTGTTCATTGATCCCGTCGCCTGCATTTACGATAGCGGCGGGAATATGTTTGGCAAGAAAATGCGGCGCACCGGAAGCGCTGTGACGCATCACCACCATATCCACTTTCATGCTTAAGATATTATTCACGGTATCAAGCAAAGTCTCGCCCTTGGCTGAGGAAGAACTGCTGGCAGCAAAATTGAGCACATCAGCCGAGAGCCTGCGTTCAGCCAGTTCAAATGACATACGCGTGCGCGTTGAATTCTCATAAAAGAGATTCACAATAGTCACATCACGTAACGATGGAACTTTCTTAACCGGCCTTTGTAAAACTTCTTTGAATTGCTGTGCAGTGGAGAGAATTAACTGGATATCTTCTTTATTGAGATCTTTGATACCAAGAAGATGTTTGGTAGATAGTTTCATTAAAAAACAAAGTTAATGGAAATATGAATTCAAGATACAAGAATCAAGTTGCAAGGTTCAAGGGGTGGCTCAAAGTGCAAAGATCACTATGAAGGGCTTAATTAAGTTTTAAAATGACGGCAGATAGTATTCTTTTTATTTGGTCTGCTTCTGATATCAAATCTATTCTTTCCTTTTCCAATTCCTGCTCATCATAAGTTAAGACCAATTTTAACCAATGGACGGATTCTTTTGCTTCCCGGCGGGAAATTTTTAATTTCATCAATTCATCTGCCTTGCCTAATGGATCGGATGCTTCGATATAGTTTGCTCCTCCTATGTAAAGGTATGTGCTGCATCAGGCAAGAAAAAAAATGCTTATAT
>JAZKBI010000005.1:232209-233822 GCA_040388705.1 Bacteroidota bacterium | reverse complement strand
CACGGAATTTGCTGTCTTTTGATCAACGGATTAAAATCCGTTGCTACAAAATGTATCGAGGCTACGCCTCTGCAATCTTCCTCTTATTGCAATTTCAACCCTTGACCTGTCTGCCGACAAAGGCAGGTTCGCATTAGTAATCAATAAATAAAGATTGTAGCAAAAAAATAGACTTCTGAATCCTTAAAAGACTTCAACTAAGTCAGATCATGCTATTCCATTCCGGTACAAAATCTTTTAGGTTTTTGAAATTTTTAAGTAATTAAAAGAAATTATGAAATACATACTGGTTTTTACTTTTCTCACATTATTAATAGTTGGCATCGCCTGCAACGGCCAAGTTAAAAAAGACTTACCAAAAGAAAAGGAACATCCCAAACTTACAAAAACCATCGGCTCGCCCAGATACGGCAATGTTCAATGTAGCCTGCAGGACAAAGCCGGTAACCTTTGGTTCGGTACCACAGAAAACGGCCTTTATAAATATGACGGAAAATCGTTTAGCCGGTTTTTAGTGGCCGATGGCCTGATCAGTAATAATATTTTTTGCATGCTGGAAGATAGAGATGGTAAAATCTGGATAGGTACCACAGCGGGGCTTTGTTTGTACGATGGTAAAACATTTACCAAAATCGAGATTCCTTTACCAAAAAACTTTACCCCTAACAAGAGTGACTTATATCGCAACTCGCATTGGGTATTCAGTATCATGCAGGCGAAAAGCGGAAAACTATGGTTCGCAACCATTGATGGTGTTTATGTATACGATGGCAAGTCTTTTACTCCGTTTACCATCACTAAGGCCGCAGGTGGCTTTGCGAGCAGTAACAATAATTCGGAATATATTTTAGAAGATAAAGCAGGTAACATTTGGTTTGGTGGACGAGGTACTGAAGGTGTGTATCGTTATGATGGTGAATCTGTAACCAACATTAAACTAAAGGAATTATTTCAAAATGGGCCAAGGCCCAAAGCTCATAATTGGGCATGGCCCCAATTGCAAGACAAAAACGGGAATATCTGGTTCAGCAACTGGGGTGGGGTCTACCGGTATGATGGCCAATCATTTACAAGTTTTACAAGCAAAGATGGCTTATCCGGTGATATGGTTACCCGAATTATCGAAGACAAAAAGGGAAACCTTTGGTTTGGAGGTGCGGGCCTTAGCCGTTACGATGGTAAATCTTTCACTCCTTTTACAACAAAAGATGGACTACCCAATTTAGGGGTTTGGTCAATTTTGGAAGATAAAACTGGAAATGTTTGGGTGGGTACGAGAGAAACAGGTCTCTATCTTTTCGATGGAAAAACAGTTATTAACTATTCAGAATATAAACCCCAGCCTGAAACGTACAAATAAACAAAATTTGCAACAACAGACAAAAGTGAACAAAAGCGACGAACCCAAGGAGGTCTGTGCAATCGGATTTTGCAAAATGAAATTTCCGACCTCCAAATGTGCGCTGATCCACAGGAGTGCAACCTCTTCTTAAACCTGCGTTTATCAATGCGAACAGCTATTTGCGTTCAGATCCGGTCCGTATAGTCAGAGGATCCAATCCACCAGCACGCAGATCCGGTCCGCATAGTCAGAGGATCCGATCCACCAGCAC
>JAZKBI010000005.1:0-232109 GCA_040388705.1 Bacteroidota bacterium | reverse complement strand
CAGCACGCAGATCCGGTCCGCATAGTCAGAGGATCCGATCCACCAGCACGCAGATGCGCTCCGCATAGTCAGAGGATCCGATCCACCAGCACGCAGATGCGGTCCGCATAGTCAGAGGATCCGATCCACCAGCACACAGATCCGGTCCGCATAGTAAGAGGATCCGATCCACCAGCACGCAGATGCGGTCCGCATAGTCAGAGGATCCGATCCACCAGCACACAGATCCGGTCCGCATAGTAAGAGGATCCGATCCACCAGCACGCAGATGCGGTCCGCATAGTAAGAGTATCCGATCCACCAGCACACAGATGCGGTCCGTAAGTAAGAGGATCCGCTCCACCAGCACGCAGATCCAATCCACCAGCACGCGGAATCGTTCCGCTTAGTCGGTAGAACCACTAACCTCGGCATTCGGGAGAAAAGCTTAATTTGAATCCCTGACAATTTTTCCATCCTAACTTCAAATTAAATTGAAAAAAATCTTCCTGCTCATAGCCTGCAGCATCGCTCTCCGTTGCGGTGCGCAATCATTTACCTACACCGAATGGGAAAATGAAAAAAAAGTTGACATCAATAAAATGCCTGCGCATGCAACGTTCATGCACTATCCATCCGAAAAACTTGCATTGACAAATGATTTCAGCCTTTCCCCCTGGTACCTTTCGTTGAATGGCACATGGAAGTTTAACTATACCGATGTGCCGGAAAAAAGGCCTGTTGATTTTTATAAACCCGGTTACAATGATGGTGCATGGAAGACCATACCTGTTCCGGGAAACTGGGAACTGAACGGATTTGGTATCCCCATCTATACCAACATCGTTTATCCTTTTCCTAAAAATCCACCTTTTATCGATCATGCTTTTGCGCCCGTTGGAACCTATCGCAGAACATTCTCTATCCCTGCTGAATGGGCAAATAAAAATGTGGTGCTGTATTTCGGATCGGTTACCGGTGCAATGTATGTTTATGTGAATGGGAAAGAAGTGGGCTTTTCGAAAGCGAGTAAAACCCCGGCAGAATTTGATATTACAAAATTTCTTCTAAAAGGCAATAACGCACTTGCCGTACAGGTATTCCGTTGGCACGATGGATCTTATCTTGAGGACCAGGATTTCTGGCGCATAACAGGCATTGAAAGGGATGTTTACCTGTCTGCATCCGGCAAAGAATCCATCAATGATTTTACGCTGCATCCCGATCTTGATGCAAGCTATAGCAACGGTTTGTTTTCTGCGGAAATAAGTGTAGCGAACCCGGCGAAAAAAGAGTTGAGTATCTCCGTTTCGGTCCTTGATAAAAACAATCAGCAGGTATTTATACAAACAGCAAAACTGAAAGAAGGAATGGCTGGCCTATCAGGCAGTATTAAAAACGTTGCCAAATGGAGTTCGGAAACCCCGAATCTTTATGATATCGTGATCAGTTTACTGGATAACAAAGGAAATATACTCGATGTCACCGCACGAAAAATCGGCTTTAGGAAAGTAGAGATCAAAGATGCGCAGTTGCTGGTCAATGGTAAAAAGATCATGGTACACGGCGTGAACAGGCATGAGCATGACGAGGTGCTCGGGCATGTTCCCACAAAAGCCCTGATGATAAAAGATATCCAACTGATGAAGCAGTACAACATCAATGCTGTCCGTTCATCACACTATCCGAATGATCCGATGTGGCTTGATCTCTGTGACAAATATGGTCTGTATGTAGTGGATGAAGCCAACATTGAAGTACATGGAATGGGCGCTTCCCTGCAAGGCTATTTCGACAGTACCAAACACCCGGCTTACCTGCCCTCGTGGGAGCCTGTATTTATGGACAGGATACAAAGGATGGTCGAAAGGGATAAAAACCATGCATCCATCATTATCTGGAGCATGGGCAATGAGTGCGGTAACGGAAAGGTGTTTCATGATGCATATCAATGGATAAAGAATACAGACAAGTCACGCCCTGTTCAGTTTGAGCAGGCGGGAGAGGACTGGAACACAGATATCGTTTGCCCGATGTATCCCGGGATGAACAACATGAAACGATATGCTGCTGATACGAAAAAAACGCGTCCCTACATTATGTGTGAATATTCGCACTCGATGGGAAACAGCAACGGCAATTTTCAGGAATATTTTGACATCATCAAAAGCAGCCCGCACATGCAGGGCGGATTTATCTGGGATTGGGTTGACCAAGGAATGAAAACCAAAGATGCCAACGGCAGAACGTTCTGGGCCTATGGCGGGGATCTTGGGTCGGGCCAATTACACAATGACGAAAATTTTTGCGCCAACGGGTTGATCGCAGCCAACAGAACGGTACATCCCGGAATCAATGAAGTAAAAAAAGTTTACCAGGATATTATTTTCAAAGATAAAAACTGGCAGAAAGGGTTGATCACCGTTGAAAATAATTTTAGTTTCAGTGATCTCTCAGGTTATGCTTTTGTATGGATTCTCCAAAAAAATGGAACCGAGATCAGCCGTGGCAATTTTGATGTTCAAGCTGTCGAAGGAACGCAGAAAGACGTACAATTAAACATTCCCCCTGTTAATACCGATGCAGAATACATGCTGAGTGTCTTCGCTTATACAAGAAAAAATAATGAGCTGATTGCCGCCGGGCACGAAGTAGCAAGGGAACAGTTCGGTAGTAATACGAATCAATTTTTCACTACGAAAACAAAAAGTGAAAATAAGCTTGAAATCACAAAAAATGCAAACAGCTTACAGTTTACAATGGGCGACATTACCGGCAGGTTCAACACGCGTTCAGGAAAAATGATGTCTTATACCTTTAAAGGGGTTTCAATCATCAATGGTTTTCCGGACCCTTACTTCTGGCGAGCGCCAACGGACAATGATTTTGGCAACCAGATGCCAGAGCGATTAAGCGTTTGGCGAAACGCAGCTACAAACCAGAAGGTAATTTCTGTTACAGTGGGCGATCAATCTGGTGATGGCTTACCGATAGAGGTAAAGACATTGCTCACAGACATCAATACAATTTACACTACCAATTACCTTATCATGAATAATGGCTCAGTGAAGGTCGAGGCGTCAATCGACATGGGAAATAATTCATTACCTGAAATGCCCAGGTTCGGCATGCGTTTGCAATTGCCCAAAACGCAAACTAATATCCGGTTCTACGGTCGCGGCCCATGGGAAAATTACCAGGACAGGAACACTGCGGCTTTTGTGGGTGTGTACGAACAGCAGTTAAAAGATCAATTCGTCAGCAATTACATCCGACCCCAGGAAAATGGATACCGCACCGATGTCCGTTGGGTTGAACTGTATAATGAAAAGAATGTGGGATTGAAAATTACAGGAACACAACCGATCAGCTTTAGTGCGTTGCCTTATGCCGATGAGGACCTTGATCCTGGGATGTCTAAAAAAAACCAGCATCCATCAGATCTTAACGAACGGAATTTCATTACCCTTCACATTGACCTGAAACAAAGAGGCGTTGGCGGCGACAACAGCTGGGGTGCTTACCCGCATGAACCCTTTTTATTAAAAGACAAACAATATCGATACAGCTACATTATGGAACCTGTAACGGATAGGGATTAAAAAAGAAAACTAACTAACAGTAGAAAAGCCATGAGTAAACATACACTCATGTGCTTTTCTTTTTTGACGCCTGGGCAATGGGGTTGAATGCAAGTGCCGGGTTACTATCTATGGCATTATTATAACCCAAGAATGGTTACCTATTGTTTACCCCATAAACGAAAAAGCCTCACAAATCATTGACTTGTAAGGCTTTCAGTGTTGTGCTAGTGAACCGTAATGGATTTTTTTCGAATCATTTCCCGGATGATCTGAAATTAATTGCAACACTATTTGATGAAAAATCAACTGATGTATTACTGCTTATAAAATCACATGCGGCCGACCTGGTAAAATAGCCAACAATATAATATTACATCGCGAGTTTGACAGGGGTGTAACAATGGAAATTTTACTGATATCCGGCGAAACAAAACACTATTTTACTTTATTTTGTTGGTTTAGTGCTCCATGCGAAAAATACTCCTGCTCTTATTGCTTCCTGTTTTTTCTTTGTCTCATGGACAAGGGCGCCACAAACTGGATTCCTTACTCAACCTTCTCACAAATAATCACAGCAACAGGCAGGATACAGTCAAAGTAAGAATATTATACCAGGTCGCATCCGAGTACAGCTGGTTGTTTAATGATTCTGCAAACGTCTATGCCCGCGCAGGTCTGCAACTTGCCGAACAGATTGGCGATAAATACGGTGAGGCTTTATGTCTCTACCGGATAGGAGGAGGTGTAGCAGGATACAATGGCAACATGGGTGACCTGGTAAAAGCCTTAAAAATATTTGAACAGTTTGATGACAAAAGCCATGTTGCCGCGGTACTGGATGTTATTGCAGGACATTATTACAATATGGAGCGATTCGACCAGGCCCTTATCTATTTTGAACGCGCACTCGGAGAAAATGAAAAAATAAAAGATGCATTTAATACCGCACGCACAAGAAGCAACCTGGGAGAAACATATGGTAAGCTGGGTAATTTCTCCAAAGCGCTGGAATATGAGATTCCCGTATTGCAGTATTTTGAAAAAAATGGCCCGATAGACAGAACTGGTATCACTTTATCCAATATTGGCAATGCGTACCTCGGGCTGCGGGATTATAACAAAGCGCTGGTGTATGCATCTGCTTCCGTCCGGCTTTTTCAATCGCTGCATGAAGACAATTATAAACTGGCTTTTGCGCTGAGCGATATGGGCCATATTTACTTCACCGCTGCCAATGACAATATTACCAGGCTACATCCCGACAGCCTCTTAGCTGCGAACAGGCAGCAAAACCTGGCAAAAGCTATCTATTATTATACTGAAGCTCACCATGTACATGAACGCAATCCGCATTTCATACCCACCAACATTGCATTGCGGCTGGCGAACGCATTGGCTGCAACGGGGCAATATGAGCAGGCATTCCACTATTACCGGGAGCATGATGCACTTAAGGATTCATTAATCTCAGAAGATACAAGGCTGAAAGTCTCGGCTGCAGAAACGCGGCGTGAAGCGGATCTGAAAGACCGCCAGATAGCCATCAACAAAGTGCAGGAGGCAGGTACTAAAAGGGATAGATGGTTGTATGGCATCGGCCTGTGCCTGCTTGGTTTGGTGGCGGCACTTGTATGGCGAAATTATATTTCGCAAAAGCAGGCCAACAAAAGGCTGGGCCAGGAAAAAGAAAAGGCCGATGCATTGGCTGCAAACCTCCAGGAATCATTGGTGCAAAAAGATGCGCTCACTGCCGAGTTATCGCATGCTGCGGATATGAAAACACGCTTCCTCGCCAATATCAGTCATGAACTTCGCACGCCGGTAACACTTCTCAGTGGTATGATGGAACTGATGAAAGATCGTACTGACAATAAGGATCAGCAACTGGATATTGCTTACAACAACAGCCGCAAACTCCAGTACATGGTGGAAGAAATTCTCGACCTCTCAAGATTGGAAACGAGTGAAGCGAAGATGAATCTTGACAACAGGGAGATAGCTCCCTTATTGAACAGAATGGTGCATGCTTTTGAAACATTTATCGCGAAAGAAAACTTATCACTCAATTACCGGGAAGCAGGGACACACGGCGTTTGTGTATCGGTTGATGAAAGGATGCTCGAAAAAGTGGTGAACAATCTCGTGTACAATGCCATCAAGTTCAACGAGCCCGGCGGCTGGATAAAAGCTTCAGCTTTGTTGTCTGATGACGGCAAAGAATTCATTTTTATGATCGCCAATTCAGGCGCCGGTATTAAAGGCGAAGACCTGCCGCACGTGTTCGAACGTTTTTACCAGGGTAATACAAACACACCAAAAGCGGAAGGCGTTGGTATAGGACTTAGCCTCGTGCAGGAGTTTACATTACTCATGGGCGGAACGGTAGACGTTACCAGTTCAAGGGACCTGGGCACCGCTTTTACTTTGCGTTTTCCGGTCGTTTCACAAGCTGTTCAACAACCGGCAGTTGATCATGTGATTACTGAATTGCCCGATAAAGCCTGGGAACAGTTCGCATCCAAACAAACCGTGCTGATCGTGGAAGACAATGCAGAGATGCGTTATTACCTGCGCGAAGTATTGTCAGGAAAAGTGGATCTCGCCGAAGCATGCAATGGAAGAGATGCGCTTGACTGGCTGAAAGAAAACAAGGCCGATCTTGTGATCACCGACCTGATGATGCCGGAAATGAATGGAGAAGAACTGATCACGCACCTGAAAAATTCAGACGCCCATAAAAAAATACCGCTTATCACGCTTACTGCCCTGGCCGATACAAAGAACCAATTGAACCTATTGCGGCTGGGTATAGATGATTATATCGTAAAACCTTTTCATGCACCCGAATTGCGTGCAAGGGTATACAACCTGCTTTACAACCAGGAAGAGCGACGCCGGTTTGAAACCACACCTGCAGAGCCGGATGATATATCTGTGGAAAGTGCCGAGGCCCAAACATTCAGGGAGCAGGTGACTGTTTTTGTGCTGAAAAGGTTGCGTACCATGGAGGTGTCCGTTTATGACCTCGCCTATGAATTGAACATGAGTGAACGGCAATTGTACCGTCTTGCCAAAAACCTCACCGGTTGTACACCTGCGCAACTGGTAAAAGAAGTGCGCTTGCAGAAAGCTTACGAATTGCTGCTGGGCGGCACCATCCATAAATTGACAGACGTAACAAAGCAGGTAGGTTTTGAGAACCCGAATTATTTCGCCCGCCAGTTCTACGAGCGCTTTGGCAAACGGCCGACTGATTTTTTTTAAACCTGTTTAGTATTAGTATTAGGGCCGTCGTCAATTGCGAGGAACGAAGCAATCCGTGTTCCGATATTAAAGAACTCTGCAGTTCGAAGCACAGATTGCTTCGTTCCTAGCAATGACGATCACGCCGCTATATTCTAAGGTCTTCTTCTCACAGTACACGATCCTGGCAGGTTTCTGAGTGTTCTTCGCAGATTTTCCTGTTTTCTGGCGGTTTTCTGAACACATTTGGCAGTTCTCTGAGGGTCTTTGGCAGGTTTGTGATGCTTAACCATGGTAAACTTGTGTACTCCTGTGAGAATACCAACGTATTCCTGAATCCTCCTATATCCGCCTTTATTATCAACGCCAAAACTGATTGCCATGAGCAAGAATTTTACCCGCACGTTATTGTTGTTTATTGTATTGCTAAGTACAAGCCTTTGTCTCGGGCAGACGTCTTCCACTACGTCAACCGGAAATATGATTACTGGCAGGACTTACCATACAGCCACTTTGTTACCAAATGGTAAAGTGCTGGTAGCCGGCGGTTCTTCCGACGCGGGGGTATTATCATCTGCGGAACTCTACGATCCGACAACGGGTAAATGGACGGCAACGGGCAGTATGTCTACAGATAGGTATTTACATACAGCCACTTTGTTACCAAATGGTAAAGTGCTGGTAGCCGGCGGTTCTTCCGACGCGGCGTTATTATCATCTGCGGAACTCTACGATCCGTCAACGGGTAAATGGTCGGCAACGGGCAGTATGTCTACAGATAGGTATTTACATACAGCGACATTGTTGCAGAACGGCAAAGTGCTGGTATCTGGGGGTGATCCCGGGGGATCACCATCTTCAGAATTATACGATCCTTCAACGGGTACCTGGATGTATACCGGAAACAATATAGTCGGGAGATCGGATCATACTGCAACGCTCCTGCCGAATGGTAAAGTGTTGGTAGCGGGTGGTTCGGTATCGTACGATGAACCATATTACTTCTCATCAGAATTGTATGATCCGTCAACGGGCACCTGGTCCGCAACGGGGAATTTGACGGCTGGTAGATATAACGCAACAGCAACGCTGTTACCGAATGGAAAAGTGTTGGTAGCAGGTGGTTATAATCAGCGTGATGACATATCACTATTATCTTCTGAATTGTACGATCCGCTTACAGGCATTTGGGACGCAACCGGCGACATGAGCAGCGCCAGGACGTATTTTACGGCAACATTGATGCTAGATGGCAAGGTGCTCGTAAGCGGTGGTTACGATTATCGGCCAGACGACGGTATTTTTGGTTATTATTTATCGTCTTCCGAATTGTATGATCCAATAACAGGTGCCTGGACTTCAGCGGAAAATATGAGTTTTGACAGAGAGGACCATACCGCAACATTGTTACAGAATGGAAAAGTGCTTATAGCCGGTGGGGATGGTGTTTATACAGGTATATCTTCTTCTTCAGAACTATACGGTGGAATTTCAGGTAATCCAATAATTTGCACGAATGCCACTACACAACTGAGTGTTACAGAAACCAATGGTGCCTGGAATAGCAGTATGCCTTCAGTTGCAACTATCGACAAAAATGGATTGGTTACCGGGATAATAGCTGGCACTACCACCATCAGCTATACCTTTATCAACGATCTCGGAGTTTCAACGACCTACACTCTGTTTGTCACCGTAAATGCATTACCATCAGCCACGATCGCAGCCGACGGACCAACAACCATCTGCAGCGGTTCCGTAACCCTGACAGCACCGGAGGGCGATTCCTATTTGTGGAGCAATGGAGACACTACTCGCTCCATTACCATCTCCAACGAAAATTCGGCGGATTACTATACTGTCACCACCAGCAGCAAAGGCTGTTCTGCGAGCTCGGATCCGCTATTTGTGGAGATAGACGCGTTGCCTGAACTTCCTTCTGTTCATTTACCCGCCAATATCTGCATCGGTACACCTAATGCATCTGTTTATCGTGGAGGTAATGACCCCGGTGGTGAATGGACAAGCAGCGATCCATCCATTGTTTCGGTAACGGTTCGTGAGAGAACCAGAGGTGGTAATGTGCAGGGGCCGCCAACCGGTGATTATATTGTAACGCTGCAAGGTATCGCTACGGGCACAGCGGTGATCACATTCAGCAACTCAAACGGCGAATGTTCTGCTTCGCAAAGTTTTACGGTAACGGTAAATGATCCTCCGCAGGCAACGATCACCACATCAGGTAATACAAGTATCTGCCCCGGCGGTTCTGTAATCCTGCATGCAAATGAAGGAACTTCCTATTACTGGAGCAATGGAGAAACCACGCAGGATATTACCGTAACCCAGGCAGGAGATTATACTGTGGAAGTTACCAATGAAGCGGGTTGTGCTGTAACGTCTCTTCCGGTAAGTGTGGTGGTAAATGAAATTACGGAAGCTGCTCCCATTTACGGGTCAACCGATTTATGTACGGGAACCACGGTGCAACTGGGAAATGAAAATGGGGGTGGCGTTTGGAGCAGCGGGGATAATGCCATCGCTACGATTGATGCAAATGGTGTGGTTACCGGTATTTCCGCGGGTTCTGTCCTGATCACGTATACAGGAGCGTGCGGGATAACATCCTCGGTTACCGTAACAGTGAATGCGCCCGTTACACCAACCTTTACGCAGGTTGGGCCTGTTTTCTATGGTACAGCAATAGATGCATTGCCGGCAACATCCAATAACGGTATTACCGGAACATGGTCTCCAGCATTGGATAATACAGTAACCACTACCTATACCTTTACGCCGGATGAGGGCCAGTGTGCAGCTACTGCAACTATGACCATTGTAATGGTCCATGACATTGAGCCACCAGTGATTGCCTGCCATGAAAATATTATTCAGCTTAATGATCCTGGCTTAGCAGGAGCAATTGTAAATTATGCCGTGGCAAATTTCAATACCGATAGTTTGTATGCTATCTGGGGTGGCCTGCTGAGGAAATTTAATGGCAATGACGGATCTGTTATTAGTGATGTGCCAGTAACCATTTCCGGACTAACGGGTGATTTGACAGTGCAGTCCATTGCACTGGACCCAAGCTCCGGACAGGTTTATATAGGCTTGGTTGTTGACTTTGATTTTTCAAATGTGCTGCTTGCAACTGTTGATCTTTCTTCCGGTATAGCCAAGGTCATCGGAAATACAACCCACGGCATCGCTGCAATGGCCTTTGATCAAAACGGCAGGTTATTCGGGATGGCAGATGCTAATACTGACGTTTGCCCTGACTGCCTTTATCAAATAGATAAACATACGGCGCAGGCTGCAAGTGTTATGAATTTTATCAATCCATGGGGAACCGCTATGGCTTTCAACTTCGATGACCTCATGTTGTACTGTGGTAATAATAATATATTCTCAAAGGTTGACTTAAGTACTTTCACTGAAACAATTGTTAACAGTAATGTGTCTTTGAGGCAAATAGGTGGCAACAACATTGGTCACATTATTTATATCGGTAAAGGGAAATTTTATGTAACCGACCAACGCGATGGCAATTTTGGTATAATTGATGTAAACGGAATAGGCGTGCAGGGCTTGCCAAGTCTCAGCTTTCCTCACACGCAAGGATTTTTGCTGGCAGGTTTCGACGCTGTAGCAGTCAGCGACAATTCAGGGCATTACACAATTACTCAAACCGGAGGATTACCAAGTGGAAGTTTATTCCCGATCGGAACAACCATCAATACATTCGAGATCAGGGATCCTTACAATAATGTTTCAAATTGTTCATTCACCGTAACGATAAATAACAGTTGTGAACCTGCTGCATTTACATCCCTCCCAGCTGATATTACGCAAGCCACAGACGCAAATGGCTGTACTGCTGTTGTCACCTACGAGCTTCAAACAGCAGGTACACCGGCGCCGGATCTTAGTTACATTTTCAGCGGCGCTACTACAGGTAACGGAACGGGCACAGGCTCCGGCTTAGCTTTCAATAAAGGAACGACCACAGTAACCATTACGGCAACGAATAGTTGCAGTTCGGCAAATTGCACGTTCAATGTAACCGTTACTGATGACCAGTATCCGGTATTTGGTATCATCACAAATATTTCTGTAAATAAGGACGCGGGCAAATGTGGTGCGCTAATAAACATCAGTACACCAGTTGCAACAGACAACTGCAGTGCACCTGTTGTTACAGGCTCAAGAAACGATGGATTATCATTAACTGATGATTATCCAACAGGTACAACTGTGATTACCTGGGCAGCAGAGGATGAAAATCACAACATAACAACTGCAATACAAAATATCATTGTTACGGATAATGAGACCCCTGTACCTGATGTTGCAATACTTCCAACAATAACAGGCGAGTGTTCAGCAAGTGCTGCAGCACCAACAGCAACAGATAATTGTGCAGGAACGATTGTGGGAACCACACTTGATGCGACCAGTTATACAGAACAGGGAACGTATACGATCACGTGGAATTTTGATGATGGTAATGGCAATGTATCTACGCAAACACAAACCGTGATTGTAAAAGACATAACGGCGCCGGTACCTGATGTTGTAACACTGCCAGCGATCGTGGGCGAATGTTCGGTAACCATCAGTGCCGCGCCTTCACAAGGCGGAGCACAGCCACCAACTCAGCCAACGGGCCCGGCACCTGCACCAGCTTCAGGCTCTGCGCAGCCGGCACTATCATCTTCGGCGGCGGCTCCGCCTGCATCAGGTCCTGCGCCAGCACCTTCATCAGGTTCTGCGCCCGCTCCTTCATCAGGTTCATCACCTGGACAGGGTAGTGGAACGCCTTCAGCCAATGCGCCAACAGCAACGGATAATTGTGCAGGTAGTATCACGGCAACCACAACGGATCCACTGACATATACAACACAGGGTACTTATGTTATTCACTGGACTTATGATGATGGCAATGGCAATATATCAACGCAAATACAAACAGTGATTGTTAAAGATACCAAAGCCCCTGTAGCAGATAATGATGCATTACCAATCATTACTGCAGAATGCTCAGTAACTGTAACGGATATACCAACAGCAACGGATAATTGTGCCGGGGTGATATCAGGAACAACAAATGATCCGGTAACCTACAGCACACAGGGAACACATATCATTCACTGGAGTTTTGACGATGGCAATGGAAACATCGCAACACAGGATCAGTCAGTTATCATACAGGATGTCACAGCGCCTGTACCTGATGTGACAACACTGCCAACAATAACAGGTGAATGTTTAGCAAGTGTAACAGCACCCACTGCAACCGATAATTGTGCAGGAATGATCACCGGAACAACACCGGATCCAACAAGCTATAGAGCGCAGGGAACTTATACGATCACCTGGAGTTTTGATGATGGTAACGGCAACACTTCTTCCCAAACACAAAGAGTGGTTGTGAAAGATCTAACACCGCCGGTACCAACCGTATCTGTATTGCCAATTGTAACCGGACAGTGTTCTGCAACTGTAAACACCAAACCAACAGCAACGGATGCATGCTCCGGTGTAATATCGGCGGGCACTACAACAGATCCGTTGACCTATACTGTTCAGGGTACTTATAGTATACATTGGACCTATACGGATAACTATGGAAATAAATCATACCAGAACCAAACCGTGATCGTCAAAGATGATGTTGCCCCTGTACCAAACTCGGCGAGCCTGCCAACGATAGAGGGTCAGTGCTCAGTAAATATCACGATGATCAACAGTACACATTGTACAGATAATTGTTATTGCTGCCGCATAGTGTGCCATTGCCGCACAAGCAACTGTAACTGTCGCAGTTGGTCTGAGTGGATATACAGTGTGCTTTCATACTTCCTCGGAGGAGCTTTCGACAATAATCATGGTTGTGACCACGATGATGATGTAGACAATGTAAACAATATGAAGATGCAGGCACCAACTGCAACCGATAATTGCAAAGGCACGATCATCGGAACCACAACAGATCCGCTAAACTACAGTACACAGGGTACTTACATTATCCATTGGAGCTTTACTGATGGTAACGGAAACATCAGCATACAGAATCAAACTGTGAAAATCGCTGATGTGGAAGCACCTGTACCTAATGTCAGCAACTTAAACACGGTATACGGAACATGTTCAGCAATCGTAACCACAAAACCAACAGCAAGTGATAACTGCAAAGGAACGATTACTGGAACTACAACAGATCCGTTAACGTACACAACACAGGGTACATTCACGATCCATTGGACCTATAGTGATGGTAACGGAAACACAACAACACAAAACCAAACAGTGATCGTTAAAGATGATACCAAACCAAAACTCACTGAACCAAATGATATCACGATCAGTTGCGGAACATCAACACTTCCTGCAGCAACCGGAAATGCAACGGCAACGGATAACTGTACTGTGGTATCGATCACCTATACTGATGTAGTGAACGGCAATAAGATCACACGTACCTGGAAAGCAACCGATGCAGCAGGTAACTATGATACAGATACACAGCTGATCACGATTGCAGATAATACTAAACCTGTAATCACTGCACCTGCAAGTATAACTGTTGCATGCGGAACATCAACTGCTCCTGCAATAACAGGAACAGCAACGGCTACAGATAACTGCAGCACACCAACGGTTACGTATAGTGATAATTCAACTGGCTATGTAACAACAAGAACATGGAAAGCGACTGATGCAGCAGGCAACTACAGCACATCCACGCAAATCATTACGGTTGTTGACAATGTAAAACCAACGATCACTGTACCAAATAATGTTACTGTTAACTGCGGATCATCAACCAATCCATCAGCAACAGGAACAGCAACAGGAACGGATGCCTGCAGCGGTGTAACGATCAGCTATAACGATGCATCGGTAAACAATGTGATCACAAGAACCTGGAAAGCAACGGATGCAGCTGGTAACTTTATCACAGCTGCACAAACGATCACCATTGTTGATAACATCAAACCGGTTATCTCTGATGTATCTGATATCACTATCAGCTGCGGATCATCAACCACGCCTGCAGGATGTAACAGTATCGCAACAGCAACCGATAACTGCAGCACACCGGTGGTTACCTACAGCGATGTAGTGAGTACCAACAAGATCACCAGGACATGGCAGGCGAAAGATGCGGCGGGTAACATCGCCACATCAACGCAGGTCATCACGATTGTGGATAACACCAAACCAATCATCAGTGACGTAAGTGATATAACAGTTAACTGCGGTGCATCGACCTTGCCAACGGCCACCGGTACACCAACAGCAACTGATGCCTGCAGTACACCTGTAGTGATCTACACTGATGTAACCAGCGGCAACAAGATCACCCGTACCTGGAAAGCAACGGATGCAGCAGGTAACTATAGCACAAGTACACAAACCATCACCATCGGATCATCATTTACAGCTACCGTAAGTTCTGTTCCAACCAACAATACCTATACGGGTGGCAATGATAATAACCTGTACATCGGCTACGGTGCTCAGAGCACAACCTTACAAATGTGCTCACTGCCATCGGCAGGCGCACCCTATACGTATGCATGGAGCGGATCATACACCAACAAACTGAACAGCACAACCAGTGCAGCACCGCTGTTCACGCCAGCTACTTTCGGCTACTATACATTTAGTGTAACCGTTACCAATAAGTACGGCTGTACTTCAGTGGCAACGATCAGTATTTGCGTAACAGATATACGTGTACCCGGCAGTAACGGAAAAGTATATGTATGCCACGCACCTCCGGGCAATGCCAATAACAGGCAGACATTATCCGTAAGCATAAATGCGGTTGATGCACACCTGACCGGTCACAGTTCAGACAGGTTGGGAAGCTGCGACCAGTCGCCTTGTAACACTACTGCAGTGAACTCAATTGTTGGAACCGCATTAAAAGTTACCGCTGAAAATGGGGATGCAACTGTTGCCACATCAGAAGAAGAACTGAAAGTAACCGTAATGCCGAACCCAACCACCACCTTCTTCACACTGAAACTGGAAAGCAAATTTGAAACACCGGTTACGATGCGTGTGATGGATGCAAGCGGCAGAGTAGTAGATGCTAGATCAAAGATCGGCGCCAACAGTACGATACTGATCGGGCATAACTATAGCAGCGGAATTTACTATGCTGAATTAATTCAAGGCAATAGAAAGAAGGTGGTACAAATGATTAAGGGTCGAGGATAATATCTTGGGGGATATTATTCGAAAGCTTCATTGTATCATAACCCACCCGGTAACCGGGTGGGTTTTTTGATGCTTCTTATTTTATTTAAAACGTGGTTTGATCCAGGAAGGGTTTTCAAAAAGGTAAATAAAAAAGGAAAGATCATATTAATCTTTCCTTTCATGTGAACCGGATTGTTTGACATCGTTAAAAACGTTTAACAACAGATGTTTACAAGACCTTACACAAATTCACTTTGTAACAAATTGGTTTTCAGATTTCTATAACACTCTTTCGCTCAAACGTTCTATTATCTTTACACAAGCTGACTTTTAATTACATCGCGAAAAATGGCATTTTGATAGACTAATAATAGACTATCCAAAGCCTTTTCAAGCGGCAAAAAAGTTAGTTATGTTATTTCCACTCAAAAAAATCTGCGACAAAAAAAGAATCCGCAGAGACGGCAATTCAACTGTGTTTATCCAGTATTGCTTTACTTCTGAAAGACGAACATTGCTTAACACTTCTGTAAATATCCCACCTAAATATTGGGATGCCGGAAAGCAAATGGTAAGATCAACACTACCGCCTGAACATGGATCGTTTAATGAACTCAATTTTGAATTACGAAGAATGTACCGGCTTGTTGAAGATCTAATCGCAACCGCTAACAAACGCGAAGTCAAAGATCCACTCGAATTTGTTAAAGAGTTGTTTACTCCATCACTATCCACTGAGAAAATACCCGAATTACTTAAAAAGATCGATGCCAGGAACGAAAATGTTAACATGGATATTTATTTTCAGATGGAAAGTTATGCTGAATACAAAATGAAAAAAGTTGCACCGGATGTTAGGGACGTATATCGTAACACCATGCAGCGACTGCGTGCTTTTGAAGAATACCGCAAGAAGCCTATCACTTTTGAGTGCCTTGATTACAATTTCTACGAGGAGTTTGTCGATTTTCTTTTATATGAGTATGTACAGCGGCGCAACAAAGGGAAAAAGGGTTTGAGACTAAATACGGTCGGCACTACAATAAAGCAGTTCCGAATTTTCCTGAAGAACAGGGCTATGAAAAAAATTATTGAGCCGATCAATATGGATGGATGGACCGTCCACGAGGAAGCGGCGGATGCTGTCTATGTTAACTGGAAAGAGATTCTCGATATATACCACCTTGATCTTTCGCAAACCAAATTTCTGGAAGAATATCGGGATGATTTTGTATTGGGCTGTTTGACGGGTCTGCGCTTTTCGGACTTTTCAAAGCTTCAGCCAAACGATATACGCGGTGAATTTTTATATAAAAAACAACAGAAGTCAAATCATTGGGTGGTTATTCCACTGAGACCAGAAGCGAAAGAAATTTTACAACGACGTTTTAAAAAAGGTAAGAAACCACAAACCAATCCTGAATTTAACCGCCATATCAAAACGATAGCCATGTTTGCAGAAATCAATCAGCCGATCACCCATTCTTATAAACGAGGTAACCAGGAAATGGCTGAAACCAAACCAAAATACGAATGGATCACTTCGCACACCTGCAGGCGTTCATTTTGTACAAATGAATTCCTTGCTGGTACACCGGTAGAATTGATCATGAAAATCAGCGGCCATAAAACGACAAAAGATTTTTATAAGTACATCAAAGTATCGCCGGAAGAAGCAGCAAACAAAATAAAAGAGTTATGGGACATACGTGCCAACCAGGTAGTAGGAAAATCCATTAAAGCATTTGTGTGACTATGAACCTGCTTGGAAAGTATTTCAGCTTGAGGTGCCAATTTGGTACCTCAACCTGAAATTTCTAAGATCACAAATTGTGATCTTGAAGAATTTTAACCATACAATCTTAAGGTCACAATTTGTGACCTTAGAAATAACCGAAACTCAAAGAAAATCAAAATGAATAATGCCAATCAAATATCAGAAGATCTTATTCTCACCAAAATCCACTTTATCCGAGGTCAAAAAGTTATGCTGGATAAGGATCTGGCGGAACTTTATAATGTACAAACTAAAGTCTTTAATCAGGCAGTCAAACGAAATACGGAGCGATTCCCGGCTGATTTTGCTTTTCGCTTGTCTGAAGAAGAGTTTGAAATCTTGAGGTCACAATTTGTGACCTCAAGTTGGGGAGGCGTAAGATACCTGCCAATGGCATTCACTGAACAAGGCGTTGCTATGTTATCCAGTATCCTAAACAGTGACCTTGCCATCAAAGTCAATATCCAGATCATCCGCATATTCACACGGATGCGTGAAATGCTTTCTACACACAAAGATATTTTACTGAAACTGGAAGAGATTGAGAAAAAAGTAAATTCTCATGACCAGGAAATACAGGTGATTTTTGAATACCTGAAACAATTGCTTAATCCACCTAACACGCCACGCAGAAGGATCGGTTTTAAAGGCGGTGATGAAATAGCAGGATAGGAGATAGATGATGGATCGGGTAAAACGTTGTTGCAGGTATTGCGATCATGTGATCGCGGGCAGAACTGATAAACTGTTTTGTAATGCGAAATGCAGGAATGCTTTTCACAGGCAAAATCCTGTGGGCTATATTCAACTGGTTCGGCCAATACTGTATATCCTGAAAAAAAATCAGAAGATTTTGCAGGAAGCATTATCTGGTAGCAAAGGCAAACCTCTTGAAAAACAAACTTTGACAGAGTTGGGATTTAATCCCTTTTATTGTACTGAACACAAAGAGCATAACGGCATTCAGTATTATTTCTGTTTTGATGTTGGCTATTCGGATAATGGAATGGGACAATGGGATCTGATCAAACGTGAGGATTATGAATTTTTATCCCAACCCTTGCCGGAGAATCTGCTGCAGATGTTGAAAGTTGGCGATATCGACCAGCCGGGGCAACATCTAAAGAAAATTAGATAAAATTGGTTCAGAAAGACGACTAGCAGAACAATCTTAGTGATTATTGATTTTCTAATTTTCTTTAAGATGGAAACACAACCCAGAATAAAATACCACTAACTATTAATCGACCGCAGACCTCTGCGGTTTTTTTATGCCCTCTGCTGTTCGTTGCCTTTGCCTTTGCTTCAAGAAAAGCCGGATCAGCACGCACAGTGCCTAAGCTTCACCGCCTTTTCTTTTGCTTCCCCTTCCTGTTGTTTTGCCCCGTATCGAACGGGGCAAAACAATTTCTCTTATCATGAATATTGACCAAAGTTCGGCCCCGCAAACCAGCGGGCATCCCCGCACAAAAGCCCCGCTTCGCCCGCTTCCGAAACAGCCAAAAGACTACGGCATAAACACAAAACCCACGCTGCGCGGCCTTCTTTTATTCCGTTTCCTTTTGGCTTTATTCGGTTGCGTTGCCGAAATGTGGTCATTATTCATTCTAACATAGTGAGACACACTTAAAACTGTAAACAATGGTATGAACGCAATTAAAAACAAAGTCCAACTGATCGGCCATTTGGGGGACATTCCAGAAATCACCGACCTGGAGGACGGAAAAAAGAAAGCTTCTTTCATGGTATTGACAGAAGAAAATTACAAAAACGCAAAGGGTGAAAAAGTAAAAGACACCCAAATGCACAAAATCATTTGCTGGGGTAAACTCGCTGAAATAGCAGAAAAATACCTCAGCAAAGGAATTGAAGTGGCAATTGAAGGAAAACTTGTCAATAGCCATTACACGGATTCAAATGGAGTGATCCGGCATGTAACAGAAATACATGCAAACGAGCTATTAATCCTTACTAAAAGAGCGTAACAAAGAAAACATAAAGACAAACAGAGAAGCCCCGCAAGGGGCTTTTCTTATTTCCATTCATCAATTAAAAAAAAAACATGCAGACAGTAAACAACCAGGCACAGCTCAACAAGCAATTGCAGGAATTCACCGGAACTGAGCAATACTACAGACATCTTACCGGATACCTTTTTACAGATGGTGTTCATTTCTTAGCCCAGGAATATGGAACCTTCTGGCTGATCGATGAAATACTAATTGCCAATCAGCCACCACTTGATGAAGAGTTCCAGGTATGGAAACTCCAACGAGTTTTTAACACTGATACGTTTAAGCTCATTTGCGAAGACGGTAATAAAAATTGTGTTTACACAAAAGAAATACCGTTCTCTGATTTCAGCGCAGACAAAGTAGAACTGTGGTTCGCAAACAATGTACTCTACCTGCCTTCAGAACATTAATTAATTCTAAAAACAATTATTATGAAACAAAATAATCAAACAACACAGGTACAAACACCTGATATAAAACTATCCGACATAAGTATTTCACCATTCAATTACCGTTACGGCGGTAAACCTGTTGATGAAGAATCATTGCAGGAACTCGCCAGCTCGATCAAAAAGCATGATGTGATCCAGCCGGTAGCCGTTCGTACTAAACCCGATGGAAAATATGAATTGGTCGTTGGAGAGAGAAGATACCGTGCTTCTCTTATCGCAGGTAAAACAACAATACCTGCTACCATCCGTGAATTATCGGATGAACAGGTAAAAGAAATACAGGTTATTGAAAACCTGCAAAGAGAAGACCCGCACCCGATGGCAGAAGCGATGGGCATACACCAATTGCTTACGATGAAGGAAAAGAAAAATTCCGTTGCAGACATTGCCAAACGAATCTGCAAATCTGAATCCTATGTGTACCAGCGATTGAAACTGATCGAGCTAAGTGACAATTTCCGGGAGATGTTCTATGCAGATAAAATCAACATTACACAAGCATTAAAATTAGCCAGCCTTGATACGGGATCGCAGGAAGAGTTTTATACAGACCATTGCGAAGACTGGGAAAAAGAAAATTTTTATCTCCGCAATTTCAACGACCTGATTGAAGATTTTCAACTGGATCTAACCCGAGCACCGTTTGATCTCAAAGATGCGAAACTGGATAGAAAAGCCGGCGCGTGTAACAGGTGTCCGCACAATACAGCAGTAATCACTTCACTGTTTCCCGATGAAAGTTCGGATGCAAGATGTACTAACAAGCCTTGCTACCAGAACAAGTGTAAACTGTTTGCCATCCTTAATATCGGTGAGGTTATTAAGAACAATCCTTCCTTGCCCATTGCGGTACCGGACGATACCGTGTTAACCAAATACTTCGGTGGTAACGATACACTCATCAAAGGAAGAACAGTGCTGGTGGAAGATGTGGACTTTGGTTATTACGAAGAAATGGAAGACAAACCAAAGCGTGAAGATTATACCGATTACGAAGACGATGATGAAAATGAAACAGAATTTCAGGATGCGTTATCGGAATGGGAAACAGAACTGCAAAGGATGGAAGATGAAGCCAGCGCAGGCAATTACAAAAAAGCGATCCTGATCAGTGACCATGATTTTGGAAAGATCGTTTACTTAGAACCGGTTGCAGAAGAAAATGGAACGGAGACACTAACACAGTCTTCCAGTTCTATAAGCAAAACGGAATTTAAAGCAAAGGATTACCAGGAAGCGATAAAGACAAAAACGCTTACCCTCGAAATGATCAATGGAGAAAAGCAAAGGTTGAACGCGCGCGAAGAAAGATCAAAAGAACTGGATGAGATCAAATTGCAGGAAACCTTTTATAACGCACTTAAAGAGAGTGAAGCTGCTAAATCAATGGATGTGGCAGCCGGAACCAACGATCGGGCTGTTGCTATCTTTCTGATGTATGATTCCCTTGGATGGTATGGCAAACAGGAGTTAAGTAAAGCCCTGCTCAATAAAGTCAAACCCGAAAAAGGTAAGGGCAACGAGGAAGATGATGATGATGACTTTGGTGTTTCAAGAATGGATGATGAGGAGTTGGTTCAGTTTTTCTTCAATGCCACAGAAAACCAAATTTCCTTACTTACAAGACTGGCACTCTTAAATAAATCAGATGCCAAATCACCGAATGGTTTATGCGGCCAGATGTTGCGCCTGATGGTGGAATGCACACCGGGCCTGGATGCAGCAGAAATGATCAGTATTCAGCGAACCATTATGAAAGGGCGTGAGGTCAAACTCGAAGAGAAGATCGCCGTACTTGATAAACAGGCGGAGAAATTGAGTTAGCAGGAGAGAGGCAGAAAGCGTAAAAGCTTTCTGCCTTTTTTCATTTTCATTATTCCATCAATAAATCTTACACACCATGAAATATTTTACAGAATGCCGAACCATCGAAGAAGTCAAAGGTTTGTATAAAAAACTGGCTTTGGAAAACCACCCGGACAGGGGAGGTGATACCGCCACCATGCAGGCGATTAATGCGGAATACGCTTATGCCTGTGCGTATGTATTAAAACACGGCGGGTTCAGCGATGCAGAAGCGGATGAACATATCCGGCTCTCCGAAGAATACAGGAAGGTAATCGAAGAGATACTGAACCTTCCTGACATTATCATTGAGGTGGTTGGACACTGGATATGGGTTACAGGAAATACCTACCCGGTAAGAAAAGAACTGAAAAATGCAGGATTGTATTTTGCTTCAAAAAAGTTAGCCTGGTATTACCGCAGCGATGAATTTAAAGCAAAGGGAGGAAAGAAGACGCTGGATGAAATACGGAGCAAGTACGGAAGTGAACGGGTAAGCGGGAATTACCAAAAGGTTTTAAAGTAAG
This sequence comes from Bacteroidota bacterium, assembly GCA_040388705.1. Taxonomy (GTDB): domain Bacteria; phylum Bacteroidota; class Bacteroidia; order Chitinophagales; family Chitinophagaceae; genus Sediminibacterium. Next base: position 210,470 of record JAZKBI010000005.1, on the reverse strand, counting down.
ATGCGGCAGAAGGGATAAAACCCTTCTGCCTTTTTTTTGATAAGGTTAAACAAAGCGCAGGGAAAGAAACATGTCCTCAAATTTGCTTTTGTCTAATCGCACAGGACCCAAAATATAGTATTGATAGGACTCATCAGTATCGAGAATTTCTGCTAACCGGAGGACAATTGGAATTGTTACGCCATGAAACCTGCTTTTCCCTGTATCCAAATGAGTATTGCCATATTCCAAGAACTGCAGTGATAAAGGCAGTAGTTGATTACCGAATGCTTCAGAAAGTATTTGGACCTGTTGCATCAAATGTTGCTCGTCCGTAATGGGTTCACTATAGATTTCCTTGAATTCTTCAAAGTGTTGAAATAATTCCAGGATTGTTTTATCAAGTTCATCTCCGTCTTTGTGATTATAACCAGGATAATCCTTCCTTACATACATTAGTGAACCCATTACCTCAAACGAAGTTGGTCCATGAAACCTGATAATTTTTAAATATTCCAATTTAATAAAATCTGATTCCGCAAATATATCTATAATTTTTTTGCCGCTCACTCGGCACTCACTTGGAAACATCTCTTTTCTACGATAGTATTTTCATTCTCCAACAAAACGTGTGAGGTATGAGAAAGCAGCAGTTTTTTACCGATGCTATGTGGCCGCCGACACTGGAACAGGTGAAAATGTATTTTTCTAAAAGAGGCCTGAATGATAAAGAAGCGGAGCATTTCTTTCAACTCTATCAATTGCGACAGTGGCGGACAAACAAGGGGGAATTGATCAAACGATGGAAGAATGCAGCGCACTGCTGGATTTTCACCGCTGTACATGCAAAAGCATAATTAAACAAACTACAAGACATTTTAAAAAATAGTGTTCATGTTTTATATCTGCCGATTTTCAGATAACTGGTCGATCTATGATACCACCACCAACAAAAGCAGGCCGCTCGATAAAGAAGAAACAGAAATGCTTAAAAAGTTGTTCGGTGCCCTTCTCAATGACCAGACCAAAATACTAAGCGCCGTAAAAGTGGAAGTGATCTCACCCAATAAATTACTTGCGCTACCTATAAGTACAGGGAAATAATCAAGCTTTCAACTGTAATGTAAAAGGTGCCAGGAATAAGTGATGTTGCCTGCTTCGCCGCAACAAGCAAGATATAGTGTTGTTAACAACACTGGTTTTGGCGTACGCCAAACTTGGAAATTCTCGAACATGCGCAAAGGTCAAACGAAAGGAGAGAAGGGGTTGACAAAACTTGTAGCAACCAAAGTAACAAAGATAAAGTATGATGAACTGGAAACGCTTGCCGGGCAAACCAAAGGAGAAACGATCAGCAGTATTGTACGGAAGATCCTACAGGACAGACCGGTAAAAGTGTACACGCATGATGAGAGCCTGGATCTGGTGATGGAAGAACTCGCCGCCAACCGTGCTGAAATCCGAAGTATCGGGATCAACATCAACCAGATGGCTAAACTCTTTAATACATATTCGGATGTTAGCGTGAAGTCATTATATGCAAAGAATGGATATGAACGATACCTGAAGCTGGAAAACAATATTGAAACATTACTGGTAAAAATGGAAGAACTGGCGAGAAGATGGTTGTCCGAATGAAAAATGGAAAAAACATCCGTGGCGCATTAAGTTACAATGAAGCAAAGGTGCGCGCCGGGAATGCTGAATTGATCCTCGCTTCGCGTTATGGTTGTGATGCAGGCGACCTGTTGTTTTCTGAAAAATTAAAGCGGTTTACACTTTTAAATGAAAAATGTATCACGAGCGATTTTAACACGGTTCATATCTCGCTGAATTTTTCCGCAGATGATTCCATTGATACGGAAAAAATGCAGTTGATCGCGCGGGACTATATGCAGGCACTTGGTTTTGAAAAACAACCCTACCTGGTTTACCGGCATAACGATACTGCCCATCCGCATTTACATATTGTAACGACACCGGTTAAAGCAAACGGGAAAACAATCTACCTGCATAATCTCGTTAAAAGAAAATCAGAACCAGCGAGAAAGCAGATCGAAGAGCAATACAAGCTTGTCAAAGCCGAAGGAAGAAAGCAGAGTGAAGGATTGAAGCCGGTGGAAGTGCAAGCCGTACAATATGGGAAAATCGAAACGAAACAAGCCATTTCTCAAATAGTCCGAAGTGTTGCAGATGGCTGGCGGTTTAGCCGTTTGGAAGAATTTGACCTTGCTTTAAGGCAATACGGCGTAACCGCAGATAGGGGACAGCCAGGAACAAGAATGCATGAACGTGGTGGCTTGCAATATTTTATTGTAAACGCAAAAGGAGAGAAGATCAGTGTAGGAATTAAGGCCAGCTCCATTTACACTTCGCCCACCATCAAAAACCTAGAAAAGAGATTTTCTGCGAATACTATTAAAAAACAGACTTCGCTTCAATTTACTTCTGCTGCTGTACGATTTGCGTTTTCACGCGCCAATTCAAAAAATGAGTTGGTTTCATTGCTTCGCGTCAAAAAGATAGATACCGTTGAATCCGATGGCAAATTATATTTCATTGATCACCGTAACAAAACGGTTACCACTGCACACGATTTAGGAATTGCTGACAATGCGTTGGAAAAATTGCAGGCTGCTCATTATGCTGATAAAACAATTGATTTGACCCTTTTCCAAAAACTCATCGAAACTGAATATACCGGCCCTGAACTGGCAAACGCCTTCCTGAAAAAGAAACGCAAGAAAAAAAGGTAAGAAAAGAGGATTATGCAGACAGGGGAGAACCATGAGGCCCTGCGCCGGATCTTTGATCTGCTGCGGCTGGGCAGTGTATTGCTGTTACTGGTGCATTTATATGCAAACTGTTTTGACCTGTTCCGGTCATGGCATTTGACTGCGGATGTTGTAAACAACTTTGTTTATAACCTTACCACCCATATTTCTTTTTTCCGGGAGCTTCTGCAGCAAAAGATGGCCGCGCTCATTTTACTCACAGTTTCCTTATTGGGTGTAAAAGGTAAAAAGGATGCAGAACTTTCTTTCCGCCCTGTTTTGTTCCTGATTGGTGTTGGATTGGTGTTGTATTTTCTTTCAGGTGTTTTTGTTCGATTTTCTTATTTGTATGCCATACTCACTTGTATTGGATTCTTACTCATTTTATCTGGTGGTTCGCGATTATCACGTATCATTCACATCAAGTGGGATAAGGACATTTTCAATGACTTAAATGAAACGTTCCCGCAGGAAGAACGAAAGTTAGAAAATGAATTTTCCATTAATCTTCCTGCGCAGTATTCCTTAAAAGGGAAATTGCGTTCTTCCTGGATCAACGTGATTAATCCCTTTCGTGCGTTACTTGTGATGGGTACACCCGGAAGCGGCAAATCTTATTTCGTGATCCGCCATGTGATTACACAGCACATCAAAAAAGGGTTCAGCTTTTTTATTTATGATTTTAAATTTCCTGATCTATCGCTCATTGCCTTTAATCATTTGCTTAGCAATCTGGGTTTGTACGCGGTTGTTCCGAAAATGTATTTTATCAATTTCGATGATCTAGCACGGACGCATCGTTGTAATGTTTTGTACCCGGATAGTTTGCTCGATATCACAGATGCAACAGAATCGAGCCGAACGATCATGCTGGCATTAAATCGCGAGTGGATTAAAAAATCCGGAGATTTTTTCGTGGAGAGTCCAATCAATTTTACGACTGCCATTTTTTGGTATTTAAAAAAATATAAGAAGGGAAAGTATTGTACGCTTCCACACGCGATTGAACTGGCGCAAGTGCCTTATGATAAATTGTTCCAGGTTCTTAGCACCGAACCGGAAATTGAAGTTTTGATCAATCCTTTTGTTTCTGCTTTTATCAATAAAGCGATGGAACAATTGGAAGGACAGATCGCAAGCGCAAAGATTGGCTTGGCGCGGTTGGCTTCACCTTCGTTGTATTACGTATTGAGCGGGAATGATTTTACCTTGGACGTTAATAATCCTGAACATCCCAAACTGATTTGCGTTGGTAATAACCCGAGCAAGCAGCAGATCTACGGGGCAGTATTGTCGCTTTACATTGAAAGAATGCTCAAACTGGTGAACCGCAAAGGGCAACTCAAATCTTCGCTTGTCTTTGATGAGTTCCCGACAGTTTATGTCAATAACATTGATAACCTGATCGCCACTGCGAGATCCAATAAGGTAGCGACTACTCTGGGCATCCAGGATTTTTCACAGTTGCGTAAAGACTACGGAAAAGAGCAGGCGGATGTGATCATGAATGTGGCGGGGAATATTATATCAGGGCAGGTGATCGGGGAAACCGCGAAACAATTATCTGACCGCATTGGGAAGATCATGCAGGACAGGGAATCGGTTTCTATCAATGCAACAGATACATCAGTCAGTAAATCCAAACAACTCGAAGCTGCGATCCCGCCCGCCAAAATTGCGAATTTAAGTTCCGGTGAGTTTGTAGGGGCGGTTGCAGATGATCCAACCACTAAGATTAAACTCAAAGCTTTTCATGCGGAATTCTTAAATGATCATGCTGCGCTTGCTGCGGAAGAAAAAAATTACCAACCTATCCCGGAGATCAGAAAGATTGAACACGCAGAAGTGATGGAAAATTATTTTGCTATCAAAAAAGATATTAAACGTTTAGTAGAAGAAGAGTTGGAGAATATCAAGAACCATCCTGAAGCAAAAGCCATTGCGGAAAAATTTGCTGCTGCAGCTCAACAGAAGAAAGGCGGTGGAAGGGCAAAGATGAAATCGCTGTAATTATTTCATGTTTTTTTCTCTTCACTTGTACATCACTTTGAGACATCGGCTTTTTGCAATAGCATCTTTGTTTCCTGAATCATCAGTAATGGTTTCGTTAAACCCTTATTACCCAAATTTAAAAATTACAACTATGCACCAGGATAATTATATTTATCTGCTGGACCGTTTTACACAGCTTGGCTTTGATGGGACCTTTGAAAAAGTGTTGAAGGCTGAAATGGTGCTGAACATTCCGGAGTTTGCTTTGAGCGCTGAAACCAATGTACCGGAAGGGAAACTCGTTCTTGATTTTAACTTGGCCCAAAGCAAGAAAGAAACGCAGCATCCAAAGGATTATTATTTCCTGAACAGTGTGAAAGCAACATTGAGCCAGGAAGGACAACCCGAAAAAGTACACACGTTTTTATTGTACAAGCAACAGGGCTACCACCACGATAAGATGATGAACTTTATGGCGGGCAGGAGTGTACATGAACAGTTCCGCAAGGATGGCCGCAATGTAGAAGTGTGGCGCAGGATTGACTTTAATAGTCTCGACCAATACAAGAACACAATTATGCGACCTACCTATAAGGAGTTTGATATTGCAAAAGAACTGAACAAATTGCCGTTTAACAAAGCAGATACAAAGGAAAAAGAAATCATGCTGAAAGCCTTAAAGAATGGCGACAAGGTTTCCGTTGAATTGAGGCAGGGTTCTAATATCGAAAAGATGTCACTGGTTGCGATGCCGCATTTAGGAGTGATCAACATTTATGATACCAAAGGTGAAAAAGTTTCTATAGCTAATAACCAGTTGCGCGTGATCGGCAAGGAAGAAAAACCGGAGTTGTCGCAGACTACCAAAGACCTGGTGCAATCGCAACAACAACAGCAGCAGCAAGGGCAGCAACAGCAACAAAGACAAGGAAGAAGAGCTTCTTAAATATTTTCAGGTCCGTTCACAGTCAGCCACCGGTGTCCTGCTTTCGCGGGATGCCGGTCTTTTTTTGATCAGGTGTTGATAAATAAACCTGCATTTTGTTCTCTTTTTTAATTCTGTGAATAAGTAGCAACTATCCCGGTGCAACTTATTTGCCTTCTTCTTTATCTTGAGAGTATGGAAAACCAATATTCCACGTTACAGACTTTGGCCGAAGCCGTTAAGGAACTGCCGAACCCTACGGCTTATTTTTGTACAACACGGGAAATGATCCTTCGTTGTTCCTATGATTGGGCAACCATTTATGCTCATTTACAATTACTGGAAATTGAAAAACTGGTTGAAATCAAAAATGCCGACACGATCCAGTTTGCGATTACGAAAGCGGGGTTACAAAAAGCAAGGGAAATGCAGGAGTTACAACAGCTACATACAGGAAGATTATTCAAATAGAGATCTTCAATAATTGTTTTTAGAATAATTGTTTGATTATTTCACTGTTTTGATTCTTCATTTGTTTTCTTTCTCTTCTTTTATTCTTTTTTCCTTTTTGTTTTCGGACTTATTGTTTGTATGGCATCGTCCCTTGTGTCACTCCCTTGTACTTTTGTATTTCATTTGCGCTTTTTTTACCTTTGCTGCATGAAAAAGTATCGCAAACCGGATCAGGAATACAATGACGAATATGACCGCCATTCGATTAAACTCTTGAAGGGGTTGGAGGAGGAGGAAAATAAACGATTGGCAAAGGTTTCTGGTATTGAAATGTTTAAGGAGCGTGTCACTATGATTATGATGGGGGATTCGTATGAGGATACGGCTGTCCTGCGCCATAGAAATAAAAGAACCTTTATTGAAAAGCAAATACAGGATGATGAAAAGAAGGATAGGCTGGTTGCCAAAACACCGGAACCGGAAAGCCCTCGATGTGAATCCTGCCTACAAAGGATGCGTTTTGCTACCCATTTCTTTGAAGACGAGAATACCCGGATCATTTTCATTTTTGAATGCCCGGATGGACACGCGCCCAGAAAAGGCTTGTATGCCGACGGTTCTGTTTACCAGGTCAAGAAAACGACCTGTATCAAATGCGGCAGTGAAAAGATAACGGGGAAGACCAAACGAACGGCCAACAAGATTGTGATTACAGATACCTGCAAAACCTGTAAGCACAAAGAAGTTTTTGAAATGACTATTACACCGGATCTTTCAATCGATGAAGCAGACCGCAAGAAATATTGTCTTGATTTTATCGGCAGGAAAACCAAGACGGAAGAAATCATAGATTTCAACAATGTGATGGAAGAGGTCAGGCAATCGATTAAAGAAAAAGAAACCAAAGAATTGTTAGAGCTGGATAAAATTGAAAAGCCAACCATTCACCAGCTTCAACAAAAGATTACTGCAAAAGGAGCGGAGAAAGGTTTTGTTACACTGCAGTTGGATAAACCGGAAATTGTCAAGGACGTATTAACGGTTGGCTTTTCGATGCAGGATAGTGAGACAAGAAAAGAAGCTGAAAGTCTAAAAGAGTTTACAGCATTTCTTGATGGATTGCTGTTGCCGACCAACTGGCGGCTTGTCAAAAAATCAGCAGAATACCGTCTGGGCTATTTGTCAGCAAAATTGCAAGGGTTTGAATCGGAAGCAGATCTTACTAAAATTGCGGAAGAGATTATTAAGACGAAGAATAAAAAGTCAGCCTAAAGAGTTTTTGCATTGAATCTATTTCTTCTTTCTCGCAGACAAGTTGCTCACAGCCATTTCAGTCTTTACTTTTTGCATGTCTTTGCTCAGTTGTTTAACCTGTGCAAGCAAATCCGTTACGCCGGATTCATCCGTACTAACATCTTTCTTTTTGTAATTGTCTATAAGCAGGGCAAAAATGTCAACTCTTAAAACCGCTGCTATCTGATACAGGCGGGAGATAGAGGCATCTGTCTCGCCTCGTTCGATTTTGGCAAATGCGCCTGCCGTAATATCTAATTTTGCAGCAATTTGTTCTTGATTTAATTCTTTAGTGAGGCGTAAAATCTTAATGCGTTTGCCAATTTCCTGGTTTAGCTTTTTCATTGGGTAAATATACTTAAAAGGGCAATCAATGTCTTTTTAAGACATAAATTTCCAATCTGTCGGAAGAATAGTAGAATCGTTAATGGTGCCTTGTTTTGGTCTTCAAAACAACTACTAGTACCCCAATAAAGAAATGTTTACGAGCTTCGAAAAAGGATAATTAAATAGACCAAATTATTTTGATCTTATCATAAAGAAATTCGGTTCGATTGACTATTTCTTCCTCATTCCAAACTGATTTATCTTGAAAATATGCGTTAAGCAAAACAGTAGACTGACGAACGATTTCATGCTTTTTATCCTCAAATGAGGCGTTACTGACACTTGGATTGAGCGAATTAGTTAAAACTGTCAAATTTCCTATCGTATGAAGTTTGCTGTTTCTCGCCTCAATTTTATGATAAATGCCATTCTTATCCTCTTCAGTCATAACCGCATGTACCGAAATATCAAAATCTTCCTCAGAAATCGGTTGTCCATCCAGTGCCCAGAACTCAAACCATTTTTGAGGCAGTATATGTTCTATAGTAAGTGCTTCATTCAATATTTTAATCCGCTCTTGTTTATCGCCCCTTATTGCATGTTCGATTTCCAATAAAATGTTTGATATACTTCTAGTTTTATTTTTCTCTTCTCGATATAAAGGCCGTTCTGTTAACCTTTCCAGCAGAATATTATCGGTAGGCCAGAGGTTCGTTTCAGATGTCTTAGTCTTCAGCATCTCGATAAAAGCATCGGCAAACTTGTTTTTTGCCAAAAATTTCAAATATTCTAAGACAACATTGTTATAATTCTTAGTTGTAAACCCGCAAAGGAATCTCCTAGTAATATAAGAGTCAAGTGCTTGATAAATTTTATCCTTATCGTTATTGCTAATTTCAACATCCCCTTCTATGAACAGAATTAGTGGGTAAAATGCACAATCCAATTAAATTGACCCAGCAATTCCGGCCCAAACTGACCCACACTTTTCCTGGCGAAGATTTTCATTACAACTATATTCAAATCTCCTGCGCAGCTGCATAACATACGCCTCAGTTATCCTGGTACCTCTCTCTTAAAGTTAACGATCACTGTTCACTTTCACAACTGCAGTTTACAGATCAATACAATGCTCACTCATCAACACTTGTATTGAAGGATGATTGTATGCAGTGCTATAATGTTGATGAAAGGATCGGATTCAATGACCGAGGTCATTGAATTTTTGAAGCGAAAATATCAACTGTAATTAAAGAAATAAAATGGGTCAATTTGAAGCGGACAGAGTGGGTCAGTTTCAACCGGATGAAATGGGTCAGCCTAAATCGGAATCAATTGATCAATGCGATCGGATTTTGCACTTTATGTGCATAAATACTATCCTTAAAGAGTGAATTAAAGATGTTCCGAATTTCTGTATAGAATTGCTTTTCCTCAATGACAGAAGGCATATTGTTTGTGGCTTCTCCAATAACTTTTCTGCCGAATGAATGGAATGTATTAACCTCGATATCAATATTCATTTTCTGCTTGATACGATGCTTCATTTCATCACTTGCCTTTTTGGTAAATGTTATAAGCAATATGTCTTCTGGACTAACGTTGAAACGGTCAATTACATACGATACTTTTCCAGAAACAGTTGTTGTTTTTCCGCTACCTGCCCCAGCAATAACTAAGTTGTTATCTTCATCCTTAATTACTGCTAAACGCTGTTGTTCATCTAATGACTGACCATCAATATTTGAAAAAAGTGCATCGCATTCTTTTAATTCTCGTTCAATAAATTTCTTGTTATAAGTGCTACGAATTGCTTCGCCGGCATCATAGCTATTTCTAAGTTCCTTTATGTCTAAAACAATAGTATTGTCTAATTGTAATGTTTCAATTTTGTATTTACGTAAATCGATGTACAGTGAATTTACAGAAGCCTTCCAGATGGATAGTTTATTGTTATTGAAATACCCATCTTTAAATGAAATAAACTTGCGAAACTTCTTATTTGCCAATAAAATATCTTGGTACATTCCTTTTATAATTGCCTTCTCTTTTAGCCTCTTGGCCTCTGCCAATTCAAAGCGTATTCTTTCTTGCTCTTGGCGTTCCTGATAAAGTCTTTCTGCTTCTAACTTTCTTTGGAGTATCTTTTTATTTTGGTGAACAACAATGTAAGTAATTAAAATAATTAGTAAACAGGCGACAAATAGTATCAGGATTATATTGGGTGTGTCCATTGATTAAGAAAGTTAATTTTAAATGTATCGAGACTTTGAAGGATACAAAACCCAATGGTTGCTTTTGATCGCCTTTTCCCTTATCACTTGCGACAATTCAGTGATTGACCGGGGAATTACTAAGCCGTTGGTTTTTTGGTACATTCCCAAACTTACCCATTCATTCCAATATTTTTAAGAATCAAATCGCCCGTAGCGCTATCTGTGCCCTAAACCCGTTTACAAACACTTAAATACCCCTCACCATCCTTATTTAACCTCACTATAATTTTGTTGCAGCAGAAAGATTTGTATCATTGTCTATCCAAGTGAGTGACAAACCGTTACACCGTAAGCTGTTCATTTGAGATCCGATACCAATGCAGGAAAACCATCAAATAAACTGTCTACAACATCCCCCCATACCGTCCAGGAGGAAACCTTTTCCGGGTTCCTGCAACGCGCCGCAGATGGCGACCGCGAAGCATTTGCGGTAGTCTACCGGCAGGCATGGCCCAACCTCTTCAGGGCTTTGAAAGTGCTTCTGCCTACTGAAACCGATGCCGAAGAAATGGCCCAGGATATTTTCGTGAAACTATGGCTGAAAAAGGAGATTTTACCGCAGTTGCGCTCCCTTGATAATTACCTGTTCCGTATGGCGAAGAATGAGATCGGGATGCAGGCAAGACATAAATTCACCCAAAACAAAGTGTTTGCGAAGCTGGCTGAACTGCAGACTGCTGAACCGCAGGCAGACGAAGAACTAATCTACAAGGAATACCATGCGGCAGCCACCAAAGCCATTAACCAGTTGACGGATAAGCGTAAGACGATCTTCCTGATGCGTACGCAAAGAGATATGACTATGGAAGAGATTGCCGCTGAATTAGGTATCTCTGCTTCCGTGGTGCGCAAACAGTTTTATACCGCTATCCAATCCATCAAAGAATACCTGCGTGATAACCAGGCATTCCCGTCGCTTTTGCTCTTTTCTGTATTCGCAGAAAAGTTTACCGATGGCCTGTTTTAAATAATTATTAATTTTTAGGGGGTCATTCTGGTGGTTCGTGCATCTTTAAAGGGTATGGCAGAAAACCCAACAGATTTCCCGACACCAGAAATCAATGTTTTACTTACCCGCTACGCAGGCGGGGAAGTATTAACCGAAGCTGAAACCGCTGTATTGGCCGAGTGGCTGCACGGAGCAGATGCGGCATCGTTTGCTCATGTAACCGGCACTATTCATTCTCTACTGGATATACCGCAAAGGATCGAAACATCCCTGAAAGCAAAGCTTGATGCAGCTACACAGGAAGAAAGGGAAACACCAGATTACACAATCCACCGCGTACATTTTATCAGGCGTTTTAAATGGATCGCAGCGGCGGTGATCCTGTTTGCTTTTGCTGGTGGGGCCTGGTTCTGGTTCACGCAAAATGCCAAACAACCGGTACAGACTTTTGCCAGCGTTTACAAGAATGACGTAGCACCAGGTAAAGCAGGAGGCAAACTGAAATTATCCAATGGGCAGATGCTTAGTATTGATTCAATGAAGGACGGTTTTGTGATTGCCGATGCTGGATTGAAACTTTATAAAGAAAATGGCAAGATTGTCTATAAAGGAACCGCCACTGAAACAGCCTATAATGAAATCATTGAAGATATTGGCCGATATACAAGTGTTGAACTTCCTGACCATTCAATTGCATGGGTGAATTCAGGATCGTCTATCCGCTACCCGCTTCATTTTGCCAGTGATGAAAGAAAAATTACCATGACGGGTGAAGCAGCTTTCCAAGTGGTGCATAATGAGAAACAGCCTTTCCGCGTGTATGTAGATAATCAGGTGTTTGAAGACAAGGGAACTGTATTTAATATTCGCGCATATAGTAATGAACTTGTGATCAGGACTACCGTATTGGAAGGATTGGTAAGCATTAGGAACACAATGATCAAACCTATGCAGCAGGCGCAGGTGGCAAAGAATGGGCAGGTAAATTTTAGTGATAAGGTGAATACCGAAGCGGTATTCGCGTGGCGCGATGGAGAGTTTAGTTTCGGTAACGCAACCATTGAAGAGATCATGAATGATGCTGCTAAATGGTATGGGGTGGAAGTTATTTACCAGGATAGGATCAGCCAGCAGTTCGGCTTTGTAGGTATCGACAGGAATATGCCGATCTCAAATTTGTTGCGCAACCTTGAAACCATTGGTGGGGTGCATTTTGAAATTGACGGTAAAAAGATAACGGTAAAAAAATAGCAGTAGGCAATTATATATTCCGAAATGCTTTTGCATGGCGGGGTGGGTGCTCAAATAAAAAACCGGCAGTGCTTGAGACACTACCGGCGAATAATTTGGGTCACCCATAAAATCCAAATCTTGTACGGATCGAATCATTGTTTAACCCAAACTCCAAAGCTAATGCAGAATTCTGCTACCGGCAAGTTTTTGCCACGACTAACTCATCAAACGCTGCTCTTTATGCGAATGCTTACAGTATTCATTCTTGCAGCCTGTGTTCAGGTACATGCCAATGTATCCGCGCAGACCGTTACTTATTCGGCGAAGAATGCGCCCATTGAAAAAGTTTTCAAAGAGATCAAACGGCAGACCGGTTACGGTTTTATGTACAGCAGCAACATCGTGAAGGTTGCCAAACCTGTAACCATTGAGGCCGATAAAACAGATCTGAAAGAGGTGCTTGATGCCTGTTTCCTCAACCAGCCATTTACTTATGAATTGAATGGGAAAACAGTTGTTGTGAAGGAGCGCGTTGATCCACCAAAAAAGGAAAGCGGCGTGAGCGAGGCGTTGTCCGCTCCGCCGGTTGATGTGCATGGAGTGGTAAAGGATGAAACGGGTAAGCCGGTAGTTGGTGCAAGTGTTCAGGTTAAGGGGACGAATAAAGGGACAACGACAAATGAGTTGGGGGAGTTTATTTTGATCGGAGTTGATGATAAAGCAACAATAGTGATTAGCGCGGTTAATATCGAAACTAGAGAGGTTGGGATCAATGGGAGGAAAGAAATTAGTTTGGTAGCGAAGGTGAAGATTTCAAAATTGGAAGATGTAGAGATTACCAATGTAAATACGGGTTATCAATCCCTACCTAAAGAACGAGCAACTGGTTCATTTGAAAAGATTGACAACAAGCTATTTAACCAGCAAGTTAGTACTACGGTTCTCAACCGGCTCGAAACTATTGCTAATGGTTTATATTTTGATAAAAAAACAAACACCGCTAGTCCACGGATAGCCATACGGGGGATAAGTAGCATACTAGGTCCTACAGCCCCATTAATAATACTGGATAACTTTCCTTACGAGGGGGATCTAGCAAACATCAATCCCAATGATGTTGAAAGCGTTACTCTTCTAAAGGATGCAGCAGCTGCTTCAATCTGGGGGGCAAGAGCTGGCAATGGTGTGATTGTAATCACAACAAAGAATGCTAAGATTGGGCAGCCCCTGAAGATTGAACTTCATAACAGTGTAACTATTGAGGAAAAGCCGAATCTTTTTTATTATAAAAACATGACCTCATCAGACTACATTGATGCAGAACTATTTCTTTATAACAAGGGGTTTTATAACAGTCAAATTAGCTCAGTGGCAAAAAGTGGCCTTGCTCCAGTAATAGAATTACTTGTTAAAAAGGCGAATGGCTCCATGAACGCCGCTGAAGTGGACTCTAGAATAAATGCCTTGCGTAGCATTGATATCCGGAACGAATATAACAAGTACATGTACCAAGTTGGGATTAACACTCAGCACGCATTTACTTTAAGTACGGGGAGTAATAATAGCAGTCATATTTTTTCGGCTGGCTTTGACAATAATACAAGTGTACTGGGTGGAAAATTATCGCGGATTAGTATCCGTAACAACAGCAGTTTTCGAATTAATAACCGAACGCAATTAATTGCTGGAATCACTTACACGCAAAGTAACACCATAGCTGGGCGGACAGGCTACGATGGACTATCATCCTCACCAGGAATTCTGCCATTGTATACACAACTAGCTGATGTTAATGGTAATGCACTTCCAGTTACAGTTGGTCTACGCATTCCATATGTAGATACAGTCGGGAGGGGTAAACTGGTCGATTGGCATTACTATGCTTTAGATGAGCATAAGCATGTAGACAATAGAACTGATCTGCAATCTTTCATCGGGAATGCAACCTTAACATACAAAATAATCAAAGGACTTTCTGCCGATATTAAATACCAATATGAGAGTCAAAATATTAATAATAATATTGTGAACGACATTGGTAGTTATTATACGCGTAATCTTATAAACACATTCAGTCAATTAAATTATACAACAGGAAGTGTTACCTATAAAGTTCCGTATGCTGGAATTCTCCGAAGTAACAATACAAAAATTGAAGCACACAACATAAGAGGTCAACTTAGTTATACTCGCCAATGGAAATCTCACGAATTAAATGCAATTGCGGGTACGGAAGTGCGATCCACTAAGGCAACGGGTAGCAGTTTAGTCACATACGGTTATAATGCAGACATACTTAGTGTGATACCTATGGATTTTGTAAATCTATATCCCACCTTTGTAACTGGTTCTAATGCATTAATACCCAGCGATCAGAATTTCTCTAGCGTGCTAAATCGTTATGTTTCATTTTTCGGTAATGCTGCGTACACGTTCAAATCAAAGTATAGTTTCTCAATAAGTGGCCGCAGGGATGCTTCAAATTTATTCGGCGTGCGAACCAACAATAAGTGGACACCGCTTTGGTCTACTGGCTTTGCATGGGATATCTCAAAGGAAAAATTCTATGCATTAAAACATTTGCCAACTCTAAGGTTAAGGGCAACTTATGGTTATAGCGGTAATGTGGATCCTAACCGATCTGGCTTTACAGTATCTAATGCTGCAGTTTCATCTATCTACACACTATTACCCACCGCAACTCTTAGTCAGTTTAGCAATCCTGATCTCCGCTGGGAAAGAATGGGAATTTTAAACCTTGGGGCCGATTTTAAAGCATTTGATAACCGCTTACAAGGCTCGATAGAATATTATCATAAAAATGGGAAAGACTTACTCGGGTTTACGCCTGTAGATTATACAACTGTACCTGCATCCCGATTAGCCAAAAATGTTGCATCGATCAAAGCAAATGGATGGGATGTAAATATTAGCAGCATTAACATCCGGGCACCTTTTATATGGGAAACTAACATAAACTTCAATTACAATAATGATAAAGTTACGGATTACTTTATCACGAATCGCTCTGCCATTAATTACCTTTCTGGTGGGCTTAGTATTTCAGCATTTGTTGGACAACCAGTTTATGGAATATATGTATATCCTTGGGCGGGTCTTGATCCTCAAAGTGGTGATCCAATGGGTTTCTTAAATGGGAAGGCAAGTAAAGATTACAATACATTAGTTGGAAGTTCATGGCCAATTGATAGTCTTAAATATGCAGGACCCTCTATGCCACGTTTCTTTGGTTCGATAGGCAACAGTTTTTCTTATAAAGGGCTAACTCTTTCAATTAGAGTTTCCTTCAAAATGGGTTATTATTTTCTCCCAAATTCCATTAATTATAATAATCTTTTCAGCGACAGAAAAGGGCACATCGATTATGAAGGACGCTGGCAAAAACCAGGTGACGAACAATTCACAACTATCCCATCTCTAGTTTATCCTGCTGATAGCCGAAGGGATCAATTCTACAATAATTCCGAAATTCTTGTACAAAAAGCAGATCATATACGATTGCAGTACATAACTCTTAACTACAATGTCAAATCCATTTTTAAAAGGCTTCCAGTTAAAAACCTTGACATGTATATCAACATTAATAATCTGGGTCTTATATGGCGTGCAAATGATCGTGGTATCGATCCTGACTATCGAGATAATACAATTCTTCCGTCAAAGACCTATGCTATTGGTATCAGAACAAGCCTATAAATACTAAACTCCAAAATTTTAAAATATGACAATTAATATAAAAATACCTATTGCAATTTTAGTCTTAGTATTTCTGATTTCCACATCTTGCAAAAAATTTCTTGATGAAAAATCAGATAAGAAACTGGTTATACCCTCTACGCTGGCTGATCTACAAGCTCTCCTCGATAATTCAAACACTTTAGTGCTAAATGATCCTTATGCTCCCGAGTTCTGCTCTGATAATATATATTTATTGACTCCATCATGGCTTAGTTTACCTGACTACGTACGAGGCATGTATATTTGGAATAAGGATAACATATTCGAACCAACTACAAACGATTGGAGTAGCTTATATAGGAAAGTATATGTTACAAACACAGTATTGGAGACACTTCAAAAGATTGAAAAAGTTGCTTCAAATGAAGAAGAATGGAACAATATCAAGGGACAGGCATTGATGATAAGGGGTAAATCATTTTTATGTGCTGTACTTATCTGGGCGCCCGCATATGATTCAACTTCTGCAAACTCAGATATGGGCATACCTCTACGTCTGAATACTGATCTTGCTGAAACTGCCGTGAGGCCATCGGTTCAACAAACCTATGTGCAGGCAATTTCCGATCTTCAAGCTTCTATACCTCTCTTGCCTAAAAGAGGCATTCATCAAATAAGAGCCTGCAAGGCTGCCGCGTATGGTTTATTAGCCCGTACTTATTTATCAATGCGTAACTATCCAAAATCAGGTCTCTACGCAGATTCATCATTGCAAATAAATGCAACATTGCTAAACTATAACACTGTTAGTATATCACCCACCTTTCCCATTGCCCTGTTCAATACAGAAATAAATTATTATACGACTTTTTCAAACACTGTATTTACTAACTCATACGGTCGAGTTGATAGCCTTCTTTACGCATCCTATGCAGCTAACGATTGTCGCAAAACACTATTTTTTAGTGCAAATACAGATGGTAGCTTTGGATTTCGGGGTTCTTATACAGCAAGCGCCGCTGGATTTGGTGGTGTAGCAAGTGATGAGGTTTATCTTACAAGGGCAGAAGCTTTTGCCAGAGCGGGTATGACGAATGAAGCGTTAACAGATCTAAATACGCTTTTACAAGCAAGAATCAAAACAGGCACTTTTACACCGGTTACAGCTTCAGGTTCATCGGATGCATTGGCAAAGATATTATTAGAAAGAAGGAAAGAACTTCTTTGGCGCGGCCTACGTTGGATGGACATTAAGCGTCTTAATAAAGAAGGTGCTGGTATTACACTTAAAAGAATCGTGAATAACACTGTTTATACCCTCGCCCCCAATGCACTAGGTTTTGCCCTACCAATCCCAGAATATGTTATAAATCTCTCCGGCATGCCACAAAACCCTAGATAATCTATTTGGAAATATTAATCAAAATATTTTAAGACTTCATCCAGATTTCATTTATTCAATTTTGTATTATGCTAAAAAGAATATTTTCAATAATCTTTTGCTTTATCGTTACAAGTGCATTTTCTCAAAACAAAAACATAACGGCATTATCGATTGGAGATAATGTGCCTGATGTTTTATTGAAAAATGTTACTAATTACAATTCATCTACAATAAGGCTTTCTTCGTTTAAAGGAAAAGTTATTATACTTGACTTTTGGAGTACGTATTGTTCTACCTGTATGGCGGCATTTTCTAAAATGGAAAAATTGCAAAGACAATATGAAGGGAAGTTAGAAGTTATATTAGTAAATAGTTTTGAAGATCAACAAAATATAAGCTCTAGACTTTTACAAATTAATAAAACAAGAACAAAGGAAGGCTTGCATCCAATAGAGATGCCGAAGTTGACTGGTCTTAGTGGTGATAGTACATTGCGAAAATTATTCCCCCATCAATCAATGCCCCACCATGTATGGATTTCCGAAGAAGGAAAAGTTTTAGCCATTACAAACGGAAGTTATGCAAACTCAGAAAATGTACGACAGGTGCTGGAAGGTAAGAAGGTAAGGTTTAGTTATAAGGATGACTTTATAGATTTTAGTATGAAAAGAGATGGCTTATTCAAGCCGATGATATCGTCATTTAATCCAGTATTTTATTCGGGTTTTATGCCATATCGGGAATTGTCAAATGGGTCTTCGGGAGTTTTCAAAGACTCCTCTAAGGGTCTTGTAAGGATGTACAGACCTAATAATTCAATTTTTTCCTTATATCAGGAAGCATTTAAAGTTATGCGTAAATATCCAAGGGTTTTGTTTGAGGTTAAAAATTGGGGGGCCTTCAAATCGCCAGGAATCGATGTGACTGATACATGGTTAGAAAAAAATATGTTCTCCTATGAATTGTGTGTTCCTGAAAAAGAGGAGAGCCAAATGGGAATATTTATGCAGCAAGATTTGAACCGATTTTTTGGAGGTTTATATGGGATTGAAGGAACTATAGAAAAAAGAAAAATTAAAAGCTTCGTTTTGATCCAGACAAAGGAAGGCTTGCTAAAAACCAATGGTGAAAAAAGCAATTATCGAAATAGTGACGGTTTAAAGGTTTATACTAATTATACTTTTGGTGACTTCTCGAATTCATTAAAAGAATCTTTAGAAGATATGACGCGTCCTATTGCATTTATTGATGAAACAGGTTTCACGGGGAATGTTGATATTCAATTTAAAGGAGACATGCGAAGTTTGCAGAATGTAAGAAATCAATTGCAACAGTACGGACTCGATATTATTGAATCAGAAAGGGAGATTGAGGTATTGGTAATTAAGGACAAAAAAAAACGAGAATAAAATTTTAAAAATGAAAATAATAATTGTACTAACGGTGATATTACAATCTTTATCTGTAAAGGGACAAAATCCAGTGACTTGGAGCTTTGCTGTAAAGAACCTTACTAATAAAACTTATGAGGTGCACTTAACACCGGTGGTGCAGCACCCGTGGCATATCTATTCGCAAACCAGCCCCGAAGGTGGTGCATTGCCAACTACAATCAGGTTTAATAAAAACCCGTTTCTAAGTTTGGAGGGCAAGGTGAAAGAAACAGGGAAATTAGTAAGCAAATATGAGGAAGTGTTTGAGGCGACGGTTAAGTATTTTGAAGGGAAGGTGGATTTTGTTCAGGTAATAAAAATAAAAGGGGAAGGAAAAACAAATTTGTCAGGGGCTATCCAATTTATGGCTTGTAATAATGAGCAATGCTTAACGCCACAAACAGTGAACTTTAATATACCCATCCATTAGTTTATTATAACCTACTTAAAATATATTTTTGAGACCAGATTTTCCTCATAAGTTTTTTCCTGATACGCGTAATCGCTATATTCTGCTCATCGTCGCATTGGTTACCGATCCCAATTTGTTCTAATTAATAGTTACAGTTGACTTTTCTCATGTGCGACCGGGCGGTTTCTACCCCTGGTATTTTGAAAAGTTTGTTCCACCCAATTCAGTAGTTGGTTTTTTAAAAGTTCCGGTGTCCCGCATTAGCGGGATAGCGGTCTATTGAATGGGCATTGATCCGACAATTTTCTCATGTTGCGTTATACAACATAGCACGGGTGCCCTTTTGGGCTGCCCGTCCTTTTTAAACCTAAAATCTTTTATACAATCCAATGTCCAGCCTGCAGAACAGATCAACGGAATTGCATCACTATATGATTCAAGAGATTCAGTCTGTGTTGTGGGATCATACTAATCCACCAAGGAAAATAGAAAATAGGATCGAAGTTTGTAAATCTTATATCGAAGAATTATGCAGTTTGGTTCCTGCTGAATTCGATACAGAAATAGATGAGATCTTATTCTTTAAAACGATCAAGCCAAAATTTGTCAGCGAACTTGAATTTTATCACCGGCTTTACCAGGCTCAATTGTTCAGTGATAATACAATTGCATACTACAGCCGCGAAATAACCCGCATGAGAAAGATACTGGCCGACCACGGTGAATTTGTAAACTATTACAAGAATGGAAACACAAACAATGATCATGCTTGGTTCACGCGTGGACAGGCACCTTTACCTACTTCTCTTTGCATGCTTCCCTGGGAAACAAATCCAAAAATTACAAGCAGCCGCGACAGTTGGATATCCGGTTTGCTGTCGGTAGAACGCTATATAGAACATGCCAGGGACAAGGTGAAATCACTACCTAAATCAACTAACCAGTAGTGGAATGCAAAGATGTAAAAAGGTGGGGTTGAGATAACTTTTATTTTTTTGCCTGTTTAGCAGGCGCGCTCTTTGAAACGGTTTTCTTTTTAGGTACAGTGGTTGCTTTTTTTAATTTCGATTGCTCTTTGAATTTCTGAACATCGTTTTCCGTGAGTTTTTCAAACCTTTTTGCGAAATCAACAAAGGATCTGTTTAAGGCTCCAAGAATCGGAATTAGAGTATTGATCTTTGTCCCGGACTTGCCTGCAAATATTTCGGATAAGCTACTTTTCGTGATACCAGTTTCAACAGATATTTTTCCAAGTGTGTTATGAATTAATATCTTTCTGTCCGAGATTCGCGCATTGATAGACCCCTTAGATTGCTGTTCAGCCAGCATTTCGCCGAGTACAATCGCTGTCTTAATTTTGTGCACATTCTGGGTATCAATCATGCTGTAAGCAACACCGAACGGTCAAAATAAGTGTTACGGAAAACCGAACACATCTGAAATTCCTTTATCTTTGTTTTCTATGAAAACAAACGCTGTAAAAAATAAGGGTAACGGGCGCCTGTTACAGCCTTATAGCATACCTCTCTCGAAGGAAACAAGGTATAAGATCCTGCTCGGCATATTGCATAAAAGACAGATTTCCATTCAGCATATCATATTGGATAGCTTCGCTAAATTGACCTGCGCCACTTCTTCAAAATAGCGTACCAGCACACCTTTATTTCGTAGTAGCACACCTTCCTCCATGTTGGGTCATTAATAGTATTACAGCCTAAAAACTTTAATATTATGAAACATGCAATTTCGCTCGAAGAAGCGATTCAGTTGACTTCAAATTTCAGGGCTAATCCAGCCGAAGACGTGGCAACCTGCGAAACCTTTGACAAGGCTTCCGTTATTACAATGCTATCAAAACCCGATGCAGAATCCTTCCGTGTATATTATGGCCGGAAGGAAAACGGGCAGGTTTGTGCAGTGCTTTGCGCGGCTGATCAAGAAGGCAATGATCTGCTCCCGGACACAACTAAAAATCTGGCTGAGGAAGATGAGTATTTGATCCTGGACGATTCGCACCGTTGTCCTGAACTCTGCCCGCCACCATCACCTTTAAATCCATAATGAATGAACTACTACTTTGCTACTTACATTTCCTGTGCTTCGGTTTTGTTGCCGCTGGCAACGATTGTTATCCGTAGGAAAAGAGTTGGCAAAGATTATTTGCCGTTGGCACTTCTGATTGTTGCTGCTACTCTCAACGAAGGTTTAGGCTTTATTGGTGATTTTCACGCATCGGTCGGTTGTGCCATTGGCAACGTTTATGTTCTATTTGAATTGCTGTTGATTTTATGGCTATACCATCGAATAGGATTGACATTTACTTATAAGTTGCTCATTGGGTTCGTAATAATAGCTGGATCGGTATGGCTCTTAGATAATCTTGTATTTCATTCATTGCGCGCCAACAATTCTACATTCCGCATGATTGCATCGCTGATGATTGTCTTCATAGCGATAGACAAACTGCATTTACTGTTGTTGTTCCATGGGAAGCCTCAAGTAAGAGATCCTGAAATGCTGATCACCTTCAGCTTTTTGCTGTACTTCGTGTACAAGACTTTTGTGGAAGCATATCACTTATTTCCAGTGCCACACCAGCGGTCATTTTATCGCATATTATGGATGATTATGAACGTAATTAACACTATTACCAATATCATTTTAGCATTAGGCATCGTATGTATCCGTCCGAAGACACGACACTTTATGCATTCCTGACGGGTATTGCTGTTTTAAGTGTCCTATTGTCCATCTATGTGTATTCTATTTTGCGCCACCAAAGGCGCAGGGTAAATACTTATCGCAGTTTGCGGGATCGGGACAACAACTTACTGGAGGCAGAACGAAAACGCATTGCTGCAGATTTACACGACAGCATGGGTTCGATGTTGTATTCGATACGTTATGGTGTGGAAACCATGCAGGAAAACAATCCTTCCAGGATAGGCGAAACCTCCCTGCGTCATATAGATTCTACCATTGCCAAAATGAAAGAAATCGCACATAACCTCGTTCCACAGACTTTATTGAAAGAAGGGCTGGCCGCAGCAGTGAAAGAGTTTGCAAAGGAGATCCGAGGAATGGTTGATTTTCCCTTGATCTGTGAAGTGGCTATTAACGTAGGGCCATATTCATTAGAAAAACAATTGAATGTGTTCCGCATCATTCAGGAGATTGTAAGTAATTCATTTAAACATGCTCATGCTTCCGAGATCGTTATTCGGATAACGGAGGATCAGAGATCTTTAATCCTTGATATTAGCGACCGTGGGCGCGGCTTTGATCCGGCAAAGGCAAAAAGCATACGGAAGTTTGGCTTGGAAAACATTCGCTCACGCATTGAAACGCTCGATGCGCGTTTCGAGTTTGAAACAGTGCCAGGCAAAGGAACACGCTATTTGTTCCACATTAACAAAAAGGCAATGGAGTAAACTATTTGAATTTGTTATGGAAAATAAGAAAGGAAAAGACAAAGCTGGCATGATAAAAGTTGTGATTGCCGATGATCATGAGATCTTCCGGGATGGGCTAGAAACATTATTTACCAATCATCCAAAGTTTATGATCGTTGCGTCCTGCGGCGATGGTGATCATTTGTTCAGGACAGTTAAGAAGTATAAACCGGATGTGGTGTTGACCGATCTCAAAATGCCGGTACTGGATGGGGTAGAAGCGATCAAACAGATTCATGCGCAATATCCCAAGATCATTTGTATAGCGCTTTCTTCGTTTGACAGCGAATACCTGATTGTAGAGGCGCTTGAAGCTGGTGCGTTCGGCTACCTTGCCAAACATTCCAAGAAGAAAGAAGTCTTCGCAGCAATCGAAACCGTTATGCGCGGCATCCCTTACTATTGCGATTCTACTTCGCGCAAGCTGGCGCGATTAATTGCCGGCAGCCAGTTCAATCCAAATGCAACCACACACAAGGAGTTGTTCTCCGAGTCCGAAAAAGCAGTCATAAGGTTGATCTGTGAGGACAATGAAAACAACGAGATCGCAAGCATCTTAAACATGGGTGTCCGAAGGATCGAAAAACACCGCACCCGCATCTACAATAAAATGAATGTCAACACTACTGCTGGAATTGCTATCTATGCAATTCGCCACAGGCTCTTCTTTCTCGATGAATGAACTTCATTAAAACATTCGGGTGTGTACCAGCACACCATTATTTCGTACACCCACACCTTTTACTCGGCTAATTGTGCTATACATTTATATCCAGCCTCATGAGCAGGTTGGTTTTGGTTAAGCGTTAGCGATAGATAATCCCCCGGTATTCTTTTCTGTTAACGTTCGGGGACGGTTTTTTAGCTGTCCCCTTTTTATTGAAACAAGGGGAGAACTGTTTTTCTTTTTCATCACCTATCCAATATATCCTTATGAATGAAGAAACAGAACTGCAGCAGCAAATACTTGCAAAGCTTACTCATCTTGAAGAACTTATTACCGAGTTCATTATTAAACCTATCTCCGATAACGGCGAAATGCCATCGGTTAACTGGACCTTATCCAAAACTGATCTTATTGAACTTATTTATGCACTCCACTCCGGCGGTGCGTTCAATAAGGGCACTGCATCCATAGCGCAAATCACACGTTTCTTTGAATCTGTATTACACATTCAGCTTGGCAATACATCAATGACTTTTCAGGAAATATTAAGAAGGAAGGATTCAACTGCGTTTCTGGAGAGATTAAAAGAAAAGCTTGGGGAACACATTAACAATATCGACGAACAAAAATTTCGGTGAGCTTTGCCGTCTGTTTTACTTAATATCAGTAATTTGTTTTTTTCTTATTATTCATAAAAGGAAGAGGTGTCCACTTCAATTTCTGCCTCATCGGGATTCCCAATTTGCCACATAGTAACATTCCATTCCAATTCAATCTCGAAACTAAAGGGGAAAGTAGAATAAAGATCTTCGCTTCCTTCGTTATCAGAATCAGAACCTGCCTGTAGTGAAACCCGAACTGAACCATCACCGGTAAGAAAAATAATTCCGGCTTGGTTTATTTCCAATTCTTCAATCTCAACATCTGCAACGTCATCTACACGTGTATGAGAAGACAACTGATCCAGTTCATCGGGTAGGTTATTCAAAAAGTGCGTAAACAGTAAATGCTCGATGCCCTCAATTTCAATTTTCTTTTCTTTAGGCGGCGAGGCCAGCACGACAAGAAAAGTATAGTTTGGGATACTACGTATATAATTAGCTATCTCTGCCAGTGCTTTTTTCCTGTCTTTGGTCATTCTGCCAGCCTTTACCTCAATGACAATCGTTTCATTCTCTTTCCTGGCTACAATATCAGCCATATAGTTGCCGATATTGGTTTCTAAGGATACCTCGTAACCCTTCCCGCGATATTCATCAGCGATCTGGTCGATGGCAATACTGTGAATATATTGCTGTATATATTTTCTTTCGATTCTCATGGTCGTTCACTATTAAAGGTAAACATGGAATAATGTAGCCTACCACACTCAACATACAACACATGATCTTCTGTTTCAAAAGCGTCAAGTAGGTCAATTATCACCTCACCACTTAACCCAGACAGGTTTAATATAGTAATATCATTTTTTTGCAGGTTGAAGCTTCCGGCATGTCTTAATTTGACTTGGTAATCATCATTAAACAAAATATTTTTTAAAGAATCCCATAGTGGTTTGCTTAGGTTGTCAGCATCAATTTTCAGGTCTTCGTTGAAGAAATGGTAGACCTTGCCGTATAGTTCATCGGTTAATAGATTATAAGATGGATTGTACGTTTCAAGTGCCTCTGCCAACTGCGCTTTGTAAGTATCTTTCTTGATAACAGTTGCCTTTTTCCAAGCATTGAATGTGGGTGGTTGTCTTTTTAAGATCAAACAATTCATTAGCTAAAGTTTACTCATACCTAAAGTGTGGTGCAACGATTTCTTTACAATTTACATATTTTTAAATAAATGCATTTAGCTATGAATTGGCTATGAGATACTGACTTTTCATAGATACATCTTTGTGTAACAACAAAACACAATCGTATGTATTTCGTGTTAGCAGCAATTGTATTGAGCGTTTGCGCTTATTTCTATCGCCACTTTTACCAACCGCATCCTTTACCGGCACTGACTAATAAAGTGTCTCAAACAGTCAATTTTGAAGCGGTAGTACCCATTATTTCAGAAGAGGAAATCACCCTTGAACTCGATCCTGATTTTGAAAAGGAATGGGAACAGTATAAACCTGTGCTGATCGAAGAAGCCGATACGGTTTTGTTACTCGAAGCTGAAAAATTGGTTTCGGAAGTTGAATTGATCGCTGCATCCAAAATTGATGTTCAAAACAAGTTGCATGAATTGATCCCCGGATTTGCACTGCTGCACAAAACAAAATACTACGAACCGGTCAATGAATTTATTGCACAAACTGTCTTAAAAGAATGCGACCTGCAGCTTGATGAAAAACAGTTGGCTGCGCTTTGGAACTGATCGGACTTTCCTGAAACGCTCACGCCTTTAGGTTTTACCAAATGATTTTACGATGAAGAGCTTTAAATACACCTTTTGTAAGGGCTTGGGAAGTTTTGTGCTTATGCTGCTGGTTGCATGCTGCGTGTATGGACAGGCAGGGGATGGGAACGCGGGTATCAGGCAGGCCAATGATATGATGAAGACCTATTTCGCAACGGGGACAACACTCTTGTATTCCATTGGTGCGATTGTGGGCTTGGTAGGTGCGGTTAAAGTGTACGGTAAATGGAACAGTGGTGACCAGGATACTTCCAAGGTGGCCGCTTCATGGTTTGGTTCCTGTATTTTCTTGGTAGTGGTGGCAACTGTACTTAAATCATTTTTTGGTGTATGAGTTCGGTGTATCAAATCAACAAAGGTGTTAACCGAAGCCTTGAATTTAAAGGGATTAAAGGCAGCTATATCGCGTACCTGGGCGCCGGACTGGTGCTACTATTATTACTGTTCGTTATCCTGTTTACGGCGGGATGCAACACATACCTCTTGTTGGGGATAATACTTGCCGGCGGCGCCCTTTTGTTCCTGAGTGTGATCCGTGCAAGCAAACGATACGGTGAACACGGCCTTTTAAAAAAAATTGCAAAACAACAATTACCACAATGCGTGCGGTCAAAAAACTGGAAGACGTTTTCCCTGTGTGGAAGATAGAAAGTGTTGGAGGAACGAACAACACGGTAGGGACAGGAGCCTGTATATTGGATAAGCTGGGCTGTATCACGGTGGGTTTTGTGTTGCAACTGCCGGAGATCTTTACGCTATCCTCTTCAGATTATACCAACATGCACGGTAGTTGGGTTCGGGCGATCAAAACCTGTATGCCGGGAACCATTCTGCATAAACAGGATTGGTTTATGCAGGCGACATACAGTGCGGATTTTGAAAAGGAAAATAGTTTTTTGTTGCATCATAGTGAAAGACATTTTAATGAACGTAGGTGGCTCAACCATGAATCTTACCTGTTTATCACATTTGTTCCTTCACAAAAATTTACAGCGAATGCTCTGTCTTCATCGCTCACACGGTCAAGTTTTGTTCCGACACAGTCACAGGATAAAAAACTGGTTGCTGAATTTTTAGATCGTGTCGGTCAGTTTGTAAAAGTGCTTTCGGATAGTGGTATGATAAGCGTTCGGCAATTAGGCGCTGATGAATTAAGCAGTACCGCCACCAAAGCAGGTTTGATTGAAAGGTATTGCTACCTGCAATCAGAGGATGATCCCCGTATGGTTTGTGATATTGAAATGGGCAGTGAACTGAATGTGGGTGATAAGGCAGTCAGTGTTTTCTCACTCTCCGGTATCGAAGAACTGCCTGCTGCCTGCGGGCCACGCATCACTTATGAAAAATATTCAACGGATGTAACAAAGTTTTCTGTGGGCTTTGGATCACCTGTTTGCCTGTTACTGGATTGTAACCATATCTATAACCAGTATGTGTTGATAGAGGACACGCCGGATATTTTGAAGAAACAGGAAAAACGCCGCTTAAAATTTCAGTCGCTGTCAGCTTATTCAAGAGAAAATGCGATCAGCCGGGATGCGGTCAATACCTTTTTAAATGAAGCAATTGCACTTGGTCGGATGCCGGTTAAAGCGCATTATAACCTGGTATGTTTTTCAAGTGAACGTGAAGATAACCGCGAGATCAAAAACAAAGTATCGGCAGCACTCTCGCAGATGGATGCCGGCACAAAACTGGAAACCGATAGTGCGGCGCAACTCTATTGGGCAGGGATTCCGGGGAATGCTTCGGGGCTGCCGGTGCATGAATGCTTTGATACTTTTGCAGAACAGGCTTGCTGTTTTTTTAACAGCGAAACAAACTTTGCGACTTCGCTTAGTTCCTTTGGTATCCGTTTAGGAGATCGGCAGACCGGCAAGCCTTTGAGCGTTGATCTTTCTGATGAGCCGATACGAAAGGGGATCACTACCAACCGAAACAAATTTATCATCGGGCCTTCCGGTAGCGGTAAATCGGTTTTCTGTAACCACCTTGTTCGTTCTTATGTGGAGCAAGGTGCACATAGTGTGATCGTGGATGTGGGGCATTCTTATGAGAGTTTGTGTGAGTTATTGGGTGGGTATTATTTTACTTACTCTGAATCCAAACCCATCTGTTTCAATCCTTTTTATTTTGAAGGGACGCTTGATACGGAGAAAAAAGAAAGCATTAAAACACTATTGCTCGCGCTATGGAAAAAAGATACGGAAAGCTTTTCACGCAGTGAATACGTGACCCTATCCAATGCGGTGCAGGGCTATTATGAACAGAATAAGGAATTTGCCTGCTTCAATAGTTTTTATCATTACCTGCAAACACGGTTTGCAGATTCATTGGATAAAGAGAAGATCCGTGAGAAGGAATTTGATCTCTCCAATATGCTCTATGTGTTAAAGCCTTATGCTAAAGGCGGTGAGTTTGATTTCCTGTTAAATGCGAAAGAAAACCTTGACCTGTTACAACAACGGCTGGTAGTGTTTGAACTGGATAATATTAAAGATCACCAGGTATTATTTCCGGCGGTTACACTAATTATCATGGACAGCTTTGTTACCAAGATGCGCAAACTAAAAGGTGTGCGTAAAGTAATGCTGATCGAAGAGGCATGGAAAGCAATTGCAAGGCAGGGGATGGCGGAGTATATCAAGTACCTCTTTAAAACCGTCCGTAAATTTTTCGGAGAGGCAATTGTTGTGACGCAGGACATCGAAGATATTATCGGTTCCCCTATTGTCAAAGACGCAATCATTAATAACAGCGATTGTAAAATCTTGCTGGATCAATCCAAGTACCTGAACAAGTTCCAGTACATACAGGATCTGTTGGGCTTATCTGAAAAAGAAAAAACACTGGTATTGTCGCTGAACAAGGGCAATGACCCCGGCCTGAAATACAAGGAAGTGTTTTTCTCGCTTGGAGGTACAGATACAAAAGTCTACCGTGTTGAATTATCCCTCGAAGAATACTTGGCTTATACCACGGAAGAAAAAGAAAAAATGCAGGTTCAGCTTTTTGCCAAAAAGTACGGCTCCATGCAGGAAGGGATCAAAAAATTAGCCATCCAGTTACGCGAACAAAACAAAGCAGCATGAAAAAGAAAATAGTATTGGTCTGTTTATCCCTTATTGGGTTTTTCAGTTCGGGCAATGCGCAGGTATTGGAGCTGATCACATTTGTCACCAATAAAGTAGTTAAAGCCATTGACCTGAAAGTACAGGCGATGCAGAACGCCACGATCAACCTGCAGTTGATACAACAGGAGGCGGAGAATGAATTATCAAAACATTCTTTAGGTGAGATCGGGACACTAACGGAAAAACAAAAAGAACTCTACGCCAGTTACTACGCTTCGCTAAAGCAGGTAAAGGTTGTTGTGGGCGCTTCAGCA
The DNA here is from genome assembly GCA_040388705.1 of Bacteroidota bacterium. Classification (GTDB taxonomy): domain Bacteria; phylum Bacteroidota; class Bacteroidia; order Chitinophagales; family Chitinophagaceae; genus Sediminibacterium. The sequence continues at coordinate 181,434 of JAZKBI010000005.1, read as the reverse complement.
CAGGTGCTGAAAGTGAGACAGCAGCAAAAGGCGCTTAATGAATTATACAATAGTGCCCTCTCTAAAACACGGCTTGATTCGCATTTCACAGCTAAGGAACGGGTACAGATCCAGCAGACATACAAAACCATAATTGACGAAGGGGCAACCACGCTTGATAAACTGGAAACTTCACTACGCAACAATACAATAAGTGCAACTGATGCGGACCGGATGAAACTGATCACACAATCTGCTAACCAATTAGACGGCTTACTCTATAAACTGCAGACACTCTACGAACGAAACCAGCAAATAAGTATTAAGCGGGCAAGAGACAAGGAAGAAGCTCTGGCTGTCAGATCCTTATACGGGTTAGGTCACTAAAGCTGTAAGTCACAATCACAAAAGAAAAATATAACCCTTCGTTGTTCGCGAAAAAAATTAATATGAAAACCTTAATAATCATTATAAGCTTGTGCTTTTCTCTGAGCGGAACCGCACAGACACAGGCCCTCAAACAATTGCAACTGGATATTGAAAAACTGGCGCAGTTAAAAATGCAGTTGCAGTATATGTACAAGGGGTATTCAATTCTTGCCAATGGTTACACAAATATCAAAAACCAGTCGCTCGCCAACTTTGTCCTGCACAAAGATTTTATTGATGCGCTATCAATGATCAGCCCGGCGGTGAAAAATGACCCTGCTGTTAGAGATATACTTACTATGCAGGCCGGGATCGTTTCAGAATGCAATGCAGCCTACAAGAAGGTTATGCAATACGGCGTATTCAACGCCAGTGAAATCCGGTCATTCACAAAAGCCTATGCAAAGATCTTATCTGAAAGTAATAGCCAGGTTGATGCGCTACAAATAGTCCTCACGCCGAATAAACTGCAAATGAATGAAACGGAGCGTTTAGAAGCAATAGAAAAGATAAAAGAATCAGTAGAAGAAAAACTGGCTGCAATTAGATCGCTTTCTGTTAGGGCAAATACACTCGCTTCGTTTCGTATGCGATCAAAAAAAGACAATGAATTTCTAAGGAACCAGTACGGCATTGTAAAATAAAACTTAATTGATCCTTTAGCCTTAACGCCTTTTGATTTTTATAAAATGAAAATACTCTTAACGATATTATTGCTCTTGCCTTTTTACCTGTTTGCGCAAGGCGCTCAGGTGGAACAGATGCATACGGTGCTGGAGAACCTGTACAAAGAAATGATACCGATGTGCGATGATATGCTGCGGGTAGGGCAGGTGATAGCCTGTTTTGGTGCCCTATTCTATATTGGTTACCGGGTATGGAAAAATATTGCTAACGCAGAACCGGTTGATTTTTTCCCTTTACTCAGGCCGTTTGCACTATCTATCGCGATAGCGATCTTTCCGCAGGTTTTAAATATCATGAACGGGATACTGAACCCTGTTACGACAGTAACCAGCGGCATGGTGAAAAATGCCCACACGGATGTTGACAGGTTATTACATCAGCGAGATCTCATTGACCAGGGTTTGGGGCCAGGTATTGCCTATGCCGATCCGGGTGGAAAGGAAGCATGGGACAAGTACGGCGAAGAGCATACCAGTGGTGGGTTCTGGTCAAATTTACTGACGCTGAATTTTACACAGTTATTCAAATTGCTGATTGCAACCTTACTGGAGGTCTTGTATTACGCAGCTTCATTGTGTATTGATTGTATGCGCACGTTCCACATGGTGATACTTGCCATACTTGGCCCGTTGGTATTTGCCATATCTGTTTACGATGGATTTCAACATACACTGTCCATCTGGTTTGCACGCTACATCAATATTTATTTATGGCTGCCGATTGCCAATTTGTTTGGTGCCATGATTGCGCGCATTCAGGCAGGCATGTTGCGGCTGGATATTTCGCAAATAGAAAGTGGCGCAGCCCCGAGTTTTTCACAAACCGATCTCGCGTATTTGTTATTTATGGTCATTGGCATTGTTGGCTACGTGAGCATCCCATCCATAGCCAACTATGTTGTCCATGCCAGCGGGAGCAGCGCGATCATGCAAAAAGCAAATACGCTTATTTCTCAATCATTCAATATGGCAAAGTTTGCGGGCAGTGGGGGAAGTGCCGGGAGTGGGGGAGGGAGCATGTCTTCTAATATGGCAGGTAACGATAAACTCAATTCGTCTATGGCGGATGCAGGTAATTCCAATGATTATCAAACAAGTAAAATCAGTGGTAAGTAATAAGTTTTAAGTAATAAGCTTAAAAACTTCATTTAACTCCGACCACTTACAACCTACTACTTAAAACTCATTACTTCCACCTTGTTCAGACAGTTTCAAAATATCGAATCATCATTCAAACACATCAGGGTGTTTTCATTGCTATTCCTTATCTGCAATCTGTGTGTTTGCTGCTACGTGATATACAGCACACTTGCAGTGATCAAAAATGCTCAACAAAAAATATACGTGATCGCTAATGATAAACTGGTTGCAGCCACAGCGATTGACAGGAAGGAAAAATTGCCGGTCGAGATCCGTGATCATGTGAGAACCTTTCACGGTTTGTTCTTTAACCTTGAACCGGATGAACAACTGATCAAGAAACAATTGACACAATCCTTCTACCTGGCGGATGAGACCGCGAAGAATCAATATAAGCTGCTGAATGAATCTGGTTATTTCACAGGGATTGTATCAGGAAACATTAGTCAGCGGCTCAGTATAGATAGCGTACTGGTGGATATGAATACAGTGCCTTGGTATGTAAAACTCTATGGCAAAGTTTCAATCCTGCGGTCTACGAGTGTTACCATACGGTCACTGATCACAGAAGCATTTGTGCGTGACCTGCAATCTATCAGCGATAATAACCCGCATGGGTTTTTACTGGAGCGCTGGAAGATCCTCGAGAATAAAGACATCAGTGTAGTTCCCCGTTAATTCAAAACATATAATTCAAAATTGAGCATGATACAACCAATAAAGCAATGGTTTAAAAGACAAGAGGAAAGGTTAATGCCCAAAGAAAGTTGGAAGCGGCAGGCGTTATATGCCTGTGTGATACTGATCCTATGTGCATGGCTTCTTTACAGCAGTAACCGTTCAGTTCCTTTTGTACTTCATCCTTAAAAGTAATTCCATGCAGCAAACACAAACCAATAAAAGAAAGAAACAAATCGTCTTTATCAGTTTGATCCTGTTAGTTTTTGGAGCGCTAGCGTATTTCGGGTACAGGAATTTTGTCAAACCCAAAGAGAAGCCTGTTCCGGTAACCAATGGCCTGAACAGCAAACTGCCCGAAGCGGAGAAAGCCAAAGATCTGAACAAACTGGAACTGTATATGCAGGCGGAAAAAGATTCCATCGCCCACGCAGAACAGGAAGCGAATGATCCTTATATGCAACACCTACTTTCTGAAAAGAGAAGGTTAGATTCTGTTCCTAAAAACAAAGTAGTAAGAGTTGCAGGAACAAAGAGGCAAGAAACACGAGAGCGGGGCGCTGCTAACACTGATAAAAGAATTGAAGAGATCTACAAACTCATTGATGAAAACCCGAAGAGTACAGACGAACCAAAAAACACAAAGAACGTAACGATTGCCCCTTCAGGGGACAAGCAGGTTGAAAATTTGGGGCCTGATCCTGAACTGAAACAGTTGAGTGAAATGCTTGATAAACTAAAGGACCTGCAGAACCCTGCACTATCTGAAACGAAAACATCACTGCCATTCAAGAAAATCGATACACTTTATAAAACGCTTATTGTTAATCCCGCCTCACCGAACCAAACGATCCGCGCTGTGATCCATAATACACAGAAAGTGTATAGTGGTTCGACCGTAAAACTGCGGTTACTGACTGATGTGGTGATCGGTGCAGTGACTATTTCACGGGGCAGTTCCATATATGGTATTTGCTCGATCAATAATGAGCGGGTGAATATCCGGCTTTCGATGATCAACTACCATAACCAGGCGATACCGGTATCGTTAACCGTACTTGATATGGATGGGATCGAAGGAGTGCATATCATGGGTAATATGTCAGGGGAAGCGATCAGTGAAGGAACAGACCGGGCGATCAATTCGTTTAACCTGAACAGTTATTCAACTTCCATTGCCTCGCAGGTGGCAGGAGCGGGGATACAGACCGGAAAATCTTTACTATCCAAAAAAGTAAAACTCCAGACCGCTACGCTCAAAGCAAGCCATTATGTTTTGCTGCAAAATTCAAATGCCTATTAATCTTTCTACTTAACACTTAATACTTATCACTAATTCCCTCTTATGAAGAAATTCCTATCTATTCTCTGTATGGTTCTCGGTTTTGAATCCATTTACGCGCAAAGAGTTGTTGACACTGGTTTTGTCAACGAGATCAAAACAAAACAACCCTTTATTTATGCGAATACCAAAGCGCATCGTTTGAAACTGTCTCTGAACAGCATCCATGTGCAGGATGAAATATTCTGGCTTGGATTCTCTGTCAGGAATAAATCCAGTTTGTCTTACCCGGTTGATCTTATCCGATTATTTACAAAGGATAATATGGTGACCAAGCGGTATTCCGTGCAGGAACTGGACATCGTGCCGATCTATACCGATGCACCGAATACCATCCCTGCGAAATCCACAACGAAGTTTGTAATGGCAGTGCCGAAGTTCACGATCCCTGAAACCAAATCCTGCTATCTTGAAATGTTCGAGGCAAACGGCGGGCGCAACCTTGAACTGGAAATTACCAACGATGCGTTATTCTTTGCGAAGAATGTTTCCGTGCCGGTGGATTCACCTGGCGATACAACTACGCTCGATAATGAACTGATCAAACAGCAGGAGTATAATATCACTAAGGCCGCGATCCGTGGGTCAAGATTTATACAGGTGTATAAAGCTTACCGATACGGGAAAAGAATGTACCTGTCCTGTATGGTAAGCAATTCATGGAAAAAGCCATTTGGTTTTTCCGGTATAAAAATCAATTGGCAGAAACCCGATGGATCAACAGAACCAGTGAATACCCGAATGGAAGCAAATACTTTAGAAACTTACAAACCTTATTCGAGGCGCGAGTTCGTTGTAAGTTTTCCGCTCATCGAGCCAAAACAGGGGGACTGGCTGGAAGTTATGTTTCAATCCTCACCTGAATACAAGCTGCATGATTTTATGATCCGTTTTAATACAAGAGAACTGCGGGAGTTTGATTATGTGAACAGGAATGCTTCCAATTTGACCATCACTAAAAATATAGGCAATGAAAAAAATTAACAGCATAATATCAATTTTTGTGATTGCCTTGTTGAGTTGGGGTAGCGGATTTTCACAGACTACCGACAATGCGCAATCTGTTGAAGTGCGGTTTGGTAAATCGCTCATGCCTGCGATGTATGCAGCGATCAAATATGAAAGAGTGACCAGCACGCCAACAAATGTTTCTGCAAAACTGTTTTATGAATCCATGCAGAAAAACAGTTTAGACTATTCCTGTTTTGGTTTGGATATACTTGGCGACTATTACACACCTGTCGGTGATAACACGGATCATTTGTTTGAATGCAAACTTGGGTTCGGCGGAACAGTGCAAATAGAAAACGAACCCTGGGTGTACAAGGAATATCCGGTTAGTAATCGTTTGAATTATGGATTGGTCGGAGAGTTTGCCGGCGAATGGGCGATGAGTGAAGCATTTTCTCTGACTACCTTCCTGCAACAAAAATACCTGTTCAATAAAAATTTAAGCCATACCAATTTCCTGTTTGGTGTCGGGATCAAATTCAATATCCCTGACTAATCTTTTATCCCTGCTCTCACGATAATTAAATTTCCTTTTATGCATTTTCTAAACATCTACCTGCGAAGCAGAAAGCTACTGCTTTGCCTTATCCTTTTTCTTTTCGGTAGTTTCTGTGCAGTTGCGCAGGACAATACGATCACCTTAAGTTTAAATTCTTCGTCCTATGATTGCAATACAGGGCAGATCACCCTTAGCTACCATATCGCGAACAGCGATCCGTTTGGAAATACACAATATTATACACAGTTCTTTTTGGAAACGGGTTCCGATCACCTGTACAGTTCAACATTACAGGAAGAGGATATCACCTGGACGGGTTATTACAATCCCGGTGACCTGATTACTTTACGTGCCTATGGTATAGCAAACAATGCAGCTCCAGAAGTGCAGTTCGATTATATCGAGTTCGGTTCATCAATCCCGCCTGCACCGCACGTTATAGCAAGCCCGCAAAGCATATTGTGTAACGGAGGTTCAACGGGATTGTACACGTCACCATCGGCGGGTGGCACCATTTACTGGAGTACCGGGCAGACAGGAAACATGATCACCGTCAGCAGCCCCGGAACTTATTATGCCTACGAAGTCAATGGTTGCGGGCAGAGCGAATACAGTAATATGGTGGTTATCACCGCGATCAATAATATGGTTGCACCTGTGATCTCGAGCAGTAACGGCAATAATCTTTGTAATGGTGCATCCACAACTTTAAGCGTGGTTTCATCTCCAGGTGGAACGGTGTACTGGAACACGGGGCAGACGGGTAATAGTATTACGGTCAATACTGCGGGTTCCTATTATATGTATGTCAGTAATGATTGCGGAACAAGCGTGTATTCCAATACGATCACGATCAGTACAGGCGATGCGCCGCCCGCACCGAATATCGTAACCAATACCGCATCCCCACTTTGCGATGGCGCAAGCGCCGTGATTTTTGTTCCTTCTCCCGCAGGTGCAGTAATATGGAGTAACGGCCAAACAGGTAATAGTATTACCGTCACGAGCGGTTCTTACTATGCGTACCAAACCAATGCCTGTGGCACAAGTGGTTTCAGTAACGTGATCAGCTTTAGCACTGCGAACACACCGGCAGCACCTTCGATCACGCCGGCGGGTTCACAGGTGTTGTGTAATGGCGCATCGCTTACGTTATTCTCCGGTGCCAATTCGATCTGGTATCGTGATGGCGTAGCGTTTAATTCGGGTAACTCCGTCAGTGTAAACACTGCCGGATATTATACTGCAACAGCGGGTAATATCTGCGGTACATCTTCTATGAGTAATACCATTGCTATTACAACAGGGAACCGTCCGGCAGCACCAACAGTTACACCACCGGGAAGCCAGTTATTGTGTAACGGGCAGACCGCGACTTTGAGCGCAAGCGGTTCAAGTATAACATGGTCAAATGGTGCAACAGGTAATTCGATGGTGACTGGTGTTGCAGGCACTTATTACGCGTATGATCACAATGTTTGCGGTAACAGTAACAACAGTAATTCAGTTGTGATCACTTCGGGCGTGTGCCCTACGCCCGCGCCCGGCACTGCGTTTTTTATATGTCCCGGTGCGTTGAAGACGTTGGATGCAGGTGCGGGTTATGATTCGTATGTATGGTCGAGCGGGCAGACAACACAAACCATCAGTGTTGGCCCGGGGAATTATTCAGTGACAGTGACAAAACAGGGTTGTACCGCAACTTCGGTTTTGGTCAGCGTTAATTATTATACGGTAACAGTTCCAACCATTACACCATCCGGCCCGACTACTTTTTGCGCAGGTAATTTCGTAACGCTATCGTCAAGTACCGGCGCTGGTTATCTCTGGAGTACAGGCGCAACATCGGGCAGTATCAATGCGAACACAACGGGAAATTATTATGTGACCGTAACTGATGCAAATGGTTGTACGGCTACTTCCGCACCCGTTGCAGTTAACGTGAATCCATTACCCACCGCAACGGTTTCAGGAAACGCAACTGTTTGCCAGAATGGAACAAGCCCTCTGGTAACATTCATCGGAAGCGGTGCAACAGCGCCTTATACTTTTTATTATAAGATCAATGGTGGTACTGTGTTAAACGTTACAACCGTAAGTGGTAACAGCGTTAGTGTGAATGTACCGACCAATATCGCGGGAACTTTTACCTGTGATCTTGTCAGCGTGAAAGAATCCAGCAGTACGGCATGTACCAACAGCGCAAGCGGTTCTGTAACCGTTACTGTTAGTCCATCACCTTCGGCCAGCATTGGAGGCAGCACAACTGTTTGTTTAAATGCGACCAATCCTCTCATAACATTCACAGGAAGTGGCGGAACTGCGCCTTATACGTTTACCTACAACATCAACGGCGGATCTAATCAAACGGTTACGCCGGGTTCAGGTAACCTGATCAATGTACAGGTGCCGACGAATGTTGCGGGAACATTTACCTATAACCTGGTCAGTGTGCGTGATGCGAGTGCAAACACCTGTTCTGCTTCAGCAAGCGGCAGCGTGACTGTGACCGTAAAATCTTTACCGGTTGCGAGTATTTCCGGCAATACCACTACCTGCCAGGACGCGGTATCACCAACCATCACTTTTACAGGCAGCAACGGAACTGCACCATACATATTCACTTATAAAATCAATGGCGGTACTAATCAAACTGTTACCACAACAAGCGGTAACAGCGTAACCATTGCAGCGCCGACAAATGCGGCTGGAACATTTACATACAGTTTGGTTAGCGTACAGGAATCATCAGGACAAACCTGCAGCAATACGGCAAGCGGATCAATTAACGTGATCGTCAATCCTCTGCCATCCGCCACAATTTCAGGTAACGCCACTGTTTGCCAGAACAGCGGTAACAGGACTATCACGTTTACAGGATCGAATGCAAGCGCGCCTTATACATTCACCTATAAGATCAATGGTGGTGCAGATCAAACGATCACTACCACGAGTGGGAACTCTGTTACCATTTCTGTACCGACATCCACACCCGGAACCTATGTGTATTCGCTGGTTAGCGTGAAAGAAACAACCACGATCACAGCCTGTACCAATCCGGTATCGGGAACAGCAACAATTGTGGTGAACGCCGTTCCGCCGGCTGCTATTCTCACTGCACCCAATACGCACCTGTGTAATGGTGAAACAGGACAGCTAACGATTGCCAACTGGTCAGAAGGGTTCAGCTATGCATGGTACAAGGATGGTGTACTCTTAACCGTTTCACCTGCACAGACCTTGCAGGTAACGCAGGCAGGGGCTTACACTGTGATGGCAACCAATGGGGAAGGATGCAATGCAGCATCAGTATCCAATGCCATTGTGATCACCACAGGTGTGATCTCAACACCGATCATTACAGGTTACTTAAAAGTATGCGAAGGAGGAAAAACCAGGTTACTGGTTTCTCCAACGGACGCAAACATGGCTTACGAATCTTTCAGGTGGTCCCAGGTATTGCGCGAACCACCTGGACTTGACTCGGTTTTCAATGATAAGAGTTTTTCGGCGTTTGCCGGGCAGTATAAAATCTTTGTCGAAAGACAGGGATGTGTTGACAGCACAGTTGTTGCAGTCACTGCGAACGATACTGAGTTTCCGGCAGGCATCTTAACAGTTAATCCAATTTCCATCCCATACGGCGAACAGGCGAACCTGTTCGCCGATGTGGTTGGAGCGACTAATTATGCATGGGATCTTGGTGACGGGAATAAAATCAATAGTGCATCACAAAACATCCTGCATAATTATTTTTTGAGTGGTGATAGTTTGCTGATCAAAGTAAAAGCGATCAGTGAAAGAAACTGTATCACCGAACTCACAACATACCTGAAAGTAGAAGGACAACCCAAGGCTTCCATTCCCAATCGTTCTTTTAATGGTAACCTGAAAGACTGGAATGTTTTCCCGATCCCTTTTCATAACGAACTAAAAGTTTCCGCGATCCTCGAAAGAAACGAAACTGTGCGCATCGACCTTTTCACTGTGGATGGATCATGGGTTAATAGCTGGCATTTCCCCGGAAGGAAAGGGGAGAACCTGTTCAAACTGGACAGGCTTGAAAACCTCGCACCCAATATTGTCTACATCGTTACCGGTTTTTACAATGGGGTCAAACACGCTGAAAGAGTTTTTAAATACTGATCACAATGCTTAGCATGAAAAAAACAGTAGGTGCATTTTTAATAATGGTGTCTTTGATGGCCTGTAGTGATAAGTATCAATCACTATACAATGCAGCGCCTAATCCCCAATTGGAATTCAATACAGACACGCTGAAAATCCGTGAGAAGGATTATTTCAATATTAACCAGACCAACAATGGTTTTCTTTCGCTGAAATGCATTGCACCTAACCACCAGTTAAATATTCAGATCACTGATACCAGTAACGGGAAAGTGCATGTTGTTTACCGTGGCGATACGATCCGAACGTACCAACCGCTTTTGGTAGCGGGAGATTCAACCAACGTATTCTGCAGTTGCGATACGGCAGGCATTTACCAGGTTGATTTTTTGATCACAGACTTGCTCGGTAAAACCAATCAGCAGCCACTAATTATAAAATGCCTCGGAAATACAAAACCGATTGCGATTCTGGATATACAACTCATTGACAGTTCACAGACCGGTAACTGGATCTATTCGCTCGATGCATCCAGGTCTGTCAAGCCGGACGGCCTGATCCGCAGTTACCATTACTCAGTCAACAGCCAAAGTTTCACAACATCGCAACCTATAATCCATTATACATTCCACGCACCTGCTGTTTACCACATTAGTCTTTTTATTACTGATGATCTTGATAAAAATTCAGATACCATCAAACAAACAATTACTATTCTATGAAAAAGTATTTCCTATTAATATTCGTTGCACTTTCTTTTCATTGTTATTCGCAGGAATTGAATCCCATTATCACGGCGTTTCCCTCTTTGCGCATTCCAACGGGCAGCAGGGGATTGGGTATGGGTGACTGCGGTGTTGCATCCGCAAACGGAAATCAACAACTCTACTACAATATTGCGAAAAGTGCATTTACACAACACTTTCACCAGGTTAGCGCATCTTATACACCGTGGCTATCGGGGATCACGAATGATACTAAGTTAATGAATGTCGGTTATCTCGCAAATATTTCCAACACCAGTGAATTTGGGTTGTCGTTGAGTTATCTTTCACTCGGCACCATAAGTACACGTGATAACAATGGTGCGACCATTGCGCAGAACAAAAGCAGCGAATACAATTTGCTCGCTTCTTACGCTTTGCAAATAGCACCCAATGCATCATTAGGCGTGGGTTTGAAATTCCTTGGGTCACAACCGGGGCAGGTGTTAGACCCGATCAATTTTACCACGATCCCGAAGCATATTTTTACAATGGCGGCTGATGTAAGTTATTACCAGCGTTTTGATCTTGATGGAGAGACAAACAGGCTTGAAATCGGTATATCCATTACTAATATCGGCCCTAAAGTGAATTTACAGGGCAACGATCAAAAGACATTTCTTCCAACAAACTTGGGAATGGGTATTAGTTATACAAATCGGCATTCAGAAACCGGTAACCAGTTTACCATTGCTCTTGATGCAAACAAACTATTAATACCCACACCACCGGTGTATGATATGGGTGGAAATATTATTGCGGGTAAAGACCCCAACCGTTCTGTGATAAACGCATTGTTCAGTTCCTTTGGCGATGCGCCGGGCGGGTTCAAAGAAGAATTGCGGGAAATCCGAATCAATGCTGGTGTAGAATTTGTCTTCGACAGGAAGTTTTCGCTGCGTGGTGGTTTGAGCCTGGAGAACTGGTTTAAAGGCAACCGGAAGTTTGCCGCATTTGGCGTTGGTTATGCAGGAACGATCAATGATCAATCCTGGGGGCTGGATATGCACTACCTCGTTCCGTTCTCTACGATCACGGCTGTTTCGCCATTTCAGAATAATTGGGGATTTACTTTGAAATTCTCAATAGGTAGTTTGGAATAAATTAATACCGGAATACCATATCTGAAAACTCATCGAATGGATGGGTAAAGAAATAATACAGGCTAAGTATCATGGTTGTAGCGTACAAGACTATTATAGTCAGAAGTATGATTTTTCTTTTTCGCATAGCTAGTAATTAGGTTGCAAAAATAGTTGTGATTTCACTTTTGATTCTAAGTGTAAACACGGTATTTGATCAGGTATTTACCGCAATTAATGCGGGAGTTTGCTTTTTTAAATGCGGGAACAATGATGAATTTAGAGTTATGTTATTAGAATCATTCAGGTATGATCCCATCGATATGGGGCATTTCTACCTAGTTAAGCACCAACTGGACAGGACGAAAGACATCGTCAAAAAAAATCCGCAAAGTTAATCGCCTCTTCAGCACCGGTTCTATGATCGGCTTTAGCAAAGTACAGGCTGCAAAAAGACTACGGCATAAAACATCGGTTCTTTTTTTCAGCTTCTGATCCTGCACCGACTTTTGTTTGTTATTCATCTTTGGTGCTACACGGATTTATTCCGTTTCCTTTTTGCTCAAGTACAGGCGATTGTTTCCGTGCTTTCTTTTTTTTCCTTTTTTCTTTGTGGGTTTAATTATAAAAAAAATTGGAAATCAAGTCACCCTTAGCCCTCTTCAGTTTCGCACCTAATTTCGGAGTTTTAAAACCTTGATTCACTGCAAAATCAAATTCAATACCTATCTCTCATTGATCCGATTCCCGGCTTAATGTCATATGCCCCATAATTTCATTATTGATAAGCCACCGGATAATCAAAGCGTACTGATTTGGCAGGCATAGAATTTCAAACTGGCCATCATGGAAAGAAGGTGAAACTATAAATGAAGAAAGTATTCTACCATCGATCATTTCTGGATGTCCTTCTATGAAGAGTTTGCGACGCCCCAATCTTTTTATGCTATCGACTTGAAATTTTTGTGCTACATCGTGTGATAGGGAATAGGGTGTAAATAGAGTTCTTTCAAAATATTCCCCACCATTCAGCCCCGTATATACACTTAAAGTATCTGGAGCATTTTGCCTTTTTTGATAATAGTCGCTGTAATTGACACCCCTATAAATATTTAGTTCTTCGAAATGGCTTACTTGAGGATTGTCTGGGTACTTTTTAATAATGAATGGCAACCATTCGTAAAAAGCTTCTTTAGATAATTGATTTGCTTTTTTGCGGTAATGATCAAGACCTTCCTCACTAATGAGATCAGATTGATGTACCGATACTTTGTTCAATTTTGCAAATGATTCAAAATAATTTGTGTTTATAGCTTGTTGTGCTGCTTCATCAGCATTTGAATGCCTTTCCAACAAAATATTGTCATAAGCCGCCAATAGCGAATGTTTTAGTATAGCCAATTCCTGGCTAAGTTTAATTGCGCTTTTTGCATAACTACTCAAACCTGCCTCGATCTTTTCATAATCTGCCGAGTAGTTTTTCATAGCAGTTTTCATTTTATTTCTATACTGCAGCAACTTTTTTGTAGTAAAAAATTCTAGTGAATCTAATTCGCCATACATGTCGTCTGTGATATGTGGTCCATAGTTAGGGTTTGGCAGTATTTCCTCATTATATTCAGTCAGGCCATCCCGGTTGACTTTGTGATCAAGTTCTTTTTGGTAGCTGTTTTTTTTAGCTCTCATGAATTCGGTGGCTTGTGTTTTGAAATGAATTAATTCCGCAAAGTTACCGCGCAGCCCGAAAGTCCAAGGGATGCCCGGCATAAAACGGTTCACCTATATCCTCATCTTTTAATCCTGCGCGGCTTTTGCCCGCGCTTTTGGCTCTTGTATCCCACTGCATTTATACGGGCAAGACCCTTGTTCTTTCAGGCACCCAGCACGGGTGCCTGCGCCATAATTCATTTCCAAACCAAAAAAATTAAATGATTATGGCAACGAACAAACATGAAATCGAACAGGTAAACAGGATGACAGTTTCAGACGTGAAACTGATGTATTATCCCAGGATCAAAGCCTCTGAACGGCCAATGATACAGAAGGCGGAAGATGCCTACCGGGTGTTTATGGAAAAATGGGATCCGAATAACATCCATTTTATAGAGGAATTCAAACTGATGTTACTCAACAGGGGAAACAGGGTGCTGGGAGTTGTGGCGATCAGTTCAGGGGGAATGACAGGCACAGTTGCAGACCCCAGGATCATATTACGGTACGCCTTACTTGCCGGTGCGACGGCTATTGTGTTGGCACATAACCATCCATCGGGAAATACCAGCCCAAGCAAAGCCGATGAAGCAGTTACCCAAAAGATCAAACAAGCGGCATATCTGATCGATGTGCATGTAATGGACCATTTAATTATCTGCGGAGACCAATACCTGTCAATGGCAGATGAAGGGTTATTGTAAAAGAGAGGATACTGAGCAAGTTCGGGCTGGATCTAAGCCTATTAAGTCCTCTTTTCATCGCAAAAAATGTATTTTTAGGCTCCCCTCTCCAAATCCTAATGACAATCAGTTGATTGAACGGAACTAAACTTTCCTATAAAGCAAGCTTATGAAATTTATCGAGGATAAGGAAGTTGACTTAACCAAGGGCGACCTTTTACATACAAAATCCTATGCCGATACCATACAATCAATCATTAATCAGACAGCAGATAATTCTCACCTGACGATAGGCTTATTCGGGGAGTGGGGTAGCGGTAAATCGTCGATAATTTCAACAGTAGGTTCGTCTCTTGAAAAAGATGATAGTAATGTAAAATTCATCCTGTATGATGCCTGGAAGTATTCCAATGACTCTTTCAGGCGAATGTTTCTTTTAAGAATACAGGAATCTCTTAAATTCAAAAAGAAAGGTCCTTTTATTAATTTCTATTCCAGCACTTCAAAGGATCTTGAAATCACTCGGAAACCGGATTGGCATATTGTTCTGATTGGTGGTTTTATGTTCGTCATACTTGTAGTTGCACTACTATTCACTGTAAATAGAAACACCCAGTCTGATAGCACACTTTCCCTGGCACTCCTTGTTTCTGTGTTTTCCCTGTTAATGGCTTGGATAGGTAAAGTATTTAATGACTTTAAATATTCGGTGCAGGAACCAGTTATCGTAGCGGCGGAGAAATTCGAGGATTGTTTTGATGCAATGGTTCAGAAATCACTCCATCCAACCGGAGGGAACGCTTCGGAATGGGTCGAGAATAATGGACACGTACGGGGATTAAAAAAGATTGTAATCGTAATTGATAATATTGACAGGTGCAGCGAAGCAATTGCCTATGAACTGATAACCAGTATCAAGAATTTTTTAGGTAACAAAAAAAATGTTCATTTCCTTATCCCGGTTGATCAGGCTGCTTTAAAAAGACACATAGAAAAAAATGCCTCAGCCGATTCAAGGGAGGCTGATGAGTTTTTGAGAAAATTTTTCGATGTTACCATCAGGATCAATCATTTCAGAGTCCACGATCTGAGGGATTTTACCGAATCCGTCAACGAGAAGCACGAACTGCAGTTTAATCCTGATACCATTGATATTATTTCCAATGATTTTCTATCAAATCCGAGAAGGGTTATTCAATTGATGAATAATTTATCTGCAGAACTAGAGATCTTCTCGACCCGGTATGATAAGGGATTTTCCAAGCGATATGAAAGCCTGATCTGCAAAGCGCTTATACTGAGAGAAGAGTGGCCCATATATTATAAAGCAATTTCTAAACAACCATTCCTGCTGATTGAACCCAATGAGGCAATCAATAAAGAGGTAGCCGATTCGTCCGGGTTATTCGCGTTTTTAAATACGACCGCCTCGATTCATTATAATGTAGAACTTGAAATAATTGAATCCATTTTCGGGACCCATGACAGAAACACCAAAGTAAGTGTTGAGATCAACAAAGCGATAAAAGAGAAAGATGTTACAATGCTGAAGGCCCAGGTTATTGACAATCATATTTCCCAGGATACGCTTGTTACATTCCTCTTTGAGCAGATTGAAAAAGCCATTCAACAAAAATCTTTTAAAACAAGAGTAAATAATTTATTTGATTTATTGTGTCATATTAATTCATGGAGTTCATTCTCATTGCCTCAGCACCGGAAGTTTTACCAGGTAATTCAGCATGATTTCAACGCTTTTATTTTGTATGTTGACTACCAGATTGCATCAAATTATATCGTATCAAGCACCAGCTATAGTCCCGGGCTTTCTAATATGACTTTGACGCTGATTGAGGGATATGTCTTCAATATTGAAAGTGATGGCGAAGCTGATTTCCCGCCGGCAAAAAAGTTATTGGAAGCGTTTATTGAGGCTGTCGATGACCCTTATTTCCTTCAGAAAATGAAGCGTGTATTTAACATTACTTACAGGCGCGTAAAAGAGCTGGATAAATTGGAGATAAATGCGTCTAAGCTTCGCAGTATGACAGATAGCGGCTTTATTAAAGTGGTTTTTGAAAATGCGGACAGGATACAACAGACCCAGGATTGGGTGAAAATGAAAGACTTTATCTTTCTGGCTAAGCAGGTTCAGTTTTCCCCCGCTGAACTTGAACAGATCTTAGCTAAGATAAATGAATATGTCCCAGAATTCGCAGGGCTACCCGAGGGGTTTGTAGCAAAAGCGATTGAAGCGGCAGGTAAAATACTCGAATTCCAGGATCCGAAATCCGGAGATAACGAATGGCCTGAATTAGAAAAGTTTATTTACAAGGGAATACATTCAGATAGCCTTGATGGGGTAGAGAAAGATAATTTCTATTTTAAGTCTCCCGAGGCGGCTCAGATAGATTATGCCGATCTTGTTTTATTCGCGTACAAAGTTTCAAATGAAAAATGGATAAGTGTTCCAGTTATCAGGGCACTAATGAATGATGTTTCAGATACGGGAAATGTATTCCGGATGGAGCTATTTAACTTAATGGAAAAACACGATTTCAGTTTAGAAAATCTACGTGATATTATCTGGTCAGTTGATGTGAATTCTAATACTTATTTTCCGTTTGTAGAACACTATATTTATCAGTTTACACTAACCGATCCAAGCGACAAATCAGAGATAAAACGCAAACTGGCTAAAATTGTTACCTATGCTGATAAGGAAGAAGCAGAAGCGAACGAATTTCTGTATCATTTAGCCGAAAAACCTGAATTAAAGGAATTGTTGAAAGAACTTGTTTGCGACATGGAAATAGGTGGTATTCTGGCTCATACAAGCTTCATTAAAACCTTGGGCATTCCAAAACTAGCTGATAGTGATAATAACCTCTCTGACTATTCTCTAAATACTGCCCTGTTAAAAATATTCATGCAATTCGGCGATAATTTTTTAAAGGCGAGGGTTGTGCAGTTGTTGATCCCGAAATTTAGCGATCCCACACAGGTTAGTATGGCGCTTGATATTCTTGAAAATGCGCGGCAGTTAGGAGAGGACCAGGCGGAATTGCTCCTTGAGGCAATTTCAAATATTTCTGACGTGGATTTAATGGAGGAAGGTTTTCTAATCCTGAAAAATAAATTTCAGGGTTTCCGAAATGACTCATCTGTGGTACTAAACATAATTTTCGCTGAGTACGAAAGCAGGAAAAATGGTAACCGTTATGTGGTAACACGCAACCTGCGGGCAGCAGCCAATTCGGGCAGGCTGGAAATTGAAGCAAACAACCTGATTATGGGCGACCCGCATTTTGGGGACATCAAATACTTAACAATCGAATATTCTTATCAGGATCAACTGATAACAAGGGAATGGCGCGAAGGCGAAAGTGTTCAGTTGCCATAACAAGGGCATTGTAAGTTTGGCTATTAACAGCGGTTTCTTTTTTATTTATGTAACTCAAGTAACAATGGAATCTATTTTATTACACAGCATTTCACCGGAAGAATTTTACCAGAAAATCCGTGAAATCATTCGCGAGGAATTAAAGCAGGACCAACTTCTAACAAGAGACGGTGCCTTGAAGATGGCAGGCATCAGCAACGCCACGTTCTTAAAAGCGATCAGTGATGGTATTATCAAACCACAGCTGATCAAGGGACGCACGAGAGCCATGTACCTTGAATCAGAAGTGTTGAAACTTGAAAAGAAACGTAAGAAAAACTGATCTATAAACTGATCATGTTTTCTTCGCTCACAGGAATGAATTTTTCCTTTTTCTTCGTTATGTCAACAATTAATGTATTGGCTTCATTGAAGCTGCTACACCATTTATGCAACTGCCGTTTTAAACCAGGTTCCATGTATTTTTCAAAGTAATAAATGTGTTTGATCATAGCAAAGCTGCCATTATAAATGTCTATATACTCTTCATATTTATTTTGTAAAAAAGTCTGTTTTAAAGTTTTTAATTCCTGCCTCACTGCGTCAGCTGATGGCAGAACCCGGGGAGATTCCGGAACATTCTTCGCGTCCTTGGGAAGCTTGAAAGGTTTTGATTTGGGATTCTTCTTTGGTACTGTCGCACGGGCTTTTTCAAATTTTGCCTGCTCTTCTTTAAATTCTATATAACGGCTTAGGTCAACATTCCTTTGTTTCAATTCTTTGGCTAATAACGTCAAGTCCTCTCGATTGAAATAATAGTCATGACCTCTCTTAAAGAAATTGACAAAACTGAAATTTTCCCGTATAAAGTTACCTGCCCGATAAGGCGCTTTTTTGATAATCTTACTGATATCCGAATCCTTTACCCACTCGCCCCGTTCCATGCACATGACCTGGAACTCTTTCGCGGCTTTATCCAATACTTCATTGGTAAATTGTTCGTCCGGCGGCAAAGCTGAACTACCTGTTAGCTTAGCTAAATACAGTTTAATGATAGTTAATTCGTTAAGGATCTGTTCTTGCATACAGAGGATATTGATAAACGATTAAAGTGTTAGCATGGGTAATACCTCAATTAAAATGCAAACCTAATAACAGATTAAAAGGAGTTAAGCTTTTTTACAAAATAATTTACCGAAGGCTCAGACTATTGGTAGACTTGGAGATTTTCATCAATTTGGATATTACATTACCTGCCCTTATTTTAAAATCGTATTTATGGGCAGTAATCCAACCGTATCCATGCTGATACCGCTTGCGCCGGATGAGTTTTGGGCAGCGCTACGGAAAGTTGTAAAAGAGGAGATTCAAGCAGCAGACAAATTGCCAAACAGAAAGAGAGAGGGTGTTGCCATTGTGGAATCGCAAATTGCCGGGAAGACGTTATACGGTATAGCCGAAGTATGTGCGTTATTCAATGTTAGTAGGGAGACCGTTCACCAATGGGTGAAAAGCGGAAAGCTTCGAAAGATCAAAGTACGATCCAAAGTGTTTTTCCAATCCTCTGAAATACATGATATAATCAAGAAGCCGCGTTAACAGCGGCCTTTTTTATGGAAAAACAGTTGTAATAGAAGTTGAAACTAACCTTTTGAAGTTGTAATTTTATAAGGATATATCAGCTTTTGTAAGAAAAAGTAAGGCGATTTTGAGAGATAGACTAACTGATAGACTTGAAAACCAACAAGTGTTGATTTTCAAGTCGTTATCGAGTTTTTGTGAACCGGATTGGATTCGAACCAATGACCCCAAGCTTAGAAGGTTTGTGCTCTATCCAGCTGAGCTACCGGTCCATAATGGGAGCGCAAAATAACGGAAAAATTTTGAGGCCGACAAAACAGAACTTCTGGTCGATAGTCTATGGTCCGTCGTCCATGGACTATGGACCGAATATCTTTACTTTGCGCCAAACGATTGCCCGATGAGTTCCGATAACCTGTACAATTACCTTCCCCTCGACAGAAAATGGCTGCATTTTAGCCAGGTAAAGAACCTGCTTGATTATAACCAGCATGTATCCATCACATTTGATGCCCACGAGCGCATATTGGCCTGCAGGGAATACCTCGACCGCAAAATGGAAGATAAGAATGGCCTGTTCTACGGCATCAATACCGGTTTCGGCTTTTTGCAGGATGTAAAGATCGATGCCAGCCAGATAGAACAACTGCAATACAACCTGCTCGTATCGCATGCCTGCGGCCTCGGCGAAGAGGTTCCTAAAGATATCGTGAAACTGATGCTGATGCTCAAGATCAAATCGCTGAGTTATGGCAACAGCGGCGTTCAGATTGACACCGTGATCCGTTTGATGTACATGTATAATAATGATGTGCTTCCCGTGATCTATACACAGGGTTCACTGGGTGCATCGGGCGACCTGGCGCCTTTGAGCCACCTGAGTTTGCCACTGATCGGTCTCGGGAAAGTATACCACGAAGGAAAGAAAATGAGTTCCGCAGAAGCGATGAAAAAATTTGATTGGGAACCCATTCACCTGCAAAGCAAAGAAGGGCTGGCGCTGATCAACGGAACCCAGTTCATGAGCGCTTACGGTATGTATTGTTTGAAGAAGGCGGAACATCTTTTACAGATGGCTGATCTCATCAGCGCCTTATCGTTTGATGCGTTTGATTGCATCAGCGAGCCCCTCGATCCGCATATACATGCAGTGCGCGCGCACAAAGGACAGGTAGCAACCGCAGCAGCCTTGCTCGAACATCTCAAAGGAAGCGCTATTGCCCAACAGAAAAAAGAACAGGTGCAGGATCCCTATTCTTTCCGCTGCATACCACAGGTGCACGGCGCGAGTAAGGATGCGTTTGAGCACATATTAAGTGTGTTTGTCCGCGAGATCAATTCTGTTACCGATAACCCGAATATTTTCCCTGAAGATGACCTGATCGTAAGTGGTGGTAATTTTCATGGACAACCATTGGCCATCTCCCTGGATTACCTCGCCATCGCCATGAGCGAGATCGCGAATATTTCAGAGCGCAGAACCTACCAACTCATCAGCGGACAGCGCGGATTACCTTTGTTCCTGGTAAAAGATGCCGGTCTCAATTCCGGTTTCATGATCCCGCAATACACTGCTGCAGGAATTGTAAGTGAGAATAAACAATTGTGTACGCCGGCATCGGTTGACAGCATCTCATCATCCAATAACCAGGAAGATCACGTGAGCATGGGTGCCAATGCAGCAACCAAATGCCTCCGTGTAGTAAACAATGTAGAAAAAGTACTCGCCATAGAACTCCTCAGCGCCGCACAGGCACTGGAGTTCAGAAGACCAAAGAAGACATCACCCATACTTGAAGAACTCATGAGCGCATTCCGCGAAAAGATCAGTTTCAACGAAGCCGACAGGCTTCTGCATACAGACATGGTTGATGCGATTGAGTTTATCGGCAGCTACGCGATAGAACGTTAGGGGTTTGGAGTTTGGGGTTTGGGGTTGGGCCGCTGAACTGCAAAAGCGTTTGGGGTTTGTGGTTTGGAGTTTGTGGTTGGGCCTCTCAATTCCAAACACCAGACAACAAATGCAAAACGCTCTTGGTGTTTTGAGTTCGTTGGCCCAATCCAAATCCCAAACTTTTGCCGATGCCCAACGTTCGGCCACCCAACCCCAAACTCCAAACCACAAACCCCAAACCCTCCCCGCAAAACTCCAGCCTTCGTTCCCTATCTTTGCCCCATTAGAAACAAAGTATGAGCGAAGAAAAAAGTTTGAATTTTATTGAAGAGATCGTTGAAGAGGATCTGAAGAACGGGAAATACAAATCCATTACCACCCGTTTTCCGCCGGAGCCGAATGGATACTTGCATATCGGTCACGCAAAAAGTATCTGCCTCAATTTCGGGCTCGCCAAGAAATATGGCGGCAGCACCAACCTGCGTTTTGATGATACCAATCCCACAACAGAGGAAACAGAATACGTAGAAAGCATAAAGGATGATGTTCGCTGGCTCGGTTTTGAATGGGCCAATGAACTGTATGCTTCTGATTATTTTGAACAGCTATACCAGTTCGCAGTAAAACTGATCACCAAAGGTCTTGCTTATGTTGATGACAGTACGAGTGAAGAGATCGCGCAACAAAAAGGAACGCCAACCACACCGGGTACGAGGAATCAATATGCAGAAAGAATGCCCGAAGCCAACCTGCAGTTGTTTGCAGAAATGCGTGAAGGAAAATATGCAGATGGCTCAAAAGTGCTACGTGCAAAGATCGATATGGCATCACCGAATATGTTGCTGCGCGACCCGATCATTTACCGCATCAAACACGCGCACCATCACCGCACAGGCGATAACTGGTGTATTTACCCGATGTATGATTTTGCACATGGGCAAAGTGATTCGATCGAGAACATCACGCATTCTATCTGTACCCTGGAATTTGTACCACACCGCGACCTGTACGATTGGTGCATTGAAAACTTAGAGATCTTCCCATCGCACCAATATGAATTTGCCCGTTTGAATATGACGTATACCATCATGAGCAAACGCAAGCTGCTTCAGTTGGTGAATGAGAAACATGTGACTGGATGGGATGACCCACGGATGTCTACCATCAGCGGAATGCGCAGGAGAGGATATCCAGCAGAAGCGATCCGTGAATTCTGTGAAAGAATAGGAGTGGCGAAAAGGGAGAATTTGATCGATGTGGGGTTGCTTGAGTTTTGTGTGCGTGAACATTTGAATAAGATCGCGCTGCGCAGAATGGTCGTTTTCGATCCTTTGAAAGTAGTGATCACGAATTACACTGGTGTAGACGAATTGTTGCCGAGCGAGAATAACCCTGAAGATCCTGGAGCGGGTCATCGCGACACTCCTTTCAGTAAAGAATTGTATATCGAGCGCGAAGATTTTATGGAAGTAGCGCCCAAGAAATATTTCCGTTTAGCACCAGGACAAATGGTTCGCTTGAAAAGCGCCTATATCATTAAGTGCGATGAAGTAGTGAAAGATGCTGACGGTAATATTACAGAAGTAAGATGCACCTATATCCCTGAAAGTAAAAGCGGGTCTGATACATCTGGTATTAATGTGAAAGGAACCCTGCATTGGGTAAGTGTGACACATGCGGCTACAGCAGAAGTTCGCTTGTATGACCGTTTGTTTAAAGTGGAAGATGTAGGAAATGCGGAAGGCGATTTTAAAGATCATATCAATGAGAATTCTTTACACGTGATCAGTCACGCATACGCAGAACCTGCTTTGTTGAATGATAAAGCCGATGACCGCTACCAATTCATCCGCAAAGGATATTTCAGTCTTGACAAAGAAAGCACAAAAGATAAATTGGTATTTAATCGCACTGTTACACTGAAAGATGGCTGGGCAAAAGAAGTAAAGAAAGGGTGATCGGTTTATTAGTTTACTGGTTTATTAGTTTATTGGTCGTCGATAGCCGACTCACTAGTAAACCAGTAAACTAATAAACCAGTAAACAAAAGACAAATGAACCTGCTGCAAAAATTCCAACAGAACTGGCAAAAGCATTTCTGCCATCTATCACCAGCCAACTGTCAACTCCTGTTAACTATAAGCGGTGGCGTGGATAGTGTTGTGCTGGTTGATCTCATTCATAATGCCGGCTTCAATTATCAAATAGCGCATTGCAATTTCCAGCTAAGAGGAGAAGAGAGTGAACGTGATGAGAAATTTGTAAGATCGCTGGGAGAGAAATATGGCAAAGAGGTTTTGGTGAAACGTTTTGATACAAAGAATTATTCCATCGAAAATAAAATATCGATCCAGGAAGCGGCCAGGGATCTTAGGTATGCATGGTTTCAGGAGATAGTTGGTAGTTGGCAGATGACGGATGACGATACGAAGGGCAAATCTGTCAACCAGCATCTATCATCAAACAACTTTATTCTTACAGCGCACCACGCAGATGACAATATAGAAACTTTACTGATGCATTTTTTCCGTGGTACCGGTATCCAGGGAATGATGGGCATCCAGCCGATGGTAGCAGAACGTAAACTGATCAGGCCATTACTTTCTTTCCGTAAAGCAGAACTGCTAAGCTATGCAGAGGAACACGGATTATCTTTTGTGGAAGATTCTTCCAATGCCTCGGATAAATACACGCGCAATTTTTTCAGGAACCAGTTATTGCCACAGATCAAAGAAGTATTTCCACAGGTTGAAGACAACCTGCAGAATAATATCGAACGCTTTCACGAAGTGGCCGATCTGTACCGGCAATCTGTTGAACTGCATAAGCACAAACTGTTGGAGCAGAAAGGCAATGAATGGCATATTCCTGTACTCAAATGGAAGAAAGTAAAGCCCCGGCATACGATCACCTGGGAGATCATTAAAGATTTTGGTTTTAATGCAACGCAAACCGAAGAAGTGATCAAGTTATTTGATGCAGAAAACGGCAGTTACCAATCATCTCCTACACACCGCATCATCCGAAACAGGAACTGGATGATCATTTCGCCGAATGCCACGGAAGCAGCGCTACATATCCTGGTAGAGGAAAATGACAAAGAGATTTTTTTTGAAGCAGGATCACTGGCTTTAAAAATTCACCATTCACCATCCACTATTCACAACAGCGCTTCAGAAGCGTTCCTTAATGTAGAAGAGATCAGTTTCCCACTCTTATTGCGTAAATACAAAACCGGGGATTATTTCTACCCGCTTGGAATGCAAAAGAAAAAAAAGATCAGCCGTTTTTTGATCGATCTGAAATTATCAAAGACAGACAAAGAGAAAGTGTGGGTGATCGAGAGCAATAAAAAGATCATTTGGGTTGTGGGATATCGTATTGATAATCGTTTCCGGATCACGGATCAAACAAAAACGATACTTCATATTAATTTTCGCAGAGAGTTATCGTAAATACCCCGAAACCTGCTCAATAAAATGTTGCACTGGCCGGAACTCGCTGAGAAATTGGCTGGTTATAAGAAGAAATACTATCCCGTAGACCGCACCCCATATATGCGCGGAATGATTGATATTTCCATGTCCTTTTTTAGCGAGGTAAGCAGACACGATCAGGTATAGTGGTCCAAAAATAAAGGCCGGAATATTAAGTGGAATAGGAAAAATTCGCAGGCCCATAGTTGGGTATAACACAATACCGGCAAAGATAACCGCAGATACAGCACCAGATGCACCAAGGCTCCGGTAGTAGCCATCATTCTTGTGTTTAAAATAAGTAGGTAACAAACACGCGATCAATGATGACACATATAAAATTGCATACAACGCTTTTCCGCTGGTTCCAAAAACGTCCACGAATGCTTTTTCCACCAGGTCGCCGAAAATGTAAAACGTATACATATTAAAAGCGAGGTGCATAAAATCGGCGTGGATCAAACCGCAGGTAATAAAGCGATACCATTGGTTATTGTTTGTAACAGCCGGCGGATAAAATATCAAGTCGTTCGTGATCTTTTCATTCGAGAATGCAATGAAGGAGATCACGCAGGTGAGCAGGAGGATTACAAGCGTAACCGTAATATCGATATTGGCCATAAGGCAATTTAGTTATTTCTTGTAATGGGATTGTTTTTTTTGCCACAGATTGCACAGATTAACACAGATTTTTCTTGCACATTAGCTGGTTATGAGATTAACGACAGCCCTATGATTCTTTCTGTGAAAATCTGTGTATTCTGTGGCAAAAATCAACTATGATGATATTTCTCATTCCTCAAAATCATACAAGCCCTGTAAACCTGCTCCGCCAAAATCAACCTAACCAACATATGCGGGAAGACCAGTTTCGATAGACTCCAGCTATGATCCGCTCTTTTCATCACCGATTCATCCACACCAAAAGCGCCGCCGATCAGGAACACGATACGTTTGGTGCTTTCATTCGCCCTTTGCTGTAGCCATTGCGATAATTCTGGTGAACTGAATTGTTTGCCGCGTTCGTCTAATAAAATAAGTTGATCGTCTTTTTGCAATTGCTGGAGAATGACAGCAGCTTCCGCTTTTTTTAATTCTGTTTCCGATAAGTTTGCCGCGTTTTTGGGTGGCGGTATTATATGCCAGTCAACCGTAAAATAATTGTTGATCCGTTTGGTAAATTCCTCAATACCGGCTTTTGCATATGCCTCGTGAGGCTTGCCCACCGACCAGAATTGTAATTTCATAGATCTAAATTAGCCAATGCCCCTCAAAGCTTGAAAAATAGGACTAATTAATATTTTCCGGCGCTTTAATGAGAAGGAATATTTGAACCACAATAGGCACATAGAAACATTGGGTTTCACATAGTGAGCAATTGCTTACGAAGACAAATTGTTCTTCAAATACTTTTTTCTAATTATCATTTATCTATGTGTTATAACCTATGTTTCTATTGTGGTTCAAAATAATAATCCAATCTCAACTGAGTCACCAGTTTGTGCCGACATCTCAAAATATTAATTACCTAAAAAGTACTTACATTCACAATAAAAAATGATACGCCGTAATTTCATCATTTCTATTTTAATTTTTTGCCTGGTTGCAGGTAGTAATGCACAGTCATTAACAGTCGGCAGTTACAATTTGCGATACGATAATAAAGGTGATACCGGCAACCTATGGAAGAACCGTGCACCCGTGATCAGCGCGTTGATACAGTTCCACGATTTTGATATTTTCGGCACACAGGAAGGATTGAAAAATCAATTGGAGGACCTGAAAACAAACCTGCCCGCCTATACTTATTACGGGATCGGCAGGGATGATGGAAAAGACAAAGGCGAACATTCTGCTGTATTTTATAAGACCGATAAGTTCAAAGTATTGAGCCAGGGTGATTTCTGGTTGTCTGAAACACCGGACAAACCAGGGCCGGGCTGGGATGCAAAACTCAACCGCATCTGCAGTTGGGTGCAGTTCCAGGAAAATCTTTCTAAACGAAAATTATTTTTCTTCAGCGTGCATTATGATCACCAGGGTGTGAAGGCGCGGCAGGAGAGCAGCAAACTGATCCTTAAAAAGATCAAAGAAATCGCAGGCAATGAGCGCGTGATATTTGTCGGCGATCTGAATGGTGGCCGTGAAAGCGAATGGTACCAGACCCTTGCGTCTGCTGACTGGCTGCGTGATACGTATACACAAGCAAAATTCACTTATGCCAATAACGGTTCATTCAATGCTTTTGGAAAACAGGATACCAACGAAGTAATCGATCACATTTTTACAACAAGCGGATTTACGATCGATAAATGGGCCGTGCTTACCGATACCTATCATGGCAAATATCCCTCGGATCATTTTCCGATATTGGTTAAACTCACTTTAGGAATTGTTAGTGATCGTTCAAAGGCAATCCTAAACGCTGGTAATCTTTCCAGTTCAGGTATTCCGGCGCAACGCGGTGCTCTTCCATAGTGATGCAGTCGGTAACGGGACAAACCAACTGACAAAGATTGCACCCAACACATTCTTCATCTTTAACGGTGTAGGTATTGTATGGTTTGCCATAGTCAAGACTGATGGATTGATGTGAAGTGTCTTCACAAACAATATAGCACAAACCGCAATGGATACATTTATCCTGGTTGATCTTTGCGATGTGGTGGTAGTTGATATCAAGGTCTTCCCAATGCGTGATATTCTCCACTGACTTGCCGATAAAATCTTCGATCGTTTGGTAACCTTTTTCGTCCATCCAGTTATTCAATCCATCGCACATATCTTCAATAATGCGGAAGCCGTGTTTCATTACAGCGGTACAAACCTGCACATTGGATGCGCCGAGTAACATGAATTCAACCGCATCTTTCCAGGTACTGATACCACCGATTCCCGAAATGGGAACTTTTTTGGTAACAGCGTTCTGGCTGATGTTTGTCAACATTTTTAGCGCGATCGGTTTTACTGCTGGCCCGCAATAGCCTCCAAACACAGATTTGCCGCCTACATTCGGATTAGGAACCAACGTATCAAGATCGATCCCTGTAACAGATTGAATAGTGTTGATCAACGACAATGCATTGGTGCCCGCTTCCACAACTGCTTTGCCTGTTGGCACCGGTGAATGTACATTCGGTGTGAGTTTCGTGATCACTGGAATGGTTGCTTTTTCCATCACCCATTCAACCACTGTTCGCGCAATTTCAGGATCCTGTCCAACTGCAGCGCCCATACCTCTCTCGATCATGCCATGCGGGCAGCCGAAATTCAGTTCCAATCCATGTGCGCCGGTGTCTTCTACTTTTTTGATGAGTTCATGCCAGCTTTCCTTGTCATTATCCGCCATCAATGACACCACCATTGCACGATCAGGGAAGAGTTTGATGCACTCTTCGATTTCCTTAAGATTGAGATGCAGGGGCCTGTCGCTGATCAATTCAATATTATTAAAACCCATCACCCGCGTACCATTAAAATCAACAGCGGAATATCTTGATGAAACATTCTTCACCTGGCTGCCCAATGTTTTCCAGACCACGCCGCCCCAGCCTGCTTCAAATGCACGCAATACATTTATCTTCTTATCCGTCGGGGGAGCACTCGCTAACCAGAAAGGGTTAGGAGATTTGATTCCCAGAAAATCTGCACTGATGTCTGCCATGAGAAATTTATTTAATTATTGTGTACTATTAAGTGCTTTTATAAAAATTGCAGGTTGTCTCCGTGCAACTCTGTGTCCTCTGTGTCTCTGTGGTAAAGCTTTCGCTTCGATTTTTTTCACCACAGACACGGAGGACACAGAGCTTCACAGAGGATTGTTCAAATTCATTATTCCCTTTTATCTGTGATCTCTAAATATTTTAAAATGGAAGCGGCTCCATCTTTCCCGGCTTGTACTGCATCAACCACTTCCTTCCCACCATTCACGCAATCCCCTCCCGCAAACACGCCTTCAATATTTGTTGCTGAATGATTAATCGAGACTTTGCCTGAAGAATTGCTCAAATGATTGCTACTGATCAAATTCCCGAAAGGCATTTGTCCTGCAGCTTTGATCACCATATCAACTTCCAATGTGATGGTT
The DNA here is from genome assembly GCA_040388705.1 of Bacteroidota bacterium. Classification (GTDB taxonomy): domain Bacteria; phylum Bacteroidota; class Bacteroidia; order Chitinophagales; family Chitinophagaceae; genus Sediminibacterium. The sequence goes on along the minus strand of JAZKBI010000005.1, from coordinate 152,883 downwards.
TGATCCGTCATGATAGGAGACCGGCGGCCGCTTGCATCGGGCTCGCCCAATTGCATGAGGCTGCATTCGAGATGTGTGGCTTTACCATTGCTGCCGATCACCTGTTTGGGTGATGCAAGCCAAATAATCTCGCAGCCATCGAGTTTGGCGATGTTCAATTCTTCTTCTGTACACGGCATCTCTTCTTGTGTTCTTCTATAAACAAGCGTTACTTCTTTTGCGCCTAATCTTTTTGCCTGCGTAGCTGCATCAATAGCTGTCATACCCATCCCGATCACCGCAACTTTATCGCCAACGGGAACAGAGGAGTATCCTTTGGTGCGTATATCATAAATAAAACCGATCGCATCCGTTACGCCTTCAAGGTGTTCACCTTCAATATCCAATTGTCGTGCGATGCCAACACCAAAACCTAAATACACTGCATCATAATTTGCCTGCAGGTCTTCAAGGGAAATATCTTTTCCCAATTCATGATCATATTTTATTTCAATTCCACCAACTGACAAAATAAAATCAACTTCATCCTGGCAGAACTTCGGTGTTACTTTATAGGCAGCGATACCATAGGTCATCAATCCGCCACCTTTGCTTTCTTTTTCATAGATGGTAACATCCACACCTTCTCTTGATAAAGCATGCGCACAACTCAACCCCGCAGGGCCTGCACCAATGATCGCAACTTTTTTTCCGATAGATGGTTTACGATTGAACAGTGGCCATTTTTCTTCAATGGCTCTCTCCGTTGCGTAGCGCTGCAATTTGGCAATAGGAATGGCTTCTTCCTCCATCAGGTTAAACACACAGGCCCCCTCGCATAATTTTTCAACGGGACAAACCTTACTGCATCCACCACCCATGATATTGGAAGAGAAGATGGTGAGCGCAGAACCCTTCATGTTATTCGTAGTGATCTGTTTAATGAATTTGGGTACATTAATACTGGTCGGACAACTTTTTGTGCACGGCGCATCATAACAAAACAAACAGCGGTTGGCTTCCACCAAAGCAGCGCTTACTGTTTCAAACGGTGGATGTATGTCGCTGAAGTTTTGTTGATACTCTTCAGGGGTTAAACGATTATTGATAATTGCCATTGTATTATTTTTTTTCACGCAAAGGCGCCAAGTTTTTAGGGATAAATTTTCCTTTGCGCTTTGGCACCTTTGCGCCTTTGCGTGAAATATTTTTAAAGTTCAGTAATCTTGCCATACGTCTCCGGCCTTCGATCCCTAAAGAATTGCCATACACTTCTTACTTCCTCGATCATATCGAGGTCGAAATCCGCGATCAGCAATTCATCCTTATCTTCTGACGCCTGTGAAAATATTTGTCCGCGCGGATCAACGAAATAAGAACTGCCATAAAATTTACCAAGGTTCCATGGTTTTTCTTCACCAACACGATTGATGCATCCCATGAAATAGCCGTTGGCTGCGGCGTGCGCGGGTTGCTCGAGTTTCCATAGGTATTGACTCAATCCCGCAACCGTTGCAGAGGGATTATACACGATCTCCGCGCCATTCAATCCCAAACATCTTGCACCATCAGGGAAGTGTCGATCATAGCAGATGTATACACCTACTTTTGCATATTTTGTTTGAAACACCGGGTAGCCAAGATTACCAGGCTTAAAGAAAAATTTCTCCCAGAAACCACTTGTATGTGGGATATGATTTTTACGATACTTACCAAGATACGTTCCGTCTGCATCGATCACTGCCGCAGTGTTGTATAGTACACCAGCTTGTTCTTTCTCATACACCGGAACGATCATCACCATATTATATTTCTTCGCGTATTCCTGCATGCGTTCGATAGTAGGACCGGGAACGGTTTCAGCGCTTTCATACCATGCCTTATCCTGGCCGGGGCAGAAATACGGCGTATTAAAGATCTCCTGAAAGCAAAGGATCTGCACACCTTTCTTACCGGCTTCTTCAATCAGCGGAATGTGTTTTTGCACCATCGCTTCTTTTATTTCTTCGATTGTGCCTTCGCCTTCTGTCTTTGGTAAACTCATTTGAATTAGGCCGGATTTAATTATTCTTGGCATGTGTCTTTTTTTAATGTTGAATTATGAGTTATGAATTATGAATTGGGAAAATATCTTTGCTTGGTTGTTAAAATGATGCTATTTAAAATTCTTATATTTCCTCACATGATTTATTCAATTTGTCAAATTCAAGTTGGGTAATGTATTCACTGTCCTTAAGAAGGTTGAGCCAATATGAGGTTTCCCTGGCTTCTTTTACTGAAATACCAAGTTTATGAATAAAATCCTTTTTAGATTCGCTTGCCACAGCTTCATGGATATTTGCTCCGATAGAAGTGCCGCTGCGCAAAATCTGTTTAGATAACACATATTCTTTCTTTTCAGAAATACGTTTTTTATATATGATAATAATTTCAAGCGCAAATGCATATGATTTGGAAACTACAATATTGTCCTTTGTTTCATTCATAATTCATAATTCAACATCCTAAATTATAGATGTTACTTTATTTCTTTTGATGAATTGCCCATATCCCTTTTCAACTGTACACTCGTTGTTATCAATAGCCACTATACCTCTCAATAAAACAGTTTTTACTTTACCTGTCAGTTCCCATCCTTCGTAACCACTATAATCCACATTCATATGATGGGTAGAAGCTGAGAGTGTATGTTTCTCATTCGCATCAAACAAAACAATATCCGCATCGCTACCAACAGCAATCGTTCCTTTCTTCGGGAACATCCCGAATATTTTCGCAGCATTGGTTGAAGCAACTTCCACATACTTATTCAATGTGATCTTTCCTTTATCCACGCCCTCACTAAACAATAACTCCATCCTGTTCTCAATCGCGGGGTGCCCATTCGGTATTTTTGAGAAATCATCTTTGCCCATTAATTTCTGTTCCCACATAAAAGGGCAGTGATCTGTAGCTACCACATTTACTAATCCCTGGTTAATGCCTGCCCATAAAGTAGCCTGGTCTTTTTTCTCCCGCAGGGGAGGACTCATTACCCATTTCGCTCCTTCAAAATCCTGTTCATACAAAGAAGCATCGAGTATTAAGTATTGAATACAGGTTTCTACAAATACTTTTTGATTTCTTCTTGTGGCATTTCTCACCGCATTCAAAGCGCCTTCACATGTAAGGTGAACAATATAACCGGGGCAACCCGTGTAATTTGCCATATCCGCAAAACGTGCGCTGGCTTCGGCTTCAGTTACTTCGGGTTGAGAGAGATAATGATAGAGCGGTGCTAATTTTCCTTCGGCTTTATGTTTAGCAACAAGGAAATCGATCATATCGCCATTGGTTGCATGAACATTGATGAGTCCGCCATGTTTTTGTACTTCCTGCATCAGTCCGACCATCTGCCTGTCATCGATCATCAATGCACCTTTGTAGGCCATGAAAGTTTTAAAAGAAGTAATGCCTTCTTTTTCTATCATGTCTTTGATCTCTTTTTTTGTATCCTCGTTAAAATCGGTAACAGCCATATGGAAACTATAATCACCAACGGTATTTCCTTTGGCACGTCCGTTCCATTCGTCCAATGCGCAACGTAAACTGTTTCCCTGTTTTTGTAAAATAAAATCTATTACTGTTGTAGTTCCTCCAAATAATGCCGCGCGTGTTCCCGTCTCATAATTATCGCTGGAATAGGTACCCATGAACGGCATATCCAAATGTACATGCGGATCAATACCCCCGGGCATTACGAGTTTGCCGGTGGCATCGATGATCTTGTCAGCATCCACTTTCAGATCCTTGCCAATAGCAGTTACGATCTCGCCTTCGATAAATACATCAGCGATGTAATCATCGGTTGCTGTGATCACTCTTCCGTTTTTTATAAGTGTACTCATAAGTATATTTTTTAATAGCACGCGGATGACACGGATTGAGCGGATCTTCGCTGATTTTATCCGTATTTATCCGCTTGATCCGCGTCATCCGCGTGCCATTCTCCTCCGCATTAAAATCCAGTAAACAACCCCACTCACACCAAATCCCACAAACCACGCATAATTATACAAATGATTGATCCAGCCTGGCATTGTATCAACTGATAACACCTTAATCGTTGTGAGAAAACCTGCTACATTCGGCACGATCCCTAAGATCAATGCCCACAAAGCCGCACCATTAAACCCGTTCCCGAAATTATAAATTCCCTTATGGCTATACAAGTCGCCCACAATCAAAGTCTGTTTCCTGATAAAATAATAATCCACGATCATTATGCCACCCACAGGGCCGAGCAAACTTGAATACCCCACGAGCCAGGTAAAAATATACCCGCTCGGATCGGCAATTAATTTCCAGGGAAAGATCAGGATACCGATGATGCCGGTGATGTAACCACCTTTCCTGAAATTGATCGTTGCAGGCGCGAGGTTTGCAAAATCATTCGCGGGACTCACAATATTTGCCGCAATATTTGTAGCCAGTGTTGAGATCGCCACAGCAAGCATGGCAATAGTCACCAATAATTTACTTTCAAATTTTCCAGCTAACACCAATGGATCCCAAATGGTCGTTCCATAAATAATAACCGTTGCCGAGGTTACCACTACACCGATAAAAGAAAATAACGTCATAGATGTCGGCAGCGCAATCGCTTGCCCCGTTATCTGTGCTTTCTGACTTTTTGCATACCGTGTAAAATCAGGGATGTTCAAGGAAAGTGTTGCCCAAAAACCAACCATACCCGTTAACGCAGGAAAGAAGAAAGCAAAGAAACCCGCAGTGGAACTGAATTTCGAAGGCTGCGATAAAATCGGCCCCAATCCATTTCCCGCGCTGATGGCCCAGAACAATAATGCCAAAGCAGCGATCGGTAAAAAGAATGCTTTGAACACTAGCAATTTTTTAATGCTCTCTACGCCGAGATACACCACGTACATATTCAACAACCAGAATAATAAAAACGTAATGGCAGGCCCTGTTTGTAATGACCAGGATGTTGGAAATACCTGCGGCAATGTTTCTAATGAAGGAAACCATAAACGCAGCATCTGGTACAATGCATACCCGCCGATCCATGTCTGTATACCAAACCATCCACACGCAACAATGGCGCGCAGCATCGCAGGAATATTAGCGCCTGATGTTCCGAAACTCGCTCTGGCTAAAACAGGGAAGGGGATACCGTATTTAGCACCCGCATGCCCGTTCAGGATCATCGGGATCAACACCACCACGTTCCCTAAAAAAATAGTCAGTATCGCCTGCCACCAGTTCATGCCTCCTTCGATCAATGAACTTGCGAGCATATAAGTTGGGATACACAAACTCATGCTGATCCACAATGCGGCATAGTTCCACGTGTTCCATGTCCGTTTTTCCTGCGGAATGGGGGCGAGGTCTTCGCTGTAGAGGGATGAAGTTTGTATTTCGGGCATTTTTTTATATTAAATGTTGAATGTTGAATGTTAAATGAGGAACGTCGCATTGATCATTCAACATTTAAAATTTAACATTCAAAATAAATCAGATCACATAACTATCGGCAATAGCAATCGCCTCACTAATGATCTCCAATCCTTCTTCAATCTGTTCTTTCGTAACACAAAGCGGCGGAGCAATAAAGATCAAGTTCCATCTTACAAATGTGTACATACCCAGTTCTTTTATCTTATTCGCCACCTGGTTCATCACCACCATTTCATCGGGCTTAGCATTAAATGGCGCCATCGGTTCTTTGGTATCCCTGTTCTTTACGAGTTCAATGCAACCCAATAAGCCTGTGTTCCTGAAATCACCGATGCTTGGATGTTGTGCTTTCAGTTGTTCTACGCGTTTCTCAATGTATTTGCCCATCGCAACGGCGTTCTCAATTAAATTTTCGTCTTCATAGATCTTCAGTGTTTCTACTGCGGCAGCACAACTTACCGGGTGCGCAGAATAGGTGAGTCCCAACGGTAACACAGCATCATCATATTTCGCGGCTATCTTATCACTGACCTGTAAACAGCCCAATGGTAAATAACCGCAGGTGAGTCCCTTTGCCATTGCGATCATGTCAGGAATGATTCCGTGGTTCTCAAATCCAAACCATTTACCTGTTCTTCCGAACCCGCTCATCACTTCATCCATGATCATTAAAATTCCGTGTTTGTTACAGATCTCTCTTATTACTTTCAGGTAACCCACCGGGTATTGTAAACATCCCGATGTTCCCGATTCGCCTTCTAATAAAACCGCAGCAATATTTCCTGCGCCTTCGTATGCGATCACTCTTTCAAATTGTGCAACGGATTCTTTCAGCAAAGCTTCTTCACCATATTCCCACCTGTATAAATTGGGAAGATCAAAATGCACAAAGTTTGGCGACTGCTGGGCATCCATCGGAATCTTACGGGGATCACCACCCGCTGATATCGCACCATAAGATGAACCATGATAGGATTGGTAGCGCGATAATATTTTATGACGACCTGTATATAGTCTCGCCAGCTTAATACCATTCTCAATAGATGTAGCACCACATAGAGTAAAAAACGATTTGTTCAGGTCACCCGGGCAGATCTCCGCCAGTTTCTTTCCCAACTCACCACGCGCTTTGGTAACACAGCTCGGCGTTACATAGCTGATCTCCTGCATTTGTTTTACAACAGCATCTGTTATGCGCTGGTTGCCATGCCCTACATTCACATTCATCAACCCCGATGAAAAATCGATATAGCGTTTGTCATCATAATCATACAAATAAACACCCTCACCATATTTCACAGCAATAGGAGCGATCCCCTTCTGCTTGCTCCATGAGAACAGTGTGTGATCAAGGTTATCCTGTATGATCTCCTGCGATTCGGAAATAGTTTTCGTTTCCATATTATTTATTTTATCAGCTTTATATTTTCAATTCAACTTCTGTTGCGTCGCACACTTGTACTTCTAATCCTATATGCATCTTTTTTTAACACTGGCGCAAATTTTTAGAGTGCACGATTCTAACTCCCCCTTCAGGGGGCTGGGGGGTTAACTCATCCAATTCACCCCCGCTTCCGGGTTCCACTTCGTCGTACTCTTCTTCAACTTCGTCCAGAATTCAATAGAACTCTTACCCGTGATATCTCCCACACCAAACTTACTCTCATTCCATCCACCAAAAGAAAAAGGTTCGCGCGGCACGGGTACGCCAACATTTACACCGATCATTCCCGCACTGGCCCTGTCAATAATATATCTTGCCATTCCGCCATTCTGCGTAAATACGCTCGCTGCGTTTCCATAAGGGTTTGCATTCTCTATCACCAAAGCTTCATCAACTGTATTGGTACGCATGATGCTAATCACGGGACCGAATATTTCTTCTGTGGCCACCGACATTTCAGGCTTCACAAAATCGATCACGGTAGGACCAACATAAGTGCCGTTTTCTTTTCCTTCTACTTTTGTGTTGCGGCCATCGACCAAAATCTTGGCGCCCTGTTGTTCGGCCTCAGTTATATAACGTTCAATTCGATCCTGGGATTGTTTGTTGATCACCGCCCCAAGATTTTTTCCCGGAACTATTTTTCTTGCTTCATCGCAGATCTTTGAAATGATATGGTCAATATCACCCACACCGATCATCGCACTCGCCGCCATACAACGCTGGCCCGCGCAACCACTCATAGATGCTGCTACATTCTGCGCCGTCATTTCAGGTTTTGCGTCAGGCAATACCATCAGGTGATTTTTCGCACCGCCGAGGGCCAGGCATCTTTTATAATGACTTGTTGCGCGCTGGTAGACGATCTTGGCAACTTTGGTTGAACCCACAAAGGATACTGCTTCAATTCCCGGATGGTCGCAGATCGCTTCCACTATTTCCACATCGCCGTGTACAATATTCAATACGCCATCTGGAAGGCCGGCTTCTTTCAGCAACTCTGCTAATTTGCCCGAACTTAATGGCACTTTCTCTGATGGTTTTAAGATCATGCAATTACCCAATGCAACAGCATTTGGTATCGTCCAGTTAGGAACCATCGATGGGAAATTAAAGGGAACGATCGATGCCACCACACCGAGTGCCACATGTTCTGTACGGCATTCAACGCCGCGACTCACTTCCAGCACTTCACCGGTAACCAATTGTGGAAGGGAAGTAGCGAACTCCGTCAACTCGATGCTTTTCTCTATTTCGGCAACTGATTCAGAATAGGTCTTGCCATTCTCTTCTGTGCATAATTCGGCCAGTTCTTTCAGATGTTTTTCCAGTAAATATTTATAGCGAAAGAAAACCTGCACCCGTTCCTTGATCGGTGTTCTGCTCCAGGCAGGAAAAGCTGCTTTGGCCGCACTCACCGCTGCGTCAAGATCTTTGGCATTCGACATTGGAACAGTAGAAAGCGGGTTGCCATCAACAGGGGAGATCACATCCATTTTCCGGTCAGTACTGCTGTTTACAAATTGCCCGTTTATATAGTTCTGAATGGCAGGGTATTTCATGATACTGGTTTTATGGCTGAAATAGTTAGAAACAAACAGTTAATTTAAATTTATTTTCGGTAATGGCAAAGTAAATAATGCGAATCAAGGTTGAATAGAGCCATAGGCTCGGTGCATATATGGACCGAACCTACGGTTCTCCAGGAACTTGTTATTTTTTTCGTCAACGGATTGAAATCCGTTGCTACAATATGTATCGAGGCTACGTCTCTGCAATCTTCCTGATATTACAGTTTCAACCCTTGACCTGTCTGCTGACAAAGGCAGGTTGGCATAAATAACTAATTCATTTCACTCCTCACCGGTAAATAAAATTTGTTTTCAGCCACGATTTGTGAATCTTCGCAAGGATGTTTTAAAATAGCACATGGATATACTGCACACAGTTTTATCAAAATACGGGATTGATGCCACGGCGGAGATCAGATCTTTCGGAACCGGCCTGATCAATCATACCTGGAAAGTAAAAGATGGCGATAAAGATTATATTCTGCAACGCATCAATGAAAATGTGTTTACCGTGCCGGAGTTGATTGGCTCAAACATAACATCTATTGCTTCGTATTTACAATACTATTTCCCGGAGTATTATTTTGCAGCTCCGCTTACCACAACCGATGGGCAAAACATGGTTTTTATAAAAGGCATTGAAAGCGGCTATTACCGTTTGTTACCTTTTGTAAAAGATTCGCACTCGAAAGATGTAGTAGTAAATGCCGACCAGGCCTTTGAAGCCGCAGCACAGTTCGGCAGGTTTACCAAACTGCTTTCAGGATTTGATGCGGGTACACTTCAGATCACCTTACCATTTTTCCATGACCTCAGTTATCGTTACCGGCAATTTTCCGCCTCACTCGAGACTGGAAACCGGCAACGAATAGAAGAATGCGCATCCATGATCAGTTTTATTAAAAACTATGCTGATATCGTTTCCGAATTCGAATCGATTCAAAAGAACCCTGCTTTCAAAAAACGCGTCACACACCACGATACCAAGATCAGCAATGTATTGTTTGATTCTAATGACAAAGCCATCTGCGTCATCGATCTTGATACAATCATGCCCGGTTATTTTATCAGCGATGTAGGGGATATGATGCGAACTTATTTGCCCACTGTAAGCGAAGAAGAAAAAGATTTCAGCAAAATAGAAGTGCGTGATGATGTTTACAAGGCCATCGTGATCGGATACTATGCCGAAATGGAAGACGAACTTTCACCCGAAGAAGCACGCCATTTTTTCTATGCAGGAAAATTCATGATCTATATGCAGGCGCTGCGGTTTCTAACGGATCATATCAATGACGATACATATTATGGGGCTAAATATCCGGGGCATAATCTTGTGCGTGCGGGTAATCAAATAACATTATTGCAACGTCTTGTAGAGAAAGCTGCAGTTTTAAATATGCAGTGAATGGTGAATGGTGAATGGTGAATGGTGAATAGTGAATAGTCAATCGGTGGTTCATTCACTATTCACTATTCACCATTCACTATTCACTATTCACCATTCACTACTCGCTCCTCAAACTCTTCACCGGATTAGCCCTTGCCGCCTTAATCGCTTTATATCCTACTGTGATCCACGCGATCAGTATAGAGGAAACGATGGCCAGCAAAAAGATCCACACACTCATATCAATGCGGAACACGAAATTATTCAGCCAGTTGCTCATCATATAGTATGACACGGGCACAGCTATTGCAAATGCAACGATGATCAATATGGTAAACTCTTTCGAGAACAGGTAAACGATATTGCCTACGGAGGCGCCCAATACTTTCCTGATACCTACTTCCTTTGTTTTTTGCGCGGCCATGAATAATACGAGCCCGTACAATCCTAAGCAGGAAATAAATATGGCAATGCCTGCAAAAATCTTATACAAGAGAGAAAGCTGGTCCTCCTGGCTGTAAAATTTGTTGATGCGTGTATCCATGAATGTTGGCTGGTATACAAATTCAGGGAAGAACTCGTTCCATGTTTTTTCAATTTCTGCCTGCGTTCTGGAAAGGTTCGCCGTGGTTATCTTGATGCCTGTATAATAATATCGTCTGTTCCTTTCCGCGATCACAGTGGGTTTTATGGCTTCACGTAGTGAGTTGGTTTTGAAATCTTTTACAACGCCAACGATCGTTCCCCAGGCAGCTCTTGTGCCTGACCTGCCTACTTTTATTTCATGGCCCAATACTTTTTGAGGATCGGCAATACCTAATTTTTTAACAAGTGTTTCATTCACCACAACTTCACGGATCGTATCGCTTTTTTCAAACGCCCTGCCGGCGATAATCTGCAGGCCATAGGTTTTAAAATAATCCTCATCCGCAAATTTCCGGAACAGGTCAAATTTTTCATCAGGACGGTGATCATACGAAAAATTGCCGCTATTGTTACTTTCCGATGAAGGAACATCCGAACTGAAACTCACTGCCTGCACGCCATTAATGCCCAATAATTTTTGTTTGAAGGCAGGCTGCCGCAAATTAACGGTACTGTCTACATTGCTGTTAAGTGTTAACACCGCTTCCTTATTAAATCCAAGATCTGCGGTGCGTACATAATTCATCTGGCTCACGGCCACGATCGTTCCAACCACCAGCACCTGTGAAATAGCGAACTGTGTTACCACCAAACCTCTTCTTAAAGAAATACCGCCAATACTTGCTGATGTGATCTTATTCTTCAATGCCAGCACGGGTTTGAAGCCCGAAAGAATGAGCGAAGGATAGATGCCCGCAAGCAAGGTTACGCCAACGGTTACTGAAGCAATAAATATAAATGTTGAAATATTGAACAGGCTCATCTTTTCCTCTATAGAAGCAATGTGTTTAATATAAGGCATACACAAAACAGCAATAACGATCGCAAGAACAACCGCAGAGCAAACAATGATCGCTGTCTCGCCGATCACCTGCCAGAACAACTGGCTGCGGTTACTGCCCAAAACTTTTCGGATACCTACTTCTTTTGAACGTCCCACAGCCTGCGCAGTTGACAGGTTGATAAAATTGATACAGGCCATCACTATAATGAACAGGCCGATCAGGGCAAGCGTCCACAAAGTTGATTTACCCATGATATGGTCTCCAAATGTGCTGATATTCTTATCGAAATGGATCTCGGCCAAAGGCTGGAGAAAATTGATCAGTTTATCATTGGTCTTTACATTCTTGTTATAATGTTCGTTGCTGAAAGCTACCAACTGGTCGTTCACCGCCTTAACGGAAACATTGGCGGGCAATAACATAAATGCCTGGAAACTGCTGGTGGTATTGCCCCAATCGGTACTATGTCCATACGTAACCGGGTATTTCTTCATTGTTTCGTAAGAAGCAACCAACGCCAGCGGAAAATCTGTATTCACCGGAACATCTTCTATGATACCCGCAATTTTTACGGTAGCGGTATTATCTATTTTCAACAACCTGCCCATTGCCGATTGCCAGTTGCCAAAATATTTCTCAGCTCTTTTCTTTGTGAGTATCGCTACATCCGGATCTTTCAGCACAGTAGCAGATCCTGCGAGCCATTTATATTGGAAAACGGAAAAGAATTGCGGGTCGGAAAAAAAGTTACCGCTTTCTTCAATAAATTTTTTGTTGACAGATGAACTAGGGTCGGCATCATCGAGCACCGTTACCTGGCTGTTATAATTCTGGAACATAGCCGCCGTAACAGCATTGGGAAAAGTCAAACGCAATGCATCATACGCAGGGTAGGGAACACCTTCTCCGAAAGACAAACCTTCCGAATTATGTCTTTCAGAAGCTACGTGGTAAATGTTTTTGTATTCCGGTTGAAATGTGTCGTAACTCAATTCATATTTCACCACCGTAAAAAGCAGGATACAGGCGGCAATTCCAACAGCCAGGCCACTGATATTAATAGCTGCATATACTTTGTGTTTTGTTACATTTCTCCAGGCGATGCGTATGTAGTTCAAGAGCATGATGGTGTTCTTTGGTTTAGGATGATGAAGTATACCAAATGGAGTGCCGTGGTTTAGTGTGTTGATAATCAATTGAATTGGGTGGCCTTTCAGAAACCGACTGTTCGGTTTCGATACAAGTGGCGTCCGGTTTCATAACTTTGGGATAGGAGAATAATTACATGCGGGTGATTTCCTGTTTTTAGGGTCATGGTTGCCTGATAAATTGAACGGTATTAATAATATCTTGTTAGGAAATAGGTATCAAAAAAACAAATGAATAAAATTCCTTTCTTGGCAGTGTCTTCATCATCACACACTGACGCGGGAAAAGCGGAGTGTTCGCCGCGAACGTCTCTCGTGAGAGGACTTCGCGGTTTGAATTACAAAACTTATTATTTATTCCTAACCATCTTGAGGACACGGTTGCTTTAGGTATATGCCCAGACCGCTGGCAGCTAAGTAAATCGACTCCACTTCAAAATATCTTCAAAAATATTTTACCACCTTTAAGTTTCAATTATAATCATGAAATACGGAGAAATTAGCATTGACCCTGAAGTGATGAGTGGTGCTCCTGTATTTGCAGGAACCAGGGTACATATTCAAACCCTTTTCGACTATATCGAAGGTGGTGAAGATTTAGCGGAGTTCCTTGATGACTTCCCTTCTGTTTCAAAAGAAGCTGCCCTGGCTGTTTTAGAAATGGCTAAAACAACTCTTACGACCGAGAAAATGCTTCATGAACATTGGAGCGTTCCTGCAAACATCCACAGCCATCCTAAAGAAATAAACTAATACTATATTAGTGATATCTTGTTAGGAAATAGGTATCAATAAAACAAATGAATAAAATTAAACTACCAGCCTTCACATTAATCGGCCTGGCACTCCCCGGCCAAACCACCAACCAAAACAATCAATCAGCCATAGATTGTGGAAGCCATTGGCAACGATTTGAGAAAGGAAATTATGCAGATAGGATAAAGGATAAATTAAGCGATGAGGTCTTCGCCGTCTATCACTTATACGAAGGCGATCACACCCAACCTTATTCTTATTTCATCGGCTGTAAAGTAGATCCACAAGCAGGAGTTCCAGAAGGCATGGATCGTTTGATCATCCCTGCTGATAATTATCAAAAGATCATCGCCAAAGGTATAATGCCCGATTGCGTTGCCAACGCCTGGAAAGAGATCTGGACCGGTACTATTTCACGTGCCTATCATGCAGATTTTGAAGTGTATGGTGAGAAGAGCAAAGACTGGAATAACGCGGAAGTGGAAATTTATCTTTCAGTGACTGAATAGATCTTCTTTGCGCCTTTGCTCCTTTGCGCCTTTGCGTGAAATCTTCCAAACAGCGCACCTCACACAGAACTGAATCAAATATTTATGTAAATTGAATGTATTCTGCATCCATCGTTCAAACCAACCCTCATGGCTTCAACCCTGGATACCCAATACAAACATTACATGAAACCCATCCTTGCTTTCATCTCCCTTTTCTTTTTAACGGAAGGCTTCTCCCAAAAAGGGAATGTGTACGAAATTGAAACACTGCCGCGCCCTGAGAATTTTATACGCGAAAAAACGCCGAAAGATATTTTTCGTTTCTTACAGGCAGATCTTGAAAAGAGCTCTGCACTTCCCGATAGCCTGGTCTTTTATGGAGAACATGCATTTCTCACCGGGATCTTAACTGCCTACCAGGAACACCGGCCATTCGTGATCTCTCCGGATATTATCTGGTTACTGATCAGCCAGGGTTTTGCAAGACATATCTCCAATAATGCAGAAGAATTCAGGAAGGACCTTGTGAATTTTGAAAATAAAAAAGACCTGGTTATTGTTACAACGGATACATACGGGGATCCGAAAATCAACTGGGAGGTATTGTTCCCTCAATTTATTAAGCAGATCAATGACTACACAGGAAGAGAGCTGACTGATATTTTAACAGCAGATTTTTCAACCACCACACCCATTACAAAGATCGCGAGCCAGATCACGGTCATGGAAACGGTGAAAGCTTACTTCAATTACAAAGTAATCATGGTGGGTTGCGGTATTCCAAGAATAACGATCGAAGGCACTGTGAAAGATTGGGAAAATATTCTTGCCAAAACAAGGTATATCTCGAAATTCAAACTCGGGTGGTGGACATCAGAGCTGGAGCCGGTAATCGAGAAGATCATCGACACAAAAAAAGGCAATCTTGATACAACGTTCTGGATGAATATGGTGAAAGCCCATACCATAAAAAAATATGGCAACCCAACCAGCATTGATGGATGGATCATTAAATTTTTCCCTTACACGAAGGATGGAAAGAAAACAGGACTGAAACCGATCACCCGGATCGACAGCCTGGCGCCTGAAATTGTAAAAGTTCCTTTTGTGCTGGAAGATGCGGTCAAAAACAAAACGTATAAGATGGAATTCTGGGCCGGCTTTATCGGCCTCTCACAAAACATGAATAATTATACGATCAGGCCGGAGATAGGCTGGGCGGTGAACAACAAAAATAAGTTTAACCCGGAAAAATCGCAGTTCAGATCAGTGAAACAAATGGATGACCTGTCCATTAAAAATGTGGTTGAGATACCGCCAGATATTTTTTCGTTAGAAAGTGTTTCCTTTCTCCATATATCATTCCTGAAAAACATAAAGATCCCTGAAGAGTTGGCAAAGATCAGCATCACTAATCTTGAGTTGAACGGGCTTGTTACAGATGAAGAAGAAGCAAGAATAGTAAAACTGTTTCCTAATACCGCATTGATCATAAACGGGAAGCGGAAATAAGGTTTAGACACAGAGCTGCGAGCTATGAGCTATGAGCCGCGAGCTTTAGGACCGCTGTTCGCCGAAATAAATCTGCTGGCTATTAACCTTGATCTAAGAATTTTCGAGGCCGCTCACAGCTCGCGGCTCATAGCTCATAGCTGTGTCCCTAATTATCATACCTGATCTTCAAATACACTTCATATTGTCCCCTGAAGTTTTTCGACAACACCAGGTCCATCGCAAAGTCGACATGGCTTTTTTCGTAAGCGTTGTTTAATGAAACAGGTTCCCAAGTAGTTGTTTTTCCTATAGCGTCTTCCGTTTCATCCTTCTTAACCGTGCCAATGCTCCATTTATCGTTGGCGCCCAGCTGTTGTGCTATTTCATTGTATTTCCTGGTGGCTTCTCCCTTGTCGGTGGTAGAGATAAGATCAACCAACCAACCCTCCGGGCCCAGGCCGGGTTGGTACACACGGGGTTTAATACCACCGATAACCTGTATCAATGATTCATACTCTCCGTCACCTATCGCTCTGCCTTTTACATTAGGGAAATCGGGGCCGCTTTCGATCACTTTCATCACCGCATCATAGAAAGAAAGTGTTTTGGTTTTAAAACCTTCTTTTTCGTTCATCAACTCGATCGCTTTTGCAATGCGGCTGTCAATTTCTTTCGCGTTGTCTCTGTTCGTTAATACGAAAGAAAGGGAGTAAGTGTTTTTTTGCTTTTTGATCTCGATCTCAATCTCAACTTTACCCAGGTCTGCATCTTTTGGCATATTCCATGTATCAAATACCATGGCGTCAATTTGTCTCAGCCTTTCCTTATCGGTTACAGTACGTGAAAATGGTTTACCTGCAATGCGGCAGTCAGTAAGTTTTGCAGCGAGTTCTGTGTACTTTGCCAGCGCTTCATTATAGGAAGGATAACTGGATTCATTTGTCCACTTTGCATAGTAAAAAAAACCAGTGGTTTGTTTTACACCTTTGCCAAAACCTGTTAACTGGAAAGCATCAGGGATGTCACTGAATTTCTTGTAGGAGCTTTTCATCAATTTTTCAACACCGGTACAAAGGTCATCCTGCGCATGTGCTGAAATATAGAATAATGTGATGAGTACTAGTAAGCCAGTGCGAAATGAATGGACCTGTTTTTTCATGTATTATTGGTTTTGGCGATCATTGAAAATACGGGTTAAATATTATATAGTGAACACGAATTACACGAATTGAAACGAATGGCCTCTGTACACACATGACGGATCAACAAATCGGAATCGGCGCTATTACACGAATTGAAACGAACGGGTTAATTACAGGCATCGTGGCTCAACAAATCGGTGGTCATTCGTTTCAATTCGTGCAATTCGTGTTTGATTGAAACGTCTGTCGCATTCACCCCACATGATTGTCGGGTTTGCACAGCGCAGGAAAAGAAACCCGTTATTATTTTTGTTCTGTCAAATCATTACATTTAAACATCAAAAAACAAGATCATGGAAACAGCAGAAAAAACAGTCATCACTGTAGAGACACTGGTAAATGCACCCGTTGAAAAAGTATGGAAAAACTGGACCGACCCCCAGGACATCGTACAATGGGCCTTTGCATCTGATGACTGGCACGCGCCGTATGCAGACAATGATGTTCGCGTAGATGGAACATTCAAAACCACCATGGCTGCAAAGGATGGCAGTTTCAGTTTCGATTTTGGTGGCGTGTACACAAAAGTGGAACCGAATAAAACCCTTGAATACACTATCGGCGACGGAAGAAAGGTCTGGATCAATTTCTACAGTGAAAACGGACAGACCAAAATAGTTGAGGCTTTTGAAGCAGAGAATATGAATTCCATTGAAATGCAGAAAGGTGGCTGGCAGGCGATCATGGAAAATTTCAGGAAACACGTGGAAGCTTAGTAATCCTCTGTGAACCTCTGTGTACTCGGTGACTCCGTGGTGAAAAAAAACTGAAGCGAAGAATTCTTCACCACAGAGGCAAGGAGAACACGGAGATTCACAGAGAAAACCTGTTGTCGTTTTTTTTAGTTGGATGTGTGTAAGATCAATAAACCAGTTTTGATCGGCTCATGAGCACAAAAAAATCAGTTACTGCAACCGCCATCTTACCGGCTCTTTAGCTTTTGCCCGGTTACCTTGTAAAATACCTCTTACCGGCGGTGGCACAAGCTTTGCATCTAAAAGATAAAATAACTCACCCGGCCCGGCATGAGAACGGGTCATCTTATTGTAAACTTTACCTAATTAAAAACACTCCTATGATCAAGCATTTATTACGGTTATCCTGCGTTTGTATCGTGTTTGCGTGCTGCAGTAATCCTTCGGAAGCACCCAAAGAAACGACAACAGTATCGGCTGTACCTTCCGGTAACACACATTGCTACCTGTATAACGACAGCAGTAACATCATCTCGCTCAGGGCAACCTTTCAGAACGATTCTATATCCGGCGCATTAACCTATGATATCGATCAAAAAGACAAGAACAGCGGAACCATCGTTGGCGTAGTGCAGGGCGATCTGCTGGTAGCAGACTATACATTCGTGTCTGAAGGAAAAAGTTCTGTCAGGCAGGTGGTATTCAAAAAAACAGGATCAACATTAACAGGCGGCGTTGGAGAAATGGTAGAAAAAAATGGGAAGATGGTGTTTAAGGATATGGGCAAATTAGATTTTGCGCATGCGATCGTTTTAACGGAAACGGATTGTAATAAGTAATAACACGAATTTTAGAACACGAATTTTAGAACACGAATTACACGAATTGAAACGAATGGACTCTATCAATGCAGGATGATCGAAAAGTCCGCAGCCATTCGCTTTAATTCGTGTAATTCGTTTTTAATTCGTGTAGATCACATCCATTTCTTCTTCCACGCATCATACCTGTTCAACACCTTCTGTGGTTCATACGTGTACCATGTATAACCATCGCGTCTTTCTCTCTCCACTTCTGCCAAAGAATAAACCACTTTACTATCACGATTGCAGAAAAGCGGGCGGTGTGTTTTCAGTTCGTAATAGCGTGTCCAGATGGGTGGGGCGCCGGGACTGTTCACCACTATTTTATCATGTTTGGATACCGTGTACGGTGTGATCAGATCGGGAGCGTTTATTGTTTCTACTTTTGTGTCTAATATTTTTGATTCATTGAACCATGCTACGGCATTTTGCACAGCATCTTTAACTGCCTGCGAAGGATTGTTGATGTTCATCAACAACAAAACAATACCCACACTTTCTCCATTACAAATACTTGGCGGTTCAAATTTTCTTGCCCAGTCAGGTTCCAACGTCTTCTCATTGTGTTGCTGGCACCAGGCGGTGGGTTTGCCTGCATCATTGATCTGCGTTTTTAAAATGCAGTCGAGGCCTTTATCAAATGCGGCGGTGAATTTTTGTCTTTGTTCTTTGTCAAGAAATGCATAAGCAGGTTTTCCGTCAACAATATCTTTTAGTACTTCCATGATACCGACGTAGGCATCATCATTAAAAGTGATATAGCGGCTGTAATTGTTTTCCAGCGGGTAATTTTGCGGCCATCCGCCATTGGGATACTGGGCGGCGAGGATATAATCCAATCCTTTTAACGCTGCTGTTTTATAGGCTTCTTTTTTTGAACCTGCATAAGCCCGTACGAGATAAGCCACCTGGGCATAAGTGGTGCCATTATCGAACGTGGTGTGCAGTTCTGATTTTGCTTTTAAGAGACTGTCTTTCTGATCGGCCGTTAAAATCGCCTGCATGTCATAGTTCTTTGGCCAGCCACCATTTGTTTTTTGATAGAGCATTATATTATCGGCAATTGCCACAAATTCTGTTGCACGGTAAGTGGGACGCCCGGGCCTGAAGTTGATGGTGTTGGACTTATCCTTGATATCATACCAATGATGCGCCGCATCACGAAAATCACTGGTGTCTATGAAGAATGATTTTACCTGTCCAAAACAGGAAACGGAAAAAAGAAGAAGGGATCCGAAGATCAAATGCTTTTGCGCCATTTGTTGCCGGTTATTAGATTGGTAAATATACAATCGTTCTGAATTGCCATTTTGTTAATAGGTGATCGCGCAAAGGAGAACGGTGAACCTGCTGACGAACGGCTTTCGTGTAATTACTGTTATTGTTACTATCGGGGATCTGTACTTTTAGAGGGAAATACAGGCGGTCCCGAACAGGCGTGAATTTGCTGATCAATGGTTGCATAGAAGATGAAGCAGCGAGCCAAAATTATGTTGTGAGTTACTTCCGCAATTGTCATAAATCAAAATAAAATTGTCACTGTCAACTTCCTGGCAACGTTTACCTATCATCATCCGATCAGTTATCATTGGTTCGTTGATGGCCACCGCAGGCACCGTTCCCTGGGCATTCCTGGTTTCTCTCAATTTAAAATATCTGCCCGGTGTTCCATGGGCCATCGTGCCAACGGCTTTTTACTTATGGATCTACTGGCGGTTTGCAAAAGGAAAAGGCGCGCCGCATAGTACAGCAAACAGTAGAAAAATATTTTGTCGCGCCAACCATTTAACCGGCGATGTTTGGGGCGCATCTATTCTTGCAGGGATCATTGGTCTCGGTGCCTTATTGGCTTTTCAAAATGTAATGGCACGGATGGTACAATTGCCGCAACAGCAAACCGGCGACCTGTCGAATATTCCTATGGTCACTGTTTTTTTCCTGGTGATCATGAGTGCTATCGTAGCGGGACTTACAGAAGAAACTTCTTTTCGCGGTTATATGCAGGGTCCGATAGAGCGTAAACATGGGCCCGTGGTTGCCATCCTGGTCACCGGTTCTTTTTTTGGATTTGCGCATTTCACGCATCCCGAAACAAAACTGGCGCTGATGCCTTTCTATATTGGCGTGGCGGCTGTTTATGGAACATTGACTTATCTCACCAATTCTATTTTTCCGGGGATGGTTCTGCACGCAGGAGGAAATATGCTTGGCGCTTTTGCATTATTTGCCGGTGGTCGTTCTGAATGGCAGACATCAGCGCATCCCCCAGCCTTGATCTGGGAAAGCGGTACCGATTCATCGTTTTGGATAACCTGTTTTATTACCATCATCATGATAATAGCTGCTATCCGGGCTTATCGTTCCCTTGCAAACGCGGTTCAGTCCCAAAAGAGTTTTCAAACTGAAAAAACAGTAAATAGCCTTTCCTAAATCGAGACAATACTATAACTTAGGATACTTAAAGCGAAGGATGAGCGAAGGATAAGCGAAGGATGAGCGAAGGATAGTTATACCTGAATCTTATACGAGAGCTATCCGGGAGACACGGGATGATTAGTTCTTTTAACCTTAAATCGTATTATATGGCGAGAATTTCCCAAAACCTGCTCGCAACGGGCTTGAGTGGCGCAGTTGCGAAACAACTGGTTTTCAAGACCTATGCAGGTAAAACCATTGTTTCAAAATTTCCTGATATGTCTGCGGTAAAGCCAAGTGTCGCGCAGAAAAGCAGGCGGGAGCTTTTCAGGGAAGCGGTGATCTATGCAAGGGCAATTAACAATGACCCGGTTGCCAAACAAAAATATGCCTTAAAATTGCCGGCCGGGAGTTCTGTTTACCAGGCTGCCATAAAGGATTTTTTACAGCGAGCCGGCAAATAAAGTTAATTCCAGACACAATCGGGTGAGCAGCGCAATATGCCACAGGCAACATGGCTACTTTTACGACCCGCCGGCTGATCGTATATTTATACCAATTAGACATTAAAAATGCATGCATGAGTTATGCAACATCGGGGGATATTATTTATTGCGAATTAGGCACCGTCATTGCAATGACGGTGCGGGCATCTTTACATTAGCAAAAATCGCGGAATTTTTAAAGTCCAATTGGTATTATTCCGAAACAATGTCACTCAAAAAATGCCCATTTCATTTCGGCAATACGCTGAAAAAATAAACGCTGTCAGGGCGTCTGCACATCCGTGATCAGGATAAATTCCTTCGATTCTTCTTCAGCAGGTTCGATCGCCAGGATATCAAAGATCACTTTTTTCCAGCGCGGGTGCCGCTCCATATACTTCTGCGCTGCCTGTTTACAGGTTAACATTTTCTTTCGCGTGATGCCTTCTGCAGGCAACCCCGATTCAGAACAGTTTTTCGTGGTGACGGCGATAAAATGCAGCTGGTCGAAGAAGGAGGCTATAATATCTATCTCCCCATACGAAGAGTTCCAGCTATGGTTGATCAGCCGAAAGCCTTTTTTAGACAGCCATTCTTTTACACGCATTTCGCGGTTGGTTCCAATTAGTTGTTTCCAGGGCATACAAGTAGGATTTGGTTTGGATTTGTAATAAAGCCGCAAGTTGCATGCCGCTTTCCGGAGCGGCAGACACGAATTGCACGAATTGCCACGAATGAACCCGAATTAGAACAGGTGTTTTAACGGAGTCTAATAAGCGGGTATCCATTTGTGTTAATTCGTGTAATTCATGTCCACACATTCTATGCCTTGGGTTATTACACAGCCGCAAACTAAAGCGTGGATAATTTTATACAGTAGATAAAATCTTCTATCAATTTCTTTAACATTTTTCGCCTGTTTTCATAGGAGAACGGTACATTTTATGAGGCTTATCTAGAGCAAAATTATCCCATACGGGGGAACAGGAATTGCAGCATTATTATTATTCACTATAAATCTGTTATTATGAAAAATAATAAAATTGTATTGTGGGCTGTGGCCTTACTGGCCCTCGTCTTTTTAATATTCGCTCAACCATTTAAAGGGGGGTCAGTAAGGGGTTCAATTATGCCACATGGTAGTGCAGCCCAGGTTTGGATATTCTCCGGAACAGATACCTTGAGAACAAATGTGCAGGACGATGTCTTCGAACTCACGAATGTAAAAGAAGGCACATACTCATTGATCGTTGATCCCATGCCAACCTATAAAACTGTTGTACGCAGCGGCATAAAAGTAATGAATGGGGAAGCCACTAATATGGGTGAGATTATTATGGAGCAGAAAAAATAACAGTCCATCGTCCATGGTCCATGGACTATGGACCATGGACGATCATTAAAAAATGGAACTCTATGAAACAAGCGATCGCATATTTGTTCTTCGCCTGTATTTTCCTGAATCATGCAGGTGCCCAGACAGGGAAAAAAACAATACCTGACCCGGCAGACATTTCAGGTGAATGGTTTCTTCAGCCGGTGTTACCATCCGATACGGCGACTGGTCATATTCCCAAAATTAATTTCGATCTTACAAAAAAGAAATTCAAGGGATTTACGGGCTGTAATGACATGAGCGGAAACTTCCAGGCATCGGGTGATGCATTGTCATTTGACAAAGATATCATTACCACGAAAATTGTCTGCGAAGGGTTTAATGAAAAAGATTTTATTGCCAATCTCCTGCGTGTAGATCACTACCAGTTAAAGGATGGCGTTTTGATACTACTGATCGATAAAACGCCCATCTCCAAATGGTTGCGGAGGACCAATAAAGTATTAGCAGCATCCCGTTAAAATTTTATTTAAAAATGGTATAAAACTTGATTTGATAATTGGCAAAAGCTGGTTTTTATGGTCATCTAAACCGGCTTTTTCTGCAAAACATGCAAATAACAAGGCTAACTATCCATATCGGGAAAGACCAACTCCATTGCGGGACTATTTTTTGTGGATTTTATTCTACAAAACGGGTAAACATTTCAACACTCCATACACTATACTTTTCTTTAACGCAACCAACACTTTATGAATAACCAATCACTCGACATGGCTGAAGTCAAGCGCGGCCCGAAACGAAAGCATTCGTTAGCAAAAAGCAACGGAAAATTTCCCTCCGAAGGGATAGACAGCAGTTTGTTGCTCAGTGTTCTTACGGAGGTAAAAAACGGAAATTTCTCTGTGCGCATGCCTTCGGATGAGCTTGGCATTAGTGGCAAGATCGCCGATACACTTAACGAGATCATCGAACTCAATGAAAAGATGATGAACGAGTTTACCAATGCGGGTAAGATCATTGGTAAGCAGGGTAAGCTTACAGAGCGTATCCCTTTGCCAAATGCAAAAGGCTCCTGGCACAAAGGCGTTGATTCATTGAATACATTGATCTCGGATCTTGTACACCCAACAATCGAGATCGCACACGTAATTGGTTCCGTGGCCAACGGAAATCTTTCAGAAGAAATGCCATTGAATATCGGCGGCCATTTGCTGAAAGGAGAATTCCTAAGCATCGCCAAAGAAGTGAATTACATGGTGAAACAGTTGAACCTGTTCTCACGCGAGGTAACCCGTGTGGCAAGAGAAGTGGGTTCTGAAGGAAAACTTGGGGGACAGGCAAAAGTAAAAGGTGTGGCGGGTGTATGGAAGGACCTTACCGATTCTGTGAACCAGATGGGTAGTAACCTTACTGACCAGGTACGTAACATCGCCGATGTAACAACCGCGGTTGCCAAAGGTGACCTCTCCAAAAAAATTACGGTGGATGTAAAAGGAGAGATCCTCGAGTTGAAGAATACGATCAACACAATGGTGGATCAGTTGAACTCATTCTCTTCCGAGGTAACGCGCGTGGCGCTTGAAGTAGGTACAGAAGGAAAACTCGGTGGACAGGCCCAGGTGAAGGGAGTTGCGGGTACATGGAAAGACTTAACGGATTCAGTAAACCAGATGGCCAGTAACCTTACGGGCCAGGTAAGAAATATTGCAGAGGTAACAACAGCGGTGGCGAAAGGAGACCTGTCGCGGCAAATTACGGTGGATGTAAAAGGAGAGATCCTTGAGTTAAAAAATACCATCAACACGATGGTGGATCAGCTGAACTCATTCTCTTCGGAGGTAACACGTGTGGCAAGGGAAGTAGGTTCGGAAGGAAAACTGGGCGGACAGGCGAAAGTAAAAGGTGTGGGTGGTGTATGGAAAGACCTTACGGATTCTGTAAACCAGATGGGTAGTAACCTTACCGCGCAGGTAAGAAATATCGCGGAGGTAACAACCGCGGTGGCAACGGGTGACCTGTCGAAAAAAATTACGGTGAATGTGGAGGGTGAGATATTGGAGTTGAAGAATACGATCAATACAATGGTGGATCAGTTGAACTCATTCGCATCGGAGGTAACACGTGTGGCGCTTGAAGTGGGTACGGAAGGAAAACTCGGCGGACAGGCGAAAGTAAAAGGTATCGGTGGTGTGTGGAAGGATCTTACGGATTCGGTGAACCAGATGGGTAGTAACCTTACGGCACAGGTAAGAAATATCGCGGAGGTAACCACAGCGGTTGCGAATGGTGACCTCTCGAAAAAAATTACAGTGAATGTGGAAGGAGAGATCCTCGAGTTGAAGAATACGATCAACACAATGGTGGATCAGTTGAACTCATTTGCATCGGAGGTAACGCGTGTGGCGCTTGAAGTAGGTACGGAAGGAAAACTCGGAGGACAGGCAAAAGTAAAAGGCGTGGGTGGTACCTGGAAAGACTTAACGGATTCAGTAAACCAGATGGGTAGTAACCTTACCTCGCAGGTGCGTAATATCGCCGAGGTAACAACAGCGGTTGCGAAAGGTGACTTGTCAAGAAAAATTACGGTGGATGTAAAAGGAGAGATCCTTGAGTTGAAGAATACGATCAACACCATGGTGGATCAGTTGAACTCATTCGGATCGGAAGTAACGCGTGTGGCGCGTGAAGTAGGTTCTGAAGGAAAACTCGGAGGCCAGGCTACGGTAGAAGGTGTGGGTGGCGTATGGAAAGATCTAACCGACTCAGTGAACCAGATGGCGAGCAACCTTACCGGCCAGGTGCGTAATATCGCGGATGTAACCACGGCGGTTGCGAAAGGAGACTTGTCAAGAAAAATTACGGTGGATGTAAAAGGAGAGATCCTCGAGTTGAAGAATACGATCAACACGATGGTGGATCAGCTTAACTCATTCGGATCGGAAGTAACGCGTGTGGCGCGTGAAGTAGGATCGGAAGGGCAGTTGGGTGGCCAGGCCGATGTGCCGGGTGTGGGTGGAACATGGAAAGATTTAACGGACTCTGTAAATAAAATGG
This sequence comes from Bacteroidota bacterium, assembly GCA_040388705.1. Taxonomy (GTDB): domain Bacteria; phylum Bacteroidota; class Bacteroidia; order Chitinophagales; family Chitinophagaceae; genus Sediminibacterium. The sequence continues at coordinate 127,670 of JAZKBI010000005.1, read as the reverse complement.
CGGGTAACCTTACCTCGCAGGTGCGTAACATCGCCGAGGTAACCACGGCGGTAGCGAGGGGTGACCTGTCGAGAAAGATCGAGGTGAATGTAAAAGGTGAGATCCTCGAGTTAAAAAATACGATCAACACGATGGTGGACCAGTTACGTGCCTTCGCATCAGAAGTAACGCGTGTGGCCCGTGAGGTGGGTTCGGAAGGAAAGCTTGGCGGACAGGCGAACGTGCCGGGTGTAGGTGGAACATGGAAAGACTTAACAGACTCCGTGAACCAAATGGCGGGTAATCTTACCGACCAGGTGCGTAATATCGCGGAAGTGGCCATCGCGGTGGCGAATGGTGATATGTCGAAAAAAATTACGGTGGATGTGCGTGGTGAGATCCTTCAACTGAAAGAGACCATCAATACGATGGTGGATCAGTTACGTGCATTCGCATCGGAGGTAACACGTGTGGCAACGGAGGTAGGTACGGAAGGAAAACTGGGCGGCCAGGCATTCGTACCGGGTGTTGCGGGAACATGGAAGGATCTTACGGATTCAGTAAACCAGATGTCGAGTAACCTTACTTCGCAGGTGAGAAATATTGCGGAGGTAACCAAGGCGGTTGCGAGTGGTGACTTATCGAAACCGATCATGGTGGATGTAAAAGGTGAGATCCTCGATCTGAAAAATACGATCAACACGATGGTGGATCAGTTACGCGCCTTCGCATCGGAAGTAACCCGTGTGGCACGTGAGGTGGGTACGGAAGGAAAGCTTGGTGGACAGGCAAGTGTACCGGGTGTTGCGGGAACATGGAAGGATCTTACGGATTCAGTAAACTTCATGGCATCAAACTTAACAGGGCAGGTGCGTGGTATCGCGAAAGTGGTAACCTCTGTGGCGAAAGGAAACCTGAAACAGAAATTAACCATCAATGCATTTGGAGAGGTATCGCAGTTAACGGATACCATCAATGAAATGATCGATACGCTCGCCATCTTTGCCGACCAGGTAACAACCGTGGCACGTGAAGTGGGTGTGGATGGAAAATTAGGCGGACAGGCATCCGTACCGGGTGCATCTGGTACATGGAAAAACCTGACAGAGAATGTGAACCAGCTCGCTGAAAACTTAACCACACAGGTGCGTTCTATCTCTGAAGTGGCGTCGGCGGTAACAAAAGGTGACCTTACACGAAGCATCAATGTAGAAGCGAAAGGAGAGGTGGAAGCGTTGAAAGATACCATCAACCAGATGATCGCGAACCTGAAAGAAACCACGTTACGTAACCATGAACAGGACTGGTTGAAATCGAACCTTGCGAAATTTACGCAGATGTTGCAGGGACAGAAGGACCTGAACACGGTAACGAACAGGATCCTTTCAGAGTTAGCGCAGGTGGTAAACGCGCAACATGGTGTGTTCTATATCCTGCAACAGGATGAAGCGATGCAGACCGTGAAACTGAAACTGTTCTCTGCTTATGCTTATAAAGATGAAAAAGATATTCCAAAAGAATTTGCGATAGGAGAAGGATTGGTTGGACAGTGCGCGAGAGAAAAAGAAAGGATCCTGCTCACAAATGTGCCAACCGATTATGTAAAAATAAATTCAGGATTAGGACAGGCAAGACCGTTGAACCTGATCGTGTTGCCTGTATTGTTTGAAACAGAAGTAAAAGCGGTTATTGAGCTCGCATCATTTGATTCATTCAGCAACACGCACTTAGACTTCCTTAGCCAGTTAACAGAAAGTATCGGTATCGTGTTGAATACGATTGAAACAAATACACGTACCGAGGAACTGCTGGCGCAATCACAATCACTCGCGGGTGAGTTGAAAATGCAGCAGGAAGAGTTGTCAAGGACCAATGATGAGTTACAGGATAAAGCGCTCCTGCTTGTTAAACAGAAGAATGAAGTGGAGGATAAGAACAAGGAGGTGGAAGAAGCAAGAAAATCACTGGAAGAAAAAGCAGAACAGTTAACGCTTACCTCCAAGTACAAATCGGAGTTCCTTGCGAACATGTCGCATGAGTTGCGTACACCGCTGAACAGCTTGCTCATCCTTGCACAACAGTTATATGAAAATGCAGAAGGTAACCTGAATGATAAACAGATCCGCTATGCAAAAACGATCCACTCATGCGGTGATGACCTGATACAGCTGATCAATGATATCCTCGATCTTTCGAAGATCGAGTCAGGATTTATCTCCGCGAATTTCGGAAGCGTACGCTTTGGAGAGATCGCAGGGTTTGTGGAAACAACATTCAAACCTATTTCAGAAGCAAGGCATTTACGGTTCAATATCGAGACGGATGCAAACCTGCCTGCGATCATCCAAACGGATCAGCAGCGTTTGAACCAGATCCTGAAAAACCTCCTGTCGAATTCCTTCAAATTCACAGAGAAAGGGGAGGTGAAACTCAAGATCTACCTGGCAGACAAGAATTGGAAAACAGGCAATACGATATTGGACAGCGCGAAAAAAGTGGCGGCTTTTGCTATCAGCGATACCGGTATTGGTATTCCGCAGGAAAAACAGAACATCATTTTCGAAGCGTTCCAGCAGGCTGAAGGTTCTACCAGCCGTAAGTATGGAGGAACAGGACTTGGGTTATCCATCAGTCGTGGTTTGGCCGAGTTGTTGGGTGGTACCATCGAACTGGAAAGTATACCGGGTCATGGAAGCACCTTCACTTTATTTATCCCGATAGAAAACGCAGAAGGCATGCCTGCTATCGGAACGGCTGATGATAAATTCAGTGGCTATAAAGTAGCTGAGCAGGGTTCCGACAGTGGTAACATTGATTCATTGTTGAATTCGATCCGCATCACCAATGAGGGTTCAGATTCAAAGAACCTGAACATTGTGAGCGAAATGATCAACGACAGCGGCGATGACAGGAGTAACGTACAGGTAGGTGATAAAGTAGTGTTGATTGTAGAAGATGATCTCCGTTTCGGAAAGATCCTGATCGAGAAAGCGCACAATGAAGGATTCAAAGCGATTGTTGCGATCAGTTATATTGAAGTGTTTGAATTTATCAACCGTTTCAGCCCGATCGCATTAACGCTTGATGTGAAATTACCTGATACCAGCGGCTGGAAGATTCTTGATCTTTTACGCAACGACCTCAACTACAGGCATATTCCTATACACCTGATCTCAGGAGAGGAGAACAGCATACTTGCTTTAAAACGCGGGGCAAGAAGTTTTCACCTGAAGCCATTGGAGAATGAAGCGGTGAATGCGTTGTTTGCTGATATCGCAGCGTACCAGCGAAATGAAGTGCGTAAGGTATTGGTGGTGGAAGACAATGAACTGGAAGCTTCACAGATCGCAAAAATGCTGAACGATGATTCGATCTCCGTTTCATTGGCTGACACCGGTCAGAAAACACTGGAGATGATTGCTGAAGATGAGTATGATTGCATCATTCTTGATTACACACTTCCGGATGTTTCAGGAACGGATCTGATTAACCAGGTAAAAGAAGTTAAGGGGAAGCTCACACCGGTGATCGTTTATTCTGCCAAAGATTTCAGTAAGAATGAACTCAGTATGCTGAGTCGTAATTCAAACTCCATTCTTACAAAAGGCGTTAATTCGCTGGAGCATTTGCTCGAAGAAACGGTTCTGCATCTTCATATCAACCACAAGAACCTTGCGGCTGATAAGCAAAGAGTGATCGAGAATATCAGGATGAAGGACGATATCCTAACCGGTAAAAATATATTGGTAGTGGATGATGATGTGCGGAACCTGTTTGCATTGACAACAGTATTTGAGCGATACAATATCAATGTGATCACAGCAGAGAGTGGAAAAGAAGCGATCAATATCCTTACCGAAAATCCGAAGGTAGATATGGTATTGATGGATATTATGATGCCTGAAATGGATGGATATGAAACAACGCAGAAAATACGAAGGGAACACAAGAACAGCCTGCTCCCGATTATTGCCGTAACAGCTAAAGCGATGAAAGGAGACAGGCAGAAATGTATTGAAGCAGGCGCATCCGATTACATCACCAAACCGTTGAAGATAGACCAGTTGTTATCGTTAATGAGGATTTGGTTTTATAAATAAGAGCTACGAGCTACGAGCTTTGAGCTGCGAGCAATTGCTTCCGGCTCATAGCTCACGGCTCATGGCTCACAGCTAACAAAATTATGCGTACAAAGATACTGATCGTAGACGACCGTGAAGACAACCTGTTATCGATAGAAACGATACTGGGGGATGAGGAGTATTATTTTGTGAAAGCCAATTCGGGAAGGATGGCGCTGAAAATACTGCTGAACGAATTTGATTTTGCATTGATATTGATGGATGTAAAGATGCCCAACCTCGATGGTTTTGAAACGGCAGCATTGATCTATGAACGGGAGAGATTGCGGCATATCCCAATTATTTTCATTACAGCGAATAGTTATGGTGATGAAAATATGTTTAAGGGATACAAGTCGGGGGCGGTGGATTATATATACAAGCCGATCAATCCTGAATTAATGAAAGCGAAAGTGTCTGTGTTTGTTGACCTGTACAAAAAGAACCACCGGCTGATGTTACAGGAGAAAAAACTAACGGCCATCAACAGGAACCTTGCGGATGAAGTGCGTGAACGAAAAAATTCAGAAGAAAAAGTAAAGGAACTCAATTATCAATTACTCGAAAATATTGCCAGGCTTGAATCAACAAACAAAGAACTTGACCGGGTAGTATTCATGGCCTCGCATGACCTGCAGGAACCACTACGGAAAATGATGATCTTCAGCGACAGGCTGTTCTCACGTTACGAGGATATGCTGGATGAGGATGGTAAAAAAGACATTACAAGGATACAGGCCGAAGCCGTTCGTATGCGGAAACTTATTGAAGATATACTGACCTTCTCGAAAATGTCTGCTGAAAATAATTCGCTGGTATATAGTGATATGAATGTTTTGCTACAGGAAGTATTGTCGGGTATGGAAGATAATATTCTCGAGAAGAAAGCACGGTTGATCGTGCACGAGTTACCTCATTTGTATGTTAACCCGGGTTTGATCAGGCCACTTTTCTATAACCTTGTAAGTAATGCTTTAAAATATTCAAGACCCGATATTGCACCCGTGATCAGTATCCGCGCGCAGTCAAATATTGTAGAAGAGAACAGCGGATCTTCCAATAACTATTGCAGGATCTTTGTGGAAGACAATGGTATCGGCTTTGAACAACAGTATTCCGAACAGATCTTTGGTATGTTCAAACGATTACATGATAAGAACAAATACGAAGGAACAGGCATCGGTCTTGCCATCTGCAAAAAAATCGTAGAAGAGCACCATGGTTTTATTTCGGTGATCAGTAAGGTGAATGAGGGATCGACTTTTATCGTTTCGTTTCCCGTAGTTAATCCAAGTAATAATTGATTGCGTTTCAGAATAACACGAATTAAAAAACGAATTACACGAATTAAAACGAATTGATTGCCGACTTGTTGACCCGTCCTGCGTTTACGGAGTCCATTCGTTTTAATTCGTGTAATTCGTGTCCGTAAATTCGTGTTCCTATAGTTTCGGGTTCGCCGGCTTCACCGGCTCAGCAAACGCATTTGCTCCATGTACTTTTAATTTGCGCCGGTAAACTTTGTCCCTGCAGGAAATATACATCGTATCAAAATCAGCCCCGCCAAAACATAGATTAGATGGCTCTGGGCCAGGCACGGGCAATATCCCATTTACACGTCCTGTTTGATCAAGTACCTGTATGCCCATTCTTGTAGCAATATATACACGGCCATCACGATCACACTTCAATCCGTCGGACCAGGCATTGTCATCCGTATCACGCACATGTAGCCAGCCATATCGTTGTTTGTTGCTCAAGGTACCATCTGCATTGATCGAATAGATCCATACCCAGTGTGAAGTGGATTCAGTAACATATAGCTGTGTCTGATCGGGTGTTAGTGTAATACCATTGGCATATTTCAAACCTTCGTCAACTACCACTCTTTCACCGTTGGGCCGGAGTAGGTAGATCTTGCTTGGATTTTCACGGCCATCGGGTGCAGTAATATAGAGGTTGCCGTTTTTTGCCATCACAAGATCATTGCCCGCAAGATCATTGGCTACTAATGTTTCTTTTCCATCTGCATCATACGCCAATATTTGTTTGTTGCCGGTTACTACATAACGTTTTCCATCAACCCCAAAACATTGTCCGCTTTCTTTTTTTGTATCTGATTTGATCATGGTAAGTTTTCCATCGAGTCCCACTTTATAGGTTTTTGAATTGGGGATATCAGTGTAAAAAACTTCGCCTGCTGCATTGGATGCTGTGCCTTCCGTAAAATTGTATCCTTGTCCCACCAGCTCCCAATCACTACCGGGAATTAGGATATCAGCCAGCATTTGATTTTTAGTTGTGCCCGTTTTTATTGCGAGCGGCCAATCTTTCCAGAGATAACGCATCACATCGGGAAAGATAGCAGTGCCCTGTCTTCCGCTATGTCCTTCTTCACCCCATATATGTTTTACTTCATAACCGGAAAAAGTCAAGGCACGTTCCATGCTTTCATTGGCTTTCCACCAATCGCCTGCATAGATATTAAGGTCATCCGATCCATCCTGTAAAAAAATACGCAATGGCTTCGGCTCGGTCTTGCGTACAAGTGTTGAATAATTATGTCCGCCGCGTAATCCTACATAGGTACCTATGGCGCTAAACACGCGTGTAAACGCATCGGGTCTTTCCCATGCGGCAGTGAAAGCGCAAATAGCGCCGCTGCTTGATCCACCGATAGCCCTGTCGTTTCCATTCTTTGATAAATGTATCGCGCGGCCATCGCTTGTTTTTTGTTTTTCTACTTCGGGCAAAATTTCATTGAGAATAAAACGTGCATATGCATCGCCCAATCCATCATATTCAAAACTGCGGTTAAAACGATCGAGGCCGGTTTGCGGGTCTTTGGCTAACACACGCCCCGGTGTTACAAACACACCGATCGTTACAGGCATTTCTTTTTGATAGATCAGGTTATCAAACACAGTAGGTGCCTTCCATTGTATGCCATCCTGGTTCACATAAACACAGGCGGGTTGATCGGGCTTATATTGCGCAGGAACATATACCGAATATTCGCGCCAGGTACCCGGATATATTTTTGAGCTATTGAATGTAAGTTTGATGATCTCGCCCTTGGGTACGCCCGCATGTTCTACCGAAGCTGAATCAACAGTATAGTTGATGGCAGGAGGGGTGGTTTGTGAGAAAAGTTCTATTTGCAAGAACAGGAACAGGAGTGCCAGTAATTTTTTCATGATGGCAGATGGTTAAAAGTTAAAAGTTAAAAGTTGAGAGTTAAAAGTTAAGGGTTTAAGTTCTGAAAACCAACGCCGCTTTTTAACTCTCAACTTTTAACTTTTAACTCCTACTCCCTAACCCTGCTGTTCCTCCTCGCAGAAGCCGGTGCTGCCGCTCCAAAATTTCGTAAATTGTATGTGAAGGTCAGCATGAAATATTGCTGCAACACCTGGTTCTGTATATCTTCAATATAGGTTTCGGTTACATTCCTGCTGATGCTTTGATTTTGTTTCAACAAATCAAATACACTCAATTTTAATTCTCCTTTCTGGTTGGCCAGGAACTTTTTTCCTACGCTCATGTTCCATAAAAAATAACTCTGGTTATACCCGGCCGATAAGCCGCTGTACAACTGGTTGTTCAGGTCATTCTGGAAGAACCAGCCTGTTTTGGATAATAAGTTGAATTGCACACTCGCGAGATGCGAATAGTAATGTGTATTCAGCGTTGGCTGCAGGTCATTTTTAATATTATTGAAACTGCCCGAATACGAAACGGTGAAATCCACATACTGGCTCACGTTACTTGCGATAACAGCGCCGCCAGTATAAGTTAAATTTCTCGAGAGGTTGGATTCATTATTGATAATGCCCGGCAATTTACTGTACGAAACACCTCCATTAAAATTGATGCTCGACTTAATAAATTTAAGCGGCATGGCAAATGTAAGGAAGGAGCGGAGGCTGAAATATCCATCCAGGTTAACAGGCTTGGTTAGTTGTTGTCCTGCTTTTAACGTAACTGATGATGTTAATACTGAATCTCTCAGCGGAACAAAAGTTGCGTTGGTGATATAGTTGCTGGCTGTTTGTACGAAAACATTTCCTACCAATAATATTGCCCTGGTTGTATTTGAGAATGTATACCGTGTGCTGAGTACATGCGAATATTGCTGTGCAAGATCCGGATTGCCTGCTGTTACAAAAGGAAGATTGGTGATATCATACACGTCCTGCAATTGCGTAACAGAAGGCTGGTTAGTATTGGCACGGTACATAAAACGGATATTACTTCTCGAACTTAATTTGAAACGTAACATCGCATTGGGCAGCAAATTTGAAAATGTTTTAGATACATGTAAACTTCTTGGAAAATCCTGTTCGCTATTCAGATTCGTTCTCTGGTAATTCAGGCCAAATGAAAGCTGGTTATCGCGCGTGCCGTAACGGTAGGCGAGGCCCGCGTTTTGTCCCGAAACTGAATTATCGAATTTACTTGACAAGGTGGGATTGAATACGTCATACTTCCCACTCGTTTCTCCATACTGGTACGCTTCCTGGTCCGCCTTGCTTTTTGAATAAGAAGGATTATAGTTTACCTGCAACTGCGAATTCTGAGAAATGGGTTCTGTGTAAATGATATTTGCTGATACCTGGAATCCATTGTTCCGCTGATCGGTAAATCTTTTTGAAATGGAATCTGTATAACCGGTTGGTGTGAAAGTAGTATCAAACAAAGTGGTATACACATCACCGTCTCTTTTATTATTAGAAGTATTCAGGTTAACAGAAAATGTACGCCCTTTTTTTGCAAATGAATGTCTCCATAAAATAGTATTGTTCAATGAATTTCCTGAACGTGTACTTGTGTTGCTGTTATTGGTGCGGCTGCTGGTTGCCAATGTTGCCGGATCAAAGAACGAGCTGGTTACATTCCGGAAGGATGTATTGTCCTGGAAACTGAGGCTCGGTGTAATGATCAATTGGTTGCTTGAATCAATCGTGTATTCAAACCGCATATTGAAACGGTGATTGTTATTCTTACTATTTGAATAAGTGGTTTGATCATAGTTAGGAATGCCTGCCAGGAAATATTTCCTGCTTACCTGTTCGTTCGTTGTATTGTCGCTGTTGTTAAAGAAATAGCTTGCCGAAACAACCACCTTTTTTCCCCAGTTGTCCGCATAGTTGATACCAAATGCATTCGTTTTATTGATACCGCTTTGCTGGCCCACCAGGAAGTTTCCGTTATTGCCAAAGCCACCACCACCTCCTCCGCCACCGGGATTTCCACCTCCGCCGCGTTGCCCGCCGCCACCTCCACCACCTCTTGGCCCGCCACCACCGCCGCCACGTTGCGTATTGGTATTCGTTACGCCGAGAAGATCCTGTGAAGCAAAATTCTGTTGGTTGATATTATTGAAATTTCCTACCAAAGCGATCTTGCGATTGCCATTAAGGAATGTGGTATTGCCGCCGGCGAAATAGTGATTGTCTGTTCCGTAGCCGGCGAAAATTCTTCCGAACTGGCCATTGCGCATACTTGCTTTTGTTACGATATTAATTCCTTTCGTACTGTTGCCATCATCAAAGCCGGTGAACTGTGCCTGGTCGCTCAACCTGTCGAATACCTGTATCTTATCAATGATCTCTGCGGGAAGATTTTTTAATGCAGCGGTTGCATCGTCGCCAAATAATTCACGGCCATCGATGGTTACTTTTTGCACATTTTCGCCATTGGCTTTTACCTGTCCATTCTCTACTGTAATACCTGGAATTTTTTTCGCGAGGTCCTCGGCACTTGCGTCCGGATTTACTTTGTATTGATTGGCGCTGAACTGAACCGTATCGCCTTTTTGTACAACAGGCGGTGAAGAGGATACTACTGTTACCGATGAAGTAACATCCGCGGTTGCCACAAGAAAAACAAAACCCATATCAAGATCAGAGCTCTCTACTTTGATCGATTTAGTAGTGGTGCCATACCCGATAGAACTCAATATCACGTTGAAGGAATCCGGCTTCACATCGTTAAAATGGAAGCGCCCCAACGAATCGGTGACGGCAACTTTTCTATCGGCGGAATCTGAACGGTTTTGCAGGGTAACAGATACGCCCGGGAGATTGGTAACGGAATCGTTGCTCTTGACCCATCCACTCACACGGTGATTTTGTGCGCTGCAAAACGCTGTGAAAATCAATGAGATAGAAAGGAAGAATATTTTGTGTACTGACATAATTCATAGGGATAAAGGATGATGAATAGTGGCATCGGTTTGATGCGCTAAAAACACATGCCAACAAGGTGATAAATCATCGTATTTTGAGTGAGATCTTAACATTTTCTTTTGCCCTGGCCTAACAATGGCCGCTTAAACAGCATGTATGAAAAAGCTTTTATTATTAGCCTTGCTCATTTCAGTTTGTTCATTTCAGAAGAAAGAACTCACATGGGTTGCCATTGGTGACTCGATCACTTATCTGAACGAACATAAAAACGAAACCGGTGACCGTATTACAAAAGGATACATGACAAGGGTGGTTGAAAAACTTCCCAATATCCACTACATTAACCAGGGGCATAATGGCTGGACGGCTGTGCGTATTGCTACTGAAATTGAAAATCTCGGATTGGTAAAAGCAGATGTGTATTCAATTTTCCTTGGCACCAACGACTGGTGGGGTAGTAAGCCGTTGGGAAAGTTTGATGACTATGAATTTAATACAGGTGTTACAACAGTGTATGGATCATTCAGGGTGATCATTAATAAACTGCGGAGCCTGAATGAAAAAGCAAAGATCATTCTCATTACACCAATGCAGCGTGTTGATTTTGTTTATATCTCGAATTACAAGAACAATGCTTTTGGTTCATATAAGGAAAAGAATGGACAGTTGCTGAAGCAGTTTGTTGATGCTATTAACCACATCGGTAGATACGAACATATTCCGGTGGTTGATCTTTATAATAAAAGCAAAATGGTGCATGAGAATCTTGTAAAATACAAAAGACTTAAATCACCGCAAACGGGCCAATACCAGGATTATGCTTATCCCGATTTTATTGATATACCCTTCAATCCTGAAACGGATGAGTATCCATATCCGGAAGATGCGATTGATATGACTTATGATGGCTTACATCCTTCCGATAAAGGGTATGCGATCATTGCAGATATGATTGTAAAAATTCTAAAGAAATATTAAATGCGAAGAATGGCACACGGATGACGCGGATCAGGCGGATTAGCGCGGATCTGATCCGTATTAATCAGTTTGATCCGTGTCATCCGCGTGCTATTTATACTACAACCTGTCGCTGGCATGAAATTGTATTGACTATTTTATGAGTCGCAAGATCAATTGGCATATCGGCTGTTCCGGTTTTTACTACAAAGAATGGAAAGAAGTTTTTTATCCGAAAGGATTGGCTGTTTCCAAATGGTTTGGCTATTACGCCAATCATGTGAACACACTTGAGTCCAATGTTTCTTTTTACCGTTTCCCTTCTTTGTCTATGTTACAAAAATGGTACAGGGAAAGTGCGCCTGGGTTTTCATTTACTGTAAAGGCTCCCAGATCCATCACACATTTTAAGAAATTTGTCGAATGCAAAAGTCTGCTGTCTGATTTTTATCTCGTAATAAGAGAGGGCCTGCAGGAAAAATTAGGTTGTGTTTTATTCCAATTGCCACCATCTCTGGGATACAGTGAAGAACGCCTGCAGAATATTATCTGTCAATTAGATCCCTCGTTTACAAATATTATTGAATTCCGTCATCCGGATTGGTGGAGGGAAGATGTTTACAGGATGCTGGCAGAAAAGAATATTACTTTCTGTAGCCAAAGTCATTCGAAATTGCCGGACACGGTTATTTGTACTTCTCCTTTTATATATTATCGCTTCCATGGAACACCCGAATTATATAGATCCGCATACTCACACGAATTCCTCAACCGGATTGTGGATGAAACTACCCGTTGCGAGAACGTGAAAGATGTTTACCTGTATTTCAACAACACGATGACCACTGCTGCGATCGAACATGTGCGTTACCTGCAACAAAAGTTACAGGTACATTTTAATGATGTTTAAAATACTGGATTTCTTTCTCATGCTTCTTCGCCGCTTCCAATGATGCGAAGGTCCCAAGATTCTTCCTCTTGTTTGTTTTGGGATCTGTTTTCCTCGAATAGATCCGGTATTGTCCCGATTTTAATTTCCTGATCATGGCTGGCTTATTTTTTTATAATTACTATAAACTTTATGCCCGAAGGCCCATCTATTGTGATCTTAAAAGAAGCCGTGCAACAATTCAAAGGCAAAAAGATCCTGGAAATTTCCGGTAATACAAAGGTTGATCTTCCGGTTCTGAAGAACCAGGTGATCATTGATTTCAAAAGCTGGGGCAAGCATTTCCTGGTCTGCTTTAAAACGTTTACGATACGGATACATTTCATGTTATTCGGTACGTATCGCATCAATGAAAGAAAAGATGTACAACCGCGTTTGGGCTTTCGATTCAGCAATGGGGAATTGAATTTTTATACCTGTTCCGTGCAATTAATAGAAGGCGATATCGATGAAGCTTACGACTGGAGCGCTGATGTTATGAATCGGAGATGGTCGCCGTCGAAAGCAAAACAAAAAATGCTGGCGGATCCCGGTATGATGGTGTGTGATGCTTTAATGGACCAACGGATCTTCGCAGGTGTTGGTAATATCATTAAGAACGAAGTGTTGTTCCGGATAAAAGTACACCCTGCCAGTAAGGTTGGCGAATTGACTCCTGCTAAGATGAATGCTCTGCTCAAACAAGCCGTCGTGTATAGTTTTGAGTTCCTTGAATGGAAAAAGGCATTTGTATTAAAAAAACATTGGCTGGTTTACAACCAAAAGACCTGTCCGCGTGATCAAACTCCTTTCACCAAAATAAATATGGGCAGATCCAATCGCAAAACATTCTTCTGCCGTATATGCCAGCGGTTATATGTGTAATGATTTGCACAGATATTTTTTTTACTATTAGTAAAGCGGACATGAAGAAAATATTACTGATACTGGCCTGTTCTTTTTTTGCGGGTCTTGCTGCATTGCATGCACAGGAACGTTCATCCTATTCTCACTTGTTTCGTTTTTATTATGATAATGATTTTATCAATGTTCTCGGAAAAGGGACCGATCATCAATATACGGGCGGCATACGACTGGATTATTTTTACACACGAAAGAACCATTCCAATTCTATCCTTCACCGTTGGATGCCCAAAGCAGGAATAGAAGCGGTGAATACCTATGGCTGGAGCCTGATGCAGATGGCATTTACGCCGGATGATCTGAAAAAAACAGCACCAGATGTAGATGACTATCCCTATGCGGGAGGCCTGTTTTTGGTTCATACACTTCATTCTTCCAACGCGCTGAAGAAAATGATGCTGCAGACGGAATTGATCGGAGGCGTTTCCGGCCCATATTCCTATGCCGCCGAAACACAGGAGGGCATTCATCGCTGGATCCATTACCAATTACCCATGGGTTGGAACCACCAGATGCCGACTGACCTCTTGTTGAACCTGAACCTCACCGCAGAAAGATCGCTTTGGGAAGCGGGCAAATGGCTGGAATTAAATGGCGGTGGAAATATCAGGGTAGGTACAATGGAAGACGCCGCAAATATCTACGGATTGATCAGGGTAGGGACGATGAATAATTATTATGATGGATATCTTTCGCAATACGGATCGCCGCGCGGGAACAAACTGAACCGCTCACAGATCTATCTTTCCATTAAACCGGGTCTTTCCATAACTGCCTATAATGCGTTTGTGGATGGAGGTGTTTTTACAGGCCGGTCAAATTATTATCGCACAACTCACAACGATGTGATGCCATACACCACAGACAAAAGCATACATCCTTTTGCCGATGCGGCCCTGGTGTATGCTTCCGGGAAAATGAGTTTCTCGCTTACCCAGAAAATAATGCCCCCTTTGCTGAAAGGTTTTTCTTCGCATGCGGTTGGTAATTTTTCGGTTACAGTGAGTTGGTAATATCTTAAAGCTTTCTAATTGAAATATAATGGGAGAATCCTACTGTTAATGAGGCGGTATTAATGCTATTGTAGTCTGAAAAGACATTCCAGGAGGCATTTAATGCCGTTGATATAAAGAAAGTTTTATACCTGACAATATTCTCAAAAACCTGCTCACTTTCATTATCATTTTTTGTGCCATATCGTTCAAGATTACCTCCTTGATCAGGGAGGTATTTTCTGAAAGATTCAAAATAATTCTTGTCAGAAATCTTAAACAACACCTGGATCATTCTGATTGTATCAGATGGATCTACACCCAGCGACACTTTTAGTATGTCATGTTCGGCGATCAAAGAAGAAAAATGGGTGGTGTCATATATATATACCCTAATGATTTCTTTTGTTCGTGGGTTAACAATTGTATCCTCACGTGTCACATGGCCCATTATTTTGTCAATCAACTGGCCAATGTGAAGTTCAGCCGGGAATTTCTTGACTTGCGCGGCTATGGATATCGTGATGATGGAAAAAATGAATAATAAAGAAAGTTGTTTTCTCATATTATCTTATTTAAAAGTGGGCAATGTAATCTGCGAATAATACCTCTCGCAAAGTGGCTTCTCCGTTTTTTGAATCCTGCAACTCGATTCCCGGAACCGGGGCATTAAGTAGCTCAGTAGGGAATAATTCCATATCAAAATTTTGGATAACCGTGTTGATGGTTTTATGTAAGATTTCGGATTGAAATGCAAAGATCTCATCGGTATTTAGTTGCCCTTCTTTGTATTGGAAGATTTCAATCAGGAAATAAGGGACAAGGAGGCTGATCCAAACATGCAGTTTTCCTAGATAACCATTCCTGGTTGGATGAAAAGAGAAATACAGGCATGGGCTATTATTAACCATGCCTGTATTGTCAGTAACTGCAACTGAAAATGTTTTCTCAATGTCATCCATTAAATTTTTCCATTTACCTTTTAACTTATTCCTTTCCTGATGAATATGTTCATTTAACATTTTCGTCTCCAGAGATTGGTCAAATTCAATAGTAAAAGGAGATACATCCATCGGGTAATATTTGCGAACAAGACTATATAGATGTAATGCATCCATAAGCGATTCCAGATTAATGTTTGATATAAATATCTGTGAATATTGTATTTGACCGATATTTTTTTCTTATGGACAATCCCAGGTTGAGGTAATTGGATTCCACAAAGGGAAGGCAATATTTTTGGAATTGGCCGTAGAACTGTTGAGAGTTTGTGCTCTTCCACCGAAGCCGAGGGAACTTAATTCCTCATTAACATATAATTTGTAATTTGTTTTAAACTCGGATTTCCCATTCACCCCGGAAAGTACCCGGATATCACCGTTCTGTTTCAGTTTATAGGAAGCCTCATAAAAAGCTCTGGTAGAAATCAATCCTAGTGCCCTGGTTGAAATTAATAAATGTTCATTATGATCGGGGCTATCGTTAGCAGAAATCAGCTTCAGGTCGGGTGTAGCTAATTGACTATTAATCAAAACATTTGCACCAACATAGGCTTCAATTCTCGCTTTTACTATTTGTGGAACGAACAGTATATCGTTTGGCATTGACAATTGGATGCCAAAAGTAACCTCTCCAAGTAGTTCACGGTTCGGATAATTGGGGTCAGTATATAACTCAAAATGAAGACCCCTCCAGGATACCGTCAGCAAGTAATTTTTCTGAAGTTAACAATGGAAGTTCGATATAGATGTGGTCACCGTATTGCCTGAACATAGCATTGTTCCAGTTAATATTTGCGGATTCCTTGTCCATTCCATTTGTAAAAACAAGTTTGCCAATCTTTATTCCTTTCGGATTGGCTTGAAGAAATTCTTTCGCTTTTGCTACCTCTTTTTGTAGCTCGGGTAAAAATTGAACGGCACTTTGCGCGGTTTTTTTTTTACTGTAAAAGTGTTACGCTGAGGATTAGTACAAGACTGCACCAGAATATTTTTTTCATAATATCGTTTATTGGTTCACCCAAAAATAGCTGGAGCCGCCCCGAAATTACACCGTTAAAACACCCATTTTTTGAAGAAGTAGCGTTTTCATTGGACCGTTGGGATTGGAACACGGATAGGATAAACGCAGCCGCCATGTGGGTGGCGATTAACGCGGGTTCAACAGGAGCATATGGAGTCAACCGTTTAGATTTCGAATTGATTTGAGTGCTGGCATTGAAATTTTACGTGAAATCATATGTCTTCCACCGTCATCAAATCCATGTCCTATGATCGTTCCAAACAACGCCTGCGGATCGTGTATGTTTCGGGTATGGTATACGATTACAAAAAGGTTCCACAAGAAGAATACGATGCCATGAAGGCGGCATTTTCAAAAGGTACTTATCTCAATCAACACATCAAAGGACACTACGATTTTGAAAGGTTAGACTGATCCGCGCTCACCGATTTTCTTTAAATAAATTTTGGCGGTTCAATTAATCCAGTTAATATTGGTCAACCAATTATTGGTCAACCAATTTTTGGCTAACCAATTTTTAATCGATTGCTTTATGGATACAGTTACCGGTATTTTCGATAATATCAAGGCGATTCAGATTGATAACCCCGCCGATAAGATCATCGCCCAACTGAAACAATTGGTCACATCGGGCCAGTTAAAGCCGGGCGACAGGCTTCCCTCAGAAAGAGTTTTATCAGAAAGATTTGGCGTTGGCCGCAGTTATGTTCGTGAGGCAATCATGAAACTTGAGTTTTATGGGTTGCTGAAAACATCGCCACAGAGCGGCACCTATGTGGCCGGTTATGGCATTAAGATCCTCGACAGCATGATCAGCGATATCATCAAGATCAATAAAAATGATTTCGGTGCATTGATCGAGGCACGCTATTACATGGAGCTCAATTCCGCCAAACTCGCAGCCGAAAGACGTAGCGAAACAGATATCCGCGAGATCAAATCTGCCATCAACGATTACAACGAAAAAATAGATAAGGATCTCGAAGCAGTGGAAGAGGACATGCTTTTCCATATCAAAGTAGCCAAGGCTACAAAGAATTCTGCCATCGAATCCATGATCCTGATCCTGGCGCCTGACATCATCCGGTACAAAATAGAAACCGATGTGTGTAAACGTGACCTCGAGAAAATGGCCGTGCAGCAACACCAGGATATTTTGGACGCCATCATCGCCCGAGATGCAAAAGGTGCGCAGAAAGCAATGGCCACGCATCTCGCGAAAATACTGGATGCGAGTACCAAACATTTTCTGAACAATACCGACGAACTGGAATATTAGAAAAGAATTAAGGATACTGTTTTATAACGATTTGCTATAACGACTATTTCATCATAACTAAAGTTTGCCGTATGAAAATTTCCCCTGCGATCGGGAGAAGCCTGCTTCTTCTTCCTATGCTGCTGTTTGCTGCCATCGGCAGTATCGCCCAGCAACCCAAAGTAACTGTTACCGGTAATGTTGTTTCATCCGAAACAAATACTGCTTTATCCGGCGCAAGCGTCACCATCAAAGGAACACAGCTTGGTACTATCAGTGATGCTTCCGGAAATTTCACCTTAAAAGTTGACATGGGCCAAACCATCGTGGTTGGTTTTGTTGGTTTTGAAGCGAGAGAATACAAGATCAATGCTAGCCAGAACCTTTCCGTTTCTCTTGCTACTGCAACAGCTACATCCGAAGAGGTGGTGGTAGTGGGTTATGGTACCCAGCGTAAATCGCATTTAACGGGCGCCATCTCCAAATATAAAAATGAGAGGATGGACGAATCGCCTGTATCACGTCTTGACCAGGCCCTGCAGGGAAAAATCGCGGGCGTACAGATACAGAACCTCAGTTCAGAAGCCGGTTCAACACCAAAGATCCGTGTGCGTGGATTGAGTTCCATCAATGCCGGCGCTGATCCATTGGTTGTGGTGGATGGCCAACCTGTTCCGGATGGATTGGCTTTTGTAAATATGGCCGATGTTGAATCGGTTGAAGTATTAAAAGATGCCGCATCATCTGCTATCTACGGTTCACGTGGTGCAAGCGGTGTGATCATCGTTACTACTAAAACGGGCCGCGCGGAAAAAACAAAATACAATGTCAAAATATCCAGCGGTGTAAAAACACCATACAAAGTTTACCCGATGATGACCGTGAGCGAATACACCAAAATGTTATTCGATGAAGCAGCATTGAAAGCAACGGATCCAAGCATTACTCCACCAACGCTTACACAGATCGCTACGGCCGCGGAAAGGTCTGCGTACATATTGGAGAACACATTGACCGGTACAACCGATTGGCAGCAACAGGCACTACGCACGGGTCTCGCACGAAACATACAGATGAGTGCCTCGGGCGGAAAAAAAGAAGTGCAGTATTTTATTTCCGGCGCTTATAATAAAGACGAAGGAATGATGTATCATAGCGATTATGAGAAGTACAGTATGCGCGCTCGCATTGATGCACAATTGAGCAGCCGTGTAAAACTGAGCATCAATATGAATCCTTCTTATTCCAGAAGGGAAAGACCATCAGTGAATTTTATTGATTTTGTTCGTTTCCAGTCTTACCAACCTGTTTATCATACTGATGCTACCGCAGCTTTTGTAAACCAGGTGGCACAGTGGGCCAATATTAAAGCCGGTGATTTTGCACAGGCACGTCATTTTAACGGAAGGGTATATTCAGGAACCATGCCTGATGGTAGTAACTGGGTGAACACAGCTGCAGTAGATCCATTTGCTACTGCTAATAACACGCCGAAATCTATCATGGAAACGCGTACGATCAATTCAAATGAATACCGTTTGCAAAGTTCTGCTGACCTTAGCATCAATATTTTACCGGGACTTGATTTCAAATCATTGGCCAGTTCTTATGTGAACTATACCAACACACTCGATTTTGCCAAAAAGAATTCGAGTAACGATGGTACAGTAAGCAAGGGTATCTATAATAACAGGACGTATATCGACCTTCTTTCAGAAAATACATTGACCTATAACAAAAAAATAAAAGAGCATTCATTTAGTTTGCTTGCAGGTTTTACTTCACAGAAAACCACGATCAGGGATGAGCAAACAACGGGATTAGATTATCCGAGTGATAATATCACCACATTGAATACTGCATTGCAGATCGATAAAGCGAATTCATTCAATACCAAGAACCAGATCGGTTTGGTTTCTTATCTCGGTCGTTTGAACTACAGCTACGCAAATAAATATTTATTATCAGCCAGTTTCCGTGCGGATGGAAGTTCTTATTTCGCACCCGGAAAAAAATGGGGATCGTTCCCGTCTATTTCATTGGGATGGGTTGCTTCAGAAGAAAAATTCCTGCAGAATGTTGATTGGTTGAGCAAATTAAAATTACGTGCGAGCTACGGCGCTACGGGTAATAACCGTATCACTGATTTTGCATTCGTTGATCTTTTGTATTCTGCTAATTATCCGTTTGGTACCGGTAACGGAACCGTTACTTCAGGACAAGCGCCTTCATCAACCATTCTTTCCAACCCGGATGTAACATGGGAAAGAACTTTCCAATACAATTTTGGTGCAGACATCAGTTTGTTCAAAAACAGGGTGAACCTGTCAGTTGATTATTACGAATCTAAAACAGACAGGTTATTGTTACAGCAGTCGTCGATGGCCTTTACAGGTGTTCCTTTGTTCTGGAACAATATCGGCAGCCTGCAGAACAGGGGATTGGAAATTGAATTGAACACAACCAATATCGCGAAGAAAAATTTCAAATGGACCACATCGGCCAATATCTCCTTCAACAAAAATAAAATACTGGAACTGGGAGCAGAAGCCTACCTCCTTAACCAGGGAGAACGTACCGAAATATACATGAACAGGGTAGGAGATCCTTTGATCCAATACTTCGGCTACAAAACAGATGGCGTTTGGTTATCACAGGCGCAGATCAACGATGCCAAAGCCAAAGGGTTGAACAGTGCGTTGAGTAATTTCTTTGTACCGGGCGGATTAAAATTAGTTGACCTGAACGGAGACAATATTGTGGATGACAAAGACAGGACCGTTTTAGGAAATCCATATCCTGAATTCACTTATGGTATCACCAACAATTTCACGTACAAATCATTTGATCTTGGTTTTACCATACAAGGCGTACAGGGCGGCACATTGGTGAATGGTGACCCTAACTATAATGAAACAAAAAGATACAATAAGAACTACAATGCCAACCGTTGGTTAAGCCCTATGTTCCCGGGTGATGGAAAAACACCTTATTCAACAGTGGGCTTTAACGTAATGCTGACTGATTATGTAGTAGAAGATGCTTCTTATTATGCGCTTCGCGAAGTGATCATGGGATACACGCTTCCATCATCCGTTGCAAAAGCTGCACATGTAAGTTCATTGCGCTTTTATCTTTCTGCACAGAATCTTTATTTCCATACGGCAAAAGGCTACAGAGGTATCAATCCTGAAGCAAGGTTCAATACCGGTCCTTATGCAACACCGCTTGCAGACGGATACCAGAGGGGAAGTTTCCCAATGCCTAAAACCATTTTGTTCGGACTTGATATCAACTTCTAATCTTCAAAAGATCATTATATGAAACGTTATCATTATTATATCATTTTACTTTGTTGCATTGCCTCATCTGCGTGTAACAAAGTGATAGACCTGTACCCACAGTCTAACCTGAACACCGGAACTTACTATTCCAATCTAGATGAAGTAAAAGCGGCGCTGACCGGTTGTTACAACGGCATGCAGAAGCCTCTGCAGTCTGAGTGGCAATTCACAGAACAGCGCAGCGATAACACCAAACAGGGTGTTACAGGAAGTACCGCATCGGGAAACCGCGATCTGAGTGATTTGGATATGTTCATACCCAGCACAGCGCACGCAGCCATCTATACCTATTGGTTGGCTACCTATAATAACATTCACAATTGTAATGTTGTTTTAGAAAAATTAGGTGTAAAGTATGATGCGGCAAGTGGGGCTATCAGTTTTAATACGATCGATATTCCAATAACTGATGGTGACCGTAAGAAACTTGCGGCGGAAGCCTTGTTTATCCGTGCCTATCATTATTTCAACATGGTTCGTTTATTCGGTGGCGTATTTTTAGTGAGCGATCCGATCTCACCTGCCGATGCAAAAACAATGAACCGTTCAACGGAAGCTGATATTTATAAATTGATCGAAGCAGATCTGAAAGCCTCGGCTGCCAATGGCATCACGGCTAAATTTACTGCAATGGCTGCCGGTGATATTGGTAAAGCAACCAGCTGGGCAGCAAAAGGATTACTTGCGAAAGTATATCTTACCACCAACCGTAAAGCTGAAGCGATTACTCTTTTACAGGATGTGATCACCAACAGTGGATATTCATTACAATCAACGTATGCAAATGTTTTTTCCGTTACGAATGAAATGAATTCTGAAATAATATTTGCTGTTCGCTACAAAGCCGGTGGTTTGGGATTAGGCTCAGACTTTGCCAACCAGTTTGCCCCATTGGGTAGCGGTGCTGCTGTAGTAAACGGCGATGGTAAAGGATTGAACTATCCAACTGCAGAACTCGATACCGCCTATGTTACAGCAGATGCACGCCGTGCAGTTAGCCTCGGTGTATACGGAACGGGTACTGCTGCAAAATTGTATGTAAAGAAATACGTTTCTACCGTTGCTGTTGTTAATGATGCTGAAAATGATTTTCCTGTATTACGTTATGCCGATATCATCCTGATGCTGGCCGAAGCGCAGGGATTCAGTCCGGCGAGTGTAACCTTGATCAACCAGGTAAGGGCACGTGCATTACCTGCTGCCGCTGCAACAACGGTTGCTGCTTTCGAACAATTGTTATCAAACGAAAGAAGACTGGAGTTTGCATTTGAGAACCAGCGTTGGTTTGATCTGATGAGGTTCAATTCAACCATGACGACCATCAATGCTATTCAAAGAATGAAAGATCATTTTGCGAACGAGTATAATGCACACTATAAACAATACACTGCGCCTGCATTGACCTTAACGGAATTACAGGCAAACGTAACTGCCAATAAACTGATATTGCCAATCCCGCAAAGAGAGATTGACAATAACACGCAATTGAAGATCACGCAGAATCCAGGATATTAAAATCAATGTGGTAACCTGTCTGCCGATAGGAAGGTTTGAGAATTTGAGAATTTGAAAATGAAGCACTACGCGAAACTCATTTTCAAATTTTCAAATTTTCAAATTTCAAATTCGCCTGCTATGATAATAACGAAGCGCTTCTTACTAACACTCTGTCTAATCTCAAGCACCGCTTTGCTTCATGCATCCACTACGTTGGTGCATACTCAGGCAGAGCTGAATGACGCTATTAAAAAAGCAGCCCCCGGCGACAGGATCGTTATGTCAAAAGGAGAGTGGAAGAACACCACCATTCTTTTTGAAGCAAACGGAACTGCTGCAAAGCCTATCACGCTTATTGCTGAAGAAGCCGGTAAAACAAAACTCACAGCAAATTCATCGCTGCGATTGGCGGGTGATTATCTTTTGGTAAGTGGTTTGTATTTTACGGATGGATATACCGCAACCGGTGCGGTGATCGAGTTTAGAAAGAGCGAGCAGTTGCTGGCCAATCATTGCCGCGTTACCAATTGCGTAATAGATAATTACAGCAAACCCGAACGTTTTGCCACTGATAGCTGGATCGTTTTCTGGGGCAAGCAAAACCGGATGGATCATTGCACCATTGGGGATAAGCTCAATGCGGGAACAACACTAATCGTTGAATTAAACGATGAAAGAAGCCAGGAGAATTACCATAGTATCGATAGTAATCATTTTTATCACCGATCGGTATTGGGTTCAAATGGAGGGGAAGAGATCAGGGTTGGTGTATCCCGTTATTCACTTACTGCTTCCCGCACAATTATTGAACACAATTATTTTGAGAAAGTAAGCGGGGAAGTGGAGATCATTTCTGTCAAAAGCTGCTACAATAAAGTTTCACAAAACACTTTCTTTGAATGTGAAGGAGGTTTGGTCTTGCGCCATGGAAACCACAATCTCGTTGAAGGCAATTTATTTATCTGCAACAACAAACCGTTTACCGGTGGTATACGCGTGATCAATCCTGATCATACGGTCATAAATAATTTAATATTAAACTCCGCCGGTGTTCGTTTCCGTTCTGCATTGGGTGTGTTGAATGGTGTGCCCAATTCACAGATCAACCGTTATTACCAGGTGGTGAATGCAACGATCAGTCACAACAGTTTTATTAATTCCGCGGCTATTGTATTTGGCGCAGGTAAAGACAATGAAAGAACAGCAGCACCTAAGAACGTTACTTTCAGCGATAATTTCATTTCAACCAACAATTCTGTCTTGTATGAGGACCTGAACAACGATGGCGGCATGATCATCAGGAACAATGCTGCAAAAGCACCAGCCTCCACTATTCAGAAAGGATTTACAAAAGTGCAGACTAAAAATATTCAATGGCATGGATTGAGTTTTGAATATCCTGTCAACTCCAATGCCGGCGCCGATCTGAACAAAGTAGGTTTTGTTGAACGAGATAGAACAGGCGCTTCTTATTTTGTTGCAACAGAACCCATGGAACCGAAAGGGAAAACGATAACTGTTTCGACAAAAGATAGCAAGAAATTGCCGGAGATTATTGCAGCTGCGAATACCAATGATATCATTCAATTGACGGGCGGTGGACGATTTGAGGTGAATGCGGTGATAAAAGTGAATAGCCGCATCTCAATCATAGCCTCTTCAAAAGCCGAATTTGTAAATGTGGGAGAGAAGGCGATCCCTGCTTTTATCTCTATAGAAAATGGCGGTAGTCTCACCATACAAGGCGTGGCATTTAACAGCGCTTACCAAAGTTTTGGCGAGGCACAGGGTGCGATTGTTTCTTCCGTGCAACCTATGGTAAAGCATTACCAGTTGATCGTAAAAAATTGCGAATTTTATAGCTTCAATGAAAATAATTATGCGTGTTTCAAAGCGAACAAAAGCACTTTTGCAGACAGTGTCGTGTTTGAGAACTGCCTGTTCAGGAATATGAGTGGCGCTGCAATGGATCTTTCCACTGAAAGAGACGACAAAGGAATTTACAATGCAGAAAAGGTCATTATTCGCAATTGCACATTTAATAATATGCTTGCAGGCGCCATCAATATTTACCGTGGTGGTAATGATGAGAGCACTACCGGCCCGTTTGTAACCATCGATCATTGTACTTTTAATGATGTAGATAACAGGGAACAGGGCTGTGTGATCAAATTAATGGGCGTGCAGTATGCGCGCGTTACCAATAATATCTTCACCCGTTGCGGACAAGGTGGGCGTTCTATGTGGTTTGAAGAACTTCCCTGGGACGATGTAAAAGTTGACTACAACGATTTTTACAAAGCAGGCAGGGTGCAGACCTTCCAGGGTAAATTAATGGGTACACATAATCTTAACATAGATCCTTCATTAGTGGATGATAAAAATGGCGGACTGAAATTACCTGCCAATTCTTCCTTACAGAATAAAGGATCGGATGGTAAAAATATTGGAGCGAAATAAACGGCAATGAAAAAGTATATTCTCATATTAAGCAGTATGTTATGTGTGATCGGTGTTTTTGCCCAGCATCCTTCCATCATGCTTACTAAGAAAATGGTGGAAGAAGTACGCGCGGGGCTTGCAAAGTATCCGTTGCTGACTTCTTCTTATAAAAGCCTAAAAGCGGAAGCAGATAAAGCCCTCGCATCTCCCATAAATGTGCCAACCCCTGCAGACGGCGGTGGCGGCATCACACATGAACAGCATAAAAAGAATTACCAGAATGTATTGGCCTGTGGCACGGTTTACCAGTTAACCAAAGATACACGCTATGCGAAATATGTAAAAGATGTATTGCTGCAATATGCATCCGTTTATAAAACCTGGCCGCGCCATCCCAAACGTAAACAGGAGCCCGGTGGAAGGATCTTCTGGCAGAACCTGAATGATAATGTATGGGGTGTGTATATGATACAGGGATATGATTGTGTGTACGACGGCATTTGCAAAGAAGATAGAAGTAAAATAGAAAATGATCTCTTTGCCGAAATGGTAAAAGAACTGAGTGAAGTGAATTCAAAAATATTTAACCTCGTTCATAACCATGCAACATGGAGTGTTGCTGCCGTTGGTATGGCCGGATATGTTTGCGGGCGAAAAGATTGGGTTGAAATCGCATTGCATGGCTCTGCCAAAGATGATAAAAGCGGTTTTCTATCCCAGGTAAATCAACTTTTTTCACCGGATGGCTACTACATGGAAGGGCCATACTATCAACGCTATGCTATTCTTCCTTTTATGGTGTTTGCAAGGGCCATCCAGCAATACCAGCCTGAATTTAAAATTTATGATTACCGTAATGGCGTTTTGAAGAAAGCTGTGAATACCAGTCTTCAATCCACTTATACCAACAAAGTTTTTTTTCCTTTGAATGATGCACTGAAGGATAAAACCTATGAAAGTGAAGAACTGGTGTATGCAGTAGATATTGCTTACGGAGATTTCGCTTCTGGCAACGACCTGCTGGATATTGCGCAACAGCAGAAACGCGTGATCGTGAGTGATGCTGGTTTAAAAGTTGCCAAAGCCATCGCCGAAGGCAAAACCATTCCATTTGTTTACAAACCTATGTGGATCAGCGATGGGAGCGAAGGCAAAGACGGCGGTATCGGCGTGTTAAGAAGCGGCCCGAACAATAACCAAACCTGTGTTGTAATGAAAGCTGCTTCACAAGGCATGGGCCACGGGCATTTTGACAGACTGAATACATTGTTTTATGATAATGGCGTAGAAGTTTTGGACGATTATGGCTCCGTTCGTTTTCTGAACGTTGAAACAAAAACTGGTGGCGGATATACCAAGGAAAACGATACATGGGCAAAAGCTACCATCGCACACAATACATTGGTGGTAGATAAAAGATCGCATTACGGATCGAATGTGGATGAGGCATCCAAATACAGTCCCACATTACTTTATTTTGATGCGAACAAACTGTTCCAGGTAGTGAGCGCCATAGAAGAACATGCATACACCGGTGTAAAAATGTTGCGTACCAATATTCTTTTTCAACCTCAAGGCGCTGCTGAACCCTTATTGCTTGATGTATTCAAAGTAATCAGTGCGCAAAAACACCAGTATGACCTTCCTTTCTGGTATACGGGCCATTTAACGAACATCAATTTTCCGTATAAATCAAATCAGTCGCAACAAACACCATTAGGCGATAAGGATGGCTACCAGCATATCTGGCTCACCGCCGAAGGAAAAACCGGAACTGAAAATGGTGCGATCACTTTCCTGAACAACAGTAAATTTTATACAACTACTTTCTTAACAGATGCTTCCACCAAGGTATCCTTCCTCGCTACCGGCGCGAATGACCCCAATTTCAACCTGCGCCACGAGAAAGCGTACATGATCACACAGCCATCATCTGGTGATCATACCTTTGTAAATATCACCGAACCCCACGGCAAGAATAACCCAATAGCCGAGTTTACCGTAGGGTTTATGCCGGCTACTAAAAATATTCAATTGGTAAAAAACACGAATGATGAAACTGTATTTACATTTGAATACAATAAAAAAAGGTATACAGTTCAATTACAATATAATAACAAGAACGCATTTATCACAATCAACTAAAGCGCTCATTCAACATTTAACATTCAAAATTTAAGATAATGCAAAGCAACGAGTTCCAATTTGAAAACGAAGTGCCCTGGGAAGACCTTAACAACGGTATACTGCGCCAGGTTTATGGCTATGACGATACATTAATGCTGGTAAAAGCAAAATTCATCACCGGCGCCGTAGGTGTTTTACACCAGCATCACCACAGCCAGGTAACTTATGTTGACAGTGGTGTTTTTGAAATGACCATCGGCGATGAAAAAAAGATCATCCGCAAAGGCGATGGTTATTATGTTCCACCAAATGTGTTGCATGGCTGTGTTTGCCTTGAGCCAGGTATGTTGATAGATGCATTCAGCCCGCACAGGGAAGATTTTTTAAAATAGATTCCGATGAAAAAAATACTTGCCCCGTTAGTATTACTCATATCACTTTCCGTTTCTGCACAAGACGCTGCTAAACCTGCTGTGCCCGATACAAACATTAATGTTGTAGCATATCCGAAAGACTACACAGGTAAACTGGATGTGGTATACACCAAAGTGAAAGATTGGGAAGGAAGAGAAGATCTCTATTTCAATACCAAGGCTTCTAAACCCACACCTGTTATCTTTAATATTCATGGAGGCGGATGGAACCATGGAACCAAAGAATCACAATCAGGCTTTGCTGCCTTTTTTAAAGCGGGATATGCCGTCGCGAATGTTGAATATAGACTCTATCCCGTAGCAACTGCACCGGGCGCGGTAGAAGATGTTCGTCGCGCCATTTTATATGTGGTTAAGCATGCAAAGGAATTAAATATCGATCCCAATAAAATTGTCGTGATGGGTGCGAGTGCCGGCGGGCATTTAGCCCTGATCGCGGGACTACTTCAGAACGATCACAAATTTGATGTTGAATACAAAGATGTAAATGGATTTAATATAGCAGCTATTATTGATAAATATGGACTCGCGGACTTTGCTTTCCCCGGAATTGAAACATACAAATCAGAAATGAACTGGCTGGGTGATTACGCAAAGGACAATAAATTAGTGCAATCCATTTCACCGATCTATTATGTGAAGAAAACAAGTCCACCTACTTTTATTGTGCATGGTGATGCCGATCCAAGAATACCCTATGGGCAATCAGTGGCGTTGAACAAAAAGTATGAATCGGTTGGTGCGAAAGTGAAATTCATGACGGTTCCCGGTGGTTTACATGGTAACTTTCCAAAAGACGAGAACAAAAAAGTAAACGATGCGATCATGGCCTTTCTGAAAGAGCTTGGCCTGTAAAAAATAACCAATGAAAGTAAAGGGTTTAAGATGGTGGGTATTGGGATTGATCGTATTGATCACGATCATCAATTATCTCGACAGGGGGACACTCAATTATATGTGGGTGGCGAATGTCAGGACCAATTATACATTAATAAAAGATACTGCCGGGCAAACGCCCTTGCCTTATGCGGTATATGTGTCTGCCACCAAACAGTACGCATTATTCAATACAGATCGTACGATACAGAATGTTGATGAAAAAATGATTACTGTAGTTTCATCAAGCTCCGTTCAATACATCAAAAAAGGCGGTATCGCATATGGTCTCGGCCTGGTTGATCCGAATGATTCGCAAAAAGTAACGGACGATAAGCTGAAGAAACTATATTCCTATATCTATATGTTCTTTATGGTTGCCTACGGCATCAGCCAGCTGTTCTCCGGAAGGATCTATGATAAGATAGGAACAAGAAAAGGTTTTGTGATGTCCGCCATCATATGGGGCACAGCAGATATGCTCACTTCATTGGCCCGAGGCGTTGCATCATTGAGCGTATTCAGGGTGCTGCTGGGATTGGGAGAAGCAGGACCCTGGCCAGGCACTGTAAAATCAAACGCCGAATGGTTCCCGGTAAAAGAACGTGCGTTTGCACAGGGAATGTTTGGTGCGGGCGGTTCTATCGGTAACATATTGGCGCCGCTGGTCATCTCCATGTTATTTCTTGCCTATGGCTGGCAGAATACATTTTTGATTGTGGGTTCATTGGGTATTATCTGGATCATTCCATGGCTCATTCTCAATAAAAAGAAACCCGCAGAACATCCATGGATCACCGAGGAGGAAAAAGCACATATTCTATCCGGTCAAGTACAAAGTTCAGCAACAGGCGACAAAGGTTTATCATGGAAAGAATTACTGCAGGATAGAAAAAGTTATTCAGTAATACTCGGCCGTTTTTTTCTTGACCCAATCTGGTGGATGTTCGTGGCCTGGTTACCTATCTATTTAAGCAATCAGTTCAAACTCGATATCAAACAGGTGGCATTTTCTGCCTGGGTTCCTTATGTAGGCGCAGCCATAGGTGCGATAGTAGGCGGGTGGTTCTCCGGTTACCTGATACGCAAAGGAAAAACAGTGTATAGCGCACGTAAGACTGCAATAATGATCGGTGCAACTATTGCATTGCCGGCAATGATCGCAGCAGCTTTTGCAAGCACGGCAGCAGTTGCGGTGATCATCATGGCATTTATCCTGGGAGGTTTCCAGTTTGCTATTGTGAACATACAAACACTGCCGAGTGATTATCATTCAGGAAAAACCATTGGTTCACTCGCTGGGCTCGGCGGCGCAGCGGCTGTGTTGGGAACGATCATTACGATGTTCCTGGTACCTTATATCACCACCGATAATAACTGGATCTTCTTTTTTGTGATGGGTGCGTTATTGGTACCATTGTCGATCGCCTCGGTATTTTTATTTGGCAAAAAAATCAGTTGATCAATATTCTTAAAAAAACATAACATGAGATTAAAAGAAAAAGTAGCAGTAGTAACAGGTGGTTCAAGAGATATCGGTAAAGCAATATCTATTAAACTGGCCGCGGAAGGCGCCAAAGTAGTGATCAATTACCTGAACAACGAAACGCAGGCGACGGAAACACTTGATGAAATAAAAAAAGCAGGTGGTGAAGCAATTATCGTAAAAGCAGATGTTACAAAAGATGCTGATGTGTCAAATCTTGTTGCAGAAACACAAAAAGCTTTTGGCCAGTCAATACATATTTTGGTGAATGTAGCAGGCGGTATGGTGGCAAGAAAATTATTGGAAGACATGGACGTTGACTTCTGGGATCATGTAATGGGTTTAAATGTGCGTTCTGCTTTTTTAACTTCCAAGCATGTGGTACCGAATATGGCGACCGGCAGTTCTATTATTAATTTCTCATCACAGGCGGGCCGTGATGGCGGTGGGTTTGGTGCTTCGGCGTATGCCACCTCAAAAGGCGCAGTATCTACTTTTACACGCGCTATGGCAAAAGAACTCGGGCCCAAAGGCATCCGTGTGAATGCAGTGGATCCGGGAATGATCGCTACGTCCTTCCATGATACATTTACTAAACCGGAAGTGAGAACAAATGTTGCCAATGCAACGCCTTTGCGCAGGCAGGGTAAAGCAGAAGAAGTGGCTGACCTGGTTGTTTATCTCGCATCTGATGAAAGCAGCTTTATCACCGGAACCAATATTGATATTAACGGCGGAACTTATTTCTCATAATGAAGCGACTCTTAATCATAATTTTTCTTTTGAATAGTGTGATACTGTCTGCTTCAGACCGAACCGCCAATACTATAGCTGAACTGAATGAATGGGCCACTAATGCAAAAGCCGGCGATCATATCTTCCTGAAAGATGGTGTGTACAGGGATGCTGTGATAAAATTCAGTAACAGTGCAGGCACAGAAAAATCACCGGTAACTGTAAGCGCTCAACACCCAGGCAAAGTTTTTCTTGAAGGAAATTCATCTATTAGCTTTTCGGGCCAATACCTTTATATCAGTGATTTTGTTTTTCAAAACGGCGGGCATGACTTGAAAAGCAAACAAGTTATCGAGTTCCGCAGTTCCGAAAAAGAACAGGCTTCGCATTGCACGGTTAGTGATTGCGTGATCAAAGAATTCAACAACACCGTTAAAACAGACGTGAACACCTGGGTAGGTATCTATGGCGAGTACAACCTGGTGCAAAGATGTTTATTCAAAGCAAAAGATAATATGGGGCCTACATTAGTTGTTTGGCTCGACAATGGCAAACCGGCGCATCATACTATCTCGGAGAATTATTTTTTAATAAGACAGAACGGAGCACAGGTCGATAATGGCCTCGAAAGCATCCGCATCGGCGATAGCAAAACTTCTTTTACTGACGCACATTGCGTAATTGCATTTAACCGTTTTGAAGAATGTGATGGAGAGATCGAGATCATATCCAACAAATCCTGTCACAATAGTTACCTGCACAATACTTTCTTTAATTGCGATGGGGGACTAACCCTTCGTCACGGAAACAATACTTTGTGTGATGGCAATTATTTTGACGGCCAGCAAAAAAAACTTTCCTATGGCATCCGTTTTATCGGGGAAGGGCATGTGGCCATCAACAATTATTTCAGGAACCTGCATGGTTCATCACATGAAGCATATCGTTCACCGGTTTCTATTTTAAATGGATTGGTGAACACGCCGATCAACGGCTATTATCCTGTAAAAAATGCAGGGATAAGGGATAATATCTTTCTCGATTGTGAAACACCTTTCATACGTATCGGTGCATTCTCCCCGAAACGCGAAGGCATGAGCATCGCACCGGATACCGTAAGCATTACAAATAATATTTTCGCCAGTTTTGGCAATGCTTCCGGCGAAGTGCTGGAGGTAATAACACCTGCTTCACATTTCACTGCGTCGGGAAATCAGTTTTCCAAAGGATATGCAGTTAAAGAAAAACAGGGCTTTGCTGAATTGCCAAAAGGAGGAGAAAAGATCATTGGACAATTTGATAAAAGAGCCGTGTTGGTTGGCACATGGCCGGGCGCAGACAGCGTTCTTCCCGCGATAACGAACAGGATCGGCTGGAATAAAAATACTTACCTGGCTGCGAATGAAGTGGGGCCGGGGTGGATGAGGAAATAATTAATAATGGATAGTTAATAGTTAAACTGTTGTGCTATTGAGAGAAATGAAGTCTGCTGTTTGATGAGCTCTTTATATGCCATAGGCATAACCGCTTTGTAGCACATAATTAACGATGAGTATCCAATGCCCCAGCGGGGCTACCCATAACAATTATGAATTGATCAAATCTTTAGCCGCTAGGGGTAACCCTTACAGTGCATAATGAGGTTACCCGCTTATTTTGCTACCAAGCGACAGCCCCCTTGGGGCAGATTGTAGCATCGTAAACAACACAGCGTAATTTTAATAGCACAACACATTATTAATTACTCTCTGCCTTCGGCACTTTTTTCTTCTTAAACTGGAATATTACTTTAGTTACATCCGGCTGGTTATCTCCCAATAAAAATCCTAAAGGTTTTAAAGTCTCAATCCTGTCGAAAATAACTTTTGCAATAGCAGTAATAGGAATGGACAGGAACATACCCGACAATCCCCACAGTGCACCACCGATCAATACTACCACGATCGATATCAATGCATTGATCTTTACTTTGGATGCAACGATCTTTGTTACGATGATATTATTGTCGATGAATTGAACAAAAAGATACAGCACACAGGACCATACAGCCTGGCCCGGGTTACCTGTAGCAAGTGCCATCAATACAGGTAACAGTATAGCTATAATACCTCCCAAATAAGGGATCAGGTTTAATATAGCGCCAATGGTTCCGATGAGTATGGCATATTTAACGCCAACGATTAGTAGTCCCGCAGAGTTCATCGCCGCAACCAGCAGCATTTCAATTAATAATCCTACCAGGTAATTCTGTATCAATGCCTTTGTTTCGGTGAGCACTTCAGCTACAAGCGGGTGCCTTTTCTTATCAAACATTTCTGCAACAAATTCCAGGAGCAACGGCTTGTAGTAAAGGATAGTGAACATGTAAACAGGCAGTAGTAGCACAACCGCTAATATCCCGCTAACCGTTCCCAGTGTCTGGCCGATCATAGCGGGGCCATTACTCATCCCGTCTTTCTTGATCTTTTCCAGCCATGCATCGATATTTGGGCGGGCAATGTTGAATTTTACTGAAACCCAGTCACTTGCTTCATTGATTAATTTTGTAAAATGTTCTTTGAACTGCGGGAGTGATTCTGTGAACAGGCTTAGTTGCATGCCGATAAAATATAAAGTGCCTAGTATAACCGCAAAAGAAATGAATAGGGCTACAAAGATCGAAAGCACCCTGTTAAGCCCTTTACCACACAAGAAATTAACAACGGGATTGAGCAGTATCGCAAAGATGAAAGAGAATACAAGGGGCACCAGTATATCTGCGCCGACATACAGTATGTAAAAGAATCCAAGTATACCAAGAACGATCAGTGATAACTTACTATAGACCGGCAGGTTAATGTAACGTGGTGAGCCGGAAAGAGACATGTGGTAGTTGTATTTACCTCATTGTATAAAAAACCATACCATCGCTCAATCAATGGGTATCTGCTTTGAAATGTGCCTGGAAAGCGCGGCTAAAATTTATATGGCAGGAAGCTATCGGGCATATATAAATTTTTATTGGAGACACGAAAAAGCTTTCAGGTGTTCGCATAAAAAAAGTCCCCGCACAATACAGTGGGGGACTTTTTTTATTAGAACGAATTTACTTAACGTTTTTGCTGATGATCTTGGCAAGATCGAACATAGAAACCTGGTCTTTGCCGAATACTGCTTTGAGCTTAGCATCTGCATTGATCATTCTCCTGTTCGCTTTGTCCTGGAGATTGTTCTTTTTGATGTAGTTCCAGATCTGCTTAACGATCTCCGTACGTGGTATTGCTTTTGGTCCTATCACTGCAGCCAGCTTATCGCTTGGTGTCATTGCGACCATAAAAGCTGCATTAGGTTTTCTTTTAGCGGCTTTTTTCTTTGGAGCGGCTTTCTTAGCTGCTGCTTTTTTGGGTGCTGCTTTTTTAGGAGCGGCTTTCTTAGCTGCTTTTTTCGGAGCAGCCTTTTTTGGTGCTGCTTTCTTTACCGCTTTCTTCGGCGCGGCTTTTTTTGCGGCTTTTGCCATGGTGGTTAGAATTTAAATGGGTTAGTAATTAAGATACTAATATATGCAATGTTAGATATAACTACCATGAGTTTTAAATACATACTGAACAAAGTGTGCATATGTTTTTTCATATTGCTGCTTTCCATAGGTAAATACAGGGAAATTATGCCCTTTTCCCAAGGCGAAACCGGGCCTTTTGATGAGTTATCAAGCACCAATATTTTCATACTTTTCCATGAAAACAGGCGGCAAAAACATTGCGTAAAATGCATTCTTTAAAGGCCTGTCGGCAGGCTGAACAGCGCGATAGTATCTTGCTATTTCTTGAAGATAGTAACGCCCAAAACCAATAGGAGCAGCCATAGTACCACAAAAATGAAAAAGATGGTTTTTGCAATGGAGGCCGCGCCGGCAGCAATTCCGGTAAAACCAAAAATGGCGGCAACGACGGCAATAACGAAGAACGCTAATGACCATTTCAGCATAACATAAGATTTAATGATTAATAAATTATGTTGGTGCCGTAAAAAATCATTCCACACTCGTCCAATGAAGCGTGGTATCTTTCACGGCATACCAGATCAGGCGATCCATATCAATGCCGAAATCTTTGTCGCCGCTGCGTGTATTGGCGAGAATAGCCCAGGAAAAGCCATTGTTTGCGCGAACAAGTTCCGATCCCGTTCCCGGTAAACTCCCGTTGTGCCACCAGTTATTTGCTGTATTTACCGACCATCCACAGGCATATCTTTCATTGGCAGTTGATGCCGTCGTCATCGTTTTAATAGTTGCAGCATTTAGTATATCGGGTTTGGTAGAAAATCCGTCAACACAAAAAACAAAACGCAGCAAATCAGCTGCCGAAGCGATCCAGCCGCCGTGTGAATCCATTCTGCTGATGTTGTAACGATAGGGATCTTCATTCCCCTGACCATAATACACTACTTCATTTTGTTTTTTATCAACTAACCGGTTGCCGCCAAC
Source organism: Bacteroidota bacterium (assembly GCA_040388705.1). Classification (GTDB taxonomy): domain Bacteria; phylum Bacteroidota; class Bacteroidia; order Chitinophagales; family Chitinophagaceae; genus Sediminibacterium. The sequence goes on along the minus strand of JAZKBI010000005.1, from coordinate 92,898 downwards.
CTGCATATCTGAAATGACCGCCTTACTGAGGATATTTCTCTTTACGTAATTCTCATACGATATGCCGCTGATCTTTTCAATGATCCTTCCCAAAACGCAATAACCAAAATTGGAATAGGCGTAGGCTTTTCCCGGTTCATTGATCAACGCCTCATTTTTTAATGTGTTGGCAATGACCTGCGCATGCGATAGAGAGATGTCGGTGAACATCGGATCATGTGAATCATTTGTCCAGCCACCACAAGTATGTTGCAGCAACTGGTGAACCCTAATGTTTTTGATATTTGAATTAGGAGGAGGGCTGCCATATTTGTTTCCTAATATTCCCCCATCACCAAAAACTTTTGCATCGAGTGATAGCCGGCCTGCCTCAACCAATTGTAAGATGGCAACGGCAGTAAAAGGTTTTGAAACACTGGCTATTCTGAACAAATGCGAAGGCTTTACTTTTTCCCCGGTAGAAGTATTTGCATAACCATATCCTTTTACATACACGAGTTTACCATCTTTTGCTATTGCGATAGACATTCCCGGTACGTTGTATTTTTTCATGAACCTCGCAACTACGGTATCTACCTGCGGGATAGAATCCATCGCGGGATTCGTTTTATTCGCTGATGGTTTGCCGGTCCAGCTTATCATACAAATAAAACAATTTGCGAAAGTAATCAGCAAGATTATTCTTGTAAAAATGACAGAAGGGATCAAACTGATTTTCCTGAAGATCATCCGGATAAAGTTGAAAAATATATGGATTTGAAAGATAAGAAAAGTTCTAAATGTTTTTTGCTATTCCTTCGGCTGGTTAATATTTCCCCGTGCCTTAATAACAAGGAATAAATGGAACCACAATAGGCACATAGGAAACATAGGTTTGCACATAGTTTTTATTTTTCTTCAGTCATGTATCTGGTAAAAGGCAATTGTCATTTATCTATGTGTTATAACCTATGTGCCCTATGTGACTATGTGGTTCAAAATGATAATCCTATCTCATAAAATATTTCTTTTTTATCGCATCGATTCATGCAAACGCTTGTTTCCCGCCAATAAATATTTTAGTTTTAAGTAACCGATCAAAACCACGCAAATGAGAACCGCTAAAAATTTTGTTGTTGCATCAATTATTTTATTGTCAGCAACAATGTTATTAACCGCATTTTCAACCGGCAGTTTTAAAACACCAGCGGCTACGCTTAATGGCGCATGGGGCTATGGTACACCGGGGAATCGTACCGTGATGATCTTTTCAGGAAATGTATTTTCTGTAGCGAGTTATGATATACCCGGTAAAAAAATGATCAGCTCTTATGGCGGTACCTGGAAGGTTGAGGGAAACAAACTGCTGCGCAAAATCGAATGGAACTCGATCGATTCAACGCAGGTAGGAAATGAATGGAGCCATGCTATGCAGATGACAAACACCAGGCTCAACACGAGCCAATCAAACGAGAAATGGGAACGCCTGGATGATGGCGGCCCCGGAGAACTGGCGGGTGTATGGGTGATCACCGGCAATTATACCAATGATAAAGTATCTAAAAGAGCCAGCCCGTTTTATCCACGCAGGACAATGAAAGTGCTTTCCGGAAAATATTTTCATTGGATCGCTTATAATGCTGCCACTAAACAATTTCTGAACGCAGGCGGCGGTGCCTATACTACTGCAAACGGAAAATACACGGAGAATATTGAGTTCTTTACCAAGACCGCTGAGAGTGTAGGCAAGAGCCTTGTATTCGATTATTCTTTTGTTGATGGCGACTGGCGGCATCGCGGGCAAAAATCAACAGGAGGGGCGATGGATGAATGCTGGACAAAACGGGAACTGCTGGAGAAATAACGTGTAATAAATTTTGAAATTTTGGAATTGGTCCCGCACATGCGGGATGAAATTGCAGTACATCCAGAACTCGAACAAATTTCCCAATCTCCCAATTCCAAAATTTCAAGATTGTATGCAGAAATACTATTTCAAAGCTCACTCCCCGCGTTACGGGCATTGAAAATGAATTGAGATAGCTCTTCAAGCATTTCCTTTGTAAACCATGTCATTTTTACCAACTGTTTAAGTGGCAGGCTCATAATTTCATTGAGCGTATAGAAACCATGTTTACGCATAGCATTTTTAAACTCCTCACTTAGCTGAAGCGACGCGATTGAGCGGTTAACGATCTGTTCCAACCTGCTATCCATACAGTGCGCTTGTTTCATCATCCGGTCTAAAAACCGTGCCAGTGGAATAGTTTTTTTATTGTCTCTGCAAAAAGGTTTTATGAAACATTTAGGAGTTGATGGTTCGCTCTTGCGATTGCCCTTGTCTTCAGTGGGAATGAGTGAAAACTTTACGCGAACAGCCCTGGAGCATGGCTATAATACCCTATACGAATTTCAGAAATTATCGATTGGCGACTTATTGGAAATGAAGTGGTTCACCGGGTCGATGTTTAAGGAACTTGCTGAAATAATGAAGAAGCTGTATAAACTCGCAAAAAATTAAAATAAAAGATCTTCCAGTTCTTCCAACACCTCTTTTGTAAACCATCGATAATTTACCAGTTCTGCTATAGGTATGTCTATGATCTCTTCCAGTGTTTTAATATCCTCTTTTTTCATTGCTTCTTTAAAATCTTCACTCACCGGCAATACAGCAACAGGTTTTGAAAAAATTCTGGATCGCATCATGGGAGGCTATTTCTACATTCTGTATTGTAAAAACTATTCCCGTACCATTTATTGCGGTCTTAGTAAGCCGCGGAAATATTTCTACAAATCATCGAATAAAAACACTTTATTTTTCTTTCTTAAGCTTTTTGACGATGGAAGCGATTTCATCCGTCATCGGTGGAGTAAACCAATCCATCTGCAAAACATTAGTCAATTTTACAGACAATAATTGACCGATGGTATTGAATCCATTATGAGAAGCAGTCTCACGAAATATTTTACTCAGGTGGGTAGAAGAAAGTGGCAATTGCATCCAAGGTTGAACAGTTGGGGCCTTCATTCTATCAAGGTAGGCTTATTGTATCGCGGACAGTTGTTAATTGTGACTATTTAGTTTTTATCCCTGTCGGAGATATACCCGCTAAATGAGATCGGTTGCCGGTTGGCGCTGATTACCTGCAGGGTAGCGCTCCCGTTCGAAAAAATGCTAAGGAACAGTTGTTGTACTTCCGATGCATCCCTGGGTTTGATCGTGATATCCCATCCGCCTTTGTTGCGATTGACAGACGCATACGCAAACGAAACGGAAGTGAATCTGATACCGCCTTCTGATGAATTTATTGGAGCGGAGTAGGCCACGCCGAAATAAGGAAGATATGAGATGATACTGTCGGGTGCAACGCGCAAGTCATATTCCTCTGATAGTTGGCGGACAGTACCGCGCATAGGTGTTGCTGACTGCGCGATAAAAACATATTTTTTATCCGCTATCTTCTGTTTAATGATGGCTTCCTTTCCCGCTTTTATCTCCTGCTTCGTTTGCTGCGCACTGGCAATATTCACTCCGCCGATTGCGACAGCTAAAATGAAGACAAGTATGGTAACATGCTTGTTTGACATCGGATCTTATTTAGGTTCATGCCAAAGAATATAAAGTGCAACAGGTCTAAAACCTCTCTTACAAATTAATCAATCCCAATAGAAAACATATCGATGCGTGGTAAATTTGTGATTCTTTTAAACGTTCACTAAAAGCTTCGCATCTACATGCAAAGCTTTTACCACACACTCACACGGCAATTCTTTTATTGCAGTGGCACGGTATAATTATTTCAGTAGTCTTCTAAAATAACTTTATGAAATTCACATTAGGATTATTGGCTGGTGCCGCAATTGGCGCGGCCGTGGTGCACTACTTACATACAAGGGAAGGACGGGCGTTGGTCGATAAAATAAAAGACGATGTAGATGAAGTTGGGGAAAAATTTACCGAACTCGCGGAAGATCTTGTAGCGAAAGGAAAATCATTAATTGGTGACGACCGGCAGCCGGAAGGAGTGATGGTAGAGGAGACCATTGTATTGCTGATTCCCAGCGAGGAGACTGTATAAAAGCATTATGCTGTAAAAACAAAAGTCCCACCGTTGGCGGGATATCCTATTCAGCTGCCCCATGCATCTCAAAAATAAGAAAGTCCCACATTTCTGTGAGACCTTTTGTGACCGTGTCGTCTGCGGAGGCAGAAAACCTGAAATCGGCTCATCCGTAGTGAGGTACTTCCGCCCAGGCGGATTGAGCTACGTATTTCACAAATGAAAAAGGTCCCACATTTCTGTGAGACCTTTTTATTTGTGACCGCGTCAGGATTCAAACCTGAAACCCCCTCATCCGTAGTGAGGTACTCTATTCAGTTGAGCTACGCAGCCATTCACCCGTTAAGGGCTGCAAATATAATGGCTAAAAAAGAATTTGCAAAACCTATCACAGGGAATCTGAGAATTAATCTATCTCATACAATCCTGCAGCAGTTTTCTCAGCCAGTTTTTTTGGTAATAACCAAACAAGGAACGCGCCAAGTTTATTAACAAACCCCGTAATGATCTCCGTTTTACGGGCGAACATGGCGTCTACAGCCAGTTTTGCAACGGCTTTGGGTGTCATATTTAATTTTTCACCCGCTTTCACTGCTTTGCCGGCCACTTTTGCGCGGTTGGCGAAATCTGTGTTGGTGCCGCCGGGACTAACTACCGTAACGGAAATATTTGTTTTACGTAATTCATACTGCAATCCGCGGCTAAAGCTGAGCAGGAAAGATTTGGTGGCTGCATAGGCAGTCAAACCCGGAACAGCCTGGTATGCCGCGGCGCTGGCAATATTGAGAATATATCCTTTCGAATGTTTTTTTAATTCAGGCAGGAGCAGACTGGTGAGTTCAAGCGGAACCGTCATGTTTACCTGCATCATGGCCCTGTGTTCTTCCATCGAATATTGTTCAAAGTTGCCACTAAGGCCGTAACCGGCATTGTTTACGAGGATATTTACTCCGTATTCTTTTTCCTTGATCCATGTAACTATCTGGTCCGGCGAGCCTGGCGCTGAAAGATCGATCGCAAGATGATCTGCCTTGATATTGTATTTACCGGAAAGCTCATCCGCTAATTCTTTCAGCAAAGATCCACTTCTTGCAACAAGCAAAAGATAATGACCACGGGATGCCAGGTCTTCTGCAATGGCTTTGCCGATCCCTTTGCTTGCCCCGGTAATAAGTGCGTATTGCATAATTGGTTTGTTGGTCCGGAAGTCGGGATGTCCGAAAGTCCGTAAGTGGCGCAATTTAAATGTTCTTTCGGACTTCCGGTCTTTCTGTCTCCCGGACTTCTTCTAAAACAAAAAGCCAACAAACATGTTGGCTCTTGCAATTCTTTTTATAGGATCAATGATGCACTTTGCCTGTGAACCTGTGGTAAAAAGGCGTTTTGCTGTTCTCATCTTTCGGTTTGTATTTGCCAGTAACTAACGGAACATACATTACGCGCCTGCGGCTCTCTTCCCCGAATTTCGGAGATTGTTTTACACGGTGCCATAAACGGCCATCGTGTACAGACAGATCACCTGCATGCATGTCAAAACCTACTTCACGGTCGTCATCTGTGTTGTCAATAAAATATTTTTTACCAAACAACAGTTTTAAAATGTTCTGTTTGTGTGTGCCCGGTAATACACGGAGTCCGCCATTTTCGAACGGACATTCGTCAAGGTGTAATCCTACATTCAGCATCGGCATGATCTTCTGGCCAAGAAACAGGTCGCGCGGAGAATCAGTATGCCAGCCCATTTGTGTGAATGTGCTGTTGGGTGTGTTGATGTAATTGTTGATCACCAGGCCGTCCTTTTCATTCTCAGCGATCCTGCCCTCGTAAGGATTCAGGAACGCCATGAGTGCCTTTAACCTGGGCTCTTCAAGCAGGCTGTGCAACTCGTCACTATACAAGGAAGTGAAGCATAAACGTTGGATCGTTTTATTGCCATGCTCGTCCTTACCATATTTCAGTGGGATCCCGTTTACCTTATCGCGCTGTTCTGATAACCAGAGCGATTCGAGGCGTTTGAGCTCACTAAGATAGGTGGCCACTTTTTCCTTGCTGATAAAGTTTCTGAATACTATTACACCGTGCTTATCAAAAAATGCCAATTGCTCCGCGGTTACAGTATCGCCCAGCTGAAAATGACTATCCCATTTTTTCATTCGTACTCTATTGCGTTATATTACTAATGTAATGTTAAGGAATTATTACAAAATTGAGAACTTGTAACGTATCAAAAGTGAGCAAATCTAAGCAATTTCTACAGAGTTTTTACCCGGTTAAAGTATAAGAGGTTAATTTACACCTTTTATTATGAAAAAAGGCGGTATGACCCATCGATATTTTTACTTGGTTTTTGCTGTTTTATGTCTGAGTACGTCTATTTACTCCCAAAAAGACACCAGTAAGCCCAAACGCCTATTAATTTTCCCCGTTATTGCAAAATCCATCGAGACCGGTTGGTCCTTTGGTACAGCGGGAGCCCTAACATTTCGTTTATCGCCGAAAGATACCCTCTCAAGAACGTCGAACCTGCAACTATTATTATTGTATTCTACAAAAAAACAGCTGATCACAGCCATTAACGGCTCACAGTATTTTCATAAAGAGAAGTATGTGCTCAACGAACAGTTCTCTTTCAGCTCCTATCCGGATAAGTTCTGGGGTCTTGGGAAGACTACCCCGGACAGCGCCGAAGAATCCTATAAGTTCAATCAATACTATATCTATCTCCATTTACTACGCAAAATCGCGCCGGATCTTTTTGTAGGACTTTTGTTTGAGATGCAACGGGTATGGGATATCACCTACCAGGCAGGTGGTTTATTTGATACGCAAAATGTGCTCGGACGGACCGGGTACCATGTGGCGGGACTAGGCTCAAGTATCACCTACGACACGAGAAACAATGCATTTGCGCCGGATAAAGGCGTGTTTTTTCAGCTTTCTTTTAATCATTTTGATAAATTCTGGGGCTCTCAATTCAATTATACCAATGTGGTTCTTGATCTAAGGAAGTATGTGCCCATTTTTCACAACCAGGTATTAGCGTTCCAACTGTTCAGCTTTAACAATACCGGCGAGGTGCCCATTCGTAGCCTTGCCTCGTTCGGCGGCGCCAACCGCATGCGCGGCTATTATGATGGGCGGTATAAGGACCTGAACCAATTGATCGTACAGGGAGAATACCGTTTCCCGGTATACAAAAGATTTGGCGCGGTGGCTTTTGGAGGCGGTGGAAATGTTGGCCGCACGACTACCGATTACAGTTTCTCCAACCTCAAATTTTCATATGGCGCCGGCATCCGCTTTGCGCTGGATAAGAAAGAGAAACTCAACCTACGCGTGGATTACGGGATAGGGCAGGGGAAGAATAGCGGGTTTTACCTGCAATTAGGCGAGGCTTTTTAGGACAGCTGCGAGCTTTGAGCTGTGAGCTACGAGCTTGGGTCCCGTTATCGTCATAGTTACTTTTTCAAAGCATGAAATACAGGATCATTCGCAGCTTTCTGCGGACACGAATTGACATGAATTATTTGTTGAAAGCTAAATACCGGGATTCGTGCTACAGCTCATAGCTCATAGCTCATAGCTCATAGCTCACAGCTTCCTCAATAATCCGCAATCTTTCTACCAAGCAGGTAAACAAAATAAGTCAGCAAAAAAGCCCCGATCACATCGATGCTATAGTGTACATGTTGTACAAGTACTAATATGCCGACAACAATGGAGGAGAAAAGTGCCAGCCCCTTATCCCTTCTTTTTGAAAAACACAGGAAGATCATGAACTGGGTAGAAGTATGTCCCGAATAAAAAAGATCCTTTGTCATGAATACATGCGGGCCGCCGTAGAACAAATTACTAACGGGATCGATCAGCGGGATGAGTCCTTCGGGCGGATTTAAAGGGCAAAGCGAAATCGTGATCATGCGCGACAGGAAAAGAAGGATCATGCCACAGAAACCAAGCATAAAAAAAGAGGGGTTTTGTATGCACCTGAAAAGAAAGTAGGCGATCATCGACCAGATGAAAATAAAAGTAAGGGCGGAAACATCGACCGGTGGTACCAGTTTTAATATTGGATCATTCAGCACAATGCCCTCCCGCAGCTCGATCAATCCAAAAAAATAAGGGAATGATATCAGTATGCCGAGAAAAACAATGCTCCCGATAATGGTCTTTATCCTGAATCTCCGATTGGCCCAGGCCTCTCTCCACGCAATCGCCAGGGTCCGATTCATGGTTTGCTGATCTTCCATCCGGCAAAAATAGAACAGGAATGGCATGAATGAATACCAATGACAAAATTCCTCCTAATAATTATTAACTAATGATCTCTAATTGTTAATTATCAATAGTGCCATCTTACAAATGCTTCCATCGCTGCATACTTGGTCATGCCCAATGCTGCGTAGAGGTCGGCCGTATTTCCATTCCTGTCTTCGGCACGTTGCCAGAATTCGCGGCTGTCGGTTCCCTGGAAAGGAACCATGTCTTTTTGTGACTGGTGTATAAAAATACCGAAGCGTTTTTTCATTACCTGGTCGGGACTCATCGGTATGGCCATTTCAATTTCAGAGATATCCCATTCCTGCCATGCACCTTTGTAGAGCCAGACCCAGCAATCCTTGATCCAGGTTTCACCGGCCGCTTTCAGGCGTCGTAAGCTTTCGAAAACAACCTCAAGACATACTTTATGTGTGCCATGCGGATCGGCCAGGTCACCTGCGCAGTAGACCTGGTGCGGTTTGAGTTTTTTCAGAAGCGCCATGGTGATGAGTACATCTTCTTCACCCATCGGTTTTTTATCTACGGTGCCGGTCTCGTAAAAAGGCAGGTTCATAAAATGCGCCCGGTCTTCGGTGAGCCCAACATAGCGACAGGTTGCTTTCGCTTCGCAACGCCTGATCAATCCTTTGATAGAGCGGATCTCGGCGGTATCTGCCTGGTTCTTCTGTTTGTGGTCGATATATTTTCTTGCTGAATTTAAGATCTCCTGGCTCTTATGATTGTCTATCCCGAACATATCTTCAAACCCAACTGCAAAATCAATAAAGCGTGTTACAAACTCATCCGTTACAGCAATATTGCCGCTGGTCTGGTAGGCAACATGTACCTCGTGCCCCTGGTCGTGGAGACGCATAAAAGTTCCGCCCATACTGATGATATCGTCATCGGGGTGAGGGGAGAAGATGACACATCTTTTGGGATGCGGCTCGCTTCTTTCCGGGTGGGCTGGTATTACGGCGTTGGGTTTTCCGCCGGGCCAGCCGGTAATACTATCGCGAAGCATATAATATACCTCGAGGTTTATTTCGTAGGCATCGCCTCTTTCAACTAAAAGATCAGAAAGGCTGTTCTCGATATAATCATCTGCTGTAAGACTTAATACTGATTTATTCGTTTTCAGAGCCATATAGATCACCGCCCGTTTGATCATTTTTGGCGTCCAATCGCATTCGCCGGTTAGCCATGGCGATTTGATGCGTGTTAATTCCGCTGCAGCCGGTTCATCCACTACAAATGTGCAGTCGTTGTGCTGCTGAAGTATACTTGCCGGTACCTGTTCGCTTACGTTTCCTTCAACGGACCTGGCGATAATCGCGGCTTTCTGGCCCCATCCCATCAACAGGATGCGTTTTGCTTTTAAAATATTGCTGATACCCATGGTTACGGCCAGCCTGGGTACCTTGGAGATATTTTCGAATTCGTAGGTATTGGCTATACGCGTGGTGTTATCCAGGTTCACCAATCTTGTTTTTGAAAAGATGCTTGAGCCGGGTTCATTAAAACCGATATGACCATTCAAACCGATTCCTAAGATTTGAAGGTCTGCGCCACCTACACTTTCCAGTTCTGCCTCATATTCGGCGCAGTATTTTTTGATCTCTTCTTTTGGCCAGGCGCCATCAGGAATATGAATATTCGCGGGGTCAATATCAACATGATCAAATAAATGACGATGCATAAAACTCCAGTAACTCTGGAACGCATCTTTCTCGATCGGGTAATATTCATCGAGGTTGAAAGTGATCACATTTTTAAAACTCAGGCCTTCCTCCCGATGCATACGTACGAGTTCTGCGTAGAGGTAGATTGGCGTGCCGCCTGTTGCCATGCCCAGTACGCAAGATTTGTTTTGCGACTGCTTTTCACGAATGAGTTTAGCGATCTCTTCTGCTACAAAATGGGAGCCCTGCTTGGCAGAAGGAAATATCTGAACAGGAATTTTTTCAAAGGAGTCAACCATGGTCATAACCGCTTAAATTTTCAACAAAAATACATCCTATTACAGCAAACCAGCTTAAAAATGCAGACAAACCGCATAAAAACGCATAAACTGGGATGCATTAACTCATTTTACTGCAGGATCTTTTAATTCAGGTGTGTTGTTGGCCGGATCAAAAAAAGCTTTGCTGTAAGTTACACCCCACCAATCATACCGCTTGAGTTCAGCTAACATTCTTTTTTCAAAATCGGGCCAGCTTCTTGCGTCTTTTGAACTCCATAATACTTCGCTTAGTGCACTCATACGTGGAAAGATCATATATTCTACTTTAGATGGATAGCGCATGTATTCGGTCCACACATTTGCCTGCGCGCCTAAAACATACTTACTTTCTTCGGCAGATAAAGAATCAGGTATCGGTTCGTAACTATATACTTTCTGTATAGTGGTATAGCCGCCAATGGTTACCGAATCTTCTTTTTCTTTTTTTGTTTGTGAATGATCAAAATACATCCAGGCGCCGGGTGTCATGATCACCGTGTGTTTTTGCCTGGCTGCTTCAATACCACCTTTTTCTCCCCGCCAGCTCATAACGGTTGCATTAGGTGCGAGCCCGCCTTCAAGGATTTCATCCCAGCCAATAATCTGTTTTCCTTTGCTATTGAGGTATTTTTCTATCCGGCCGATGAAATAACTTTGCAGGCCATGTTCGTCTTTCAGGCCTTTTTCTTTAATGAGATTTTGACAGAACTCAGAACGTTTCCAATTGTCTTTGGGACACTCATCGCCACCGATATGAACATACTTACCCGGGAAAAGCGGGATCACTTCATCCAATACATCCTGTAGAAAATTGAAAGTGTATTCGGTTGGTGCAAACACATCGGGGAACACGCCCCAAACCTGCTGAACCTGTTTACCTGTGCTATCGCCACTCCACACAGTATTTTTTGGGTGTTTGGTAGCTTCATCCGGGAAACAGCTCAATTGCGGATAAGCAGCGATGGCTGCAGAAGCATGACCGGGTAATTCAATCTCAGGTATCACGGTGATATAACGGTCAGACGCATATTTTACAATGTCTTTGATCTGTTCCTGCGTATAAAAACCACCGTATTTTGTCATATCGTTGCCCTTGCCGGGATAACGTCCGATAAGGGTTCCATTTCGGTAACCACCAACCTGCGTAAGTTTTGGATATTTTTTGATCTCGATGCGCCAGCCCTGGTCCTCAGTTAAATGCCAATGGAACGTATTCATTTTATACATGGCGATGAAATCGATGTATTTTTTTACGAATTCAACAGGAAAAAAATGTCTGCCAACATCCAGGTGCATACCGCGGTAAGCGAAACGCGGCCTGTCGTCAATGTCAACACAGGGCACAGCGAGGCTTTTCTTTTTTTCCATCGGTAACAACTGGATAAGTGTTTGTACCGCATAAAAAGTACCTAAAGAGCTGGCACCGCCTATTTCAATGCCGTTGGGCGTAACGATCATTGCATAAGCGCCGGGAACAGGATGATCTATCTGCTCAATATCAAGCACAATATTGCCCTTATTATTTTTTTGTGAACGACCGTTTTTAATGACAGGCAAACGAAAACCATAAAATTTCTGCAGATAATCATTCAAGAACTGGGCAGATCTTTCAAGCCCCGTTTCGGAAAGTACAATGGACGTAGCTGGCGTGATCACAAAATTTCCCGGCTGTGTTTCCACCTTGGTGGGTTTGGGAATGATGTTGACTTCCTGCGCGCCGGCAACTACTGCGAAGAATACGGCAAGGGCGAGTAATGTTTGTTTCATAAGGGGCTAGTTATTTTGTCTGTGTCGATAAAATCAGGGCAAAGTTATAAATGTATGGATACTCACTCAATGGACTATTCACGACGGACAATGGACAATATTCCGGTACACCGCCCTAAAATAAAAAAGATTCCATGTAAACAGGAATCTTTTTTATTTCTTTCGAAACTATGCTTATTCTACCCTTGTTAATTTGATAATATTGGTCGGCAGATGCTGGTCAACCGGCGTGCTGCCTGTATTCACTACCACATCTCCCGGGTTAATAAAACCTCTTTCTTTTAAGATCTGGATCTGGTCGTAAATGATATCATCCAGGCTGTCTTCCTCGGCATAATAAAATGCGCGCACGCCCCAGCTTAAACTTAACTGGTTTACGAGTGATCTCTCTTTGGTAAAAATATACAGAGGGGAGAAAGGGCGATAGCTGCTTAGCATGAATGCTGTGTAACCGCTTTGTGTCATACCGATCAACGCTTTTGCTTCCACATCATCGGAGATCTTACAGGCATTGTAACAGATCGCATCGCTTTGGAAAGAAGGAGAGTGTGGTTGCGGTTTCAGATCCTCTTCGCGGTTATAGCGGTATTCTTTTTTCTCAACCTCTGCAATGATCTTACGCATGGTCTCAACCACCAAAGCTGGATGTTGCCCGGTTGCGGTCTCACCGCTAAGCATTACTGCGTCAGCGCCCTCGAGTACGGCGTTGGCCACGTCGGTGATCTCGCTCCTGTTTGGTTTTACGCGGTCGATCATACTCTCCATCATCTGTGTTGCAACGATAACAGGTTTTGCGCGGTGAATACATTTGCGGATCAGTTCTTTCTGGATCAAAGGGATCTGCTCCACTGGTAATTCTACACCCAGGTCGCCACGTGCCACCATGATTCCATCACTTTCAACAATGATGTCGCGGATATTGAGCAACGCTTCCGGTTTTTCTATTTTGGCAATGATCTTGGTCTTGCTTTTCTGATCCACCAATATCTTTCTGAGTCCAACTATATCCTGTACACTTCTTACGAAAGAAAGTGCTACCCAGTCGCAATTCTGTGCTATGATAAAATCAAGATCCACCAGGTCCTTCTCCGTTAATGCCGGAAGAGAGATCTTTGTATCCGGCAGGTTGATCCCTTTTTTGGAAGAGATGATGCCGCCTAATGTTACCATCACTTTTACATCGCCGTTTGCTTCTATGCTGGATACTTTTACTTCGATCTTTCCATCATCGATCATGATAACATTTCCGAGTATCACATCGCCGGCGAGGTTAGGGTAGGAGACATAGATCTTCTCGAGATTGCCAATGCATTTTTCGTTGGTAAAAGTGAGAATATCGCCTGCTTTTACCGCCAGTGAATTATTCTCTATTTCACCTACGCGCAGTTTTGGTCCCTGTAAGTCACCCAGGATCGCGATATTATAAGGCTCAGTTTTATTGATATTGCGGATATGCTCAATGATGTTCAGTTTATCTTCATGACTTCCATGTGAAAAATTCAAACGGAAAACATTTACACCTGCTTTTACCAGCTCCAGTAATTTATCGTAGCTGTCACAGGCAGGGCCCACGGTTGCCACAATTTTGGTGCGGTGGTTAACATGGTCAAGTCCTGCTTCTTTATCCATGTTCTTATGCAGGTACTTATCAAGGTTTTTAGACATTGTATTTTATTTATTATATGGTTGCTTGTTCGAAAATGAAATATTAACTGGCGAGGATCTTTACGATTTTGAACCAGTCGTCTGATATTTTTTGTTTTGCTTTCACAGCATTATTCAAAGGCGTATAATGCATTTTATTATTCATGATTCCCACCATTACATTGTGTCTTCCTGTTAAAAGGCATTCTACCGCGTGGTAACCCATACGGCTTGCGATCAACCTGTCGAGGCAGGAGGGGGAACCGCCACGCTGGATATGTCCCAATATGCAAACCCTGGTATCTGCCTGCGGTAAACGCGCTTTGATGATCGTTGCGATCTCGTTGGCGCCGCCGAATTCTTCGCCTTCGGCCACCACAACAAGGTTCACCAGTTTTTTTCTTTTCTCTTTTTCAGTAAGAGAAGCGATCAGTTCCTCTATATCGGTTTTTGTTTCGGGGATCAGGATATTTTCGGCACCGGTGGCTATGCCGCTATGCAGTGCTATATAGCCTGCATCGCGGCCCATTACCTCAACAATAAAAAGGCGGTCGTGTGCGTCTGCCGTATCGCGGATCTTATCGATGGCTTCAACGGCGGTATTCACCGCTGTATCAAAACCGATTGTAAAATCACTGCCGGCTATGTCTTTATCAATGGTGCCCGGCAATCCGATGCAGGGAATATCAAATTCATTACTGAACTTTTGCGCGCCCCTGAAACTTCCATCGCCACCAATGATGACCAGGGCATCAATGCCCCTTTTTTTCAGGTTTTCGTAGGCTTTCTGGCGTCCTTCGGGTTCAAAGAATTCTTTGCTGCGGGCAGTTTTAAGAATGGTTCCGCCGCGTTGAATGATATTGGCTACTGAGCGTGAATTCATCGGAACGATATCATCCTCGATCATACCACTGTATCCGCGCATAACACCAAAAATGTCCAGCTTGTGATAAATTCCTGTTCTAACTACAGCTCTTATTGCGGCGTTCATACCCGGTGAATCTCCACCGGAGGTAAGCACACCTATCTTGGTTACTTTTTTTTCAGACATTGTGATTTAGCAGTCTTCTTTAAGGCAATGAAATATTAACGGCAATCAATCGTAAATGGGTGTGTATCAGCTACACGAGTGTCAAAAATACGTAATTGAAAATAAATGGCAAGTTATGATGCGCTGAGAAGACGGCTGTTGAAATTTAATTTTACTAACACATAAGAAGTTTTCAGGTGAAATCTATTTATAACCTTATTGGCAAAGGATTTCAGCGAATCGCATCTGTTGATAAATATATCAGTTATTGCTAACGTTTGTTAGCAATAACTGATGAATTAACATTGCGGCAAAAATATTTCTGCCATCATACATCTTGCGCTTCCGCCACCATTTGTCTCGATCGTGGAAATATCTGAATGTATAACAGGATTAAAATGCTCTATGGATAATAGCTGTTGGGTAGTTAAGCTTTGATGAGCCTGCGATGACATCACTAAAAATTTCTTTCCTTCTTTATTATGCACCTGCAACATATTGCCTGCAAAATGATTCATTTGTCCAAAACTGATCTCTATGATCTGCTTGCCTGTTTTCGTTAAAAGATCCGCCACTGTTTTTCTTTCTGTTTCATCTTTGATACTCTCCAGGCAGATCACGGCAAATTCATCTGCCACACACATCATTACATTGGTATGATAGATCGGTTGTCCGTCTGCATCCACTGCGGCGAAACTAACGGCCGTATAATTCATCTGTTCACAGAATTTCCGCAGGATCTTTGCATCCGTTCTTGGTGATAAGCATGCATAGACAATTTTGTTTTCCCGGTCGAGTACCATGCTGCCGGTTCCCTCCAAAAAGCGATCGTCTTTTTCATAGATGCTCAGATCGATCATTTGGTTGATGCTGAATTTTTGTTCGATTGCATCCAGCACATGTTGTTTTCTTTCCAGCCGCCTGTTCGCGGCGAACATAGGGTAGAGGATCACCGTGCCATTCTCATGAAAAGAGATCCAGTTGTTTGGAAAAACAGAATCGGGTGTATGCGGTTCGGCTGTATCATCGATCACGGTCACATCAATTCCGTGATCGCGTAGCGTTGAAATAAATGCTTCAAACTCTCTCAATGCCTTTTCCTGCACGGCATGATCTTCCGCATTTACCTGGAAAAGATTGTTCACTGCAGTTTCTGCATTAAAATCAAACCTCACCGGCTTTATCATCAATAAATGGGAAGTATGCTGCATTTTTAAGTATTGCGGTAATAAGGATTAGCTATTAACTGTTTATTTGCCGATCGCTTCGCGGCAAAGTGGCATGCTCATACAATGAAAACCTCCGCGTGCCCTCGATAATTCGGCAGATGGCATCAGGATTAAAGTGTCTTTTATCGTGTTAACATCCATGGTGCCGGCTTCCAGTTCCTGTAATAATTCTTTTACATGTATGGTTGCAAAGCCGGCATTTTTAAATGCTTCTGTTGTTTTATCATTCCGGTCATATCCTAAAACCACGCCCTCTTTCAACGCGAGTAAATTGCAGGAATCCGTCCATTGTTCACGCGCACTGTATGGGAACTCGTTGTTGCCTGAATAAATGAAACGCACTTCATTCTCACAATGAAGGTCGTTCTTACTGATATCAACCAACAGGTCCTCGAGGCTTTCAAATGAAACAGGATTATCGGGATATTTTTTGTGGAACTGCAGTATTTTGATCTTTTCTTCTTTTTTGATCTCAAGTATCCTTTCGATCGCATCCTCATCCTCACGTTTTACGGCTTTGCGGGAGAAGTTGCCAAGCATTGCCCATACATCGCATTTTACCTGCGTGAAAATTGTATCGATATGCATATAATCCCTTTTTTTAGGGATACGGATGATGGTTACTTTTTCCATCAACCCTTTTTCAAAAATCATATTGGTGATACGCACCGCAGCCTCAGGCGATGTTCTTTCACTTACACCCACCAATAAATGATCTTCACTCACCACCATAATATCACCACCCTCCAGTGTTACTTTTCTTTCGTCCTCATCTTTGGGCATTAAAAAACTGTGGTTTGAATCCGGCAGCTCGATAATATTATTACGATACTCTTTGAATAGCGGGTGATGAAAGAAAATATATTTTGCCAGCAATGCTTCTCTTGTACGCGCTTTTTTTGCCGGCTTGTTGAGCAGTACATGGTTCTTAATGGTGATCCCGATATCGCGTGTAAAAATAAAATTCGGGATCGGTGCAAATAATAGGTCGCGGCTACTCGAAGTACCCGAAACAAAGGTTTTGGCCAGTTCAACAGGCGAATATTGCTGCAGTTGATCCTGTACCTCATAAGTGCAACCTTCAATAGCGCTAACCGATGCAACGAGCTTGGAATGGATATCTTTATCCTCCAACACTTCTGCCAGCAGCCATTGCAGTTCGATCACTTTATCGGAAGCAAAGAACTGGCTGCTTTCAGGCTTGTAAAAACTGCGGTCAGCTTCCAGCGCATCGATCTCGGCGAGTCTGCCTTTTATTTTTGAAGGATCGAGGAAGTACAAAAGGATCTTTGTATAATAATCATATTCATGCCTGCGGATGGTTTCCAGGTGAACAATGTCTTCGAACAACCAGTCCTGCGCTTTGGATGGCACTACTTTGCCGAGGCCACTGTCGGGACTGTGAACTAATAAACTTTTGAGGGTTCCTATTTCGGAGGTTATGGATAGTTTATTGGGCATAGAGAGTATTAATTTTTTGGACCCTTGACCCCTTTGTCGCTGCGCGACGTTTCCCCTGGGAGGGGAAAGGGGCGGTGGTAAACTGGGTGAGTTGTGCTACTATTTGTATACTTAATGATCGGGCATGGAGTTGAGGCCGCGGTAGAGCCAGGCGAAATGGGCGGTTAAGAATACTATGGTAGAGCAATGATTCATCCTGGATATAAAATTACAACTTTCCTGCCAAAGGGTTTTTGCCTTGGACACTGCCGGATGAATGTAATATTCTGAAGCGGACGAACATTTCTTCGCTGTACCAGTTATCCTCGCGTGTTTTGCGGATCACTTCGGCATGTTCTTTCAGCTGGTAGGCAAACTGTTTCATATGGGCCTTGCTTTGCCAGATGCTGAAGGTGGCCTGTTTGATCCAGGGTAGTTCTCCGATGCCCAGGGAGGTGATAAAGCCATCTGAGCTTCTCATCTTTACGGCAACTCCATCTACATTTTCCCAAAAGCTTTTTAATTTATTAATGCGGATGGTAGCCCTGGTGAGAACGGCAATCATTCCTTCATAATCCGTTTGTTTGGGTAATTCGCCAAAGCATTGTTTTCCATCCCAGTATCCATGGCCCTCGATAGGCTCAAGAACTATGGTCCATGTTTCGCAATTGAAAAATTGCCACCAGGAGGATAAGAAGTTAATAGTTAAAAGTGAAGAGTTAATAGTTTGTCCTGTCTTAACTTTTAACTCTTCACTTTTAACTAACAACACGGCCCATTGTCTCCAATCCGGCACCTTATCAAATGTTCCATTTTTTCCGCAGCCCATCAATTTCCAGAAATTGATCTTTTTATTGAACCAAAGTGGCACCCGAAATATTGCCATAGACAGGAACCCGGCCCAGCCGAACCATTTGGGATAACGGACAACCGTGAGTGTGCAGACCATAACCGAAAATAACGGGTTTGTATGAACCAGTCTAATACCGGTTCATAAGACTGCGAGCGATCCGAAAGAGATCAAACAGGATCAACCGAGAGAGCAGCTAAAATATTCTCCAACCGGCCTGATCCAGCGCTTTTGGAACGTAGCTGAACGATAACTGACCAATGCCAGCCCAGTAGCGCACCAATGGTCGCCCTATTGCAGTATAAAGGGCACATAAAGGGCACATAAAGAGCGTATAACCGGAGGCTCACCAGGCACCAACGGTAGACCAACGGTAGACCAACGGTAGACCAAACAAACACCAACGTCAGACCAAGGGTAGACCAACGTCAGACCAAGGGTAGACCAATGTCAGACCAAGGGTAGACCAAGGACAGCATAACGGTGAGATAAGAGTGGTACCAGTGAAAGGATAGACTTATCATGGACTTATCATGGACTTATGATGGACTTGTGATGGACCTGGTACCACCCGTCTTATACTGAACAAACTTTACATGGGCAGGGAATCATACAGTTTTTACTTTACGTTGTTACAAAGTGCTAATTTGCTTATATGAAGTTATTGATCACCAACATCCGCCACTTAATAAATGTTCGTGAAGTAGCAAAACTGTTGCGGGGAAAAGAACTGGCCGACCTGCCCATCATAGAAAACGCTTACCTGCAAATAGAGAAGGGGTTGATCAAAGGTTATGGAGAAATATCGGCCATTTCAGGACGTGAATCCTCAATAGCGGATGAAGTGATCGATGCAAAAGGCGCTTCCATTTTACCTTCCTGGTGCGATAGCCATACCCATATCGTTTTTGCGGCAAGCAGGGAAGAGGAATTTGTAGATAAGATCAAAGGAGCCAGCTATGCAGAGATTGCAGCAAAAGGTGGTGGTATTTTAAACTCGGCCCGTAAACTGGCCAATACCTCCGAAGATGTTTTGTTTGAACAAGCCTGGAAACGCCTGCAGGAACTGATGCATGTAGGAACCGGTGCCATCGAGATCAAAAGCGGGTATGGATTAACGGTTGATGCGGAACTGAAAATGTTACGCGTGATCAAACGCATAAAAGAAAAAGCACCGATACCGGTAAAAGCCACGTTTCTCGGGGCGCATACTTATCCAACGGAATATAAGGAAGATCACCAGGGTTATATTGACCTGATCATAAACAAAATGCTTCCGCAGATAGCAGCGGAGCAACTGGCTGACTATATTGATGTGTTTTGTGAAGAGGGTTTCTTCAGCCCCTCAGAAACAGAGGCGATCTGCCGGGCGGGTATGGCCATCGGGTTGAAGCCCAAGATCCATGCAAACCAACTCAATCCGTCTGGAGGCACACAGGTGGGAGTGAAGCTCGGCGCCATTTCCGTTGATCACCTCGAAACAATGGATGAAGACGCGATGAATTCGCTTGCCTCATCCAATACCATCGGAACTTTATTGCCTAATGCCGCTTTCTTTTTACGGATGCCTTTCCAACCGGCAAGAGCCTTACTAGACAAGCGTTGCGCCATTGCATTGGCATCGGATTTCAATCCAGGTTCAAGCCCGAGCGGCAATATGAACCTGGTTGTATCCATGAGTTGTATACAGATGAAAATGTTACCCGAAGAAGCCATCAATGCCGCAACCCTCAATGGCGCTTATGCGATGGAACTTGGCGATGAGTTAGGAAGTATCACCCCGGGCAAACGCGCCAATCTCATTTTTACGAAACCCATTCCTTCCATCGCCTATTTACCTTATGCTTTTGGTTCCAACCTTATAGAAAAAGTCATGATCAATGGTGCTTTTATTTAAGTATATTTAGTGGGAGGAAAGCTATGAGCCGTGAGCTTTGAGCTATGAGCTTTGGCTCGCAGCGCAGGGCTCATAGCTCACGGCTCAAAAAAAAGCCATATGAGTCATTTCAAGTTTTACAACAAACATGATGTGTTATCGCTTACGCGTATCCGGCGATTTGAAACCAAATTGGGTGAACGTTTGCAGGTATTGGTTGACCCCCATGCGCTCGAAGTATCTTTACAAAGTTCCTCAGCCACATTTGTTTTATTAGGTATTCCTGAAGATATTGGTGTGAAAGCCAATATGGGGATTGGTGGTACGGACTCAGCCTGGCTCTCTTTCCTCCAGGCATTTCTCAACACACAGAGCAATGATTTTTTTGAAGGAAGCAATATCATCTTACTGGGCCATTTTGATTTTTCAGACATAGAGAACCTGATCGAAAAGAATGCACACGGCTACGATGAAAAACTCGCTGCCTATCGCCACGCAGTAAATACGATAGATGATGAAGTGGAACAATTGATTCATATCATCACCCAGAATAAAAAGGTCCCAATCGTAATAGGAGGCGGGCACAATAATTCATACCCCTGCATCAAGGGCGCAGCCAAAGGATTTTACAAAGCGGGTGTTCTTCCCATCGCGCAGATCAATGCCGTGAACCTTGATGCGCATGCCGATTTTCGCCCGATGGAGGGAAGGCATAGCGGCAATGGTTTCAGTTATGCCGAAGCGGATGGTTATCTCGAAAAGTATTGTGTATTAGGGTTACATGAAAATTATCTCCCGCAGAATGTATGGATGGATATGGTAAACAATCCTTTCGTTGATTGTATCACCTATGAAGATATTTTCCTTCATGAAAAAAGAACTTTCCTTCAGTCGGTAGCACATGCAACAGAATTTACAAGCGACACACTCTGCGGAGTGGAACTTGACCTTGATTGTATTGAAAATGCATTGAGCAGTGCATCCAGCCCGGTTGGTATCAGCATTAACCACGCAAGGCAGTTTGTTAGTTACACCGCATCCGATAGTAAGGTCGCCTACCTGCATATTTGCGAAGGTGCCACACAGTTGGCGGATGGAAGAACGAATAGCAGTACCGGTAAAATGATCAGTTACCTGGTGAGTGATTTTGTAAAAGGGATGATGGCGGAGTAGGAGGAATATTGAATATTGAGCAAGGAATTTTAAGTGTTGAAGTGGCAGTAGACACCGACCATGGCGCCCTTATTTCAAAATTTCCCGCATATGCGGGATTCAGTGTTCAATATTTATTAATATCAATGAAACGCAATACTATTCTTGTTACCACAGGGCTTGTTTTGATAGCTGCTCTTCTCTTCACAACCTGTGCAAAGGAGTACAGCTATGAAGGAGGCAATCGACCCGGCACTTCAGGCGGAGCAGGCACCACTTCTCCACCACGTATCGCCTCCTATATTTTACCCGGTACACCCAATAGTTGCGTGAGCGCCCAATTGAATGGTAGCTATATTGCAGCAAAAGGATTGGATGCAACCAATACGGTTAGAGTTTTGGTTGATGTGAAATCACCCGGCAGTTATACACTCACAACAGACACGGTTGATAATATTGCTTTTTCTGCATCAGGTATTTTTGCAGACACGGGCATCAGTGTAATCTCATTACAGGGAAATGGCTCGCCGAATATGGCACAGAATCTTACATTCAAATTATCAGGAAGCAATTCAAGCTGCACCATACCCGTAAGCGTTTTGCCGCCGGGAATTGCCGGTACTTATGTATTGGAATCAAATTATGATCATTCCTGCGCAACACATAAAATATCTGGTGATGCAATGGTTGGGCAGGCATTAACCACAGCCAACACAGTTGCCATCCATATTTACGCAACATACGCAGGAAGCTATGCGATCTCTACAAAAACATTGAATGGAATGATGTTCTATGGAACCGGTGTATTTACCACAACCGGCTATCAATATATTTATATGACAGGAAGCGGAACGCCGTTGGCAGCAGGCTCTACCACATTTCTTACGGAAATTATCGGTCCGCATCCATTAGGTGGGGAGACCTGTACGTTTGATATAACTGTTCAATAGCTAGTAGTTCGGCACCTCGGGACGACACCGATCAATGGCTTCCGGCCAACAAGTGACAATCTATTTCAACATTTCTGTTAATTTGTTTTTGTCGATGGAAGACATCCATTGTATCGCACCGGGTTTGTATCTACCCTTGGTATCAATGAAAGCGTAACCTGGATACCCGCTAAATGAGAAATAGGATGAAATCTCGTTATCAAAAACCTGGTCGATGAAATAATGAATACCCGGTTGTTTAAGTTCACCCACCTTCGTTTTCCATGCGCTTTCGGAAGAGTTGTTTTCTGTGCAGAGATATACAAATACAACAGGCAGATCTTTCGATTCTTCCGATAATGTTTTGCTGTGTGGCATTTCCGAAATGCAAGGTGCACACCAGGTGGCCCATCGGTCAATGATAATCGCTTTGCCCGGTAAACTTGCTTTTAGGTTGGCCAGGAATGTACTCAATGGCATTTTGGATAGCTTATACATACTTGCGCCGAACGGTGTCTTCATAAGCGCTTTACCCGGAAGAATCATACTTGCGCCAGAAGATTTAGCCAGCATATTATTAATTTCTTTCAGCTTCGCGTTTGTCTTTGCGAATTCTGCCCGCGCCACCGTTTTTGGCCATGTAGTATGCATGCCGGGAAGAATGAAAGATTCTAACACTAGTTTTTGATCGGAAAGCTCGTAATTAGCGAACAGTTGCAACTTCATCAGGTCAGCTTTCATCGGGGGAAAAATACTGTCGAACATATGGATAGCCGGATTTACTATATGCGCAATTGAGGTTTGCGTAATACGCGGCTGGATTCTTGCACGCAGTTTTTTGCTTTCTTCGGTTGGCGCATTCGTATCTTTTTCAAGTAGCAGTATAGAATCAACCGCTATTCTTTCTTTGCTGGTAAGATCCGGCAGTGATAGCAAATCAGCCATACGGAACCGTGGCTTCATACCACTTGGCGTGGACTGCAGGTAAGTAGACATATAGCTGTAGAACAAGGTGCCATCATTTGAAACTACATAAGCTTTGTGCTTTTTTACTTTTTGCCACAACGTATCCGGCATCTCCTTACCGGTGAACTTGTAAAGGAGGCAAAGCTCCGCACAATATTGACTCATCCTCTCATTTTCTACTATCCAGGCATATGATGAAGGGTTGGCTTCAATAAACCGCTCGTCAAGTTCATTCAGTTCTTTGTGCAATTGATTAAAACTGGTCAGCGCCGAGTCGATTATTTTATTCCTTCGCATAAAAAGCAATTCGTTTAGCTGATCGCTTATAGCCGATTGCTTTTTTCTTTCAAACAGGATGTGACGGTTCAGGTAAGTGGTTGCCGGGCCATCTGTTCCCAGATAAGCAACACCTTCGTTTATAAAGTTTCCTTCGTCTTTTGACGATTTGACCTTTCTAACGTCAACGTCTATCATTAGATCAGCATTTGCATAAACAGGCGCAAAAAATAAATCACCAATACTTAACCAAATCTGTTGATAGGGGAGCGGGTAATCGAGCCTGAGTTCAAAACTTCCATTGGGTAGAACAGCCGCAGTATTCTTCACTTGTTTTCCGGAAAAAGGGGTAACAAGCGTGTAGGTAATAAGGGTGTTTTTCAATTCATCAGGCGATATATTGCGAAGCTTCCCTTTTATAAAAGGGGCAGGACGACTTGCATATGTTTTATCAAATACAGCATCCTCTAGCGAAATTGCATTCTTAGGGATTTGTGCATCAACTTTGCCAATACCTATCGCAAGTACAAACAGCAACCGGAATTTTCTCATGCAACGTATCTTATCTTTTAAAGATATAATAGTTTGCTGTCAACCCCAGGTTAATTAAGGTTAATCGAAACCGTTGTCTCGCTGCAGGAGGGATGATTCGCCGTAGTCGCTCGGCTCCGCCGAGTGACCTGTATCCTAAGGCCTCCGGCCGATCTCAAATTTGTCCTTCCAGCTCCATCACTTTCTCAAAGACAACCTCATATTCTTTCTCCAACGATTCTCTATTCGTCTTCGCCTTCTTATAATCCGATTCAATTCCCACAAACTTATCCTTATCCGAATAATTAGCCGGATCACCCAAAGCATTTTCTAATCTGGTTTCTTCTTCTTTTGCCCTGGTAATTTGTGCTTCAAGATTACTCAACCTGTTCTGTTCTTTTTTTAATTCTTTCTGCAGGTCCTTGTTAACCGGCAGGTTTTCTTTTACCACCTGCTTTACCGGCTCTGCTTTAGCAACTGGTTTTGGTTCCGGTTTAATATCTGGTACGCCCAACTTTTGCTTTTCCGCTGCTATCTTAGCCATACGTTCGTTCCAGTCAACCCATTCCTGGTAGGTGCCTTTGAATTCTTTGATCTTATGGTCAACGATCTCCCAGATCTTATTGGCTGTTTTAGAGATAAAATAACGGTCGTGACTTACATATATCATGCTGCCTTCGTACTTGTTCAAGGCTATTGCAAGCAATTCAACCGAGTGCATGTCGAGGTGATTCGTAGGCTCATCCAATATAAGGAAGTTAGCCTTGCTTACAATGGTTTTTGCCAATGCCACGCGGGCTTTCTCACCACCGCTCAATACTTTCACTTTCTTATCAACATCATCACCACTGAAAAGGAAGGCACCTAAGAGTGCACGCAGTTCCACGTCTGTTTTCTTGCTGCCGCATGATTGCAATTCTTCAAGGATATTATTGTTGAGGCCCAATGCTTCCAACTGGTGCTGGGCGTAGAAACTTTCTTCTACATTATGTCCCCAAACACGTTCTCCCTCGAAGGTTTCTGTTCCTGCGATCATGCGCAGTACGGTAGATTTACCCTTACCATTCGCACCGATCAGGGCAATTTTATCACCGCGTTCAATTTCGGCGATCGCATCTTCCAATATTTTTATCTGGCCGAAACTCTTGCTTACATGTTTTAATTCAACCAGCACTTTTCCGGGTACTTTATCCAGCTGGAAATTGATGCGCAGGTCGGGCCTTTCTAATTTTACATCTTCGATCTTATCAATTTTATCGAGACGTTTCTGCACACTCTGTGCCTGCGCGGCCTTACTGGCTTTGGCTTTAAAGCGTTCAATGAATCTTTCCTGCTGGCGGATATAATCCTGCTGGTTCTCGAATGCTTTCTGCTGCATATCGATACGGATCATTTTTTCCTGCTCGTAGAATTCATAATCGCCTGTGTAGATATGGAGTTCCTGCTGGTAGAGCTCAACGATCTTATTCACCATCCGGTTCAAAAAGAATTTATCGTGACTAACGATCACTACGCTTCCTTTATAATGCAGCAGGTATTTCTCCAGCCATTCGATGGATGGAAGATCTAAGTGATTTGTAGGTTCATCCATCAGCAAAACATCAGGTTGCTGCAGGATCATTTTTGCCAGCAATACACGCATCCTCCAACCTCCACTGAATTCTTTATAGGGACGAAGAAGGTCCTCGTTACTGAACCCCAAGCCATGCAACACTTCTTCGGCTTTATGGTGGATATTGTATCCATCCAATACATCCAGTTCATGCAAAGCATCTGTATACTGAATAAGCAGGGCCTCATTTTCTGAATCTTTTTCCAATTCATGTCCCAGCCTTTCAATATCCTTTTCCAGTTCACGTATTCTTTCAAAAGCGCTTAAGGCAACTTCTGTGATATTTTCATTGGTATCAAAACTCAAAAGATCCTGGTGCAGGTAACCGATGGTGGTTTCCTTGCTTTTCTCAACTGTTCCTTTAGAAGGTGTGTATTCGCCTACCAATACTTTCAGCAAAGTAGATTTACCGGTACCGTTATAACCGATCAGGCCTATCCTGTCGCCGGGCTGAATATGCCAGGTGGCATCTTCAACAATCACCCTTGCACCAAATTCAAACGTAACATTCTGGAATCCTATCAACATCTCTTAACAAGTATTTAAGGCCGCAAAGGTAAATGCAAACAGCTCCCAATTCAATTTGCTTTATTTTTGTTACTAAATATTTTTTATGAGGAAGTTCGTCTTGTATGGGTTGGTACTGCTTTTGGCAGCCTGCAAAGGCAATGATGAGAAGGCAAAACAGGAGCCGCAACGGGTGGGGCCATTGACCAAAAGCTCAAATTCGGAGGCCTTTAACAAGTCATTCGGGCTGTTGCTAACCCATTATTACGACCTGAAAGAAGATTTTGTGTCTGAAAATGTTGGTGATATAGCCCTGGCTGCAAATAATCTAATGATCTCAGCTGATAGCTTACAACTGAATGAATTAAAAGCAGACAGCAATATCGTAAACACTGCGAGGATCTACTCATTGGGCATTTCTTCTGAATTAAAAGGGTTATTGGGTGAGAAAGATCTCGAGGGAAAACGAAAATCTTTCCAGATGGTGAGCGACCAGTTATACGACCTGATCCGCACCGTTCGATATGATCAAGCTATTGTTTACCATGATTATTGCCCCATGGCCTTTAACGACCAGGGCGCCAACTGGCTCAGCAATACTGCGCAGATCCGCAACCCTTATATCCCTAAGAAGATGATCACTTGTGGGGAGGTGAAGGATTCTATTGATTTCAGACCAAAATAGTTTGTGGTTTGTAGTTTGTGGTTTGTAGTTGAAGCCTCCTACAGCACACAATCTCCGATCGCCGGCCGATTTACTCTTTTATGCGAAAACTACTGCTTTTATTGTCGTTCTGTTTGTTGGTTGCTGTTGCGTTTGCACAGGATAAATTCACATTCAATGGATATATCAAAGATTCGCTGAGCGGTGAAACATTGATAGGGGCCAACCTCAATATTCGTTCTGAGGGAAAGGGTATTCTGAGTAACCAATATGGTTTTTTCTCCATTACACTTAAAAAGGGTAATTATATTGTTTCCGTTTCGTTTGTAGGTTACCAGTCAAAAGAATTTAGCGTTGATCTTAGTAATAATATCCAGCAAAATATTCTTCTCCTGCCCAATAGTGCCGTGATCGATAATGTGACAGTCACCACCCGAAAACGCGACAATAATGTAAAAGCGGCGCAGATGGGCAAGTTCGAACTAAGTGTGGCTACCGCAAAAGCATTGCCTGCTTTTTTGGGCGAAGTAGATATCCTGAAAACATTGCAGTTATTACCTGGGGTAAGAAATGCGGGTGAGGGAAACGCCGGTTTTTATGTGAGAGGCGGCGGGCCGGATCAGAACCTTATTTTATTAGATGATGCCGTGGTTTATAATACCGGCCACTTATTTGGATTCTTTTCGATTTTTAATTCGGATGCGATTAAGAATGTTACCCTGATCAAAGGTGGCATGCCGGCGCAGTACGGCGGACGTTTATCATCAGTTGTAGATGTGGCCATGAAAGAAGGTAACCAGAACAAAACACAGATCGATGCGGGCATCGGTTTGATCGCTTCCCGCTTCGCGATTCAGGGGCCCTTGAAAAAGAACAAGGCTTCCTATATGATCTCAGCAAGAAGAACTTATGTGGATCAATTGGTAAAACCCTTTATCAAATCGAGCAGCGAATATTATGGTTCGGGCTATTATTTCTACGACCTGAATGCCAAGATGAATTACCAGTTCTCAGAAAAAGACAGGGTATACCTGAGCGGTTATTTTGGAAGGGATAAATTCAATTTCAATAATACCAAACGTTCTTTCAGAACAGAGATCCCATGGGGTAATTCAACAGCTACGCTTCGCTGGAATCATATCTTCAATAAAAAATTATTTGCGAATACCACGCTTGTGTACAATGACTATCATTTTACACTTGATGGCATTCAGAACAATTTTCACATCAATCTTTCTTCCGGTATCAGGGACCTGACAGCAAAAACGGATGTGGATTATTTTGCTTCACCTGAACACAAACTGAAATTTGGTTTTCAATATACCTATCATACATTCTTGCCGAATGTATTAAGCGGCAACCAGGACTCAACGGTATTCGCGCCGAACAATTCAACCAAAAAATTCGCGAATGAATTTGCGCTATACCTGCAGGATGACTGGGAATTGTCAAAAAAGCTGAAACTCAATCTCGGCCTGCGTTACAGCATGTTCCAGCAGGTGGGGAAATATACCGATTACAAGCGTGATGCTAATGGAACAAAACTCGATAGCGTTGTATATGGAACCGGGCAAAATGTAAAAACCTACGGTGGTTTTGAACCGCGGGCCACACTTCGTTACTCGATCAACGACAATGAATCCATCAAAGCGGCTGTAACACGAAACCTGCAATACATACACCTTGTTACCAATGCAGGTTCAACCTTACCAACAGATCTTTGGGTGCCAAGTACGCTTCGTGTGCAACCGCAGATCAGCTGGCAATATGCGCTTGGTTATTTTAAGAATTTTAAAGAAGGAATGTATGAAACATCCATTGAAGCTTATTATAAAACAATGGAAAACCAGATCGAATACAGGGAAGGGTATACGCCTTCACTAAAAGATCCCGAAGAAGAATTTGTTTTTGGGAAAGGAGAGAGCTATGGTGCGGAACTGTTCATCAACAAAGTAAAAGGAAGATTCACCGGATGGATCGGTTATACACTCAGCTGGACTTGGCGCAAATTTCCCAACCTCAATGATGGACTGAGATACCCGAGCCGCTACGACCGTCGCCACGATCTATCAGTGGTAGGATGTTATGAACTCAGTCAAAAATGGAAACTCTCTTCCATCTTTATTTATGGAACGGGTAATGCTACATCGCTACCCGAGCGTTTTTATTTTGTAAGTGGTGTGTTAACCCAGGAATACAGTCGTATCAATGCTTACAGGATGAAAGCTTATCACCGCCTGGACATTTCAGCAACCTATACACCGAAACCCAAAAAAGTACGCAAATACACCAGCAACTGGGTGTTCAGTATCTACAATCTCTACAGCCGTTTAAATCCTTATTTTATTTATTACGACCAGGAGGGAAGCGCTCAAAACGGTTCATTAAAAGTAACGGCTAAACAGGTATCGCTGTTCCCGATTATACCTTCGGTTACGTGGAATATTCATTTGTGAGGGGGGTGAATAGTGAATGGTCAATAGTGAATAGTCAATCACGCAAAGATTCACTATTGACTATTCACCATTGACATCTTATTCCTTCGGAACATAATTAATAATCACCTTCGCATTCCGCTGTTCGTTGGAAGCCAGGAATACTTCCTGCCTGCCGCGGAGATCTTTTCCGAAACGAACAACCATCAGCGCTGTGTTCGGCGGAATATCACCGAGGTTCTCTGCAACTACTACGATCTCGTGCCTGTTCTCGGTCTTACTGCATTTGAGCTTTACAGTTATGGGCGAATAGATCAGGCGGCCGTGGCTAATCACTAATTTATTATTGTCGTAAACAGATATCGTATCGTTGTCAATGGTGCCGTTATCGTACAGGTCTATCTGAATATCTTCTTCTGATGTTGTGATTGTTTTTATAAGATTATTCTCCCGCTCAACCAACACCTTAGGAATAGGAACACTCTGGATTTGTGACTGTGGTTGCTGTACACTTGCCTCAGGCTGCTTTTTTGAGTTCACAGGTTCTTCCTGGATCCTTTCGGGAGGCTTGCTTACAATGGGTCTGTCATCTTTTTTGGGTTGTACTTTATTCTTCGCGATGGCTGCTTTCTGATCCTGTGTTTTATTATTCGGCGCAGTAACTTTCGGCGGAAGATTCGTTGGTTTCTGTGGCTGCGCCGTAGAAGGTTTGATCACAGGTTTTGTAACGAGGTTATCTTTTTTGTCCCTGGTATTTGATGGGGGAGGTAAGACCGGTTTATTTTTTGCATTATCCCGAGCAATATTTTTGGGAACAGCAGCTTTTTCGATAACCTTCCCGCTATCATCAGGTTTTTTCCTGATCAGAAAATCCTCTTTCTTGAAATCGGAGGTAGGTACTTTTTCTAAGTAGATCTTCCCACTGCCGCAATCGCTTTTGTCTTTTGGATTGAGTGAGATAAAGGTTCCTTCCAGCACTTCCATCTTACCGATCTTGGCGTAATCAAGATAGCAGGTCATTAAACAGGGCTCGCTTTTATCACCGATCTTCAACTCTACCAGTTTGGTCTCTTTGATCAGCAGGCTTTTTGTTCCGTTGGTAAAAATGCCCTGCAACTCCGCTTTGCCATAGAACACCGTGCTCTTGTACGAAAAGGTAACACCCCGTACGCCGTTATTGGATTGCTGTTCTATCTGTATCTCGTATTTGTAAGTTTCCTCCCTTTCTCCACCGCGGTAAATGCCGCCCGAAGAACTGAAATAGCCCCGCCAGATGCCAGTTAATTTCTGGGCATTTGCGGTACAACTAAGCAATAAAAGAATGAAAAGGGTGAAATTCAATCTCATTAGACAAATCTACACCTGCAATATAGTAAGCCAATACAAAGAAGCGTTAAGGTTTTTTGTGAGAGTTGACAGATGTTAGATGACAGTTGGCAGAAAGGATCTCCTGTCAACTGTCATCTAACATCTATCAACTATGATCTAAACTGACACATTTTCAAACTAATGAGCCGTTTATTCTTTACTTTTGCCTTCCTTATAAAAGAGGTTGATTTACGAAAACATGATTAACATTAGTTTCCCGGATGGCGCAGTAAGACAATATGAAAGCGGTGTCTCTGCATTAGATGTTGCAAAGTCGATAAGCGAAGGGCTTGCCAGAAAAGTTTTAGCAGCCAGTGTAAATGGCCAGGTATGGGATGCATCGCGTCCTATCACCACGGATGCTTCCCTGAAATTATTAACCTGGAACGATGCCGAAGGACAGAATACCTTCTGGCACTCTTCTGCCCACTTAATGGCAGAGGCGGTTGAATCTTTGTACCCCGGTGTTAAATTCTGGGTAGGGCCCGCTTTAGATAAAGGTTTTTATTATGATATGGACCTGGGCGACAGGAAAATGACGGAAGACGACCTGGTCATTCTCGAAAAGAAAATGAATGAACTGGCTAAGCAAGCCAATAAATATGTAAGGAAAGAAATTTCCAAAGCTGATGCGGTGCAATATTTTTCTGATAAAGGCGATGAATACAAACTCGACCTGTTGCAGAACCTGGAAGATGGCGGTATCACTTTATATACCCAGGGCGCGTTTACGGATCTCTGCCGCGGCCCGCATATCCCTGATACCGGTTTTATCAAAGCCATCAAACTCACCAATATTTCCGGTGCTTACTGGAAAGGAGATGAGAAGAACAAAATGCTTACCCGTGTGTATGGCGTAACATTCCCCAATGCAAAAGAGCTGGATGAATATATATTGATGCTCGAAGAAGCCAAGAAACGCGATCACCGCAAACTTGGTAAGGAACTCGGCATTTATACCATGAACGATGATATCGGCCAGGGATTGATCCTCTGGATGCCCAATGGTACCGTGATCATTGAAGAACT
This sequence comes from Bacteroidota bacterium, assembly GCA_040388705.1. GTDB lineage: Bacteria > Bacteroidota > Bacteroidia > Chitinophagales > Chitinophagaceae > Sediminibacterium. Next base: position 61,291 of record JAZKBI010000005.1, on the reverse strand, counting down.
GGAGAAACTGGCCAAAGAAACAGAAATGGCCGGTGGTTACAAACGCGTAGTGACTCCCCATATCGCGAAAGAAAACCTTTACATAACAAGCGGCCACCTTCCTTATTACGCAGATAGTATGTTCCCACCCATGGTAATGGATGGAGAAAAATATTACCTGAAATCAATGAACTGCCCGCATCACCATAAGATCTACGATGCTGAACCAAAAAGTTATCGGGATCTTCCTTACCGTCTCGCCGAATATGGTACCTGCTACCGTTACGAACAAAGCGGTGAATTATTTGGCTTGATGAGGGTTCGCTGCCTCCACATGAACGATGCGCATATCTATTGTTCCAAAGAACAATTCAAGCAGGAGTTCCAGGCGGTGAATGATATGTATCAGAAATATTTTAAAATATTCGGGATCGATAAATATGTGATGCGGTTGTCGTTGCATGATCCTGAAAAGCTGGGACAGAAATACATTAACGAACCTGAACTCTGGTTAGAAACAGAAGAAATGGTGAGAAATGTACTCATAGAAACCGGCGTTCCTTTCGTAGAAGTAAAAGGCGAAGGTGCTTTTTACGGGCCGAAGATCGATGTACAGATTTGGAGCGCGATCGGAAGAGAATTTACCCTGGCCACAAACCAGGTAGATTTTGCACAGCCACGCAGTTTCAAATTAACATTCACCAATAAGGATAACGAACCGGAAATTCCATTGATCATCCACCGCGCGCCATTGGGCACACATGAAAGATTTATCGGGTTCCTGTTGGAGCACTATGCAGGTAAGTTCCCGGTTTGGCTGGCGCCTTTGCAGGTGAAGATCCTCCCGATCAGCGATAAATTCATGGAATATGCAGAGTCGGTGCAGAAGCAATTGCTCAAGATCGGCGTACGTGTTGAAATAGACGACCGGCAGGAAAAGATCGGCAGGAAGATCCGCGATACGGAATTGATGAAAGTGCCTTATATGCTCGTGGTAGGCGAAAAAGAAATGACAGAAAACAAACTGTCAGTGCGCCGCCAGGGAAAAGGGGATATGGGATCGCAGGACCTTGGCACTTTTATTGCCATGATAACAGATGAAATAGAAAACCGCAAAAGCGGCGAATAAGAGTGTAGCTTTGAGCCATGAGCTGCGAGTTACGAGCTTTTAGCGAAACGCTCGCAGCTCATGGCCCATAGCTCACAGCTTAATATTTACTATATTTACAACCAATCAATTATTCACTAAACAAGTTTTAATGGCATTACCACCAAGAGGGGGCGGAAGGTTTAACCCCAGGTTTAACAGGCAGCCGGAGCCTGAACATCGTATCAACGAAAGAATCCGGGTTCTACAGGTTAGATTGGTAGGCGACAACGTAACAGTTGGCGTTTATTCAACAAGTGAAGCACTCAAAATTGCACAGGAACAGGAACTGGACCTGGTAGAAATATCTCCAACAGCCGATCCGCCTGTGTGTAAGGTGATTGATTACAAGAAATTCCTCTACGAAAAGAAGAAGAAGGAAAAGGAAATGAAGGCCAATTCCAAGCAAAGCGAGGTGAAAGAGATCCGCTTTACGCCTGGAACGGATGACCATGACTTTGACTTCAAAGCCAAACACGCAGAAAAATTCCTGAAAGACGGCAATAAAGTAAAAGCTTATGTACAGTTCAAGGGACGTGCCATCATGTTCCAGGACCGTGGCCAGCTTTTGCTCCTGAAATTCGCCGAAAGATTAGCCGAAGCCGGTGTTCTGGAAAGCATGCCGAAGCTCGAGGGAAAACGCATGTTTGCGATATTTACGCCGAAGACGAGCAGTAATAAGAAGAAGGCAGCAGTGTAGAACAGCTATGAGCTTTGAGCTATGAGCAGTGAGCTTTTGGCTCAAAGCTCACTGCTCATAGCTCAAAGCTGATTTTTTTTGAAATATCCCCGTCAGCCCTTACCTTTGCACCCCATTTCCCACATGGCTCAACAAGTGTTCTGTCTGTTCAGGACCGCCAGCAGGGTGTAATCTTTATACAAGATTATTTTATATGCCAAAGGTAAAAACCAACTCAAGCGCAAAAAAGCGCTTTAAAGTTACCGGAACCGGTGAGATCACGTTCCAGAAAGCTTTCAAACGTCACATCCTGACGAAGAAATCCAAAAAACGCAAAAGAGCTATGAACAAGAAAGGTTTGGTGAGTGCACCAAACAAAGATTTCGTTCTGCGTTTATTACGTTTAAAAGGATAATCCAACCAGTCAAAACAAATTCAAAAAAAATCGGCCCGTACAGCGATGTGACCGGCTTCAAAAAATTATAGTATGCCACGTTCAAAAAATGCAGTAGCATCAAGAGCCAGGAGAAAAAGAATCCTGAAACAAGCCAAAGGCTTTTACGGTAAACGTAAAAACGTTTATACCGTTGCGAAAAATATTGTAGAAAAAGGTATGACTTACAGCTATGTTGGCCGTAAGTTGAAGAAAAGAGAATACCGCCAGTTATGGATCGCACGTATTAACGCTGCGGTAAGAGCTGAAGGAATGACCTACAGCCAGTTCATCAACAAACTGAGCGTAAAAGGTATCGACCTCAACCGTAAAGTATTGGCCGACCTCGCTATGAATGAGCCTGCAAGCTTCACAGCTTTGGTGAATTCAGTTAAGTAATTACTACCTGATCATATTGAAAGAGGTTGTCTTGCAAAAGACAGCCTCTTTTATTTTGGAGGAATCGCACGCGGATGACACGGAAAGGAACGGATTTTAACAGATTTGTTTCTTGCTTTTGATCCGCGCTTATCCGTTTTTTTCCACGTTATCCGCGTGCCATTTTTTTTACGCAATAAAGAAAACAAAACAGTTATTTTTGTTCCCGCTATAAAAGCCTTCTGTTCACGTATTAATATCTGACGCGTAAATGAATAATACCTACACCTCGCTGGTTAACCAGACTTTCCATTTTCCACAAGAAGGGTTTGACCAGAATGACGATGGTTATCTTGAATTTAATGGCCTTGACCTTAAAAAGCTGATCGACAAATACGGAACGCCGATGAAGCTTACCTATCTGCCCAAGATCGGGATGCAGATCAACAAGGCAAAAAAAATGTTCGAGAACGCTTTTAAGAAACATAAGTACGAAGGGGAATATTTTTATTGCTATTGCACCAAGAGTTCTCATTTCTCTTTTATCGTAGAAGAAGCGCTGAAACATAGTATTCATCTCGAAACCTCCTATGCTTACGATATCGATATCATCAACCGCTTATACCAGCGGAGAAAGATCAATAAAGAAACCTATATCATCTGCAACGGGTATAAACAGAAGAATTATACATCACGTATTTCCAAGCTCATCAATACAGGATTCAAAAATGTAATTCCTATTCTTGACAATAAGGAGGAACTGCAGGCTTATAAACGCGGCGCCAAAAATCTTTTCCGTTTAGGAATACGTGTAGCCGCAGAAGAAGAACCGAATTTTCCTTTTTATACTTCACGTTTAGGCATCCGCGCAAAAGATATCCTTGAGTTTTATGTTGATGAGATAGAAGGGTATGAAGACAAGTTCCAGTTAAAAATGCTTCATATCTTTTTGAATAGAGGGATCAAGGATGATATTTATTACTGGTCCGAGTTGAACAAGATCATCAACCTGTACTGCCAGTTAAAGAAGATCTGTCCTGAATTGGATTCGATCAATATCGGCGGCGGTTTCCCGATCAAACACTCATTGGGTTTTGAATATGATTACCAGTTCATGATCAACGAGATCGTGCGCAACATTAAAAAAGCCTGCACGAAAGCAAAAGTGCCGATGCCGAATATTTATACTGAATTTGGCAGCTTTACAGTGGGAGAGAGCATGGCGCATATTTACAGTGTCATTGGTCAGAAAGTTCAGAATGACCGCGAGTGCTGGTATATGATCGATTCATCTTTTATCACCACGCTTCCTGATACCTGGGGGATCGGCGAGAAATTTCTCATGCTGCCGGTAAATAAATGGGATAACGAATATCACCGGGTAGTATTAGGCGGTATCACATGCGACAGTCACGATTACTACGATTCTGAGGAACATATCAATGAAGTATTCTTACCCAAACTTGCTTCGGCCGATGTAAAAGATGTAGCAGATAACAAGGAGCCCTTGTATGTAGGGTTCTTTCACACAGGCGCCTACCAGGACCAGATCAGTGGCTATGGTGGTATCAAACACTGCCTGATCCCATCACCAAAACATGTGATTGTGGAAGAAGACAAGAACGGTAAGTTGATAGATTGGGTATACGCCAAAGAACAATCCGCGCAAAGTATGCTGAAAATACTGGGCTACCTGCGTTAACGCCGCTGTGATTATTAACAATCTGCATTTTGCATATATGATGGGTTTCTGTTATTTTTAGTGAAACTATCATACATGAAATTGTTTGCAACGGCTTTATGTTTCTTTTTAACTGTAACAGCCGCTTCATCGCAAACCACGCCTGAGGATTCAGTAAAGATCGCCATCGGCAAATATTTTACAAGCATGAACAACGGCGATGGGATGGCCTTTCGTCAATCATTCGCAGATAGCGCTACCTATATTAATATTAACAAAGACATAAACGGAGAACCCGTTTTGAGAGCCGCAGCCGTTATGGAATTGGCGCTGCGTATTGCAAGTATACCTAAGGGTACCACTGACCACAGGATTAGTTTTGACATGGTAAAAGTAAACGGCCCACTTGCCAGTGCCTGGGTGCCTTATAAATTTTATACGGGCGGCCAGCAATTCTACTGTGCGATTGCTTCTTTCGAGATGGTCAGGATAAAAAAGGCGTGGAAGATTTTATATTATATCGACCGGAAGGTCAATTGCCAATGATCATTCTTCAGACAATTCATTGATGCATTCTTTCAATTGCGCAACATACTTACCATACATTTTGCGCAGGAACCATTTGCTGAAGTAATACATCCCGATCGTGAAACCGACAACATACACTACCAGGAAGACATTCACTTCCCATTTTTTTGTAAAAAAAACGTTCGAGAATTTTTCCGTCTGTGTTGGGGGTTTCGAATCGTAGTAGCCGAGTACGAAGGAAAAGATAAAACACACAGGTATCATCGCCATGGTAAACTGGAAAACCCGTTTCATATATTCTTCAATGATCTTTACGATCGTTTGTAAATTACTTTTTACAGGTAAAGCAGTTCCACCCAGCCTGGATGTGCGGAGAAGAAGATAAATAAGCAATAAAACGCATGCCCCGCAAATAATGGTAAATACAGAAAAATAAATACTGAACGCATGGTTTCCACTGAATATCCCAAACAAAGCGAATAGCAAAACAAAGACACTCCCAAACAGTATTTCCATCCGCAGGCTTTTTTTGATCTTGCCCACAACTGATACGGTACGTTTATTAAGTAACGCAGCAATATCCGAGTCAGACCTGCCGCTATGGTCCGCGGCCAGTTTATTTTTCAGTTGATTTTTTAATTCATCTAGTTCCATGATCAGTTCTTTTAAAAAGTAGCTTGTTGCTTTTGTGTTTCCTCTTTCAGTTTTATTTTGATCCGGTTCATTTTCACCGCCACATTATTTGCGGTGATGCCCATCATATCTCCGATCTCTATATAGCTATAATCCTCCAGGTACAACATCACGATCGCTTTATCGATCTTTGATAAATGACCGATAGCTGCATACATTGCTTTTACCTGTTCCTCTATCGGGTCATAACTATCTTCATCCTGTTCCGGTATCACATCGGTTGAATAGATATCCGGTTTCCTTTTCTCTTTCCTGAAAAAGGTAATGGCCGTATTCAGTGCTACACGGTATAACCAGGTGGAGAATTTTGCATCACCCCTGAAATTCCCATAAGCTTTCCATGCCTGCAAAGTGATCTCCTGGAAAAGATCCTCACGGTCGGAATGCTTGTCCATATACAGGTTACACACCTTGTATACAATTTTCTGATGTTGGTTTAATAATGATATGAATTCCTTCTCTGATGCCATTAATGATAGTTAGAACTTTACCGGGGTGACCTTATATCCCTGCGTTCGCAATAAATTGAGCAGACCCTCTTTGCCGCCCAGGTGACCCGCGCCTACTGCAAAGAAAGTTTCTTTTTCTTTCATTGCCTTTTTTATAACCGGCATCCAGTTTTTGTTTCGTGTTATCACAAAATCTCTTTCAAAATTGCCATCCATACCCGAACCCGATGCAAAGCGATAGATGGAATCGATATTTCTTTTATTATAAACAGCGATCATTTTTTTTGTCTCTGTTTTAATGCTGTCGAAATTCAGGATCATTTGTTTTAAAGAGTTCACTTGTGAATCAAGTGGCTGTTTGTCTATCGCGTGCATTTCATCATCAATGGTTTCCAGGCCGAGTATGGGAAGTTTGTTTTCTTTGGCAAGACTTACAAATTCGGTTTCCGGCTGCACGATATCGCTGCATGAAATACTTTTGATCGTTAAGACGCTAAGGGTCATGAAAGGTTTGAAATTGTTGAATAGCATAAATGGCAGGCCCGTGATCCGTTGAAAAGAGTCGCTGACCTCCTTATATTCTTTCGCATCAAGCAAAGATTGCATGGTCTGGCCCTTCATAGCCATTTTGAGTGCGAGTTGCTGTTGCATGGAAGGGTCATCCATCTTCAATTCACCATAAAACTGCTTTGTTGCCCTGAGTTTGCTTTTGAGGATCGGGGAGATGGAAAAATCCTCTTTGCACATAATATGAAAAGTGCCGAAAATATAGGAGGGTTTCTGCAGGTCGTTGCCGCTGATCGCCCATAATAAAGAAGACTTTGGCGCCTGTGAAAATAACTGTGTTATCGTCGCAAATAAAAGAAAGAGGAGAGAAGCCGTTTTTTTCATCCGGAACCTTTTTGCATAAGTAGTCATTTGTATCAAAATATTACCTTGTTGCAAATATTTTTTACAAAAAAGGACCCCGCGTAAAAACGCGGGGTTGTAAACCAAAACCAACTGCTTATGAAACAGTATTCTTGAGTGGTAAGTTCTAAGCATTAAGTTTTGAGTCTTTGCACCCGATACTTATCACTTAATTACTTACCACTTATAACTTAATTAATAGCAATTTGCTGTGGAGCAACGGCTACTTCTTCTTTTTTAGGCAGGTATACTTTCAAAACGCCATTCTCATATTTTGCCTGGATACCAGCGGTATTGATCTTATCATCCAGGTTGAAACTGCGTTTGAAGCTGCGGAAACTGAATTCTTTACGGATTGTCTTGTACTCTTTGTTCTCCGCTTCTTCTTTCTTTTCAAAACTGATCGTCAACAGGCCATTGTCGAGATTGATCTTGAAATCTTCTTTGTTACGGCCGGGCGCACTCAGTTCAACATGAAAACCGTCTTTGGTCTCATGAATGTTAGCAGGAACGGAACTAAAACCATTCTGCGCATCCTTACCCCATGTTGCAGGGAACGGTTCAGCAATTCGTCAAACAGGTTGCCGAAATAAACCGGGTTGTTTTTTACAAGTGTCATAGTTTATTTGTTTTCTTTTTAGATTAATTGAATACAGGATCAAATCTTCAAAGGGTATACCATTCCATTTTTTAAGCAGAAAAGGCATATCGTGTAAGAGAATCAATTAAAATAACGACAATATGGCCGTTTTTCTGAACAGTGTAGCGACATAATGTCTGTTCGTATTCCTCATTTTCAATGTTTCAACTTTTGACGTACTTTTGTGTTCTAATAAAATAAAAAAGAGGAGATAAACATATGTATCCAGCAGAGATCGTTTTACCGATGAAAGCAGAGTTAACAGATGGAGGTTTTGATGAACTTGTATCTGCCAAAGAAGTTGATGAAGCCTTAGGGCAAAAAGGTACCACTTTAGTGGTCATAAATTCCGTATGTGGCTGTGCAGCAGGTACTTGCAGACCCGGTGTTCTGATGGCTGTTCAAAATGCCGGCAAGCGCCCGGACAGGCTGACCACCAGTTTTGCAGGGTTTGATATTGAAGCCGTGAACCAGGTAAGGGCACATTTACTGCCTTATCCGCCATCTTCCCCGGCAATTGCGCTGTTTAAGGATGGCCAACTGGTAAGTATGGTTGAACGCCACCAAATTGAGGGTCGTCCGGCCCAGGTGATCGCGCAGCATTTAATTTCTGTGTTTGATGAGTTCTGTAATTAATTTTCACTTAGTTTTGTTCATAGATGGGTTAGTAAGTATAGGCTCCACGTAATTGTGGGGCCTTACTTTTTGGAGCAATAATAATTAATAGTTAGTAATTAATAAATATTGAAGCGAAGTTGATTGACTAGCAGCAGTTGTTAATTACTAATTGCTAATTACTAATTACTAATTTTTTCTCCCTAACATTGCAATCACATTTATCTACCACATGTATCCAAATCTATACTACGCGTTCAAAGATATTTTCGGGGTTGAGTGGACATGGTTAAAACTGTTCAATTCATTTGGTTTTTTTGTTGCTATCTCTTTTATTATTTCTGCATGGATCTTAACACTGGAATTGCGAAGAAAACAGCAACAGGGTTTGTTCCAGCATACCGAAGAAACCATTACCATCGGCAAGCCTGCAAGCTTTATCGAATTGTTTCTCAATTTCATTCTCGGTTTCGTGTTCGGTTACAAGATCATCGGCATATTCACAGTGTCGGATGCATTGAATGATCCCCAGTCATTCATCGTTTCCTCAAAGGGAAGTCCTGCTATTGGTTTGTTGGTCGGTCTTATTTTCGCCGGATTAAAATGGTGGGAAAAGAACAAACAGAAACTTGCAAAACCGGAAACAAGAACCGTACGCATCTGGCCGCAGGACAGGGTAGGAGATATTGTGATCTACGCAGCATTGTTTGGATTTTTAGGCGCCAAAATATTTCACAACCTCGAGAACTGGAATGATTTTGTAAGCGATCCAATCGGTTCGTTGGTATCATTCAGCGGGTTAACTTTTTATGGAGGGTTGATCTGCGCAGGCATTGCCATTATCTATTACGCGAAGCGAAAGAAGATCCGCATCGTTCATCTTCTCGATGCAATGGCCCCAACCATGATGATCGCTTATGCATTGGGGCGCATCGGTTGCCAGGTAAGCGGTGATGGTGATTGGGGAATCGATAACATAAAACCAAATCCTTTTACATGGTTGCCTGATTGGATGTGGTCGTATCGCTATCCACATAATGTGATCAATTATGGTGAACCTATTCCAGGATGTAGCGGGCCTTTTTGTAACCAGTTAAAAGTGCCGGTTTACCCAACTGCTTTTTATGAGATCGTAATATGCCTTGTACTTTTCTTTGTGATCTGGCTCATCAGGAAACGCATCAAAGTTCCCGGTCAGTTATTTGGGTTGTACCTGATCTTCAATGGCATTGAACGTTTCTTTATTGAAATGATCCGCGTAAACACACGATATGAATTCCTTCCTTTCAAACCAACCCAGGCGGAAATCATTTCGTTTGTATTGGTTGTTTCGGGTGTGCTGATGATCACCCGTGCGGAGAAATGGTTTGGAAAAAATGAGCAGGCTGTTCAATAAAAAAATAGGGTTATTGCCCATTAACCTCTACTAATTTAATATAGATATTTAATGAAAAGGCTTGTCAAGTTTTTTAAAGATTTCCTTTTGTTTTTCCCGCTCACCTTCCTGTTCAAGCCGTTTTCAAGGTTATTTCTTTTCCTGGCCTATTTTAACCAGCTGGTTAGCTGGATCAGTAAGAACAAAAACAAATTTGCATCCAGCGATCATTATGCGCCGGTAAGGGATTATAGTAAGCGATATAATTTATATCAATTCATCAGCGACAATTATCAACAAGCTGATAAAAAAATAGTCTACCTGGAATTTGGTGTTGCCGGAGGAGATTCATTTAACTGGTGGCTATCAAGCAATCGCAATGAGGTCTCCCGTTTTTTTGGTTTTGATACCTTCGAGGGACTCCCTGAAAAATGGGGCAGTTTCTATAAAAAAGGCGACATGAGCTTTTCTATGCCGCAAATGAAAGACAGCAGGGGCGAATTTATCAAAGGGATTTTCCAGGATACCCTGCCCGGTTTTATCCGCAAACACGATGAAATCCTTAATTCGGATGCTCAAAAAGTCATTTTAATGGATGCCGATCTTTATTCTGCAACCATTTTTACGCTGAGTCAACTCTACCCCGTACTCCGGAAAGGGGATATCATCATGTTTGATGAATTTTCTGTGGCTACCCATGAATTCAAGGCGTATACTGAGTTTGTAAACAATTTTTATATCAATCTAAAACCGGTGGTGGCAGTTAACAATTTTTACCAGGTTGGCTTTGAAGTTGCATAATCAATTGAAAATAAATAAGATAGTTTAAAAGCAGTGGCCTATCCGCTGCTTTTTTTATTTAGCTGCGTAACAAAAACCTAATCCCCATCGTCTAATCTACGATTTTAAGGAACCTTTCACAGTTTACCATTCATCCCGCTTTTTTACCGTTAAATACAAAACTATGTACTATGCATTGCATAGTTCATAGTTTTGACCTGTAATTAGCAACAACGGGAACTAAATAAATCATAAATAAATAATCACAAATGAAAAAGATCGTAGCAATGCTGGCAGCTTTAGGGGTTTTATCCTTGCCTTTTGTCGGCCATGCGCAAACAGGTGCAGCCGGGAAAGTGAGTGGGGTAGTAAGCTCGTCCCAGAAAACAGTTGAATCAGCTTCTGTCGGTTTATTGCGTGCAAAGGATTCAGCCGTCGTAAAACTGGCAGTTTCGGATAAAACAGGACATTTTGAAGTGGAGAAAGTGGCTGATGGCAAATACCTGGTTGTAGTACAATCGGTAGGTTATGTAAAATATTATAGCGAGGTGTTTACCATCAGCGCAGCGCAATCAGTTTATATTTTAAAGGCTGTTACGTTACAAGGTGCTTCAAAGGATCTGGCGGGTGTAACGGTGGTGGCGAAAAAACCATTTGTTGAGCAGAAGATCGACAGAACGATCATCAATGTAGATGCGTCGCCTTCCAATACCGGCGCAACAGTGCTGGAAGTGCTGGAAAAATCACCGGGAATTTCTGTTGATAAGGATGGAAATATCAGCCTTAAAGGAAAACAGGGCGTAATGATCTTGCTGGATGGTAAGCCAACTTACCTGAGCGGACAAGATCTTACCAATATGCTTAAGAACATGCCAAGTTCTAATCTCGACCAGATAGAATTGATGACCAACCCACCTGCAAGATTTGACGCATCGGGAAATTCAGGCGTGATCAATATCAAAACAAAGAAGAATAAAGTAATGGGTTACAATGGCAGTATAACATTGGGTTATGGACAGGGTATTTACCCAAAGACCAATAACAGCGCGAACATGAACTACCGTGAAGGCAAATTCAATTTCTTTGGTAACGGAAGTTATAATGCAGGAAAGAACTTTAACAAGATCGCTTTGTTACGCAATTTCCGTGATGCCGGTGGGGCCATCACGTCTATTTTTGATCAACTGTCAATGAACGAGCGTACAAGTCATGGTAGTAATTATAAAGTAGGGTTTGATTATTTCGCAACCAAAAAAACGACACTTGGATTGGTTGTAACCGGCTATGATAACATCAATAATGAATATACCGACAACACTACACTGATTAAAGATAAAACGGGCACCTTAACAACCAGGACACCTTCCGTCAATGAACAAAAAATGGATTTCAAAAATATCGGTGTGAATTTTAATCTTAGACATGTATTCGACAGCACAGGTAAAGAACTTACTGCAGATGTTGATTACATCAATTATACATCGGGTTCAGCGCAATTGCTGACTAACCATTTCTTTGATATTGCCGGTAACAAGCAAAGCAATGATGAGATCTTGAAAGGGAGTATCCCATCCAATATCAATATTTATAGCGGTAAATTGGATTACTCACAAAATATCAAAGGCAACGGAAAATTTGAAGCGGGTTTGAAAAGCAGTTATGTAGAAACAGATAACAATGCACAATACGCCAACTGGAACAATGCAACGAGCCAGTATGTGGCAGATATCAACCGCAGTAACCATTTTTTATACAAAGAAAATATCAACGCTGCTTATGTAAACATGAGCAAACAGTTCACTAAAAAATGGAGCGCACAATTGGGTCTTCGCATGGAGAATACCAATATAAAAGGAAACCAGTTAAGTACCGGCCAAACTTTCGACCGAAGCTATACACAAATATTTCCAACAGCTTTTATCGGCTATACTGTTAACCAGAATAACCAATTCGGGCTTAGCTATGGTCGTCGGATAGATCGTCCGAATTACCAGGACCTTAATCCGTTTATTTACTTCCTGGATAAATATACATACCAGCAGGGTAACCCTTATATCAACCCGCAGTTCAGTCACAATATTGAACTCAACCACACTTACAAAGGAATGTTGACCACATCACTTGGGTACAGCATTACCAAAGACATTATACAGGATGTGCTTGAGCAGGTGGATAGCACGCACACCAGTTATATGAAGAAGAGCAATATAGCTAAACGGAACAACCTGAGTTTATCTGTAAGCTATGGTGCGCCGCTTACAAAATGGTGGAGAACCAATATTTACGCGAATGTGTTCTATAACAAATTCAGTGGTATTGTGAATGGTGGCTTTATTGAATTTGATGGAACGAGTTACCAGGCAAATATCAACAACCAGTTTACTTTTAATAAGGGATGGGGATTTGAGTTGAGTGGGTTTTACAGGTCAGGATCTGTGCAGGGTGTATTGGTTGCGAATGCGATGGGAAGTATGAATATCGGGATATCTAAAAATATCATGAAGAATAAAGGTGCTTTACGTTTATCTGTGCGCGATGTATTATACACGCAGCAATTCAGCGGTTACAGTAAATACCAGAATGTAGATCTTACCATTAACCAGTCAAGAGACAGCCGTGTAGCCAACCTGAGTTTTACCTATCGTTTCAGCAAGGGCAAAACTGTTGCACAACGTAAAAGAGGTGGTGCTGGCGATGAACAGAACCGTGTGAATACAGGCGGCGGAAATTAATAATACAGTTCCAGACGGGCAGGCAAATAAATGCCGCCCGTCATGGAGTTTGTTTCGAAGATCAACCGGTCATGTAATAAACTGACAATGAAAAATTTGACAGGATCAATACAGCATGAGGGTGTTAAGCTTGGTTAACCTGCAATAACATTTTTTTAACACCACTCATACCAAAACAGTAGTTAACATTAAAGAGGAACAGCAACTTTACTTTCAATACATCGTTTTTTTCTCATGTGCATTATATAGACCCGGCCCCGATTTCTATCGGGGCTTCTTTTATTACATTACCTCGTTCTGCAAGAATTTTGAGATACTGGATACTGGATAGGGGCTGCTAGATGTTCTAAGCGGAGTACGAATATGAGGTACCAGTATCTAGCATCCAGCTACATTGTGTTGTTCAGTGTTCAATATTCATTATTCCCCCCGGATTACTACCTTTGGCAAAATCAGCCATCATGCCATCATTCGACATCGCCAGCGAAGTAGACATCCAGGTATTGGACAATGCTATTAATACAGTAAAGAAAGAGATCAGCACCCGTTTCGATTTCCGCGGTTCACCGGTAACGGTTGAGCTCAATAAAAAGGACTATTCCATTTTACTGGAAGTGGAAAGTGATATGAAGATGAAACAACTGATCGATGTATTGATCAGCCGTACCATGAAACAGGGAATTGATGCCGGTGCTTTTGATTTCAGCAAAGACGCCTATCCAAGCGGTAAAGTGGTTAAGAAGAACATACCGGTCAGGAATGGCCTGAAACAGGACGATGCCAAAAAGATCGTGAAAATGATCAAAGAGGCCGGTTTTAAAGTGCAGGTAGCCATTATGGACGATATCATCCGTGTTACCGGCAAGAAACTAGATGATCTCCAGGAGGTGATTGCCAAGTGCCGCATAGACAACTTTGGAATTCCGTTGCAGTTTGTGAATATGAAAAGCTGAGACCAAGCAATTAATAATTAGTAATTAATAGTTAATAAATGCATTATGTGTATTAGGCTAATTATTAATTATTAATTACCAATTATTAATTAACAATGTCCTGCGTTTGCAGAATCCCTCTATCTTCCTTACCTTTGCATTCCTAAAAATAATCGCACGGCCAAATCCGTGCAACCTAAAAGTAAAAATATGAAACAAGGTATCCATCCAGAAAGTTATCGTTTTGTTGTGTTTAAGGATATGAGTAATGGCCACACTTTCCTGAGCCGCTCTACCGCCAACACCAAAGAAACCATCCAGTTTGAAGATGGTAAAGAGTATCCATTGATCAAGATCGAGATCTCTAATACTTCTCACCCGTTTTATACCGGTAAGAATATGTTGGTAGATACCGCGGGCCGTATCGACAAATTCAAAAAGCGTTACGCAAAGAAAGACTAATCTCTTTCCAACCATATTACCTGATCCCAACCGAAACGTTGGGATCTTTTTTTGCGCCTTGTATCAACCGCATGAACTCCCGCATAATTGTTTACAGAACCATCCCAAACATTACCTTTGCAACCGATAAATTGACACCCATGAAACTGGATATACTTGCTTTTGGCGTTCACCCGGATGATGTGGAGCTGGGTTGCTCCGGTACATTACTCGCTGCGATGGCGGAAGGGAAAAAAGTCGGCATCATTGACCTTACCCGCGGAGAACTCGGAACAAGAGGTAACATAGAAACACGAAAAGCCGAGGCAATGAAAGCCGCGGAGATATTAGGCGTGAGCACACGTGAGAACCTGGGTATGGCTGATGGATTTTTTCAAAACGATGAAACAAACCTTCGCAAAGTGATAGAAGTGATTCGTAAATACCAGCCTGATATCATACTTGCGAATGCATTCGAGGATCGTCATCCTGATCACGGAAGAAGTGCGAAATTAGTAGCGGATGCTGCCTTCCTTTCGGGACTGCGAAAGATCGAAACAGTATCCGGTGATGCAATCCAGGATATCTGGAAACCCTCCTATGTATTTCATTATATACAGGACAGGTTCATTGAACCATCGTTTGTAGTAGATATTACCGCCCATTTTGAGAAGAAGATGGAATCTGTGCTTGCTTATTCAACACAGTTCTTTAACCCTGATCTAAATGAGCCGCAAACCTATATTTCTTCGGGCCAGTTCCTCGAAACAATTAAATCGAGGGCATTGATGTTGGGCAAAAGGATCGGTGTAGGATTTGCAGAAGGATATTATACGGAGAAGACCCTTGGCATAACGAGTTTTGATGCGATCGTTAAACAGGTCACTTGATTAATTAACCACAGCTTTTAAGCTGGGGGATGTAAGTGCCTTTGCGAAACGGGCTTTAGTCCTGATAAAAACATGAGGTTATGCTTCATATGGTCAACGATTAGGGAATGAAAATTTTAGGGTTAAAGCCCATTATTTCCTTACATGTACGATCCCCAGCTTTAAAGCTGGGGTTAGTTGAAAATTATAGAATATGTCTACAGTAAAAGTCGGATTAGTGCAGATGAGCTGCAGTGCTTCTAAAGATGAAAATCTTGCAAAAGCTATCGAGAAAATAAAAGAAGCCGCAGCTAAAGGTGCACAGATCGTTTGTTTACAGGAATTGTTCACTTCATTGTATTTCTGTGATGTGGAGGACTATGATAATTTTAAACTGGCTGAACCCATTCCCGGTGCATCAACAGATGCATTGAGTGCGTTGGCAGCTGAACTGAACGTGGTGATCATTGCTTCTTTGTTTGAAAAAAGAACACAGGGCATCTATCATAACACCACAGCTGTATTAGACGCTGATGGAAGTTATTTAGGCAAGTACCGCAAGATGCATATCCCTGATGATCCGGCGTTTTATGAGAAATTCTATTTCACACCGGGCGACCTTGGCTTTAAAGTATTCAAAACAAAATTTGCCACATTCGGTGTATTGATCTGCTGGGACCAATGGTATCCAGAAGCTGCGCGTATCACTTCATTGATGGGAGCGGAGATCTTGTTTTATCCAACAGCGATCGGTTGGGCTACTTCGCAGGATGAAGCAACCAATACAGAACAATACAATGCATGGCAAACCATACAACGCAGTCACGCAGTAGCGAATGGTGTACATGTAGTGAGTGTGAACCGTGTTGGTTTTGAACAGAACGGCGCCATGAAATTCTGGGGCGGTTCTTTTGTGAGCAACCCCTTCGGGACATTACTGTACAAAGCTTCGCATGATGAAGAAGAGGTAACGGTTGTTGATATTGATACTTCCAAAACCGATCGCTACAGGACGCACTGGCCATTTCTTCGCGATAGAAGAATTGACTCATACCAACCCATCACCAAACGTTTTATTGACGAAGACTAGAAGAAAGTCAGGAAGACGGAAAGTCGGTAAGTCCGAAAGTATGTGACCTTGCTATTACCACTACAATTTAACTATTTTGATATGTCTTTCAAATTTGAAAAACTTATTGTTTGGCAAAAAGCTTTGGATCTTTCTGAAATTGTACACCACGTCACGAATGATTTTCCAAAGGAAGAATTATACGTTTTAACGTCTCAGATAAAACGTGCTGCCGATTCGGTTTCATTAAATATTGCCGAAGGTTCAACTGGTCAGTCAAATGCGGAATTTGCCCGTTTTTTGGGAATTGCCTTACGTTCTAATATTGAAGTTGTAGGCTGTATTCATATCGCAAAAAGAAGAAACATCATTTCGGAACAAAATTATGGCGACATTTATCGTAGATGCGAAGAGATCCTTGTCATGTTAAATTCACTGCGTAACTCATTGAAATAAATCTTTCTAATTGGAACCAAAACCATACTTACCGACTTCCGGACTTCCGGACTCCCGGACTCCTCGTGAATCCGGATATTATTTTCCTGCAGAGTTTGCACCGCATATAGCAACCTGGCTTAGCTGGCCGCACAAAGAAGCAAGCTGGCCCGGAAAGATCGATTCCATTTATCCGAGTTATAGCCTGTTTGTAAAATACCTTTCAGAAAGTGAATTGGTAAGGATCAATGTGGCTGATGAAACCATGAAGAATACTGCTATTCGTCATTTGCAAAAAGCAAGTGTGGATATTAATAAGGTGCAATTCTTCTTTCATCCAACCAATGATGCCTGGTGCCGCGATCACGGCCCTGCATTTTTGATCAACCCCGATGCAGAAATCAAAAAAGCTATCGTTGACTGGAACTACAATGCATGGGGTAACAAATATCCGCCTTACGATCTGGATGATGTGATCCCTACATTGATCGGTAAACATTTCGATATTCCCGTTTACAACCCGGGTATTGTGATGGAGGGTGGCTCTGTTGAATTCAACGGCAAAGGAACTTTACTTACCTCAACTGCCTGCTTGTTGAACGAGAACCGCAACCCGCGTCTGAATCAGTCGCAGATTGAAGAATTCCTGTGTAACTATTATGGTGTTGAACAGGTGTTATGGGTTGATGAAGGAATTGTAGGTGATGATACGGATGGACATATTGATGATACGGTACGTTTTGTGAATGAGGATACCGTGATCACCGTGATAGAAGAAAATAAGAATGATGAGAACTATGGGTTGTTACAAACCAATCTCAAACAACTGCAACAAATGCGTTTGCTGAATGGCAAGCAACTCAACATTGTTGAACTGCCGATGCCTGATGAACTGATCTATGAAGATCAGCGCCTGCCATGCTCATACGCCAATTTCTATATCAGTAACCAACACGTGATCGTTCCCACTTTCCGTTGTGCAAAAGATGAAAAAGCGCTTGGCATTATCCAGGATTGTTTTGAGGGAAGGGAAGTGGTTGGTATTGATTCTGCTGATATCATCTGGGGGCTCGGAAGTTTTCATTGTTTGAGCCAGCAGGAACCGGTTGTGTAAATATTGAGTATTGAACAAGGAATGAGCATTTAAATATTGAACACTGAACAAGGAATGATGAATTTCGAAGTGTTTGACCTCTGAGATACAAAGCATCAGACGGAACGCCGGTGCTTAGGCCTAACTTCAACATTCATCATTCCTTGTTCAATATTCAATATTCTTCCTATCCCGTTACGGTCATAATATTTCCCGCGATCGCAATATTGTAAGTTTTCAGATTGCTTGTTGCAGGCCCCAATGTTACCGCTCCCGTTGTAGTAAAAGTTGAACCGTGGTTGGGGCAAATAAATTTTCCGGCAGATGAATTATAAGCAATAGACGTTCCTTCGTGCGTACATGCTACCTGCACAGCAGTAAATGACGCGGGCACATTACCGGTAGCGAGTCTTACAATGATCACGCCGTTTGATACAACCGAAGATCCTACTGTGGTAAGATTGGTTGCAAGATCAACTGTAAAATTTGCGTTTACACCACCGATCGATCCATTGCCATTGCTGCTTTTGCTGCAGGCACCCATACATACAGCACAGGCCGCAACTACCGGACCAGTGAGGGTTCCAAGAAATGCTCTTCTTTCCATAATATTTTACTTAGGGTTTTATAAAATTGGTACTGTATCATTCGCCACATCATTCTCAACTATTAAAAACAATTCGGTTCCGGCTCTTGCCGGGATGGAGTTGATACAATTTTCTAAAACCTTGATACGTAAACCGGAAGAAAAAAGTTGCCTGTATTCTTCTGTATGCCCGCCAAAAGGAGGATGTGTATCAAACTCCCTGTTAAAGAGCACACCTGCAAGTTTGCCGTTGCCTGCAAGCAGGGCTTTAACTTTTTCTACATATTTTTTTCGAAGTGATGGATCAATAGCGCAGAAAAAAGTTTGTTCGATGATGAGATCATATTGTCCTTCTAACAAAAAGAAATCACTGTTAATTATTTTAACGGCTGGATAAGAAGCAGCTGTTATTTTTTCACGAAGTGCCTGTGTAAGAACAGGAGAGATGTCAACAATGGTTGTATCCGTGAATCCCTGTGTGGCTAAATAAACGGCTTCATAACTATTACCGGCGCCCGGAATTAAGATCCTTGCATTTTTATTGGTTAACTGATCGATATATTCTTTTAACGGCGTGGACACATACCCGATATCCCAACCGGTTTGTTTTTGCCGGTAGCGTTCATCCCAATAGTTTGCTGATAAAAAATCTGTATCCATTGTATTGTTGAGACCGTATATTACAGGCTTGCTGTGATTGCTGCCTGCCGTGGTATGATAAAAGCGATAAGATCATCCAAAGCGATCCCTGCACGTTCACAGGCATCATTGATATCTTCTCTTGAAACATTTGCTGCGAATGATTTTTCCTTCAGGCGTTTTTTTACGCCTTTCACATCCATATCCTGGTAAGCGCCGGGGCGCATCAGTGAATAAGCATGCACAAGCCCGGAGAGTTCATCAAATGCATACAACATCTTATCCATATTGGTTACCGGTTCCACACCAAAATGCAAATGGCCATGCGAAGCGATCGCTCGGATTATTTCAGGATCGATGTTTCGATGTTCCAGTTCTTCAATGATCTTTTTACAATGAAGATCGGGCCACTGATCCCAATCGGCATCATGCAATAGCCCGGCCATTTCCCATTTCCATTGGCCCGCATCATCGAGTCCTTCTTTCTCAGCCGCCCAGCTTTTCATGAGATAAGCTACCTGCTGCATATGCGTTTTTAGTTTCGGATTCAGTACCCATCCGTTAAAAAGCTCCTCTGCCTGTTCGCGGGTCAATACATTTCCCGTGTTGGCGGGATCACCAAATTGTGTTCTGCCGAGATTGAGTGACATGATTTGTTTTGTTTATTTCAAAGATAGGCGGCTGTTTTCGAAATAGATAAGCCACGAGCAATATCTTTGGCGGAAATTACAGATCATTTAAAATACAACGCATGAGCAAGGCTGGTACCACAAAAGAAAGGCTATTCACTTCCTACCAGGTATTTGTTATAGCGATATTAGCTCTTCTTCAATTCACAGTGATACTCGATTTTATGGTACTCTCACCCTTGAGTGCGATATTATTAAAGGAACTGGGGATTGCCCCAAAACAATTCGGACTCGTAGTGTCTGTGTATGCATTCAGCGCAGGTGGTGCGGGAATACTCACAGCAGGTTTCGCTGATAAATTTGACCGGAAAAAATTGCTGATGTTTTTTTATACCGGTTTTATCGTTGGTACCATATTATGCGCCATTGCACCAACTTACCCGATGTTATTGGGCGCAAGGATCGTTACCGGAATATTTGGAGGTGTGATCGGGTCTGTAAGCTTTGCCATTATTACCGATCTTTTCAAAATGGAAGTGAGAGGCCGTGTAATGGGGTTTGTGCAGATGGCTTTTGCTGGTGCCCAGATATTGGGCCTTCCTATTGGTCTGGTACTAGCGACCCATTTTGGCTGGCATGCACCTTTCTGGATGATCGCCGGAGCAGGAACTATTTTAGGGCTGATCATGGCCGCCAAATTGAAGCCCGTTGATCAGCACCTGCATCTGAATATAGATCGAAATGCATTTCATCATTTATTCGCAACAGTAACACGACCGGATTATGCGAAAGCTTTTTTCGCGACAACCTTATTAGCAACAGGTGGTTTTATGCTAATGCCTTTCGGAAGTGCTTTCAGCGTGAATAACCTGGGTATTAAACTGGAACAATTACCTCTTATTTATCTTGTAACAGGTTGTTGCTCGATTGTGTTCGGGCCATTCATTGGTAAACTGAGCGATAAAATCGGCAAGTTCAATGTATTTTGTATTGGTTCTGTGGTAAGTATTACGATGGTGCTTATTTATTGCCATTTGGGTATTACACCATTATGGGAACTGATAGCGTTGAATGTGGTATTATTTGTCGGGATCACTTCACGTATGATATCTTCTTCTGCATTATTAACTGCTGTTCCTGATGCAAAAGACAGGGGTGCTTTTATGGGAATGAATTCATCTGTTCAACAACTTTCCGGCGGTGTTGCTTCTTTTATAGCAGGATTGATCGTTATACAAAACACTTCGGGGAAACTGGAACATTACGATACATTGGGTTATGTGGTAACAGCTTCCATGTTATTGGCCACAGCCATGATGTATTATCTTAACAAACGTGTACAGAAAAAACTGCACACTCAAAAAAGCGTATAAGAATCGGCATCGAATCATTTACTATAAAGAGATATTATAATTATGAGAACATTTTCTTTGATCGTACTGGCTATCATTGTGATCTATGCCTGCAGCCCCAAACCGTATGGCACAACTAATAAAGCTTATCGAAAGCAGGCGAAAGCCTATGCTAAACTGATATTGGCTGAACCGGTTGATCCGCTCAATGATACCATCAAACAACCGCCTTATTGGGTAGGCACCACCAACTATGGCATACGCAAACCGAATTTTGTGATCATTCACCACACAGCACAAAATTCCTGTGCTGAAACACTAACCACTTTCACCACAACCAAATCTGCAGTGAGTGCGCATTACGTGATCTGTAAGGATGGAACGGTGCATCATATGCTGAATGATTATTTCCGCGCGCAACATGCAGGAGTAAGCAGGTGGGGAAACCTGATCGATATCAATTCATCTTCTATTGGAATTGAACTCGACAACAACGGATTCGAACCATTCGATAGCTTACAACTGAACAGCCTCGTGAGTTTGCTGGCGAAACTGAAAAAAGATTATACGATTCCAACGGCTAATTTTATCGGTCATGGAGATATTGCACCTACGCGTAAGAATGATCCCAACTACCGTTTCCCCTGGAAAAAATTAGCGGATAAAGGTTTTGGTTTATGGTTTGATGATAACAGGGAAGAAGTGCCACAGGGATTTAATCACTTACAGGCATTGCGCATTGTTGGTTATGATGTAAAAGATACCACAGCCGCGATCCGTTCTTTCAAAAGACATTTTTTGCAGGATACCACCAAACGCATCAATGATATTGACAGGAGTGTGTTATACAACCTGCAAAAAAAATATATGTAGTTCTTCGCGAACATCAGTATCAAAACCGTGCCTTGGTGCCTTTGTGTGCAAATAATTCTCACTCAAAGACACCAAGGCACGGTTTTGTTTACTAAAGTGACAGTTTCCGATAAATAAAATCAGTATTTTTAAGACACTAAAATCGATCTATGAGAATTTTTACACTCATTTTATTTGTCTTGTTTGGATTGAGTTCCAATGCCCAGTTACAACGCAACAATCCCGGTTCCAACCACGCGAATCGTTTTGAGGAACTGGATTATCTGTTACAATCGC
Source organism: Bacteroidota bacterium (assembly GCA_040388705.1). Classification (GTDB taxonomy): domain Bacteria; phylum Bacteroidota; class Bacteroidia; order Chitinophagales; family Chitinophagaceae; genus Sediminibacterium. The sequence continues at coordinate 39,079 of JAZKBI010000005.1, read as the reverse complement.
CCAACGAATACCGAACAGCCAGCGGTGCACCCGGGCCAAAATACTGGCAGCAACGCGCAGATTATGATATTGCTGTTGAACTGGATGAACCAAATAATATCATCAAAGGAACTGAAACGATTACGTACTCAAATAATTCTCCGGATGTATTAACGTATATCTGGCTGCAGCTTGACGAGAATTTTCACAAACCCGATGCGGATGTGAACAGGGATAATCCGAGTAAGATATTAGACAGGATGACAGATCAGCAATTGAATGCGTTGGAGCCATGGCGAAGACTCGATGGTTATGGCCTTAATCTTACAAGAGTGATTGATGCAACCGGCAAAGCCATTAAATATACACTGGTGAAAACCATGATGCGTATTGACCTGGCAGAACCTTTAAAGCCAGGACAGAAATTTATTTTCACGATCGATTGGAACTATAAGGTACCGGATAAGTTAACACGTTACGGTCGCGGTGGATATGAACATTTTGCTGATGATGATAACAATCTTTATTCTATCGCGCAATTCTATCCAAGAATGGCTGTGTACAGCGATTTCAAAGGATGGCAGCATTTGCAGTTTCGCAGTGGTGCTGAGTTCGCTTTGAATTTCGGTAATTTTAATCTGAAGATCACCGTTCCCGCGGATCATGTGGTTGCTGCAACAGGAGAGTGTGTGAATTATAAACAGATGATGTCTGCCAAAGAATTTGACCGATGGCAGAATGCCCAACAGGCAAAAGATGTGGTAGAGATCGTAACACTGGCAGAAGCGCTTGAAAAATCAAAAACAAAAAGCACAGCTAAAAAAACGTGGATCTTCAAAGCAGATAATGTGCGTGATGTTGCGTTCAACACAAGCCGCCGTTTGGTTTGGGATGCGATGCCCGCTTATGTGGATGGAAAGAAAGTGATGTGCATGAGTTATTATGGAAAAGAAGCGTATCCGATCTATCGCCGGTATTCAACCAAAGCGGTTGCGCACACCATTAAAACGTATTCGAAGTACACGATATCTTATCCCTATCCGGTAGCGCAATCAGTGGAAGCAGCGATCGGTATGGAATACCCGATGCTCGCGATGAATCCCGGAAGAGCTGCGCCTGACGGAACGTATACGGAGGCCGCAAAAAATTCATGTATTGGTGTAACGATACATGAAGTGGGACATAATTTCTTCCCTATGATCGTAAACAGCGATGAGCGCCAGTGGTGGTGGATGGATGAAGGATTGAATACTTTCTGCCAGTTTCTTACCGAAAGAGAATTTGATGCGGATTATCCATCCAGCCGTGGCCCCGCGCACCTGATCACAGATTATATGCGCTTAGCGAAAAATGAATTGGAACCTATCATGACCAAAGGTGATGCGGTAAGCAAAGTAGGATCGAATGCCTATGCAAAAGCTGCAACAGGTCTGAACATTTTGCGCGAGACCATTTTAGGAAGAGAACTATTTGATTTTGGTTTCCAGGAATATGCCAAACGCTGGGCATTCAAACATCCGACACCTGCAGATCTTTTCCGTACTATGGAAGATGCCACCGGCGTTGACCTCGACTGGTTCTGGCGCGGCTGGTATTTTGGAACTGACCCGGTTGATATTTCCATTGACAGTGTAAAAGTGTTTAAAGTAGATGATGCCTTAACCCCAACACTGACTGGCGTTTCGGTGTATAATGATATCAACCGTTTACGTAATAAGGATGATAAGTCCATTAAATTTTATGTAGATGTTGATACCACCCTCCGTGATTTCTATTACTACAACCGGAATGCTGATGCATGGTATAACCAGGAGCAGGCCGATAAACTGAAAGATGATACATACAAAGCGGGCATCGACAATGAGAATCTCGGCAAATGGAAGGATAAATATTTTTATGAATTACAATTTGGCAACCGCGGCGGATTGGTGATGCCGATCATACTTGAATGGACTTTTAAAGACGGAACGAAACAGGTAGATAAGATACCCGTCACTATTTGGTTATTGAATGAAGAAAAGGTCACCAAAGTATTTATTAAAGATAAAGAAGTGGCATCCGTTAAACTCGACCCTAACCGTGAAACGGCAGACATCAATGAAGCAAACGGCCAATGGCCGGTGAAGGAGATGCCGACTAAATTTTCTTTGTTTAAGAACACACAGGTAGGTTTTGTAGGGCCGGGTGCGCGGCAAACTGTAGCGCCTGCAACGAACCCGATGCAACGGGCTAAGCAGAGAAATCCGTAGAACAATCACAATCATTTTAATCGCCATAGAGAGCATAGATTTGTTTGCTCCCTGTGGTGATTTTTTTTTGGGAATCTGCTTCCCAGGCAAATCATGCTCATGGCATCCTTTTTTCAGTAGAGATATCGATGTTGCTTTTGTGCGCGTGACCGGCATGGGATCGGCGCGATACAAGGTAAACGTCTGTCTAAACTCCTTCTTGAATACATTTTATCAATGAATATTTATGTAAGCTCCCGAAGACCGCATTTGTATGAATAAGTATATATCTGTGCTGGTGATCTTATGGCTGGCGCTTCCCTGCCAGCCTAAGGCCCAGGATACTATGCCTTCAGTACTGCCAGTAAAATGGCGGCTGGAAGATTGTATTGCATACGCCAAACGAAAGAATATAACGATCGCAAGTCTACGTCTCAGCACCATTTCAACCCAGGAAGACCTGCTCCAGGCAAGGGCTGCCGTTTTACCGAACCTGAATGGCTCTGCCTCACAAAACCTGGTGAATGGCAAAAACGGCGGTTCAGGTGCAGGCGGGGTTCAGACACAGTCTAATTTTTCAAGCAGCTACGGTGTTAATTCTTCCATGATTATTTATAATGGCAGCTACCTGCGGAACGATATTCGGGTTAAGGAACTTTCTGTTCAATCAGCCAATCTTACTGTGAAGGAAACAGAGAATGACATTACCTTAAGCATTGCGCAGGCTTTCTTTAATATACTCCTTGCTAAAGAAAACATAACCACACTCACGTCCGTACTGGAAACTTCTAAAGAACAGTTGCAACAGGGCCAGCAAAGGTTTGATGCGGGAAGCATCGCCCGAAAGGATCTGCTCCAGTTTCAGTCGCAGGTTGCAGGTGATGAGTTTAACCTCATCAATGCAAACAATACTTTTCGTTTGAATACGGTTACGTTAAAACAATTATTGCTATTACCTCCTGACTATGACCTTCAGATCACCGCGCCTGATACCATTCGTGTGCGGGAAGCATTGCCATCATTACCTGAAGCGCAAAAATTGGCCCAACAGGAAAGGCCCGAGATGCAAAACGGACAATTACAGGTGCAGATATCTGAAATAGAAATAGAGAAAGCAAGAGCAGCCGCAAAACCTTCTGTAAGTGTAGGCGCGGGACTCGCCACAGGTTATTCTGATAACCAGAGCGCCAAATATCTTGCACAACTTGATAATAATTTTTACCAGACACTTGGCGTAACGCTTGGCATACCGATCTACAGCAGGCGGGTGAATAAAACAAATATTAATAAATCAAAACTTCTCTGGCAACAATCTCAATTGAACCTGGCCGATACACGAAACATTTTAAATAACCAGGTTGAACAGGCCTATGTAAACCTTTTGAATGCACAGGAACGATATACTGCTGCAGAAACGCAATTGAGAACCAATGAAGAAATCTACCGGATCACAAATGAACAGTTGCGTCTTGGAGCAGTAACAACCGTGGAATTGTTACTGCAGAAAAATGCCTATGTGCAGGCGTTGCAAACTTTTACGCAGGCTAAATACAATGCAGCGCTGTATAATAAAATATATCAATTCTATATGGGCATGCCGGTAAGTTTTTAACGGCATCCGTCAACGATAAAGTACCAGGACAATGAAAAAATCAAAATGGATCGCAATAATCATCATCACAATTATTGTGGTGGTCGCTATATGGTTGCTTTTCTTCAGGAAGGCAGAAGAAGTGATCATACTGGAAACTGAAAAAGTAGCATACGGTTCGGTGACTAATACCATCACTGCGATCGGTACCCTGCAGCCGGTTGATACGGTAGCCGTAGGCAGCCAGATATCGGGTACTATCAAAAAAGTATTTGCTGATTTTAATTCAACTGTAAAAAAAGGACAACTGCTTGTGCAAATAGATAAATCGTTAACACAGGCGCAGGTAGAACAATACACTGCGCTGTTGCAACAGGCGCAGGCTAACGTGGTTTACCAGAAAAGTAATTTCGACAGGCAAAACAAATTATACACTGTAGGAGCGATCAGCAAAGCGGATCTTGAAACGGCCACTTATCAATACAACAGCGCGAAAGATAATGTGAACAGTATTTCAGCCCAGTTGAGAACCGCACAAAAAAATCTTTCGTTCACTGATATCTATTCGCCAATTGATGGAACGGTTCTATCGCGCAGTGTAAGTGAGGGACAGACTGTCGCCGCCAGTCTGAATACGCCCACGCTTTTCAGTATTGCAAAGGACCTCACCAAAATGCAGGTGCAGGCTTCTGTTGATGAAGCTGATATAGGAGGTGTAAAAGAGGGCCAGCGCGTAATTTTTACAGTAGACGCTTTTCCAACAGACACATTTGCGGGAAAAGTGAAAGAGATCAGGCTTCGTTCATCAGTATCAGCAAATGTTGTAACCTATATCACAATTATTGATGCACCCAACGCCGATATGAAACTAAAACCGGGCATGACCGCCAACATCACCATTTATACACGTGAAGTAAATAATGTATTGACCATTCCTGCGGCCGCTTTGGTATTTACACCTGACTCTCTGTTGATCGAAAAATTTCATCTCTCTTTAGATAAACCGGTTCGCAAACAGGGTGGGGGAAGACAGGGAGGTGGAAAACGGCAAAACAGATCGCGGATAAATGCCGACAGCATGGGTATCCCTGTAAACAAAGGGCTTGTATGGATCAAGAAAGACAGCCTTACAATTATCAGCAGGCCGGTATTTACGGGGCTGGATGATAAAACCATCGTGCAGGTAATATCCGGATTAAAGGAAGGCGAAGAAGTGATCACCGGGTACCTGAAGGTCAAGAAAAAAGATGCGGCCGCAGCAAAAAGTCCTTTTATGCCGGCAAGAAATAATAATCGGAGAAGACCCGCCGGTGGTGGTGGCGGAGGCGGTGGTGGGCAGAGGTAGATACACGGTATTTTCAAATAATGAATGGAACACACATGGCAGAAAAGATCCTCGATATAAACGAACTGAAACGTGAATTTAAAATGGGCAGTGAAACAGTAAAAGCGCTGAAAGGTGTTTCATTTACTGTTGAGGCAGGAGAATTTGTTACCATCATGGGCAGCAGCGGCTCGGGGAAAACAACGATGTTGAATATATTAGGTTGTCTCGACAAACCTACCGATGGAAAATATCTGCTCGATGGTGTAGATGTAAAAGAACTTTCACGCAACGATCTGGCAAAACTCCGCAATCATAAGATCGGTTTCGTATTCCAGTCGTACAATTTACTTGCGCGAACATCTGCTGTGGAGAATGTGGAGCTTCCCCTATTATACAACAAAGATGTACCGGCTAAAGAGCGTCGTGAAAAAGCTATTAAATCATTGCAGGCGGTGGGTTTGGGAGAGCGCCTGGATCATTTGCCCAACCAGTTATCAGGCGGACAGCAGCAACGCGTTGCTATTGCACGCGCATTAGTAAATGAGCCGGTAATGATATTGGCTGATGAAGCCACCGGCAATCTTGATACAAGAACTTCTTACGAGATCATGTCACTTTTCCAGGAGCTAAACAGCAAGCAGGGAAAGACAATCGTGTTTGTAACGCATGAACCGGATATAGCTGCATTTAGCAGCCGCACTGTTACACTAAAAGACGGACGTGTAATAAAAGATACAAAGAATGAAAATATAAAATCTGCAAAAGAAGCATTAGATGCGTTACCCGTAGATCCTGATCAATCATAAATAAACGCCATGAATGTTATTAATCTTTTTGCCCTTGCATGGAAAGCATTGTTGCGGAACAAGATCCGCGCATTTCTTACTATGCTCGGCATTATCATAGGCGTTGGTGCGGTGATCACGATGGTATCTATCGGCGAAGGATCCAAACAGAGTATCAGGAACCAGCTATCGGGCATGGGATCAAATATGATCACGATCAGGCCATTCAGCAATGCCACTGTCGGAGGCGGAGCGCGGTTGGGATCTTCCGGCTTACGAACATTGAAAGTAGAAGATGTTGTTTCTATTCAGCAACAGGCTTCATTTATTACAGATGTATCACCAGCTGTGCAGGCAAACGGGCAGGCTATCAGTTCATCGCTTAACTGGCCCACTTCATTACAAGGAGTAAGCCCTTCTTACCTTACGATACGCGACTGGAAATTACGTGCGGGTATTCCATTTACTGATGAGGACGTACAAACAGCAGATAAGGTTTGCCTGCTTGGACAAACCGTTGCAGCAAATATTTTCGCAGGAGGCGAGGATCCTGTTGGCAAGATCATACGTTTTAATAAGATACCTTTTAAAGTGATCGGTATCCTTGAGAAAAAAGGTGAGAACACATTTGGCCAGGACCAGGATGATATCATTCTTGCTCCCTATACCACCGTGCAAAAAAGAATACTGGCCATTCCTTATATACAAACGATCTATGCTTCTGCTGTTGATGAAAAAAGTTCCGATACAGCCACTAAAGAAGTTACAGCCATACTCCGTGCGAACCACAACCTGAAACCTCGTGAGGATGATGATTTTACGGTACGTACCCAGGCGGAGTTGATCAATACGATCAGTTCTACCAGCCAGCTTTTAACCGTTTTGCTTACTGCTATTGCCGGGATCTCACTGTTGGTAGGAGGTATCGGCATCATGAACATCATGTATGTATCAGTGACAGAACGAACAAAAGAGATCGGTCTGCGTATGGCCATCGGTGCAAGAGGCATTGATATACTATTGCAATTCCTGACAGAAGCGATCCTGATCAGCATCACCGGCGGCATTATCGGTGTTGTATTGGGTGTTACAGCGGCGAAACTGGTAACGGTATTTCTTTCATGGCCCACGTTGGTTTCTGAATCTTCTATTATCCTTTCTTTCGTGGTTTGCGCGGTAACTGGTGTTTTCTTTGGTTACTATCCTGCGCAAAAAGCATCGCGGCTTGATCCGATCGAGGCATTACGATATGAGTGAGTAGAGTTTAGCCGTGTAGCAATTTTTTTTGCCACAGACGCCACAGATTAACACAGAGAAATTATGTGCTGATCTGTGGCGTCTGTGGCAATTATTTTTCTCTGAATTTTTATTGTATTTTCAAACTCACATTCATCATTAATCATTTATTCATGAGAAAGGTATTTTTTGCAGCATCTTTTGCCTTCGTTCTGTTGTGCTCTCACCCCAGCGTGAATGCACAGGCCATTACTTCAGCACAGATCGATACTCTGGTGGAACGGACACTCAAAGCCTTCGATGTACCTGGTATTGCAGTAGCGGTGATCAAAGACGGCAAGGTTATCCATGCAAAAGGCTATGGTGTACGATCGCTAAAAACGATGCAGAAAGTGGATGAGAATACTTTATTTGGCATTGCATCCAACAGCAAAGCATTTACTTCTGCGGCATTGGGGATGTTGATCGATGAAGGAAAGTTGAAATGGGATGATAAGGTGAGGGATTATATTCCTGCTTTTAAATTATATGATCCCTATGTAACCGAAGAATTCACCATCCGCGACCTGCTTACGCATAGGAGTGGCCTTGGTCTTGGCGCCGGCGACCTGATGATGTTTCCCGATGGATCTGATTTTACAAGAGAGGACATCATTCATAATCTCCGCTACTTAAAAGCCGTTTCAGCCTTCCGTACAAAATATGATTACGACAACAACCTTTACATTGTTGCAGGTGAAGTGATCGCGAAAGTTTCGGGTATGAGTTGGGAAGATTTTATTGAAAAGCGCATTATGCAGCCTTTGAATATGACAGGTAGTGCGGCTTCTTTTTCAAGGGTAAAAAATAAAACGAATGCGATAGATGCACATGCACCCGTTAACGGAAAAGTAGAGCCAATCAATGGCGTATTAAGTGAACAGGCGAATGCTGCCGGTGGTATCTGGAGCAATCTCACCGACATGAGCAAATGGATCATCATGCAGATGGAGAATGGTAAATACGGCGATGGCTTAACCAAACGATTATTCTCCGAAAGAGTGCATGACGATATGTGGACACCACAAACCATCATCCCCGTGCGCACATCGCCGCCGTACAACGTGCATTTTTCTTCCTATGGTTTAGGCTGGGGATTGAGTGATGTGAAAGGCTACAAGCAGGTAACACATACCGGTGGACTTGCAGGTATCGTAACACAGGTTATGTTGTTTCCTGAAATGAAACTGGGGATCATCGTGTTCACCAATCAGCAGGTGGGCGCTGCTTTTACTGCGATCTCGAATACCATCAAGGATAGTTATCTCGGAATTAAATCGAGCGATTGGGTAACCGCATTCAGCGACAGGATAAAGGCATCGAACGATAATGCAAAAAAGGTCACCGATCAGATCTGGGCTGATATAGAAACACAACAAAAAAGCAATACCGCTAAAACAGATCTACAAATGTTCATGGGAACCTATAGAGACGAATGGTTTGGCGATGTCGTGATCTCAATCAAGAATGGGAAACCCTGGTTCGATTCAAAACGCTCACCTAAACTGAGTGGTGAAATGCTTCCCTACAAAGGCAGCACGTTCATCGCAAAATGGATCGACCGCAGCATGGATGCCGATGCCTACGTGATGTTCAGTCTTGATGCAGATGGGAAACCAGTCGGAATAAAAATGAAACCAATATCTCCGTTGACTGATTTTAGTTTTGATTTCCAGGATCTGGATTTGAAAAAAGTGAAATAATTTTGGAATTGGGAGATTGGGAAATTTTGAAATTGTCTTAAACTCTGCACGTGCAGCAAATTTCAAAATTTCCCAACTCCAAAATTCCAAAATGTAGTCACTTAGTTGGATCAAACAACTGCGGGATCCAGATCCTGAAGCGTGAGCGTTCATCGTAAGTATTTCCTGCGGAGGCATAGTCACACAGTAGCAACGAAACTGGTTTATTCGGGCCTTCCTTATGTGATTCAAGAATGAATGGCGCTTTGAATTGCATCCAGGTGCCTTTGCTATTTAATCCGGCCGACTCGAGATCTAGATAACCATCTTTATTCAATACCGGTTTGGCAGCTTCATCTACATTGGCACCGCCGAGTCTAGCATCGCGGGCCAACACTACCGGGCCGCGAACGATAGCAACGCTTTTTTGCGTTTCACCCATTTGTACCAAGTGAGCGCGCATGTCTAAGGTAAGATCAACCACATCGCCTGCTTTCCAGTTTCTTTTTATTTCTAGATATTGTCCCGCGGGTGCATTGCTGAAAAAGTTACCATTGATGATTATAGAAGATTGTTTGCTCCATGCCGGGATGCGTATACGCACTGTGAAAGGTTCATTTTGTGTGGATGATAGTTTCAATTTGACATTTCCTGAAACAGGATAATCTGTTTGTTGGGTAATATCTATTGACTGGCCACCGGGAATTTGTACATGATAATCTCCATCAACAAAAAAATTAACCCTTGCACCATCTTTCTCACTCATCACTGCAGTAAGTGGCAATGTAAATAAACCGCGGGGGCCGCTGGCAACGCAGCAATTCAATCCCATATTGCATTGGTCGCCGCCTTCTAAACGTTGGCCGGCAAGAGGGGAGTACTTAGCCCAGTCGGAACCATCCGGTTTCATGGAACCTAATAAGGCATTGTAATAAGTTTGTTCGATCGCATCTGCATATTTTGTTTCACCGGTAAGCCGCAGTAATTGTTGACTGAGTTTGATCCATGTTGCGGTAACACAGGTTTCCTGGTAATGTGCAATGGGCATGGTTTGTAATTGCTTACCGCCAAACCAACATTCCACACTCGATCCTGAACCGGCGATATTGATCTCTGTTTCATTGATATTGGCCCATGTTTTTTCAACTGCTTCTTTGTATTGCGGTTTTCCTGTGATGCGGTACAGTTCAAGCAAACCTTCATAGCAGGACATCATCTCGTAGGCTTTCTGTCCCTGGTCCCAGCTAAACCAGTTCTGGGGCTTTGGGAAACGCTGCGATACGTCAGTGCCTGCTTTGGAGATTAATTGCGGGCCGTCCGTCGTTTCCCATTCGCGTATAATTTCCTCGGCGAAATTGAGGTAGCGTTTGTCTTTGGTGCGGGTATATAATTGCGTGATAGGTTCCAATACAGAACTGGCGGCCATCCCGCGGTGATTTCCTTTTTTTACCAGTATTGCATTTTTTGATTGTAGTTCCTGCATTAAATGATCTGCAACTTTTTTTGCAGCATCTAAACTTTGTGCGTTGTTGGTGAGATCATAATAAGCGATCAATCCCAACATGCAATATTTTCTTCCCCAGATATCCCATTGATCCATGCGTTTAGCTTCCGCATAGTTGCCGATATAGCCATCGGGTGTTTGAGTCTGGATCAGTCCGGTTACCGCTTTATCAAGTATAGCTTTCAATTTGGGATCGGGATGGTAACGGTACGCGAGCACCGCCGATGTAAACCATTTACCCCAGAATTCCGATTGCCAGCAACTGGCTTCTGTACGATTCTTAAATGGTGCTATTAAACGATCCACATCCTGCGCGAGGATACGGTTTTGATAGGACGCCTGCAATTTCTCTCCCACAAAACCATTCATGGCTGCTTTTTGCGCAGGAAAAAGCTTATCTGGTATTGCGGGTGATTGAGAGAAACTATGGGCCGTAAATACGGTGGCAATGCAGGTGAAAGCAATTCGTTTGGCAAACATGGGAGTTAATTAATAATTAATAGTGAATAATTAATAATTGCTTGATAGTACCAATTTACTAACTATTGGTTACTGTGCTCTTCTAATTCTTAACTATTAATTCTTAATTATTAATTATTCTCCATCATACGCTTCCTGCAATTTCCCACTATCGATCTTATTCATCGTCAGCATCGCATCCATTACGCGTTTGGCTTTTACAGGATCTTTATCGCCCATTAGTCTTCCGAGCGCTTCGGGAATGATCTGCCAGGATAAACCGAATTTGTCTTTTAACCATCCGCATCTTTCTTCTGAACCGCCACCTGCGAGTAATTTCTCCCAAAGTTCATCCACTTCTTCCTGCGTAGCGCAGTTCACAAAAAATGAAATAGCAGGTGTGAATTTAAACATTGGGCCCCCGTTTAATACCATGAAATCCTGGCCATGCAATTGGAAAGTACCGGTGATGATCTTCCCATCGGGCATACGGTGCAGGTTACCGGCGCTTGCGTCTTTGAAGATAGAAGTGTAAAAAGCAATCGCTTCTTCCGCGTTGTTATCGAACCACAAAAAAGGGGTGATCTTTTGCATTGTATTTGATTTTAAGAATGAAATTATTTTTTAGCTGATTTCTTATATTTTTCTTTTTCGATATTCTGTTTCATACGCGCCTTTACTATTTTTTTGATCAGCGCTACAGGCAATGGTTTGTCTTTAGGAAACTGGATGGCGCCTTTTGTAGTGTCATATCCTTTTAACTCTTCCTTGAACTCATTAACCGTGCTGCTGTTCCAGGGATAAAAACCGTAGTGATTTTTCCAGGCTGCAAAACCAACCAGCATGCCATGGTATTTAAATGCAGGCATATGATAACTGATCAGTTCCGCTGCATCGGGCGCAACTGAACGGATGACCTGCCGGAGTTTTTCCAATCCTTCAACAGAATCTTCAGACTGAAGTGAAATATATTCGTCTATATCTTTTGTTTTTGGATTGTGCATACACCATGTTGAATTTGTTAGCATAAAAGTACACCAATACATCAGAGAAAGCGGTGTTGATCATGTCAAGAATAGGGGGCATTTGCGACAAAATGAGTAGACTTGCAGTAAATATTATATCATGCTGCAGATAGGGATCATATTGCCGGAGGACTATCGCCTGTTGAGCATAGCCGCTATACTCGATGTTTTTGAAGCGGTGAACAGGATCTATATTGAGAGAGGTGAAGCGCCATTCTACAGGATACAAATTGTAAGCGCTGCTGCAGAACCAGAAAACAGTTTTCATGGATACCCACTTGTTTCTATTAACACATATGTGAAACCGGACATGGTTCTTATTCCGTCTTTTTCTACGCCCAATATGCAACAGACGATCCAAAAGAATATGCCATTCATTCCCTGGCTGATCAAACAATACCAGGCCGGAGCAGAGATCGCGAGCTTTTGTACCGGCGCTTTTTTATTAGGCGCTACAAAATTATTAGATGGCCGTATCGCGACTACGCATGTGGATGCATTGAGAGCTTTTGCCAACGCCTATCCCAATATCTGTTTGAAAATAGACAAGACAGTTACCGAGGATAGAAAGATCTATACCAGCGGTGGCTCTACTTCTTCTTTTAACCTGTTATTGCATCTTGTACAAAAACATTGTGGGAGTGATATTGCCGTGCGGATCGCAAAAATATTTGCCATCGATATGGACAGGCACAGGCAATCATATTTCAGCACCTTCTCTCCATCACGTAGTCATGGCGATGAACTCGTTGCATTGGTACAGGAAAAAATAGAGACGAATTATCACCTGATCGAAAATTTAGAGGAGATCATCAAAGATATTCCCTCCAGCAGGCGCAACCTGTTGCGTAGGTTTAAACTCGTCACCGGTATCGCGCCCATCGAATACCTGCAACAGGTTCGTGTTGAAGCGTCCAAAAAATTACTTGAACAAAGCAATAGGCAGATGACGGATGTGATCAACCATACAGGTTATAATGATCCGAAAGCCTTCAGGAAAGTGTTTAGAAAGATCGTAGGGATGACGCCGAGTGATTATCGGGAGAAATTTCAATTAAGATAGTACATGCAAATTTTGGAATTTTGGAATTGGGAAATTGGGAAATTTCTTTAGGCGCAGGCCGGTTTTCAATTCCATCCCGCAAGTGCGGGACCCAATTTCAAAATCCAAAATTCGATCATTGTTTTTCGGCAGATAACAGCGGCCAATCCTTATTCGCCACATGATCTGCTTTGATCATTGCCTCCATTTTTTGTACGATATCCGGATGTTGTAAGGCAAGATTGTTTTTTTCAGATGGATCGCTTGCAAGATCATAAAGCTCGAGTATGGTTTGCGCGGCGTTGTTTACATTCAGCTTTACGGCTTTCCAGTTCTTCCATCGAACCGCCTGCCTGCCATTGTTCTCATGAAATTCCCAATACAAATGATCATGCAGTTTTTGTGTTCCGTTTTGTAACAGGGTAGGTAAGATAGAAATGCCATCAATGTTTTTCGTGATGGGCATTCCGCTTAGTTGCTGTAAAGTTGGATACATATCCCATAACACCGCAGGCATATCGGTTACACCTGGTTTTATTTTCCCTTTCCAGTAGGCGATAAAAGGTACACGTATCCCACCTTCATAGAGATCGCGCTTGATACCTCTATAAATACCGTTATTGCCAAAATATTCAGGATCGCCGCCATTTTCTTTGTGAGGACCGTTATCGCTGCAGAAAATGATAAGCGTGTTTTCTTCGAAACCTTTTTTCTTTACCGCGCTTAAAACCTCCCCCGTATATTTATCCAACCTGCTAACCATGGCTGCAAATGCGGCATGAGGATAGGGCTCAAAAGAAACTTTTCCCTTTTTAGTATTTGCAGGAGGAGTTAAAGCTTTTTCATTGAATTTTTTGATGTAGTAATAATACACGCTATCATGCGGCGCAATCACATCTCCATGTGGCAAAGTATAAGGGAGGAACAGAAAAAATGGTTTGTCTTTATTTTGATCAGCAATGAACTGCATCGCCTGTTCATGGATCTTATCTGCCGAATACACGGCATCTTTTGTTTCATTTTCCGGGATATCAATGCGCTGGTGATTGTCCCATAAATGATCGGGATAATAATTGTGCGCGAGCGACTGGCAGTTATAACCATAAAACCTGTCGAAGCCTTTTTTGTTTGGGTCGCCGCTTGTGGTAATATATCCCAAACCCCATTTGCCAAATGCGGCGGTGTTATAACCTTTTTTCTGTAAGAGATTAGCGATAGTGACCACACTGTCTGGTAAAGGTGTCTGACCCTCAGGTTCAAATGATTTGTTTCCCCTTACTACTGTGTGGCCTGTATGCAATCCCGTCATAAAACTTGTGCGTGATGGGGCGCAAACTGAAGTGCCTGCATAGAACTGGGTAAACTTCAATCCTTTTTTTGAGAGCTGATCAATATTGGGCGTTTCCGTTTTTTGCTGGCCATAACAACCGAGATCTGCATAACCAAGATCATCTGCAATGATAAAAATGATATTGGGCTGTTTTGATCTGTTTGTGGCCTGTGCAAAAACTGATGCCGTAATAAGTAAACAGGCAATGATACTATTGATCCTTGTATTGATTTGTTTTATCACAGGTTCGTTTTATACTGTAAAAAATATCTTCTTCCGGTACAGGAAATAACACAATCCCCATTCCAAACCAAAAATACAAAGTGATGCAATGATCTGGGTAAATAATTCAGGTGTATGGATGAAACCCAGCAGTCCATTGACAATGGCGTTGATATACCCATTGAACCAGCGATGACCTACGATCTCAAAGAATAAATAAATGAACAATGAATTCATCCCGATAATGGTAAAGAAGGAAAGGTTCTTTTTATGATCGCGGGTATCAATCCACCAATAACATAGAACCAATCCCAATAAGCAAAATCCCAGGGATGCCAATGTAAACGAACTTGTGGCAATGCGTTTAACGATAGGAGTGATACCCGCAAGATCCAATCCATAACCAATGATCAAACAGGCGACGGCCCATGCAATCATTGTCCTTAATTTGTGGTTGTTCTTCTGCAACAATAGTTTCCCGGTCAATGCTCCCGCGATCGTATGCACAGCAGTAGGAATGCAATTGATAGCCACCCAACCGCCATGGTTGATCTTATTCATCAGTAGCAGGTCAACATAATTGCCAATGTTCTGTTGATCGGTAAAGGGCTGGTCAAAACCAGGAACATTGGTAAAACGGTATAATATTTCTGTGAGTAACAACAAACCAATGCATACGATGATCTGCCGGGTGTTGCTCCACTGAAAAATAAGAAATGCCACTAATGTGGTAAAAGATAATTGGGTAAGCACGTCCCACAATTCAAAAGACAAACCGGTTTTGCGAACGGCATAATCCAGCACACCCCAGAAAAATAACCAGCCGCAACGTTTCAATATTTTTTTGAACGACTGGTTCCAGGATAAGCCCTGTTCCTTTTGCTTGTGCAATGAGTACGCCATGGCAACACCAGCCATATACATGAATGCGGGCTGCACAAGATCCCAGAAACGCAAACCGTTCCATGGATGGTGAAAGAACTGGAGGAAAAAACCATTCAATATATTTCCTTCTGTTGCTTTAAACAGATGATCAAACAGCCCCGCACTTTCCACGGCCAGCAGGACCATGATCAGGCCGCGCATGAAATCGAGGGAGAGTAAGCGCTTCAAATGAAAGGGGTTTAATTGGGAAATTTTGGAATTGGGAAATTTTGAAATTGAAGGCATGCCGCACTTAAAGAAATTTCCCAATTTCCCAATTTCAAAATTCCAAAATCATCTTCAGCCTTCAAGTATCGCCTTTGCATACTCAAAACATTTCCTCGTTTCCTTCACAGCATCCGATCCTGCAGGAATATCGTATTCCAATTCGATGGTGGCTGGGATCTTGTATTTTTTTTCTCTTAATAAAGTCAATACTTCTTTGATGGGAGTGTCGCCCGATCCCCAAACCACATTGCTGCCACCGTTTGCTTTTGTTTTGCGATCCTTTAAATGCATGGTGGTGATGCGGTCGTGCTTGGCTTCTATTAATGCGAGTAAAGTTTCTTTGGTATTGTTACCACCTGCGGCAATATAATGGCCACAGTCAAGGTTCATGGAATTATAAGGTGATTGAGCCAATGCTGTATCCCAGGCAGTATCTGTTGCCTGCAGGTGTGCATGGTATCCGATATAGACCTTGTGTTTCTCTCCAAGATCACCAAGGCGTTTTGAATGTGCAGCATCGGTTGGTAGTTCAACTGTAACAGATTTTGCTCCCAATGCTTTGGCAGCTTTCAAAGCATATTCGATTTCTGCGTCCGTATTATTCGGGTTCAGGGCATTGGGTTTAAATGCATAAATAGTTACGCCGGCTTTGTTGTACATCTTGCGCAGTTCTTCAAACTTATCCATTGCAACAGAAGAACGCCAGTCTACCACCGACTTCTGGTAAGCAGCTATCTGTGCTTTTTGATCATCGGTCAATACCTGTTGTTGTCCCTGAACGCGTGGCGGCAACTTAACGGTGTTAACAGGTTTGCCTGCATAGTCCTCAACAGAATCGCCCATAAATTCTATTGCGCTGATATTTGAGTCGATACAATACTGCAGCAATTGTTCAGGTTTGCCCGGCATACTGCGGAACGAATACGTGATCACACCAACCTGTACACCCTTGATCTTTGAATCCGGATTGTTAACCAAATGGTTGATAGAATTTTTTGCCCAGGCGGAGCTGCCCGCACAAATAAGGCCAAGAGAGCCCAATGCAGTTTGGTATAAAAATTTTCGGCGGGATTGATCGGTCGGCACAACTTTACTTGATGGCATATGCATTCGTTTAGGTTAATAGTCTTCTAAACTAAACAATTTCCGGGATTTTGTGGGGGCACTTGTTCAGAGAACTTTATTTATTCTTTTGCCACAGAATACACAGATTTTCACAGATTTTTTCTGTGGTAATCTGTGTCTTCTGTGGCAAATGTTTTCTTTTAAAATGCCTCAGAATAAATATGGTATCGCAATATCCATCCTTGTTCCCTTACCCGGTGAACTGTCAATGGATACCTGGCCATTAAAAGATTCCACGCGGTTGATCATATTTGAAATACCGATCCCTTTTCTTTTTTTACCGGTATCAAAGCCTTTTCCATCATCGTTCACGCTTATTCTGATCGTACCCTTATCTGCTTCCACGACGATATTTACTTTTTTCGACTGCGCATGTTTTACAATATTGTTGATCTGTTCCTGGATGATACGGTACATATTCAGCTTAAGGTCATCGTCGATCAATGCATCCGGAAGAGTGTAGGTAAAATTAATTTCAATCGATGTGTTTTTTGCGAGATCATTGAGCAATGTCTGGATCAATTCTTTCAGATGTATATTTCTCAGGGGTGTTACCTGCCTGGTACTTAACGCGCGTATCTCGCGGATCGTGCTGTCGATCAACTCAAGCGGGTATTTGATCAATCCCATTATTTTCTCATCTTTCTTTCCTGCGCTGGTGAGGAACATTTTTGTACCTGCCAGGATCTGGTTCACATTATCATGCAATTCCTGGCCAATGCGGTTCCTCTCTTTTTCCTGCGCTTTGATCATGGCACGTGTGATCTTTTTTTGCTCCTGTACTTTCTGGTCGAGCAGTTCCTGCTCAAGTAATTTTTTCTCTGTAATATCCAACGCTGCCATCATAATACCGAACAGTTGCCCGTCGGCGCCTGCGATAGGAAAGATCCGTACATCATACCAATGGAAAGTACCATCCGGCTGGGGATAGGATGATTCATAATTTACATAAGTTCCGGATAATGCTTTCTTTAACTGGCCCAATAAAGCAGGACGTCTTTCATTGGGAAAATACTCCAGGAACCCGTCAGTGGTACGTATGCCATGGTTCAATTCTTTGGCTGCAAATTCAGCCGCGGGTTTGTTATACGACATGATTTGGAAACTGCTGTCCATCAATACATAGAGCGTATCTGTACTATCGAAAATGGTATTCAGGTTAGCTTCTGATTTTTTAAGGGATTCCGCTTCTTCTTTCCTGTTTAGATACACACGAAACATTTCCGCAAGCATATTGATCAGAAAACGTTCCTCCATAAAAAAAGCATCTTCCGCTTCCGCGGGCCTTGCTTCGAGGTAGATCACTTCAATAATTCCTTCTGTACCATCCGATGTATTGAAAACCGCCGACTGCCTGTGTACGCCGGGAGCAAAATTATCAGTACTGATTTCCTTATCACCTAAAACGATCCTAGCAGCGGTGATCTCTGGGTATTGCCAGCCGGGCGGTAATAAGTTCACCAATTGCTGCATCACCGACTCAAGCGTTCCTTCATCATTCTGAATTACCTGGCTGAACTTGTAAAGAGTGGTTAGTTCTTTCACACGTTCATTGAGTTTGTATAGTATTCCCTCTTTTTCTTTTTCAGTCCTTTTGCGTTCTGTGATATCTTTTGTAGCCACGTATACGCCAATGATCGTTCCATCATCATCCGTTACAGGAATAAAGCTCACCAATACCCATTCAGGCAATCCTTCTATTGGAATATGCAATTCATATTCAACCTTGTGACCGGATAATGCCCTGGCAAAACTTTCCGTGATGGGTTCGGCCGATTCATCGGGAAGTATGTTCAGGATACTCATTCCGAGTTCAACAGGTTTGCCCCATGCTTTTTTAAGATTTCTTTCTGCAGCCTCGTTAATTAAAGTGATGCGGTAGTTGCGATCGATCATGTAAAAATTCTCCGCAGAACTTGACAGCACATGTCTCAGATTTTTTTCTGAACGCTCTAATGTTTCTTCTATGATCCTGCGTTGAGTAAGATCACGCACGATGGCCATAACCATGTCGGCACCAAATTTTTTAACGTTGGCTTCCACATATACAGCCGTACCGTTTTTATGGTACATGGTTCTGTGACTGAAAATGTGCTGACCAACCGCAAGCAGGTCGAAACGTATGGGTTGTCTTTTTAATTGTTCACGGTCTATCAGCTGTGCAATATTCATTTGCTGCAGTTCCTCTTTGGAATAGCCGAACAATTTACACATGCTGGTATTGCTATCAATAAAATTTCCCTGGAAATCAGTGATCATGATGGGATCAGATGCCTGTTGAAAAAGCGATTCATATTTTTCATGGCTCTGATGTTTCTCTTCCAAAGCTTTTACCTGTAAGGAGATGTCGAGTCCTGTTCCAATAAGACATGGCTTACCGTTATAATTCCCCTTGCGGGCATTAAAATAATAGGGTATCCGCTCTTTATTTTTGGTGATCATTTCCGCTTCAACAGATCCTGACCCAAGGGTAAATACATCATTAATAGCCTGGCTAACAGCCGCATGATCTTTCTCATCAAAAAAATCCAGGGGATGCATATTTTTGATCTCTTCTGCTGAATAACCTGATACGATCTCGAAATTCTCGTTCCAGCGCAATTTGTTTCCCTCTTCATCAAGAAGGAAAAAAATACAGGGGAGGCTCTCTATCATCGAATCGGCCAATTCTTTTTCCGCGTATACAACAGGCATGTCATGACCAATGGCCGTGATACAATTACCTGGCTGCAGGGTGAGTTCCCATTCCGTCCATGCACGTGGATCTTCATCCCGAAAACGGAATTGTGCAACAACCGATTTGTTTCCTTTTGTTGCAATAGATTGTTCTAGCGCGAGGTAGAACCTGTTTCTGTCAGCTTCCATTATCATATCAATGGCAGGCAGATCAACCGGTGATCTTGAAATTTTCTGGTTCAGTAGTTCGTTGGCAACAATTACATTTCCCTTTAGATCGATGGTTACGAAGTAATTGGTAACAGAATGCGCAAGATAAAATGGTATCTCCATCATAATGCGGCTAGTTGGCTGAATAAAGATACAAAACTATCTCAGCGCTCATAGTGTTTGGGTGAGTAATTGGCTTGCACAATGACAAACGGCATCGCAGGATGACAGGCGATTAAGAACGGTGCAAAGGATTGCGAGTTTTCTGCGGTTCCTTGCGCACTTGTGATACAATAATAGCGGCCGGCTTTAGTTTCCCGGGTTAAGCAGCAATGTTTGCCGGAAAGTAATTTATAAAGATTGTTTCTTTAACTTGTTCCCGTTTTAAAACATTAGATAGTTTTACTATTTCATGAACAAATTTCAGAAGGCTTCTATCTGCTTATTATCCATATCTGCGCTTCTTGGCATGGTGCGCGGTATCCGAATGACGCTTTATCTGTCCGATAACTCAATATTATTCCCTTATCCTGAGGAAATGATGCGGGCTTCCGTCTTTTCGAATTATGCCATTCTTGGTTGGATCGTGTTCTTTCTTATCGGTATATTCAGTTTAATAGCGGTGATCGTTACACTAACGCGCATACGAAATTTTGCCTATTTCATAATCGTAGAAGGCATTTTTCTTTCTTTTTTTACATTAATGCATGTGTTGTACGCCGGTTTCGGCCTCATTCATCTTTTCATCCTGCCTATCTGTATTGCGATCACTGTATTAGGTGTTTTACAAACACCTAAAGAGTTTTAAATTATTTCTACCACTTTAGTTTAGGTACCGCGAAAACTACGACTACGGCGTCAAATTTCCATTCTCAACAAATTTGATCTGCACCGCCCTTGCTGCATCTGTTTCACCTGGTTTGCCGATCAGCAAAATGGTGTAAGCTCTTTGCTGCGCAACAGTGATGGTGCGGCTCGCCTGTACCGTTCCTTCGTTAGTGATATTGATCGTGATATCACCGGGAGTTGCCTCGGCAAACTGCGATACCGTTGCAAAACGGGCACTGGCATCTGAAATCGTTGTTCCGTTTCCGGTAATGGTCACCTTGAGATTAGCTGAATCAGGAATGGCATTGATATAACGCACGTACGCTTTTCCATTGCTTGCGGAAAGACTGTCATAATTGTCAAGCGTCACTACATTGCTGTACACATTGTTCGCACCTACAACAAATAAAGAATAGTATTTCTTTACATCAAAAAAATAGTTGCTGTTAGTGATCGACGTATTGGAATTGCCGATATCGTAGGCCTGTACGTTCCGGTTTCCGGGATAAATATTATAATAGCCGCCTGTATATCCTGTATATGGAATTGAACCCGGTGTGAGTGCGTTGTTCGATAAGGTAATCACAACACCAGGTTTATCAATGGCAAGATTAAATGCCATTAGTCCGGCTACCTGTAATTCATTTGGTGTGTTGTCTGATTTCCTGCAGGCAGAAAACAACAATACAGCAGACATGGCACAACAAATCATCACCACGCCTGGACGCATAGAAGAAAAAATCTTTTTCATACATTTCTCACTTTTCGTTTAATTGAATATTAGCGAGAGACAAGGCCGAAAAATGATGCCAGAAATAACCATAAAAATGCAGCGGGAAGGAACTTATGTTCCTGTTAACAAAAACAGGGGATTATTCAAAAAGTATTGTTAATCCCATTTTCAGTGCACGAGCAGCGGGAACATACGAAAGTGTGCGATGGTATATTTTTTTTAAACCTCATCCGAAACAATGCATGAAAAATATTCAGTACATCATACTATTTGTTCTTTTTTTTATCGGCTGCTCGCCCAAACCTCAGAATATGGTGACAAACTGTTTCCAGGGAAAGCTGGTTAAAAAAGGGATCTGCGGCCAACGTGTTATTCAATTATTGAGTGAACCGGTAGAATTGCTCATCATGGCCCGTAACTGGACCGATTCTATGTCGGGTAAAAAATATGAAAACGTATTTACCGTAGCTAATCCCTGCGATTTCCCCGCAGCGATCAAAGAAGGAGAGGTATTTACGTTTTCCATTACAACAAATCCTGGCAGAGGTTGCATCACTTGTTATGCATATACACCGGTACCAAAGCAAATGAATAATATCATTAGTGGGTGCAGAGAATAATTTAAATAGGATACTGCACAATAATGCTCAAGTAACGTTCAAGGCCCTTTGATATTAATGTGCAATAAATTCCGCGAACAATTCTCCTGGTAATGAAAATAGGGTAGGTAACCCCCGGGCATATAATTTGAGACTATCGTGAAAAAATAAATGACTATGAAGATGAAACGATTATTATTTGCGACAGCAGCATTGTTAATGATGGCCCATGTATTTGCACAGAACGCGGAAACTGTTACGAATAAAAATTCGTGGTTCAAAGCCGGTTTAACCGCAAGTGTGCCTGTGGGAAACACTGCCAATGCTTCTTCTTTTGCAGCAGGACTTGAACTGAGTGGACAATGGATGGCAACGCCAAATCTCGGGTTAGGTTTAGCGAGTGGTTACACGCATTATTTTGCAAAGAACAATGGCAGCGATTTTGGTGTGATCCCGTTGGGATTGTTACTACATTACTATCCGCAATCCTCCGGTTTTTTTGCAGGGACCGATCTCGGCTATTCATTTCTTACAAACGCAAGCTCTGCATCCGGTGGCTTTTATGTGAAACCGAAGATCGGTTATCACAACTATGATTGGAATTTCTTCGGCTTCTATAACCAGGTATTTGCCAATACGAGCGATGTACAAAATCTCGGTGTTGGCGTAGTATACAACCTCCGTTTTAAATAAGCATTTGAAAAATGTGACGATCTGAATGTACATGGTAATCACCTTGCTGAACATCGCGTTTCTTTTAACAACGTGCAGCCTTCATTCGGATCGTTACATTTCAAATTATGATCTTCTTTACATGAACGGCAATTGCTGCGATCCCCATATTGTTATCTTTATGGGGTAATAGTTTATGATATTCCGAGCTCAAATAGCAAAATTCTTAAGCCGCGTGGCTCTTCTGGCGGTGTATGCTGTATTTTTTACTGTACAGTTAACTTCCTATTTTGATCACCGCTCAGGGAGCACCTATCGTTTAAGCAGCGATGCCTTTCATGCCCCGAAACCTGTAAAGCAGGTGGCGCATGGGTTTTCGAACAGTGATGCTGCGGGAAAAAAGATCAGCATACGGTTAAATAAAAAATTTCAGCCGCAGTCTGCGGTTTTGTATACCGAACATTTGTCTGCATCAGAAAGCTCATTGTTTGCGAAACAGCTCAGCATTTCGTATAGTGCGCCATTTACTACGACCTTTTTTTTGTTGAATCATTCCCTTCGCGGTCCACCCGCCGGTACCTGCGCTTAGTCAGACATTCCCCTTATTGCACAATCTTAGCAACGCTACAAAGCGTGCAACATAATTTATTGATATGATCAACATAGTGGTTTATGAATACCCCGATGGAATCATCCCGGCAGATGAAAGAGAAGATATGTTTGCGAAAAGCCTGCAGATGTGGTTAAGGCCATTCAGCGAAGAGATCAACCGCCAAAAAGGAAAACTCGTACTTTATTTTTGTGGAGATGGCTCCAATGGCTTTAGGCTCGAAGGCGTTGATGATGGGCTATGGGAAAGGGTTATCAACCGCTTTCCAACATTTGTAAAGCAATAGGTCATTCGAAATTCAGGGATTTGAAAATTTGAAAATAGAAACATTTGCCACTAAGGATCTTCAAAGATTACCGGCGGCCATTATTTCCCAATTTTCAAATCTTCAAATTTTCAAATTAACTAAGCCGATGCGGTTTTAGAACCCGTGCCTGCGCTTTTTTTCTGCTGGATCTTTTTTTCTTTACGCGGAACCCTGGCTGGTTTTGCAGGGATGGACGCTGTAGTAGATTTTTTCATTTTGGTAAGGTACGCTAAAGTAACCGTCTTTGGGGTTATCCATGATAATCGTCACCGTCAGCCTCTACACTTATCGTAATCTGATGAAAAAACTAACTTTTGTAAACGGGAACAGTAAGAAGGAATAAACTATCATTGCGGAACGATAAGGGGTAATAAAAGAAGAAAGCATCAAGTTTTACATCTACCTTTTCAACTTCCTGATCCGATTTTCCATCTTCTTAATTGCTTAATCTGATTTCTATCTTCTCAATGCTTTGATCCGGTATCCGTTAACCCGATGCTTTCGATTGAGTTGCTTCTTTCTTTTGACAGATTTCTGCCCCTCAATTGTAAACTAAAGATATACCGGCTAAGCACCTTTTTCCAAATATTTACAGTCATTGTTCTGCACCTGTTTTGCACCCGGTTATGAACAGTTTTTTGGCTTAATGCACAGGGAAATAGGCTTAAATAACATGTTCTTCAACTAATCAATCGAATGGGGTCCCTTTTTCTCTTTTACTACAAGCTTGATAACAATAAACCGGAAGTTTTTTTTGAAAAAACCTCCAGGATTTAAAGTAAATTATAGGATCAATAGCTCTTTTCGCATCGCTTTTTCCGGCATTAACGAAAAACTAACAAAATTCTTTGTTTATGGCATGCGTTTGGCTGCTCGGTTGTATCTATTGAATATGAAGAAAATTTTCCGCATAGTGATGATGATTGCCTGTGTTTTCTGGTTTGCGGATCAGACAAAAGCACAGGGAAGGACAGGTGTGAATAGTGGTTTCAGGCCCTCGCGCCCTGTTTACAACGCAGGTAACTATTATTACCTGCCTGAAATAGATACCTGGTACGATATACCCAATCGCCATTTTATTTATTTCGAATATGGCCGATGGGTTTTCTCGCGTGAACTCTCCAACAAGTATCGTGACTACGATGTGAACAATAGTTATAAAGTATTGGTTGATGAAACAAGACCCTACCTGCGAGCAAACAGGTTCAGGGAACGTTACATAAACTATTACACCGCCTATCAAAACAGGTTCCGTAACCAGGATGCAATGGCCGGTGTTCGTATCTATAAGGATGACCGTTTAAACCACCGTCGGCAACCAACCCCGGACGATCGCGGAAGGATACAGGAACGCAGCAGGGTAGAAGATCGTCCATCCATAGAAAGCCCTAAAGCAGATGAACGCGCCACACCCAGAAATTACGAGCCATTCGAGCCCAGGAAAGAAGAAGAACGCAAGCGGTTAGAAAATAACGAACCCATAGAGCGCGGAAATACAGGGAAGAGCAATAAAACAGAGATCCAGGAACCGGTAAAACCTGAAAGAAACGAAGAACCTGAGCACATAGAAGAACACAGACCCATCGAGCGTGGCAGGATCCAATCGCCCGAAAGAACGGATCATGCAAAAACAGAAAGCAGCAAGACCGATATCCGCGCAAAAGAAGATGCGCGTGTAAAGGTTGAACCAGTTAAAAAAGAACCTGTTGCCCCTGCTAAAGTGGAAGAGCCGGTAAAAGCGGACACCGTTCCCAAAAACTATCGCTATCCTGTTAACAGTGGCGGAAGCAGGGAAGCGCAGTACAGTGATAAGTTCAAGAAGCCAATAGGCGGATAGCATATTAGATTATCCTTGCGGTCCTTTGTTGCCTTTGCGTTACTGCTTGATATCCCGCATGTAAATCTGTTCGCATCGATATCACGAAATTGTTGCAGATTCAGCAGTAAACCTGGAACGCAAAGGGCGCCAGGCGAACGCGAAGGACGCAAGGATGGGGCTCAACTACTATCCTAATAGTACCAAAGTATAAGAAGCAATAAAGCAAATCAACGAAACAATGATTCCCGCAAAAGGAATATTGAACCAATATTTTTTCCCCAGCCATCCATAGAAGCCCATAGTGACGATCGAAAAAAGGAAAAAGAAATGATCGGATCGTAAAAGAGTGAAATAGTTGAAAGCCAGGTAAAAATTAATGATCCCTATAAACATGGCGCCGCTACTGTGACTGGCATTGAAGCCGATCCATGCGTTCCACATGGTTGTTCTTCTTGTCAGGTTTGGGAAAGATGTCTTCATATCCTGCACCATCTTTTCATTTCGCGAAGAAAATTTATTGGTAAAGAAAGTATAGTAGAGATGAAGGCTGCCTAAAATGGTGATGATCAGTGAACCTGTTTCCCAAAGGTATTTTGCTACCATAGTATTATTTTTTTCCCACTATTGAGTTGTTTCAAAAATACGCCTCAGATAATTTACCTGCCCGAGATGGTAGTTTAGATGAAGCAATAGCTGCGTCAATACATAACTGTTGGAACACTTTGCATTATCGAAGATCAACGGGTAATCAGATTCCATATCATCGGAAAGCTTAGCCAGCGTTTCGTTGATCATCGGGATCAGTTCTTCCAGCCTTGCAACAAGCCATTCTCTTTTCACACCTCTATCCGTAAACTCCAGTTCACGGTTGCGAACATAACCAGTTTGCGCAAGTGTAGTGCCGATAAGATAGTTCAGCCCGCCAATGATATGTAATACAAGATTGCCGCCTGCATTTTTTACCGATCCATCAACTCTCCACAGATCCTCGTCATTTTTAAACAACTTAACTTCTTCGATCAGTTTGCGGATATCGCGCTCATAAAAATCTGATAGGATCTCATTCAGCATAATTACTACCCGTTTATTTTTTCACCAATACAATAACAAAGGCCATCCGGTGCAACAATGAAGAATACATTCCAGGAAGTATCTCCATGTTTATGAAAAGCAATGGCAGATTCGTCTTTCTCAAAGCCGTTTGCATTCAATTCTTTTAAAGCTGTTATGATATTGTCAACTTCAAAAAAACAACCATCCTGCTCCGGGTCACCGCCATTTTCTGCAAGGCCTATCTGGATCCCATCCCTCCCGAGTATAACCGATTTATATGGTTTATCGTTTCTTGAAAGAACACTGAAATTCAACATCCTTTCATAAAAGGAGATCGCCGCTTCTACATCTTTCACAGGCAGGTTCATTTTATCCTGTTGGTAGGGCCAGGCGTTTTTGAATATGGCTTTGGGTGTTTCCCTACATGGTATTTTTCAATTGAGCCTTGATAAATATAAAAAAGAAGATTGTCTCGAAATAGTGCCCGGGAAATAGGCGTATTGCGCGGATAGAGTATCCCCTAAAAAAAGGTGTGCGATAAAATCACACACCCTGTTTGACGCCTATTCCTTTACATTTATGAAGTATTCAGTTTATGAACAGCTTCTTTTATTTATCGGACATCACCGTCATTCATACTTGTAGTATTACCATTATTGTGCCGGTTTTTTTAGACGAGGAGATCAGGAATCTATGGGAAATTATCTTCCCAAAGTGTCAATAAATCACCGCAATCTGCAGTCTACATATCCGGAATTTCCGGCTCAACTAACCTCGTTAATTTATCTATTGATTCCTGCCAGCCCAAATAACACATTTCTGCCGGAATAACCGCCGGAATACCTTTCTGGGTGATCGAAAGCTCAGTTCCAACAGAAACCTGTTTGAACCAGACCGTAGTAATCATTTCTCCCGGTAAATTAGGGTCGTCAAATTTGTCTGAATATTTCAAAGACTTGTTAGGATCAATTTCAATGTATTTCCCACCAAAAGAATGACTATTGCCGGTTGAGAAATTCGTAAAAGACATTTTATAGCCGCCTCCAATTCGCACATCGAATTCGTGCACAATGCATAAGAATCCGTAAGGAGGTAACCAGGCTGCCATGGCATTGGGGTCGGTAAATGCACGATATACTTTTTCAGGGGCTGCTTTAAGGACCTTATGCAGCGAGACACTGTTGTTTGACATATGATTAGGTTTTAATTTTTAAGCCGTTTGGATTTGGTCCAAACGGGTGTGAAGATGTTGACCGATATTTTCAAAAAAATCGTACCAGCCTTCGTTCAATTGTCTGAAAATTTTAACAAGTGGCGAAATTGAATAATCGTTAACTGCCGCAAAAAAAACAGGTCAACTGAATAGTGATTTTCTTTTGTCGATTATCGAGGAAATGTCAATATTATGTTTTGTGTCTTGTCGCTTCTGCTGATAAACATAGTTTAACTCATTGATAAATTTGTCCATTTCTTCTGATATCTGGTACAGTTGCCGGGAGATCACCCGGATCTCATCTTCTCCAAGTTTGCCGTCAATGATCAGCTTTGATATACCCAGCATGGAAGAAACGGGCCTTCGAATAACATGCCCGATATCAAAAATGATTTGTTCGATGGAACCGATATAGTCAACAAGCGGTGTGATATCACTTGTTGCACCATACCATAAAGTTTTTCCATTCTTATCTTTTTCCGGAACAGCCTGCATCCAACGCCACCTGATATTTTCATCAACAACTATCCTGTATTGAAAACTGATAATCGATTGCGTTCGATAAGCTTCCTTCATGGAATTATTGAATTTACTTTTATCCTCTTCATACAATACATCTCTCAATGTTTCAGGACGTTCTGATAGATCCTCGAAATTGTATTTGTGGTTGAATGTATCTTTTCCACGGCTGATAAAGAGTATGTTGGTGTGGCCACTCTCTTCGATCTCAAACAGGTAGGTGTTACCCGGAATCTGGCCGGTGATCTTTTTAAGCAACTGTTCGCTTTGTTTGATTTTATCATCTGCCTCTTTACGTTCCGTAATATCATAGTTGATAGACAGGTATTGGTACACTTTTCCTTCGTTATCCAAAAATGGAACTACGGTCGTATCTACCCAGTACAGCGTACCGTCTTTTGCCTTGTCACAAAATTCTCCTCTAAAAGGTTTACCATCCCCCAGGGCAATGGTCAGCTCCTCAAAATATTCAGGCGGATGGTAACCCGACCTGATAATATTGAAATCTTTTCCTAACAATTCAGCGGGACTATACTTAGTTGCTTTACAAAAATTATCGTTTACATAAGTGAAACACCCATCCGCATCTGAGACGCTTACCATATAACTCAGATCCAATGCGTATTTATAATCTTTTAGTTCCGCACTGCGTTCTCTCCGCTCGAGGTTTATTTTGATCATGTCGGCGAGCATATTGATCAAATTGCGCTCTTCATATAAAAAGGGACCCTCATCCAGGTCGGGTTTCGGTTGCAGGTACACTACCTCTATCCTCAGTACAGAACCACTATCAGTTTTCACTTCGGCGAGCTGACTATATTCTGATGGCTTGTAGTTACCCGTGGCATATTCCGTTCCAGCAAAACAAACACGGGCCGCAGTAATATCCGGATATTGCCAACCTGCCGGAAGGCTTTCAGCGATTTCATGAAAAAGTATTTTCAGAGAAGTCTCTTCATCCTGCAAAATATGACTTACCGCATAGAGGGTTTTTAGTTCTTTTACGCGTTCCCCAAGGTTGTACATTGTTTGATGTGTCACCTTTTCAGCCTCTTCGCGTTTTACTATTTCGCGTTGAAGCGCGATTAAACTGATGCGCAGGTGGTTAGTAGCGTAATACTGTAAGGCAAGGATGGTTCCGAGCGGTATGATGGCGGCTATCCACCGCGTGAACGGATCATGCTTTACTGTTGGAACCGGCAACAAACCGTTTAACTCTATATAGGCAAGCCAGAGATCTGCACCTATCGTTAACAAACCAATAGCCAGCCCGCCACGCCAGCCAAGTAAAAAACCGGCAGTAAGTATCAGGCTCGGTTGTGTTAAAATTCCCGGAGCCATGATGCCGCCAGCAGTATAGCAAGGGATCGTGTGAAGTAACCAAAGCATGATGGTAAATGTCCAGTTCGCGAGACGGGTATAGCCCAGGCGGTTTAATGTAAGATTAAACATGGCCACAAACAGCGCTGCTACAACGTATGTAAGCCAACGGTCCCATAAGTGCGGACGGAGAATAAACCCGGTGGAACAGATCACGACCGTAATCACTGCCCACAAAATGCAGAGCACATATAGCATGTAGCTCTGGAAATCTTTCTCCTTATCAGGCATAGAAAAGAACCTGGTCATAAAACTGTTTTAGCGTTCCTTAGTTACCGCATTTTGCAGAATAGAAAAATGTTTTGCGCTACCAGGACAAAATGGTTTCCGAAAGATGCATACTAAATATACCGAATTTCTTTAGTTACCATTCAGCCAGGTAGCGGTGTATTCTTAAAAATCAGATTTAGAACGGAACCAGGTATCTGTTAAACAATATCATTCAAACCGACGAGTCCCCGTTGGGAGACTCGTCGGAGACGTGTAAATGATCAACCTTTAATGGGAATGGTTACCTCGCAATAAAAATCTTTGGGAAGCGCCTCGGCCGTTCCTGCTTTGTCCCAGTATTCCCGCCAGTAGCGCCACCACTCCCTGTTCAGCTCCTGCACATTTGAAACAGGAATAACACCACTATGATTTAATAGCATGAGATCCTTTGAGGCAACAGCGAGGCCGTTATCGCCACACCAAAACACAAGACAAAACGGCTCGCTAAAAAAATCTCCCGCAAGCGGTTCATACCCATGCACCGTTTTGTGTGAGCTAGCCTGGTTTAGCAGTGGCATCGCATATTCAGGGTTGCCAAAAACAAATTCTTCACTGCTGCAGGAGGGTGAATCTATTTTGTCTTCATGCAACAGATCTACCCAATCAAAATCGGTTTCCTCGCCGCGGTTAAGAAAGCTTACAGATACCGGGTCTGAAAACCGGATAGCGATCTTTGTCTGCGGCCTGTTGCCCTCGCTGGCAGGCGGGAAATAAAGTAATGTACCACCGAATTCTACCTGGAAGACTCCTGGAAAGCTGGATGCCCACCACGACCAATGCCCCATGTCTGAAATTGCGTGCGCCAGAATATCCAGTTGGTCCTTATCGGATGGTATTGTGTTGATCATCTCTTGCATAATGATGTTATTGTACGAATTAATTTACGCACATTGTTGCATATCGTAAAACATTTGCGCAAATTAGATTTGCAAAAAAGGCAGATAGCAACAGGACCTTCGAAGCCAAACGAAAATAATTTTAGCGATAACGATACTTGTTCTATTTTGTGCCATTGCAAAACCCATAGACCCGCATGAATAATTCAAGAAGAAATTTTCTTCGTTTCTCAACTTTATCGGGACTTGGATTGAGCCTTAACCCACTTTCAGCTTTCGCTTCACAAACAACTGTTGATGCCGGTAAATCGATTGATGCGGATTCATTGCCCGCGGGCCAGCAATTGGTAACCATACTGCAAACCACCGATGTCCACTGCCAGGTGTATCCTCATGATGAATTATTCTGGGAAAATGAACGGATCGTTTTTCGCAGAACGGGAGGCTACGCAAATCTTGCAACGCTTTTTAAGGAGGTAAAAGAAAAAAATAAAAATACTTTTATCATCGATACCGGGGATATGTTCCAGGGAAGCCAGCTAAGTGTTGAAACAACAGGTAAAGCGCTGCAGCCTATTTTGAATTCGATGGGTTATAATTTATACCTCCCGGGTAATTGGGAAGTGGTTTACTACAAAGAAGCGATGCAGAGATTATTGGGTGGACTGGAATCACCAAAGGTCTGTGCCAATATGTACCATGATATCGGTAACGGGAAGAAAGGCGAATTGATCTTTCCTCCGTATTATACATGGAACATTGCAGGAATAAAAATCGGTTTTGTAGGCTATACAGATCCATTGGTGCCTATCCGCCAATCACCCGCCTATAGTAAGGGAATTGTTTATACAAAACCGGAAGAGAACTTAGAACACTATATAAAAGTGTTGAGAGATCAGGAACAATGCAGTTTTGTGATACTGTTGTCACATCTTGGTTTATCACAGCAGATCTCCCTGGCCAATTCAAAAGTTTGTGAAGGTGTTGATTATATTCTTGGTGGCGATACACATGAAAGAGTGCGTAAACCTATTGAATGTAAATATGCAAAAGTAGTGGAACCCGGCGCCTTTGGTTCTTTTGTAGGAAGGCTTGACCTTGTGGTAGAGAAAGGGAAGATCATACAACACAAATATTCATTGATCGAAGTAGATGAAACAAAATATAAACCTGATCCGAAAGTTTTATCTATTGTGAAAAATATCGAGCAGCCTTTTCATGAAGGCATCAACAAAGTGATCGGGTATAGTAAAATTCCGTTGTACCGGTATTTTGTTGTTGAGAATACGATCGACACACTGATCATCGACGCATTGAAATGGAAGATCGGAACTGACCTGGTTTTTTCAAACGGCTTCCGGTTTTGTCCTCCTAAGAAACGGGCAGATAGTACGGGCAATATCCCCATAACAGAAGGATATTTGTATGATATGTTGCCTGTAAATTCGCAGGTTCGTACAGGAACGACAACCGGTGCACAAATAATGGAATGGCTTGAAAAAGAATTAAGAAATGTTTTTTCTGCGGATGCTTCGAAGAGACTTGGCGGATGGGTAGTAAAATTCAAAGGAATGAAAGTGGAATTTAAAGCCTTTGGTGAAGATGGAAAAAGAGTAAGATCGGTTATGATAGGAAATGCACCACTGGATCCGGCAAAAGCTTATACCATATGTGCCTGTGAGCGTGAAGGTGATCCTGCAGATATGTTGTGCAGGATGACAAATGTGATGAATGCAAAGAATTCGCCGTATGCCTTACACACTGTGCTGAAAGATTATCTGGCCGTTCATTCACCGGTGTCGCCGTCGCCCGAAATGAACGCAATTATTCTTGATGCTCCAAAAACGCTGTTGAGCCAGGTGAGTGGGGTTGATTATTCTTTTACGTAATGACATTTTTTTTGAGCTTCGGAAATGCACACTGAATAATTATTAAAACTTTACAGCATGTTAGATTTTTTAAAACAACCCTGGAGCTGGTATGTAGCAGGAGGACTGATCGGTTTGATCGTTCCTGCTTTGCTGATCCTTGGTGGCAAACATTTCGGGATATCTTCCAACCTGCGCCATATATGCGCCGCCTGTTTTCCCGCCAACATTTCTTTTTTTAAATACGAGTGGAAAAAAGAAGCGTGGAATTTATTTTTTGTTGCCGGCATTTTTATCGGTGCTTTAATAGCGGCACAATTCTTTGCGGACCCGGAACCGGTAAAAGTAAATCCTGCATTGGTTGCAGAATTGCACAGTTATCATGTGGATACATATACCAGCCAACTGCCACCGGAAATCTTCAGTTTCCAAAGTTTATTTACCCTGCGTGGATTTATACTATTGGTAGTTGGTGGTTTTTTTGTAGGGTTTGGAACACGTTATGCCGGTGGCTGTACTTCCGGTCATTCCATAATGGGATTGAGTAACCTGCAATGGCCCTCACTGGTTGCTACCATTTGTTTTATGGCAGGTGGTTTTATCATGGCCAATATCTTTCTCCCTTTTATCATGCGCTTATAATTAATATATGTCAGAATCAATATCAATCAACGAAATGAAAACGGGTGAACCTGCTATAGTGAGATCAAATGCAGATCTGCCCGATGCAAATGATGAACTTGAGCCTTCAACAGGTAAATGGTATACGAATATTAAGTATGGGGTAGTGGGTATGTTGTTCGGGATCGTTTTTGTAAAAGCCGAAGTGTTGTCGTGGTTCCGGATCCAGGAAATGTTCAGGCTGCAGAACTTTCATATGTATGGTGTAATCGGCACAGCCGTAGTGGTTGCGGCTATCTCTGTTTGGCTGATCAAGAAATTCAAAATAAAAACACTGGATGGCAGGCAGATTGAATTTCATCCAAAAAAATTCAGCAAGGGACAAATATATGGTGGTCTTATATTCGGCTTTGGTTGGGCAATGACCGGCGCCTGCCCCGGACCGCTATTTGCGCAGATAGGTATGGGTGCTACAGTTGTGATCGTGACTTTGGTAAGTGCAATTACGGGAACATGGGTGTATGGTTATTTTAGTGATAGGCTGCCGAGGTAGGATTTGGTTTGGAGTTTGGGGTTTGTGGTTTGGGGTTATCTAATTCATAGCGGCCTCTTCTTCTTTAAGCAACTCCAAAGCACAAGCTATATAATGCAGCGGCTATCTCTTTTCACTTTCTCACTCGCTTAGAAAATTCTTTCTTTTAAATTCAACATGATTTACGCAGTTCTCAGGATCTTCTCCATCTTCCTGCCCTTCGCCAACTCATCCACCAGTTTATCGAGGTAGCGTACCTGTTGCGTTAAAGTATTTTCGATGTCTTCTATACGATATCCACAGATCATACCGGTGATGAGGTGCGCATTGGGATTCAGCTTAGCTTTTTGGAAGAATGTTTCAAAATTTACTTTTTCTTTTATCAGTTCCTGCAGCTTCTTGTTGTTGAACCCGGTTAACCATTCTATCACCTCGTGCAATTCTTCTTTTGTTCTGCCTTTCTTCTCCACTTTTATTACATACAGTGGGTAGACCGTGGCGAAACTCATTTTTGCCATACGCTCATTGTGTGTGTCGGAAGTGTTCATGTGTTTTGTTTTAGAAAGACATAATCATATTTGTTTTGCTCAACTTAGGAACAGAATCAGTTCTTCATAAAAATAATCCAATCCTACATCCCTTCCACCATCAACAGTGCATTAAATTTATGTCCACCAGGATCAGCAAAGGCAAAACCGTAGTGATTGGTTTCGACCCTGTCCGCTGCGTTAAAAACAGTGCGCCCGGCTTTTTAATCAACCTTTTCAATTTCGCTTGTTTTCTGAACTATCTGTTTTATCACATCGTCAAGCTCTTTTGAAGCTATGGCAAGTTTTGGAATAAGCTCAAAATTTATTGGGTCAGTGGGATCATCTTTGTTAATCAAATTGGCCAACCCTATCACATTGGAAACCGGCCGTCTAACGATATGCGATTGAAGAAATGCTATTTCAGTTAATTTTTTATTCTTCAGCTTTAGCATATCTTCTGCCTGCTTGCGTTGGGTAATGTCGTGAATGGTTCCTTCTATGGTCTTTGCTTTTCCCTCGTCGTCATAAAGAATCTGGCTTGAGACAATCGCATGGATGATATTCCCATCCTTAGCCAGGAAATCCAATTCATAATTCTCAAGCGAACCGGTCCGCTTGAGTTCTGACAGAAAAGAATCCCTTTGCTCCTGATTCACATAAAACTCACTCACATCTTTGCCAACCACTTCTGCAGGATCATAACCTGTGCGGGTTTTTACGGAAGGTGTGATGAGTAGTATTTTGCCATCTGCGTCTGCTTGATAATAAACATCCTGGAATGATTCAAAGATCAGGCGATATTTTTCTTCTGATTTTTCGCGGAGCATTAGTTCGGCTCTTGCCTCGTTCAGGGCTTTATTCAATCCCCCAACCGAGAGGTATTCAAGGTAACAAAGCAAAAAAATGCCTGTTGTAGAATATACCCAATAAATCAAGGCCGAACTCCCCAGTGGATCTGTTATCGGGAGGATATTATAATAGTCGGCCATAACCAATAAAAAACCTCCGAAAGAGGCAATAATACCGAACAGCCAGATCTCTTTTCGCCCGATAGTTAAACCTGCGAATAAAACCACGATCGGCAGTAACCGAATGCCGTGACCTTTTATACCTCCACCGGTCCATGAAAACCCAATGATCATTATCAAAAGGAAAACAATATAAGCGTAGGCGCTTGCCTTAATATAACCTTTCCGCAGAACAAAAAGTATGCTGCTACTCGCAAGGAAGGTAACGAGAATGATGGAAAGATAACGTAGAGCAAATTGAGGTTGCTTAAATATCGCTATAGAAAATGTTACAGCAACAAAGGCCATACCCCCTGCAATAATCTTAAACAGGTTAGAAGCTTTCCGGTTTATTTCTGGGTCCTGAAACGAGGGGGGAGAAATGTTTTGTAACATAGGGGATATTGGTGATTGAAAATTGGATCGGGTCATCTGTTTGCCTTACGTCATTATTCCAATTCATTTGTCACATAAAGCGTAAACACTACTTAAATATACGCAATCAATTATTTGTTTATATCAATTAGACTTTAAAATGTCTTGGCGTGATTTTCGCTTAGATAAAGATGCCCGCATCGTCATTGCTGCGAGGAACGAAGCAATCTGTGCTACGAATTACAGATTCTTAGAATGTTGCAGCTCAGTTTGCTTCGTGCCTCGCAATTGACGGCGCATGCTTCGCTACAGAATAATATCACCCACTTATATTGTATAACTCGTGCATTTTTAATGTCTAATTGGTACTACACATTTCTACAACTACTCATCCGACCCCGTATCTAACTGCTGTATCGTTCTCTTCGCGGCGGCTAATCTTACTGCTTTGTTTTTCTCAACCAGTTTATGGGTGGCCCATTTTTCTACCCTGTGGTGCAATGGCACCAGTAAGGCGGCAATACAAACCAATGCGAGCAGCATGATCAAAGGAGAATGATGCGTGATCCTTTCCAGGAAGGGGTGGAGCAATAAATTGAGGAATTCAAAGACCATCAGCAGTGCGATCACGCCCAGTATTTCGATCGCCCTTGTACTTGTAATAAAGCTATGACTGAGTAACAGGAAGAGAATGATGAAGCTGATGATCCCAAGGGCAATTACTGCATATTGAATATTCTCTTTACGCTGTTCGGCCTCTTCCGCTTTTTTTGCACTGTCTTCCATGATACGCAGCTGATCATTGAAAGCGAGTGCCTGTGTTTTATTAATATTATCCTGGCTGAAAATAGAAGCATTCAATTCATCTTTTAACTTGGCATAGTAATATGCACTGTCTGTTTGATGGAGCGTCTCAAATATCTCCTGCATAAACCTGGCTGCCGAAAGCTTTATATTATTATTATTGTCCTGCTTGCCGAACTCAAGTAGTTCACGTGTCCTTTCCTGCGCATCTTTTACCCTGTTTGTATGTACCAGGAAACGAATATAAGTTTCATAAAAATCCAGTTTGTTTGAGTTACTTCCAATCTGGCTGTTCAAAACCATCGCTTTCTTAAAATAAACATCAGCCATTTCCATATCTCCCATTTTTTCATAGATAGAACCATTTAAATACATGGCTCCATACAAGAATGCCCGGCTTTTTATTTGGGTACTGGTTTCAGCCAATGCCTGTGCATAATGTAAAGCAGAATCGTAGTGCTCGGTGAGCAAATAATACTTAGCCATATTACGCTGGTATTGCACCAGCATGAAATGATACATGGGAGAGGAGGCATCAGGCAAATTTTCACCGCCCTTCCTGATATTCTTACCAGCTTCTTCATTGTTTTGGAGAAAAAAATAGACGAGTGCAATATCAAAATACAGAGAGCTGATCCGTCTTTTGTCATGAGCATTTTCGGCCAATGGAAGTGCTTTAAAATAATATTCCAAAGACGAGGTATTATCACCTTTGAAAAATCCCATATAAGCGCCTATCCAGTTGTAGGTAATGGCAAGCAATGAATCGTTCTTCAATTGCTGTGCTATCTTCAATAATTCAATGTGCAGGGAAGTATCTGTCACGCCACCTTTTAAAACAAGATTGGTTTCAGCAATTTTTACAATGATGCTGAACCGGTCGATGGGTTTTGTGGTATGGGCCAGTACGGTCTTCAGGCTGTCCATATAGGGATCCTGTGCAAAAGAGGCCTGGATGTATAAAGAAAAAATAACCAGGAACAGGATTCTTTTCATTCGTGTTTGTTTTTATTATGGTGTTTTGCTTTTGAGAATTCTCTGTGTAACTCAGTGTACTCTGTATCTCTGTGTTGAAAAAGATCCTGGTTCGGAGTGCTAAGTGTATTTTATTTCAACACAGAGATACAGAGATTGGGAGTTACACAGAGAACTTAAAAATGAAAGTCATTTCTGCGCTTCAAACCCATATAGTATCGCCGCTTTAAGTATGTCGATGTTTATATCTTTCAGCGTTTTGAACTTGATGCAATACCCGGTTACACTCGCTTTGCCTATTTTGCTTCCATAGGTCTTTGCCAGGTATGTCTTATCATCGAGCCCCATGATATAAACAGAGATCCCGGTGGTGTTTGCACTGAGACCCACCTGGTAAAACTCCCTGGTTTTTCCACCGGTATAGGTCATGGTGTAATGTCCATATCCAATATTAGGATTAGACACGGTTTTATTGTCACTGTCTTTACCATCTAAGAACCATAATTTACAGGCTGGCCTTAGTTCCTGGATGATGCCATGCAGCTCCTGCATTTCGCTGCGTTTTGGTTCAGGTTGAGTAGCAATATACTCTTTGATCTGTGCTTGTATGTTCATATGAAATATACAATTGTAGGTTGTTTTAGTGGGCCTATTTATAAGCTATCGCAGCACTTGAAGGCCCGGCCAATGGAAGTAATGATGTTGATCTAAACCCTACCTTTTTGGCCCAGTTATTGAAATCAGCAAACGTGTAGTCAAAACCGGTTCCGGTTTCGATCAGCATGTTTAAACTCATCATCATGCCGAAAACATTTTGCTTTCTTTCGTCGTCTATGATCCCTTCAATTGCTACAAAAGCCCCACCTTCAGGCAATGCTTCATATGCTTTTTTCATGAGCATTATTTTCTTCTCTTCATCCCAATCGTGAAGTATGTTTCCCATGGTTATGATATCTGAGTGAGGGAAAGCATCAGCAAAAAAATCTCCGCTTTGCGCTTTTACCCTGTCTGTCAAATGAAATTTTTCAATAGTTTCCGAAGCAATCGGTACAACAGGGGGAAGATCGATCGTGGTACAGGACATATGCGCCTGGTGCTTTGCAACCATTAACGATAATAACCCTGCTGAACCGCCCATGTCTGTCAGGGATGTATATTTTGAAAAATCAAACTTTTGAGCGAAAGCCATGAAGTTTCCCATTTGTATTCCGCTCATTGCATTGATAAACTCTCTTAACTTATTTGGGTCCTGGTAAATTAATCCAAAAAAATCCTGCCCTTCTTTTGCTTCATTTTGTGGAAGTCCGCTGATCAACCCTTCTTCAAGATCGCCCCAAAACTTATATAATCGGTTATTCATCATTTCAAGAATGCCTCCAATATAAGATGGCTTGTTCTTGTCCAGGAAGGTGTCTGTATCAGGCGAATTAGAATATATAGCCGTCTCTAACAGCCCTTCACGGGTGAGAAATCCAAATGCGGTGAGTGAATCTAAAAAATCATAAAAATGCCTGTCTGTACAGTTCAGGTTTAAAGAAGCTTTCATTTCTTTTCCTGACATTTTCCGCTCAGCTAGTTTGGTAAACACCTGGAATTTTATGGCAGATAATAAAATTTTTGATGCCCAAAAGCCGGTTCCGATTTGCATAATGCCTGCAGGGGAGGGGTGACCACTTTTAGTTTCCATTAGTTTTGGTTTTAAAAGTTATTAGTTCAGATTTGTGCTGACACTTAAATATACAAAATCGCACGATTTAATTTGCGTATGTCTAACTATAACTATGTGTTATAACTTATGTGTTCTATCCACGCATTTGGCAGGACAAGTTGTGGCTATATTGTTCAAATTCTTAATGGAACCACATAGATTCTGTGTTAATAACCAAGGTATCTGATTAATATTCTATAATTTTAAG
>JAZKBI010000004.1:0-144145 GCA_040388705.1 Bacteroidota bacterium | reverse complement strand
ATAAGCATTTTTTTTCTTGCCTGATGCAGCACATACCTTTACATAGGAGGAGCGATAAATGTGATACTATCTTTTATCCATTCAGCAGTTCCTGCCAATGTTCTTGTACCAAGGCAAACCCAATCTTTAAATTGCTGTGTAAGACATCCTATAAGCTTTGTATGGGCAAATGGGCTTGTAAAAGGGATCTTGCTGCTGTCAGCCAATCCAAAAATAGAAATTTTCATGGGAGAGCCGGATATATAAAAACCCGTTCCGATAGTATCCTTTATACCAAAACCCAGGTAAAAACTGACGCGGTAAAGACTATCTTTTTTTAATGTCCGCAAAAGATTGTTACTGATGTAATCTTTCGCGGCAAACGTATCTGCCAGCGGCGTACCAACCGGCGAACGCCTGCAAATCATACCTACTACACCACGTCCATCCGGAATGGGTTGAGGAACCAAAGGATAACGGTTGATACGCGAATTGGGATTTCGTATTTCGTCTGCGGGATCGCGCGGATAATAAAACTGATTGCATTGGGCAAAATACTCAACAGCTCCATAATCTTTTATAGGAAATTGCCAATACGGGATAAACGCAGACAAAGGTGGACGCAGGCTATCGTTAGCAATTACCGTTTCACATGTGGAAAGTACCTGTTCCAGCGAAGGGTTGCGCAAATGGTTGGAAAGACTAAACGGCGCTGTGTTACATGCGTTTTGCGCTTTACATGTAAACAGGAAACAAAGCAACAGCACAGATAAAAAAACGATTTTCATTCAATCCGTTCTTTTCACAATTTTCATCAGGGAAGTGTCATCTTAAAGATACTGATAATAGGAATAGTATGGCGTTATGGGTAGTTTGATATAAGTATTTGCCAAGTAAATTGTTTATTAATAGTGCGGCCTTGTTTTTCTGGTATCTCGATTAAGTGAGGGACCAGAGCCGTAGGCTCGACACATCTTGTAGCAACGGATTTTAATCCGTTGGCACAACGTCCCACGTGCAAACCAGAGTGTCGTAGACACGAGCCATATATGGACCGAACCTACGGTTCTCGGCGTTGAACGACCTGTTTCTCCTTCAACGGATTAAAATCCGTTGCTACAATAATTATCGAGGCTATGCCTCTGCATTCTTCCTAATATCAGTCCCGCTATTAGCTTGTTCCCTTAACGGTTTTGCTGAAGCATTACGATAACTATAATAGATCGTGGAAAATATACTGTTCATCATACTCCACTTTAAATCTCTGTAAAAAATCCAGGTATTCATCCCTGAATGTTTGGTTTTTATGATGTGTTTCCTGGTTTTGTATATACTTATAAACGCTGTCGATCTGCGATTGGCTATATGAAAAAACGCCGTAGCCCTCCTGCCATTCAAAACGCCTTGTGGTCAATGAATGATCGTTAATGTATTTTGATGATTTAGCCTTTACAGTTTTCATTAAGTCCGAAACAGAAGCAACCGGTCTTAGGCCAATAAAACAGTGCACATGATCTTCCATTCCGTTTATGATCATGGTTTTGCCGTTTTTTTTAGTGATCAAATGGCCGATTAATGCAAAAAGGTCGTTTTTCCAGCCATTATCAATTACCGCATCGCGGTATTTGACTGCAAAAATTGTTTGCAGGTAGATTTGATGATAAGTGTTTGCCATATCAATTGTTTATTTTGGAAGGAATAGGACCCGGCGTTTGTAGTGTATCGATTCGGTTAGCGACCGGAGCCGTAGGCTCGATGATTATTGTAGCAACGGATTTTAATCCGTTGTCAAAAGTCACGCAGGTAATCCAGAGTGTCGTAGACACAAGCCATATAAGGCCCGAACCTACAGTTCTCAGATGCGTTTATTCCGTCACCTCATCAACGGATAAAAATCCGTTGCTACAATAATCATCGAGGCTATGCCTCTGCAATGATTGGACGTAAAAATAGAATAGCCAGATCTGAATTGGTAGCGTATTAATACTGCATATAATTGGGTGAAATGGCTGTTTAAAAAAGGCGTTTAATTTTTTATGCATACTTATGAATTCATAAGTAATTTGCATTCCTTATGCAACACAGCTTCTCCTACGAAAAAAAGAAAGTCATCCAGGCATTGCGTTACCATTTTATCCAACGCAACGAGATACGTGTACTGATCGTGATGGTCAATGTATTTGCGTTGATCTCTGCTGTTCTGTTGTGGCTTAAAAAAATTCGACCCGAGCCATTCCTCTTAGGCTCTTTTATCTGGCTCATGCTGATGGCTACATTCTGGTATTTTTTGCCGATGACCATCTATAAAAAAGCACACACTTTCCGCGATTCTTTTATCATAGATTTCAGGGATGATGAGGTTCGTCTCGAGAATGAAAGAGGTTATGTATTATGGCCCTGGACAAAATTCAGCCGCTTCTTCGAGAGCCCGCATTTTTTTCACCTCTACTTCGATTCAAAATCTTTTTTCATCGTTCC
Source organism: Bacteroidota bacterium (assembly GCA_040388705.1). Taxonomy (GTDB): domain Bacteria; phylum Bacteroidota; class Bacteroidia; order Chitinophagales; family Chitinophagaceae; genus Sediminibacterium. The sequence continues at coordinate 141,688 of JAZKBI010000004.1, read as the reverse complement.
CAAAGAAGGAATGGGTGAGGAGTTCCGGCATGAGTTGAGGGGGTTGCTGAATAGTAAGATCGGGAAATAGCTGTTTGTTGTTTGGGGTTTGTTGTTTGTGGTTGATCCAATGCGTGATAATCTACGAATACCAGCAACCCTAACTACAAACCATAAACAACAAACCACAAACTGCCTTCGTTGTTTGTGGTTGCTTCAATGTGTGATAATCTACGAACAGCGGCAACCCTAACTACAAACCACAAACTGCCTTACAGTTCTTTCTCCATCACATAATGCGGTATCGTAACCTCAACAAATTCATCACTGCAGATCTTATATCCATGCTTTTCATAGAAACCAACCGCAGATTTGCGGGCATGCATGGTGAGGCGTCTAAATCCGTGGTCGCGGGCAATATTCTCGGCAAAGCTCATCAGCACCCTTCCGATGCCTTTTCCCTGCAATCCTGAACTAACGGCCATTTGTCTTAAACGAACTGTTTTAGGCTCTGTTTTAGTGAGCATGCAGCAGGCTTCGAGACTATCATCTTCAAAACATCCAAGCAATATATCTTCCTTTTCTGCGGCCAGGTCTTCGTCTGTAAAGCTCAATCCCAATGGTTTACGCAGTATTTGAAAGCGAAGGTCCACCATTTGGCGGTATTCTTTTGATCCGTGATCTATAATTTTTAATGCCATGCGTTGGGGGCTAAGGTGTACAAGATAAGCATCATTTTTGCAAAAATACCGCGTAAATCGGTAATTAAGCTGCGCACAATTATTGCATACTTAAAACAAAAATGGCTTAAAAGATTGCTTATTTGACAAAAAGTATATTTTTGCGGCTGTAACAAAAACTTTTTACAATGTCAGACATCGCTACAAGAGTTAAGAAAATCATAGTTGACAAGTTAGGTGTTGACGAAGCTGAAGTAACAAACGAAGCTTCTTTCACTAACGACCTCGGTGCCGATTCTTTGGATACCGTTGAATTAATTATGGAATTCGAAAAAGAATTCAACATCTCCATCCCTGATGAGCAGGCTGAGACCATCACTACTGTTGGCCAGGCTGTTGCTTACCTTGAAGAGCACGCTAAGTAAGAACCACTACTCTACATGGAATAATTTTAATCCGCCTTCTTGCGGCCCAAAGCCACAAAAGGCGGATTATCACTTCAAACAGGTAATGAATTATGGAATTGAAAAGAGTTGTTGTAACTGGGATCGGGACATTGACGCCACTCGGAAATAATCTCGAAGATTATTGGAACGGGTTGATCAACGGTGTTCCCGGTGCTGATAACATCACTTTGTTTGATGCCGCCAAATTCAAGACCCGTTTTGCCTGCGAAGTGAAAGGATTCGATCCCACCCAGTTCATGGACAGGAAAGAGGCCCGTAAATTAGACCGTTTTGCGCAACTGGCCATCGTGGCAAGTGATATGGCTGTAGCAGATGCCGGTATCAGCAAAGACAATGTAGACATCGACCGTGTGGGTGTGATCTTCGCAAGCGGAATTGGTGGCTTGACCACTTTTCAGGATGAGATGATCAATTTTGCCACGGGCGATGGAACGCCAAGATTCAACCCCTTCTTCATTCCCAAGATGATACTGGATATCGCCGCAGGGCAGATCTCTATGCGCCATGGTTTCCGCGGTCCGAATTTCGCCGTGGTAAGTGCCTGTGCATCGAGCACCAACGGTATGATAGCCGCAGCGGACAATATTCGTCTAGGCAAGGCCGATATCATTTTAAGCGGGGGATCGGAAGCGGTGATCAGCATGGCGGGTGTAGGCGGTTTTAACGCCATGAAAGCCATGAGCGAACGCAACGATGATCCTAAAACAGCCAGCCGCCCTTATGATAAGGACCGCGATGGTTTTGTAATGGGAGAAGCTGCGGGCGTGGTGATCCTGGAAGAATACGAACACGCTATCAAACGCGGCGCAAAGATCTATTGCGAATTTATGGGCGGCGGCGCAACTGCTGATGCCTATCATTTAACAGCCCCGCATCCCGAAGGATTGGGCGCACGCAATGTAATGATCGCTGCATTGAAAGATGCAGGCATGCAGCCCGGAGAAATAGATTATATCAATACTCACGGAACCTCAACTCCTTTGGGCGATGGCGCGGAAGCAAAAGCCATCACCGAAGTATTTGGCGAACATGCATATGAGCTCAATATCAGCGCCACCAAGTCCATGACGGGTCACTGTTTGGGAGCGGCGGGTGTGATAGAAGCCATTGCCTGTATCCAGAGTGTGATACACGATATCATTCCGCCTACTATCAATCACTTTACCGACGATCCTACTTTGGATCCCAGGCTGAATTTTACTTTTAACAAAGCACAGAAGAGAACCGTTAATGCTGCGTTAAGTAATACTTTCGGCTTTGGCGGGCATAATGCTTGTGTGATTGTAAAAAAATACGTAGCTTAAATTTGTGCAAGTCCTCAGAAATCTTTTTAAAAAAGCCGACGATTCGTCCTTTGAGAAACAATTGAAAAATGTGCTGGGTATCAAATCCGGCAATATTCTTTTGTATCGTACGGCAATGAGCCATCGTTCCGTTAAGGAAACGCCCGATGAGAATAATGAACGATTGGAATATTTAGGCGATGCAGTGCTCAGTGCCATCGTAGCCGATTATCTTTTCAAACGTTATCCATACAAGGGCGAAGGTTTTCTCACCGAGATGCGCAGCAAGATGGTGAACCGCTCGCAACTGAATGATATCGCCCTGAAGATGGGCCTCCGCAAACTCACTTTCTACAACAAATTCGATAACGCACTCAAAGGCAGCCAGATCTTTGGTAACACACTGGAAGCATTGGTGGGCGCGGTTTATCTCGATAAAGGTTATAACAAAACACACAACTGGGTTCTCAAACAAATCGTGATCCCGCACATGTTTGTAGATGATCTTGAACTCATCGATATCAACCTCAAAAACAAACTCATCGGCTGGGCCAATAAAAACGGCAAAACGCTCACATTCGAATTAGCCGATGAAAGAATGGAAGGAAGCCGTCGTCTCTTCACTATTAACGCCATGCTCGATGGAGAATTGTTGGCGATGGGGAAAGGGTACAATAAAAAAGACGCCAGTCAAGTCGCAGCGCAAGTTGCCGTGGAGAAACTCAATCTTCAGTAATGGATGATGATCAGTTTAATTTCCAGGTGAAGAAGAAGGGAATTCTTTTTGGGAGTATTTTATTGATTGGGATTCTTGCGATACTATATTTTGGCTTGCGGAAATAAATGAACTTTAATGGCACACAGATGACGCGGATTAAACAGATTTGCACTGATCTTATCCGTCTTAATCCGCTTGATCCGCGTCATCCGCGTGCTATTTAACCTCCTGGCACAACTCAAGTAAGATTCCGTTAGTACTCTTCGGATGCACAAAACAGATCAACTTATTATCCGCTCCTTCCTTCGGTTTCTCATTCAATAAAACAAAACCCTCACCCCGCAACCTCTCCATCTCCGCCTCAATATCCTCCACCTCAAAAGCAATATGATGGATCCCTTCGCCTTTTTTCTCGATAAAGCGGGCGATGACCCCTTGAACCCCCTCAGGACCTGAATCTTCGAGGAGTTCTATTTTTGTCTCCCCCTGCCGAAAAAACGCCGTATTCACCTTTTCCGACTCCACGAGCTCGGTTTTATAGCAAATGGTATTTAATAGCTTCTCATACAGCGGAATGGCTGTTTCAAATGTCTTTACTGCAATACCGATATGTTCAATTTTCAACATATATGTTATTTTTATATAACGTTCGTTTCGAGATGTGGAAAAACCGGTGGTTCCGTTGTTATCGGCCAAATTTATACAACCTATTGCAGTAACTTTGTGTTAGTAAAGAATATAAACCTTTCGAGCAATTTATTATGTTGAAATTACCGATTTACTTAGATAACAATGCCACCACGCCAATGGACCCGCGCGTGCTGGAAGCAATGATCCCTTATTTTACCGAACATTTCGGCAATGCGGCCAGCCGTAACCACCCTTTTGGATGGGAAGCGGAAGAAGCTGTTGATTATGCACGCGAGCAGGTTGCAAAACTCATCGGCGCAGATCCTAAAGAGATCATTTTTACATCAGGCGCTACAGAAGGCGATAACCTGGGTATCAAAGGTGTGTATGAAATGTATGCAAGCAAAGGCAATCATATCATCACCTGCACAACTGAACATAAAGCGGTTTTAGATACATGCAAACATATTGAACGTACGGGCGGTGAAGTAACTTATCTCGAAGTAAAAGCAGATGGATTGATCGATCTGAAAGAACTGGAAGCGGCCATCAAACCAACCACTATCCTTATCGCCATCATGTATGCGAATAACGAGATCGGTGTATTGCAACCTATCAAAGAGATCAGCACCATTGCTAAAAAACACGGCATATTGTTTTTCTCTGATGCCGTACAGGCAGTAGGCAAGGTTCCGGTTGATGTGAACAAAGACGGCATCGATATCATGGCATTTACTGCACATAAAATGTACGGTCCGAAAGGAATCGGAGCATTATATGTTCGTCGTAAAAATCCGCGCGTAAAAGTAACTGCACAGATGGATGGGGGCGGCCACGAAAGAGGCATGCGCAGCGGTACATTGAATGTTCCGGGAATAGTTGGTTTTGGTAAAGCCTGTGAACTGGCAAGGCTTGAAATGGCAGATGATGCTGCAAGGCTGAGCAAACTGCGCGATAAACTCGAAACATCATTAATGCAACTGGAAGAGGCGTACGTAAATGGTAACCGCGAACACCGTTTACCGCATGTGACGAATATTTCATTCAAATACGTAGAAGGAGAAGGGCTGTTAATGGGCTTTAACAAAAACATTGCACTCTCATCAGGCTCGGCCTGTACTTCAGCCTCATTGGAACCCAGTTATGTGTTAAAAGCATTGGGTTTGGGTGATGATCTGGCACACAGTTCGCTACGTTTTGGGTTAGGACGTTTTACCACCGAAGAGCAGATCGATTACACGATCAACGCGGTAAGTACAACGGTTCTGAAATTACGTGAAATGAGCCCTCTTTGGGAAATGTTCAAAGAAGGGGTGGATATGGATAAGATCGAGTGGGCAGCTCACTAATGTGATAATTAGCTAATCTGATAATTTGATAATGGGGTCAGATTAGCTTCAAAATAGGTGTTCTCTCATTATCAAATTATCTCAATTATCAAATTATCAAATTTCAACCATGGCATATTCAGAGAAAGTGATAGATCACTATAACAATCCTAAGAACGTTGGCACTTTAGATAAAGCAAAAAAGAACGTAGGTACCGGCCTTGTAGGCGCACCGGAATGTGGTGACGTGATGCGTTTGCAGATAGAAGTAGATGACGCAACAGGCGTTATCACCGATGCAAAATTCAAAACCTTTGGTTGCGGATCTGCTATCGCTTCTTCTTCACTGGCAACAGAATGGTTAAAGGGTAAAACCGTTGACCAGGCTGTACAGATCGATAACATGGACCTGGTAGAAGAACTAAACCTTCCTCCCGTTAAGATCCACTGTTCTGTATTGGCAGAAGATGCGATCAAATCAGCGATCAACGATTACCGTCAAAAAAATGGTCTTGAAGTATTAGTGTTTGAAGAAAGAATACACTAGGATTATTTTGAATATTGAATTTTAAATGTTGAATGTAGCGTTCACATTTAACATTCAACATTTAACATTCAACATAATAAAAATGGTTGCAACAGAGAACAGCATATACGTAAGCGATAAAGCGAAAAAGAAAGCCCTTCAACTGATGGAAGAAGCCGGCGTGGCGGGAGATGATTCTTATTTTCTGCGTGTAGGCGTTGTGGGTGGAGGTTGTTCAGGATTGAGTTATAAACTGGATTTTGACAACGAGATCAAACCGATGGACCAGGTGTTTGAAGATAATGGCGTTAAAGTGGTGACCGATCTCAAAAGTTTTCTTTACCTCGTAAACACCGAACTCGATTTTTCTGATGGATTGAATGGAAAGGGTTTTTATTTTAATAATCCGAATGCCAGCAGAAGTTGCGGATGCGGAGAGAGTTTTGCGGTGTAATCTCTATTTTAAAAAGTTCAGATATTATTTTGGCCGCACTTTGTGCGGCTATTTTTTTTGAGCAATCTTTCCCGGCGGCGATCTGATATTTCAACACGAATTACACGAATTAGAGCGAATGATCACCGATTTGTTGATGGGTCATGTATTTACAGAAATCATTCGTGGTAATTCGTGTAATTCATGTCAATTCAATTCGTGTTTATTATTTTATCAGTTTAGTCGTGTATTGTCTTTTGTCTTCAGGATTTGTAACGGTTACCAGGTAAACGCCATGGCTTAATACATCCAGCGAAATACGGTCGCCGCTATTTACATTTTCGAGATTCATCAGCCTTGTTCCATTTAATGCTGAAATCGATACCTGTACAGGCTTTACCGAATTTAACTTGTAAATGATGCTGACATAATCAACAGCCGGGTTGGGAAATAAAGTGATGTACTGTTTTTCATCAATCTCAAACAGTGCTTTGGCAATATAAAAAACGGCTACTGATGGGCTACTCGTACAACCGTTAACTGTTGATTTAATGGTATATAATGCATTATCGGATGGCTTATATAAATTGCCTATCGCCCCGGGCACAATGATTCCATTGCGGTACCATTGAACACCTGATCCTGTATTCGCAACCAATTCTTTGTTGCTGTTTACACTAACAACGGGTTGCGCGGGTACACTGAATGGCCCAAGGACTACTTTGTATTTCTGGCTGGTATCAAAACGCCCTGAAGTTCCAAGCCTGACTGCGTAATAGTAGCCACTATCCCAAACGTTCAAAAAATAGTTGGTAACGTTTTTCAGGAATTTATCATTTTTAAACCATTGAAAATTTTGTCCGCTTGTACCCGCAACAAGCATTATCGTATCATTTTTACATAACATCGTATCCGTTTTTTTAGCTGTATAAATATCAACAGGGTCTTTTAAGGCTGGCTGGAAAGAAGGGGAATAAGCGGTTATTTCCCAGCTTCCATTTTGAACCTTAAATTTTATATAGCCTGAATCAGTATCCTGGAAAGCTGTTGCTTCCGGGATCGTTTTATAGGAACCGTATTCCCAGATCAGCTTCCCGTTGATCATTATCTGTTCGTATTGATCCTTTATGCCAGTAACGCATTGTGTTCCCGCAGGTATTGTTGCACGTATCGTAAATTTCCCTGGTTTTAATTCATACGAACTTTCAATAACGCCGGCAATAGATGAAACTTTAGCAGCAGCTGTTGTAATAGTCGCAGGTTGTGGTTTGATCTGAAAAATTTTGTACCCTGGTTCAATTGGCGAGATCCCGCAAAGATATTGCGACAATAAGATCAGCCCACCGCCACTCCAAGCATGATTTATGGTGCTTCCACCGTAAGGACCGGGACCAAAGGTCCAGTCTTCCCAGAGGGTAGAAAAACGTTCATCATTCACCATATTGCTGAATCTTTTTTTATGACGCTCCAATGCATAGTCGCCATAACCCATTACGAACAAAGCTTCTGTTACATATTTTTCCATGTAAGTACTGGCATGTTCCTCTTTTTTTAATATGTCAAGTATGGCGGGATATTTTGCTTTATCAGCAATTCCTGCAAGCACGGCCAATGCCTGTGCGCGGTCGTCTGTTAATCCTGTATAATCCGGATCGCGATAGGCTTTTCCATTCCAGAATTTCTGATTAAACGCATCGCTGAAATTTTTTAGTTTCAGGGTGTACTCATCATAGTCAGTTTTATTATTGAGCACCAGTGCCGCCTGCTGCACACATTTCATTGTCATGTAATACAGGGCATCTACAATAAGACGGGTATCTTTATTATCAGTTCTGTCGCCCCAGAACGGAAAAACATTTCTGGATTTGATCATGCCCGCATCATCCGCCACCCAATGAACAAAATAGTGTTTGATGGCCGGATAAAAATCTGACAAGGTTTGTAAATCCCCGGTATGCATATAATAGTTCCATAACCCGTAATACCCGATAGCCGATAAGGTTTGGTCCGGCAACTCAATATCATTATTTCCGGCAGGCACGGGAGCGTACAAGCTGCCATCCGATTTTTGCCAGTTCAACAATTCGTTGAGCCATTTCTTTGAAAGTGCATTGCTTGATGGAGACAGGGCATAAAATGCTTCAGCAGATTCATGTACAGCATCTCCTGCCCATTGCGCCCTTTCCCTGTCAGGGCAATCCATATAACCATCGCGCATATTTACATATAAAGAGCGCGCTGCTTTCTGCCATAATTTATTAAAGAACGGATCACTACAGGTAAAGCTTCCATCAAATTCCGCATTATAACCTGTTTCCCTGAATTTGGCCTCAAGTAAACTAATGCCTTTGGTCATGATATAATAGACCTTATGGCCATTGATCCAGCCAGGCAATTCAAATTCCTGTATGCCTTTTTTTGTGATGTATTCAAAACGGATACCGGTGGCGCTTCCATCATAAAATAAATAGTTGTCGGTACACACTGTTATTTTTTGCCCTGCTTCAGGTGCGTCTATTTTAAAATAAGGAGTTACCTGTGCGTTATACGGCAGAGAAGCAATAATAGTAGTATTGGTATTGTCGGAACTGCTGCTTTGTGCAGGGTAATTTTTTAACCCATAGTCTTTCCAGAATGGAATAGGGCGTTTTATAAGCTGGCCCCAGGGAAGATCACCGGCGGTACCGGCTTCTACAGCCTGGTCGAGGGTTATGGAAAGATCTGTTTGCCATTTACCAATATCCTTTGTTGCATCAAATAAAACACTTGATTCCGGCAAGCGGAAATTAGGCACAGGGTCCGGCGCAGTCTGGTAAGCGGGAAGCCAGCTGCACTGCCAGCTTGCATCGCTTATAATATTTATGGGCGAAGCCTGGCAATCGAATATCATTGCAGCTTTGCCGGAGTTTTTATGCGAGAAGCCCTCTTTGCCGAAATACCATACTAAAACAGAAATGATATTGTTACCGGTAGTCAAAAACGGCGCAATATTTACTTCATCATAATAAGTATCCTTTGGATTGGGCCCGCGTTTGAGGCCGCCTTCGAATACTACCAGTTTGTCGTTGATCCATAACCAGTATTTGGTATCAACAGAGATCCGTGCCATTGCCGTGCCTGGAACCTGGGAGAGATTTACCTGCTTCCTGTAAGCAAAAAATGAATTAGCAGTGGTATTATTCTTTTTGCAGGTTATCCATTTAGCCTGCCATGCCTGGGCGTTGGCGGAACCGATACCGATAAATAATATAAGAAGAAACTTATGGATCATTTTCACGATAGATACATGTACGCTAATATAACGCGGTTTATCATTTGCACAGGTCATATTCTCATGGTTACTTTCCACGTATAGCAAGATACGGAACTGCCCGATAGTAAATTGATTACTGATTACCCGGATACGGTGGGAAACAACCAACCCGCTGACTGGTCAGCGGGTTGGTATTTGTACGGCAGTATACACAAATGTTTATCAGGCCCTGCCATTGGATGGCGGCGATACTTCAGCTGTGATAGGTTTCGCTGGTTTTTCTGTATTGAGTTTTGCAGGCGCTTTAAAATGCGTGATATCATCCTTTGGTGGTGGAGGTGGAATTCGTTTCCCGTTCTGATCAAGCTGAACTCCAGGTTTCACACCTGATGGCTTAGGCGGTGGTGGCGGCACATTTTGTTTATCCTTTACAATTTTAGGTGGTGCGAATTTAACCCCGCCTGGCTTAAGCGGCGGCGGCGGTGGAGGCGCATTCTGTTTGTCTTTCACGATCCTTGGAGGCGCAAATTTTACCTTTTCTCCTTTTGGCGGTTTGGGTGGCGGCGGCGGCTTACGATGCTTGCTACTTTTTACCGTTACAGGTATATCTACTATTACCGGTGGTTTGGGAACCTCTTTTTTGCTTTGCGCATGGCTGAAAACGCCAATACCCAGGAGGCAAAATAATACAAGCGCTAGTCTCAATTTCATAAAGGATGTTTTAGCAGAGATGCCAAATGTGAGTAAATCCATAAAACATCTCCAAAAAACCCGCTTCAGTAGGGCGATTGCGCAATAACATTTAGTTTTGAAGCCATGTGGATGATCTGCAAAAAGGAATGGCAACAATTTTTCAGCAGCCTTACCGGCTATATTGCCCTGGTGGTCTTTCTTCTACTCAATGGTTTGTTCCTTTTTGTATTTCCCGATACCAGCATTCTTGATTTTGGCTACGCTTCTTTAGGCAGTTTTTTCAACCTCGCTCCATGGATCCTATTGTTCCTGGTTCCCACCATCACCATGCGAAGCCTGGCAGATGAATATAAATCAGGCACTTTTGAATTATTGAAAACGATGCCGCTTACTTCCTCGCAAATTGTTTGGGGTAAATTTTATGGGGCACTGATCATCGTGATCACAGCCCTATTGCCAACGATTATCTATGCCGTTTCTGTACAATCACTAAGCGTTACAGGTGGTATCGATATCGGCGGCACGGCCGGCAGTTATATTGGGTTGATCTTTTTAGGTGCGGTATTTACTGCCATCGGTATTTGTACAAGCAGCTATACCAACAACACAGTGGTAGCATTTATCGCCGGTGCATTTGTTTGTTTCTTACTATACAATGGATTTGATGCGATCAGTAAACTGCCCATTTTTAAAGCGGGTGCAGATTATTATATTGAAATGCTGGGGATCAATTTTCATTACCGAAGTATCAGCCGCGGTGTGGTCGACAGCAGAGACCTGGTTTATTTTATAGGAATGATCCTTTTGTTTTTATACATCACCCAAAGAAACCTTACCAAACGCTGAGCTTCATGCAGAAGATATTAAAACATAAGTACGGCGTTGGGGTATTGGCTATCCTGTTTATTGCAGTAGTGTACCTGTCCACGTTATTTTTTTACAGGGTTGATCTGACGGCTGAGAAAAGATACAGCCTTACACCTGCAACAAGAACCCTGTTAAAAAATTTCGACAGCATCATCAGCATCAAGGTTTTTCTTACCGGTGAATTGCCGGCTGATTATAAAAAATTAAGTATTGCTACAAAAGACCTGCTGGATGAATTCAGATCCATATCGGGAAACCGCGTGCAAGTAAGTTTTGAAAAACCGGGAGAGTACATCAAAGATGATACAGCGAAAGTGATGTTGTATGATAGTTTATCAAAATTAGGTGTGGTATTTGAACAGAGCGAAACAGTTTCTTCAAAATCGGAAACACAAACCAATCAGCTGATCATTCCATCGGCGCTGGTAAGTTTCCGGAAAGGGCAGAAGCCTATCGCTATTGACCTGCGCAGCAGCCGCAAAGTATACAAACAATATAATGTTGTAAACGACAATACGCAACAGGAAGATGCCGAAGCAACCCGCAACGCCGCCGAAGCATTGCTTGAATTCAAGTTTGCAGATGCGATTGATAAACTCACCCGCAAAAATGTTCCTACCGTCGCCTATTTATTAGGAAACGGCGAACCTTTTGATCTCCGTATTAATGACCTGGGAGAGAATCTGCGGAATGAATATCGTCTCGCAAAATTTGATCTGAAAGCAGGTTACCCCGATGCTTCCATCATCAACGCATTACTGATCGTAAAACCAACGGAAACCTTTACGGATGAGGATAAACTGAAACTGGACCAATATGTAATGAATGGCGGGAACATTATCTGGTTCATTGATAAACTGCATGCCGAACTAGACAGCCTGATGCGCAGCCAGGCACAATACACAGCCTTCGACAGGAACCTTGGCCTTGATGAGATCCTATTCAAATATGGCGTACGCATCAATCCTGATCTTGTGCAGGACCTGAACTGTTCCAAGATGCCATTCGTGATCGGCAAGAATGCCGATGGCAGCCCAAAAATGCAAAGGGTACCCTGGCCGTACTATCCATTTCTTTCTTCACGAAATGATAACCCGATCACCAAGAACCTGGATCGTGTATTACCGATATTTCCGTCAAGTATTGATACGGTAAAATCACCGGGCATTACCAAAACCATTTTACTAGCAACAGACACCAATAGCCGGAGGATCAGTTCACCTGCTATTGTGGCCACCAACAGTGTAAGAAATGAAGAAGACCTGCTCAGCTTCAACAGGAGTTATATACCGGTTGCCGTTTTGCTGGAAGGAAAATTTCATTCTCTGTATAGCAACCGTGTAAGTACAACGGTACTCGACTCCGTACAAAGAGTAACCGGCAAGCCATTCCTGAATAGCGGGATCAAAGAATCTAAGCAGATCGTGGTTTCAGATGCAGATATCGTTACAAACTCCGTGAGCAACACCGCAGGTCCATTGCCAATGGGTGAGTTACCATTTGAGAATTACCGTTTTGCAAACCGCGAATTCCTGCTGAATTCGATCGATTATATTACCAGCACCAACCAGCTTTTTGAAGCGCGTAATAAAGATTTTGTTTTACGATTACTGGATAAGGCAAAAGTTGAGGAGCAGAAAACCCTTTGGCAGTTTATCAATATCGCTTTGCCTGTGATTCTTGTTATTTTATCCGGGATGTTTTTTCAATGGCAGCGGAAACGGAAGTATAATACGTAGCGGGGCTAGATACTGGATACTAGATGCTGGATACTGGCAGGTTCGCAATCCGGCGTCCCAAATCCAGTATCTAGCATCTAGCATCTAGTATCCAGCATCCAGTCCCCCAGCATTGATTAACTTTACCACACACAAATCATCAGCATGTCTACACACGAGTCGGTTTACCTGGTTTTCGGCATTTTGCTGGTGGTTGCTTTATTGTTCGACCTCGGGCTGCTGAGTAAAAAAAACCAAACCATTACTATTAAGCAGGCGATGTATCAAACCATATTCTGGGTTTCTCTCGCGCTGGTATTTTTTGTTTTTATGTGGATAGAAGGCCCATCCCTTGCTGCAGAAAATATTTCTGTTAGTAAAACCGGGATACCTGCAAGCGGCGCACAATTGGCTTTCGAATTCCTGAGCGCTTACCTGATGGAATGGAGTTTGAGCATTGATAATATTTTTGTTTTCATCCTGATATTTACTTCGTTTGGCGTGAAAGAAAAACATTACCCGCGTGTATTGCTTGTGGGTATATTAATGGCCATTGTTTTCCGGGTGATTTTTATCAGTGTGGGCGTGGTACTCGTGGCTAAGTTCACCTGGATATTATACCTGTTCGGTGTGTTTCTTATGTACACCGGTTACAGGATGTTTGTTTCTACGGATGATGAGGAGTACGACCCGCATGGTTCAAAAGTGTATAAGTTTCTCAAACGCATACTGCCATTGGTTAATAATGATGGTGATGGAAAATATGTTGTGAGGGAAAATGGAAAACGTTTGTACACATCCTTATTCGTGGTAGTGATATTATTGGCGGCGATCGATCTTGTATTTGCCCTGGATTCCATTCCCGCCGTAATGGGTATTTCCAAGGATCCTTTGGTGATCTATACATCGAATATACTGGCAGTGCTTGGATTGCGTTCGCTGTTCTTTTTACTGAGAAGTGCCGTGTCAAAATTCGATTACCTGCAACAGGGAATTGCTATCGTATTGATTTTTATCGGGGCAAAAATGCTGGGCGAACATTATATTAATCAATGGATCGATAAAACGGCCCAGGTCTTCATATCGCTGGGCGTGATATTACTTTGTATTTTTGGTTCTATCCTGTATTCTATCCGCCGCAATAAGAAAGGGTCTGCGGAGAATATGGATGATGGTTCAATATAAAAACGAAACGTGGTCTATCATATTCAAAATATCAGAACCATTATTCACGCGGATGCGACGATCGTTACAGACCATGTGATCGAACATTTATTGATCGATAGCCGCAAAGTTGTTTTCCCTGAAACTTCTTTATTCTTTGCCATCAGCGGTCCGCGCCGGGATGGCCATCAATTTATCAAAGAAGTATATGAGCGCGGCGTTCGGAATTTTGTGGTGCGAAAAGATTTTAATGTATCAAATTATCCGGATGCAAATTTTTTAGCTGTAACAGATGTGTTGATTTCTTTACAGGAATTGGCGGCCCACCACCGCAACCTTTTCTCCATCCCAGTTGTCGGCATCACTGGAAGTAATGGAAAAACGATCGTGAAAGAATGGTTGTACCAGTTGTTGCATGAGGATCATAACATCGTTCGCAGCCCGCGCAGTTACAATTCACAGATAGGAGTGCCGTTAAGTGTATGGCAGATGAACGAAAAACATACACTTGGTATTTTTGAAGCCGGCATTTCCACTGTGGGTGAAATGGAAAATCTCGCGCGGGTGATACAACCAACAAACGGCGTATTTACCAATATCGCAGACGCGCATAGTGAAGGGTTTGTAAACGACAGACAAAAAGCCATTGAAAAAGCATTGCTGTTTGCAAAAGCAGAATCAATTGTATTTGGAAGAGAGCCACTGCACCATGCGTTGTCACCCGATGGAGAAGACAAAACCTTGTTCAGTAATGTGAAAGATCTTTTTTCATGGAGCAGGGATGCTAATGCTACACTACAGATCATTTCAGAGGAGAAGGGACCGAAGCAAACGCTTATATCGGCTCAATATGGCGGACAAATAATTACCATCACTATTCCATTTACGGATCGGATCTCCATCGACAATGCCATTACCTGCTGGTGTGTATTACTGCAAATGAATTATGCGCAAAACACTATACAGGACCGGATGCTTTTGCTTGAGCCTGTTGATATGCGCATGCAGTTAAAAAAAGCGATCAACAATTGTTATTTGCTCAACGATAGTTATAGCAATGATCTTTCATCGCTTGATCTTGCTATTGATCATCTGCAGCAACAGGCAGGTAACCAGCGAACCACTTTAATCCTATCCGACATCCTTCAATCCGGGCAGTATGAAGAAGCATTGTACCGTGATATTGCCGCACAGCTTTCCGTTCGCGGTATTCAACGGTTGATCGGAATCGGCCCGGCTATTTCAAAATATAAATACCTGTTTGCGGATATGGATGATGCGATCACCACTTCATTCTATCATTCAACAGATGATTTTCTTCACCAGGTAAGTACACAGCAATTCAAGGATGAATATATTTTACTGAAAGGCGCACGCGTATTTGAATTTGAAAGGATCTCTGCCTGGCTTGAACAGAAAGTACACCAAACGGTAATGGAGATCAATCTTTCTGCAATGGTGCATAATCTGAAAGAGTACCAGAACCAATTAAAACCATCCACCAAATTAATGGCGATGGTAAAGGCGTTCAGCTATGGAAGCGGCAGCTCTGAAGTGGCGCGGATCTTACAGTTTCATAAAGTAGAATATCTCGCTGTTGCCTATGCCGATGAAGGAGTGGAACTGCGCAAAGCGGGTATCAGCTTACCTATTATGGTGATGAATGCCGATGAAGCAACATTCGATGCAATGGTTACTTATGATCTTGAACCCGAGATCTATTCATTCCCGATCTATCAATCATTTCACAGTTACCTGCGCAGGCAGGGCATACAGCAATACCCCGTTCATATCAAATTCAATACGGGTATGAACCGCCTGGGCTTTGAAATTGTTGAGGCTGCTGAATTGTCAACGTTCATCAAACAGAATAATACGATGGCTGTGAAAACAGTGTTCAGTCACTTGGTAGCGAGTGAATCTGCAGAGCATGATGGTTTCACGCAACACCAGGTGAAATTGTTTGAAGAAGCCTGCGCACAAATGCAACAGGTATTGGGCTATTCATTTATCAAACATATCGCCAACTCAGCAGCTATTTTCCGGAAACCGGAATACCAGTTTGATATGGTGCGTTTGGGGATCGGCTTATATGGCGTTGACAGCGCCGATGGAAACGGTTTATCACTGCAAACAGTTGCCACATTACGATCAACCATTGCACAGATAAGAAAAGTGAAAGCGGGTGACACCGTTGGCTACGGCCGGAAAGGGCAGGTACACCGCGACAGCCTCATTGCTACCGTAAGAATTGGTTATGCAGACGGCTATGGAAGAGAGCTTGGAAACGGTAAAGGACAGATGTTCCTGAAAGGCAAATTGGCGCCGGTGACCGGCAATGTTTGTATGGACATGACGATGATCGATGTTACCGATATTACAGATGCAAAAGAGGGCGATGAAGTGGAAATTTTTGGAAAGAACCTTCCCATACAGCAACTGGCGCAATGGGCAGGAACCATTGCCTATGAGATCATGACGGGGGTTAGCCAGAGAGTGAAGCGGGTTTATATGGAAGAGTGACAAGCATTTTGGAATTGCGGATTGGGAAATTGGGAAATTTGCGAATAGTGGGAGTTTCTACCTGAAAGGAAATTTCCCAATTTCCCAATTCCAAAATTTCAAAATCCTCCAAAGTCCTATCTTTGCCCACCATAAAAAAACAGTTAGTGAAAGCAAGACAGATCGTTCTCCTGATATTACTGGTGATCTTTGCCGACCAGGCATTGAAATTTTATATCAAACTTCATTATTATGCGGGTGAGCATCATAATGTGATGGGTAACTGGTTCCAGTTGCATTTTGTTGAAAATGAAGGCATGGCCTGGGGCTGGAAATTTGGGGGCGACTGGGGTAAGATGATCCTTACTTTATTCAGGCTGGTGGCCGTGATATGGGGTACTTTTTTGATCCGCGATTTTATCCGTAAACATTACCACAAGGGTTTTATCATCTGCGCAGCTTTGATCTATGCCGGTGCATTAGGCAACCTGATCGACAGTCTTTTTTACGGGTTGATCTTTGATGCCAGCAATCCTTTCTCCACCACTGTGGCCCACCTGTTTCCTAAAGGCGGCGGGTATGCAGGGTTCTTTCATGGTAAAGTGGTGGATATGTTATACTTCCCGATCATTACCGACGCGCATTATCCTAAATGGGTGCCATTTGTAGGAGGGGATGAATTTGAATTCTTCCGCCCCGTATTTAATATCGCGGATGCCGCCATCTCAACCGGTGTGATCGTGATATTGATCTTCCAGAACAGGTTCTTTAAAAAACACGCGGAAGTAAAACACAATACGATAGAAACCGATAGTTTGGTGAATGATAAGACGCAGATTTTTTAAAATCAAAAGTCAAAATTAAAAAGTCAAAACCGATAAAGTTTTGACTTTTTAATTTTGACTTTTTAATTTATAACGTTGTTATTTTATAATTGGTACCTGATACAACGAAACACTCTGCGGCGGGCTGGTATTAGGGAACACCTGGTCTATCAATCCATAATCTTTGGCATAGTAGGAGTTACCCGTTAACAGTGTCGTGAAACTTGTGGTGCCTTCAGCCTTGAACATGATCTCGCGTTTCATATTGATCACGTTGGTATAAGTCTTTCCTCCAATAGTGTACGATGTGTTTTTAGCCATTACGGTGAATACTGCTTTCGCAACACCTCTTTGTGAGCCTACTTTTACGGTACCATATTCAATACTCTCCCAGGTAGTGGCCACAGCCGCATTCTCTTTCAGGAACGGATAAGTGATAAAGAAACTAGGAACGCTATCGAATACATAGGTATAATCAAAATCAACTGTGCTTAGGGCGTAATAGATTCCCCTGCTGGCATCTTTTGCGAAGTAAAAAGTATCCAGTAAGCTGGTACCAAACTTGGCATAATTCAAGGTGTCTACCGTAGCCAGTCCAACCGCCACATTTACCGAGAATGTATCAACACTTCCCAGCTTAGGAACATACTGGTAAACAAAATTGGATCCGCTGGTAGTAGGGAAGTAATCGCCGTTTGTACCGGTACTTGTACCACCGCCCCCACCTCCGCCGGTACCACCACTTCCTGTTACCGGAATAGTGAATGAGCAAAGATTATTATTAAAGATCAACGCAAAATCTGAGTTCTTGGGGAGTATCGGCGTACCATATCCCTTCAATTTGATCACCGCTGCGCCGGTACTAACGGTAAAACCGGAATCAATGAACCACATACCGTTCACCGTATCTGAATAGATCTTGTACTTACCCGGTGCGGTAAAGTTTACATTGATATTTACATAATTGGTGCTGTTATTCAGGGGCGTATCCACTTTGTAAGTGCCCTTTACCTGTGCCGATTTGCAATTGCCTAAGGAGTCAACCAACTCACCTGTTGCCGCACCGCTAAAACCTCCTTTTTCTAAGCTGTATTCCTTTTGACATGCCATGAACAGGCATAGAACAGAAAGTATAATGCTGAATCGCAAGGTTAATCTAGTCATAGTTTCTTTTCGCATTTTCTATCTATATAAATATCAGATAAAATTTACACTAATAACGCTGCCCGGTTGGTCAAATTAGCACTTTTTAATAATTGGTGGATACTATTTAACGTAGTAGTAGCAATTTGCTCCATGGCTTCATCGGTGAAAAAGGCCTGGTGGGCGGTGACGAGCACATTGGAGAAGCTCATTAAGCGCTGGATTTCATCATCCTGGATTACATCAGCCGATAGGTCGCGGAAGAAAAGATGCTCCTCCTGTTCGTAAACATCCATTCCAAGGTAGCCGATCTGCCCGGATTTCAGGCCTTTGATAACCGCCTTGGTATCGATCAGGCCGCCGCGACTGGTGTTGATGAGCATTACGCCTTTCTTCATCATGCCGATGGTTTGATCATTCACCAGGTGCAGGGTCTGGTCGTTCAACGGGCAATGAATGGAAATAATATCTGCTTTCAGCACCTCTATCAATGGATGGTAAACCACACCCAAAGCTTCCATATCCTTGTTGGCAATAAGATCAAAAGCAAGCACCTTACAACCCATGCCGAGCATGATGCGGCAAAAAGCCTTACCGATATTTCCGGTGCCTATTACTCCAACTGTTTTGCCGTGAAGGTTAAAACCCAATAATCCATTCAGTGAAAAATTTTGTTCCCTTACGCGGTTGTATGCTTTATGGGTTTTCCTGTTAAGGGTCATGATCAAAGCCAGGGCATGCTCGGCAACAGCTTCAGGCGAATAAGCAGGAACGCGGCAAACACGCAGGCCATTGGTTTTGGCTGCTTCAAGATCAACATGGTTGAATCCTGCACTACGCAGTGCCAGGATCTTCACTCCTTTCTCTGAAAGTTGTTTACAAATAGCAGCGGTTACTTTATCATTTACAAAAACACAAACAGCATCGGCCTTATCAATCAGCGCTACCGTTTGCTCACTCAACTGCGCTTCAAGAAAAACCATTTCAAAACCATAGCTATCATTGAAACGGTTGAAGAATAGCTTGTCGTAGGGCTGGGAGGAAAAGAAGATGATTTTCATAGTTAGTGAAGGTAGGCATTAGGAGTTTGTGGTTTGTAGTTTGTGGTTTGTGGTTGTTCTAAGTGTTAGGTACCTACGAATTTGAAAAAACTACAAACCACAAACTACAAACCCCAAACGTTCCTTAAGGACGCTAAGTATCAATTTCTTCCAAACTTTGCTCCGTAGCAAGAATCGTCCTATCCAGGTCCTCGTACGAGAGTGCATTATTTAAGAACCAGCTCTCAAAGGCAGACGGCGGCAAATAGATACCGCGTTTGAGCATGGCGTGAAAATATTTTTTGAAAAGATTGTTATTGGCTGATGCTGCGGTGGCAAAATCAGTTACTTCATGATCGCTGAAATGTACGCTGATCATGGAACCCAGGCGATTGATCACATAAGGGATGCCGGATGCTTTTAAAACCTTGTCAAGCCCTTTGTGCAGGTAAGCTGTTTTTTCTGCGAGTTCAGCATAGATGTTTGGATTGTTTTTTAATTCTTTCAGCATCGTAAAACCGGCGATCATAGCAATAGGATTTCCACTGAGAGTGCCCGCCTGGTAAACATTACCCAATGGCGAAATTTTTTCCATGATCTCTTTCTTACCACCGAATGCGCCAACAGGCATACCGCCGCCAATCACTTTGCCATAGGTTACGAGGTCCGCATTTACTTTTAAATATTGCTGGGCGCCGCCGGGTGCGAGACGGAAGCCCGTCATCACTTCATCAAAAATGAATACAATGTTTTCCTCATCACATATTTTACGAAGCCCTTCGATAAAACCGGGATTCGGTAAAATACAACCCATATTACCCGCTACCGGTTCAATGATGATGGCAGCGATCTCGTTCTTGTTTTCAGCAACTAATTTTTCTACCGCTTCAAGATCATTGTACGCGCAGGTCAATGTATCATTCGAAACACCGCCCGTGATACCGGGTACTGTTTGAATATTGAATGTTGCCAAACCACTTCCTGCCTTCACTAAAAAAGCATCTGCATGGCCATGATAACAGCCTTCGAATTTGATGAATTTATTTTTTCCTGTGTATCCTCTCGCCAAACGAAGCGCACTCATACATGCTTCGGTTCCGCTGCTGACCATTCTGATAAGGTCAACATTTGGCGTCATGCTGCGGATGAGTTCTGCCATTTCGATTTCTAATTCTGTTGGTGCGCCGTAAGAGGTAGAGAATAGGGCTCTTTCCTGTATGGCTTTTACAACGGGTTCATAAGCGTGGCCCAATATCATGGGGCCCCATGAAGCGATGTAGTCTATATACTGATTGCCATCAACGTCATATAAGTATGCACCTTTTGCTTTTTCTATGAAGATCGGTGTGCCACCAACACTTTTAAATGCGCGTACGGGTGAATTAACTCCACCTGGAATAGATTGTTGCGCGCGATCAAATAATTCTTTACTCTTTTCGTACATGGTATAGTGAATGGTGAATGGTGAATAGTGAATGATTGACCTACTTTTTGGACTCAATCATTCCCGATAACATTTTGAAACACTGCACCATTAATTTTCCTAGTGTTTCCATGCTATAAGTTTCTAAATACTTCAATTCATTTGCAATGTCAAGCGCGGCATCTATTTCAATAATTGAGCCTCTTGAAATTTCATAATATCTTTTTCTTTCAGCTTCTGATCTTCTTGAGGCGCCTTCCGCAATATTTAAATGTACAGATAAAGCCGCCCTACGAATTTGTGAAATCATGCCGAATCGTTCTTCTGCTGGCAAATGTTTGGTCAATTTATAACATTCATGCACAAAGAATTTTGTTGCTCCATAAAGAGCTAACTTTTGATGATTTAATGATAAAAACATGGTAATGGAGTTTTTTGAAATAAATATTACTTCAAAAAAGGTGATATTCACTATTCACCATTGCCTATTCACAAAAATCCGTTTTTACCCCTAAACATCTCACGTATAACTTCTCATCAATTGATCAACCTCACGGCATCCTTCGCAAAATAAGTAGCGATCAAATCTGCACCCGCACGCTTAATAGATGTCAAACTTTCAATGATCGCCTTCTCCTCATTCAACCAACCCATCTTCGCTGCAGCTTTGATCATTGCATATTCCCCGCTTACATGATAAGCACTCACCGGAACTTCTACTGAATTTTTTATTTCACGGATGATATCGAGATAAGCCATCGCTGGTTTTACCATCACAATATCAGCGCCTTCTTCCACATCGATCATAGTTTCTTTGATAGCTTCCAACCTGTTCGCAGGATCCATCTGGTAAGTTTTTTTATCACCAAATCCAGGTGCGCTGTCCAATGCATCACGGAACGGGCCGTAAAAACAGGAGGCATATTTAGCACTGTAACTCATGATACCGGTGCGTGTAAAATTTTCTTCCTCCAACCCATTGCGTATCGCGCCAATGCGGCCATCCATCATATCGCTTGGTGCAACAAAATCGGCTCCGGCCTGCGCGTGGCTGATGCTCATCTTAACCAACGCTTCCACCGTTTCATCATTTACGATTTCGCCATCTTTTACAATGCCATCATGACCGTAGGAAGAGTAGGGATCGAGTGCAACATCTGTCATCACCACCATATCGGGAACTGCGGCTTTAATGGCTTTGATGCTTCTTTGCATCAATCCATTTTTGTTCCAGGCTTCTTTGCCGGTATTGTCTTTTAATTCGTCTTTGCATTTGATAAAGATCAGCACGCATTTAATTCCGAGCGACCACAATTCTTTTACTTCTTTTACGGTAAGGTCAACAGAGCGGCGGTAATAGCCGGGCATGGATGCGATCTCTGTTGAAATATTCTGTCCTTCATCAATGAACAATGGTGCAATAAAATCCGATGGACTCAAAATAGTTTCCGCAACCATGGCACGTATGGCCGGTGACTGACGAAGTATCCTGTTTCTTCTTTGTAGTATCATATGCTAAGATTTTCTTTGTGAAGGATCACAAAGGATTAAACTATCCAGTTTTTTGGCTGCAGGCAAACCTGTATTAATTTTTCTTCCTCGCTTCCCGCTTCCGGCTGATGATCATAGACCCATCTTGCCCTTGGCGGAAGACTCATTAAAATACTTTCTGTTCTTCCTTTTGTTTTTAAACCGAAGATGGTGCCGCGGTCGTGTATCAAATTAAATTCCACATACCTGCCGCGTCGGATCTCCTGCCATACCGTTTCCCGCTCGCCATACAAGGTATCTTTTCTTTTTTGAACGATGGGAAGATACGCGTCTAAAAATGCGTTCCCATTTGCCTGCTGAAAGGATAATAGGTTTTCCAACCCGGCTTCATCCTCAGCACGCAGGTGGTCATAAAAGATCCCGCCAATGCCGCGTGTTTCTTTATTGCGGTGCTGGTTTACAAAATATTCGTCACAGTTTTTTTTATAGTCAGCATACAGGTTCTCTCCAAAAGGATCGAGTGTATTTTTTAATGTTTGATGAAAATGTTTTGCGTCTTCTTCAAACAGGTAATACGGCGTGAGATCAGTGCCACCACCGAACCATCGGTCAATTACGTATCCCTCTTCATTGTATAATTCAAAATAGCGCCAGTTGGCATGTACAGTTGGAACGAACGGATTGAGTGGATGCAACACTAGTGATAACCCACAGGCAAACCATTTATCGCCATCGAGGTTTAAACCTGTTCGCATTTTATCTGTTACCCTTCCATAAACAACAGAAGTATTTACGCCACCTTTTTCAAAAACATTTCCGTTGGCAATGACCCTTGTTCTGCCACCACCACCTTTGCCTTCTGCTCTTTCCCAGTCGTCGGTTGCAAACAATGCTTTTCCATCTTCTGCTTCTATGGCATTGCAGATTTCTTCCTGTAGCTCATACACATAATGTATCCATCTTCCCCTGAATTCGGCAGTATCTGTTTTGTATGTAGATGCTGTACTCATTTTGTGTGCCTGTAATTTTTTACACTATCAACAAACGCCCTTGCATGATCCACCGGAACATTGGGTAAGATGCCATGGCCGAGATTGGCGATATGCCTGCCGGGACCAAATGCATCCATCATTTGTTTTACTTCTTTTTGTATCACGGGAATGGGTGATAATAATTTAGCAGGATCAAAGTTACCCTGTAAGGTAATATTCTTACCCGCGAATTCCCTTGCTGTTTGTGGTTTGATGCACCAGTCGATACCTAAGCCGTGTGCACCGGTGGCAGCCATCGCGTCTAAACTATGCCAGGCGCCTTTTGCAAAGATGATAGTAGGTACTTTGTCTTTTAACGCAGCAACGATCTGGCGGATATATTGTAAAGAAAGATCTTCAAAATCATCCGGGCTTAGTAAACCTCCCCAGCTATCAAAGATCTGAATCGTATCAGCACCTGCTTTTACCTGCGCCTGCAGATAAGCGATCGTAGTATCAGTGATCATTTGTAACAGACGATGTGCGAGTTCGGGTTGCGTGTAGCAGAAAGCTTTGGCTTCATCAAATGTCTTAGATCCTTTGCCCTGCACCATATAGCATAGTAGGGTCCATGGAGCTCCTGCAAAACCGATCAATGGAACACGGCCATTCAATTCTTGTTTGATGAGTTTGATCGCATCAAAAACATAACCCAGTGTTTCATCAACATCGGGCACACGAACGCGGTCAAGATCTTTTGCTGTTTTGATAGGATCAGGTAAGATCGGCCCCTTGCTTTCTATCAACTGCACTTCCAATCCCATCGCTTGCGGCACAACCAGGATATCAGAAAATAAAATAGCTGCATCCACACCAATAATATCTACGGGTTGAAGGGTGATCTGGCAGGCGAGTTCCGGTGTCTGGCAGCGTTCAAAGAATCCATATTTTTCGCGCAACACCATGTATTCAGGAAGATAGCGGCCGGCCTGGCGCATCATCCATACAGGTGTTCTTTCAGTTTCTTCACCGCGGAGGGTTCTTAGTAGTAGGTCGTTTTGTAGCATAAGGTTTTTTGTGAATGGCGAATAGGCAATGGGCAATAGTGAATGCGTGGTTAGACGATCCGGTACTCATTATTCAAAACCATTCCATATTAATTTATTGTTCGATTATTTTTAACTGAGCAGAGCCGTAGGCTCGATGAATATTGTAGCAACGGATTTTAATCCGTTGAAAAGAAATGGTTAGAAATAACCAAGAACCGTAGGTTCGGGCCATATATGCACCGTGTCTACGACACTCTGTTTCCTTTTTTGGCGTTCTAACAACGGATTAAAATCCGTTGCTACAATATGCGTCGAGGCTACGCCTCTGCAATCACACTTACTTACAATTCATCATTGACTATTCATGAAAAATATATTATCGCCTGTTCAATCAATTCGTCTTTGCCTGGTTGTTCACTTATCATGATTCGATTGCTGCTATACCGATGAATTGTTTTTGCCGTAGTATTTCCTATCGCAAAAAGAACTGTTTGTTCGGATACTTTATTTTTTGAAAAGAAACTTTCTACAGCACTCGGACTAAAAAACAAAATACCATCATACACTTTATCGATAACGTGTTCAATAGCGATCGTTTCATATACGATGATCTCGTTTACGCTGATATTGTGTTTTCGTAACTTAAGCGGCAATTCCTCTCTTCTCTGGTTGCCACAGAAAAAAATAATTTCTTCGGCTTCGTCGCTTTCAATGATCTCATCCGCAAGTTCTGATGCATTGTCTGCAGTTGCTGCAATTGCCTGTTCACCAAAATAGGCTGTAACCAATTGCTTGGTCCTGTGCCCCATACAATAGATCCGCCATGCGGGAACAAAATCATCCAGCATCCCGGTTACGGCTTCTACCGCATTCATGCTGGTAAAAACAACAGTCGCCTCTTCCACCGATGCCCATTCAATTTCCTGTTGTACTTCTATGTTCTCTATGGCTTCTGTTTCTATGAAAGAAAATGCATCAAGCACAATGCCCTTTTGCTTTGCTTTTTCCACCTGTAATTTTTCAACCGGCCTGGTACATAGTATGTGTATCTTATGCTCCGGCATTGCGAATGGCGTTCACTATTTTATCGGCTCCTTTATTCAATAATTGTTCTGCTGCTTTAGTACCCAGTTCATCGCTTTGTGATGAAAGAACATCCAGTTCAATACTTATTTTTTCTTTTCCATCAACCGATAAAATATTTCCACTGAATACAATATTGCCTTCTTTCCATTGTGCCAATGCGCTAATAGGTGTGGCGCAACCACCGAGTAATGCGCGCAAAAAATCACGTTCGATCTTTGTGCACAATGCGGTTGCATCATCATTCAACGGAGTGCAGGCTTCTTTGCTGAAAGAATCTTCTTCCCTGCAAACGATCATGATCGCACCTTGTGCGGGTGCGGGCAACATCCAATCCAGTTCAATTGAATTTTCAGGACGAAGGCCGATGCGTTCCAGTCCGGCCGCAGCAAAGATGGCGCCGTTCCAGTTGCTCTCTGATACTTTGCGCAAACGTGTATTTACATTGCCGCGCAAATTTTCAAGGGTATGATTTGGATAACGATTTAGCCATTGGGCCTTACGGCGGATGCTGCTGGTGGCGATCACCAATTTTGAATTTTGAATTTTGAATTTTGAATTGTCGTTCGACTCCAAAGCCTCGAACAATTCTTTTTCATCACCCTTATAAACCAAAATATCTTTATAAGATGCACGTGGTAAAACCGCGGCCTGCACAATTCCCTTTGCCATTTGCGTCGGCACATCTTTCATGGAATGAACGGCGATATCGATGCGCTTATTCAGTAATGCTGCATCAAGTGTTTGCGTGAAAATTCCCTGCACACCCAGTTCATAGAGCGGTGTCACAAGATCAATGTCCCCTTCACTTTTTATGTAAACCAGTTCAGATGCGATGCCCTGCTGGTGCAGTTGGTCCTTTACCAATGTGGCCTGCCAGACAGCCAGCTGACTGTCACGGGTTCCTATCCGTATTACGTTCTTCATGGCTTAATTGATGGTCATAAAATCATTGATGGCCTCAATATAGTAACATCCGGGCTGATGTTGGCTACGCATTTTCATGGCAATATTGTTTACCACTTTCTGGATGGCTGCCTCATCAATAGGCGCAGATGGATTGGCGGCACAGAACAAACTGCAGGAATGCATATCATACAGTTTTTGTTTAACGGCTCTCAGTACAGGCACATGCCGGCGGTGATTGAACCATTCCCTGAATTCAAGTATATGCGTTTGAATAATGTCTAATGCTTTGGGCACTTCTGCCTGGCGTTTCTGCAATGTTTCGTCGTTGATCTTTGAAAGATCATCTACGTTGGCAAGCGTGATATGTTCCAGTAAACTTACCGATGGTTCAATATTATTCGGGATGGAAAGATCGATCAAAATTTTCGGGCCACTGTGTAGAAGGCTTTGTTTTGTGATCACTGCTTTTTCAGCATTGGTAGCTACAATCACGATATCAGCATCCTCGATTTGTTGTTGCACATCATCATGCGAGGAATATTTTAATCCCAATTCAATAGCCAGTATAACTGCTTTGTGATCTGTGCGATTGATGAGCGTGATATTCTTTGTATGTAGATAGTCGATCAGGTTCTTGCAGGTGTTGCGGCCGATCTTGCCTGTTCCGAGCAGAACGATCTTTTTATTTGCGGTATCCTTTACCCGTTCCTTTAAAAACTGTATTGCCGCAAATGAAACAGAAATGGTTCCACCACTTAATGCGGTTTCATTTTTGATCACTTTGGATGATTGCAGAACGGTATTGAACAGGCGTTCCAGGAATGAACCCACGAACCCGCGTTCTTTCGAAAATTTGATCGCCATTTTCATCTGGCCCACTATCTCGTAGTCACCAAGTATCTGCGAATCCAACCCGGCGCCAACCGAAAAAATATGTTCAATTGCGGCATTGGCATGTTTTACATAACATAATTGCGTAAAAGTTTCTTTATCACCCACTGTGGCATCGCATAACAGGTTGATCAATGTTTCGGCATCTGCTGCCAATCCATAGATCTCTGTTCTGTTACAGGTACTTAAAACAAATAATTCGCTCAGGCCCGCCTCACCTGCTTTTTCAAGTAGTGATGCATATTGCTCTGTATTTACGGCAAAATCACCACGCATGCCTGCATCCGTCTTGCGGTAGTTGATCCCGGCTACAAAAAAATGATTGATTACATCCATGCCAATACTTCTTAGGTGATTTGGTAGTGCTCGCAAAGGTATCTTAGCCGTCTTCTTATAAACCATGATTTTGGTCATTTCATTGTCATTTCTCTGTCATACTTTCTTCAAAATGCCCGAAAAAGACTGATATATTTCATGCCCGCAATATTAAGACGATCTCTTTGTTCTGTTACCTTTGCGGCACATGTTAAATATGAGTCAAAACAAACTAACGGCCGTTCTTTTAATGAATCTCGGTTCACCTGATTCAACGCGGGTTAAAGACGTGAGAAAATATCTCAACGAGTTTTTAATGGATGAACGCGTAATTGATATTCCATTTATTGCCCGGGCGTTATTGGTTCGTGGCATCATCGTTCCGTTTCGTGCACCGAAATCTGCAGAAGCATATCAAACCATCTGGACAAAAGAAGGTTCTCCCCTGATCGTATTTACACGCAGGTTACAGGAAGCACTGCAACAAAAAGTAACGGTTCCGGTAGCTATCGCGATGCGTTATGGATCGTTATCACCAGCGGAGGCGTACGATGAACTGCTGAAACAAAACCCGGATCTCAAAGAGATCATTATTGTTCCGCTATATCCGCATTATGCCATGAGCAGTTATGAAACCGCCGTGGAATATGCAAGGGAACAGTATGCAAAAAAGCAATATCCTTTTACGATCTCTTTTATCAAACCTTTTTATAATAACCCGGATTATATTCAGGCGCTTGCTTCAAACATAGAACCATCGCTCGAAAAAGAATATGACCATATACTTTTCAGTTATCATGGTATTCCTGAAAGACATATACGCAAAAGTGATACTACAGGTTGCCACTGCCTGCAGGTAAACAACTGCTGTGAAACGGCATCGCCGGCACATGCCACCTGTTACTGCCACCAGGTTTTTACCACTACAAAACTGGTGACTGAACGGTTGAAGATACCTGCAGATAAATTCAGTATTTCTTTTCAGTCAAGGCTCGGTAAAGGATGGCTGCAACCTTTTACAGATATACGCCTGGCCGAAATGCCGAAAGAGGGCATCAAGAAATTGCTGGTGCTCTGCCCCGCTTTTGTAAGTGATTGCCTGGAAACACTGGAAGAGATCGAGGAAAGAGGTAAAGAAACTTTTATGCAGGCCGGCGGCGAAAGCTATCATATGATCCCCTGTCTTAACACGCATCCTTTATGGGTAGATACATTAGCCGCGTGGGTGAACGATTGCCAGGAAGGAAAAAAAGAGATGTTGTTGGATAAACATGTCTAAACAAACTGCCTCAAAAAGCCGAGACAAACATATATATGTATAGCTACATCAAAGCACTCCATATCATTTTTGTGGTAACCTGGTTCGCCGGGCTTTTCTACATGCCGCGGTTGTTTATTTATGCAACGGAAGCTTCTGAAAAACCTGCACTTGAACAGAAAGTATTACGTGAACAATTTGCTGTTATGATGCGCAGGCTATGGTATGGTATTACCTGGCCCTCCGCAATATTGACTTTGTTCCTGGGTGTATTCGTCATGTTCAACGGGGGCTGGAACAGGGCGCTGGTGGATCCTGCCGGAAGATGGTTGCTGATCAAATTATTTTTTGTTCTATTCCTCTATGCCTATCATTTTTCATTACATATTTTATTTAAACAACAAATGCGCGGTGTATTCCGCTACAGTTCGCAACAGTTGCGTATGTGGAATGAAGTTGCCACGATCTTTTTAATAGCCATTGTAATGCTGGCTGTTGTAAAACAAAGCATCAGTTTTGTATGGGGTGTTGGCGGACTGATTGTTTTTGTGGCTGTATTGATGATTGCGATCGCTGTATACAAACGTTTGCGCGGTAAGAATAATTAATGTGTTGTTCTGTTACACCATTTATGACGTCCTCTTACCACAAAAAGCCTTTCTTAACCGCCAGGCGGCATTGCGGACATACTCGCCAACATGTTAGCGTTATTCGCTATATGTTTTAGCACAAGTCCATGACAAGTCCATGGTAAGTCCATCACAAGTCCATGATAAGTCCATGATAAGTCCATGATAAGTAAATGATGACCTAATACCTACCTAATACCTACCATATACCTACGCTTGTATTCCCCTATGCTTCCCGTTGGTCTACCGTATCCGGCAGAATACCCAATGTAAGCCCGCTGGTTAAAGCAACATATTTGCGCAATAATAAAATTCCCTTTAATGCATTTTGCGCGATGCTTCTGCAATGAAATAACATTCTTTTGTTTCAGGTACGTGAATCTTTTTTACAGTTGGAGTTTTATATCAACTCTTTCAACAAACCAGCACCTTTCAAAACAGGTTTTGAACAACACAGGCAAAAATCAGGGAAGCTGGTAGCCCAACCTGTTAATAATCAGATCGCTTTACTGAATAATGGAGTGGCAGTATCTGTTTTTTTGCGATGCACATGCAGGTCGAATGCATAACAGATGTTCCTGATAAAATGGGCGCCGGTTTCAGTTATGTGTAAGCCTCCTTTATTGTAAGTAAGCAAACCATCGTCCTGTAGCAGATCCAGTTTAGGGAAGCACCAGGTTTGAAGAAGGCCGAGGTCTTTTTTTCTGAAATGGGTTTTACCGCGACAACTGATATCCAATATATAACTGCGGAATGTTTTGTCTTCTTCCGATAACAGGTATCCTTTAACCACCGGCAGTATACCCGATTGAACGGCGTTATAATACTCGTGCAATGTTTTTTCATTTTGCGCATACCCTGCTCCCGCATCGCTGATAGCGGATACACCCAGTCCCAAAAGTATATTGGTCGGATGCAAAGTATAACCCATAAAATTCCTGTGCAGTGTTCCGTTTTGTTTAGCGAGGTACAGGTCATCATGTGGCAATGCGAAATGATCCATACCGATGTCCTGGTAACCTGCTTCCTGGAATAATTTTTTGCTGAGGCGATATAGCTGCATTTTTAAATCTGCATCTGGCAGGTCGTGCTCATCAAATAAACGCTGTGCACGGCTGGTCCAGGGAACATGGGCGTAGCTGTAAAATGCGATCCTGTCTGGCCGTAATGCGATGGTTTGTCTTATCGTTTCCTCCATGCTGGCAAGTGTCTGAAGTGGAAGGCCATAGATCAGGTCGGTATTAACAGAATCGTAACCGATCTCCCTCGCTTCAGTGATCACGCGTTGTACATTTTCCAACGGCTGTATGCGGTTGATCACACGCTGAACCTCCGGGTTATGATCCTGCACACCAAAACTCACCCTTCTGAAACCAAGATCATACAGTGCCTGCAGGTGCTCGCGTGTTGTATTATTAGGATGTCCTTCGAAACTGAATTCATGTTGCGGATGAATAACCGCTCCCTCAAATAAGCGGGTTAAAAGTGACACTAGATTTTGCGGCGAAAAAAAAGTGGGTGTGCCGCCACCGAGATGAAGTTCCCTGATCACAGGTTTTCTTTTCATCAGCTTACCATATAATTTCCATTCTGCGAGGATGGCTTCCATATAAGGTTTCTCTGCTGCGTGCCGGGTGGTGATTTTTTTATTACATCCGCAATAGGTACACAGCGATTCGCAAAAAGGAAGATGTATATACAGGCTGATGCCATTGCCGGCATCTGCTTCATCATATTCATGCGTAAAAAGCGATTGCCAGGCATCGCGGTCAAGGCCCTCCGTCCAGAAAGGAACGGTGGGATAACTGGTATACCGGGGAACGGGCTGATTATATTTTTCCAGGAGGCTCGAGTACGGCATAGAACAAAACTATCCGCCCCCTTACCTCTAAAAAATGATCTTTATCAGCTTCTCAGCCATTGTTTATCAGCCAAAACCGCTTTTTCTTGCCAGGCTCCTTGTTTTTACGCAATGCTTCCATTGGGATATTTACTACCTTTGCAGCCTTTAAAATCAGACAGGACAAGCGTTTTATGAGTTTAAAATATCCAGAATTCTCCGGACTGAACCTTCCGGCAATTGAACAGGAAATATTGGCTAAATGGAGCAAAGGAGAAGCTTTTGAAAAAAGTGTTTCCCTGCGCGAGGGTAAAAAACCATTTGTGTTTTACGAGGGCCCGCCCAGCGCCAATGGTATGCCCGGCATTCACCACGTGATCTCGCGTACGTTGAAGGATATGGTATGCCGCTACAAAACCATGCAGGGATTCCAGGTAAAAAGAAAAGGCGGGTGGGATACACATGGATTGCCTATTGAGTTAGGCGTGGAAAAAGAACTGGGCATCACCAAAGAAGATATTGGCAAAAAAATATCCGTAGAAGAATACAACCAGAAATGCCGCGAAGCCGTGCTGCGCTACAAAGGCAAATGGGATGAACTCACAATGAAAATGGGTTACTGGGTTGACCTCGATGATCCATACATCACTTACGAGAACAACTACATTGAAACCCTCTGGTGGATCCTGAGTGAACTATATAAAAAAGGATTGCTGTATGAAAGCGTAAGCATCCAGCCTTATTCACCGGCAGCGGGAACGGGATTGAGTTCGCATGAATTAAATCAACCCGGTACTTATAAAGATGTAAAAGATACTTCCGCTGTCGCGATGTTTAAAGCGGTGAAGAATGAGAAGAGTCAATTTCTGATTGATGCAGCGGGTAATAATGAAGTTTTCTTTATGGCGTGGACAACCACACCATGGACATTACCATCGAACCTGGGATTAACTGTAGGGCTGAATATTGATTATGTATTAGTGAACACATTCAATCCTTATACGCATCTTCCCGTAAATGTTGTTCTCGCCAAAGCCTTGCTGGGCAAGTATTTCAAGCCGGAAGGAGAGAATGGTGATTTTGAAGGATACAATGAAAAAGCAAAGACCCTTCCTTATAAAATATTGGCAGAATTCAAAGGCTCCAAAATAGAGAATGCGGAATATGAGCAATTACTTCCGTACGAAGCAAACTCACCCGCGGTTATTAAAGAAGGCACTCCTGATGCAAAACCTTTCCGTGTTTTGGTTGGTGATTTCGTTACCACCGAAGATGGAACAGGCATCGTACACACCGCGCCCGCATTTGGTGCAGACGATTATCGCGTAGGAAAAAAATACAATATCGGGATCTTAACGATGGTTGATAAGCAGGGAAAATTTGTTGATGGTCTCGGTGAATTCAGCAATCGTTATGTAAAAAATTATAAGGATCAAAAAGATTATGTTGATGTGAATGTTGACATCAGCGTAAAACTCAAAAAAGAGAACCGCGCTTTTAAAGTAGAAAAATACGAACACAGTTACCCGCATTGCTGGAGAACGGATAAACCGATCTTGTATTATCCACTCGATGCCTGGTTCATTAAAACAACAGCAGTAAAAGAAAGGATGGTTGAGTTGAATAAAACCATCAACTGGAAACCACGCTCAACAGGAGAGGGAAGATTTGGGAACTGGTTAGAAAACATGGTAGACTGGAACCTCAGCCGCAGTCGCTATTGGGGAACACCTTTACCCGTATGGAGAACAGAGGAAGGCGATGAAGAAGTTTGTATCGGCTCCATAGACGAATTGAATGAAGGGATCCGCAAAGCCAGCGAAGTGTTGGGTGGCGATGTGAACAAGCATTATCTGCACGAAGGTATTCTTGATCTTCACAAACCTTTTGTGGATGATATCATTTTGGTAAGCGCATCCGGTAAACCGATGAAGCGTGTTGCCGACCTGATCGATGTATGGTTCGATAGCGGTGCAATGCCTTACGCACAATGGCATTATCCATTTGAGAACAAAGAATTAATTGATAAAGGCGAAGCATTCCCTGCAGATTTTATTGCAGAAGGTGTTGACCAGACACGCGGCTGGTTCTATACTTTGCATGCATTAGGAGTAATGTTATTTGATAGTGTTGCTTACAAAACAGTAGTAAGTAACGGGTTGGTTTTAGACAAGGACGGCAACAAAATGAGCAAGCGTCTCGGTAACGTGGTAAATCCATTTGAGACCATTGAAAAATACGGAGCCGATGCAACACGCTGGTATCTTATCACCAATGCATCGCCATGGGATAATTTGAAATTTGATCTCGCAGGTATACAGGAAGTGCAACGTAAATTTTTCGGCACATTATATAATACATATCAATTCTTCGCTTTGTATGCCAATGTGGATGGGTTTGCTTTTGAACAGGCGCCTGTGCCGCTGGCGGAAAGACCGGAGATCGATCGCTGGATCCTTTCATCCCTCAATACTTTAATAAAGAATGTAACACGCGCCATGGACGACTACGAGCCGACAATGGCCGGCCGTTTTATTGAACAGTTTGTGGATGAACATTTGAGCAACTGGTATGTACGTCTCTGCCGCCGCCGTTTCTGGAAAGGGGAATATGAGCAGGATAAGGTAAGTGCTTACCAGACATTATATGAGTGTCTCGAAACCATTGTTCGTTTGATGGCGCCTATTTCTCCATTCTTTAGCGATGCTGTTTTCAGGAATCTTGAATCGGTAACCGGAAGGTTCAAAGCGGAATCTGTTCACCATGCCGATTTCCCGGTTGTTGATGAAGCCGCTATCGATACTTCCCTCGAAGAAAGGATGCAGTTGGCGCAGGATGTTTGCTCGCTGGTACTGTCGCTCCGGAAAAAAGTAAATATTAAGGTCCGCCAGCCATTGCAGAAAGTGATGATCCCTGTTCTCGACGGCGGAATGAAGACCCAGCTCGAAAAGATCGAGGACCTTATCAAGGCCGAGGTGAATGTAAAAGAGATGGTCTATATCACCGAAACAGAAGGTGTGATCAGCAAAAAGATCAAAGCCAATTTTAAGGCACTGGGTACCCGTATGGGGGCCAAAATGAAGGCTGTTAGTGCAGCGATAGGGAATTTCAGCCAGGTTGACATCTCAACTATAGAAAAAGACGGGAATTTTGAATTGAGTATTGATGGTGAACCAGTTACGATAGAATTGGCCGAGGTTGATATTGTAGCTGAAGATATTCCCGGCTGGAGCGTGGCCAATAAAGGCAGCCTCACCGTTGCACTGGATATAACCCTTACCGATGAACTGAAACAGGAGGGAGAAGCCCGCGAATTCGTTAACCGGGTACAAAATATCAGAAAAGAAAGCGGTTTTGAACTCACAGACCGTATATTCGTGACCGTTCTTGAAACTGGGGGGCTCAAACCTGCCATTATTAAGTATAACGACTATATTTGCCGCGAAATTTTGGCAGATACCATTGACTGGGTGCCCCAAATGGATGATGGCACTGAAATTGAGATCAATGAGATCTTGTTGAAAGTGGTAGTTAACAAAAAAGGATAAAACTGTATGCCTACTAAGAAACCTGCTCCTAAAAAAGCAGCACCAGCTAAGAAAGTTACTCCTAAACCTGCTCCTAAAAAGGCAGCACCGGCTAAGAAAGCGGCTCCTAAACCTGCGCCTAAAAAAGCGGCACCGGCCAAAAAAGTTGCTCCTAAACCTGCACCTAAAAAAGCAGCGCCAGCTAAAAAAGTAGCTCCTAAACCAGCACCTAAAAAGGTAGCACCGGCACCAGCTAAAAAAGCGGCCCCTGTTAAACCGGCACCGAAACCTGCTCCTAAAAAAGCAGTTCCTGCGCCACCGGCCAAAAAAGTAGCAGTTCCGGCTAAACCGGCTCCAAAGCCAGCAGCGCCTGCACCGGTTGCAAAACCGGCACCGGCTCCTTATGTGAAACCAGTAGTGGTGAAAGGCCCACCGGCCCCACCCGTTAAACCCATAAAAAAAACCCCCGAACCTATCAAAGACGTGAAAGTGCCGAAGATCAATACGAAGACGAGTGTGCCTTATAAGCCCGGATATACCCAGTTAGAAAAAAGAGCAGATGCAGGAAGAACCAATGGCGATCCTTTGGTAAAATACAGCGACAGCGATTTGAACGAATTCCGCGACCTGATCGGGAAGAAACTGGAAGCCGCTAAAAAAGAATTGGCTTATCTACAGGGATTAATTACCCGCAAAGATGAAATGGGTGGAGATAACGATGATGCCCGTTACATGACCATGGAAGATGGCAGTATGAGCATGGAAAGAGAGCAGTTGAGCCAGATGGCCAGCCGCCAGATCACTTATATCGATCACCTCGAAAAAGCAATGATGCGTATCGAAAACAAAACCTACGGTATCTGCCGTGTTACAGGAAAACTGATCGATAAGGCCCGTTTACGTGCAGTTCCACACGCAACACTGAGCCTTGAAGCAAAGCTTGGATTAGTGAAGCCGACTGCTGAACAATAATTGATAGAGTAATATCCCTATAAAGAAAAGGCCGCTTGATTGCGGTCTTTTTTAGTGTTGGGAAGGGTAGGAAGGATGTTAAATGTTGAAGCTGCCCCGTCATTTCGAACGAGCGAAGCATCGTGAGAAAACTCCTGTCGATTATCTGATAGCTCCAAAGAAAGACTTCTATATGGAATGTGCTAATCTGGAGCAGTTTTCTCACGATGCTTCGCTCGTTCGAAATGACGGCTTCGATTCACGACCCTACTTCAACATTCAACATTCCTTGCTCAATATTCAATATTCATTTCACCTCCTGCATATCCACCAGCCTCCGATAGATCCCATTCTGCACCAGCAACTGGTCATGCGTTCCTCTTTCAGCGATCTCCCCTTTTTGCAGAACGATGATCTCATCTGCGTGGCGGATGGTAGATAAGCGGTGTGCGATCACAAGTGATGTTCTGTTCTGCATCATATTATTGATCGCATCCTGAACAAGTCGTTCGCTTTCTGTATCGAGTGATGAAGTGGCTTCGTCCAGGATTAAAATAGGAGGATTTTTCAAAACGGCCCTGGCGATGGTCAACCGTTGTCTTTCACCACCGCTTAATTTACTACCCCTGTCGCCGATATTGGAATTGAAACCTTCTTCTTTCTGGTTGATAAAATGCAGGGCATTCGCAACAGTTGCCGCGTGTTCAATATCTTTTTCAGAAACATTGTCAACACCCAATGCAATATTATTCGCGATCGTATCATTGAATAAAATGGGTTCCTGGGTTACAATTCCCATCAAGGACCTTACCGAATGAAGCGAATAATTTTTGATGTTCACGCCATCGATCAATAACTCACCGGTTGATACATCATGAAAACGTGGAACAAGATCAGCCAAAGAACTCTTACCTGCACCCGATGAACCAACCAATGCTATGGTCTTCCCTTTTTCAATGATCAGGTTGATGTTTTTTAGAATGACCTTATCATCATAAGCAAAAGATACATTTCTGAACTCGATACTTTGATTGAAGCCAGGGATCGTTTTTGCATCAGGCGGATCAGTAACCGTTACCGGTGCCTGTAATATTTCTTCAATACGCTGAATAGCAGCGCTTCCGCGTTGTGCATTGTAGAATGCCGTTGATAATGATTTTGCTGGGTTGATGATTTGCGTAAAGAAAACGATATAGGTGATAAAACTATCTGCACTTAAGGCTACTTCCTTACTCAAAACCAGTTTGCCACCAAACCATAATATACAAGACAAAACCAACACGCCCATAAACTCCGACATAGGCGAAGCCAGGTCGCGGCGGAAATTCATTTTGTTGCGGATGTGATTCAGCTTATTGTTTGTCTGGAAGAATTTGCTGCGCAGTATTTTCTCCGCATTAAATGCTTTGATCACACGCAGGCCGCCCAATGTTTCATCAAGGATCGACATCAACGTGCCCAGTTGTTCCTGCGAAGCAGTGGATTGCTTTTTTAAGGAACGGCTCACTCTTCCGATAATAATACCGGTTAGCGGAAGCAGTACCAATAAAAACAAAGAAAGCGCGGGACTTAAATATACCAATGAAACCAAAATGATCAGGATATTCAATGGATCACGTATCAACCCTTCTAATGTGCTCATCACGCTCCATTCCACTTCATTCGCATCATTGCTCATACGACTGATGATATCGCCTTTGCGTTGCTCAGTAAAAAAGCCAATGGGTAGCTCTAGTATTTTTGCATAAAGGTCGGAACGCAGTTTCGTCATCACATAATTGCGCATAGGTGCCAGCACACGGAACGAGAGATAGGTGAACAGGTTTTTGAAAAAAATGGAAATAATAATGATCATACAAATAGCACCTAAAGCATACACTTCTCCATGTTGCTGAATCAGGTGGCCGATCATATATTTCAGGCTATCCAATACGCCTGTGGCAGTAAAATGCCATTCGGGCCGAACACCATTGAACTTCTCCTTCCCAAATAACATTTGCAGAAAAGGGGCCAGCATGGCCAGGGAAACCAATGAGAAAATGATGGATAAGATATTGAACAGCAGGTACAGAGCTATGTTCCGCTTCTGGCTTCTGAGATAAAAGAGTATTCGGGAAAATCGCTTCATAAAGGATAAAACACTTAAAACGCAGCAAAGTAAGTAAATTTGCCATCAATCAAATGTTAGAATATGGAGGAGGGAAAACGACAGAGACAGGTGGCAGGTGCGCTGCAGGAAGAGTTGAATGATATTTTCAGGCGGCTGGGTCTTGGAATGATAGATGGCGGAATGGTATCCATTTCATCCATAAAAGTTACGCCAGACTTGCTCGAGGCGCGGATCTATCTCAGCCTTTTCCAGGTGAAAGATGTGAAAGAAACCATGAAAACGATCGAATCACGCGCCTGGGAAATTAAAAAAGAACTCGCCACCCGTGTAAAACACCAATTACGCAGAATACCCGTATTGCATTTTTACCATGATGATACACTGGATTATGTGTTTAAGATGGAAGAGATCTTTAAGGATATTAATAAAGACAAGCCGCGGGAAGAGCAGTAGTTTATTTGTTTATTGGTTTATTAGTATTGCCGGGCCCAATAAACCAGTAAACCAGTAAACCAGTAAACCAATAAACCACATCCCTTGAACCTTCTTTTCGCCTGGCGATATTTCCGTTCAAATAAATCAACCAATGCCATCAATGTGATCGCGTGGATCAGTGTGGCGGCTATTGGGGTGGGGAGTGCGGCGTTGATCGTTGTGTTGAGCGTGTTCAATGGTTTTGAAGACCTGGTGAAAGGATTGTATGCAGATTTTTATGCCGACATGCGCATCATTCCCGCGCGCGGAAAAACATTTCATCTCCCGGGTGAAAAAATACAGCAGGTAAAAAATACGAAAGGCGTTGCCATCATCAGTTTTGTTGCAGAAGAAAAAGCTTTGCTTAGTGGAGGCCCTTTACAAACGATCGTATCATTAAAAGGGGTTGATGAGAATTATACTTCCATCAACCGGCTGAACACACCCAAACACATTGTTCGCGGCAAATTTGAATTGGGTACCGTTACCGATCCAAAATTAGTGGTGGGTGCCGGTATTGAAAATGCAGCAGGAGTGGATGTAGAAAAAGAATTGTACCCCGCAACTATCTATCTGCCTAATCGCAATGCTGCAAGACTGATCTCGGATGACGGGTTGAATTCATTCAGCGTTATCCCTTCCGGCACTTTTATGGTGCAGCAGGATTTTGATAACAAATATGTTTTCAGCAACCTGGCATTTGTAAAATACATGCTGAGTATGGCTGATGATGAATTCAGCGCTGTGGAAATGAAAGTTAGTGATGACCCTAACAAGGTTAAAGAATTACTTCAAACCCAACTCGGTAAGGACTTCCTTGTGGAAACAAGGTATGAACAGAACCGGAGTTTATATGCTGTTATGCAAATAGAGAAATGGGTGATCTACGGAATTCTATCACTGATATTGGTTGTTGCCGCATTCAATATGATCGGTGCACTTACGATGCTGGTTCTTGAAAAACAAAAAGACATCGCCGTCCTCAAAGCAATGGGCGCCAATGATCAAATGGTTCAACGCATCTTTTTAAGCGAAGGTTTATTATTGGCTACTATCGGTGGCGGCGCAGGTATTTTACTGGCTACATTGATCTGCTGGTTACAATTGCAATTCAAACTGCTCAAACTTGGTGGCAATACTTTTATCATTGATTATTATCCCGTAAAGATGGCGGCGGGTGATTATGTATTGGTAACTGCAACGATCATATTGATTGCAGTGCTCGCTTCGTGGATCCCCTCTAGAAAGGCGAGTTTACAGTTGTTCTCTTTGAAGAGTTAAATAGCACACGGATACGCGGATTTGACTGATTCACACGGATCAGATCCGTTAATATCCGCCAAATCCGCGTCATCCGTGTGCCATTGTCCCCAACAAAAAAAGGATTGCATTTTTAATGCAACCCTTTCAAATATATAAATTCAAATACTTTTTAATAATCCCCCATCGTCTCAGGCAACTGTGCCAATGCTTTTGCCAGTTGCTCATCATTAGGTGCAATACCATGCCATTCATGACTGCCTTCCATAAAATCTACACCATGGCCCATTCCCGTTTTCATTAAAATGCAGATAGGTTTTCCCTGGCCGGTCATTGATTTTGCCTTGTCTAATACCTTAACGGTATCATCCATATCATTCCCGTTCATTTCGAGAACGGTCCAGTTGAAAGCTTCAAATTTTGCGTGCAGGTTATCGAGTCCCATTACTTTTTTAGTAGGACCGTCGATCTGTTGACCGTTCCAGTCGATCGTAGAAATTAAATTATCTACTTTATGATGTGCAGCGAACATGATCGCTTCCCAGTTCTGTCCCTCATCCAGTTCACCATCTCCATGCAGTGAAAAAACAAGATGGTTATCTCCATTTAATTTTTTGGTCAAAGCTGCACCGATGGCAACGCTCATACCCTGTCCTAAGGAACCGCTGGCAACGCGCACACCCGGTAAATGTTCATGCGTAGTCGGGTGCCCCTGCAAACGTGAATTGATCTTACGGAAACTGGCGAGTTCCTTTACATCAAAATAACCGGAACGTGCTAATGCAGAATAATATACAGGAGAAATATGCCCGTTGGATAAGAAGAAAAGGTCCTCATCTTTTCCATCCATTGAAAACTTTGTATCGTGCTTCATGATATGAAAGAAAAGCGCCGCAAAATAATCAGCGCAACCCAATGAACCACCGGGGTGGCCGCTTTGAACCCCATGAACCATTCTTACGATATCGCGCCTCATCTGGCTGGCGACATTTTGCAGATCCTGTATACTTGCCATAGCAGTTGTTTTATTTATGGCAACGAAGATAAGGAGTTTGGGGTTTGGGGTTTGTGGTTTGTGGTTGGGGTTGCTGGATTTCGTAGACCAATCCCGCATGAAACAACCCCAAACTCCAAACCCCAAACTCCAAACTATTCATTATTTTCGCCACACTTTAAAATGCAATCTTATGTCGGAAGAATTACAAATGATCATAGACGATGCGGAAGATGGGATGAAGAAGGCGATCAGCCACCTGGAAACAGAACTGACTAAGATCAGGGCCGGGAAAGCCAATCCTACGATGCTGGACGGGATCAACGTGGATTATTACGGTTCACCTACGCCTATCGCACAGGTGGCCAATATCAGCATACTGGATGTACGTACCATCAGTATCCAGCCTTGGGAAAAGAATATGCTGCAGCCTATCGAAAAAGCGATCATGCAGGCCAATATCGGTATCACGCCGCAAAGCGATGGTAACCAGATCCGTTTATTCCTTCCCCCGCTTACGGAAGAAAGAAGAAAAGAACTATTCAAAAAGGCGAATGCAGAAGGCGAACATTCCAAAGTAGCCATCCGCAATATCCGCCGCGATGCGATAGAGCAGGTGAAAAAATTACAGAAAGACGGATTGAGTGAAGACGCCTCAAAAGACGGCGAAACCAGCATCCAGGAACTGACGGATAAGTTTATTGTGACAGTTGATAAACATCTCCAGGCGAAAGAGAAGGAGATGATGACTGTGTAAGGCGGTTTGTGGTTTGTAGTTTGTGGTTTGTGGTTGGGGTTGCTGGAATTCGTAGATTAGTCCCGTATGAAACAACCACAAACTCCAAACTACAAACCCCAAACGTTTCTTAGAACTACTTCCTGTTCACCAAGTACACACCTCCTAAGATAATCCCCAGGCACCCCATCTGCATCGCCGTTACCTGTTCTCCTCCCCAAACACCCCAGAGCACAGCAACAAAGGGTATTCCATATGTGACCATTGAGGCGAATAGGGTACCTGCTCTTTT
This sequence comes from Bacteroidota bacterium, assembly GCA_040388705.1. Classification (GTDB taxonomy): domain Bacteria; phylum Bacteroidota; class Bacteroidia; order Chitinophagales; family Chitinophagaceae; genus Sediminibacterium. The sequence continues at coordinate 100,237 of JAZKBI010000004.1, read as the reverse complement.
GGCGAGTTTGTAAAAAAGAATGGTGGCCACTGCTGTACCCATCACACCCAACACAAAAGACGCGAGTGTGGAAAGCAATACATCTTTATGGGTTAATGGCAACGCCAAATAGCCGGTAAAATATAAAATGATGATGCAGGGAATGACCAGGAAAACAAAAGCCAGCGAAGCAATATTCAATGATCCCACACCCTGCATGTGGCGGCCCACTATGTTTACATTGATGCCATACATCATTGTAGCCAACAGGATAAGTAATGTATAAGAGAAATGCTCTAAACTGATATTACCGGTTGGTGCAACCAGTAAACACAATCCGGCAAAACCGATCAGCACACCAATGATCTTTTGTATACCCGCTTTTAGCTGGAAGAAGGAAATGCCTACGAGTATGACGAACAAAGGCGTTAAGGCGTTTAATATTCCTGCCAGGGCGCTGTCAATTTTGGTTTCTGCGATACAAAAAAGATAGGCGGGAAAAAAACTTCCGAGAAGACCCGATAGAATAACCAGTATCAATTTATTCTTTGGAACCTGTTGCAATGCTTTGCGGGCAAATGGTATGAGTACCAATCCTGCGCTTAATATGCGTAAAGAGGCAACTTGGTAAGGTGTGAGGGTTTTCATGCCTGCTTTCATCAGTATAAAAGAGCTACCCCAGATCAGCGAAAGAGCGATGAACAAACCCCAGTTAATTATTTTTTCTCTCAAGTCAGCTAATTTTTATTCAAAGTTGCCATTTTTACAAAAGCAAAGGGATAATTTTAGGAAAACTTATATAAGTGGCAACCATTCACCTCGACAAAATAAGTACCCGCGCGCCGAAAGGCCTTAGCAAAGAAAGAACCAAAGCCAAAACGGAAAAAATACTGGATGAACTGGATGAGCTGCAGAATCTATTGTATGCCGAATCGAAACATTCTGTATTGCTGATCCTCCAGGGTATGGATGCCAGTGGTAAAGATGGATTAACACGTGATGTATTAGGCAAATTAAACCCACAGGGTGTAATGGTCACTTCTTTTAAAGTGCCTACGGCCGAAGAGTTGTCGCACGATTTTTTATGGCGCATACACAAGCATTGTCCACCGAAAGGAATGATACAGGTGTTCAATCGCTCGCATTATGAAGACATTCTTGTTACGAGAGTGCATAAGATCTGCAGTGATAAGCTCGCGAAAGAGAGAATGAAGGCCATCAACGATTTTGAAGAGATGCTGACAAGACATGCTCAAACACATGTCCTTAAATTCTACCTGCATATTTCGGCAGAAGAACAACAGGTGCGTTTGCAGGAAAGACTGCATGACCCACGCAAACAATGGAAGCATAACGAGAGCGATTTTGAAGATGCCAAACACTGGAAAGAATACCGGAAAGTGTATGAAGATTGTTTTACCAATTGCAATAAAGTTCCCTGGCATATTATACCATCCGACCAGAACTGGTATAAGGACTATTTGGTTGCGACGGAATTGCACAAGTTGCTGAGTTCTCTTAGTATGAAATACCCGACGCTTTAATTAATAATTAGTAATTAATAGTTAATAATTGAGCCACTGAATTTCGGGATACCGAATTATTAAGGTATTGTGCCATTAGAATTCTCTGTGAAACTCCGTGTTCTCTGTTACTCTGTGTTGAAGCCTTCGCTTCGATCGCAACATGGCGTAAATGCAAGATTTTTTCAACACAGAGTAACAGAGAACACAAAGTTTCACAGAGGGATGGTCGTAGTTCTACAAGATTCCCAAATAGCACAAGACGTTAATTATTAACTCTTAATTACTAATTAATTTGTACCTTTCTGCTACTAAAACCTACCCCTATGGGCATGCTTAAAGAATTTAAAGAGTTTGCAGTAAAAGGTAACCTGGTAGATATTGCCGTTGCATTTGTAATGGGTGCCGCCTTTGGCAAGATCGTTACTTCATTTATTGACGGAATTGTAATGCCGCTTATTACAATGCTGACAGGCGGCGTGAATTTTAATGATAAAGTATTGATCTTAAAGGATGGAATACCGGCCGTGAAAGATGCTGCTGGAAAAGTGACAAGCCCGGAAGTTGCCGCAGTAGCCGTTAAATACGGTGTTTTTATTACCAATCTATTCGACTTTATCGTAGTTGCTTTCTGTATGTTCCTCGTGATAAAAGCCATCAACCGCATGAAACGGGCAGAACCGGTTGTTGTAGCCGCTCCCGAGCCATCTTCTACCGATAAATTGCTGATGGAGATAAGAGACGAGCTGAAGAAAAATTAATAATTAGTAGTTAATAGTTAATAATCGGGCATTCTGCACTGTAGGAAACCCAATTATCAACTATTAACTATTAACTTTTAACTCCTACAGTGGATAACTATTGCCCGCAACCCGCTCAAATTAAGGGGCTTTCGGTTTTCTTTGCAGCTAAAGCTATTGACCAGTGAACAATGTGAGTTACCAGATCAAGTTGGATCAGTTTGAGGGCCCCTTCGACCTTTTGTTGTTTTTTATTGAAAGGGATGAGCTGGATATCTACAATATCCCTATCACAAAGATCATTAAAGATTTTCTTGACTACATCCACCAGGGTGAGAAATTGAATATTGAACTGAGCAGTGAGTTTATCCTGTTCGTGTCTACACTGATGCGTATCAAAGCGAGGTTGTTATTGCCACGCAAGGAAATAGATGCCCAGGGAAATGAGATCGATCCACGCCAGGAACTGATCGATAAAATTCTTGAATACAAACGCTTTAAAGAAGCGGCCGCTCAAATGGCACAGATGGAAGCCGACCGTATGCTGATGATCAAACGCGGCAACCTGCAGCGCGAGATCTCAATGATTGGAGAAGAGGCTTCAGAAGGAACTGAGATACAGAACATCACACTTTTCAAACTGATGAAAGCTTTTGAAAAAGTGATGTTACGCGTACAGGAACGCCAGAACAGGCCCGTGCATACCGTGGTGCGTTACAACTACACCATGGAAGGCAGTCGTGATTATATGCTGAGCACGGTGCAGAAAGAGAAAACCGTTTCCTTCGAAAAAGTATTCGAGGTTTGCGAAGACAGGATCCATGCCATCTTTTTATTCTTATCCATACTCGAACTTTCCCAGCAAAAATTCATGAAGCTGCTCGTTGGGCAGGGCATGAACAATTTTATTGTTGAATGGAACGATCACCGCGAAGAAGATCTGCAGGCAGAAGGATTGGTGGCTGATGATGAGACTATATTTAAAGGAGAATCAGCTGCACCACCTCCTGAATTATAATCGCTACGACTTACTTTTTATTTCACGCAAGGGAGCCAAGGCACTAAGAAAAACCTTTGCAGCTTTGCCTCTTTGCGCCTTTGCGTGAAACATCACTGAAGCACCCACAGAAGAATAGGCTTCTTCTTTTTTGCGATCACCACTTCTAATTCTTTCAGGAAAGCAGGAGATACTGTGGCACATCCCTGGCTATTACAGATCTGGTTGGGATATATTTCCGCATCGGGAACACAGCTATGCGAATGCAAAACAATATACCGGTTGTAGGCGTTGCTGTTAGAACTATCTAATCCGTACAATTTATACGCATCGCCAAAACTGCCTTTGTACAAACCGCCTACTTTATACTTGCCATACGAACTGCATCCGCAACCGGGCTTGTTTGAATATTGTACCTGGGAAAGATAACGGGTGTTACAACTTCCGTGCGTTACCAGGCCGCTGCGTAGCACTTTTTTCTTTTGCATATCAAAAACAAAAAAACGCTTGCGGCCATTGTGAACAGAGAGATCTATCAAAAAGCAAACACTGGTATCATATGCGTTGTTCCTGCAGAATATTTTTGCTTCCTGTATTTTATTGATGGAAGCTTTTTGTTCAAAAGGTGGAAAATAAGCGGGCAGGCTATCAGTAGAAGGAGTGAGCGAACCCGCCAGCAGCAGTAAGGAATAGAACATTCTTTTAGTTTGTTGGAATGAGACGCCTGTAAATAAAAAATCCACATGTTTCTACAGGTCGGTCTCTATAATAAATTGTTAATGTGGTTTACCCGAAGTATACTTTGTAATTATGCGTTGGTGTAACCTATTACTTTGTGTTCAAGTCCGCCGATGTTTTAAATTATTTCATGAAAAAGATAATTTTACCTGCGCTTATTTTATTGGCTTGTTCCTGTTTGGTCCATGCACAGTTCAAATACCAACTGGAAGCCGGTGCTACGCTGTCATCCTTTCGTGCCGGAACTGATAACGCAAATATCTTTTTGGCCAATACCTCGGCATCAGCGAACCTGAATTATCATATAGCGGTTATGGGAGACATTCCTTTGCGCGGCCGTTTCGGTTTTTATACGGGCGTTTCTTTTGACAACAGGGGAGCGGGTTTTCTTCAGCCAAAATATAATGACCGTGACCAACGCGATATCTCCATTCAATACCTGGGTATTCCGGCAGGCATCAGTTATGAATTGTGTTCAACAAAAAAAATATCCATTCGCCCGGCACTCGGCGTCTATGGTGCATTTGCGTTGGGAGGAAGAGAAAAAGGCATTTATTATTCTTCTATCAACAATAGCAACGCTACCATTTTTAACGCCATTTATATCCGTTCAGAAAACAATAGCCAAACATTGCCTACTTCCGTAAAACCCTTTGATTGGGGCGCACAGGCCTCTGTGCAAGCTATTATAGGCAGGTGCAGTGTCAGCCTGCAATACACGCATGGAATAAAAGGCGTGTTGACCAATCCTTCGCTGTATGATAGGCAGTATTATAATAGTTCACTTGGATTGTTCTTTGGATATCGCTTGTAGTTTGAACTACTATTAACGCATAAAATATTGTAAACAAAAGATCCATCCTGCTTTGGCGGGATGGATCTTTTTATAAATTGAAACTGACCTTTTATCCGTGTAAAACAGAAGCCGTTACTTTTTCTTTCATCAATTCCCTCACTGCATCTGCAATACCCTGTGCATCGTATTCACATTCCCTGTGTAATTCTTTTGGTGAACCATGTTCAACCAACCTGTCGGGAATACCTAGTATTCTTACTTCTGCCTGGTAATTGTTCTTACTCATGAATTCGAGTATGGCACTGCCGAATCCACCAACTACCGTTCCATCTTCTACCGTAACTATTTTATTGTATTTGCTGAACACTTCATGCAGCAGATCCTCATCTATCGGTTTTACAAAACGAAGATCATAGTGTGCCGGATCCATTCCCTGTGTTCTTAGTTCACGAATGGCAGCCTGTGCAAAATTGCCGGGATGCCCGAAACTCAGGATGGCAATATCTGCGCCGTCTTTGAGTTTTCTGCCTTTTCCTATGGTCACTTCTTCCAATGGTGTTCTCCATTCGGGCATGGTTCCTTCTCCACGCGGGTAACGGATCACAAATGGATAATGATTGTTTTCGAGTTGTGCGGTGTACATGAGGTTGCGTAACTCCTGCTCATTCATCGGTGCACTCACAACAAGATTTGGAATGCATCGCATGTATGGAATATCATAACAGCCATGGTGTGTTGGCCCGTCTTCTCCCACTAAACCTGCGCGGTCCAGGCAAAATACAACCGGTAATTTTTGTATCGCCACATCATGCACCACCTGGTCGTAGGCTCTTTGCATAAAGGATGAATAAATATTACAAAACACACGCAAACCCTGTGTTGCAAGGCCCGCACTTAAGGTTACCGCATGCTGCTCGCAGATGCCTACATCAAAAGCACGATGCGGCATTTTTTCCATCATGAATTTTAAAGAGGAGCCACTCGGCATAGCAGGCGTAACACCCATCACTTTATCATTCGCTTCAGCCAGTTCTATCATTGTATGGCCAAATACATCCTGGTATTTAGGTGGTTGTGGTGTGTCTATTTTTTTCTTGTAGATCTCTCCTGTTACTTTATCAAACAATCCCGGTGCGTGCCATTTGGTTTGATCTTTTTCTGCGAGGGAATAGCCTTTTCCTTTCACCGTTATTATGTGCAGCAGTTTGGGGCCCGGTATTTTTTTCAGGTCCTGTAAAGTGTCTACCAGCTTGGTGATATTATGTCCATCTATCGGTCCGAAATAACGGATCTGTAATGCTTCAAATAAATTGCTGCTTTTTGTAACAACGTTTTTCACACTGGCTTCCAGCTTACCTGCCATATCGCGCGTGAATTTTTTTCCTATGGGAAGTTTGCCCATCAGGTTCCAGATCTCATCACGCACTTTATTATACGTTGGCGATGTACTGATATCCGTTAAATATTCTTTCAACGCACCCACATTCGGATCGATGCTCATGCAGTTATCGTTCAATATTATGAGCACATCACTATCGGCAACACCCGCATGGTTCATCGCTTCAAAGGCCATGCCCGCTGTCATGGAACCATCACCGATCACTGCAACGGCTTTCCTGTTTTCTCCTTTATACTTTGCTGCCATCGCCATACCCAGTGCCGCAGAAATAGAAGTAGAAGAGTGCCCTACACCAAATGTATCATACACACTTTCGCTGCGTTTAGGAAAACCACTCAGCCCTTTGTATTTGCGGTTGGTAGGGAAATTATCCCTTCTGCCGGTGAGTATCTTATGTCCGTAAGCCTGGTGGCCCACATCCCATACCAATTGGTCGTATGGCGTGTTGTATATATAATGTAAAGCCACACTCAACTCAACCACGCCCAAACTGGCCGCGAAATGGCCACCGTGTACGCTAACTACGTCAACAATATACTGGCGAAGTTCATCACAAACCTGGTGTAATTGCTTGCGGCTGAGTTTCTTGAGATCATCAGGGGAATTGACAGATTGCAATAAAGGACCGGCGGTGATCTGCATTAAGGATGGGTTTGAGGTGTAAAAATAAGGTTTTTTAGAGTTTGTGGTTTGTAGTTTGTGGTTTGTGGTTCTTTCAAATCCGGAGCCACCTTACACTTTGAACAACCACAAACCACAAACCACAAACTACAAACCACAAACGTTGCTTGAGAACTCCACGAATCAAGCCAAAACCCGCCCTCCTTAACCGGCCTAAAGCCCCATTCCTGCCAAACACAGCCTGATTTTGCCATTAATCCCATTTCGCTATACTTTGGGTAAGGTTTCCCTCTATATTTGTCTTAACATGAGAAGTAAATCATCATTATATTGGTGTTGTCAGTTAGGTGGTTGGTTGCTCTATGGGTTAACCATGGTATTCTTCGCATTTATTTTCGAGAATAAGACCAACGAGATCCTGTACCCACGGATCGCTATTACCATCCTTGTAGGACTGGCATTTACACACCTCCTCCGCGAATTGATCGTTAGGCTCAAACTCCGTCCACCGATACAGAAACAGAAATGGTGGTTATTGACTGTAACTGTTCTCAGTATCATCGTGCTGTTCAACCTGGCCAATAGTGCCGTGGTGGAATGGCTGCAGATGTATGACCCCAAGATCAAAGTATCGGTTGAAAAAAGATTTTTATATAACCTGATTCTCGATTCCCCATTGGTGCTCTTATGGTTCTCTGCGTATTATGTGTGGCATTATGTTGAGCTGGGTTCGAGAAGTGAGATCCAGAAAGCAAAATTAGAGAGCCTGGTAAAAGAGCTGGAACTGAAAACCATCAAATCGCATATTAACCCGCATTTTATTTTTAATGCGCTTAACAGCATCCGTGCATTGGTTGATGAGAATCCTGAAAGAGCCAGAACGGCCATTACCGAGTTAAGCAATATCCTGCGAAGCAGTATGCAGGCTGAGAAAATGGAGACCGTTCCTTTTGAACGCGAACTGAATATTGTAAAAGATTACCTGGCGTTGGAACATATCCGTTTCGAAGACAGGCTACAGGTTGAATATGATATTGATGAGGATACGCTTGACCAGCCCGTGCCGCCCATGATGTTGCAGACCCTGGTTGAAAATGCCATTAAACATGGCATCGGCAAAATGAAAAGCGGTGGTTTGATCAGGGTAATCTCAGATTACAGGGATAACCATCATGAACTCATCGTTCAAAATACCGGGCAACTTGGCGACAGCGCCAACGGCGATGGTTTTGGTATCAGCAGCACACGCAACCGATTGAAACTTTTATTTGGCGGAAAAGCTACCTTTGCGATCAGGAACACCGATAATGGCATGGTGGAGGCGAAAGTGCAAATGCCGGTTCTGGAGTTCCAATCTTAAAATTCTATTTCATAAATTCGTGGTATGGCTATTAAAGCAATTATTATTGATGATGAAAGGCTGGCACGCAATGAGTTAAAGAAACTGCTACAGGATCACTCTGATATTGAAGTGATTGAAGAAGCCGCCAATGTTGATGATGGTATTGAAAAGATCGAGACACTCAATCCCGATCTGATTTTCCTGGATATACAAATGCCGGGCAAGACAGGCTTCGACCTGCTGGCCGAAGTTGAAAAAGCACCCAAAGTAATTTTCACCACAGCTTACGACGAATATGCGATCAAAGCATTCGAAGTAAATGCGCTGGATTATCTCTTAAAACCCATCGAGCCCAAACGCCTCGCTGATGCGATACAGAAATTGCAGGCTGAAATATTCAAAGAGAATGTGGGCATCAATGGCGTGAATCGTGGACCGCTTACCGAATACGACCAGGTATTTGTAAAAGACGGGGAGCGCTGCTGGTTTGTAAAACTGGGTGAGATCCGTTTGTTTGAAAGTGTTGGTAATTACGCCAAAGTATTTTTCGGCACACACAAGCCCCTGATCTTAAAATCGCTGAATGCACTGGAAGAAAGACTGGATGAAAGAATGTTCTTCCGCGCCAACCGCAAACACATCATCAACCTCCGCTGGATAGAAAAAATTGAACCTTATTTTAACGGCGGTTTATTGGTTGATCTGAAAGGCGGTGAAAAAATTGAAGTGAGCCGCAGGCAAACGGTTAAGTTTAAGGAAATGATGAGCCTCTAGCGGTCGGGACGCTAAAGCGGCCTGAACGCTAAAAGCCCTGTCGGCGCAGGCACTGAATGCTAACCACAACAAACTTTACTTATCTTCACGAGACCCATTTACCGTTCAGGCCGCTTCGCGTCCCGACCGGAACCCCCAAAAAATATAGAATGAAAAAAATCAGTATGATGTTGTTATTGGGATCAATAGCAACATTTTCGTTTGCGCAGGACATTGACAAGATCCTTAACGCCAAAGAAGTAGAAAGAATTGAAAGAACATTGTCTTCTGATGACATGCAAGGTCGTGCAACATTTTCGCCGGGTATTGATAAAGCAGCAGCTTTTATCGCGGATGAGTTCAAAAAAGCCGGTCTGCAACCCTGGAACGGCACTACGTTTATTCAGCAGTTGCCAAATATGGTTGGCCCAAAACCAACCAGCGTCTCTGTTAAATTCGATGGCGTTGAAGTGGATCCAAAAAACGTGATCATTTCCAGTGGCAAGTTCGATTTGCAGATGAATGAGCTGTCAGGCTACCAAAAAGTATCGATTGCCAAAGGCGCCAATCTTAATACGGAGATCAGAAATATTTCCGGCCCTAAAAAAATGCTGGTATTGATAGACACCTCTTTTGCCGCCACATTTGCTCGTCTGGGCGGCCGTCCGTCTGTACAGTCAGACAGGTCTGTGATCATGGTCTTAACCACGCAGGATCCCAAAACATACAGCGTTACTGCAAAATTTCCTGAAATGAAACTGCAGAATGTAGTAGGTGTATTACCGGGAAAAAGCAAGAAGAATGAATATGTGATCTTCTCTGGCCACTATGATCATTTAGGTATCAGGGGTGGGAAAGACAGGGACGGAAATGTGATCACCGATTCTATTTTTAATGGAGCGAATGATGATGCAGCGGGTACCACAGCTGTAATGATGCTTGCAAAATATTTCAAAGCAATAAACGATAATGAACGAACGCTGGTGTTTGCCGCGTTTGCCGCTGAAGAAATCGGTGGGTATGGTGCGCAGTATTTCTCTAAGCAGTACAAACCCGAAGAAGTAATGGCTATGTTCAATATCGAAATGATTGGAACAGAAAGCAAATGGGGAAGGAACTCCGCTTATATCACCGGTTATGAAAGAACGGATATGGGGCCGATTCTACAGAAAAATTTAGAAGGATCCGGCTTTACTTTCTATCCCGACCCTTATACAACGCAGAATCTTTTTTTCCGCTCAGATAATGCAACCCTTGCTTATTTAGGCGTTCCGGCACACACGATCTCTACTGCTAAAATGGAAAATCCACCCGAACCCAATTACCACAAAGCAAGTGATGAGATCGGAACGCTTGATATGGAGAACATGGCGCTGATCATCAAAGCGATCGCTATCAGCTCCAAAGGAATTATCAGTGGAAAAGAAACGCCTTCGCGGGTAGATGTTTCAAATCTGAATAGACCCGGAAGATAGTCTAAGCAAAAATTAAGAAGCATACATAGAAAAGTCAAAATCACGCAAATGATTTTGACTTTCTTATTTTACAGCCTTTTCAATAAAAGAAAAACGAAGGAAAAAAGATACCCCGGATTTCGGAGTCGCTTCTTCTCTTCGTTTCTCTTTTATTGAAATTTATTTATTCGTTACTATGCAATAATCGATTAGAAATTATTTCCAAGGGCAAGGTATCAGGTTCGGTTTCTTTTGTGGAGACCTGAATGCCAATGAGAACTCAAATGTTTTTAAAGAACCCATGGAAGGTGCAGCAGTTCCTGTATTGATATCATACGTTATACCCACGCTCATATTGCCGTACATTAAACCGAGATACGGTATCACCGCTTCGTCTTTCCTGTACCAGAGCCCCGTATTTAAAACGGTAGGCTGATCCTCGGATGGTTGCAATATAGTTCCAATATTAAATCCCAATGTGTATGAATAGATGTTGCTTTCTTTTACGTACATCGCATTCGCATTAAAGACCATCCGTTCCGACAGGTAGCTTTGAAAGTTTGCATGCACATTATATCTCGCAGGATCCAGTTGGTTCGGGTCATTCAAAGCCGAGCGCTGTGTTTTCAGGAAACGGTAACCGGCAACACCGATATCAAATCCCATGTTATCTCCTGAATAGGTATAATCGATACCGGCTGATACTGCGAAGTAAGGTTTGATATCTGTGAGATAGGCTTCATTAGTGGGCAGTGTTCTGTTAAATCCGGAAGAAGACAATTGCTGCGCAAACGTGAGTTGCGAAAAATCGATAAATGTATTGGAATACGTTCCACCGAGTCCTATTGATAATCCATGCACATCCTCACCATCAAGGGTAACATGCGAACTGAGAATAAAATTCAGTGAGTTGCTTTTATAAGCACCACCTAAACCTTTATCCTGCAGGAACAGAAGTCCGCCGCCGATATAGTTTTTTTCATTGTCTTTTTGCTTAAACAATTTTCCATCCAATGAGATGGATGAAGTGGTAAGCGGGTCAACACCGGATGCGATCCATTGGCTTCGGTGAACACCGACTACGCGCCAGCTCGCATCGCCATTACCCGCCAGTGCGGGATTCATGCTAAGCGGCGATGCATAAAATTGTGAAAACACAGGATCCTGCGCTGCGATCCTGTTGCAGCTGAAGCTTATTAAAGCGATCAGTAATCCTGTTTGTATTCTGTGTTTCTTCATAGTATCGGCAACTTTGATCAACGTAATAATAATACCTGTCCTGTTTTTTGTACAGTACTTCCATCAGCGGCAATGCCCACTGCAACCCATATATAAATACCCATAGGTTGTGGTACTCCGTTCCACATACCGTTCCATCCCTGATCATAATTATTGGTTTGGAACATCGGTTGGTTAAGCCTGTTGAATACTCTAAAATATATGAACTGTTTAATACCTGCGATGTATGGATAAAGAACATCATTCACGCCATCGCCATTCGGTGTAAATGATTTCGGAACAAAAATATCTACAGTATTATTATCAAACACTCTTATCAATAGTGAATCATATGTAATACATCCCGCAGGTGAAATAAGATTGATAATGTATTGCTGTGTATTTCCATAATTGAAGAACGTGCTGGCACTGTCAGGTTTGTTAATACCAAACGGCGGGGTCCATAGATATCGGTAGCCAGGGAACGTTCTTGCACTAACCGGGGTAGACACTCCTTTGTATGCGCTTACCGATGGCAGGGTAATGCCGGCGATCGGGAAATTGATATTGATGGTTGCATCAAGATACGTTGGCGTTGCAGGACAATACTGCTGCGTTGCTTTCAACTGTATATGATGATCACCCGAAGTAGTAAAGATATTGCTGCCATGATAAGTGTTGCCCGTATTGCCGTTGTCGTAACTCCACAGCCAGGTGATGGGTCCTGTCTGGCTCGTATCCGTCATATTCGTAAAGTTCATTAAAGTGTTGATGCAATACGTGTCATACACAACCTGTAACACCGGTTGCGGTACATAAACAAGTGTATAAGGTGTAGCCGTTGTATCCACGCATCCGTATTGATTGGTCATGATCACGTTATACCTCGCGCCGATATTGGTTGATACGGAATCGCTCGTAATACCCGCTATGGAAACACCGTCCGCGGTCCACTGGTAACTCACTGCATCCGGCGATACTATGAACAATGTATCGAGGATATTATTACAGATATAGGTTCCATGCAGGGAGTTGATCACACCCGTAGGCAACGGATTGATGTTCTGCGAAAAATAAACGGTATCCGTCGTATTGGAGCAACCATTGAATGATGCATTGTAAAATGCGATCGTACGTGACGAAGCCGTGGTAGATGGTATTACCAGTTTATACGGCGCAGCAGTGATGCCGCTGATCGCTTTTGCAATACCATTATCAAGATACGTGAATCCCCATGGCGCCTGCCCTGCAAATGTCAACGTCAGCGTATCAAAAGGATAACGGCAGATCGTTGCATTACCGGTAACAAATGTTTGCGGTACAGGTAAAACAGTAACTGTAGCCGTAAAAGGATTGCTTGCACAACCTGTATTGCGCGCCACTACTGAATACACTACCGAACTGTTGTTGGTGATCAGGTTAACAGGTGTCTGGCTCACGGCAGTCTGCGCAGTGTTCATCGCACTCACTCCTGATACAGAGCCCGCAGGTGTAACAGTTGGCGCGCCCCATGTATACGTGGTTCCCGGCGGCATACTTGCCGGCGTAGCATTAAATGTTGTTCCGCTGCATACGGTAGTTGTTTGATTAGGTACGTTAGCAAGACTGGTACCCACTACTATCGTAACGGTGAAGTTGCTGCCCACGCAACCATTCGCTGTAGGTTTAACAGTATAGGTTACCTGCCCGGTGTTACTGGTTGTGTTCACCAGCGTTTGCGAAATGCTCGGCGATTGTGATGCCTGTGCAGTACCACCTGTTATTGCACCGAAAGGAAAACTTACCGGTGTTGGCCAGGTATAAGTAGTATTGGCCGGCACGGGTGAAGGAACCACTGAGAAAGAAGTTCCTGTACAGATCGTATCCCTCAGGCTGTTAATGGCCGGTGTTGGATTTACAGGAACCGTTACAACAAACGAATTGCCAAGACATCCATTGGTGGAAGGATATACGGTGTACGCGGCAGTATTTACAAGATTGTTGCTGCTGCTTAGAGTTTGACTGATAGAAGTTTTATTCAGCGGTTCTGCGGTGCCTCCGGTTAAACTGTTTAACGGATTCAGTACAGGACTATCCCATGTATACGTGGTACCTGATGGAACAGTAGGTGGTGTATAAGTGAAAGCGCTGCCGCTGCACACAGGTGTGATCGTTATGTTGCCGATCACTGCAGTAGGATTTACTGTAACATTTAAGGTGAATGATGCACCTGTACAAACTCCCGCGCTCGGTGTAACGGTATAACGCGCAACTGCGCTGCTGGTTGTCTGGTTCAATAATGTTTGGCTGATAGTAGTTTGCCCGCTTGCCTGCGCGCTGCCCCCGGTTAACGATCCCACTGGCGTAATGGTAGGCGCTGTCCATGTATACACAGTGCCCGTTGGAACACCGGAAGGTGTATAGGAGAAAGCCACATTGTTGCAGGCAGTGGTAACCTGGTTTGAAATAACGGGCGTAGGGCTTACGGAAACGGTAACGGCCTGGCTATTGCTGCATCCGTTTGCGGTGAGCGTATAATTGTAAGAAACATCTACCGCATTTGTAGAAGTATTTACCAATGTTTCTGCAATACTTCCCGTTCCCGTTGCCGCCGTGTTGCTGATAAAAGTTACCGCGGGTCTCGACCATGCAAAAGTGGTTCCGCTCACATTTGAAACAGGTGTATAATTAAACACAGTTCCACTGCAAACAGCCGGAGGTGCTAATAAGCTTGTGAATGATGGCGTTGGTTTTACCAGCACATTTACTGATTGGGTATTAGTACAACCTGCCGGACTGGTAAGCGTGTAAACATAAGTAACTGTTATAGCCTGTGCCGTGATATTTGACAGAACCTCAAGCGGGTTATTTGTACCCGCACCTGCCGGGTTGCTGATGCCGGTGATGACCGCTCTTGTCCACTGGAAAACAGTGGAAGGAGTGCCACTCGTTGGCGTGTAGCTGAATGTTGTATTGCTGCAAATAGCAGGAGGTGTTAAACTGCTGCTCAATTGTGTACCGGGGTTAACGCCAACTGTAATAGTAAACGCAGGGCCGGTACAGGTACCCGACACGGGCGTAACAGTATACACAGCCTGCGCAGACGCAAAAGTGTTGTTGGTCAGCGTTTGTGAAATACTTGTTTGTGCAATCGGTTGGGCGCTTGTACCAATAATAGAAGAAGCAGGTGTAATTACCGGAGTGGTCCATGTATAAGTGGTACCCGATGGCACAGGTGTTGGCGTAACAGAAAATGTATTTCCTGAACAGATAGAAACCGTTTGATTAGTCACAGCGGGTACAGGATTAACCGGCACTGTTACCTGGAATGAACTTCCTGCGCAATTGTTGGCAGAAGGAACTACCGTGTACACAGCAGAATTGGCGATATTATTCGTGCTGCTTAATGTCTGGCTGATCGATGTTTGAAGGGACTGTGCACTTCCGCCCGTTAGTCCATTCGCAGGACTGATCAGGGGGTTGCCCCAACTATAGGTAGTTCCTGCGGGAACACCCGTTGGTGCATAAGTGAAAACTGTTCCGCTACATACAGCAGTCAACGTTTGATTGCTGATAACCGGTGTTGGTTTTACTGTTACCGCAACAGTGAAATTAGATCCCGAACAACCATTAGCAATTGGGGTGACCGTATAGGTAAGTGTGGCATTACTTGTTGTAGCATTATCAAGTAATTGAGTGATAGAATTTTGAAGCGTTGCACTGCTTCCTCCTGTTACTGCTCCTACAGGACTGCTTACAGGAGTTGTCCATGTATACTGTGTTCCGGTAGGAACACCTGTTGGGCTAACCAGGAAAGAGGTGTTACCGCAAATTGCCGCCGGTGTCTGGTTGCTTACTGCAGGCAGCGGATTTACATTGACAGTTACTGATTGTGTATTGGAACAACCATTGGCCGTAAGCGTATAGTTATAAACAACAGGCAGGATGCTTGTTGTTGTATTCGTAAGAATTTCATTTACGTTACCTGTTCCGCTGCCAGCCAGGTTAGAGATACCTGTAACAGCGGGGCGTGCCCATACAAAACTGGTTCCGCTTACATTGGCTGTAGCAATATAACTAAATGTAGAACTGCTGCAGACAGCGGTTGGCGTTAAAGAACTCGTAAAGCCCGGCGTTGGTTTTACGACCACGGTAACATTCTGCGTATTGCTGCAACCTGCCGGTGTTGGGAGCGTATACACATACGTAACTGTAATAGAACTTGTCGTTACGTTGGATAAAACCTCAAGTGGATCATTTGTTCCCGCACCAGCCGGATTGCTGATGCCACTTACCGCAGCACGTGTCCATTGAAAAGTAGTGGAAGCCGTATTACTCGTTGGTGTATAACTGAAAGAAGTATTGCTACAGATAGCAGGAGCCGTTAAACTGCTGCTCAATTGTGTGGCTGGATTTACCGTTACTGTTACGGTAAATGTGGGCCCTGTGCAGGTACCTGCCAAAGGAGTAACGGTATATACAGACTGGGCCGATGCAAACGTGGTATTAGTAAGTGTTTGTGAAATACTTGTTTGTGCAGACGCAGCGGCACTGGTGCCTAATACAGAACCCGCAGGCGTATTTACAGGCGTTGTCCATGTATACGTTGTGCCAGATGGAACAGGCGTTGGTGTAATCGAGAACGCAGTTCCTGAACAGATGGCAACAGCCTGGTTACTGATAGAAGGAACCGGATTTACAGGTACTGTTACCTGGAAAGAATTTCCTGCACAACTATTGGCAGAAGGTGTTACCGTATATACCGCGGTATTAGCGATATTATTCGTGCTGCTTAATGTCTGGCTGATCGATGCCTGGAGTGCCTGTGCGCTTCCTCCTGTTAAACCATTAGAAGGACTTATGACGGGACTGCCCCAGCTATAAGTCGTTCCTGTTGGAACACCGGTTGGCGTATAAGCGAAAGTAGCGCCACTGCATACCGGGCTGAGGGTTTGATTGCTCACAACAGGGGTTGGTTTTACCGTTACTGCCACCGTGAACGTAGAACCTGAACAACCATTTGCACTCGGAGTAACTGTATAAGTAAGGGTTGCGTTGCTTGTGGTTATATTATCCACTAACTGACTGATCGAGGGTTGAGCTGATGCACTGGTTCCACCTGTTACGGCGCCAATTGGACTGCTTACAGGGGTCGTCCATGTATAAGTAGTTCCGGTAGGAACACCTGTTGGACTAACCGTGAAAGTAGTGTTGCCGCAAATAGGCGTTGCCGTCTGGTTGCTTACGGCAGGTGTTGGATTTACATTAACCGTTACTGTCTGCGTATTGGAACAACTATTGGCGGTAAGCATGTAATTGTATGCAACCGGAATAATGCTTGTTGTTGTATTGGTCAATGGTTCATTCGGATTACCGGTACCTGAAGTGCCGACTTGAGTAATTCCTGTAACGGTTGGCCTGCTCCATGTAAATGTAGTACCGGTTACATTTGACACGGGAAGATAACTAAACACAGCGCTGCTACAGATAGCTGTAGGAGTCAAAGAGCTGGTGAATACAGGCGAAGGGTTTACCACAACATTTACCGATTGCGTGTAAGTGCAATTAGCAGGTGTTGTGAGCGTATAAACATACGTAACAGTAATAGGCTGTGCAGTGATATTTGACAAGATCTCGAGCGGATTATTAGTGCTTCCTGAACCTGCTGCATTACTGATGCCTGCAATTACGGCTCTTGTCCATTGGAAAGTTGTACCGCTTGTATTACTTGCTGCTGGATAACTGAATGTTGTGTTATTACAGATAGCAGGCGGCGTTAAACTAGTGCTTAACTGAGCAGGTGGATTAACTACTACTGTTATCGTGAAAGCTGATCCTGTGCACGTAGTAGTGGCAGGTGTAACAGTATAGACTGATTGAGCCGACGAAACAGTGATATTATTCAGCAATTGAGAAATACCTGTTTGACCCGGAGCCCCAGCACTGATACCGGTTACTGAAGATGTAGGTGTATTTACGGGAATTGGCCATGAGTAGGTAGTACCCGTTGGCACTGACGAGAGCGGAGCAGAAAAACTACTTCCCGAACAAATGGTAACGATTTGATTGTTGGCAGAAGGAACGGGATTAATATTTATTGATACCAGGAAATTATTTCCGTCGCAACCATTGGTAGAAGGTGTTACGGTGTATACTGCCGTATTGGATATATTATTCGTGCTGTTCAATGTTTGCCCGATATATGTCTGAAGTGCCTGTGCACTGCCACCGGTCAAGCCGCCCGATGGGCTGATAACCGGGCTGGCCCAAGAATAAGTAGTTCCTGAAGGAAGGCCCGTTGGTGTAATACCAAAAGCAACACCGCTACACACAGGAGTTAGTGTTTGATTGCTTACCGCAGGCGTTGGTTTAACCGTTACTGTTAACGCAAAAGTGCTGCCCGAACAACCATTGGCGATCGGTGTAACAGAATAGCTGGCAGTAGCGCTGCTGATCGTTCCATTTACAAGTACCTGGCTAATGCTGTTTTGAAACGATTGGGCACTTCCTCCGCTAAGGGCACCCACCGGGCTGATAACAGGCGCTGTCCATGAGTACTGTGTTCCCGTTGGTACGCCGGTAGGGCTTACTAAAAAAGCAGTATTGCTGCAGGTTGCAGGAGGTGATTGGTTGGCCACAGATGGTATCGGGTTCACATTTACTGTTACTGATTGCGTATTGGAACAGCTATTCGCAGTAAGAATATAATTATAAACAACCGGGATGATATTGGTTGTTGAATTTGTCAATATTTCATTCGGGTTTCCTGTACCCGTAGCTGCGGCGGCAGGGGCGATACCCGTTACCGCCGCGCGACTCCAGGTAAACACAGTACCAGACACATTTGCCGCAGGGATATAACTGAATGCCGTACTACTACAAATAGCAGTAGGCGTTAAAGTACTGGTGAATGTAGGTGTTGGATTAACAGGAACAAGAACCGATGCTGTATAGGGACAACCAGCTGGAGTCGTAAGCGTATAAACATAGGTAACTGTAATAACGCCTGCTGTGACATTCGATAAAACCTCAAGCGGGTTATTCGTGCCCGCACTTCCTGCATTGCTAATACCTGAAATCGCTGCTCTTGTCCATTGCAGAGTAGTGCCCGGTGTACTGCTTGCCGCCGGGTAATTAAAAGTGGTATTGTTACATATCGCCGATGGTGTTAAAGTAGTGCTTAATTGTGCTTGCGGGTTAACGGTCACATCTACAGTAAACGCTGTTCCCGAACATGCGCCTGATGAAGGCGTTATATTATATAATAAATGGGCAGAAGAAGTTGCACTACTCGTCAGTGTTTGCGAAATACTGCTTAATCCCGTGGCCGAGCTTCCACCTGTAACAATCCCCGCGGGTGAACTCGTCGGCGTTGCCCAGGTATATGTAGTACCGGATGGAACAGTTGGATTGACAGAAAATGCACTTCCGGAACAGATGGTCGGCGTTTGATTGGTAACGGAAGGCACTGGGTTAACTGGAACGTTCACAGTAAAAGCATTGCCAGCGCAACCACCGCTGGTAGGAGTAACCGTATAGGTGGCGGTATTAGCTATATTATTGCTGCTAGTCAAGGTTTGACTAATCAACGTTTGATTAGATTGCGCATTCCCCCCTGTTAGACCACCAGATGGGGTTATTACCGGAGTATTCCATGCATAAGTAGTACCCGATGGCACCACTCCTGTAGGCGTATAGGCAAACGTAGTACCGCTACATGTTGCCGCCAATGTTTGCGTGCCTATTTGCGCTACTGGATTTACGGTTACAATAAGGTTAAAAGATGGCCCAGTTGATGAAGTAACATTTGTAAATGTAACGGTGCCGGCAATCGCTGTACCGTTAACAGGAGTTTGATCAATTGAATTGCGTAGGCTAGCCGCAGAAGTACCTGTTATGCCTCCTACAACACTAGGGGTGGGCCAACTATATTTAGTACCAGCTATTGCACCGGGCGGGGTGTAGTTAATGATTGATCCGCTACAGATAGTTGTATCATATGTTACCTGCGCATTTGCTTTTACCACCCCCATCAAAATAAACACCACCATCAAACATCCGGCAACAATTGTTCTCGTTAACCTGGAAAAGGAAAGGGACATATCGGGACATAACATAGCCATGGATGTATATAATTTTTTCATAGGATTGAAAAGGTGTATGAATATCGCAAAAAACCGTTCATTTCGCTCAATTTATGATTAAAAATAATTATATAATAATAAATTATCATTAAACATTTACGCAAAAATGCCGCGCAATCGAACGATTGGTTTAACGGATCTTTAACGAGATACACCCGCCGCTCAAACTGCTGTATAGCAACTAGTTTTTATTTACTAACGTGTTGTACTATTTAAAATCCG
The DNA here is from genome assembly GCA_040388705.1 of Bacteroidota bacterium. Classification (GTDB taxonomy): domain Bacteria; phylum Bacteroidota; class Bacteroidia; order Chitinophagales; family Chitinophagaceae; genus Sediminibacterium. Next base: position 80,332 of record JAZKBI010000004.1, on the reverse strand, counting down.
CTGTGCAACCCGGCGTAGGCGGTACCTCTGTGTTGAAAAAAGAATGCATCCAGGCGCAACCGGACCCTTCTGTCGGGAGCTATATGATCTGTATGCTCTTTAGTTACTACAACCCAGATACAGCAAACCAACGGCAAACCAACGTCAGACCTACGTCCGACCAAGGTCCGACCAACGTTCGATCAACGTTCGACCAACGGTAAACCAATGGTTTGCGCATTACCAGAGCATTGTTGGAGTATTGTAAATACGTAAGAAAAGGTAAAAAGACGTAAGAAGACGTAAGAATGGAATTCTTTTTGTAAATCAGGAATGCAAGAAAATGGCATGCAATTCCAACATATTAACCCGCGGCCCCGGTAACGATCGGCATATCGGGTGTGTTTAAAAAGAACCAAACTGAGAATATCGCCGCTATCGATCCTGACAAAGGCCAGGTTAAATTTACAAAAAAACTGGAAGGCTGTCAAAACATTTTAAAACGGGCGCCAGCCTATGGAAGCGCGGTATTGAATGACCTGGAAAAGACCGATGCATCTATTGCAGAGATCCGGAACAGAAGCAGGAGTAAAAGAATAATGAGCATGTGTCAATCTATGTTGTTCCGTAGTTTATGAAACTGCATAGTAAGAAAATTCCGCAGAAAACCCGGGAGGCTATCTATATGTCTTTAGCGAAAAAATAATAGGCTCATTCCGGGTTAAAATAGGCTTATTTGGCTAAATAATAGGCTCATTGCCGGAAATAATAGGCTCATGACTCGTCCGCATATAGGTTTGTCTCGTCCGGATATAGGTTCGTGAGCCGAATCGCAGAGATATTACTGATATTTCTGCAGATCTTTTTTAATAGTACACCAGGTTATTTGCTATTTGGTAAGAAAAGCAGGCATCAGCCTATATAAGTCAGGAGTTATCCCGGGGACTCGGGATCTAGACTGGAGCAGCGTTGTTGTAATGTACAGTTATCCAAAAACTATCGTAACCCGCCTCAGTCTTCAGTCTCCGGACTTCTGACTAACAGTTTTTTAACTGGAAAATCGAAGGGAAAAATTATCTATGCGTTCACCGGAACACTATGCACCGCATTGCTGATCTCTTTGATCAGTGATACATCTTTTTCAATCGCATTTCCTACTACAATCACGTCGGCCCCTGCTTTGCAGTTGCGGTAGGCCTTTTCGGGCTCGGTGATACCGCCACCGATAATAAGCGGGATCTCAATATGTTTTGCCACTTTCTCTATCATGGCTTCAGTGATCGCTCTTTTGGCACCGCTGCCGGCATCCATGTAAATAAGCTTCATGCCGAGCATTTCTCCCGCCATAGCGGTACACATGGCAATTTCATTTTTATCAGCAGGAATAGGCGTTGCATTCGAAATATAAGATACTGTGGTTGGCGCACCTCCATCAACTACCATATAACCTGTTGGCATGATCTCTAAACCGCTCTTTTTTACAAAAGGCGCGCTGATCACATGCTGACCGATGAGTAGTTCTGCATTACGGCCCGAGATCAGTGACAGGTACAATAAAGCATCCGCGTATTTGCTCACCTGCGATGGCGAGCCTGGAAATAGTAGTACTGGAATGTCGGAGAAGGCTTTGATCTGCTGGATGCATTCATCCAGGTGGCTGGAGATTACCAGGCTGCCACCTACAAAAAAATAGTCCACTTTGGCGTCCGTAGCAAGCGTAAGAAGCTGATCGATCTTTTCATTATCTACCTTATCGGGGTCGATCAATACCGCGAATGATTTTTTTCCCGATCTTTTTCTTTCAACAAATTGATGATATAAAGCCTGCTTCATTCGGTAATGGATAGATATGGTTGCAAAAATGCAAAAAAGTTTTTATTTATTGCCGCTTATCGTCCAGCGTTTCTACAACTGGAAAGATAGCCATTATTGTTGTTCATTTAAACCCAACACATCACAGGTGGGTAAAAAATACCCCATTTATTGCCCGCTTCCACCCCTACGGAAATAAATCATTCTGTTATTTATTCCGCAAAAAATCTTTTTACACCCGGTTAACATTCCCTCAAATTCAATAGGGATTTGAGGTTTGAAATGATCATCAGCATTCGCCCGTTGAAATTTTCATCAGAAAAATACGTTTGTCAACTTGATATTATATAAAAACTGAACCACAATCCGGCAGATATACCAGTAGGAAATTTTGAAATTAAAAAATTGCTTCCGGTATAATTGTTGAAAAGGATCGGAAGAGAGAGATTCAAACAAAAACAAGTAAAATCAAAAGAAATAGTTCTTTCTTCTATGTACGAAAATTCTTCCGGATTAAGTCAAGTTTTTTTTTTAAATCTTTCTCACATATGTTGATTTCGCTCAAATGCAGCAGGGGTTTGAGGTCTGAAACAGTATACATTGATTTTCCACAATGTGTGCATATTTCCAATCGTGAAATCTCAAAACGGAAGGATATTTTCGTCAACCGCTTAACATTTCGTTAATCTGGTTTCTATGAAATAACCCATTAAAAACCGCACCAGCTATATGTCTACCCCGTCTAACCCCCTGCCACAAGAAGGATTGCAATTTTCCCGCCGCTTTACCAAAGATGGTATCGCACCATTCGATATGTTCGAGTATGATTACCGCGATAGCGTAATCAAAAATCCGAATGGCGAAAAAGTATTTGAAATGAATAACGTAGAGGTCCCGAAACAGTGGAGCCAGATCGCTACCGATATTCTTGCGCAAAAATATTTTCGCAAAGCGGGAGTGCCTCAGCCGGATGGGTCGGTTGGCAGGGAAACAAGTGTAAAACAAGTGGCACACCGCATGGCTAATTGCTGGCGCGTATGGGGTGAGCGCTACGGTTATTTCGCTTCTGCACAGGATGCGGAAATATTTTATGATGAGTTGGTGTATAGCATACTTAACCAGGCATGCGTTCCCAATTCACCGCAGTGGTTCAATACGGGTTTGCATGAGAGTTATGGTATCACTGGTAAACCACAGGGACATTATTACGTTGATCCCAAAGATAAAAAATTAAAAAAATCTGCGAACGCATATGAGCGTCCTCAACCACACGCATGTTTTATTTTGAGCGTGAGTGATGATCTCGTGAACGAAGGCGGCATCATGGACCTCTGGACACGTGAAGCAAGAATTTTCAAATATGGTTCAGGTGTGGGAACTAATTTTTCACAGATCCGTGGCGGTGGTGAAAGATTATCTGGTGGCGGTACATCAAGCGGTTTGATGAGTTTCCTTAAAATTGGTGACCGTGCAGCAGGCGCTATCAAAAGCGGTGGTACCACAAGAAGGGCAGCCAAAATGGTTTGTCTCGATCTGGATCACCCCGAGATCATGGAATTCATTAACTGGAAAGTGGGTGAAGAGAAAAAAGTGGCTGCACTCGTTGCTGCAGGTTATGATAACAGTTATGAAGGAGAAGCGTACGCAACTGTTTCAGGACAAAACTCCAATAACTCTGTTCGTATCCCCAACTCATTCTTCAAAGTATTGGAAGAAGATGGCGAATGGGAACTGAAAGCAAGAACGGATGGCCGCGTGATGAAAAAAATTCCTGCACGCGAAGTATGGGAACAGATCTCTTATGCTGCATGGCGCTGTGCAGACCCGGGTACACAGTATGATACCACGATCAACGAATGGCACACTTGTCCAAAGGGCGGAAGGATCAATGCATCCAACCCATGTTCGGAATACATGTTCTTAGATAACACAGCATGTAACCTTGCATCCATCAATCTTAGAAAATTCCACACAGAGAAAGATAATATTTTTGATGTAGAAGGATTTGAATACACCACGCGTTTGTGGACCACTGTATTGGAGATCTCCGTGTTAATGGCACAGTTCCCATCAAAAGAAGTAGCACAGTTATCATTTGATTACAGAACATTGGGTTTGGGTTTTGCCAATCTCGGTTCAATGCTCATGGTAAGCGGTATTCCTTACGACAGTGAAGAAGCACGTGGTATAGCGGGCGCTATCTCTGCGATCATGACCGGTGTGGCTTACAAAACATCTGCAGAGATCGCGGGTTTCTTAGGTGCCTTTGATAAATACGAAGAGAACAAAGAAGACATGTTACGCGTAATGCGCAACCACCGCGCAGCTGCTTACGATGCAGAAGAAGCATATGTAGGCATTGAGATCAAACCACAAGGTATCAAAGCACAATATGTGCCTGATTATATTTTAAAGGCCGCAACCAAAGCATGGGATGATGCAGTACAATTAGGAGAGAAGAATGGTTACCGCAATGCACAAACCACTGTTATCGCTCCAACCGGAACGATCGGGCTGGTGATGGATTGTGATACCACAGGTGTTGAACCTGATTTCGCTTTAGTGAAATTTAAAAAATTAAGCGGTGGTGGTTATTTCAAGATCATCAACGAATCTGTACCACAGGCTTTACGTAACCTCGGGTACAATCCGCAGGAAGCAGAAGCGATCGAGAAATATGCAGTAGGTGCAGCAAGTTTCGAAGGCGCTCCTTTTGTAAACCCAACCGCACTACGCGAAAAAGGATTTACCGATCAGGAAATTGAAAAATTAAACGGCGCTGCTAAATCAGCATTCGAGATCGGTTTCATATTTAACCGTTTTACATTGGGTGATGAGTGTATGCAACGCCTGGGTTTCAAAGAAGAACAATATGCAGACTGGAGCTTTAACCTGCTCGAAGAATTAGGATTTACAGAAGAGCAGATAGATGCAGCCAACGATTATGTATGCGGCCACATGACCATTGAAGGCGCACCATTGTTGAAAGACGAGCACCTGCCTGTTTTTGATTGCGCAAATAAATGCGGTAAGAAAGGAGAAAGATATATCCATGCTTACGGGCATATCCGTATGATGGGTGCCTGTCAACCATTCTTAAGCGGTGCGATCTCCAAAACAATTAATCTTCCACACGAAGCAAGTGTTGAAGAAATTGCAGACTGTTATTTACTTAGCTGGAAATTAGGATTGAAAGCAAATGCATTGTATCGTGATGGTTCTAAACTGAGCCAGCCACTGAGCAACAAATCTGATAAGAAAAAGAAAACAGAAGAAAGCGACGAAACTGTTGCAGAAGAAGTGGTGGCAGAAACTCAGTCAAACATCGTTGACATGAGTAAATTAACGGTTGATGAATTACTGGAAGAAGTGCAGAAACGTATGCACGCTTCTACAGATACTAAACTCAAACGTGCATTATCAGGCATTGTAGAAAAGAAATCACTACCGGCAAAACGCAGGGGCTACACACAGAAAGCCAAGATCGGCGGACAGGTGATCTTCTTACGTACAGGAGAATATACTGATGGAACATTGGGAGAGATCTTTATCGATCTTGCTAAGGAAGGCTCAACACTGAGAAGTTTTATGAACTGTTTTGCCATTGCTATCTCTGTTGGTTTACAATACGGTGTTCCGTTGGAAGAATTTGTAGAGAAATTTGTTTTCACCAAATTTGAACCAGCCGGTATGGTGGATCATCCGAATATCAAAACAACTACCTCTCTTGTTGACTTTGTATTCCGTGCGCTGGCATTTGAATATTTAGGCCGTACAGATCTTGTACACGTGTTAGATAAACCAAGCATCGGCAACACCGGTGAAGATGAAGGAGAAGCTACTTTTTTGGGAAAGCCTGAATTGAGCAGCATCCGCGTAACAGCACCTTCTGCTAATGTTGCTCCGGGCGCGCAACCACAGAAATTACAAAAAGCCGCAGCAACCATGAGTTCGGATAATGGAATGGGTGCTGTGAATGCGGCCGCCAAAAGCATGCAGAGTGATGCACCAGCATGTAATACCTGCGGACATATCACTATCCGCAGCGGTACCTGTTACAAATGCCTGAACTGCGGTAACAGTATGGGTTGCAGCTAGCGGTCGGGACGCTGAAGCGGCCTGAACGCTAAAACGCTCTTGCCTGTTGAAGCGATTCACGATTTACCTTATTAATATTTAAACAAAACCGTTCCCTAAAAAGGAACGGTTTTTCTTTTGAGCTACAACCGTTCAGGTCCGCTTGAGCGTCCCGACCGGGGCACGTTAAAATAAACTTAGCAACCGCAGATTATTAACCCAGAAGCCCTATTTTGTAGGCTTATTCGATTGTAAGCCATTTTCTGGGGCATAAAAAATGTTTTAAGAGATCTTTTACAATCCATAAACCAACTGGCATCGTAAATCTTGTTAATGAAAGAAAGAATTTTGTCGTTTATGGAAGCTATGCGCTCAAATGATCCTGTGCGCATATCAGAATGGTTCAGTGACGATGCCAAATTATGGATCCCTCCGGCACAGCCTATTGTAGGAATTTCCAAAGTGAAAGCGTTGTTCAGGGCCATGTTCACCCGCTACGAGTTTCTGAAATGGGACATCATTGATATTTTACCGGTTAATGAGAACCGATGTATTCATATCTGCGAATCGCATGGAAAACTTAAGGGCTGTGATGAATACCGGAACCGCGTGGTGACTGATATCACTTTCAACAAAGAAGGAAAGATCGAGAGCCTGTCTGATTACTTTAAGGATACAGCGATCTTCTGCAAGAAATAACAGGCAACTATTTTACTTCAAATGGAACCAATGCACTGCCACAATAACCGGCAGGCGTTAGCCCTTGTATCACGGCAACATAATTTCCTTTTTTATCCGATGTATAAAAACGAACATGGTGCTCACCGTTCGGGTCGGCTTTTATTTCGTGCGACCAATACAGCAATGTTCTGAAATCGGGTGTATGGTCGGTTGCCTGGCTTGTACTATCGTATGAGGGAGAATAGAATTCCCTTTCTGCCTGCATGCCTTCATAATCTATTACCAGTGCATGTGGATCAAGTTCAAAATTGGCAAGATCGCCTTTGTAGCTGGTCCAGTTAAGGATACCGGAGAAAAAAGATCTGCCAAGGAAATAACGTTTATTGTAAACTTCCACTTTGCGCATTTTTAATGGATCATAACCCATCAGCCTGTCTACATTAAAAATAGGAACACCATCCACCAATATCAATGGCTCTGCCTGGAAAAAATCGGTGTGTTCCATGGCAGGGGATGGAACAAAAAAATCATTGATGAGGTAAATGGAAAATCCTTTTTTTGTTTTCTGTACATCCATCAGCCCAACATACTCACGCAATACTTCTTCAATAGTGGTAAAACGGGTAAAGTCATCCATCAAATAAAAATCATCCGGTTTTTCCAGGATGGAACTGGTGTCATTGTTTTGTATAAAATGTTTTATTTTATTACCCGAGTAAACCCCCTGTACCTGTACGCCGATGCTTTGATCGAGTAAGCTCTTCTCACTGGCATACGAAAGAAAGAAAGGGGATAGATGCGTAGCAGTGTACTGCTCAGAAAAAGGATTGTTGATCTCAACGCGCGAAAGTGTATCAGCGGCAGTAGGGTTGGTTTGCACAATGATCTCTGTTGAGCCTTTCATTTTTGCAAAATCAAATTTCACCTGTCCTGATGAATCGCTGATGTAAACCCTGAAATTGGTATTAAGGCCCGGAACAGAGAGATATGTTTCAACATTGTCAATGGGCTTACCTGTTACGGTGCTTACTACCCGGCCGGTAATGATGTGGCCATTGTGCTCAGGCGCAAAAGACAAAGCCGGTATCTTATCCTGCACAACATCGTCCCATTTAAACCTGCGCCATCCCTGTGTAAGCATCAGGTTATCCATTACGGGAAGGATCTCTGCAGTATTATTCCCAAAATAATAACCGGGTGATTCGATACGCCCTTTCAAATCAGAACTTAACCAGAGAAAGGTCTGGATATTTGATTCGTCAATGGTTTGTAATTCATCGAGCCTGTATACTGCCACCGACATATCGGGGTCTTTTTCTTTGCCTTTTTCAGTCAGGGCCTGTACCGCCAGGTCGATCTTTGAACGGGTTGAATATACAGGCTGCCTGCCGCTTATTTTGATGGAAAGATTTTGCGAAGGGTATGTAAAATACAATCTTTCACAAACAGGTTTTCCCTTGCTGTTAATGATCGCTAATTGAGAAATACCGCCATCCAGTTTATTGGGGTCAACTGTAAATACTGCTTTTCCTTTTACAAAATTAGCCTGCAGTGCCATCCTCAACGATTGTCTTGTATGCGCGAGCAGGAACACCCTGCCTGTATCTTCAAGGTTTGTTTGAACAGTTACGGTAAGGGATGTATTTGTGGCAGCAGTAAGCTGCATTACATATCCGCGATTAAATATTTCAGGAAGGTTCTGCGTAAATTTAGCGTTGCCGACTTCAATCACTGCTTTATACTTATGGCCGTTGCCAGGAGTGAAACTAAAACTACCCATACCAAATTTCAATGAACGAAAATTTACAACAGCGTTATTGTTCTCATCTACGATGGTACCATTGAATGCGATACCTGTTCCATCCGCAGCGCTTACTTTACACGCTACTTTTGAATTGATACCTGTTACCAGGTTCCCTCCTTCGGGAAAAAAGCGGATCTCAGGGGTTGCGGTAGTGGGGTTGGAGGGTTTGGTTAGTTCACGGCTCTTCTGTGCATTTACAATCGTGATCGTTTTCTCGAAAAAATAATCGGGGCCGGCATTTTTCATCCAGTTGGTATATGCCCTTAGTTTGTAATTACCTGATGTGATGTTTATGGGTAGTGACAACGATCCATTTCCTTTTCCTTTATCGAGAGACATCTTGGCCTGTATTACTGGTGTGTTGTGCTCATTAAGTACTTCTACATAAGCAACCTTGCTCACATCGAGTGGTTGATGTAAAGAGGCATCTACCACATATAGCTTACACCACATGATATCACCCGCGAGATAAAAATTCCTGTCAACATGCATATACAGTTTTTCCTGCAAAACAGATTCACCATACCTGTTGAATTGCTCTTCCAGTTTACCGGTTGTTACCTGGCTGTTGGCTACAGAACAAAACAACAGCGAAGCAAAAAGCATTGTCCGTAGTTTGTATGTAATAGATAGTAGCAGGTTCATGCAGTTTATAATTTTTATTACCAGAAAACGGGTTTTTTATTCGTGCCTCTTGTTGTACAATCCACGCAGCCCGAACCCGCGAAGTTTGCCTTGGCGATGGAAGAACCATTAAACGCAAAACTATAAACGGTAGTGGGTATACCGGATATGCCTAATAGCGAATCCGGCACATTGGCAACAATGAATTCCGGTTCGCACACATTCCTGTATGTCCAGAACCGTACCTGTGAATTGTCGATAAAAATCCTTTTTTGTTTTTCTTCTGTTATTTCAATGAAACCTATAACGGGTTCGGCAATGTTGGCAGGATTGTGAATATTACCGATGGTCTCAGACGGTTGTGCATCAAAAATAGAACCCAGTTGTTCGGTGTTTTTTCTAAGCTGTTCAAGAAAACGATAATTCTCACGGCTTGTGTAGTATGATTTAAGAATGATGCTATACCGGATGCCGAGTTTCCAGGAACCGGGTTCGATGAAAACAAGAGGGTATAACGATACGAGATTGCTTGTGAGTTTTTCGGTTGAATACACAAGGATGTTTGTGGGTATTACGGTTTTCCAACATTGATATAGCGAGTTGTCAAAGGAATATGTGCCCGAATCCCTGAATCCCACATGATGAGGGAATCCAAGTGCGTCGTTATAAATTTTTAAAAAACTCTGGTACGTTGAATGGAATTCCCAAGTCTCTTCATATTTGAACTGGTAAAAACCAGGACTGGATTGCGTATTGTGTGTATTGGCATAAATCTGTACTCCGCCATTCTCCACGCGCCAGGATACACTGTCAATATCAGGAGTGGACCGCACATCAGAATAATCAGAATAATATTCTTTTCCTGCAGTTGTTTTAATGTATAACCTGTATTGATCGGTTGGGCTGAGTGTTAATTGAGGGTTGGTGTAAATGCCTGTATTGGTGCCGGTTTCAGTCAATAAAAATCCGGTAGTATTTATTTTGCCAACTACACGAACTGTGGCTTTTGTTTCACGAACAATGGTTGCCGCAGCGCTGAGTTTTGTGCTGCGCGATAAAGAAATAGTAGTAGGACCTACGCCGCTGTTGATAAAACCATCTACCACCACGTAACCGGTGGTGGGTTCATTGATCAACTGTGGTACATATTTTTCACGGCAGGCGATCACACAACAAAGCAGCAGGCAGATTACTGCCGTTACTCTGAACCTGACATGTAGTTGTTTCTTCATTCTTTGTTAACGATTTACCAAAATGAAGGTTTTGTATTTGATCCCCGTAAAGTACAATCTACGCAAACAGGCTGTGCAACTAATACAGATTTGGGGTTGTTATTATTATCATATTCCGCTACATGGGTAGGCACCCCATCCGCGGTAAGGGAATCTTTATCCACTTTATATTCAAGACCGCAACCCTGGCTATATGTCCAGAAAGGTACCTGCGCTCTTGTAATAAAGATCCTTTGCTTTTTTTCTTCTGAAATTTCTACAAAACCGATCACTCGTTCATTGGCATCAACAGTATTATGAATATTACCCACATTCTCTGATGGCTGCGCATCAAAAATAGTACCCAGTTGTTCCGTATTTTTTCTTAATTGTTCAAGGAATTGGTAATTGGCGCGACTAAGCGACATAAATGTGCATTGAATACTGTATCGTATGCTGAGTTTCCATGATCCCCGTTCAATAAATGCCAGTTGGTAGGATAAAATATTTTGTGTGAGTTTTTCTGTTGAGTAAAGAAGGATATTAGTGGGGGCTTCTGTTTTCCAACAAGTGAAGATCGAAAGATCATCGTTCTTTCCCGGAAGCCTGTAAACTAATATGTAAGGAACGGGCGCATTAGGATTGGGATTAGGAATCGTCTTGAACTGCGAGGTGTACGCTGAATTAAATTCCCATGTCTCTTCTTTTTTTAACTGGTAGTAACCAACTTCAGCATTGTTACCGTGTGCATTAGCATAGATTTGTACGCCATCACGCTCAACTTTCCATGATACACTGTCAATATTCGGCGTACGGCGCACGGCGCAATAGTCAGAATAATATTCTTTACCAAGGACTGTTTTAATGTATAACCTGTATTGGTCAGTAGGGTCAAGTGTTAGCTGGGGATTGCTATAGATACCTGTATTTGTGCCCGTTTCTGTCAATAAAAATCCCGTAGTGTTTACTTTGCCAACCACACGAACAGTAGCTTTCGTTTCGCGAACAATAGCTGCTGCTGCACTGATCCTGGTGCTGCGCGATAAAGAGATCGTGGTAGGACCTGTGCCACTGTTGATAAAACCATCCACTACAAGGTAACCGGTAGCAGAGTTATTGATCAACGTGGGTACATACTTTTCACGGCAGCCGGCCACACAACAAAGCAGCAGGCAGGTGATCGCCTTTACATGGAAAATAGTATGTAGTCTTTTTTTCATTTTGTTTTCATTGTGTTATTACCAGAACGAGGTTTTTTTATTACTGCCCCTCAATGTACAATCCACGCATATCGCAGGGGCATACCTATCGACAGTATGGTTATGGAATAGAAAAATATTTTACCTGTACGCCTCATTAAAACCTGATATTATAATTGATATAAGGAATGGCTGATCCGAAAATGGAAAGTTTATACGCATTCACTACATTGTTCTCTGTGGTGTAATACACTGAATAAGGGTTTTTCCTGCCGGTGAGATTGTATACACCGATGGTAAATGAATTATGGAATTTCTGATGAACCTTATGGTTGCCATCAATATTCATTGAAAAATCAGCACGGAAATAATCCGGGATACGGTATTGGTTCCTGTCTGAATACAATGTGCGCTCGGCCCCTTGTAAATAAAACCTTCCGATAGGTAAAGTGATCGGCCTGCCGGTACTGTAGGTTGCATTGAATGAAAGGCTGAACCGATGCGATATGCGGAAATTGCTCACCACAGTAAAATCATGTGGCTTGTCATAATTGGCAGGGTAGTAAGCCCCTTTATTGATCAGCGTTCCCTGTGTGCTATCGTTCATCTGTAATAAAGTGCGCGAGTAAGTATAGCTGACCCAGCCATTCAGTTTGCCTGTTGTTTTCTTTAGCAATATCTCAAGCCCATACGCTTTACCTCGTGTACTTAACACATCTGTTTCAATGTGATGGTTCAATACCAGTGTGGCGCCGCTTTTATAATCGAGATAATCCTGTATGGTTTTATAATAAATTTCAAACGATGTTTCAATCGTATTGGATTTGAAATTTTTATATACGCCTAATGAGATCTGGTCGCCCGATTGCGGTTTAATATTTGGGTCGCTCATCTTCCATATATCCGTAGGAGCGATGGCAGCTGTGTTTGACAATACATGGATGAATTGCCTTTGTTTATTATAACCCGCCTTGATAGAAAGATTCTGGTTAATGATATATCTCGCAGTTGCACGGATCTCAGGGCTTTGGTAGGTTTTAATAAAGCTGCCGCTCTCATAACTCGTCGTATTCACCAGGTTACTTTCTGTTCTTGGGATACCCGGCACATAGTTGTTGATCGTTTGCGCACCGAGATAATTGTACACCACATAACGCACCGCGCCTTCTATGGACAATTCTGGTGTGATGGTAAATTTATCACTGAGGTACACAGCGCTTTCCAAAGCCTGCTCGGCCGGCATTATATCCAATTTTGTTTTTGATGAATCTCCCAGGGGTTTATAATTTCCAGGGTGTAGTTTGTACAACAAATGATTCATACCAAACTCCATCGTATGTTTCGGACTGATATAATAATTAAAATGTGTTTTAAAATAAGACTGGTTAATATCAAAATCAAGTTTATACGCAGTAACCGGGTTGCGTTCACTTGATATATCATAATTGTAACTGTCAAAACCACCCGCCATCACCATATACCATTTGTTATTGAACACATGTTTCCACTTCAATGAAACATTTTTGTTGCCATAGTGGTACGTGGTATCGTTGTTCAGGTTGAACCTGTCGTTGCTCATGTAAGCAGTAAAATACAGGTTGTTCTTTTTATTGATCTCGTGGGCAATATTGAAATTGATATCATTAAACGCGGCACGGCTGTTCTTGTATTCATTCGGTAATAATTTCAGCAGCCAGTTGGCATAGGTGGTGCGTGCACCAAAAATAAAAGAGCTTTTGTCTTTAGCCAGTGGCCCTTCTATATTGATCCTGCTGGTAAGTAAACCGATACCTGCTGAACCCGTGATCTCTTTTTTATTTCCTTCGCGGCTGTTTACTTCTAAAACAGAAGAAAGACGCCCACCATATTTAGCCGGTATACCGCTCTTATACAATTCTACATCCTTTACCACTTCAGGGTTAAATGCAGAAAAGAGTCCAAAGAAGTGTGATGGATTAAAAATGGTTGCATCATTAAATAAGATCAGGTTCTGATCCGCTGAACCGCCGCGTACATTTAACCCTGTACTTGCCTCGCCAACTGTTTTCACGCCGGGCATGGTCATAACAACACGTAAGACATCGGCCTCACCAAAAACAACCGGTACCTGTTTAATGGTTTTAATATCTATTTTCTGCACACCCATTGCCATTCCCCTTACCGCGCTTGTTCTTTCAGATGAAACGGTTACGTTTTTCAGGGAGATAACCTGCGGCTGCAACTCAATATTCATACGCCCTTCACCATACACCATTACCTGCCTGCGGGAATCAACATTACCCATGCTTTGTATGTTGAAAATGTTACGACCCTTTGGTACTGTTAATGCATAATAACCATACTGGTCGGTAACCACGCCTGTTTTTGAGCCTTCTAACCTTACCGATGCCCCGATAATTGGTTCGCCGGTTTTAACATCATGCAGATAGCCCGCTATGGTAACCTTACCCGGAACCAGGTCGCCTTTGGGTTTGATACCGATCACGTATAATTTATTTTCGAGAATAGCAGTAGCATCTGTTTTTTCGGCGCGGCCCGTATCAACTGCTACAGCTGCGGTATTGGCGGCTGCTTTTTGTGGTTTAGGAGGCGCATCATCAAACAGGTCCTCAGGAAGCGTGGTTTTTACTATCGCATTCTTGCTAACAAAAAAATGATGCTCATTGTCTTCAGAAAAAACGATCCTGGTATTGGTAAAAGCAAGCCGTAATACTTTATGCAGAGGTTGGCTGCTTACTGTGATATCGATCTTTACACTGTCGAGATCAGTTTTGGTATAGTAGAAACGGTAACCGGTGCGTTTTTCTATTTCCAGCAGGAAACTATCAGCGGGCATTTGTGTAAACTCTCCGGATACCAATGGGCCCGTCGTATCTGTCTGCGCTTTTGTATGCAGGCTGCAAAACATACATACGATCAACAACAAGGAAACGATATGGTAGTTTTTATGTAACATTCATTCTGTAATAAGTGATCATTATTTTGTCAGTTCCTGGTAGTACGATACAACACTTATCAGCGCGTTATCGGCATCAATGTTAAAGTCAAGGTTCTTTTTGCGTATGTATTGCCGTATCTCGGTTTTTTTATCCTTGAAAAGCGCCAGTACATGTTTTTTCTTGTTGAAAATGCGATACGAATTACCTGCCCGCAAATAAAAATTTATATTGGTAATAACGTTCCGCTGTATGGTTGATCTGCTGTTCAGGTCCTCCACCACTTCTTTGGTTTCTTTTTTCAAAAGTGTGAGGTTCTTATTTTTATATAACACTTCATAGAACCCGCTTTTAGGTAGAGTCGGGCTTGAACTGTCTTTGATCAGTTTAATGAACTCATGGTCCTGGATAGTGAAATAACTGATCTTGTCATACTCCGGCAATAAGCGGAAAACGCCGGAAGCATCCTCTATTACGATCCTGTTTTGCAAAATATCATATTTCATAGGTATTCTCTCGTATAATATATGATCATACATGATGGAGCCGACATGAAAGAATGTGTTGAGATAGAAAGGGTGGCCTTCCTGGAGTTTTAAGTAATAATCCGTGTATTGCGGGCCGGCATATAAAGGCGCAGCGAACGAAATATAATCCTGGTACTGCAGGATAGCATTGTTAATGGCAGCGGCGCGTATGCTGCTGTCTTTTGCAGGTTGTTGAGCAGTTAGTTTGAGGGCTGATAAACAGGTGCAAGCCAACATGCTGAGGAAATACAATTTTCTCACGAGGGGCGTTAGTTAAGCTTTTTAAATATAATTCATTGTTCAATACGGATGCTGTTTTTTGAATTTATTGTGATGAAAGGCCTTTTATCTACGCTAACCTGAAGGATCAATAACTTTACGACATCGTTTTCTTGATTATTACCACCCTTTTTTTCATTTTTGATCGAAAGGCTTTTTGCAGTAAGCTAAATATCTTACATTCATTCCCTCAACGGTTATAAAAATCAAATTGCTATATGGGAGATCTCCAGATCAAAAAACAAGCTAAGAAATACGATGCGGTCATCGTAGGTTCAGGCGCCGGCGGCGGTATGGCCGCATACGTATTATCAAAAGCAGGTTTAAAAGTTTGCCTGCTGGAAGCAGGAGCTGATTTTGATCCTGCCAAAGATTCCGCTCAATTAAAAAATCCATGGGATTCTCCGCGCAGGGGAGCCAGTACCAAGTTCAGGCCATTCGGTGATTTTGATGGCTGTTACTGGGGTTGGGAGATCGATGGTGAACCTTATACCATGGCCGAAGGCAGTGCCAAATGGGATTGGTGGCGCGCACGCATGATCGGCGGAAGAACCAATCACTGGGGACGTATCTCTTTACGTTTCGGCCCACGCGATTTCAAACGCCATAGTGTTGATGGATTGGGTGATGATTGGCCCATCAGTTATGAAGATGTAAAACCTTATTACGATAAGATAGATCAAATGCTCGGTGTATTCGGATCAAATGAAGGACTTGAAAATGATCCGGACGGAATTTTTCTTCCACCACCCAAACCACGTTTGCATGAATTGATGATCAAAAAATCAGCAACAGGTTTAGGCATTCCTGTGATCCCTTCCCGTTTATCGATCCTTACCAAAAAAATAAAAGGAAACGACAAACGCGGGCAATGTTTTTATTGCGCACAATGCGGGCGCAGCTGTAAAATAGCAGCGGATTTTTCTTCTTCTTCAGCATTGGTACAACCGGCGCTTGAAACAGGGAATGTAGATGTAATCACCATGGCCATGGCTCGTGAAGTGATCACCAATGCAGACGGGCTTGCAACAGGGATTTCTTATGTTGATAAGAGAGACAATATGGAATACCAGGTAAGTGGTCGCATCGTAATACTGGCTGCCAGCACCTGTGAAACCGCGCGTTTGTTGCTCAATTCAAAATCAACAAGACACCCGAATGGTTTAGCGAATGATAGTAACGTGGTAGGTAAATACCTGCACGATTCTACCGGTGCAGCGGTTGGCGGTGTACTGCCACAACTCTTTGGCCGTAAGCGTTACAACGAAGATGGTGTGGGTGGTATGCACGTATACACACCATGGTGGTTGGATAATAAAAAACTAGATTTTCCACGTGGTTACCACATTGAATATTGGGGAGGCTTTGGTCAACCTGCGTATGGGTTCGGTATGGGCATAGAGAGTCAGAACGGCAAATACATGGTGAATGGAAAAACAAAAGAAGCCGGTGGCTACGGCGCGGGATTGAAAGAAGACGCGCGTTTCTTTTACGGAGCCGGTGTAGGTATGGCAGGAAGGGGAGAAGCGGTTCCCAACGTCAATAATTATTGCGAGATCGATCCAACAGTAGTTGATAAATATGGTATTCCTGTTTTGCGTTTTCATACCAATCACTCAGACTACGAGATCAAACAGGCGAAGCATATGAAGGAAACTTTCAAAGAGATCCTGCATAATATGGGCGCTATTATTACCTGGGGTGGGGATGATACAGAAAAAAATAATTATGGATTGAATAATCCCGGCAATATCATTCACGAAGCAGGAACGGTTCGCATGGGTGCCGACAGGAAAACATCAGCCCTCAACAAATGGAGCCAGGCACATGATTGCAAAACATTGTTTTGTGTGGATGGAAGCCAGTTCACATCACAGGCAGATAAAAATATTACCTGGACGATACTGGCTTTATCAATGAGGGCTTCTGAGTATATTATTGATGAAATGAAAAAACAGAATCTTTAACCGCTGATTGAATGATTGAAATGATTTCGCTGATGATAATCACAGAAATCAGTTTAATCATAATCAGCGAAATCATATTTCTTAAATCATATTTAATCAGCGGTTTATGGACAGAAGAAAATCGATCAAAGCATTACTTCTTGGAACAGCGGCTTCAGGCGTGTTTATAGAAGCGTGTAAGAACAGCGATAAAAAAGCGATCGCCGGCTCAAAGGATGTATTTATGTACCAGGGCAGGATGGAAGAAGAAGACAAGTACCTGACTAGGCTCAATGCCGGTGACAAGTTTTTTACCGATCATGAAATGGCAACCATCATTGTGCTGGAAGATATCATCCTTCCCAAAGATGAGGTAAGCGGCAGCGCATCCGATGCCAAAGTGCATGAGTTCCTTGAGTTCATTGTGAAAGACATGCCGAGCCATCAAACACCCTTACGTGGCGGTTTGCGCTGGCTGGATATGTATTGTCTGAATCATTATGAGAAATCTTTTAAGGATTGCGACAAAAAACAACAATTAGAAATTATTGACCAAATCGCATACCCCGAGGTTCCCGGCGCGATTGCAAAAACAGGAAGAAAAGTAAAACCGGAATTGCTTCAAGGGGTCGCATTTTTCAGCAAGATGCGCGATATGGTTATGACCGGATTTTATACCTCTGAAATTGGCGTAAAAGATATCGGCTACATGGGTAACACACCCAATATGTGGAACGGCGTGCCTGATGATGTATTAAAGCAATATGGATATGCATATACTGATAAAGAATTAAAGGAGTGTATGAGTCCGGATAAAGTGTAACAGGAAAAGACATCAATAAAAGAAGAACGAAGAAAAAAAACGACCCTGAATATCGGAGTCGCTTTTTTTCTTCGTTTCTCTTTTATTGAAATAAAAATATTAACTCACGCCAGCCCCCGCATTAATGTCCATTTCAGGATTGATAAAATGAAGTTTACCTTCACTATCCTCAGCCATCAATATCATTCCGTTACTTTCAATGCCCCTCATTTTTCTTGGCGCTAAATTCGTTACTACAGTTACCTGTTTGCCAACAATCTCTTCGGGTTTAAAATGAAGAGCAATACCTGATACGATCGTTCTTGTTTCAAAACCAAGATCTACAGACAGTTTTAAAAGCTTATCTGCTTTCTCAACTTTTTCTGCACTCACGATCTTGCCAACTTTCAGATCGATCTTTGCAAAATCGTCGAATACGATTTCCGGCTTTACATTGGGTGTTTCTATTTTGGGTTCTTCCATAATTGTTTCTTTAATGGCTTCTGTTTCACGTTTCACAACAGCAGATCTCAATTTTTCCAGTTGATAAGCGATCTCTGTATCTTCTATTTTTCTGAATAATAATTCAGGTGGGCGCAAAGAGTAACCTACGCTCAACAATTTCATTTTACCGGCGTTTTCCCAATCCAGCATTTTATCCACCACCTTCATGAGGTAACACATTTTCCTGGCTGTAAATGGCAAGAATGGATTGATCAATATCGCGAGATTGGCACACAACTGTAAACAGATATGCAAGGTATTGTCAATGGATTCCTGCGCTTCGGTTGTCGGTTGCCCATTGTCACCTGTCTGCTTCGCAACGATCCAGGGTTCTTTCTTCTGCATGTACTGGTTACCAATACGCGAGAGATTGATCACTTCAAATAAGGCATCACGAAATTTGTATTGCTCCAGTAAGGATTCTACTTTTTCTTTTGATTTGCTTACTTCTTCTATAGTTGCCTTATCAAGATCAGTTAAAGAGGCTGCATGTAATGGCGGTACTTTTCCTTTACATAATTTGTGCATCAACACCAGCGACCTGTTCACATAATTTCCAAAAATGCTTACCAGTTCACTGTTGTTCGCATCCTGGAAACCCTGCCAGGTAAATTCACTGTCTTTTGTTTCCGGCGCGATCAGTGTTAAATAATAACGCAACACATCCGCCATCTGCGAGCCGCCATTTTCTTTATTGATGAAATCATCAATATAATCCTGCATCTCTATTTTCCAGTTGCGGCTGGTACTCATCTTGTCGCCTTCCAGGTTCATGAATTCATTGGACGGAACATTATCTGGCAAAATATTTCCATGAAGTTTCAGCATCACGGGAAATATCAAACAATGAAACACAATATTATCCTTACCGATAAAATGAACCAGTTTCGTATCCTTATCTTCCCAATAAGGTTTCCAATCCCTGCCGGTATTTACAGACCATTGTTTGGTAGCGCTGATATAACCAATTGGTGCATCAAACCACACATACAATACTTTTCCTTCTGCTTCTTTCAAAGGAACTTTTACACCCCAGTCAAGATCACGTGTAACTGCGCGCGCCTGCAAACCACCGTCGATCCAGCTTTTGCATTGTCCCACTACTGTTGAGCGCCAGTCATTCGCGTGTTCTTTCAATATCCATTCACGCAAAAAATCTTCATGGCGGTCCAATGGTAAGTACCAATGTTTCGTCATTTTTTTAATGGGCGTGTTACCACTCAATGTGCTCACGGGGTTGATCAGTTCATCAGGACTCAGGCTTTTCCCGCAGCGTTCGCACTGGTCGCCATAAGCGCTTTCATAGCCGCAATTGGGACAGGTGCCTTTGATATACCTGTCGGCTAAGAAACTATTTGCCTGTTCATCAAAATATTGTTCGCTTTCTTTTATTTCAAGATCGCCGTTATTATTCAGTTTGGTAAAAAACTCCTGTGCAGTTTCATGATGCAAAGGATCACTGGTGCGGTGATAAATATCAAAATCAATTCCCAGGTCCTTGAAGTTCTGCTCCATGATGGGATGATACTTATCAATAATCGCCTGTGCAGTGGTTCCTTCTTTGGTGGCCTGGATAGGAATGGCAGTACCATGTTCATCGCTTCCGCACACATATACCACGTCTCTTTTCTGAGCCTTCAGGTAACGCACATAAATATCCGCCGGCAAATAAGCGCCGGCAAGATGGCCAATATGCTTTAATCCATTGGCATAGGGAAGGGCGGATGTAATTAAATATCGTTTCGGTTGATTCATTTACTGAGCTTTAGTTCTTTGCTGGTCTTTCTTGCGCTTGTCCGCCGCATAGGAGGATCGCACTCTTGTGCACCTGTATAATATTCAGCAAATTGAGTGCAAAAGTAAGCAATCCGTGTTTGTGATACAAAACAGGGCATCGTGCAGGTGTTTCAATATAAAAGCATCGAAATTTTTAGCCGGGTATTCGCAGGTTATTTAGGGAAAAACCTGCAATCTGCATCTAATCAAAAGGCATTTATTCTAAACCAGACACTACCAGCCCGGAAGCCCGGTAATGGCTGCCGCCTGTAAGATGGGCTGGTGAGTGTTGTTTTTTACTATTTTTAATACATGAACAGGAAAAGATTCATTGCGTCTTTGGGTTCGGCCTCGGCTCTGTTGCTTACAGATGTATCAAAAGCATCAGAAGCAATTGCCACCCGTACCAAAAAGATCATTGTGCCGCCTTATTTAGAAAGTGGCGATACGATCGGCATTACATGCCCTTCGGGTTTTATGCTGGAAAAAGATATGCAACCTGCTATTGAACAGATCAAAAAATGGGGTTTTCAAGTCATCGAGGGAGATACAGTAGGCAAAAGGGATTTTACATTTGGCGGCACGGATGAAGAAAGAAGAAAAGATTTTCAGAACATGATCGATAATCCTGATGTTAATGCCATTCTTTGTGCAAGAGGCGGCTATGGAGCAGTGCGTATTATTGATCAGCTTGATTTTTCTTCGTTCAAAAGAAAACCAAAATGGGTAATAGGGTTTAGTGATATTACTGTTTTTCATAGCCACCTGCACACGAATATTGGCGTTGCAACCCTGCACTCAAAAATGTGCAATAGTTTTCCCGATGATTGGTCAAAGGCCGAACCTATCCAGGTTGAAACCATTATTTCATTAAAGGATGCATTACAAGGTGAAAAGCTGGTATACAACGGAGGCATATGCGAAAAAAATAAACCCGGCACTGCGGAAGGCGCACTAATTGGCGGTAATTTGAAACTACTGGAAACGATGGCAGGAACGCCTTCTGATATTTCAACAGATGGTAAGATCCTTTTTGTTGAAGATGTTGGAGAAGCCTTATATAGTATCGACCGGATGTTTTACAATCTTAAACGCTCGGGAAAACTCGATAAGCTGAAAGGCTTGCTGGTCGGCAGTTTTACAAGCATCAAAGCGGAAACACCAGGCGATGAATTTGGCAGAACACTTTATGATATCGTTCTCGAAAAAGTAAAAGATTTCGACTACCCCGTTTGTTTTGGATTTCCCGTAGGACATCAACGAAGTAATTTCGCATTGAAATGTGGCATAAAGCATCGTTTAACAATTGATGCCAATCACTCGTCGTTGGAAGAAATATAACAGCGAATCATTATGATCAAAATACCACCCTATCTCGCGAAAGGCGATACCATCGCTGTTGTTTGCCCTGCAGGTTTTATGCCGTATGAAAAAGCGGCAACCTGTATCAGTGTGCTGCAGGATTGGGGTTATAAAGTAAGACCAGGCAAAACATTGGGTAGCCAGTTCCATTATTTTTCAGGAACCGATGAAGAAAGATTGGCCGACCTGCAAGTAATGCTGGACGACAAAGAAGTGAAAGCCATTTTATTCGGCCGCGGTGGTTATGGGATGAGTCGTATTATTGATCAGCTGGATTTTAAACTATTTAAGAAGCATCCAAAATGGCTGGTAGGCTTTAGCGATATCACGGTTTTACATGCACATATTTACCGGCAATTCAATATCGCCACACTGCATGCGCCCATGGCAGCAGCATTTAATGATGGTGAATACGAGAACGAATTTATTCAGTCGTTGCGCAAGGCTTTAAAAGGCGGAATCTCTAATTACAGCTGTGAGTCTCACACATTAAACAGAACAGGAAAGGCTGAAGGAGAGTTGATCGGTGGTAATTTATCATTGGTCGCTCATTTGATCGGCAGCGTTTCGTCCTTTAAAACCAAAGGAAAAATATTATTTCTCGAAGATGTTGGCGAATACATTTACAATGTTGACAGGATGATGATCCAGTTAAAGAGAAGCGGGATGTTACAACAGTTAGCCGGCCTGGTGATCGGCGGATTTACTGAAATGAAAGACACCACAACACCTTTTGGTACTGATGTATTTAATGCGATTCATTCCCACATCAAAGAATATAATTATCCCGTGTGTTTTGATTTCCCGGTGAGCCATGAGAAAAATAATTACGCATTAAAAGTTGGTATGATGCACCAACTCTATGTATCTAAAAACAAAGTGACACTAAAGGAAATACGGTAACTCTCTGTGTACCTCTGTGTACCTCTGTGTACTCTGCGTCTCTGTGGTGAACCCTTCGCTTTGATAAAATGATCTCAGAAATTCAAAAATATTTTTCACCACGGAGACACTGAGTACACAGAGTTTCACAGAGGGAGGGTTTATTTCCAGGCTTCTCTCAAAATCCGCAACCAGTTTTTGTGCATGATGTTTTTACAATCTTCCTCTGAATAACCACGTTTAGAAAGTAGCGCAGGAAATTGCTGCAGATCAGCAATCGTTTCCAGATCATAAGGGCATTGTTCTTTTCCGAAAGCACCATCGAGATCAGTGCCGATACCAACATGTAAAGTATTACCTGCGACCTGGCAGATATGATCCATATGATCAACTAATTTTTCTAAAGAGCAATCCATCTTTTTCGGATCTGATACACCTCTTTCCCAACCAGGCACCATCATCCATGCATCCAATGCACCACCTATCACGGCTTTTTTTTCTATCAAAACTTTGATCATCTCATCACTGAACTGCCGGTTATGATTTACAAGTGTTCTGCAATTATTATGACTGGCCCAGATGGTGCCATTAAACAATTCCATCGCATCCCAAAATGCATCATCACACAAATGCGTAGCGTCGAGAATGATATTGAGTTGTTCCATTTCCTTCAACAACAATTTCCCCTGCTCATTTAATTTGCCCGCTGCATCCGTTCCGTTTGCATACCTGCCGGGGCCATAATGCGCCGGGCCAACCGCTCTCAATCCATACGCATGTGCGCGGTGCAAATGATCGATGGTAACAAGTGAATCCGCTCCTTCGAGGCTTAAAATATAACCGATGGGTTTTGCAACATTAGAAGTGCGGTCATTCCATAAAGACAAATGTTCTTCAAGATCAATACTATTTTTTATCTGCACCATTTCTCCTGCTTCTTCCATTGCCTTGTACCATTGCAACTGTGCCTGTGTATGCGCCCAGGCCTGTTCGGGTGAGTTCCATCCGGGTAAGGGATTGCCTGGTGCAACATATCTCGCAATTTGTGTGGCTACCACCAGGCCAATATTTCCTTTGCGTAATGCAGGCAATGAAACAGTTCCTTTTGCACGGTCAGGTTTGTCAGTCATGCCCTGTTCTCTTTTCCTGATCTCATGCACAGGCAGCCGCAGGTCGCGGTTCCAGTCCATGGCATTCATACTGAGATCGAGATGGGCATCGATGATGAACATAGGTTGTTGTAAAGGCTTAGGGGTGATGGTCAATAGTGAATAGTGAATAGTCAATTGGCAATGGTGCAGCGAAAAATTTCTGAGGCCCCTATTCACTATTCACTATTGACTATTCACCATTCACTACTAAATTGTTATTTTCCTCGCTCTCGCAATCACTTTCCAGCTATCGATCACTGCATTATTTTCAACAATCACCGCATTATCATATAAAGCAACGGATGGGCAGATATGAACGGGCACACCATACAACACATCACCCACATGCCATTCAGAAGTATCGGGCAGTGTCATCACAAGATGTTCTTCGCTTTGTCCTATAGGCACAGCATCGGGTGCATTTAAAAAATGAACACGTGGTAAAGGATTTTCTGCGGCAACAGATTTATGGCCAAGATCAACACAAATTGTTTTGTCATCAATAATGGAAATGATCCTTGTGATAACCAGTGCAGCATATTCAAAAGGCTCATCGGGAACCATGTGTTTGTAGCTCCAATCCCAGAAAACAAAAGTGCCGGGACTATATTGCACTCCCTTTCTTTTGGTATGTGTTGGAAAACTCGGTGAGCCGCCTACTACCACCTGGAACGGTGTATTTACCAATGATGAGATCTCATTCAGCAGCCATTCCACTTTTGCAAATGCCTCATCAGAGCGGCGGCATCTTTCGGTCAGGTCCGTATCGCGGATATGGCCATCGTAGGCATGCAACCCAATGATACGGACACTTTCCAGCGACTGGCAATCTTTAAATAATTGCAATGCTTTCTCCGGAATGATTCCAGAGCGATCCATACCAATATTCAGATCGATAAACAACTGCAAACGTTCGCCATGTTTTGTAAACAATTGTGAGAGGCCCTGCGCGGTAGAAAAATTATCAATGATACAGGTAAAATGAGTAGAGCGAAATGTAGTAACTAATTGAAGTACCCTTTCCATTTTCGGGCCAACCGGTTGATGTGCGATCAATACATCCGGCGCTTGTATCGAACCCAGCATTTCCGCTTCAGCAATAGTGGCGCACTTGAATTTTTTAATGCCCGCATCCAACATCAGCTGACATACTTCCGCTATCTTATTTGTTTTAACATGCGGACGAAGCAGATCAACATTCCCGGCCATATGTATCAGCTGGCGGATATTTTCTTTCGCTCTTTCCGGATAGACAATTAATGCGGGCGAATCAATTTTTTCTATGTTGTGTATGGTGTACCAGTTACTCATAGTTAAAAGTTAACAGTTAGTAGTGAATAGTTAAATAAGGCAACGCTTAACTTTTAACTATTCACTTTTAACTTGATCAATGTAGTTCAAACAACACCTCAATCTCCACCGGAATATTCCCCGGCAATGATCCCATACCCACAGCGCTTCTTACGCCTATGCCGTTTTCCTCTCCCCACACAGCGGCGAACAATTCACTGCAGCCATTGATCACGAAAGGGTGTTTGTCAAAATCATGCGGGCAATTCACCATGCCCAATACTTTGATCACCCGTTTGATCTTATCAAGCGAACCCAGGTTTTCTTTCAGTGTTGCCAATATGGCGAGGCCCACTTGTCTTGCGGCGAGTTTGCCTTCTTCCTTGGTCATTGTATCACCCACGCGGCCAACAATAAAACTTCCGTCAGGTTTCAATGTTCCGTGGCCCGACACATAACAATGTTTGCCATCGATGAGCAAAGGCTTGTACACCCCCAATGGTTTTGGCGCGGGTGGAAGTTCGAGGTTAAGTTGCGAGAAGTTTTCTTCGGCTGTCATGTGTTTTGATCATTAGTGAGAAAAAGGTGATTCTGTCCATAGTCCATAGTCAGAATCAATCCTAAAGATAAAAGAAAAAGCCACCTCTACGAGATGGCTATTCTTAAATCAAACGTACTCACTCTTATTTAACAGGTGCTTCCTGTGGCGTTGTTGTGTGCTGTTTAGGCATAGCGGCTTCAGGATTAATACCCAACGCCTGTGCTATCGCCATTCCGAAACCAATATCGGCACGGAAAAAATGACAAAGCATGCGGTTGATGATCTCATCTTTTTTCGGTCCATCAATGCCTTTCATCGCTCCGGCAAAATTGCTTACCAGGTTTTTCTTCCCCTGGTCATCCAATACCTTCCTGTAGAAAATACCGGGCTGTGAATAATGATCGTTTTCACCTTCGGCATTCCTGTCGTACCAGTCTGCTACATTCGAATCGAGATCCCATGATGGTTGCTTGTAAGCAGCGTCCTGAACAATATCATCAAAACTATTCGGGAAATAATTCGGGTTACTGCCTCCGTTATCATCTAAACGCATCAATCCATCACGCTGGTAATTATTGGTAGCATACGGGCAACGGTTAACCGGTAGTTGCTCATAGTTTCCACCTAAGCGATATCGTTGGGCATCAGGATAAGAAAGGATGCGTCCCTGTAACATTTTATCAGGAGAAAAATGAATACCGTCTACTACGTGTGCAGGTGCAAATGCAGACTGCTCAACGGTTGCATAAAAATTCTTTGGGTTCTCATTGAGTTCCATCACACCTACATCTATCAAAGGAAAATCTCCATGAAACCATACTTTGGTAAGATCGAATGGATTGTATTGATAAGTGCGTGCCTGTTCTTCGGTCATCACCTGGATCTTCACGTTCCATTTCGGGAACTCGCCCCTATCGATTGCTTCAACCAGGTCGCGCTGTGCAAAATCAGGATCAAGGCCTTTCATTTCTGTTGCTTTTTCATCAGAAAAATTCTTGATTCCCTGTGCCGTTTTAAAATGGAATTTTACCCAATGCCTTTCATTGCTGGCATTGATGAAGCTGAAAGTATGGCTGCTGAATCCATGCATGTGTCGGTAGCTGTACGGCGTGCCCCTGTCGCTGAACAGGAACATGATCTGGTGCAATGATTCGGGATTCAGGCTCCAGAAATCAAATTTATTGGTAGCGCTTTTGAGGTTGGTATAGGGATCCCTTTTCTGTGTATGGATAAAATCACCGAATTTTTTCGGATCCTTGATAAAGAAGATGGGTGTGTTGTTTCCTACAAGATCCCAGTTGCCATCTTCTGTATAGAATTTCAAAGCAAAACCACGCGGATCCCTTTCAGTATCAGCGCTGCCTTTTTCACCGCCTACTGTAGAAAAACGGGCGAACATTCTGGTTTGCTTGCCTATTTCACTGAATACTTTGGCACGTGTATATTTTGTAATATCATGGGTAACCGTAAATGTTCCGAATGCGCCGGAACCTTTGGCGTGCACTACTCTTTCAGGAATGCGCTCGCGGTTAAAATGCGCCATTTTTTCGTGTAGGATAAAATCCTGCAGCAGTAATGGGCCACGCGGACCAACGCTCTGGGTATCCTCGTTATTATAATACGGGATGCCGGAGGCAGAGGTCAATTTCTTTTTGTTTTCACTCATATAGCTTGTTTTTAGAAGGTTTTCATTTGAAGTAGACAAATATTGCCCTTTTTGCATCATCAATCAAATCGATTAAGTTTATAGTCTCATAGATAAAATCTATCACATGACTTTTATTCAACTACAGTACATTATAGCTGTCGATACTTTCCGGCATTTCGCTTTGGCAGCACAGCACTGCTATGTATCGCAGCCCACTTTAAGCATGCAGATACATAAACTGGAAGAAGAATTAGACGTGAAGATCTTCGACCGCAGCAAACAACCGGTGATCGCTACGGAACTGGGCGCAGAACTAATAGAACAGGCGCGGAAGATCATTGCCGAAAAGAATGTAATGGATGAACTGGTGCAGCAGAAAAAGGGAATTGTAACAGGCGAGCTGAAGATCGGGATCATTCCAACACTGGCTCCGTACCTACTACCGTTATTCGTTCAACGCTTCACACAGAAGTATCCACTGGTGAGATTGGTGGTAAATGAATTAACGACAGATAATGTGGTCTCACAACTCCGTTCAGGAAAAATAGACATGGGTATCCTGGTAACGCCGTTGCAGGAAACAGGAATTAAAGAGCATGTTTTGTTCTATGAAGAATTGATGGCTTATGTTTCAAAAAAGAATGCCGCTTATAAAAAAACCTATATGCTGCCACAGGATATTGATCCGAATAAATTATGGTTGCTCGAAGAAGGGCACTGTTTCCGTAGCCAGATCGTGAATCTTTGTGAACTGCGTAAAGCAAGCCGCGATGCGAGTCATTTTGATTATGAAGCAGGCAGTATTGAAACCCTTCGCCGTATGGTGGATATGAATGATGGCATTACCATCTTACCCGAACTTGCTACACAGGATATGACTTCGCGCCAGCTTGGCCAGATCCGTTATTTTAAACGACCAGCGCCTATGCGCGAAGTGAGTATTGTAGTGCATCGTGATTTTGTGAAGAAGCGATTGATCGAAATTCTGAAGCAGGAGATCATAGCATCCATACCTTCAAAGATCGCGTTGAATAAAAACAAGTATGTGGTCCCCGTATAAATTACAGGAATAAATACGCTTGACAGGATGTTTACAAATGTGTTTATTTGTTGCAACCATTTGTATGAGAATACTTCTTGTAATAGTATCGCTGTTGCTTTCTTTTCAAACCTATTCACAGAATAGTAAAGTGTACAATGCAAAATACCTCTCAGCAAAGCCTATATATCCCTTAGGGATAGATTCATGCCGGCGATTTTATTTCACGCATTTTAATGGACTCGACAGTGTTCTATATAAGGTTGTTGCCCATGGAGATACGGCTAAATACATTCGTATCTATTTTTCTTTTGTGATAGATAAATATGGGTTTGTGAATGATGCGCATTTTGAAAAGGTAGCATCAACACAATATGCAAAAAGTGTAAATGCCAGGGTGCTCAAATACTTTTCTACGAATGAATACTATGATGGATTGATTAAAGAGATGCTGTCTCGAATGCCATCATGGAAACCAGCTCTATTGAATGGGGTACCAGTAGATTGTATAATGAATGATTATTTCCAATTCTGGGTAGGGATCACTGCACCCGGTAATTAAAAAACGTGCATTGGTGCGTCCGTGTGAGATTTAATTTGCACACAAAGGCACGAAGACACGGTTAGTTACCTGGAAAGCAGGCTGTCTAATTTTTTTTGTAGTAGGGGATAACTATTGAGATTGTTATGCGATCCACCATCGATCGTAATAAACTCATCGGTTGGTTTTAGAAAAGGCTTTAATCTTTTTGCATTGAAATAAGGGATCACCCAATCACTTGTGCCATGAAAGATGGTAACAGGCGCAGTTACTTTGCTTAGGTATTGATGCGTGGGAACTTTATAGTGTAATAAAAGATCAACAGGATACATCCAGCAAGCCAGTCTTACCAGAGAGGTAAAACTGTAATAAGGCGTTTCCAGGATTAGTTTTTTGCAATCACGGATAGAAGCTAACTGTGCGGCGATACCACTGCCTAAAGATTTTCCATAGATAATAATTTGTTCAGGTTTGTATTTTGTTCTTGCTAGTTTGTATACCTGCAACGCTTCATCATACAACACCTGTTCTGAAAATTCACCTGTTGATTTTCCGTAGCCAGGATAGTCTGGCATCCACACCTCGTAATTGTTGCGCGTAAAATTCGGCGCAAACTGTGCGTAGTGGTTGATGTTCTCCCTGTTGCCATGAAAATAAATGACCAGGCCTTTTTTAACAGAATCAGGAACGGTGAATTGTACAATATTGAATCTTGTTTTAGCATCCAGATCAATATTTATTTCAGTAAAAGGTTGTGTGAAATGATAGCTGCTGTCAACGCTCAATTGTTTCGGACGAAACAAGATCTTATCCTGCAAATAGTATAGCGCAGTGCCGATCAAACAATAGCAAATGATAATGATCTTGATCCACCTGAAAATTTTCTTTTTATTTTTCACGACGTAAAGGTAATCCTAAGTTTAACGTGTTGTGCTACTGAAAATCCTCTGTGAAACTCTGTGTCCTCTGTGCCTCTGTGGTGAAAAAAATCGTAGCGAAGTCTTCACCACAGAGGCACAGAGGACACAGAGTTTCACCGAGAAATGCCCGTATTTCTGTGGCTCGCTCTTAACAGCATAGCATCTTAAATTTAGTATTTCAATATATCGCGTACAAAGTTGTGATACTCCGGAAAAGAAGGCAGGTTATTATGCCCGCCGCCATGTATGCGGATCAGCGTGATCTTATTCGGGCTGAACGCCTGCAGTTTTTCACTGTGCCTGATCGGGATCAGCCAATCCTTGGTGCCATGAATAATGTAGGTATGGCAATTTACTTTACGGATCCATTTATCTGTACGCAAATGAAAACGCAGCACCCATTTTACCGGAACGATCGGGAGAAATCTTTCTACCACTTTCAAAAAACTATAATAAGGTGCGTCAAGTATTAAATAACGCGGGCTGTTATCTGCCGCTATTTTCGCAGCAAATCCGCTACCCATGCTTCGTCCATACACGAGTATATCATGCTGCTGGTATTTCTCCAATAATTTTTCATAGATGAATTGTGTATCAGCCAGCATATCTTTTTCTGTCCGTTTGCCCGTGCTCTTGCCAAAACCTCGGTAATCGATCAGGATCACATCATAATCATAACGAAAAAAATCGCGGGCATATTTCGCCCAGCCTTTAATGCTTCGGGTGTTGCCATGGAAATAAAGGATCAGCCCTTTTGGATTCTCGCGAAAAAAATGAAGGCCATTAATTCTTACGCCGGGAGCGGTATCAAAAAACAATTCTTCAAAAGGGCTGTCGTATTGAAAACGAAAATCAGCTTTTAGTTTTTCGGGTTTGAAAATGAATTTCTCCTGTACAAAATAGATGACTATTGAGATTATTACAATACCGACCAGGATGTATAGTATTATCGATGGCAATGGAGAAAATTATCAGTTAAGATAGCAAAAATCGAGTAAGAGGAGGCTAAAGAATATTTCAATAAGAGCTTAAAGAGAAAAAGAGAGAAGGAGTAACACCCCTCTTGCTACACTCTTTTTCTCTTGTCTTTCTCTTGGCGAAATATTTTGACCGTTGAGACTCAAACCGTTTATCATTCTGGCCGCTTCAACGACCCGACCGATTTTTTCCACGCATCCATCCCACCCTTTAAATTAACAAGATTTGTAAAACCGAATTTTTCCTGTAAACGCTGGATAGCTATCTGGCTGCGGATGCCTTTCTTACAATAAACGATAACGGGTTTGTCTTTGGGGATGTTTGAAGCCTTGCTCATTACTTCATCAAGCGGGATCAATTCACCGCCGATATTAAAATCCTCATGCTCGTAAGGCTCACGCACATCGAGTAAATAAATTTCCTGCTGTTGTAATTGGGCATGCAGTTCTATCGCTGTGATCTCTCTCATTCAAATTCTTCGCTTCCTTCGTGATACACGCGTTTCAGGCTGAAGTTGGCAACCGGCGCAACGATGAGCGGGAATTTCTCAACGGTTACATTGCTGGGATCCAGGCCGAAACCTCTTTCTTCACCAAGGCTGATCTCTTTTAACCAGAAATATAATTTCATCACGATGCGCTCAAAGAAAGGCAGTTCATTATCCTGGCTCAGGTATTTTTCAAGAACGATAAACTGGAAATCGCCAACCACATTATTCTTCTCCAGGCTTTCATAGCGGCTGGTAATATTTACTTCTTTATTGTTCACCAGTTCTTCCACTACTTTTCTGAACATGAGATTCAGACGCTGCTCCACCCTGAAGCCTACACGGAACTCTACACGGATGATATCATTTGGAATGATATGTTCAACCGAATATTCGCAGGTGTAAGGATCATCCAGTACATCTACGTGTACGAACCAATAAATATCCGCTCGTTTTGGTTTTTTATTCAGGATGGAATAAATGATCTTATGCTCAATTTCTTTTGGATTATTTGCACTTGTCATGTAAACAAGATGCGTTGCATATTTAGGGATCGTCCTGTCATTGCTCAGCTCCTGTATCATCGGAATGTAGTGCTCCATCCGAACAAACTCAACATACCGGTTCTTGATCTTGCGGCTGCGGAACCATACATACATTACTGCGAACAATCCGCCACCCACGATCAATGTTACATAACCGCCATGCAGGAATTTTTCAAGATTGGCTATCAGGAAGGCAATTTCAATTGATAAATAAACAACAAGGTATAAATAGATCCATGCTTTATTAACCCGCCGGCTCACAAGGAAATTGGCAAATAATATGGAAGTGCTGATCATGCACATCGTGATCGCCAATCCATACGCAGCACCCATATTCGATGATTTCTGGAAATACAATACAATGCCCACGCAACCGATATATAATAGCAAACTGATACCTGGAATGTATAACTGCCCTTTTTCTTCCGTAGGGTAATTGATCTTCATCTTTGGCCAGAGGTTCAAACGCATGGCTTCACTGATCAATGTAAAGGAACCCGAAATCAATGCCTGGCTGGCAATAACTGCGGCAACAGTGGCAATAATAACGCCCGGTAAGATGAACCATGTAGGCATGATACCGATAAATGGATTGAAGCCCTCTTCGATCACACTTTTAACAATGGTTTTGCCATGGTGATTGGCCAATAACCATGCGCCCTGGCCGAGATAATTCAGGATTAGACAGGTTTTTACAAAGATCCAGGAAACACGGATATTACCTCGCCCGCAATGGCCGAGATCGCTGTACAATGCTTCTGCTCCTGTTGTACAGAGAAAAACCGCACCCAATAACCAGAAACCTTTCGGATACTGAGTAAGCAATTCAATTGCATAGTGCGGGCTTAGGGCTTTAAAAATCCCAACATCATCCAGTAAATGTGAAGAGCCTAAAACAGCAAGCATGGTAAACCAGATACCCATGATCGGCCCAAACATTTTGCCGATAGATGCCGTACCAAACTGCTGCATAAAGAAAAGTACCGTTATAATTCCGATCACGATCGCTACAATGGTGCTTTGCTGGATATTATGGAAGCTCTCTAATTGTTTTAATCCTTCAATCGCAGATGTAACGGTAATGGGTGGAGTGATGATACCATCGGCAAGTAAAGCGGCGCCACCTAACATGGCCGGCACCACCAGCCATTTGCGGCGGCGGCGGACAAGTGCATACAAACTGAATATACCTCCTTCGCCCTTGTTATCGGCCTTCAGGGTGAGTACCACATATTTTACCGTGGTTTGGAGGGTAAGCGTCCATATGATACAGGATAGTGAACCAAGGATCAACTCTTCGGTAATGGCCCGGTCCGTAATGATTTCGTTTAAAACATATAGGGGGGAAGTACCGATGTCGCCAAAAATGATTCCCAACGCGATCACCAGGCCGGCAGCGGAAACCTTGTTAATATTCTTGCTCACACAAAGAGGGTTAGTACGATTAATGCTGGAAATATTTAACAAATGTAGAGGTAAAATCAATCCGCTTGAAAATTAAGCTGCGAGCTATGAGCTGTGAGCTATGAGCCTGGTACTGCTGGCCCGGAATAGCTCCGTTCAAATATCACCAATTTGACGATACTCAAAATCATGGCAACTATGCAAGCTCGCAGCTCACAGCTCATGGCTCACAGCTGATTTATAGTTAATTTACACATCCATAAGCCCCACAAACCTTATTTTTGAAATATTAAATACAGACCAGGAATGAAAAAGCCGGTTACCCTGATAATTGCGTGTTTGTTGCTTGCTTGCCTGGCAGGCTCTGCCCAGCGGATCACCTATTCTGAGCCCGATAAGGACGATGCCCGTACCCTTAATTTCGAGATCGTGGGTAAACTCAACGGGAACGTGATGGTTTATAAGAACTATCGCGACCTGCACTTTATGGTTACCTATAATAACGAGATGCAGGTGATAGATAAAGTAAAACTCAATTTCCTTGATTACCGCGTACTCAACAGCGAGTTTGTACAATACCCGGATTTTGTATACATGATCTACCAGTACCAGAAAAGAAGCATCATGTATTGCATGGCCGTTAAACTCGATGCCGGCGGTAAAAAAATAGGCGATCCGGTTGAGCTCGATTCAACAGACAATATCAATTACTCGGCAAACAACAAGATCTATTCTGTGATCAACAGCGAGGATAAACAGAAGCTGATGATCTTTAAGATCAATACAAAGAATGATAAAGCCCATGTACTTACTACCTGCCTGTTCGATAAAGAATTAAAACTGATCAAAAAATCACGGCTCAGTATTAATATGCCACAGCGGAATGATTTTCTTTCTGAATTTTCACTCGATAACGATGGCGACCTGGTTTGCGTTCGCGCTTCGGGAACCGCTTCAAACGATAATATCAATAAGATAAGCCTGCTGACCAAGCAGGCCATGCGTGACAGTTATACACTCACCGATCTGAAAGTGACCAGTATTTTTTTGGATGATCTCCGCATCAAAGTAGATAATGTAAACAAACATTATGTGCTTACCTCTTTCCTGAGCAAGGCTAAACGTGGCAATATTGAAGGGTTGTATTACGTGCTCTGGGATAAAGCTCAGAACAAAGAATTACTCAACGCCACCACCATGTTCACCGATGAGTTCCGTGAAGATGCAAGGGGTGAGGGAAATATGAAGACTGCGTTTAATGATTACTTTTTGAAAAATATTATTCTGCGCAGGGATGGCGGGTTTATCGTGGTGTCTGAATCAGCTTATACCAGCTCACGCGGAAATACACTGAATCGTTGGGATTACCTGTACGGTTCTCCCTATTGGTCGCCCGTTGATTATTATACATGGAACAGCCCTATCGGTTATTATCCCTGGTACCGTTCCAACCTGTACAATAACAGCAATATGATGAACCGTTATTTCGCGGATAATATTGCCATTATTTCTTTTGAACCCAATGGAAAAATGGAATGGAGTAATGTAATGCGCAAGGCGCAGTTCGATGACAACACGGATAATTACATCGGCTTTGGCCTCTTTAATACCGGCGACCAGTTGCATTTTATTTTCAATGTACAGGAAAAACGGACGATGATACTGTCTGACCAGAGCGTTTCACCAACGGGGCAAGTAGACAGGAACCCGACATTCAAAAACCTTGATAAAGGATATGATTTTATGCCGCGCCACGCCAAACAGGTAGGTGCGCGCCAGGCTATTGTTCCCTGCCAGTATCGCGGGTTCACCTGTTTTGCTAAAGTTGAATTTTAATTTCTAATACGTGGTTTTTTTATTCCGGGATAAGTCCATCATCAATATTTTTTTTCTTGTCATTCTGAGTATTGGCATACACCTTCATTTTTTTGTGAGCGCTCCTGTTATCATATTTAATGATAATGATGGTGTGTTCTCGCTATTCCTCAAAAACTATGTTACAAGCCTGTCATCTACAGGCCTTTTTATTTTTTACCAGCTGATCATTCTCATACAAGCTATCCGCCTGAACCTTGTGCTGAGTGAATTACGGATGTTCCAGAATACCAATTATACTACGGCAATGGCCTATGTGCTATTGTCGGGTATGCTTACTCAATGGTGCAGCATCTCACCCGCACTGATCGCTAATTTTTTATTGATCTGGCTTTTCATTAAACTAAGCAGGCTGTACAATCACCCTTCACCTAAGACACTGTTATTCAATACGGGTTTTATTGTGGGATTATCCGTGGTTTGTTATCACCCCACTGCGATACTGATACTGGTGGTTTTATTTGCCCTCGCTGTGGTAAGGCCCTTCAACCTGGCAGAATGGGTGATATTACTTATGGGAATCCTGGTGCCATATTATTTTCTAGCCTCCGCGCTTTTTTTGAACGACCAGCTCGCTACTTTTAAAACCTATTTGCCTCACCTGCAGTGGGATCTTCCCCCAGCTAAGTGGGATGTACAACTGATCGTAAGTTTATCGGTATTGGTGGCCGTATTATTGGCTGGACTATATTGCTGGCAGATATCCAATAAAAGGATGGTGATACAGATCCGCAAGAACTGGGGGGTAATGATCGTGATGCTGTTGATCTTACTGCCAATACCGTTCATTTTCCTGAATGCAGGCATCGAATCGGCTTTTATGAGCCTTGTGCCGCTGGGCGCCTTTGCCGGGAACGCTTTTTCCTTTCCCCGCAGGCTGATGCTGCCGAATATCCTGTTCTGGCTGGCTTTTGGCGTGATAGCCTACCATAACTGGTGGTTTGTCTATCATAATAATTAACCCAGGTGCCAGTTAAGGGGACATGATTTTACGACTTTAAACAGACCCTCCACAAACCTTCGCTCGCCTTCGCATCAGCAGGGCACTTTGTATGTACTTAACAGGTACTTAATTCAGAGTTACAACACACTTCTAATACACTTCTAATACATTTCATATACATTTTCAGGCAAAAATGTACATGAAATGTATTAGAAGTGTGATTTAAATGTTATGTATCTAACTGGCAGGTACGTACAGCGACCGAAGAAAGACCGGGCAAAAGCCTAGGGTTAGGTAGACCCTGCGTTTCCGGTAATGGTGGCCGCTTTTGATTTTTTAAACCGGATGACCGGCAATTTCGGTTAATTATTTGGGCCGGTCTTAACGGGTGAGGCGTTACCTTTGCCACTCAATCTATTTCTAAGGATAAAAACGAACCTATGAAGTTTGGCGTTGTTGTTTTTCCGGGATCTAACTGCGACAGGGATATGCAGGATGCGCTCCGGCACGATCTTGGTAAAGAGGTGGTCATGCTTTGGCACAAAGACAAGGATCTGAGTATGTTCACCACAGACGATTGTATCATTTTACCGGGTGGATTTTCATATGGTGATTATTTACGCTGCGGTGCCATTGCCCGTTTCAGCCCGATGATGCAGAGCGTGATCGAGTTCGCGAATAAAGGGGGCAAAGTATTAGGCGTTTGTAATGGCTTCCAGATCTTATGTGAAAGTGGGTTGCTGCCAGGTGTTTTGTTACAGAATGCCAACCAGCAATTCGTTTGCAAAAATGTTTTCATCAAAAATGAAAATGGACAAGCGCTCAAAATACCGGTTGCCCATGGCGAAGGCAGATATCATGCCGATGAAGCAACCCTGGATGAACTGGAGGCAGGCGGACAGGTAATATTCCGTTACTGCGATGAGGAAGGCAATATCAATGAGGAAGCCAATCCAAACGGAGCCACGAGAAATATTGCGGGTATCCGTAATAAAGGCAATAATGTTTTTGGTATGATGCCACATCCGGAACGTGCCTCATCAGCAGAAATGAGCAACCTGGATGGTAAAAAAGTATTTGAATTGTTAGGATTAAATTGATCCGTATTGTAAGGCATCGATATGCTTTACGTCATAATAAAAAACAGAAGTGTTGATATGAAAAGAATTGTTTTAGCGCTTAGCTTTTTAAGCATTGGCTTTATTTCTTTCGGGCAGATAGAAAATCCCGTTAGCTGGAATTATGAGGCGAAGAAGAAAACTGCAGATACCTACGAGATCGTGATCACTGCAGACATAGAGCACCCCTGGCATATTTACTCACAGAATACAGGGAAAGGCGGACCCATTCCTACATCCGTTACTTTTAAAGCCAATCCATTGATCACCAAAAACGGCGCAGTAAAAGAAGTAGGCAAGCTGGAAAAAATATATGATAAGAATTTTGAGACCAATGTTCTTTCTTATTCAGATAAAGTGCAGTGGGTGCAAACTGTAAAAGTAAAAGGTGGTATCAAAACCAATATCAGTGGAACAATTGAATACATGGTGTGTGATGACAGCCATTGTCTCCCTCCTACGAAAAAATCATTTGACCTGAAGCTCCAGTAAGGGAAAATAGTAGTCAGTATGAAGAAAATTTTGCTTTCCCTTTCGCTGGTGGTGATGGTATACACTGGTTTTGGCCAGGAAAACCATGTGAGTTGGGGTTACGAAGTAAAAAAGAAAACGGCCGATAAATACGATGTAACTATTACAGCAGAGATTGAACATCCATGGCATTTGTATTCCCAACATGCCAGTGGACCGGGTCGCACCTCATTTGTTTTTAAAGCCAATCCATTGATTACGAAAACAGGCGTGGTAAAAGAGGTCGGTAATCTTGAAAAAACAATTGATAAGAGCGTTGGTGAAACTCTTTCTTATTCGGGCAAAGTTCAGTTTGTTCAAACCGTTAAAGTAAAAGGGAACGTCAAAACAAATATAAGCGGCGCCATTCAGTATGTAGTGTGTGATGAGAGCCATTGCCTTCCTACCAAAAAAAATCTTTTGATCTGAAGCTTGAATAATCAAAGTTGTAAATGAAAAAACTATCCCTGCTTTTTATTGCGTTGATCACTGTTGCTTTTGTTTTTGCACAAACAGATAGTTTGCTTAAGTGGCAAACGCAGGCAAGAAAAATAAGTGCAGGTGTGTATGAATTGTACGCCAAATCTCCGATACCTGCAGGACGGTATGTGTATGGGTCCAACCCCAAAGAAGAACTGGAAGGTGTGAAGTTTGTACCCGCCTATGAGAATGCGCAGTTACAGGGCGTTCTCCAATATATTACAGGAACGCATTTTGTGAATGATCCTACTTTTCATAAAGTGGATGTTGTAAGCGGAACGATCGAGATCAGGCAGCAGCTACGTATCAACGGGTTTATCCCTTCTACTTTAAAAGGAACCATTACTGCGTTTCTTGGTGGAGCCGGAGAATTCAACACATCTGAAGCGCCATTTGAAGTTACGCTCGAAGGTGGTGTTGCTGCTTCAGCAAACGCTTCGGGAGGGATCAAATTAGCTTCTATCGATATCAATAAACCTTTGGCGGAATGTGGTAAGAAGAATGATGTGGCCGGCAACAGTGTATGGGCTATTTTTTTATTGGGATTTTTGGGCGGATTGATCGCACTGTTAACGCCTTGTGTGTTCCCGATGATACCGGTTACGGTTTCATTTTTCACGAAGAAAGCAGCCAATCGTAAACAGGCCATCCGCAATGGGGCGATGTATGGTTTCTTTATCTTTTTGATCTATTTATTAGCCAGCGTTCCCTTTCATTTATTGGGAAATGTACAGCCGGAAATTTTTAATAATATCTCAACCAATTCCTGGCTGAACATTGTGTTCTTCGTGATCTTTATTTTCTTCGCCATTTCTTTCTTTGGCTATTTTGAATTGACGTTACCGAGTAATATCGCCAGCAAAGCTGATTCGAAAAGTGGGTTGGGTAGCACAGGCGGTATCTTCTTTATGGCGCTAACGCTTGCGATCGTTTCATTCTCATGTACTGGACCGATATTAGGTTCGTTATTAGTGGGTTCACTAAGCGGTGGTGCGTGGCAATTAACTTCAGGCCTTGCGGGATTTGGATTAGCGCTTGCATTACCATTTGCTTTGTTCGCGATCTTTCCTGACTGGTTGCAATCCTTACCAAAATCGGGTGGCTGGTTAGATACTGTAAAAAAAGTCTTGGCTTTTCTCGAACTCGCACTCGCATTCAAATTCTTGTCAAACGCAGACCTTGTACAACACTGGGGTTTATTAAAACGCGAAGTGTTCATCGGAATATGGATACTGATCGGCGCAGGTTTATCACTCTATCTTTTTGGGATCCTCCGTTTGCCGCATGATTATAAGGGAATGAAAATAAGCAACGGAAGAAAAGCAATGGGAGTGATCGCTTTGTTATTTACACTGTATTTAATTCCCGGCGTTACACAAACAAAATATGCGAACCTTCAGTTGTTAAGCGGTTTTCCGCCGCCATTCAGTTACAGTATTTATGGAAAAGATAATGTGCATGGAAAAGGCCTCGAACCGAATGTGATCAATGATTATGCAAAAGCATTGGAATTATCCAAAGCACAGAACAAACCTATTTTAATAGATTTCACCGGCTGGGCCTGCGTAAACTGCCGAAAGATGGAAGAGAACGTGTGGACACAACCCGCAGTGTATAATTACATCAAAGAAAATTATATCCTCGTCTCCCTATATGTGGATGATAAACAAAACCTGCCTGCCGAACAACGGATCATGAATTATAAGACCACAAGCGGCGGTTCAAAAGACATCATCAATATCGGCGATAAATACGCAACTTTCCAGACAGAGAATTTTATCCAGACCACGCAACCCTTATATGGCTTGCTTAATACGAAGGAGCAATTGCTTAGTAACCCGGTTGGCTATACGCCCGATGCGGCTGAGTACTTAAAATGGCTGCAGTGTGGGAAGGAGGCGTTTGATAAGAATAAATAACTACTACCCAAGGCAAAAAAGAGGAAGATTGCAGAGGCGTAGCCTCGATACATTTTGTAGCAACGGATTTTAATCCGTTGATCAAAAGACAGCAAATTCCGTGAGAACCGTAGGTTCGGTCCATATATGCACCGTGCCTACGGCACTCTCTAATTTCGCTGGATTACGAACAACGGATTAAAATCCGTGGCTACAATATGAACCGAGCCTACGGCTCTACTCAACCCTTGATTCGCATTAATAATTATTAATTAAAAAAAGAAGCCCTTCATCGTAATGAAGGGCCTATGATCTTTTCATTGATATTATATTTCTGCTATAAAGCTATCTGTTTTTCCGTCATCATCTTCCTTAAATTAATCAGGCCATAGCGCATCCGCCCCAAAGCGGTATTAATACTGCAATTGGTGATCAGTGCGATCTCTTTAAAGCTCATATCGGCAAAATGCCTCAATACAATGATCTCGCGCTGTTCTTCGGGCAGCAGGTCAAGCATTTTACGTACGCGCTCATGGCTCTGGCCCTGCATGATCTTGCTGTCAGGTCCCTCTTCTGAGATCTGCAATATTTCGAAAATATCCTTGTTATCGCTGGTCCTGATAGCGGGTGTGCGTTTCACTTTCCTGAAATAATCTACGCAAAGGTTATGGGAGATGCGAAGCGCCCAGGGCAAAAATTTCCCTTCCTCGGTATAATGTTTTTTCTTAAGCGTATCTATGATCTTGATAAAAACGTCCTGGAAGAGGTCCTCAGCCAGGTAACTGTCTTTTACGAAGAAAAGAATGGATGAAAAGACTTTGTCCTTATAGCGGTAGATAAGGGTTTCAAAGGCGGCAGTATCGCCCTCCTGGAAAGCCCGTATCAATTCAGTATCAGACGCCTGGTCTAATGTTCGCATAACATCGTTTTTGAGTCAGGTTTTTTTACAATTCAGGATATTGAACAGAACTTTTTATTGAGTGTTCCTGAACTAACTCATTATCTTTCAACGACAAATTATACATCTTTTCATATCTGGCAGGCTTTGTGGAAAAGATGATTTCGGGGGGTAAAGGTTATGCACATTTTAAAGATTTATCTTTTGACTAAATAATTTAGTAAATTGCCTTTCTTCTAAACTTAAGCGCAGCGAATCTGTTTACATTTTTCATAGTATGGCAACAAAAACAAAGACCCCGAAGATCGAGAGAACAGCAGATGAATCCGGTAACATTTTAGTAAAGGGTGCGCGTGTTCACAACCTAAAAAATGTTACGGTAAGTTTTCCCCGCAACAAACTGATCGTGGTTACAGGTGTGTCGGGAAGTGGTAAATCATCACTAACCATTGATACACTTTTTGCAGAGGGTCAGCGCCGTTATGCAGAAAGTTTAAGTGCTTATGCGCGCCAGTTCATGGCTCGTATGGTGAAACCTGATGTGGATTATATCAAAGGGCTTTGTCCCGCAATTGCTATCGAACAAAAAGTAATTACACGTACACCACGCAGTACCGTTGGCAGCATGACGGAGATCTATGATTACCTGCGTTTGTTATTTGCGCGCGCCGGTAAAACCATTTCGCCTGTTAGTGGCAAGGAAGTAAAAAAAGATGATGTGGCCGATGTGATGAATGCAGTGCAACAAATGCCGCATGGAACAAAAGTTGTGATCATTGTTCCATTTAAACAACACGCGAATCGTGAGACGCGAGAGGAGTTGAATATATTGATGCAGAAAGGGTTTTCACGCATGTATGTGCGTGAGTCTGGAGTTAGAAGTCTGGAGACTGGCACTATCACGCGTATCGAGGAGTTATTGGAATTAACGGACAAAGAATTAAAGAAACAGCTCCAGTCTTCAGACTCCAGTCTCCAGACTCATGTTCTTATTGACAGAGTAGTTACAAAAGAATTTGATGAGGACGACCTGCACCGTTTATCCGATTCCATCGGTACTGCTTTTTATGAAGGAGAAGGCGAGATGTATGTTGAAGTGGACAATAAAAAATTGCTTCATTTCAGCAATAAGTTTGAACTGGATGGAATACAGTTTGAAGAACCGGTTCCCAATCTTTTCTCATTCAATAATCCATACGGTGCATGTCCCACCTGCGAAGGTTTTAGCCAGGTATTGGGAATTGATTCTGATCTAGTTATTCCTGATAAACGTTTGAGTGTGTATGAAGGTGCAGTGGCACCATGGAAAGGCGACAAACTTGGCTGGTGGCGGGAACAGTTTGTAAAGAATGCCGGAAAATTTGGTTTCCCTATTCACAAGGCTGTGATCGATCTTAGCAAAGAACAGTACAAACAACTATGGCACGGCGAAGGGAATGTACAAGGCATCCATGATTTTTTTAAAGAGGTAGAACAGAATTTATACAAGGTTCAATACCGCGTATTGCTGAGCCGTTATCGTGGAAGAACCAACTGCCCTGATTGTGAAGGTTACCGTTTAAGGAAAGAAGCGCTATATGTAAAAGTAGGGGGCAAACATATTGGTGAATTATGTGAATGGCAGGTGAAAGACCTGAAAACATGGTTTGATGCTTTGAAATTATCAACGCACGACCAGCAGGTTGCCAAAAGGATAATGATAGAAATTCACCAGCGCCTGCAAACATTGATCGATGTGGGGCTTGGTTATCTCACCTTGAACCGCCTCGCTAATTCATTGAGCGGTGGCGAGAGCCAGCGTATACAGTTGACAAGAAGTTTAGGAAGCAATCTCACTAATTCATTGTACATATTGGATGAACCATCTATCGGTCTGCATTCGCGGGATACGGTTCGTTTGATCAGCGTATTAAAATCATTGCGCGATCTCGGTAATACAGTCGTAGTAGTTGAGCACGATGAAATGATGATGCGCGAAGCGGATTATATTATCGATATGGGCCCACTCGCATCGCATCTTGGCGGGGAAGTGGTTGCTGTTGGTAACTATGACGAGATCGTTGCGAACCCGGAAAGTCTTACAGGAAAATATTTAACAGGCAAACTCAGTATTGATGTTCCAAAACATGTGCGCAAATGGAACCGCAGTATCACAGTAGAAAATGCGCGGCAGAATAACCTGAAAGATGTAACCGTTCAATTTCCATTAAATACATTATGCGTGGTAAGCGGTGTGAGCGGAAGTGGTAAGACCACTTTGGTGAAACAGGTATTGGTTCCTGCCTTGCGGAAGTTAAAAGGAGAATTTTCTGAGAAGGTTGGATTGCATAAAAATATCAGCGGTGATATGGATTATATCTCGCAGATAGAAATGGTTGATCAGAACCCGATCGGTAAATCATCGCGAAGCAATCCCATCACCTACATCAAAGCATACGATCATATCCGCGACCTGTATGCGAAAC
This sequence comes from Bacteroidota bacterium, assembly GCA_040388705.1. Taxonomy (GTDB): domain Bacteria; phylum Bacteroidota; class Bacteroidia; order Chitinophagales; family Chitinophagaceae; genus Sediminibacterium. The sequence goes on along the minus strand of JAZKBI010000004.1, from coordinate 37,200 downwards.
AATCTTTATCCAAAACACGCGGCTTTCAACCCAAACATTTTTCATTCAATGTAGATGGTGGTCGTTGCGATACCTGTAAAGGCGAAGGCGAGCAGGTGGTAGAAATGCAGTTCCTCGCCGATGTTCATCTTACCTGTGAATCATGTGGCGGGAAACGTTTTAAAGAAGAAGTGCTGGAAGTACACTATAAAGGCAAAAGTGTTTTTGATGTATTGGAAATGAGTGTTGATGAAGCGATCGATTTTTTTGTTGATGAAAAACCCATCAGAACTGCGATACAACCTTTGCAGGATGTGGGCCTCGGCTATATCAAACTCGGCCAAAGTAGTGATACCTTAAGCGGTGGCGAAGCACAACGCGTAAAGCTTGCCAGCTTTCTCGGAAAGGGAAAAGGCATCGGCCATATGTTATTCATTTTTGATGAACCCACCACAGGTTTGCATTTTCATGATATCAAAAAATTGCTCGCATCATTCAATGCATTGATAGAGCAGGGGCATTCATTGATCGTGATCGAACACAATACCGATGTGATCAAATCCGCAGATTGGATCATTGATCTCGGTCCCGAAGCAGGAGATGCGGGTGGGAATTTGGTGTATGCAGGAGTGCCTGCGGGAATTAAGAAAGTGAAGGAGAGTTATACGGGGAAGTTTCTGTAGAATATCTAACCCCATGCTTTAGCATGGGGATCGGAGCCATATTAATCTTCCGGGCTTTAGCCCGGTTCGCATTTCGATTAGGGCTAAAGCCCGTATTTCTAAGGGTGCGTTAGTCCCCAGCCTAAAGGCTGGGGTTAGTTTATTTCTATCGCAGCCTATCCACACTCTTCACCAATTTCTGATCAAGATACATTCCGCGTGCAGCCAATAATAAAAACAATGGAATGATCAATGCGATCACTGCAGTAATACCAACAGTGCGATCGGTCTCAATGAATTTAGTATAGCCCATATAATAGAATACGAGATCAAGTATTGAGATAGCGAACAGGATAAGCGTAACCTTAAATTGCAATTCCCTGTGCTTATATAAAAAGATCGTGAATAATGAGCCGGCGCAAACCAAGCCGGTAAATATCATCAGGAAAATATTACTCATTGCCGTGAAGTCCTGTTTCTGCCTGATATTATCTATCAGGATATAGCCACTAAAAAAAGAGGTACTAAAAGTGGCAAAAGTAAGTATGGCGGCAAACAGCAACCACAGGGTTTGTAAACGCTGTATCATATAGAAAGTTTAATAAACGTTGTAACTAAATAATCATGCTAACCCAATTCCGGATATAAAACAAATTGCGTCATAAAGTCATTCACATCTTTCTTTACAGCCTGCAGAATGTTAGTATCATCCGCATTCATCAACACTTTATCGATCGAGTTTACTACAAACTGCATATGTTCTTCTTTCATACCTCTTGTTGTGATCGCCGGAACACCGAGGCGGATACCTGATGTAACGAATGCACTCTTGTCATCATAAGGGACCATGTTTTTATTCGCTGTGATATCAGCCAATACCAATGCCTGCTCTGCTTTTTTACCGCTGATATTTTTGTTGCGCAGGTCGATCAGCACTAAATGATTATCTGTTCCGCCACTGATGATCTGGTATTCTTTTTCAACCAGTGCTTTAGCCAGTGCCTGCGAGTTTTTTAATACCTGGTGGGCATAGTCTGTAAACTCATCGGTTAATATTTCACCGAACGCTATGGCTTTTGCTGCGATCACGTGTTCGAGTGGCCCGCCTTGTATTCCCGGGAACACCGCCATATCCATCAGGTTACTCATCATTCGGATATTTCCTTTCACATCTTTCAAACCAAACGGGTTCTCAAAATCTTTACGCATCATAATGATACCGCCGCGTGGCCCGCGTAAAGTTTTGTGCGTAGTAGATGTAACAAAATGACAATGATCAAACGGATCATTCAATAATTTTTTAGCGATCAAACCAGCAGGATGTGCAATATCAGCCATTACCAGTGCACCCACTTCATCCGCTACTTTTCGAATGCGTTCATAATCCCAATCGCGGCTATAAGCGCTGGCACCGCAGATGATCATTTTAGGTTTTACTTCGCGGGCTTTTGCTTCGAGCATTTCATAATCTACCAATCCACCATCACGGGTTACACCGTAAAAATTTGGCTTGTATAGTTTACCGCTGTAATTAACAGCGGAACCGTGCGTTAAATGTCCGCCCATGCTGAGGTCGAGGCCTAAAATGGCATCACCCGGTTGCAGAACGGCAAGGGCCACTGCTGCGTTTGCCTGTGCACCGCTATGGGGTTGCACATTGGCATATTCTATATTAAAGATCTCTTTTAAGCGATCGATAGCCAGTTGTTCTGTCTGGTCAACGATCTCACAACCTGCATAATAACGGCGGCCGGGATACCCTTCGGCGTATTTATTCGTCATTACATTACCCATGGCCTGCATTACCTGCAAGCTGGTAAAGTTCTCAGAGGCGATGAGTTCAATGCCATGACGCTGTCTTTCCAATTCCTGTTTAATAAGGTCAAAAACCAAGGTATCTCTTTGCATTAGCTTGTTATTTTGAGCAAATATAAGCTGCGAGCTATGAGCTGCGAGCTATGAGCCAGAGTTTTAGAAACAAAAACCACTAAAAAATGCCAAAATCCAGCCTATTTTGACGGGCTCTCAGCTCATGGCTCACAGCTCGCAGCTTCTTTCGCCAGTTTTCCCTATTTTGCGCCTCCTGAGAATGTGTCTGGCATACATATTGGCCCTGTGAGATGTAGCCGGTAACTATTTTCAAACCTAAAAGACCCCCATGAAAGCGATCATTCCTGTTGCCGGAGCCGGAACCAAATTAAGACCGCATACTTATACACAACCCAAAGCTTTGATTCCCATTGCAGGAAAGACCATCCTGAGTTTTATTGTGGATCAGTTACGGGATGCAGGTATCACTGAATTTATTTTCATCGTTGGCTACCTGGGAGAAAAGATCCAGGATTATGTAAAAGAGAACTACCCCGACCTAACCACGCATTTTGTTTTTCAGAATGAACGCCAGGGAACCGGTCATGCTATTGAACTGACCCGGAACATCGTGGGTACCGATGAAGTATTTGTTGTGCTGGGCGATACGATCTGCGAATATGATGTAAAAGAAGTGGTGAATAGTGAGCATAGCATGCTTGGCATAAAAAAAGTAGATGACCCACGCAATTTTGGTGTGGCTTCTGTTGGTGAAGATGGATTTATTGAACAGGTGGTAGAAAAACCGGCCATTCCAAAAAGTAATATGGCGCTGGTGGGGTTGTATAAAATAAAAGAAACCCATTTTTTGTTTGAATGTCTCCATCACCTGTTTGCCCAGGATATCAAAACATTCGGAGAATATAATTTAACAGATGCGCTTGATTGCATGATCAAACGCGGTGCAAAATTCCAGGCATTTAAAGTAAAGAACTGGTTTGATTGTGGTAAGAAAGAAACCTTATTGGAAAGCAATGCAACCTTGTTAAAAAAGTTTGGCGGCAACACCACTTACGATCATGGTTATAAAGACACCATCATCATTCCTCCTGTAAGTATTGCTCCCGGCTGTGATATTTCCAATGCCATCATCGGCCCGCATGTAGCGATAGGAGCGAATACTTCTATTAAACATTCTATTGTGAGAGATAGTATTATCGGGTCTTATACGAACCTCTATGAAGTGGTTCTTGATAATTCATTGATAGGTAGTGATGCGTCTGTAAAAGGACTTAGCCGCAGTTTGAATATTGGCGATAATACGGAGATTGATTTTGGATAAGGCTCTCAAACTTTTATGATCCTCTCTGTGAAGCTCTGTTTCTCCGTGTCTCTGTGGTGAAGAAAAAAATTATGCATTTTCAACGTGCTTTTTCTTCACCACAGAGACACAAAGAGCACAGAGTTTCACAGAGGAAGTATTAATATTTGGAAGTCAATTAGTATAAGTTTTTCTTCTTTCTTTTAAGTGAACTATCAATTGCTCCTTTGAAATGAATTGTGCTTTGCCTGATTCAACGCCGTTGTTTCGTTTGATTACTTCCTGCCATTGTTCCGGTGTTAATTCATCTTCGCGTAAAATGTTATCTTCATACAGGTCTTGCTGCAGTGCATAATAGAGATCTCTTTTTTCCTCAAGTGGAAGCTTTAGAATATCTTCTATGGTCTTTCGCATGTTTTTATTTAAAATTACCAATTAATATTGATTTTTTAAATTGCATCAATGAATTCGCAGAACCGCATTACAAAACTCTTCAACATTCAATACCCCATCATCCAGGCCGGTATGATCTGGGCCAGCGGATGGAAATTAGCAAGCGCGGTGAGCAACGCAGGCGCATTGGGTCTGATTGGCGCGGGCAGTATGTATCCTGCCGTTTTACGTGAGCATATCCAGCAATGTAAATCAGCCACTGATAAACCTTATGGTGTAAACATTCCTTTGATGTATCCTTCTATTGAAGAACTGATGCAAATCATTGTGGAAGAAAAAGTACCCATCGTTTTTACAAGCGCAGGTAATCCCAAAACATGGACAGGTTTCCTCAAAGAAAAAAATATTATAGTTGTACATGTAGTTAGCAGCAGCAAATTTGCCTTAAAAGCACAAGAGGCAGGATGCGATGCAGTGGTGGCAGAAGGTTTTGAAGCAGGCGGTCACAATGGGCGGGAAGAAACTACTACTATGGTATTGGTGCCCATTGTTAAGCAGGCCGTTCAGATCCCCGTGATCGCTGCGGGTGGTATTGGTACGGGGCGACAGATGTTGGCGGCAATGATCTTAGGTGCTGATGGCGTACAGGTAGGCAGCCGTTTTGTATGTACACCGGAAGCCTCCTCACATATGGCTTTTAAGGAAGCGATCATAAAAGCACAGGAAGGGGATACATTACTCAGCATGAAAAAATTAATGCCCGTACGCTTATTGAAAAATTATTTTTCAGACCAGGTACGCATGGCCGAATTGCGCGGCGCCGATGAAGAGGAAATGAAAACGCTGCTCGGTCGCGCCCGTGCCAAAAAAGGAATGTTCGAAGGCGACCTCGAAGAAGGCGAACTCGAAATAGGACAAGTGAGCGCGCTGATAAGGGAAATTAAACCAGCAGCAGATGTGGTGAAAGAATTGATGAGAGATTATGAGGCTGCGAAGGAGTTAATAGTTAATAGTTAAAAGTTAATAGTTAAAAGTTAAAAGTTGATAGTTAATAATGCAGCCTCCAATTATTAACTATTAACTATTAACTTTTAACTATTAACTGATCTCAGTCTGCTTTTGGCAAAAACGCCATCGCTTCCCATTCTTCTTTTGCGGGGCCATATACACCCGGTACTTTCAATCCCGCCGCGCGCATTAATGTAGTTAACTGCCCGCGGTGATGTATCTGGTGAACTACTGTTACCCAAAGTGCAAATCCTTTTTTCCAGGTTTCTTCATACATAGGTGTTTCTTCCTGTAGCGTGGCATCTGTCCATTGAGATAATGCCTGCTTTACTGCGTCTGTATTTTTTTTGTAAGCTTCAATGATCGCATGCATATCCATGTAATGCTGCTTCAGATATCCTTCAACAGGCAACCCCGCTTCGTACGGGATACTTGCCGCACAATCAACAATATGGTTAACGAGACGATCTATTGTTCTGTAATCACTTACAAGATCTTTCGAAAGACTCTCATCCGTAAGATGTTCGAGGCAGGAAAGGGTAGAAGCTGTTTCCGATTCCCAAATAGCGGTGAAGTGTTGGATGGAACTAAACATGGGTTGGCGTTTTAGAATTGTGAAAATAGGGATAAGCTGTGAGCTACGAGCCATGAGCTGTGAGCCTGGCACTACTCGCCCTACGCAGTTCTGTTCAAATATCACCAATTTGAAACCATTCAAAATCATGGTAACTCGCCAGGCTCACGGCTCATAGCTCACGGCTCAAAGCTGTTTCACTTGTGAAAGTAAATCCCATCCGCCTGCGCAGTACATGTTACCACCAGATCATTGATACAAACATGTTCCGGTAAATTGGCGCAATAGAATGCGATGTTGGCAACGTCTTCTGCATGCAGTGGTGTATATCCATCATATACCTGTTTCGCTTTTGACGCATCTCCTTTAAAACGAACGATCGCAAATTCTGTTTCTGCGGCACCGGGATGTATCGCAGTTACTTTGATGCGATGCTGCAACAAATCAATACGCATGGATTTACTTAACGCATCCACCGCATATTTACTCGCACAATATCCGTTGCCATCTTTATATACTTCCTTTCCTGCCACTGATCCCATATTGATGATATGTCCTTTTTTCCTTGCGGTCATATAAGGCAGCACGGCTTTGGTTACATACATCATACCTTTTACATTGGTATCGATCATCGTTTCCCAGTCATCCAGGTTGGCATTTTCGAAACTATCTCTTCCCAAAGCAAGCCCGGCGTTGTTAACGAGTATATCAATGTTTTGCCATTCAACAGGTAGATTATCGAGTGCGGTGTTTACAGCGTTCCTGTCCTGAACGTCAAAAACAAGTGAAAGCGTTTGTATGCTGAATTTTGTTTGCAGTTCATTGGCAAGGGTTTCCAACCTGTCTGCTCTTCTGCCCGTGATGATGCAATTCCATCCCGCAGCTGCAAATTTCTCAGCCATCGATTTTCCAAAACCGGAAGTAGCGCCGGTGATCAAAATGATTTTATCCATAGATAATAAATGAGAGCACGAATGTAAGGGAAGTGGGGTGAAAAAGTGAATGGTCAATGGTCAATAGTCAATAGTCAATAGTCAATAGTGAATGGTCAGTCGGGAATGCTGAAGCATCAGGAATATTCACTATTGACCATTCACTATTCACCATCTCACCTGATCAACACCACCGTTCCTTTTTTAAGAATGGCCCTGCCGAGAAAATCAACGCCGGATGTCTGGAAAACATATGTGCCACTGGGTTGCGCCACGCCGGAAAAAATTCCGTCCCAGCCTTTGTTCTCAACAGTAGTGGTAAATAAAAGCTGGCCCCACCTGTTATAGATACTGAAGAAATTTAATTTGGCGATACCCAATAGTCTTGGGCGGATCACATCATTTTTTCCATCACCATTTGGTGTAAAGCCTGAGGGCACAATGATATCAGGGCCTGTTTTGAATACAACAACTTTTATCTCATCATCATTGAAACAACCACCTGTCGTTGCACGCACTGTATAAATGATAGAATCGATCGTATTATCCAGTGTGGCGATCGGGTTTGAAATAAATGGATTGCTTAAACCTGTAGTGGGAGTCCATGTGTAATTCGTTCCGCCAGTTGCGCCTAACTGCAAAGCTTGCCCCGCAATAACCGCAGTATCCCTTCCGGCGTTGGCGGTAATAATTGGAATAACCGTTACAACAATGGTATCATTTTTGGGTTTGAGGCAACCTGTACTATTGGTTGCACTCAATATATACGCAGTTGTTTTCGTTGGCCCCGCTGTTGGTGTTAAGGTTCTTTCATTGATAAGCGAAGAAGTCGGTGTCCATGTAAATGAATTGCCGGTTATTGATCCGTTTAGCTGCACACGTGAACCATAACAAACCGTTACATCAGATCCTGCATTGGCAACGGGGTAGGGCGCCACAACAACATCCATACTGTCTCTTGCCTGGCATTTTCCAAGATTGGCCAATACAGCATAGCGTGTATTGACCAATGGCATTACCAACGGATATTTTGTGCTTTGTACCGTTTCAGAACCCGTTGAAGATGTCCATTGATAACTGAGTGCCTGGCTTACCGGTCTGAGTCGGAATGTATCTGTACGGCAGATACCCGTATCAGATATTGATACACTGATAAACTGCAAAACATTTACTGTTACAGAATCTGTATTGGCGCATCCATTGTCGTTTACTGAAACATAATATTTTGTGGTATCCCTGGGGTAAACAGACGGCGTGGACGAAGATGCATTTTGTATTCGTGTACTGTTTGGCCCGTTCATCGGTGTCCATAAAATAGAAGCGCCTGCTGATGTGTTAACCCGCAGCATTAATGTATCGATACTGCAGATCAAGGTATCCCTGAATGCTAAACTGAGCGATGGCCTGTCAACAACGGTCAGTGTTTTTGTTACGGTATCAATACACCCTACATTATTTGCTACGATCAGCCTTATCTGCGTGGTAAGTGCTGAAGGGTATTTCCAGGCGGTGTCTTTTGCATGTGCTGTATCTGCTAAAGTGGTTGCATCTCCTAAATCCCATAAACGACTGCTGATCGTACCGTATTTTGTTACCGAAGTATCACTGAATAGGTAATTGTTCAGGTAGCAGGTTCCGGTAATTGTATACCCGGGAGTAAAACCAGGATATACTTTTACCACAGAAGTAGTGGAATCCTGGCAACCGCTGTTGGTTGATACTTTTAATTTTACGGTATATGTGCCGCTATCCTTGCCGCTTTTCAAATAATCGTAAGTGGGTGTTGCGCTGCTTGATGTATCTGTTGTTAAAGTGGTTACACCAAAATCCCATGCATAACCTGTGATATTTGAACTGGTGGATTCATTCTGAAAACTCAATGTTGTTCCGTTACAGGTAACATAACTTGGCTTTAATGAAGCAGCCGATACCGAACAGTTTGCCACCGCTACATGGATCTCTTTTTTTGTTGAACCGATAAAGACCCCGCTACGATATTCGTTTACGCAAACAGACATTACATAATCACCTGTGGTACCTGGCGCGATACCTGATATCAATCCTGTATTTGGATCTATACCCACGGTAGAACCCATAGGCGATCCGCCTGAATAAATAGAACTGTATGAGACCGCCGTATAAGGAGGACTGGTTGGAGGATTTGGACGCGAGGCCTGCGGATCCGATGGATCTGCCCGGTTATTAAATCCTCCTGTTAAACCCGTACAAAAATTATATGTCAGGCTGTCCCCATCTGCATCCACCGCGCTGAAATCGAGTGTGAACGGGCTATTGAAACAAACGATCACTGTATCTTTTGATGCGAATACCGGGCTGGTATTATGTGAATAATCTATGCCGCTGATCGTGCCGGGAATAGTGGTGGTATAACTCACACCATAATCATCTGATGGTTGTGCAAGGTTTACAATACCTGTGATCCTGCAACATCTCTGCACTGTAAGTGTATAGCCGGTTGCACTATTGGGCAGTTCAATCGTAGTTGTATAAACATCGATAATATAACAAACAGGTGGTTTGGTACTTAAACAGGGACTATAGCTTGTTTTATTCGGATTCTCGGTGGAGGTTAGATTTACAGTGATCGTATTGATCCGCTGACCGGTGGCAGAATTAAAAATGCCCAGGAAAACTTCGGCATCCCTTTGTCCGCCTGTAGAGTTACAGGATAAATATTGCCTTACAGTGATCTGGTATTTTGATGTGTTGGCTGCAGCCCCCGGGCCCAGATAGGTATATTGTATCCACCCGCCCTTCAGGTGCGCGCCGAAAGAAGATTGCCCGCAAAGGACTAGTATGAAAAAAAATAAGACTGCCTTTTTCATTAGTTACTGCAAAGTCTAAAGTAAGCGCGAGCGTAATATCCCCTGGCCGGCCATGAAAATACAATTAATCGTACTACATGGTCTTTGACAAAGTTACTTTAACGCCTTTGCAACATTTTAATAAAGAGAAGAATTCAAATATTAGTGCTGCTCGATTGATAAAATTATGCAATTCATTTTGTTCCTTAACGGATCAATACGGTTGTTCCCTTCCTGAACACCGTTTTGCCAGTATAATCCGCCCCTTCTGTTGAAAAAACATAGGTGCCACTGGGTTGTGGGGCGCCATTGTACATGCCATCCCATCCCTTACCCAGTTCAGAAGTGCTGAATAATAATTGACCCCACCGGCTGTACACCCTGAAATAGGTGAGTTTGGTGATGCCCACAGCTATCGGCCGCAATACATCGTTCTTGCCATCAGCGTTAGGAGTAAAAGCGGTAGGCACAAAAATTTCGGGGCCGGTTTTATATATCCTGATCACAATATCATCATCGGCAAAACAGCCGTTGGCGTCAGACACCCTTACCCTGTAACGGATAGAATCGATACCTGCTTCGAGTTTAGCTACCGGGTTGTAGATGGTTGGATCACTTAGCCCGGTTTCTGGCGTCCAGGTATACCTCGATCCGCCGCTTGCGATAAGTTGCAGCGGCTGGCCAACCAGGGCCGCGGTATCACGGCCGGCATTTGCCAGGATGGTTGGGATAACAGTTACCAGGGTTGTATCAGTAACCGCTTTCGGACAACCTAATGTATCATTTACCTTCAGGACGTAGGCGGTTGTTTTGGATGGCCCTGCAATAGGAGTGAGTATGGTAGAACTCGTTAAAGATGCAGATGGCGACCAGTTGATGATAGAACCGATAACAGTGCCCCGCAGCTGGATCCGGCTGCCCACACAAATAACTGTATCCGGCCCCGCAATCACAAAAGGATATGGTACTACCCTAATAGCCACGCTGTCGTTGGCCTGGCATTTACCAAGATGGGCCGTTACATAATACTTTGTATTAACCGATTGACTTACCACAGGATTCTTCACACTATTTACCGGTACACCGGAAGAACTGGTCCAGTTGTACTGAAGGCCATGGCTGGTGGCATGGAGCTGCACCTGGTCGCCTTTACAGATTAATGAATCATTACCGAGGTCAACTGTTATGAACGATAGTACGTTTACTGTGACCGTATCCGTATTTGTGCAGCCATTGTCATTTACCGTAACGATATACCGGGTAGTATCTTTCGGAAATACCAATGGTGATGATGTATTTGGATAAAGGATGTTCTTATTCGGCAGCCACGAAAAAGCACCTGAATTAAGAACAGGGATGGCCAATGTATCGATACTGCAGATCAAAGTATCCTTGAACGGCAATTGCAATAATGGCTTATCGCGTACCACAAAATCCTGGTGTAAACTATCTATACAACCCTTGCTGCTGGTAACCACCAACCCAATATCCCTGGTACCAGGGCCGGGGTATTTATATTTTGGATTTTGCAGGCGGGAAGTATCGGCGGCCGTGGCCACATCCCCAAAATCCCAGCGCCAGCTGTCTACAAAACCATATTTGGCCGTAGTGAGGTCATTGAATTGATAAGGATTAAAGTAACAGCTTCCCACTACATTAAATGCCGGTTGAAATCCCGGGTACAATAAAACCAGGGTACTGTCTGTACCCACACATCCTTTCGGGCCGGTAACGGTTAACCTCGCTATGTACCTGCCTGTATCTGCGTAAGGATAATTTACCATCGCCTGATTTGACCGGTTCGGGGTGTGGTCGCCAAAATCCCATAGATAAGAGGTAATTCCTGATGAAGTGGATCCATTCTCAAAATGCACAACAGAGTCCTTGCATTGTACGATCTTATCAGGGAGGTCGGCCTCCACAATATCACAGGACTGCACTTTTAAAATAAAATCTTTCCGGTGTTCCGCAATGGGCTTGCCATTTCTCCATTCCTGTATGCAAACATTTACAACATATTGTCCTGCTCCTGGTGCAATGCCGTTGATGATGCCCGTTGTGGGATTAATGGTAACATCCGGCCCCAACGGGAATTGACCACTGTACCCGCCCCCATAAGGTAATCCCACCTGGTTAAGAAAAGGAGTAGGTTGAATGTTGTTGCCGCCATTAGGCGCAGAATACGCATCGCATAAGGAGTAAGACAGAGAATCACTATCGGCATCAAATGCACCAAAATCGAGTTTGAATTTTTTGCTGGCGCAAACCAATGCGGTATCCCTTACATAAAATTGTGGACTGTTATTATGTCCCTCAGGCAATGCTGCAGTGCCGGGGATCTTGGTCATGTAATTACTTCCCACATTGGTAGGAATACTGAGGTTGGATATATTGTTGATACGACAGCATCCCAATCTTGATAAAGTATAACCATCCACATTATCAGGTATGGAAACAGTAGCCGAATACATAGTCGTTTCATAACAAACATTCACATTGCCTGTTAAGCAGGGAAAAGCTGCGGTATTGAGCGATATGGTAGTAACCGAGGTAATGATCGGTAAGGGAACACTTGTTACAAGCTGGTTTCCGAAGTTATTATAAACACCAACCACTACTGTTTCGTTCTCAAGCAAAGGGCCATTGGAAGCGCAATCCCTGAAAAGCCTCAAGGTGATGCGGTATGTGCTGATGCCGGTGCCGCCAGAACCAAGGTATTCATAAAATAGTTCGCCCCCTGCCACATGTCTAGCTGTTGCCGGAATTGAACAGATGAATAAAACAATTATGAAGAGGAACTTCTTCATGTAATCTCTTGCATTTTACCAGCTGTGAGCTTTGAGCCATGAGCCGCGAGCGGGGCAGGCTCAAAGCTCACGGCTCAAAGCTCATAGCCTGCTATTTATAAAAGCCAGAATCTGTAGGTTCAATTTTTCCGGCTCTTCCCACATGCCCATATGCCCTGTATCCTGTAACACATGAATATACGAAATGTTAGGGAGGGAAACCTGTTTCATCACATCTTCCAGCGGTGCTGCAACATCCTCAGTGCCAATTACGAAAATAACAGGCAGGCGGTTGCTTAACAGTGTGTTGGTGCGGTCGGGGCGCAGCATCATGGCGCGGTAATATTGCTGTAAGGCTTCTTTGCTGAAAGAGGCGCCCGCTTCAATAAGTTCGTTCACCTTTTCGGGATGCGATTTTTTGAATCTTGCGCTGAATAAGTTCGGGATGGTATTTTTTAAAAAAGGATGGGGCCCATATCGCTCTATCAACTCAATGCCTTTTTCACGATTCTTCTTTTTTTCTTCCGTATCGGCAAAGGCGGTTGAATGGATCAATCCAAAACCGGTTAACAGCGTTGGGTATTTTTCTGCGAATGCCAATACGATGTATCCGCCCATGCTGTGGCCGAGCATAGTGCAGGGGGAGAGGTTTTCGTGTGTTAATAAGGCTTGTATGCAATCGGCGTAGTCTTCGATAGAGATGTTTGGGGTTTGGAGTTTGGGGTTTGGGGTTGGGTTGCGGGAAAGCAAGGATGACCTACCGGAGCCGGGCAGGTCTGGAATGATGAGCAGGCAGTGCTCTTTTAAAAAATCAACCTGTTCTCTCCATACATCACTGTCTTCTCCAAAACCATGAAGAAGTACTACAGGTTTTCCTTTGCCTAATATGGTATAGGAAATATTTGCTGATTGATATTGAAAAGATTTTTGCATATAGTTATTTATGGGAATCAAGGGTTGAATAGAGCCATAGGCTCGGGTCATTTTGTAGTCCCGAATGTTCGGGACTACAATATTTATCGAGGCTACGCCTCTGCAATCTTCCTGATATTTCAATTGCAATCCTTGATTTGCCTGTTTACGCAGAGTGTTTGCTCAACTTCCAGCATCGCTGCAATAACAATACCACCACAGGAATCAAACCAATATTCAATTGTTGCGGCAACCAGAACCACAGTAGTACAGTGAGCAGGTGAATAATCATACACGCTGTAAAATATTTCCGTAACCAACGCGGATTTCTCCACAACGCGAAAACAACAATCAGGTTGGTTGGCAATGCCCATAATAAATTATAGTTAGCTCCACACGCTTTGTGATCCGTTCCAAACCACATGAATAAGAGGAGAAACCCGATCAATCCAGTTAACAGGAATAAGGTGATATCGAAAAAACGCGTAACCCTTTTTGCTGTTTTATTTTTTCCTGAAGAGACAAGTATGCTAAGCACAGCTATTACACTGAAAAGATAGAGTGGCCAGTTGTGATGTTGCTTTTGAGGTACACCAGAATTGTAAATGATCTTTTTGTCGAGTAAGATATTATGACTGTGAACTGAGCTATCTACGCCTTTCATTAAATAGTCAGGCAGGAACATTGATTCTGCAATTGTTACCGGTTTATCGATGCGGCTGCCCAATAAGATATCGATTCCCAGTTTGCTCCAGGGTTGATCGCCGTTGTCCAGCGCCTCATGTAACATGTTGCGGCAAGTTGTTCCTGCAGGAACCAGTTGCCGGTCAGGTTTTAATCCTGCATGCTGAAAGAGCAGGTCCCTGATCCGCGATGTACAATTGTTGTAGTTGAATACGTATTTGTAGTAACGCGCGGCTCCTGCAAGATTTTCCTGCAATGCTTTGTTCAGGTTGTTTTTAGCATCGCCGGTGAGTACCAGTTCCTGTTCGGTTACAGTTCTTTTTTCTGCATAGTACTCAGCCATAAAATCCTGGAAGTAATAAGCAGATAACATATAGTCCAATGTGCCCCGCGTAAACTTCATATAAAAATCAGGATCATTAAAATCAAACGTGCCGTAATTGTAAACAACATCTGTGTGTTGTACGCTGTCGATGATGCGCAATGCTGTATGGCCAAATACGGAATACAATTCATCACCCTGTGCGCAGGTAAGCAGGCTTATGCGAAGATGCGAACTGTCCTGCGCTTCTGTACGCTTTATAAAAAAAGAAAAGAAGACGATAAGGAACAAGCTGAATTTTTTCACGCTTTTTTTTTGGAAAGGTACAGCAGATTTGTTTTCTAAATGTTATCTGCCGGATGTAACGCAGTACCGCCAAAAAAGATCGTTCCCCAGACGAACAAACAGTACAAGTGAGTGACACAAGGGACGATACCATGAAAAACAAAAGTTGGTAAACACAACGTTACTGTTTGGAAGAAAAAAAATTGCCACAGAAGACACAGATTACCACAGAAAAATCTGTGAAAATCTGTGCCTCTGTGGCAAAAGAATAAATAAGACAATCAGCTTCTACTATAGTTCGGCGACTCTTTCGTAATCACCACATCGTGCGCATGGCTCTCTCTCATTCCTGCATTCGTGATCTTTACAAAAGTGGATTGCTGTAATGTTTTGATGTCTTTTGCACCGCAATAACCCATTCCTGAACGAAGGCCGCCAACATATTGGTAAACGATCTCGTTGAGATTTCCTTTGTAAGCAACACGACCTTCAATGCCTTCGGGTACATATTTTTTTACATCATCTTCCACATCCTGGAAATAGCGATCGCCGCTGCCCTGGCTCATGGCACCGAGACTACCCATGCCACGATATTCTTTGAATTTGCGACCCTCGTAAATAATGGTATCGCCCGGACTTTCTTCCACACCTGCAAACACACTACCCATCATCACCACATTGGCGCCGGCAGCGAGTGCTTTTACCATATCACCTGTGTACCGGATACCGCCATCAGCGATCACGGGAATATTTGTTCCTTTCAATGCGTTACTTGCTTCCATAATGGCGGTGAGTTGCGGAACGCCCGCACCGGCAACGATGCGCGTAGTGCATATAGAGCCTGGGCCGATGCCCACTTTTACACAATCAGCGCCAGCTTCCGCGAGTGCTTTTGCGCCGGCAGCAGTGCCCACATTACCTGCAATGATCTGTAAATGTTTGAAATTTTTTCTCAGCGCTTTCAATGCCTGTATCACGCCTTTGCTGTGGCCATGTGCACTGTCGAGAGTAACCACATCAACACCTACAAACTGAAGTGCGGCAGCTCTTTCCATCAGGTCTTGTGTAATGCCTAATGCAGCGCCAACGATCAAACGGCCCACGGTATCTTTTGCTGCATTGGGGTAATTGCGGATCTGGAGTATATCGCGGTAAGTGATCAGGCCAATAAGTTTACCCTGTTTATTTACCACGGGTAATTTCTCGATCTTGTATTGACGTAATATTTTTTCTGCTTTTTTAAGATCGGTTCCTTCAGGTGCAGTAACGAGATTGTCTTTCGTCATCACTTCCTTCACTTTTCTTTTCTTGTTGTCTTCAAAGCGAAGATCGCGGTTAGTAAGTATGCCAACAAGTTTCTGCTGTTCGTCAACAATAGGAATACCCCCGATCTTATTTTCTTTCATCAAACGCAATGCATCACCGATAGTGGCATCTACCAATAAAGTGATGGGGTCAATGATCATTCCGCTCTCACTCCGTTTTACTTTGCGTACCTGTTCCGCCTGGCGTTCAATACTCATGTTCTTATGCAGGATACCCAGGCCGCCTTCGCGTGCCAATGCAATAGCAAGGTTTGCCTCGGTAACAGTATCCATTGCTGCAGACAGCATAGGAATGTTCAGAACAATTTCTTTGGTAAGATGGGAGCGGATATCTACTTCACGTGGTAAGATCTGGCTGAATGCGGGCATCAATAAAACATCATCGAAAGTAAGGCCCTCGCCAAATAACCTTGATTGTGCAGACTTGCTACGGGGAGAATTTCTTATTGCCATGTGCAAAGATAGTGTAGCGGGGAAATTGGTTCCAAAAGTTTTTGAGGAGGCTATGAGCCGTGAGCTATGAGCTTTGAGCCGGTTGCTTCAAGCTCACAGCTCATAGCTCATGGCTCACAGCTGAAATTGATTATTTTCGCACTAATGACCAAAGCCTCACCCTCAGCAGACACTCCTTATTTCAACTTTCAATTCGGGTTACTCTGCTTCAGTAATTTCCTGTTCAGCGCCAGTTTCAGTATGATGATCCCTGAATTGCCGGGGTTTCTTACAAAATTGGGTGGGGCGGAATATAAAGGGCTGATCATTGCATTGTTTACATTAATGGCGGGAATCTCGAGGCCATTCAGCGGTAAGTTAACTGATACGGTAGGGCGTGTTCCCGTAATGATATTTGGTTCATTGGTTTGCGTGGTATGCAGTTTATTATATCCCGTACTTACCACGGTGAGCGGATTTTTGTTGCTGCGTTTTTTTCATGGATTTTCTACCGGGTTCAAGCCAACGGCAACTTCTGCCTATGGTGCAGATGTGGTGCATGAATCAAGAAGGGGAGAAGCGCTTGGCGCTTTGGCCATCGGCTACACTTTGGGTTCATCTATCGGTCCGTTGGGCGGAAGTTATCTCGTAATGAATTATTCTTACAACGTGATGTTTTATGTTTCTGCATTTTGTGCGTTGGGTTCAGTGATTATTCTCTACAATATCAAAGAAACATTGGCAGAGCCGCAGAAGTTTTCGTTTAAAATATTACGGATAAAAAAAACGGAGATCTTCGATATAAGTTCCGTGAGGCCCGCAATCATCATGTGCTTATTGGTTTTCTGTATCGGATGCGTACTTACTTTATCACCTGATCTCAGCGAATCCGTTGGTCTGCATAACAAAGGTTTTTTCTATGCCTGTTATACCGTTGCTTCGTTAGTGATCCGTTTGCTGGCCGGGAAAGCTTCTGACAAATACGGGCGCGTGATCGTATTGATCTTCTCTTCCTTTGTTATGATCATTGCTATGGTGACCTTATCATTGGCACATACTGTGCTGATGGTTATCATCGGCGCGTCATTGCTTGGTTTCAGCGTAGGAATGAATGGGCCAACCATTATGGCATGGACGGTTGACCTGTGTAAACCGGAGAACCGCGGCCGCGCAGTAGCATCCGTTTACATAGCGCTTGAAACGGGTATTGGATGTGGTGCACTCATCTCGGGTTGGATCTACCAGAATAAATTAGAGAATATAAAGTATGCTTTTCTCTTAACCGGATTATTTGGTTTGATAGCCATGCTGCTGCTGATGAGTTGGCGCAAAAAAGAAAAACGGCATAGAATGCAGAAAGAAGAGGCGATCTATGATTTTAGTGAATAGCGGGCCCGGGGGAAGGAACAAGAAACAAGGGCCAAGAAACAAGGATCAAGGATCAAGAAACAAGGATCAAGAAACAAGGATCAAGGAACAAGAAACAAGGAACAAGGATCAAGCGTTAAAGCATCAGCTTCGACTTTCAACGCTTGATCCTTGATCCTTGATCCTTGTTCCTTGATTTTTTTATAGCAACTTATACATCTTCCCCGGCAAAGCACTGATCACACTCTGAATTTCAAGATTCAATATTGCTGCAGCCACCCTGCTGCTGCTGAGGCCGCTTTGCAAATAGAGCGCATCAATCGGCACGGTTTCTTTTTCTTTTAAAATATTTACGATCACTTTTTCATCAGCCGTTAATTCAATGAATAATTCTTTTTGTTTTTTGATGGGCTTCTTTTTGTCCAGCCATCCCATTGTTTCCGCCAGTTGTTCAGCGCCGGTGAGTAATACAGCTTTGTTTTGTTTGATCAATTGTATGCAGCCGCTGCTTTTGTGATCATTGATCCTGCCAGGAATCGCAAATACATCGCGGTTATAATTGCAGGCAAGCTCTGCTGTGATCATACTGCCGCCCTTGCTCGCGGTTTCAATCACTACGGTGGCGTCTGCCATGCCGGCCACAATGCGGTTGCGTTTAGGAAAATTATGTTTGTCCGGTTTTGTATTCCGCCTGAATTCTGTTAACAATCCACCATGCGATACCATCTCTTTCGCGAGCATTTTGTTTTGTGATGGATAGATCGTATCCAATCCGTGTCCTAACACACCAATGGTAGGCAAACCATGTTGCAAAGAAATTTTATGCGCGATCGAATCAATACCAAATGCCAGACCGCTCACGATCAATACCTGTTGCGCTTCTAATTCGGCCACCAGTTGTTCCGTTACCTGTTTCCCGTAGTCCGTATGATTTCTTGTACCGATGATACTGATGATCCGGCTACTGTTCAGATCAGCATTACCGCGATAATATAAAAGTGTTGGCGGATCGTAACAGTGTAGTAATCGTTGGGGGTAGTCTTTGTCGGAGATGAACAGAGCCTGGATGCGATGCTTTTCAATAAATAAAATCTCTTCATCTACCTCAGCAAAACCATTCCAGTTTTTCACGGCCCGCGCAGAAAATTCCCCAATGCCTTCAATAACACTGATCTCTTTTTTCTTCGCTTTAAAAACGGATGATGCGCTCCCGAAATGTTCCACCAATAACCTCGCACGTATAGGGCCGAGATCAGGAATCAATGTGAGTGCTACCTGGTAATACAATTCATCTTTCATACTGTCGGGAAATATTTCCCAATGTCTATAAAAAATGAGAGGATTTGATTAGGTATTTATACGCGGGGAGAATACGAATATTGAACACTGAACAAAGAATTTTGAATGTTGAAGTGGGTTGCTGTTAGTGGTAAACTCCCAACAATAGGGTTCCGTCACTGCGAGGAACGAAGCAGCCTGTGTTCCAACAATCAGACTGAATGATCAGACAGAGATTGCTTCGTGCCTCGCAATGACGTTCAACAACGCGGAGGCTCACTTCAACATTCAAAATTCCTTGCTCGATATTCAATATTCAAAAAGTCCTAGAGCCCCGTTACAGTGAACGTCGTCCGGCGGTTCTTCGCTCTCCCCGCTTCCGTACTGTTGTCTGCAACCGGCTGTGTTGAACCATATCCCTTGTAACTCATTCTTGCCGAAGCAATTCCTTTACTTACCAGGTAATCTACAATCGATTTCGCGCGGTTGGTTGAGAGTTTGAGATTGTCGTCAGCCTTACCCACATTGTCTGTGTGCCCGCTGATCTCCACTTGTAAAGTTGGATTTTCTGTTAGTACCTGTAATAGTTTATCAAGTTCAACAAAACCTGCCTGGGGTAATTCGAAAGAGTTGTTGGCAAATAAAATATTGTTGAATGTGCTTACTGCGTTGAGTTCTACCGGCTGTAAATAAATATCTTTTTTGTAAACACTGTCCGCCTGTTTATTGCTCAATGCATATACCTCGCTAAAAAATAAATAACCTTTCCGGTTAACGGCGAACGTATAATCTTTTCCGGTTGGCAGCGTAATGAAGTATTCGCCAAGTTCATCTGTCTGCACTTTCATTAATGCATTTCGGTTACTGTTATCTATCAGTTCTACAGAGGACGGCAACGGTTTGTTTGTTTTTTTATCGATCACTTTTCCTTTTACGTATAAAGTGCGGTAGGGCCTGATGTCAGGACGCAGATCGAACTTATAAATATCGAGACCGCCACGGCTGTCACTTCTGTCACTTGCATAGTAAGCAGTTAAGCCATCTGCAGACACGGCGAGGCTTCCTTCATTTTCGATCGTATTAATAGGGGTACCTAAATTTTCCGGTTTACCCCATTCGCCGTTTAATTTTTTCCGTACAAGGAACAAATCTGAATTTCCGTAACCAGGTAAGCCATCGGAGGTATAATAGAGTGTTTGATTATCCGCATGAATGAATGGTGCTTTTTCATCTCCGGCAGAATTTATATCCGGACCCATATTAATGGCCGGTCCCCATTTTCCGTTGGGCTGCCGGTAACTCACATAAAGATCAAGACCGCCATAACCACCTGGCCGACTGCTGACGAAATACAAAGCTCTTTTATCAGGACTTAATGTTGGCCCGGTTTCATAAGAATCTGTATTGATATTGTCGCCCATACTCTGCGGCTCGCTCCATCCCTGCGGTGTATAATAAGAAATATAAATATCAAAACTTTTATAACTCTGTGTAGATAACTGCCCCGCAAACACCAGCCATTCACCATCCTGCGAAACAGACAGCGCACCTTTGTTTGTTTCGAGATTAATATCACCATCGATCAGTTTCCATTTTCCAAAGGAGGATCCATTTACACGGCTCTCAATAAAATCTTCGCGTGCCGGCCCCGTCTGGCGTGTAAATACCAATAAACTATCTGTAACAGTTACGGACGGATAATATTCTGATGCTGCAGTATTCACGCTATCACCCAGGTTCACAGGCGCAAAATCATAATGCGCATCCTTATGCTGTGCTGCATAATTGACCGCGAATTCATAGGTGCGTTTACGGTATTGCGCGCTCTTGATACTTCTGTCGTTGAGTTTGGGATATTGCAGGAACCTGTTCACTGCGGCCAGTGCTTCTTCATATTTTCCCTGCCCTGCAAGATTGATAGAATAGGGGAGATTATAGATCTGGAAATAACTGCTGTCTTTCTGTTTTGCTTTTTCATACAGCTTAACAGACTGGTCATATTTCTTTAATTCGCCCATAGCGCCGGCCAGTGATAAATACGCATCTACAAAATTACTGTCCTCGCTGATCGATCGCATTAAAAGCGGAACACCTTCTTTGATCTGCCCATCTTTCAAAAGGTCCAATGCATTTTCGTATGTCTTAACTGCTTTTGCTTTCACATGCTCAGGATCATATACCTGTGAGAAACTGGTGATAGCAATAAGTAAAATAAGCGAGGCCAGGAATAATTTCATAGTGAAAAGTAAACGGGCAAGTTCGGGAAAAGAGAAGAAAGAGGGTGTTAAAATTGGGGAGGAAAGGCGTTAGGTTTTAGCTATTAGGTATTAGCCAGGAACTTTAGGTCACGCTAACTCCTAACACCTAATACCTAACACCTTCTTACGGAACATTGATGTACTTATGCACCTGCAAACTCAATTCCCACTGCGGATTGGCTTTGATATATTCAATGATCATCGGCGTTACTTCAGCCGCTTTGTCCCATTCGGGTTGGAGATATAATTTGCAGGAATCATTTACCTGCGCCGCATAATTTTCCGCCCAATCAAAATCGTGTTTGTTGAATACCACTACTTTCAATTCATTCGCCAGAGGCACGATCTCCGCCAAAGGTGCTTTGAATTTTTTCGGAGATAAACAGATCCAGTCCCAATGCCCGCTGAAAGCTGATGATCCCGATGTTTCAATATTAGTCTCGAAACCCGCTTCATGTAGCTGATCCGTTAATTCATCAAGCTGGTGCATTAATGGTTCACCACCTGTGATCACAGCGAGCCGGCCAGGATATTCTTTCGCATTGTTAACTATCTCTTCAATATTCACCTGTGGATGTTTCGAGGCATCCCAGCTCTCTTTTACATCACACCAGAAACAGCCCACATCGCATCCGCCCAGCCTGATAAAATAAGCCGCGCGCCCCTGGTGAAAACCTTCTCCCTGGATGGTGTAGAAAGATTCCATGATTGGTAATGTTGTTTCTGTAGTTGTGTTGCTCATGATATGCAAAGATATTGTGGAGGAAATTTGAAAATTTGTGAATTTGAAAATTTGAAAATGATGGGCGGGTATCCTGTCATGAAAGCATTTTCAAATTACCACATTTTCAAATTTTCAAATTGGCGTTGTGTGTATAAGCCTGTAAAGTATTTTTTAACAATCCCGCAATCGTCATCAACCCCACCCCCCCCGGCACAGGTGTAATGGCAGAAGTTTTAGGTGATACTTCATTGAAAGCAACATCGCCTTTTATGCGGAAACCTTTTTTGGCGGTAGCATCATCAACACGAGTGATGCCGACGTCTATAATAACAGCGCCTTCTTTTACCATATCGGCTTTTACAAATTCAGGTCGTCCTAATGCAGCGACGATGATATCTGCCTGGAGGCAGAGTTCCTGTAAGTTCGGTGTATGTGAATGACAGATGGTTACCGTGCAGTTACCTCTTTTCAGGTTGCTGCTTAACAGAATACTCATCGGTCTTCCTACAATATTACTGCGGCCGATTACAACCGCATGTTTGCCTTTTGTCTCTATATCAAAATGTTCCAGCATCAGCATAATGCCATAAGGTGTAGCCGGAATAAAAGTGGGCAGCCCCTGCACCAGTTTACCCGCACTGCTCGGGTGAAAACCATCCACGTCTTTTGAAGGATCGATGGCTTCTATCACTTTCTGTTCGCTGATCTGTTTAGGCAATGGTAATTGGACAAGGATACCATCTACTTCCGCGTCTTCATTTAACGCCCGGATTGCTTGAAGTAAAACCGCTTCTTCCACATTACTGTCCAGTCGTACAAGCGTTGAACGGAAACCCACTTCTTCGCAATTCTTCACTTTGCTGGCCACATAGGTTTCACTGGCGCCATTGGTGCCTACTAATATCGCCGCGAGATGAGGTGCGCGTTTTCCAGATGCAATGATCTGTGCTGTTTGTTCCTGTATGCCAATTTTAACAGCCGCCGAGGCTAACTTACCATCTAATAGTATCATAAGACCGCAAAAATATCTGAAATGAAGGAGCAGCCCTCATTTTTTTCGCCCTTACCGTTTATGTAAGATAATCGCCGCAAACCGGTTTTTTTGAAAATCTGATTGTTTAAAATACCTTAAAATTTACATATATAATTTATCCTAATTTTGATTGATTATCAATTGATTAAAATTGAATGTATTATTGTATAAGCAAAATTTTGGGTATCAGGCGCAGCATTTCTATCTTTCCATCGGTCTGATTACTGATAAGCGAATTTGCCGGTCATAATAATGTCATTTCTTAAGTTTTTTTTAACATTATTAACTGATTAGGTATATTAGCGCACTCAAAAAGCCCTTAAAACTAAAACACATGAAGAAAATTGTAACCACACTTGTGGTGGCTATGCTATGTTGTTCTATGGCAGCCATCGCCCAGGTCCGGTCTGTTACAGGAACTGTAGCTGATTCCAAGGGATTACCGGTCCCATTTGCATCCATCGTAATTAAAGGCTCAAAAACAGGTACTACATCAGATGCTGAAGGTAAGTTTATCGTGAAGGCGAAAACTGGTGATGTACTTGTTATCTCTGCGCAGGGCCTGTTCGAAAAACAGGTAACAGTTACCAGCGCAAACAGCGTTGCAGCTGTGCTTGACAGAAATGAATCAGAAACATTGGCTGAGATCGTAGTAACAACGGCCTTTGAAATGAAGAAAAGTGCGCGTACTACTCCATACAGCGCCCAAACGGTTACGGCACCCACTCTTAATCTTATCCGTCAACCAAACCTGAACAATGCATTGGCAGGTAAAGTAGCCGGTGTGCAGTTCAGGGGACAATCGCCCGTGGCATTGGACAGGGATGCGGTATTACGTATCCGTGGTGGTTCTACACTGAATGGCGATGCAGCTCCTATTTATGTGGTAGATGGTACGATCGTGAATTCTATTGACATCAATCCTGATGATATTGAATCACTGACCGTATTAAAAGGTGCAAATGCAACCGCTCTTTTAGGCGGACGCGCAGCTAACGGTGCTATCATTATCACCAGCCGTAAAAAGAATGCCAATGGTGGCGGCGTTGAAGTAAACTCAGGCATCACTTTCGACAGGGTTTATATTCTTCCTAAATACCAGAACAGGTATGCAGGTGGCGCTAATCCTTCGCTCACCGTTTATCATTACAAGGCAGGCGACCCGGTTGAATGGAAAGCATTGGACGGAAAAAGTTTCCCTGATTATACAGATGACTCAAGCTGGGGACCTGAAATGACAGGACAGGAATATGTGCCATGGTATGCATGGATCGCCGGTCACGACCGTTCTTTTAAAACTGCTTCTTTAGTAGCTCAACCAAATAACGTAAGAGATTTCTGGGAAACAGGCGTTACTACCAATAACAATGTAAGCCTTTCAAAAAGCGGTACGGGTTACAATTTCCGTATTTCTTATACCAAACAATATATCAAAGGTTTATTGCCTACAACAAGTTCTGACAGAAATAACCTGAACTTGTCTACGTCAGTTGATATCAACGAGCATTTTACTGCTTCAATGAATCTCACGTATACAGCACAACAGATCAACGGTACATTCCAGGATGGTTATGCCAACCAGTCTACCGGTAACTTTAACCAGTGGTTCCACAGGGATCTTGACCTGGGTATCATGAAAGAACTCAGAGCGTTAAGAACACCTATCGGAACTTATGCAAGCTGGAACCTGTCTTCTAACCCTGATGGTTACAATGCAGCAAACCCACTTGGTTTTTATGGTGGTAACTATTGGTACAACCAATACACCAAACTCGATCTGCAGCCGGTAGGACAAAACAGGCAGCGTTTATTCGGTGATGTGGCTTTACGTTACAAACTGGATAATCATTTCTACGTAAAAGGAACTTTCCGCAGGAACCAGTTAACAACCAGCAATGAAAACATTTTCACTTCTGAATTGGCTAACAGTGCAACACAAACAGGAGATCTTCCTTCTTACTCAACAGGATACAACAGTTATATTGAAGACAACTACGAGTTGCTGACTGGTTATACCCAGAAATTCGGAGATCTTGATGTGACTGCGACACTTGGAGGTAACAAATTATCGATCCGCCAGTATGGGCTTTCTGCCAGTACTGTAAACGGATTGAACGTTCCGGGTTTATATTCAATAAGCAATTCAAAGGCCCAGCCTTCGATTGGTAACACGAGAAATTTCTGGGAAACCAGGTCCGTGTTCGCGGCTGGTGATCTGGAATACAAAAGATTCATAAGCCTGACATGGGCGGTAAGGAGCGACTGGTACTCTACCCTTCCTTTGGGTGATAACAGGTTGATCTCTCCATCCGTAGGTGCAGGACTTGTGTTTAGTGAGTTCACCAAGAATTCGATGCCATGGATGACCTTTGGTAAACTATTCGGAAGCTGGGGTAGAAAACCAAGAGATATCTCTGTTTATGCCAACAACTTCCTGTATGGTGTTAACGCTAACCAGTGGGCCGGCAATTTCTTAATGTCAACTCCTGACCAGTTGATCGACCCTTCGTTGAAAGGTTCTTTGATCACTACTTACGAAGCAGGTATCGATATGCGTTTCCTCAAAAACAGGTTGGGTGTGAACGTTACTTATTATAATGAAGATAACAATGGAGAACCTGTTGCAGTTTCACAAAGCGGTGTGAGCGGTTATACCTCAAAACTGATCAATGCAGCAAGGATCCAGAAAGAAGGTATCGAAGTATTGGTAACAGCAACACCTGTTAGCACTAAAGACTTTAACTGGACACTCAGCATGAACTACAGTTACCTGATCAAAAACCCGGTTGTTGCATTGGCACCAGGTGTTGGCGCAGGCGGACAAACACTTCTTGCAGGCGGATCATTCGGTACGCGTTTTGCACGTGCATTCCAGGAAGTGGATGCAGACTGGGGACAGCTCATCGGTGGCGGTATCAAACGTAATGATGCGGGAGACATGGTGATCAACCCGGCTAACGGAAACTATGTAAGAGATGCTACTAAACATTGGGGTTCTGTTGTTCCAAGAACCAATGGCGGTATCGTAAATACCTTCAGCTATAAGGATTTCACTTTAGGATTTAACCTTGATTACCAGGTTGGTGGACAGTTCTTCTCTTTGTCTGAAATGTGGGGTAATTTCTCAGGTATTCTTGAAGAAACAGCTGCTATAAATGACAAAGGTAAAAATGTTCGTGAAGCAGTTAGCGCAGGTGGTGGTGTACGCGTAAGAGGTGTGAGTTCAGTTGATCTGAAAACACCTGTTGACCAGTATGTTGACGTTCAGACATATTATCAGCAGTTCTATTTCAACCAGATCTCTGAGCCTTATATCCATAGCCTGACCTATGTTAAACTCAGGGAATTAAGCATTGGTTATAATATACCTGTTAAGAGCTGGGGACTGTCAAAAGTTATGCGCACTGCTAATTTCTCGATCGTGGGTCGTAATCCATGGTTGATCTATCGCAAAACGCAAAACTTTGATCCATCTGAGATCTCAGCGATCCAGGGTGAAGACGGACAGTATCCAGGTACACGTTCAATCGGTTTTAACCTGAAGGTTACTTTCTAAAATCCTAAAAACTAAGTATCATGAAAACAATGATTAATAAATACATTTTGATGGCCGGTTTGGGTGCTGCCCTTCTGACCACCAGCGGATGTGTGAAGCATCTCGATGATTTCGGAGGCATAAATAATAATCCGAATGCGACTACTTCGCCGATCCCTTCAGCATTGCTCACCAATGCGCTGAACGGCCTGAATTCAGGCACATTTGACCAGGGTGGATTCAGAACCATCAATGGTTTGTATGCGCAGTATTTCTCCGAAACGCAGTATACAGATGCATCGCGTTATGCAAAACAGACTTTGAATTTTGATGGATTTTATTCAGGCGTGATCTATGACCTGCAGAACATCATCAATTATAATTCAGATGCGGCTACTGCGGCTACTGCTGCGAACTTTGGTTCTAACAAGAACCAGATCGCCATTGCGCGTATCGTAAAAGCGTATTATTTCTGGCAGATGACCGATACCTGGGGAGATATTCCGTATACCCAGGCTTTGAAAGGTGTAGGCGCGATTGTGTACGATACACAGGACGTGATCTACAAAGATCTTTTGAAAGAATTGAGAGAATCTGTGGCACAATTTGAAAATGCCGGTATCTCTATTAAAGGAGATATCATGTATGGCGGCGATATTTCTAAATGGAAAAAACTCGCCAATTCAATGCGTCTCACGATCGCTCTGCGTATGTCTAAAGCGGATGCGGCTACCGGAAAAACAGAATTTGCTGCTGCACTGGCTGATCCGGGTGGCGTAATAGATGTTGCTGCAGACAATGCGAAACTTACACCTCCGGGCGGTACTTACCAGAACGTGTTCTACAACTATTACAATGTTGTACAGAGATTCGACTATGCAGAAAGTAAAACAATGACTGATATCCTTTCCAGCAATAATGACCCGCGTATTGCTGCATTTGGTTCTTCCAGTGTTGGTTTTCCTTTTGGATTGACCAGGACAGACGCGGTTAATTTCGCGAATGCGAATACCAGTTGGGCCAGGTTGATTGAGCCATCGCGCCGCGCTGAAACGTCTCCTACCTATTTAATGACTGCAGAAAGTGTTAAACTGGTAAGGGCGGAAGCAGCTACATTGGGTTGGACCACAGAGAATGCGGCTCTACTATATTCAGATGCGATCGCAGCAAGCTGGACAAGATGGGGCGTATACAATGCAACCACTTTTGCCACTTATATGGCGCAGCCTAATATTCTTTTGGGGGTTAATAACCAGCAAAAGATCGCTTTGCAGCAATGGCTGGCTTACTATCCCGATGGAACACAGGGATTTGGTGTATGGCGCAAAAATGCAGTGCCTACGCTTACACCGGCGCCTGGAACCACAACTATTCCACGCAGGCTGACTTATGGCTCTAATGAACCATCATTGAATCCTACTAACTATACAACAGCCGCAGCAAGATATTCTGATGCTACCGGCCCTGATTCACAATTTGGAAAAGTATGGTGGGATAAATAAGATCAATTTTCAATTTAGTTTCGATACCAAAAGGTGGGCATTTTGCTCACCTTTTGTATTTTTAAAACCTCGGTTAATACGCAGTATTTTCCGCAATGATCTATTATACCAATTAGACTTTAAAAATGTCTTGGAGTGATTTTCGCTTAGGTAGGGATGCCCGTGATTTGCTATAAATAATATCACCCTCTATATTGTATAACTTATGCATTTTTTATGTCTAAAGGGTATTGCAAGGATGAATAAAATACCGGCTACCAATCTATCCTTAGGGTTTTTAAATACATTTGCGCTTACAAATAAACATATGGAACAGCAGCAACCTACACAATTGAATATAGAGATCAGTGAAGAAACAGCAGAAGGCAGTTATGCCAATCTTGCCATCATCACTCACAGCAACGCAGAATTCGTGATCGATTTCGTTAACGTGATGCCGGGCACACCTAAGAGCAAGGTTAAATCAAGGATCATTTTCACTCCCATGCACGCCAAACGCTTTATGCGCGCCCTCGAAGAAAACATCGAACGCTTCGAAACCGCCAACGGCGCGATCAAGGATCTTGAGCATATTGAGATACCGATGAATTTCGGGGGGCCGACGGCGCAAGCATAGAGGGTTTGGAGTTTGGGGTTTGGAGTTTGGGGTTTCGTTGAACTTTGAAACCGCTATGGAATTTCAGCACCTCTGAACTCCAAAACTTTTAGCCTGTACGAAATTTGAAGTCATCTTCGAATTTCAACGAAACCCCAAACTCCAAACTCCAAACCCCAAACTCAAAGCAGTCCCTCATCCGCAAAACTAAAGTACCCCTCACTGCTCACAATAATATGATCCATGATCTTTATATCCAGCAGATCCGCGGCCTGTTTTATTTTTTGGGTAATGGCTTCATCGGCTTTGCTTGGGCGGGTATTGCCGCTGGGATGATTGTGGCAGAGTATCAATGCGGTTGCATTATGCTCCAGCGCTTTTTTGAAAATGATGCGCGGGTCGGCAACCACTCCTGTGATGCCGCCCTCACTGATAATTTCAAGATGTGTGACCTTGTTGCCCCTGTTCAGGAAGACCACGGCAAAAACTTCTTTCTGCCGGTGTTCTAAACTGGCGCGCAGAAAATTGGCAATATCACCGCTTTGTGTCACCATCTCTTTTTTCATGCCGCCTGCATTTCTCCTGATACCCAGTTCCATGGCAGCGGCGATGCTGATGGCTTTTGCTTCGCCTAATCCTTTTACCTTTTTCTTTACCAGGTCCTTAACACTTAAGGTGGCTAATTTCTGCAGGTCGTTATTGGTGCTTTGGAGCAGCGCTTTTGCCACATCAACAGCAGATTGATCCTGCGTGCCGTTATTAATGAGAATGGCCAGTAATTCAGAATTGCTGAGGGTGTTGGCGCCGTTCAGCAATAGTTTCTTCCGGGGTTGGTCATCATCGGCCCAGTCTTTAATAGAAAATCTCCGCATACTAAAAATTATTACAAAATCAAATTACAATTTCTTAACCTTATCTCTATCTTCGCCGCACATCCTCACTTATTATGAACCCATCCGTTAAGATATTCTCTGGCACCGGTTCTCAAAAGCTGGCAGAGAAAATTGCGCAACGATTTGGCGCGCCCATCGGTAAGATCAATATTCAAAAATTCAGTGACGGAGAGTTCCAGCCCATTTTCCTGGAGAGTATCCGTGGCGATTATGTTTTCCTTGTACAGAGTACCTATGCGCCTACTGATAACCTGATGGAACTGTTGCTGATGATAGACGCAGCAAAAAGAGCCAGCGCACATAAGATCATAGCAGTAATACCTTATTATGGATTTGCAAGGCAGGATAGGAAAGACAAACCCCGTGTTGCCATCGGTTCAAAACTGATCGCTACCTTGCTTGAAGCTGCCGGAGCCGACCGTATAATTACTATGGATTTACACGCACCACAGATACAGGCATTCTTTGATGTACCGGTGGATCACCTTGATAGTTCAGCCATTTTCATTCCTTATATAGAACAACTAAAACTCAGCAACCTGTCTTTTGCCGCACCCGATGTGGGCAGTACCAACCGCGTAAGAGAAGTAGCCAGCTATTTCAACGCCGAAATGGTGATCTGCGATAAACACCGCAAACGCGCCAACGAAATTGCCAGCATGGTGGTGATCGGCGATGTTACCGGTAAGGACGTGATATTGGTGGATGATATCTGTGACACAGGCGGAACATTGGCCAAAGCCGCCGGCCTGCTTAAAGACAAAGGCGCCCGTAGCGTGCGCGCGCTCATTACCCACCCCGTATTAAGCGGCAAGGCCTACGAAAACATCGAAAACAGTGTTTTGGAAGAACTGGTGGTATGCGATACCATCCCGCTAAGGCAGGAAAGTCCCAAAATCAAAGTCATTTCTGTTGCTGACCTATTTGCAATTGCTATACGTAATGCCTATGAAAATAAGAGCATTACGAGTCTTTTTATACACTCTCAGCTTCGGGGACGAGATAAGTAGTTTGTAGTTTGTGGTTTGTAGTTTGTGGTTGGGTTGGGGATTTTCGGAATTTAACTACAAACAACAAACCACAAACCACAAACTTTTCCTACCTTCGCCGTCCAAAAAATAATACAATGAAAACAATTACAATCGAAGGTCACCTGAGGACCGAACATGGCAAAAAAGCCGCCCGCCAGATTCGCTCTCAGGACAATGTGCCGGGTGTAATTTACGGGGGTGACCAGGAAGTGAACTTTTATGCTTCTGCAAAGGCTTTCAAGTCTTTGGTGTACACTGGTGAATTTCAACTGGCCGAAGTAACGGTAGACGGCAAAACGTACAAATGCATTCTGAAAGATCTGCAATTTGACAAAGTACAGGATTCACTGATCCACGTTGATCTGCTGGAACTGGTTGGAGACAAAAAAGTAGTAGCTACTTTGCCTATCAAATTTACAGGCGTTTCTGTAGGTGTGAAAGGTGGTGGTAAACTGATCACCAAACTCAAATCTTTAAAAGTAAAATCTTTACCTAAAGACCTGAGAGAAACGATCAATGTAGACATCACTAACCTCGACCTGAACGGAAACATCCGTGTAGAAGATGTGAAAATAGATGGTATGGAGATCCTGAACTCTCCGCGTATTCCTATCGCTTCCGTGGTATTAACACGCCAGCTGAAACAGGAAGAAGCAACGGCTACAAAAGACGAGAAGAAGAAGTAGTAGCGCTCGAATAGTTTTGATAGAGGCTGCCCCTGGAGGGTGGCCTTTGTTTTGGTCAAACGTTTGGGGTTGAAACGTTTGTGGTTTGTAGTTTGGGGTTTGTGGTTCGTTGAACTTTGAAACTCATAACAAACACCAGCCTTCCTGAAATTTAAGGGTAATTTGGAATTTCAACGAACCCCAAACCCCAAACTCCAAACCCCAAACTGGTTCTTCAACCTGCTTGAAATTTCTTAGGCGTTGTAAAGTTCAACGAACCCCAAACCCCAAACTACAAACCACAAACTATCCCGTCGGGATGGCAGCATAAAACGTACTCCCTTTCTTCTCCGTACTCTCCAGCCAGATATGCCCATTGTTCTTTTCGATAAATTCTTTGCAGAGTTTTAATCCGAGTCCGGTTCCTTTCTCATTGGATGTGCCGGTGCTTGAAACAATATTAGTCGAACCGCCGAAAATGGATGTCTTGATCTCTTCATTCATACCCATACCTGTATCGGTTACTTCAATAATGATATGGCTATCTTTTTCGTATGCACTAATGGTAATGCAACCATCATGGTAACTGTATTTGATGGCATTGGATACAAGGTTGCGGATCACCAGCATGAGATGATCTGGATCAGCAAAAACAGAGAGACCTGTTGTATTGAATTCGAAACTGATATTCTTTGTTTCAAATGATTGCCTGAAAAGGGTTGCATTTTTTTCGATCAGTTCATCCAATGCAATTTTTTCCGGCGCCGCTTTTATTCCCTGGAGCTGGTTAAGACTCCATCTTAAAAGATTATCAAGCGTACTGTGTAAATGATCCACTTCGGAAGACAATTTTGCAGAGACCTGCCTGAATGTTTCGGGCGACATATATTCTTTGTTCACAAGGTCCAGCGAATTTCTCAGCTGGCCGATGGGAGAGCGCAGATCATGTGCAATGATGGAAAACAATTTTTGTTTTGTATTATTTAACTCTTCCAGTTCCTTATTTTTATCTTCTACCTGCTGTTGGTAATCCTGTTGCTCTTTTTTAAAAAAGAGAAGCGCCAGCACCAGTATCAGCAACGACCAGCTGATATTAAATATAACCCTGCCAAAAGGAACTACTCCATATACAAAAGAAGACTGCTGTATAAATACCCTCATGCCAATAAACAGGAGGCAATTAAAAAGACTGATCAAAAAGATGTATTTCTTTTCATTAAAATAAATGATGATGACTACCAGGTTTGCGATCAGGTAATATTCCCCGCCATTCCGGAAATACACTGCCTCGATAATAAAAAGAACGCTTGCCAAAAAGGTCAATATCAGGCGGCTTAACAGGAACCTGCGATAGCTGTTGATGACGAGGATGATAATGCTCCCTCCCAAAAGCAAAAAATTGATGATGCCCAGCAATGGCTTTTCCTGCGCAAAATTCAGGATACAGAAAAAAAGATTGAGAGGAATACCCGTGGCAACCACCACGTTGAGTAATTGCGTTTTCTTCTTCTCATGGAAGGTCAGGCTATCACTGATACCGATATTGGCAACTCTTACGCCAAAGGAATAGATATTTTGGAATACAGATCTCAGCATGTTTTGGCAGTGGGGCAATCGTGAAATTAGTGTATGTAGGTTGAAATACGGAGAGAAATAAGCTATGAGCTGTGAGCTACGAGCTGCGAGCAAGCCGCCGTTGGCTCAAAGCTCGCGGCTCGTAGCTCACAGCTTGCTTTTTTGCGCAAACAGTTTACTTTTGCCCCAGTGTATGAATAAGTTCCTCATAATCGGTCTCGGCAATATTGGTGATGAATACCGGCATACCCGTCATAATATCGGGTTTGATGTGGTCAGCGCATTTGTGCTGAAGCATAATGCTTTTTTTAAGATGGATAGGCTCGCAGAAGTGTCGGAAGTAAAATGGAAGGGAAAGACCTTTATCTGCATCAAACCCACCACTTACATGAACCTTAGCGGTAAAGCATTCAAATACTGGATGGATAAGGAAAAGATAGAGATCGCCAATACTTTAACTATTGTTGACGACCTGGCGCTTCCATTGAATAAGCTACGTTTACGCGGATCGGGAAGTGATGCAGGGCATAATGGATTGAGCGATATCCAGCTTACACTGGGTACGGATCAATATCCCAAACTGCGTTTCGGTATCGGCAACAATTTTCCCAAAGGCAGACAGGTTGATTTTGTTTTGGGAAAATGGACACCCGATGAAGCGCCCATCATCCAGAAGAAAATAGAAAAATGTGTGGAAGTGATCGAATCTTTTGCAGCCATCGGCCTGGAAAGAACCATGAGCAGTACAAATAACCTTGATTTTACATAATAAAGGTTGGTATTTTTGAACACCAGCCATGAGCCGCGAGCCATGAGCTATGAGCTTTTGGCTCACAGCTCATGGCTCACAGCTCGTAGCTGCTCTTAAAATCATATACTATGAAAATATTTTGCGTTGGTAGAAACTATGCCGATCATGCAAAGGAGTTGGGTAATGCCGTTCCGGAAGAACCGGTGATCTTTATGAAACCTAAGACTGCCTTAATGCAATCGAATGCGCCGTTTTATTACCCGGAGTTTTCCAATGAACTCCATTACGAAGCAGAAGTGGTTTTGCGCATCTGTAAGAATGGCAAGTATGTGGATGAATCCGAAGCAGACGATTATTACGACGCATTTACCATCGGTATCGATTTTACCGCGCGTGATCTGCAAGCAGAATTAAAAAAGAAAGGATTGCCATGGGAAAAAGCAAAAGCATGGGATAACTCAGCCGTGATTGGTAAATGGATTCCTTTTACACCTGAGTTGCGGGAAAAGCCCATTCATTTTTCGATGCAAAAAAATAAGGAGACCGTGCAGGTGGGTGATACAACGGATATGATCTTTTCATTCAACTATATCATCGCCCATATCTCCCAATATTTTTCTGTAAACATCGGCGACCTGATCTATACCGGCACACCCGCGGGCGTAGGAGAATGTGTTACTGATGATCTGCTGGAAGGGTTTTATGAAAAGGAGAAAGTGTTTGCGCTGGAAGTGAAGTAGGAAGAAGCTGTGAGCTATGAGCTTCGAGCCATGAGCTTGGCGCTGTTGGCCCAGGTAAAAGTTTTTTTACCAGGATTTGCCTATGCAGGTTCACAGGTTTTAAAATAAAATATGTTCAAACCGGAAACAATGAGTATGAATAGTGAGCGATGCTATGTTGGCCATCGGGTAAAATTTTCCTTATCAAATTTGCAGTTCCAGGCTTACAGCTCGTAGCTCACAGCTCATAGCTCAAAATAAAAGATGCTTACACCCGAAACATTACTCCACGCCTACAAAAAAATGGTCACCGCCCGCTCGATGGCGGACACCTATGATGCAAACAGGCAGGTGTGTAAATATGTACACTCCACTTCGCGCGGGCATGAAGCGATACAGATAGCAACCGGTTTACAATTATTGTCCTGCGATTGGGTGAGCCCTTATTATCGTGATGATAGTATTTTATTATCGCTCGGATTTACGCCCTATGAATTGATGCTGCAGTTGCTCGCAAAGAAAGAAGATCCTTTCTCCGGCGGACGATCATATTATTGTCACCCGAGCAGCAAGGATGTTTCAAAACCATCCATCATACACCAAAGCAGTGCAACGGGCATGCAGGCGATCCCTACAACAGGCGTTGCACAGGGCATACAATTTCTTGAGCAAACACAGTCGCCGCTTTTCAGAAGATCGGATGATGGCAGATCACCTGTTGTTGTGTGTTCATTGGGTGATGGAAGTGTAACAGAAGGAGAAGTGAGTGAGGCATTGCAGTTTGCTGTGTTAAAACAATTACCGATTGTTTATTTAGTGCAGGATAACCAATGGAGCATCAGTGCATGGGCAGATGAAGTGCGCGCAGGAAATGCCTACGAGTATGCAGCAGGATTTAAAGGGTTGAAACGTTTACAATGCGATGGCAGTGATTTTATACGCAGCTATGAAACCATGCAACAGGCAATTGAGTATGCAAGATCAGAACGCAAACCGGTTCTGGTGCATGCAAAAGTTCCTTTGCTGGGCCATCATACAAGTGGTGTAAGAAAAGAATTTTACAGGAACAGGGAAGACCTGTTGAAACATGGATTGTATGACCCATTACCAAAGCTTCGTTTGTTATTGAATGGGGTAGGATACCAGGAACATGAAATAAACCAGGCAGAAGCAGATGCACTGGAACAGGTAATGCATGATTTTGAAAAAGCGCAACGAGCTGCAGATCCCGATATCCATTCAGTAGAGGATCATGTGTTTGCACCAACACCTGTTACAGAAGAAAAAGGAAAACGTGTTTCAAAAAATGGCGAGCGTGTGATGATGGTGGACGCCGCATTGCATGCCATAGAAGAATTGATGGAAGAATATCCTGAAGCAATTTTATTCGGACAGGATGTTGGCGCCCGTTTAGGTGGTGTGTTTCGTGAAGCGGCAACGTTGGCCCAAAAATTCGGCGCCAACCGTGTATTCAATACCGCGATACAGGAAGCTTATATTGTTGGATCAACCGTGGGTTTATCTGCACTGGGTATGAAACCGATCGTGGAGATACAGTTTGCAGATTATATTTATCCCGGTCTCAACCAGTTGATCACTGAAGCATCCAAGTCCTGTTATCTCTCCAATGGAAAATTTCCGGTGCAGATGGTGTTGCGGGTTCCCACTGGTGCGTATGGTGGTGGTGGGCCCTATCATAGCGGAAGCATAGAGAGCACATTACTTTCAATAAAAGGAATTAAAGTGGCCTATCCGTCCAACGCGGCGGATATGAAAGGATTGATGAAAGCAGCATTCCTTGATCCTAATCCTGTGGTGATGCTGGAACACAAGGGCCTTTACTGGAGCAAAGTGCCCGGAACAGATGATGCGCGAACCATTGAACCTGATAAAAATTATATCCTCCCGTTCGGCAAAGCAAATACTGTATTAGAGGCCGACCCGGCAAAGATCAGGAAAGGCGACACAGTTGCCATTATTACCTATGGAATGGGAGTCTACTGGGCAAAAACTGCAGCCGAACAATTACCCGGCCAGGTAGAGATCATCGACCTGCGCACCCTGTTCCCGCTGGATGAAGAAGCAGTCTTCAATTCCGTTCGAAAACATGGGAAAGTGCTGGTTTTAAGCGAAGAACAGCAGAATAATTCCTTTGCCGAGGCATTATCGCACCGGATCTCCAACCAATGTTTTCATTTCCTGGATGCCAAAGTAGAGGTAATGGGCGCCAGAAACCTGCCCGCAGTGCCCATCAATACTGCCTTAGAGGCCGCCATGCTACCCACGCCGGCCAAACTAATAGAGCGCTTACACAAACTTTTAGCCTATTAAGGGTTTTTCCTTTTACCCAAACCTCCTATATTTGCAGCCCGTTAGCGAAAACCGCAACCGGAACTAACCTGGCGAGGTAGCTCAGTTGGTTAGAGCACAGGATTCATAACCCTGAGGTCACGAGTTCAAATCTCGTTCTCGCTACAAAGCTGAAATGTTGATTATCAATGTTTCAGCTTTTTTATTGCTTATTACTACCGTAGCATTTTTTCACATAGCTAACAAAAAAACTAACAAAATGCTGCAACATGAAAATTCAGGTACGAAACGGTTGTTCTCACAGCCAATTATCTGTAAATTCTAAGGATTGGAAAACTAAAAGAGCCAAGCGTGCGTAAGAGTGGTTTATTGGCTACCGCTTCTATGATTGCCGTTATCCAAAACCTAAGCAAGTAGCGAACCCGTTAAACGAATACAGTGGGTTTTTACCCTTAGGCGTTACGCTTAAGGGTTTGCTTTATAAGGCTGTGTTAGTAGAGGTTCTCCGCACACTTGCAGAAGTTTTCCGCACACTTGCAGAAGTTCCCCGCACACTTGCGGAAGTTCTCCGCACACTCGCGGAAGTTCTCCGCACACTTGCAGAAGTTCTCCGCACACTTGCGGAAGTTCTCCGCACACTTGCAGAAGTTCTCCTCACACTTGCGGAAGTTCTCCGCACACTTGCAGAAGTACTCCGCACACTTGCGGAAGTTC
>JAZKBI010000003.1:856930-901819 GCA_040388705.1 Bacteroidota bacterium | reverse complement strand
TCCATTGGTGAAAGAATAATAGGCTCACCCAGGGCTAAAATAGGCTCATCAGGCCGAATAATAGGCTCATTAGGCCAAATAATAGGCTCATCTGCACAAATAATGGGCTCAATGGAGATGTCCCCGGATAACTAACGCCGTTGTTGGTCGCCTGGCTAACAACGATTATTAAACAGGCTAAAATAGAAAAAGGGAAAGACCTTCATCCTTCCCTTTCGTTGAGGAACTGGACTTTTTTCGAACCTATTCAGAAATGATTTGAATATTTAGCGAACTTCAATTGTGTTGCCGAATAATATTGTTTACAGAAGAAACTTGTAATATGCTGACTTCTTTAAAAAACAAAGCAATTAGGCTGCCTATTATGATTACAGTTTTGGCATTGTGTGGACTGCTAAAAGCGCAATCTACTCATGCACAAAGCCGCCCTGATTCAACATGGATAGGGCAACGTGTTATCATGTTAAAAGGCCGGGGTGAAGCAAATTCCCCCGATAAAAATGGAGTAATTCATACCAGCCAACTACCAAATATTGTAGTTCCTGTTGCCCGTATAGATGGTAATAAAATCTGGGTATTGGCTCCGGGAGAAATAGAGCCTGGATCCTGGGTTGATATGAACAATATTATCTTGCTAACAGGCGCAATTCCTTATTTCGATTTATTAATTAAGAAAAATCCGGAAGACTGGGATACCTATTTTCGCAAAGCTGATGCAGAACATGCACTTAACAAACGGGATGAAGCGATATCAGATTACTCGACTGCGATAAATCTGCATCCTAACGATACTTACTTATATTTTCGTCGGGCCCGCTCTTACCAGGCAAGACAGTTATGTATTAAGGCAATAGCTGACTATGGCGAAGTGATAAGAATAAGCCCGAATTCGTCAATGGCAGCAGACGCATACAGCAGGCAAGCAAGTCTTTACGCTAATTGTGGTGATTCTCTTCAGCGGAACCCGCAAAAGGCAGTTGCCGCTGCTCAGATGGCCGTGAGCCTTGACAGTACTCATCCGACCTATTTGACAATCCTTGCGTCTGCCTATGCAAGGAATGGACAATTGGAAGAAGCAATTGCTGCACAAAGGAAAGCGCTTGATTCCCGAAATTTTCCACCAGGCCCGGGGTATCGCCCTGATGCAATTAAATACCTGAAAGAACTTGAGCAGGCACTTGCAGAAAAAAGAATAAAAAAATAATAAGATATATTTCATTCCTGGTAAGAAATCTCTTTCGCCGTTGTTGGTCTGCGACCAATAAACTTTGATTGTGCATTATCAATAAAAAAGGGAAAGATTTTCATCTTTCCCTTTTGTTGAGGGAAGTGGACTTTTATCGAACCATTTTTTGAGTGATTTAAAACTGTTAACTGAGATGCTGGTTTAATTTACTTTTTGACACTTTTAAGAAGCCCCATTGTGGTTCATTTTAATGCCAGATCCAGCACTTCATGCAAATCGTCTATTAAATTTTTAGAATAGCCATCTTTTGCATAGCAAATCTTTCCCTTTTTATCGATAACATATAATACAGGAGATAGAATTGCTTTGTAAGCAGACTGAATTTTATATCCGTTATAAACTGTTTGGGAAGCAACATTTCTTTTTTCGAGAAAAGCTTCCAGTTTCTCTCTTTGCGGATCATCGATTGTATTAATGCCAATCATGACCACATTTTTTCCTTTGTACTCTGCATGGATTTTTTGTAAATCAAGCATTTGATTTAAGCATGGGGTGCATGCTTTGTACCAAAAATCAAGAATAATTATCTTATCCTTAAAATCAGAAAGCTTTACCATTTTATTTGATAGAGAAGGAAGCTCCCAATCAGGTGCCGTTTGTCCTATACCAAGCAATGTATTAGTTACGTTTTTTTCAAGACCATAAGGTCCTTCGGAAAGATAGTCAGTTAAGAGGTTTCTTGAAAAGATCGAATCTTCTACATAGCCGTTTTGAAAACTTTCGGCAGTGTATTCAAATATTTCTGTTTCAGCTACCTGCCCAACTTTTCTTTTAAAGATGACAGTTTGTTGAATTGGTAAAAATGTTTTTGAAGATACATGATAATAAATTTCGGTAGTGTTACCAGCAGCGTTGGTTCTTGTTTGACCAAACTCAAACTTAAAACAAGGAGTTTCATTGACAGAGTCTGTCGAAATAAGCCTGATGTCTTGCTTATTGCTTTTTTCAAAGGCAATAAAATCGTTGCCAAGTTTGATAAAAAAAGGATAAAAAGAAGCCTCTGCTTTTAACTGTGATAACGATTTGGGGATTTCATTTTTACTAAGAATCTCAAGTTTTTTATTCCATCCCGTTTGGATATAGACATTCTCACCATCGTATATTTTATCCTGGTTGTTCCTTTTGATTGAATAAGAACTTAATTTGAAAGATAGAAGAGTGTCGCTGTCATTTTTTTTAAAGAAGCATTTGTACTTGCTAATACGTACGTTGGTGTCTTCTCCCGCACGCATTAAAATATGTTTATCGGAAAAAATATAACTCCCTTGCGTTGAAGCGAGATCTACAGCATTTCTTATTTTTTTTATTATAATAGATGTATCCGGTTGGGCAAGAGTTGAACTAATATTTTGAGAAAATAAGAGTGATGCTGTTAGTGAAAGAGGAATTGATATAAGGACATGTTTCATCATTTGTTACATGAATCTACATAAAGGTGCCGATTGACAAAAATAAAAAGGCCTCACTTTCGCGAGGCCTTTCGTTGCCCGACCTGGATTCGAACCAAGACATACTGAACCAAAATCAGTTGTACTACCCTTATACTATCAGGCATCCTGGCGTTAATTATCTTAACGGGCTGCAAAAATAGGGGTGGGAGGGGATTGTTCCAAATTTTATAGGAGTTAAAAGTCAAAAGTTAAGAGTTAAAAGGGCGAAATACCGATAGTTATTAACTCTTAACTTTTAACTCATCTCGTCTTCTTTTTCTTTCAGAGACTTAATCAGATCCAGCGCTTCGGCCACTACATCGCACATGATGGTTATGAGCGAGCCGGGCTTGGCATTATCGTAAGCAAATAAGATGGCTTCTTTCTCATTATAGATAATGGTAACAGGGATATCGCTGGTTTTGGTCTCGTTGATGCCTTCTACCAAAAGGTTCACAATTTCTTCTGCGCTGCGGCCGCGGAGGTTCTTGTCCTGGCGGATAATGATCTCATCGAAGGAACGGCCTGAAATCCGGCCCAGTTCGCGGATATCGTCGTCTCTGCGGTCGCCGGTGCCGCTGATGATGCCGACTTTGGGGGTTCCGTCTATTTTTTGGATAAAATCACATAAGAGTTCAAGTCCGGCCGGGTTATGGGCAAAATCTACCAGGAATTTGAAATGTTTGAATTCGAACAGGTTCAAACGCCCCGGCGTTTGTGATGGGGAAGGCACAAAGGTGCTTAGCGCGGTACGTATATCTTCGATCGTAATATCTTTGAACAGGTAGGCAGCCAGCATCGCCGGCAGCGTGTTCATAATATTGTGCACCGCTTTTCCTCCATAGGTGATCGGGATCTCGCTTACTTTCATCACGCGGATTTTCCAGGTGCCTTTTAAAATTGATACATAGCCGTTCTCATACACTGCTGCATAACCGCCATTTTTGCAATGTTTCTGAATGCGCGAGTTTTCTTCATTCATGCTGAAATAAGCCACATTGCAGGTTAATCCTTCATGCATTGCATAAACAAGATCATCTTCTGCATTCAATATCGCAAAGCCATGGTTGAAAGTAGTTTCAGGTATCACCGCTTTGGCGCGGGCCATTTGTTCGAGGCTGTCAATGCCGCCTAAGCCAAGATGGTCGGCGGTTACATTGGTTACAATACTTACATCGCAGTTCTGGAATGCAAGCCCGGCTTTTAATAAGCCACCGCGGGCGCATTCGAGTACGGCAAAATCAACAGTGGGATCACGTAAAACAAATTTTGCACTGAGAGGGCCGGTGCAATCGCCTTTCATCATCATCTGATTCTGGATGTATACACCATCACTGGTAGTATAACCCACTTTTCTTCCGGCTGTTTTGCAGATATGCGCGGTTAAACGGGTAGTGGTGGTTTTACCATTGGTACCGGTGATCGCGATGATAGGAATTCTTCCATCAGATCCTTTTGGAAACAACATATTGATCACGGGCTCGGCTACATTTCTTGCCAATCCCTCAGCAGGTTCAATATGCATACGGAAACCGGGCGCTGCATTTACTTCCAGCACAGCGCCGCCATTTTCATAAACAGAACTGCGCAGGTCGGGCGCCATGATATCGATACCGCAGATGTCCAATCCAATAATTTTCGCGATGCGTTCCGCGAGAAAAATATTTACAGGATGCACTTCATCCGTTACATCGGTAGAAGTACCACCGGTGCTGAGGTTGGCGGTGGTTTTTAAGAGAACCAGTTCGCCTTTTGGCGGAACGGTTTCCAATGTATATCCTTTCTCATCCAGCATTTTCTGGCTCGATGCATCGATGGTGATCTGTGTTAACACTTTTTCATGACCATAACCTCTGCGCGGATCTTTATTGGTTTCATCAACCAGCCATTGTATTGTATGTTCACCATCACCCACAACAGAAGCGGGTGTTCTCAATGCTGCGCAAACGAATTTGTAATTGATCACGAGCACCCTGAAATCAACACCGGTAATAAATTTCTCAACGATCACACTACGGCTATAAGTCTTGGCAGACTCAAATGCTTTTACCGCCTGTTCCCATGTGGTGATATTGGTGGTATTGCCTTTTCCATGATTGCCATCGATCGGTTTGATCACCAATGGAAAACTGTATTTGGTTAATGCATCTTTCAAACCTTCTTCCGTTCTCACCACGGTTCCGCCGGGAACAGGGATCTCTGCGGCCTGTAATAGATTCTTAGTTTCTTCTTTATCGCCCGCAATATCAACAGCAATATTACTGGTGGTGCTCGCAATGGTTGCGCGGATCCTTTTCTGGTGAACGCCGTAGCCTAATTGAACAAGGCTCTGTCCATTGAGGCGGATATAAGGAATGCCGCGCTTAGCTGCTTCTTCCACAATAGAACCTGTTGATGGCCCGAGGCGTGTATCTTCCCTGATTTCGCGCAACTGTTGTATATCCTCTGTAAGATCATACGCAACAGCATCCACCAATGCCTGTGCAATTCTTACCGATGCACGTGCTGCATATACGCCCGCATCTTCTTCCATATAATTGAACACAACATAATATTCACCAGGCTTTCCGGTTCCGCGGGTGCGGCCAAAACCAACATTCATTCCTGCCAATGTCTGTATTTCGAGGGCTACGTGTTCGATCACATGCCCCATCCAGGTACCTTCTTTCACCCTTTCAAAAAAACCACCGGGTGTGCCAACGCTGCAGCGGTGCGAGTACATGGAGGGAAACAATTCTTTTAACCTGTCTAAAAAACCATCGATCTCATTGGTGGGCCGTTGTTCCAGGTCCTCCAGGTTCAGTTTCATCTGGATCAACTGAGAGCGGCGTACACTCCAGTAATTGGGGCCGCGTAATATTTTTATTTCTTCGATCTTCATAACGTATTGGGAGGTTTAGGTGCTACAATTTAGCTTATGAATGCGAATTAAGGCTGAGGAGAGCCATCGGCTCGGTTCATATTGTAGCAACGGATTTTAATCCGTTGTTTGTAATCCAGTATAATCCAGGAGTGCCGTAGGCACGGTGCATATATGGACCGAACCTACGGTTCTCACGGAATGTGCTGTTTTTTGTTCAACGGATTAAAATCCGTTGCTACAATTTGTATCGAGGCTACGCCTCTGCAATCTTGCTCTTATTACAACCTCAACTCTTGATTCGCATTACAAGCAATGAGCTACGAACTCATGGCTCATTGCTCACAGCTCGCAGCCGGATACGAAATATATCGAATTTTCGGCTACCCCTTACCAACTCAAAACACTTATTTTTGTCGCGAACGAATTTTGAAGCATGAGTATTCCCAAAGGCAAGCTGATAGCCATCGGTGGCGCAGAAGATAAGGGCACTGATTTTGAAAAAGGAGCAGTGTACCGCGATAACCTTAATTTTTTCGAGTTAGGCATTCTCCGCCGGATCGTGGAAGAAGCAGGCGGACCCAGCGCACGTATTGAAGTGATCACTACCGCATCCACCATTCCCTATGAAGTAGGAGAGAACTACCTGAATGCCTTTGGTAAGATCGGCTGCACCGATATCGGCGTGATCCATATCCGCAACCGCGAAGATGCATTGAATGAAGATTACCTGCAACGCATCAGCCGCTGTGCCGGTGTGATGTTCAGCGGTGGTAATCAATTGCGTTTGACCGCGATCTTCGGCGGCACGCGTTTCTTAGACATCATTAAGAAAAGATATCTCCAGGAAAATTTCGTGATCGCAGGAACATCCGCAGGCGCGATGGCGATGAGCAGCACCATGATCTATGAAGGAAATGCCACACGCGCACATTTAAAAGGAGAAGTAAAAATTACAACAGGCCTTGGTTTTATGGACCAGGTAATATTCGATTCGCATTTTGAAAAACGCGGCCGTTTTGCAAGACTGGCGCAGGCGGTTTCCGCCAATCCATCCTGTATCGGTATCGGGTTGGGTGAAGATACGGGCATGCTCATCACCCAGGGCAACCGTATGGAAGCCATTGGCAGCGGGCTCGTTATCATTGTTGATGGCCATGATATCCGGCACTGTAACATGGCCGATATACCCGAAGGAAATCCATTGAGTATCGAAAACATAAAAGTGCATTTCTGTGCCAAAGGAAATGGGTATCTTGTTCGGGAAAGGGAATTTGTGGAACTGATGGGGGAGTCGACGACACCGGTGATGACGGATGTGTATTAAGCAAGCTATGAGCCGTGAGCTGTGAGCTGTGAGCCGGTCGCTCAACGTTTATGGCTCGCAATTATCGGTTATATCGGATGATTGAATTTTATCAATAAAAACTCGTTA
The DNA here is from genome assembly GCA_040388705.1 of Bacteroidota bacterium. GTDB lineage: Bacteria > Bacteroidota > Bacteroidia > Chitinophagales > Chitinophagaceae > Sediminibacterium. Next base: position 894,848 of record JAZKBI010000003.1, on the reverse strand, counting down.
CCCAATCTACGAACTACGGCGTGCAGCTCACAGCTCATGGCTCACAGCTCGCAGCTTTACTATAACAAACCATACAACCTCACGCATATGACCAACAAACTAATCCTTCTTGCAGTATTCGTAGCCTGCATGCTTATCATGGCTTTCCGTTCTGCAGACAAAAAAAAGAAAGTTGTTTTTTTTGGCGATTCGATCACTGCTGCAGGGATCCGACCGGGTGGTTATATCAAGCTGATGGATTCGTTAATTGCAACGGAAGGACAAACCGCTAATTACGAATTGGTAGGCGCCGGTGTAAGCGGTGATAAAATATACGATCTCTATTTACGCATTGAAAAGGATGTGCTCGAACAAAAACCAGATATCGTATTGATCTATGTTGGCGTGAATGATGTTTGGCACAAAGCTTCCAGCGGCACAGGGACCGATTATCCCAAGTTTGGAAAATTCTATGAAGCCGTGGTGAATAAATTACAGTCAGCAGGATGCAAAGTAATTGTTTGCACACCCGCAGTGATTGGTGAGAAAACAGATAATTCCAACCAACAGGATGGTGATCTGAATTTTTACAGCAACTGGCTACGCGCATTCACAACAAAAAATAATATTCCATTGGTTGATCTTCGTGCGGCATTCATTAGCTATAACCTGAAGAATAATCTGCAGAATAAAGAGTCTGGGATATTGACTACGGATCGTGTTCATTTAACACCAACGGGAAATTTATTTGTTGCGGAGCAGATGTGGAACGTGATAAAAACAGTGAAGTAAAATAGCACGCGGATGACGCGGATTAGGCGGATCTGCGCGGATCTGATCCGTTTTAATCCGTTAAATCCGCGTCATCCGTGTGCCATTAAAAATCATGCAATGAAAAATATTCTTCTACTCTGTTTGCTCCTTGTAACACAAGATGTTTTTTCTCAACTACCCATGAACGGCAAAAAAGTTCATATCTACTTGTTAGTCGGCCAATCAAACATGGCCGGCAGAGGAACACCCGAAGCAATAGATACCCTCACCGATCCCAATATCTGGATGTTTAGCAAAGAAGAAAAATGGGTTCCCGCACGTGAACCATTGCATTTTGATAAACCCGCGGTGATTGGTGTTGGCCCGGGTTATGCTTTTGCAAAGGAGATCTTGAAAGCAGATAAGAATGTCACGATCTGTTTAATTCCTGCAGCAGTCGGTGGCACACGAATCGATCTCTGGAAACCCGGAGCCTATGATGAGGCAACTAAAACACATCCCTGGGATGATGCCATACGCCGCGCAAAAGCAGCACTGCCATCAGGAGAATTGAAAGGTATTATCTGGCACCAGGGAGAAAGCGATGCGAATGAAACACGCAGTCCGGTATACGAAAGCAAACTGCGCGACCTGATCGAACGTTTCCGTTCAGAATTAAATGCACCAAATGTTCCCTTCATTCTCGGTGAGATCGGTGATTTTAAACCGGGAGAAAATAAAGAGATCCCTGTGATCAATGCCATCATTAAGAATGTAGCAGCAACAACAAAGAATTCAGGACTGGCAGAAGCAAAAGGCCTTGTACACAGAGGAGATTTTACGCATTTTGATGCTGCTTCGGCGAGGGAGTTGGGTAAAAGATATGCGGCGGCGTTACTGGCAATAAAAAAATAATCTCCCACAAAAGATAACATTCTCAAACTTTCTTAAATCAAACTGTGCCTCTGTGTCTGTGTGCGAAATAATTGCACAGAGAGACACAGAGGCACAGAGGCACAGTTTAGTGAGAAATATCTTTCCCATTCCTACTGGCATAGCTATTGTATTTAATACCATAACTAAATTTATCCAAATGAAAAAGATATTAATTGGTGCAGGTGTCGCGGGAACAGTAATTGCCGCAGTTGTTCTCTATATGAGGAATCGTAACCAAACTGCCAAAGCCATGCACGACCTGGCAGATTCTGCCGGTAATCTTCACGAAGGCGTAAGAAAATATTTCAGAAAGGCACACAAAGAAGCCAAACGCGATATGGAAGATGCTATCGCATGAGAGTTCTGATAATTCTTGTTTGAGTTTTGAGTTTAAACAAATGCGATACCTGGTTCGACTACAGGTATCGCATTCTTATTCGCAGCATTTACTGAAATAATAACCTGTGTAACAATGCGTCTATTTGCATTGCCTGGTTGGCGATCATGATATGTCCACCCCGGTCTATCGTATGATCAGCCTTAACATAACGATAAGGTAATAACCAATCGGTATTTCCATGAATATGTACGAGGTTCCCCGGCCTTTCTTTATTTTTCCAATGCACCACAGCGTTCATGGCCCATTTTACAAAGCCTTTCGGGCTGCCGTTAAACATGTCAATGAGGGTTTCCTGCTGTTCTTTACTTCTATGGCCAACAAATCTGAAGAATACAGATGCGGCGGTTTTTGAAATACGAGAAGGTACCAACTTGTGTAAGGGAACAATTCTTCCCATTCTGAAAAAAGGAGGTAATTCATTTTCTCCTTTTGCGCTTGAAATCAAGATCAGTTTTTTAACAGGGATCTGTTTTGCGATCTCTACGGAGACCATCCCTCCAAATGAAAGGCCAACAATGATCGGGTCAGGCTCAGCAATTCTTTGAGCCATTCTGTTTGCATACGCTTCTATGCTTTCACCTGGCAACGGAGAGATCCAGTTAAGGTATACAGGTTCTATCCCCGTCAAACGCAGGCTGCGAAAAGCTCTTTCGTCTGCACCCAAACCGGATATAAAATATACTTTCATCAAACAGCTTTGATGAGATAATAATTTTTCTTTCCTTTCTGAACCAATAAATATTTATCGCGAAGAAGATCCGCACTTGATACTTGTAACTTGTCGCTTGAAACTTTTGTTTTATTCAATCCCAATCCACCTGCCTGCCACATTTTTCTTGCTTCACCTTTGCTGGGAAATATCTGTGTATCTGCGAGAAAACTTACGATCTCGTAACCTTCATCCAAAGCAGCGCGCGAAATATCAATCGATGGCACGCCTTCCATTACCTGTAGCAATTGTTCTTCGGTAAGGCTCTGCAAAATTTCGGTAGTAGCATTGCCGAATAAAATTTCGGATGCTTTTACCGCAAATTCATAATCGGCGCGGCTGTGTACAAAACAGGTTACTTCTTCCGCTAATTTTTTCTGCAGCGCTCTTTCATGGGGCGCAGTTTCCTGTTGTGTGAGCAATGCATCAATTTCATCTTTGGGAAGAAGTGTAAATATTTTGATCCAGGCTTTTGCATCTTCATCGCTTGCATTCAGCCAGAACTGGTAGAATTGGTATGGGGATGTTTTTTTTGCATCCAGCCAGATATTTCCTTTTTCTGTTTTACCGAATTTTCCTCCGTCCGTTTTTTTGATCAATGGGCAGGTGAACGCAAACGCTTCACCACCGGCTTTGCGGCGTATCAATTCTGTTCCTGTAACAATATTTCCCCATTGGTCGCTGCCACCCATCTGCAGTTTGCAGTTCCTGTTTTGATAGAGCCAGTAAAAATCATAACCCTGCACCAACTGGTAAGTGAATTCTGTAAAACTCATTCCTGTTTCGCCTTCCAGTCTTTTCTTCACGCTGTCTTTCGCCATCATGTAATTCACCGTAATGTGTTTACCAACATCACGAATAAAATCGAGGAAACTGAAATCTTTAAACCAGTCGTAATTGTTCACCATCTCCGCGGAGTTGGGTTTACCTGGTGTAAAGTCAAGAAATTTTGCCAGCTGGTTGCGAACGCCTTCCTGGTTATGTATTAAAATATCTTCGCTTAATAAATTTCTCTCCTCACTTTTACCGCTGGGGTCGCCCACCATACCTGTTGCGCCTCCAACCAATGCAAATGGTTTATGCCCCGCTCTCTGTAAATGAACCAATAATAAAATAGGAACCAGGCTGCCGATATGCAGGCTGTCTGATGTTGGGTCGAAACCAATATATCCTGATACCGTTTCTTTCTGTAATAGCTCAGCCGTGCCAGGCATGATGTCCTGTATCATTCCCCTCCACTGTAATTCTTCTGTCAGATTCATTTTCGTTGGTGTTCGTGTTTGCGCAAAAGTAGCAATAAGCTGTGAGCTGTGAGCTGCGAGCTGTGAGCCGTTGCGAAAATTCTCTGCCCCTGCTCACAGCTCATAGCTCATGGCTCACAGCTTTCCTCTAAATTTGCCCCATGAGAACAGTTGGCGACGGCACACGGATCCTGAATTTCCTTATTGATACCCTGGTAATTTTTGCATTGGCATATTTCGCTTTTAAAGGCTGGAACTGGCATGTCTTGTATTGGGGATACCCAGGTTATAATTTCGGCTGGTTCTTTTTCGGCATCCTCTTCCTTTATTATTTTTTGTTTGAAAGTATCTTTTCCAGAACACCCGGTAAATGGATCTCCGTTTCGAAAGTGGTGAACAACAAAGGCAAAAAAGTTTCTGTTGGCTGGATCTTCATCCGCAGCCTTACACGGCTTGTTCTCATCGATCTTTTCTTCATTCCTTTTTTAGGAAAGCCTCTTCACGATTATTTAAGTAAGACCTCGGTAGTAGAGTCATAGCCCCTTCCTGAAAAAAATACTTGCACTCATGAAATAGGGGTTTTCAACCCTTGCATAAACTGCGCGGGAGCTATAATTTGGAGTTGTTCAATATCTTTTTACTCCAAATCAAAACCTATGAAACTGCTAAAAAAATGCAGAAGATGTAGTATCTACATTTTACTGTTTGCAGCGTTATTCGCCTGCAGAAAAACTGCTGAAGTAAGCAAAGAACCTTTAAAGGAAAACCATGTTCGGCTGGTGACCGCAAACCTTGCTTCTCAGGTTGCCGAAAACTTCGACGCCGAGGGTTTTTCAAAGAATGGCCGTCATGTACCCACGTTGTCAACAAGCAAAAAAACGATCAAGAGTACGGAGATCGTAAATGATGCCGAAAACATTCCCGCCTTCTATATTTTCAACTATACCAATGGTGGTTTTGTTATCGTATCTGCCGACTTTAACCATGAGCCCATCATGGCCTATGTTAAAGATGGATCATTGACGAGAAAAGATAAGATCACTGCCGGGTTGGCTACCTGGATGGTGAAAACCGTTTCCAATGTAGAACTGCTTCGCCAGGGGCTGTATGACAATACGGAAAGGGCAGAGAGAGTATGGCTCCAATACCTGCCGGAAAAAACGATCAGGGCCGGTTCACCGGCGTTAAGTACCGGCATCCCTCCATCAAGTGTAACCCTGTTTGGATACCCTCCCGATGACCCGCAGATCCCCTGCGACCAGGTAGATGTTGCCAGTGTGGGCCCGTTGGTGCCTTATCATTGGGGCCAGTCATGCGGGTTTAATGACCAATGTGATGTTCTGAACTCGTATGGTTGCAATATTGGCTGTGGCAACGACAGGCCTTTGGCTGGTTGCGTGGCAATATCTGTGGCGCAGATCATGGCGTATTGGCAATACCCCGCCTGGTATAATTATTCCTCTATGCTTGCATACACAGGTGTTCCTGCTTCGCAGGCGTTGATAGCAGATGTGGGCACCTGGTCATGGATGGATTATGGCTGTACCTCATCCGGCGCCTCCTCCGAAAATGCAACCTGGGCCCTGACATCTATTTTCGGCTATTCGGGGGGCATCTATTCATCCTACAACAGCGGCTCCTATATGGATGTAAAACAGGATATCAGTTGGAGCAGGCCGGTGATCTTAACTGCGTACCATGATGCAGCCGATGCGTTTGGTTTTACTTTATGGCCGCAAAGCGGAACGGGGCACCAGTGGGTATGTGATGGATGGCTCACCTATAATTATTATTGCCCGGGAATCGGCTACTTATATTTTAACATGAACTGGGGATGGAACGGCTACCTGGATGGATGGTATGCTTTCAATAACTGGACCGTTACACACTGGAATGGTGCGCAATGGAATTTCCAATATTACAAGAGCTATATTCATAACATACATCCATAGCGTGTTGTGTTATAGAGGATCCTCTGTGAAACTCCGTGTTCCCTGTGTCTCTGTGTTGAAAAAAATCTTGAATTTTCGGCGTGTTGTTATCGAAGCGAAGGCTTCAACACAGAGACACCGAGGACACTGAGTTTCACAGAGAACAGCTTTAACTTCACTACGGTTTAATGGCACACGAGTTTCATCATTAATAGAAATATTTACTAAAAGGCGGGATACTGAAACGCCATGTCCCGGCTTTTTACTGCCCTTCCTTCAAACATTCCCTAAATAGAAAACCTAACCGGGGTACATTGTCATATTTTTGCGTGATTATTATTGAATTATCCATCCGCAATAACCATATGGCTAAAATAGCGATCAATATAGCAACAGGAAGTTTACAACAGGCAGAGATGATCGTGGGAATAGATCTCGGTACCACCAACAGCCTGGTGGCCATCATTCACCCCGAGAGCAAACAGCCCATCGCCTTAAAAGAACACAATACCAGCAGCCTCGTGCCGAGCATTGTTCATTTTGATGAACTGGGCATTCCAACAGTAGGAGAGGAAGCTAAACAATATTTAGAAACCGATCCGCAGAATACCATCTTCAGTGCCAAACGTTTGATGGGTAAGAGTTACAAAGACATACAGGAGAATGCCGGTTTCTTTACCTATAAAGTGATTGATGATGATACGGATAGTCTCGTGAAAGTTCAGGTTGGCAACCGTTTTTATTCGCCTATTGATCTTTCATCTTTTATATTGAAGGAATTAAAACAAAGAGCGGAACATATTTTAAAAACACCGGTTACCAAAGCCGTTATTACAGTGCCTGCTTATTTTAATGATGCACAAAGACAGGCAACAAGAGATGCGGGAAAATTAGCGGGACTGGATGTATTGAGAATCGTAAACGAACCGACTGCCGCAAGCCTTGCCTATGGTTTGGGTCTGCGCAAAGACGAAGAAAAAACAATTGCCGTTTATGATCTCGGCGGTGGCACATTTGATATTTCTATTCTCAAGATCAGCAATGGAATTTTTGAAGTGTTGAGTACAAATGGTAACACGTATTTGGGAGGAGATGATCTTGACAGATCCATCGTTCAATACTGGATGAAACAATCCGGTATATCGGAAGATGAATTAAAACAAAACAAGGAATTATCGCAAGGCCTGCGTTTGCGTGCAGAAGAAGCAAAGAAACATTTGAGCAGTAATGATTCTTTCAGCATAGAATGGAACGGTGATAATTTATCCATCACAAAAGAAATATTTGAATCACTGATCAAACCATTGGTTGATCAAACGATCGTTTCATGTAAGAATGCATTGGCTGATTCTAAATTATCCATACAAGATATTGACACGATTGTGATGGTAGGAGGAAGCACACGTGTTCCTGCCGTGAAAGAAGCGGTCAGCGCGTTCTTTGGCAAACCAGTGAATGATTCAGTGAATCCCGATGAAGTGGTTGCATTAGGTGCAGCGGTGCAGGCAGATATTCTTGCAGGAAACAACAAAGATTTTTTATTGCTTGATATTACGCCGCTGAGTCTGGGAATTGAAACCATGGGTGGATTGATGGATGTATTAATTCCGCGCAATGCAAAGATCCCGACAAAAGTGGGACGTCAATATACTACGCAGAAAGATGGCCAGGCAAACATGCGCATCTCCGTTTTCCAGGGAGAACGTGATCTCGTAAAAGACAACCGCAAACTTGCCGAATTCAGTCTAAAAGGAATTCCCGGAATGCCCGCAGGCATGCCCAAAGTGGAAGTAAGTTTCTTAATCAATGCTGATGGTATACTCGTTGTAAGAGCCAAAGAACTCCGTAGTGGGGTAGAACAGGAGATAGAAGTAAAACCGCAATATGGATTAACAGATGAAGAAGTTGAAAAAATGCTTTTGGAAAGCATCACCCACGCCAAAGATGATATGCAAACCCGCGCATTGGTAGAAGCAAGAACAGAGGGAGAACAAATACTCAGCGTAACAGAAAAATTCATCGCAAAAAATGCATCCCTGCTCGAGAAAGACGAATTAACCACAACCGCTTCCGCCATGCAGGCATTGCAGTTAGCGCTGACCATGGAAGACAAAAACCTCATCCACACCAAAATAGAAGAACTCAACGAAGTAACCCGCCCGTTTGCTGAGCGTGCTATGGATGCAGCTATAAGCGGTGCATTAAAAGGAAAGTCGATAACCGAGTAATCTCTCTGTGAAACTCTGTGCCCTCTGCGTCTCTGTGGTAAAAAATAATCTACTTAGAACTTCGAAACATTTATCGAAGCGAGGCTTTACCACAGAGACGCAGAGGGCACAGAGTTTCACAGAGGAGTTCCTGAAAGTTCAAGATTTCGTTGCACATACTTTCCTAAAATATCAAATTCTATATTCACAACCATCCCAACAACCACCTGGTGAATATTGGTATGCTCAAACGTATACGGTATCACGGCAATCGTAAACCGATCCTTCCCAACATGAAAACAGGTAAGGCTGGTCCCATTAACCGCGATGGATCCCTTCTCGATCACTAAATGTGCAAATTCGGTGGGAAACTGAAAACTGTACTCCCAGGACCCATCCAGCTCTTTTTTTTCCACGCAAACCGCCGTAGTATCCACATGTCCCTGTACAATATGGCCGTCCAGCCGCCCATTCATCAGCATACATCTTTCCAGGTTGATCTCCATTCCTTCTTTCCAGTTACCCAGGTCGGTCTTTTTCAGGGTTTCATCTATAGCCGTAACCAGGTGTTTATCCCCATCCAACGCCTCCACAGTCAGGCAAACTCCGTTGTGACTAACACTTTGGTCAATTTTTAATTCCGCTGAAATAGTGGATTCTATCCAAAAACTCAGGTTGGTTCCTTTCCGGGAAACCGACGCCAGTTTACCCGTGCATTCAATAATTCCTGTAAACATGCCTGCAAGGTAATAATAAGGAACAAGGTTCAAGAATCAAGGCACAAGACCCCGGGTTCAAGCCTTGTACCCTGATTCTTGAACCTTGTTTCTTGTTCTTTTGCAACTCCAAACCACAAACTTTGCTTAGCATTTGGAATTTCCAATCGAAGCCTTATCTTTGCACTCCTAAAAAACACCTGAGGAGGTATAATAGCTATGCTAATCATCGATTCAAAAGATTGTGAAAACATCGACAAGGCGCTCAAGAAGTACAAGAAGAAGTTTGAAAAAAGTAAAACTTTGCTTCAGTTAAGGGAACGCCAGGCTTTCATCAAGCCGTCAGTAGTTCGTCGCGGACAAGTGCTGAAAGCAATCTACAAGCAGAACATTGCCAGCGGCAAGATAGAAGGATAATTCTTCGTCGCTCAAACATATTCATAAGTAGCCCTGAGTTTACTAACTTTAGGCTACTTTTTTTATGCCCATACCCCAATACCCACAGCTACAGGCGTTTTTAGACTATCTCAAATTTGAGAAGCGATACTCCCAGCATACCCTTATCTCGTACCAGAACGACCTGGAACAGTTCTTTGCCTACCTCGCAAGCCAATTCGACGCACCGCCGGTAGACAAGATCACCGCCATGTTCATACGCAGCTGGCTGGCAGAAATGAAGGAGGATGAAATTACCTCCAGGACAATCAACCGGAAAATATCCTCACTGAAGTCTTTTTTCAAATATGAAATGAAAACCGGCGGGTTGAACCAGACCCCGATGACTACGATCTCGGCGCCAAAGATCAGTAAGCGTTTACCCGTTTTTGTAGAACAGAAGGATATGGCCACGCTTTTCGATTATGTTGAATTTTCAGACGATTGGAAGGGCAGGACTGAACGACTCGTGCTTCTTTTACTCTATAGCACCGGGATGCGCCTCAGTGAACTCATCAACCTGAAAGAGTCGCAACTCGATCCATCGCATTCGCAGGTGAAAGTGTTGGGAAAAGGGAACAAGGAGCGAATCATACCCGTGTCGAAAGATCTGTTGGCAGATATTGTGCAATATGTTCATGATAAACCCGTAAAAGAGACGGGTATACCAAATGTTTTTATATCTGAAATGGGTAAGCCCTTACAACCAAGATCGGTCTATGCTTTTGTAAAACATCATCTTACGCAGGTGACCACCATACAGAAAAAAAGCCCACATATTCTGCGCCATAGTTTTGCCACACACCTGATGAACAATGGCGCGGACCTCAATGCTGTAAAGGAATTGCTCGGGCACAGCAGTTTGGCAGCCACACAGGTCTACACGCATAATACGATCGAAAAACTGAAAGAGGTTTTTAAAAAAGCACACCCCAAAGCGTAGGATGGTAAGGTGCTCACAATTCTTAAAAAAATCCTTCCACAATTTGTTTTTTTGATTGGGTTTTGTGTACCTTGTTAGTCCCGCGCTACTACCGAAATGTGGTACGAAATTTTAAAAAAGTTCTTTCAAATAATTTTTTCACCGATTAAACGTGAGTTGCTATGAACGTTAACATTCAAACTGTGCATTTTGACGCAGACGACAAATTGGTTGAGTATGTATCCCGCAAACTGGAGAAGCTAAACACCTTTCACGACCGGATCTCGAAAGTGGATGTGTTCCTTAAGCTCGACAATGTGGTTCACACGATCAAGGACAAGGTAGCAGAGATCAGTATTCATGTTCCAAGGCACGATTTCTTTGCCAAAGCTTCCTCCAAATCTTTTGAAGAGTCGTTTGACAATGCAATGGAATCTATTGTTTCACAGATAAAACGTAAAAAAGAAAAATTAGCAGCCTAAAAAACGCAAAAGGCTTCCTGCCGAAAACAGGAAGCCTTTTTCATTGGTTGCCACCATAGATTCACCAATTTGACTGATTTTGAAATTTTGAATTGGGAAATTGGGAAATTGACAGGCGGTTACGGCACTCCGGCAATTTCCCAATTTCCCAATCCCAAAATTCCAAAATTGATTCAGCGCAAGAAATAAATTACAGTGCAGTAACCCACTCTTCTTTATGAAAAAAAACCTTTTACTTTTCTGCATCACCCTGTTAGCTGCCTGTTCCGCAAAACAGCGTGAAACCCTTGCCCACATTACACAACGGCGTATAGATGCATCAGGAAAAGTGATGATATCTTACCAGTTCCACAATGGCGCCAGCCTGGTATTGGATAGTATGGAAGTACCCAAAACATTGATCGTTCCGCATGATTCTGTGAAGGTGGTTTTCTCGCCTGAAAATCCCTCGGATAGCCATTTGTTGTTACCCTAAAACCGCTTTTTTACAGGATAGTTGAAAACCCTGTTGAAAACTGCCTGAAAATTTTCGTTTCAAAATTTTGCTGAATTAAGTTTTCCATTACCTTTGCCATCCCAAAAAAATGGGAACAGTTCTTTATTTCATGCCGAAGTAGCTCAGTTGGTAGAGCAGCTGATTTGTAATCAGCAGGTCGCGGGTTCGAGTCCCATCTTCGGCTCTGAGGAAGTTAAAAGTGAATAGTTAAAAGTTAATAGCCCGGGTATACTCCTGACTTTTAACTTTTAACTCCTAACTAAACCGGGGCAGATGGCCGAGTGGTTAAAGGCGACAGACTGTAAATCTGTTCTCTCACGAGTACGTAGGTTCGAACCCTACTCTGCCCACTTTTCAATTTGCAAATGAATAATTTGAAAATTTGAAAATGATAGTTCTTTGTAAACTTGGAGATTTGTAATGTTTGGGTAATTTTCAAATTGCCACATTTTCAAATTTTCAAATTAAAACAAGCGGAAGTAGCTCAATTGGTAGAGCGATAGCCTTCCAAGCTATAGGTCGCGAGTTCGACCCTCGTCTTCCGCTCACGAGAGGTTTGTAGTTTGTGGTTTGTAGTTTGTGGTTAAAACTACAAACCACAAACTACAGGCAACAAACTGAGTTTAAGCCGTTGTAGCTCAGGGGTAGAGCACTTCCTTGGTAGGGAAGAGGTCGTGAGTTCGATTCTCACTAACGGCTCTTAGAGGTCATGAGTTCTCCCGAGAATTCGGGATCACTAACGGCTCTTAAAGAAAGAAAAGTGAGAAAGATCCCTTAACCGGGAAAACATACATTTGTAAACTGGCTATAAAGCCTCAATTTTTTAAACACAACTAAAAACCGATAAAAATGTCTAAAGAGACCTTCAAGAGGGAGAAACCTCACGTAAACGTTGGTACAATTGGTCACGTTGACCACGGCAAAACCACTTTAACCGCAGCAATCACCATGATCCTGTCTAAAAAAGGTATGGGTAATGTGGCGAAAAAGTATGATGAAATTGATGGCGCGCCGGAAGAAAAAGAGCGTGGTATCACTATCAATACAGCACACGTTGAATATCAGACTGCTAATCGTCACTATGCGCACGTTGACTGTCCAGGTCACGCCGACTATGTGAAGAACATGATTACAGGTGCTGCACAGATGGACGGTGCGATCTTAGTTGTGGCTGCTACCGATGGTCCTATGCCTCAAACAAAAGAACACATCCTGCTTGCCCGCCAGGTAGGTGTACCTCGTATAGTTGTGTTTATGAACAAGGTTGACCTTGTTGATGATCCTGAATTATTGGAATTAGTTGAAATGGAGATCCGTGAGTTATTGACTTCTTATGGATTTGACGGAGATAATACGCCAATCATACAAGGTTCTGCAACAGGAGCTTTGGCTGAAGATCCAAAATGGGTTGCCAAGATCGACGAGCTGATGGAAGCTGTTGATACTTACATTCCATTGCCTCCGCGCCCGGTTGATATGCCGTTCCTGATGTCTGTGGAAGATGTATTCTCTATCACAGGTCGTGGTACAGTTGCAACAGGCCGTATCGAGCGTGGTATCATCAAAGTAGGTGAGAGCGTTGAGATCGTAGGTTTAATGGAAGCCCCATTAACTTCAACCTGTACTGGTGTGGAAATGTTCAAGAAATTATTGGATGAAGGCCAGGCTGGTGATAACGCAGGTCTGCTGTTACGCGGTATCGAGAAAAAAGATATCCGTCGCGGTATGGTAATCTGTAAACCAGGTTCTATCACACCACACACTGAGTTCAAAGGTGAGGTTTATGTATTGAGCAAAGAAGAAGGTGGACGTCACACTCCATTCTTTAACAAATACCGCCCGCAATTCTATTTCCGTACTACAGACGTAACTGGTGAGTGTAGCTTACCAGCCGGAACTGAAATGGTAATGCCAGGCGATAACATCGGTCTTACTGTTAAACTGATCCAGCCGATCGCGATGGAGAAAGGTTTGAAATTCGCTATCCGTGAAGGTGGTCGTACAGTAGGTGCCGGTCAGGTTACTGAGATCATTAAATAAAAAATAAGCTATCCGCCGCGGCGGATTTAGCCTCTAAACAAATGTTTTTACCTACATTTGTAACATACTCTAAAAGCTGTTTCGGACCTCCGGAATAGCTTTTAGCTTTCTACGGGCATCGTACAACGGTTAGTATTAAGGTCTCCAAAACCTTCGATCTGGGTTCGAATCCTAGTGCCCGTGCTGAGTAACAGGGTTTATTCGTTTAGCGGTTTATTGGTTTACCAGTAAACTAATAAACAGGTAAACCAATAAACAAATAAAAATGAACAAGATCACAACCTATTTCAAAGAGAGCTACCAGGAATTGCTTACAAAAGTGACCTGGCCTTCGTGGACACAGTTACAGCAGAGCACCGTGATCGTTTTGGTGGCTACCGTTATCATAACAGCTATGGTATCGGTAATGGATTTTTCCAGTAACCAGGTGTTGAAGCTGATCTACTCATTATTTAAGTAAACAACCATGGAAGAGCAAGTTGTAGAAACAGCAGGAGTAGAAAGTGCAGCGCCACAGGCCGAAACCAAATGGTATGTGCTTCGCGTGGTGAGTGGCAAGGAGCGTAAAGTAAAAGAATACCTCGATAAAGATATTATCCGCAGCGGCTGGCAGGAGATCATCAAACAGATCTTCCTACCGATGGAAAAAGTATACAAAGTGCAGAACGGTAAAAAAGTAATGCGCGAGAAGAACTATTTCCCTGGTTATGTAATGATGGAAGTACTGGATGGTAAACTGAACGATGATATCGTACAGCACATCAGCAATATCAGCAACGTAATGCACTTTCTTACCGATGGAAAAGGCTCTAAAGGAAACATCATTTCCCTCCGCAAAAGCGAAGTGAACAAGATGCTGGGTAAAGTGGATGAGATGAACGACCAGGGTGTAACCATGAGCGAACCATTTATCGTTGGCGAAACCATCAAGATTATCGAAGGGCCATTCAACGACTTTAACGGTGTGATTGAAGATGTGAACGATGAGAAGAAGAAACTGAAAGTCACCGTAAAGATCTTCGGACGTTCAACACCGGTGGAGTTGAGTTATATGCAGGTGGAGAAACTAAGTTAGGAACACCAGCTATGAGCTTTGAGCCGTGAGCTACGAGCCGGGCGCTGGAATAAAATATTACATGAAAGGTCACCTGGTTTGCAGTTGACCTTTTATTTTTACACCGCTAGCGCTCGCAGCTCAAGGCTCACAGCTCATAGCTCAAAAAAACATACACCATGAAAAAGATTCTCCTCCTCTTAACAGCAACCTGCATCGGTTTTGCAGTAAATGCCCAGCCACCTAAGGTTCCTGCCGATAAAGGCGCAACTTTTGGGGAAGCAAAAGGCGTAACTGCGGATAATGCGATCACCGTTGAAGAGTTAACTGCGAAACTGAAAGGCAAAGAAGGGAAAATGAATGTGAAGATAAAAGGTAAAGTAACCGAAGTATGCCAGGAAATGGGCTGCTGGATCAAAGTACAATCCACCAATGGTGAAATGACCGTTCGTATGAAGGACCATAAATTCTTTGTGCCCGCTGTTCTGAGCGGAAAAAATATTATCATCGATGGCGTAGCAGAAGAAAAAGTAACTTCTGTTGAAACATTAAAAGACATGGCATCTGATGCGGGTAAATCTAAAGAAGAGGTAGCTAAGATCAAGACACCAAAGAAAGAGATCGTGATACAGGCGAAGGGTATATTGGTTCTGTAGGAACTGAATACAAAGTCAAAATTAAAAAGGCAAAAGTCAAAAGGGGAGTCGGGCTCTTTTGACTTTTGCCTTTTTAATTTTTCATTATTATCGATCTGTTGGCGATATGTGTTGTACCGTTTATTGTACAATGGTGTATATTTGCCATAAAAAGTAGACAATGATCACCTCTTATTCAGATTTCCGGTTAAAACTAAAATCTTACTTAGATGAAGTTTTTAAAAGCCAGAGTCCATTGTTTGTAACGAGAACCAAAGGGGAGAATGTGGTGGTTTTATCTCAGTCGGATTACGATAGCATCATGGAAACATTTTACCTGCTTAAATCCCCCAAAAATGCTTCCCGTTTATTGTCGGCGGTTGAAGAATACAACCAGGGCTTAGGCAAGGAACAAAAAATGGTTGACTAATGCGGATTGTATTTATGTCTGAAGCCTGGGAAGATTATTTGTATTGGCAGCAGAACGATAGGCTCATACTCAAAAAAATAAACGGGTTGATCAAAGAATCTTTGCGTACACCATTTGAGGGTACCGGTAAGCCCGAAGCACTTAAAGAGAACCTGAAAGGATTTTGGTCGCGGCGTATTAACCTGGAACATCGTTTAGTGTATAAAGTAGAAGATGATGCCATTTATATTCTGCAATGCAGGTATCACTATTGAGATATGATTAAGTTTTATTATATTCGGTTACTGTTAGCCGATAATTTTGTATCCTCACAACTCCCCCTTTTGAATGGATACTCTTCAGCCAGGCATGGTAAGTAATTAGAAAAAAAAGTTTATTCGTTATTTAATAAAGGTGTCCGCCCCAATGATACCTGTCACGAATTGTTGCAGATTTAAATTATTCAACATGAAAAAGACAGTCTGTGTGTTGATCGTATTCATATTATCCCAGCATATATATGCACAGACAAATAGAAAAAATAGAGGCGGCAGAATTGACTATGCGACAATACAAAGACGCAGTTTGTATATACCCGGTGCGGCAAACACAATGGATACTGCTTCTTTGTATTTTAATGATACCGCCTCCGTGTATGTCATCAGTCAAAAACTGCCAACGAGAGAAGAGTATTTAAGACAACTGGCATCTTCGCCCGCAGAATACAGGGAGGCTATTGTAGACGAGATCATGCGCAGGCTTGAAAAGCATAAACAAAATTTTTACTATCATAAAGGAGGCTCAGACATTGTTTCCTATCCATGGGATAACCCTGCGGGCGATAAATCATTTTGTGTATTTGATACGATCCCTTCTTTTACATGGGAACTGTTACCGGATACCACAACCATACTGGGCTTTGCATGCCAGAAAGCTGTGTTTAAGTCCAGGGCGCTGATCGACAACCGTGAAAGGGAGTTCACAGCATGGTTCACACCCGATATCGCATTGGCTTATGGTCCCTTCCGTTTTTTTGGATTGCCGGGTATGATACTGGAACTGGAAAACAAATACTTTGCTTACAAGGCCGTTTCGATCAATTTGCCGATATCAAAAGAAGGCGAGATTGCGATCAACTGTTGCAGCGGTTTACCAACCATCTCCAAAGCGCAGGTTGCAGACATCACAGGTAGACAACAGGCAGATTATTCGAATATGAAAAAATTGGCTGGCGACAAAAACTGACGAGTAATCAGATCTTATGCACAAACAAAAGGTTAAACACTTTCTTCTTTTGTGTTTCCTGTCCTGCACACATATGATGCAGGCACAAACCTTGTTTACCGGAAATGTAAAAACAGAAAATGGAAAACCTGTTGTAAGCGCCAGCATAAAACTGAAAGATTCCACGCGGGGTGTGATCCGCTTATTCGCACTAACAGACCCAGGCGGGAACTTTATGATCCGCTTGCCTTCAACCACCCGGCATTACCTTGCTGAATGCAGTTTTATTGGCTATAAAACGGATAACTATGTTTTCGATATACAAGTTGGAAACTCCGGACCTGTTACACACAATATCGTATTGATGCAGGATACAGCATTACTCCAGGAAATTCATGTATACGCTGCGCCTCCCATAAAAGTATCAGGCGACACCACCACTTTCAGAACAGATGCTTTTAAGCAGGGAAATGAATCGAACGTAGGCGATCTGTTAAACAACATACCAGGGTTTTCTGTTGAGAACGGGCGGATCAAATACAACGGTAGATCTGTAAGTAAGGTATTACTCGAAGGAGACGACCTGTTTGGCCAGGACTATAATACCATCACACAAAACCTCGGCCCGCGTGGTATTGAAAAAATAGAGTTGATAGATAATTACAACGACAGGTCTTATCTCAGCAGCCGCCTGCAAAAAGGAAAAGAGCTGGTGGTTAATCTGCGGTTCGATAAAAAGTTTCTGTATAAGATCATCGCGTCTGCCGAAGCTGCGATCGATCCGGGTCTTAACTACTACAAGACCAGGCAAAATATCGTCTCATTGATCCCTAAAATAAAATTTGTAACCACCACCAACTTTAATAACACAGGATTGCTTGGTACGGAATTGCTTGGTAATATAGCCGGGCTGCCGGATTACAAAAAAGACGGTGTGAATTTTGATCTTCCGCAAAGTTCTTCTATTGTTCCGCTGGCACAGATGCGGGATATCGCGTCGGCTGTGATACCTAAAGATAAACTGGTATTCAATCACACACAATTTGTTTCGAATAACATGCTGTATAAACCTTCGCATAAATTACTTGTGAGGAATACCATCCAATACTACAGGGATACCTATCATCAGCAACAATCACGCAATGAAGATTATACTGTGCCCGGTGCAAACTTCTCGGTGCTTAATACGCAGTACCAGCAAAAACGGATGCCTTATCTGAACATAGCGAATGAGATCATCTATACGGTCAATCCAAAACTTCAATTGGTCTATAAGTTGAATTACTATACGAATCGCGAAACGGATAGCTCCGCTGAAGTAAGACAGGTAACTTACCCGATCAATACCAGGTTGGCAGTTGCAACAAATGGTTTACGACAGCAACTCGGGTTGTCTGTTATGATCGACAGCATTAGAATTTTGGATATCAGGGCCTTTCATTTTATAGGAAACAGTCACCAGCAATCTTCTCTTTTTCCTGCGGACCTTTACCGACCATTAACCGGTGATACAGTATTCCGGAATCTAAAAACAGTTATTGATGATGAACATTGTGATTATATGCTGCAGGCAAAGTTGTCAGTTAAAAAACGGCGTGGATTTTATTTCGTTGAAGCGCTGTATACCAGTAGCAGTTCGAAATTGTTCAGTGATCTTTTTTTATACGACAAAGGACCTTCTCTTCACGTAAACAATTCCGCATTGATCAACCAATCGGTTTTACAAATTGTCACCGGCAGCGTCAATGCAGATATTACGCAAAACCTTACGCAGAATACCGTCTTTCATCTTACGCAGAAAATCGAAACTGGTAATATCTCCCTGCTGAATGTTGCATCGATGGAGCATCGCAAAAAATATTTTAATTATTTGCCTTCAGCAGAATTGCGGATCAGGTTGGACAAGCGCCAGAACCTAAGCCTGCGATGGGGTGTTGAAATCAAGTTGCCCGATACTTACGATCTGTATTCTTCAAATATTATCGTACCGGGAAGCAATGCTATAAGGGGTATTGATGAATTGTATACAGGCACATCGAAACGCACAACGCTGACATACAACTACTCAGATCCCGTTAAACGGAAATTAACTGCTTTTGCCATTGTCTCCTATGCGCAGGAACCTGTGATGTACCTCATGAACAGTGTACCGGGAATTTTTTATACCCTTCAGAACAAAATAGCATTTCCAGGCAACGGAAGGAGTTTGATCGCTTTGGGAAATCTTTCCAAGTATATTTCGGCATTAAAAACCCAGGTCACGATGGATCTGAATGCAATCAGCCATAATACTTATTATGCCGTGAATAACCAAAGCGGACCTTTTGCTCTCAGTACTTTAAGTGGCTCAGTAAAATGTAAAACGCTTATTACCGACAGGTTGATCACAACCATCGGCCTGCAGGCAGCGTTTGTATCACAGGAATTAAACAAAGGTGAGCCCATGAGCCGGTCTGCAAAAAACCGTACGCTGAATTATTCTACGGCGCTTACTTACCGTTTCAGCACTGATCTTGTGTTTACTGGGCGCTTCCAGCATATTTCTCAAACTGCTTCTACGCTCCATCACCAACTGAACCTTTGTGATCTCTCGTTAAAATATGTAATCCTCAGGGAAAAACTCGGTATCGATCTCTCAGCTAATAACCTGTTGAGCCCGAATATATTTACTACTACCATGTACACACCATTGTCAACTGTTACACAATCGGTCAATATGCTACCGCCATACCTGATGCTGAAGATCAGTTATGATTTGTAAATACACGATCATGCAGAAAAAGCGAAGTTTCCCCCTTGGGTAATGTTATTAATAAAAGGAATCAATAGAATAGTTTCAATCGGGTTGCTTCAGCGTTTTGATCTTCTATTTCGGCAACATGCCTGAAAAATTATGGAAAATCTACAAAGTCGGGTCTTCAATCCTGGTAGAAAATTGAATTCATAGGCCTGGGCCTTCCCAATCAGAATGTAATCAGTGTGGATATTACTATAAGATATATTGCATCCTGTGCGCTGTTTTTCTTTTGTTTCAGATGTACTGCACAAAACGTCGCTTTTCGTCCAGAGTTAATCAAAGAATATGACAAGGTGATAGCTCTTGGAGGGTTTTCAATGGACACGACTTCTATTACCTTTTTTAAAAAAGATAGTTGGTTTGTTTTGTATGGAAGGGGTAATCCAATGCTTAAGCCTTTACCACAGGCCTGTAATGATTGTGATAAAATATTAACGGATGCGTTTATCGACAATTTGTTATTGTTTAAGCATGAGCCAAAAGAGGACTCAAACTGCAGGGTTGTTATTGACACCGTTTTTGAAGGTAAACCTGTGGTTTCGATCAGTGATTTTTATCTGATATCAGACCTGGAGGAACAGACGATCAGTGTCAAAAAAGGAGGAAAATCGCTTTCGGTCAGCTATTTAGCACCTCGCCTTGCACTGAAATATTGTAAGGTTAACAAAGGCAGGTTACTGTTTATAAGGTATAGTGATATACTACGTAATATAAAGTAAGGTACCTTAGCGAAAGAGTCGACTATTATAAATTGATATTCAGACACTTACAAGCTCACGCCTGAACGACAAAGAATTATTCGGCAGTTTTCATCTGCCAGCTTTTGATTTTTAACTCCTTTTCCCTACCTTTGCCGCCCCAAAAGTTCTTTACAAGAAGAATGATTGAATTTGGGAGTCACGTATAATGCGCGACGCTATTACCAATTAAATCTAAAAAAAATGGCAAAAGAAATCTCTGGCTTCGTGAAGCTGCAGGTGAAAGGCGGTCAAGCCAATCCTGCACCTCCGGTAGGCCCCGCACTCGGTTCAAAGGGTGTGAACATTATGGAGTTCTGCAAACAATTCAATGCAAGAACCCAGGACAAAATGGGAAAAGTTGTTCCTGTTTTGATCACAGTATATACTGATAAGTCTTTCGACTTTATCATTAAAACTGCCCCCGCTGCTGTCCAGTTAATGGAAGCCGCAAAACTCCAGAAAGGGTCAAAAGAAAGTAACCGCGAGAAAGTAGGTAAAGTTAGCTGGGACCAGGTTGAGGTTATCGCTAAAGACAAGATGTCTGACCTGAACGCCTTTACTTTAAACAGCGCCATGAGCATGGTAGCCGGTACTGCACGCAGTATGGGTATCACCGTTGATGGAAAAGCCCCATGGGAAAACTAATTTATTCATCTTAACAACATTAGAAAATGTCACTTACTAAGAAAAGAAAAGTAGCAGTAACTAAGGTGGATAAAAACAAAGTTTATTCCCTGAAAGATGCTTCTACGCTCGTAAAAGAAATTAACTGTACCAAGTTTGATAGCTCTGTGGACCTTCACATCCGTTTGGGTGTAGATCCTAAGA
This sequence comes from Bacteroidota bacterium, assembly GCA_040388705.1. Lineage (GTDB taxonomy): Bacteria > Bacteroidota > Bacteroidia > Chitinophagales > Chitinophagaceae > Sediminibacterium. The sequence goes on along the minus strand of JAZKBI010000003.1, from coordinate 873,914 downwards.
AAGCTGATCAGCAGGTACGTGGTACCGTATCATTACCACATGGTACCGGTAAAACAAAGAAAGTATTGGTGCTTTGTACACCTGATAAAGAAGCCGCTGCGAAAGAAGCAGGCGCTGATTTTGTGGGCCTGGACGAATTCATCACTAAAATCGAAGGCGGTTGGGTAGATGTTGATGTGATCATCGCAACTCCGGCTGTAATGCCTAAGATCGGTAAACTGGGTAAAGTATTAGGGCCTCGTAACCTGATGCCAAATCCTAAAACAGGAACTGTTACCAATGATGTAGCTGCTGCTGTAAATGAAGTAAAAGGCGGTAAGATCGCTTTCAAAGTTGATAAAGCAGGTATTGTTCACGCTTCTATCGGCCGTATCTCATTTGCATCAGACAAAATTGCTGAGAACAGTGCCGAACTGATCAACGCCATCATGAAACTGAAACCATCTACCGCAAAAGGAATCTACCTGAAAGGCGTTAGCATGGCCAGCACAATGAGCCCGGGTATCACATTAGACACGAAACAATTAGCGAACTAATCCTGGTGATATTGTCCCGAAAAAATCGGGACTTTAGATGACCCGGGTTTTAAAAAAAATTAGTTATGACAAAAGATCAAAAAAATGAAGTGATTGAAGTCCTGAAAGGGAAGTTCAGTCAGTACAATAACTTTTACATTACCGATACTGAATCTTTAACAGTAGCACAGGTATCAAAACTTCGCCGCACTTGTTTCGACAAACAGGTTGAGATGAAAGTTGCGAAAAATACATTGATCCGTAAAGCGCTCGAATCTCTGGATGCTGAAAAGTATGCAGGTGTTTATGAGTCGCTGAACAATGTAACCGCCTTGATGTTCTCTGAGAACCCTAAAGAACCGGCTTTGATCATCAGTTCTTTCCGTAAGGCAAGCAATGGTGACCGTCCTGTTCTGAAAGCGGCTTTCATTAACGGAGATATCTACACTGGTGATAACACACTGAAATCATTAACACAGATCAAGACTAAGAATGAATTGATCGGTGAAGTGATCGGCTTGTTACAATCACCTGCTAAACGAGTGATCGCTGCATTATTGCACCACCACGAGCAGAAAGCAGCAGGTGTTGAAGCGGCACCAGTTGCAGAAGCAGCACCGGCAACAGAAGCGCCTGTAGCGGCTCCTGAAGCACCAGCAGAAGCAGCAGCACCGGAAGCTCCGGCGGCTGATGCGGCAGCAGAATAATTTGAAAATTTGAAAATGTGGTAATTTGAAAATTACCACCTGTTCGGTCTTCAAATAAAATGTTTAATCCGGAATAGCAAATTGTGTTGTTTGAGAATTTTCAAATTTTCAAATTTTCAAATTTTCAAATTCCGATATTAATAAAAACAAATTTTTTTAAACCTCCGTCGGATCTAATAGAAATGAAGACGGAAAAAATTTAAACACCATGGCAGACGTAAAATCATTAGCCGAAACATTAGTAGGCTTAACAGTAAAAGAAGTTCAGGAATTAGCTGATGTATTGAAAGCTGATTACGGTATCGAACCAGCTGCAGCAGCAGTGGTTATGTCAGGCGACGGCGGCGGCGGTGCTGCAGCAGTTGAAGAAAAAACATCTTTCGATGTTATCCTGGTTAGCGGTGGACCAAGCAAATTGGGCGTTGTTAAGATCGTTAAAGAATTGACTGGTCTTGGTCTGAAAGAAGCTAAAGACTTAGTTGATGGCGCTCCTAAAGCAGTGAAAGAAGGCGTTTCTAAAGCAGAAGCTGATGAAATTGCTGGCAAACTGAAAGACGGTGGTGCTGAGGTTGAAATCAAATAATTTCTGCTTCAATAAAGATATAAGCCGGTGAGATTTTTCTTGCCGGCTTTTTTGTTTTCTTAACCACAGAGACACAGAGGGCACAGAGTTTCACAGAGACTTTTGACATAGTATTCCTCTGTGAAACTCTGTGCCCTCTGTGTCTCTGTGGTGAAAAAAAATTCTTACATTACAGCAACCAAAATTGTTATATGAGAAACATAATCATTCTTATGACAGGCGGTTTGCTTGCCTTAACTTCCTGCAAGACCAAGACAGACTCTGACAAGTTATACATCGATAAGGTCGGCATGGACACCACGGTTCAGCCCGGTGATAATTTCTTTCGCTACGCGAATGGTAATTGGGTAAAGAATGCAAAGATCCCGGATGACCAGGCGGGCTGGGGTAGCTTCTATACTTTGTATGATGATAACCTGAAACAAATGCGAACGATACTCGACGAGACCTCCGCAAAAACGGATCATCCCAAGGGAAGCGCCGCGCAGAAAGTGGGAGATTTTTATGCAAGCGGGATGGACACTGTAGCGATTGAAAAATTAGGATACGAGCCGTTGAAACCTATGCTCACAAAAATCGATGCAGTAAAAGATTACAAAGAGCTACTCAATCTTTTGGGAGAAAGCATGAAAGAAGGTGACGGGGACATCTCACAGATCGGTTATTATGTTGCTTCCGATGAACGGAACAGTGTTAAGAATATCATGATCCTTTACCAGACCGGCACTACGCTTCCTGAAAAAGATTACTATACAAAAATGGACCCGCTCACAGTAGAAAAACGTACGAAACTGGTTGAGCATGCGGCTAAATATTTCATGCTGACAGGGATTGATGAGGCAACTGCAAAAAAAGGCGCTACCGATATACTGGCGCTTGAAACTGAAATTGCAAAATCACATTTAACACCGGTTGAACTGCGTGACCCAATTAAGAACTACAATAAAATGTCTGTAAAAGATCTCGAAAAGATCGCACCGAATATCGGCTGGCCAAACCTGCTTGATAAAATGGGTATTAATACAGATAGTGTAAATGTAGCCCAGCCAAAATATTACGAAACACTAAGTGCATTGCTTGTTTCCAAACCGGTAGATGTGTGGAAGAACAAAGTAAAATTTGACTATATCTCCAACAGCGCATCCTACTTGAGTAAGGCATTCCGCGATGAACGTTTTGCTTTTGGTAAATTATTCTCGGGTATGAAAGTGCAGCCTGAACGCTGGAAAAAAATGGTGACCTTATCAGACAATGATCTCCTGAGTCAGTTATATGTAGAAAAATATTTTCCGCCTGAAGCCAAAAAGAGAATGGATGAACTGGTAGAGAATCTTCAGAAAGCATTCAAAGCAAGGATCGCGAAACTTGACTGGATGAGTGACACTACCAAACAGAAAGCACAGGAGAAATTAGCGGCCTTTCTTAAAAAGATCGGTTATCCTTCAAAATGGAAAAATTATGATGATGTAGAGATCAGCCGCAATAATTTCTATGAGAACATGCGCAGTTTTGCGAAACACGATTTTAAGGAAGGAATAAAAAAAGTGGGCAAGAAAGTTGATAAAACAGAATGGCTCATGACCGCGCCAACCGTGAACGCGTATTATAACCCGCCTTTCAACGAGATCGTTTTTCCTGCGGGAATTTTACAACATCCTTTCTTCAACATGACAGCGGATGACGCTGTTAACTATGGCGGAATTGGCCTGGTGATCGGCCATGAAATGACACATGGTTTTGATGACCAGGGAAGACAATACGATCTTGAAGGAAACCTGAAAGACTGGTGGACACCAACAGATGGCAACAAATTCAAAGCAAAAGCCAAAGGAGTAGTTGATCAATACAACGCATTCACGATACTGGATAGTCTGCACGTGAATGGCGAATTAACACTGGGAGAGAACCTCGCAGATATCGGTGGCCTGGCCATTGCATGGGATGCATTTAAACTGACCGACCAGGGCAAGGGTGATAAAAAGATAGATGGCTATACACCTGATCAAAGATTCTTCCTGGGTTTTGCGCAGGCCTGGAGGATAGTGAACCGTCCTGAAAATGTAAGAACAGGAATTACCACCGATCCGCATTCGCCTGATGAGTTCAGGGTGTTGGGGCCATTGTCGAACTTTGACCCGTTCTATGCAACATATGGACTTACTGAAAAAAGTAAGATGTATCGCAAACCTGAAGACAGGGCAAAGATCTGGTAATTCGAAAGATAGCAACGCGGATGACGCGGATGCAACGGATAAAAGCGGATCAAATCTGTGCCAATCCGTTGCATCCGCGTCATCCGCGTGCTATTTCTTCCAAACAGAAAGGCCGCTCCAATCGGAAACGGCCCCGTGTTGCTGCTTTCCTCATGTAGTGCTATAACTTAAAACTTAATCCTCCGTGCACTATATATTTACCATAACCGCCTTCCATAAATATTCCTGCGTTCTTTGAAAGATGGATATTAACACCCAATCCAACCTGGTAGGCAAACTGGTTGAGGTCGGAGAGATAGCCCATTTTATTGCCATTGGCGTCTGTATAATCCTGCTTCCATACATTAAGCCCGATGGCTGTTCGTAAATAAGGGACAACAGTTCCGTTGGTCGGAGCGTAATTCATCAGATTCAACATCACACTCCAGTTATCAAGCGAGCCGTTCATTGCCGGCGTGTTTGCATTGTTGTAATTGAAATAATTAGCGCTTACCTGGCCATGTGTTACCATCAACCCGATACTCGAGCTGCGGCTGTATTGTACATCGATGGCCCCGGTGATCGGCCCGGTCTGGATAACCGGCCCTTTGTAATAATTGTAAAATCCTGCCAATGCGTTGGCGTCCAGGTTTGGAAAGCCATAGCCAAGGGAAAGATGAACCACCGGATCGAATTTGGGCTGTAATTGCCTCTTCACAATCCTCCTCGGCTGCCGGGAGGGGTAGCTGCGGCCATAACCGCCACGGGGGTAACCCGGGCTGATGATCACCTGGGCAGAAGCCAACTCCATAAAACCAACCGAAAAAACCGCCATCAACAACCAGTATTTACGCATAGTATCTTTTTTGTGGTAGGATAGCGATTTATGGACCCGGTTTAGCCAAAAACTGTTAAAAATTCCTGGTTTTTACCTTTTTTGGCAGAATGTTAATTTTTCTTTTCCACAACAGGACTTTGGTCCAAAATTTGTTTTTTAGGTATCTCATCATTCCTTACCTTTGCCATCCTTAATTTTGGGCTATTTAGCGGGTGGACATTTTTATCATTATCGTTTGAATGATGAATGCGCCGATTGTACGCTAAGAGAATTCCAGTTCTCCCCAAATTTTTTTCGCATAAAAACCGGTTTTCATACATATGTCTACAACTACATTGAACAACAGGGTCAACTTCGGAAAGACAAGACACCTCGCCGATGCACCTGACCTACTCGACATTCAGTTAGAATCATTCAGAGAATTTTTCCAGTTAGAGACCACGCCTGATAAACGTAATGTGGAAGGGCTGTTCCGTGTGTTCAAGGAGAACTTTCCTATTACCGACACGCGTAACATCTTTATGCTCGAGTTCCTGGATTATTTCATTGATCCGCCACGTTACACTATTGAAGAGTGTATGGAGCGTGGTCTGACTTACGCTGTTCCCCTGAAAGCCAAACTCCGTTTGAGCTGTAACGATGAGGAGCATGTGGATTTCCAGACCATCGTACAGGATGTATTCTTAGGAAACATTCCTTACATGACACCACGTGGTACATTCGTAATTAATGGTGCTGAGCGTGTAGTTGTATCGCAGCTTCACCGTTCACCGGGTGTATTCTTCGGACAATCTATTCACCCCAACGGAACCAAGATCTACTCTGCAAGGGTGATCCCGTTCAAAGGCGCGTGGATGGAATTTGCGACCGATATCAACAACGTAATGTATGCTTACATCGACCGTAAGAAAAAGTTCCCTGTAACAACCCTGTTACGTTCTATCGGTTTTGAAACTGATAAGGATATCCTGGAACTCTTCGGTATGGCCGATGAAGTGAAAGCAGATAAAAAATCTCTCGCTAACCAGGTTGGTAAAAAACTCGCTGCTCGTGTGCTTCGCACATGGGTAGAAGATTTCGTTGATGAAGATACTGGTGAGGTTGTGAGCATCGAGCGTAACGAGATCGTGATGGAAAGGGATACGGTTCTTGATGAAGAAGCCATCGCTACCATTATTGAAATGGAAGTGAAAAGCGTATTCATTCAGAAAGAAGACGTGGGTGGAGATTACGCCATCATCTATAACACATTAAACAAAGATACTTCTAACAGTGAGTTGGAAGCGGTTCAGCACATCTATCGCCAGTTGCGCGGTGCCGATGCCCCTGATAACGAAACTGCACGCGGTATCATCGATAAATTATTCTTCTCTGATAAGAGATATGATTTGGGAGAAGTTGGCCGTTACAAGATCAACCGCAAACTGAACCTCGATTATCCTTTACAGAAGAAAGTATTGACTAAACAGGATATCATTGAGATCATCAAGTATCTCGTTCGTTTAACTAACGCGAAAGCTGAGATCGATGATATTGATCACCTGAGCAACCGTCGTGTACGTACCGTAGGCGAGCAGTTGTATGCTCAATTCGGTGTTGGTTTAGCGCGTATGGCACGTACCATCCGTGAGCGTATGAACGTGCGTGATAACGAGGTTTTTACTCCTGTTGACCTGATCAATGCGAGAACATTATCTTCTGTTATCAACTCATTCTTCGGAACATCACAGTTATCGCAGTTCTTAGACCAAACCAATCCTTTGAGTGAGATCACGCACAAGCGTCGTATCTCCGCATTAGGACCAGGAGGTTTAAGTCGTGAGAGAGCTGGTTTCGAGGTTCGTGACGTACACTATTCTCACTACGGCCGTTTGTGTACTATTGAAACACCGGAAGGACCAAACATTGGTCTGATCTCTACACTTTGCGTACACGCTGCTATCAACGATATGGGCTTTATCGAAACCCCGTACCGTAAAGTAGAAGGTGGTAAAGTGAACATGAAGGAATTGACTTTCCTGAGTGCGGAAGAAGAAGATTCAGCTAAGATCGCACAGAGTAATTCTCCTTTGAATGATAAAGGACAATTCACTGAAGACAAAGTTGTATCTCGTCAAACCGGTGATTTCCCGATCCTTGATAAAGAAGAAGTAGAATATATGGACGTTGCTCCGAACCAGATCGTTGGTTTGAGTGCCTCGTTGATCCCGTTCCTTGAGCATGATGATGCCAACCGTGCCTTGATGGGATCGAACATGCAACGCCAGGCGGTTCCTTTGTTACGTCCTGAAGCACCAATTGTTGGTACAGGATTAGAAGGAAAAGCTGCACGTGATGCACGTATCCAGATGCACGCTGAAGGAAATGGTGTGATCGAATTTGTTGATGCAAATGAAATTCATGTTCGCTACGACCGTAACGACCTGGATCGTTTGGTGAGCTTTAATGAAGATCTGCAGGTATATCGCTTAACGAAATTCATCAAAACAAACCAGGCTACCTGTATCAACCTGCGTCCTGCTGTTCGTAAAGGACAGAAAGTGAAGAAAGGAGATTTCTTAACAGAAGGATACGCAACAAAAGATGGTGAACTCGCATTGGGTCGCAACTTACAAGTGGCATTCATGCCATGGAAAGGTTACAACTTCGAGGATGCCATTGTGATCAGTGAGAAAGTGGTTCGTGAAGATTTATTTACATCAGTTCACATTGAAGAATATGAACTCGAAGTACGCGATACCAAATTAGGAGAAGAAGAATTAACACCAGATATACCAAACGTTTCTGAAGATGCTACCAAAGATCTTGATGAGCATGGTATCATCCGTATCGGTGCAACCATTAAAGAAGGAGATATCCTGATCGGTAAGATCACACCGAAAGGTGAATCAGATCCTACGCCTGAAGAAAAACTCTTGCGTGCCATCTTCGGTGATAAAGCCGGTGATGCAAAAGATGCTTCTTTAAAAGCACCAAACGGAACAGAAGGTGTGGTGATTGATAAAAAACTTTTCCAGCGCGCCAAGAAAGATAAGAATGGCAAGATCCGTGAGAAAGCGTTGTTAGAGAAAGTTGAAAAAGTTCACCAGCAGAATACAGAATCACTGAAAGAACTGTTGCTTGAAAAACTGCAGACCTTGTTGAAAGACAAAGCATCTACAGGCGTAAGCAACAACTTCGGCGAAATGCTGATCGGTAAAGGTGCCAAATTCAATCAAAAGAATTTGTCGACCATCGATTATCAAAACGTAAATCCGCTTGGCTGGACAGCTGATGCAAAAATTGATGACCAGATCAACACTTTATTGCACAACTACAGCATTAAGTTCAACGAAGAATTAGGTCGTTATAAGAGAGAGAAATTCAATATCTCTATCGGTGATGAATTACCTGCAGGTGTGTTGAAACTGGCGAAAGTTTACCTCGCTGTTAAACGTAAACTGAAAGTGGGTGATAAGATGGCGGGCCGTCACGGTAACAAAGGTATCGTCGCCAAAATCGTTCGTGCAGAAGATATGCCATTCATGGAAGATGGAACACCGGTTGATATCGTGTTGAACCCACTTGGGGTACCATCACGTATGAACCTGGGACAGATCTATGAAACAATCTTAGGATGGACCGGTAAGAAATTAGGATTGAAATTCTCTACACCGATTTTCGATGGTGCAAGCACTGACCAGATCGAAGATTATTGTGTACAGGCTGATATTCCACGTAACGGACATACTTATTTGTATGATGGAGAAACGGGAGATCGTTTCCACCAGAAAGCAACCGTAGGTATCATCTACGTCATCAAACTGCACCACATGGTTGATGATAAGATGCACGCACGTTCGATCGGACCATACAGCTTGATCACACAACAGCCGTTGGGTGGTAAGGCACAGTTTGGTGGACAGCGTTTTGGTGAGATGGAGGTTTGGGCACTGGAAGCATATGGTGCAGCCAATATCTTGCAGGAATTGCTTACACTGAAATCTGATGATATCATCGGCCGCGCGAAAACGTATGAAGCGATCGTGAAAGGTGATAATATCCCTCGCCCTGGTGTTCCTGAATCATTCAATGTACTTGTACATGAATTGAGAGGATTGGGTCTTGATCTTAAATTTGAATAAGTTAAGAGTTAATAGTTAAAAGTTAAGAGTGATGATCCCTATTAACTTTTAACTATTAACTCTTAACTGATCAATAGCGTTACTAAAGCACAAGGGTGCGACGCAACAGCTGCTGAAGTAAGATTCAGCAGCTGACAACAAAATAAAAAATACAAATCCTCAACAGAGATATGGCAATGAAAAGAGATAACAAACCGAGACCAACGTTCTCTCAGATCACTATCAGTTTAGCATCTCCTGATAGTATCCTCGAAAGAAGTTTTGGTGAAGTTTTAAAGCCTGAAACCATCAACTACCGTACGTATAAACCCGAACGTGATGGTTTGTTTTGTGAAAGAATTTTCGGACCGGTAAAAGATTATGAGTGTGCCTGCGGAAAGTACAAACGTATCCGTTACAAGGGTATTGTGTGCGACCGTTGCGGTGTAGAAGTTACCGAGAAGAAAGTACGTCGTGAACGTATGGGACACATCAAGTTAGTTGTGCCTGTTGTTCATATCTGGTACTTCAAAAGTTTACCGAATAAGATCGGTTATTTATTAGGCATGAGCTCTAAGAAATTAGAGACCATCGTGTACTATGAAAGATACGTGGTGATCCAGGGCGGTATCAAAGAAAACCTTACCATGGGTGATCTGTTGACCGAAGAAGAATACCTCGATATCCTTGATAATTTACCAAAGGATAACCAATACTTACCCGATGATGATTCCAACAAATTTGTTGCGAAGATGGGCGCTGAAGCGGTTCATGCTTTGCTGGAAAGAATTGATCTTGACAGCCTGAGCTTCTCTTTGCGTAATGCTGCTGCAACAGAAACTTCACAACAACGTAAAGCCGATGCGCTGAAACGTTTGAGTGTGGTTGAATCATTCCGTGATGCAAGTACAAGAATTACCAACCGCCCTGAGTGGATGGTAATGCAATATATTCCTGTTATTCCTCCAGAACTGCGTCCATTGGTTCCATTGGATGGCGGACGTTTTGCGAGCTCTGATCTGAATGATCTTTACCGTCGTGTTATTATCCGTAACAACCGTCTGAAAAGATTATTGGAGATCAAAGCACCGGAAGTGATCCTGCGTAACGAAAAACGTATGCTGCAGGAAGCGATCGATTCTCTCTTCGATAACAGCCGTAAATCAAACGCGGTGAAAGCAGAAGGTGGTCGTGCGCTGAAATCATTGTCTGATGTACTGAAAGGTAAACAGGGACGTTTCCGTCAGAACTTACTTGGTAAACGTGTGGATTATTCTGGACGTTCTGTAATCGTTGTAGGACCCGAGTTGAAAATACACGAGTGCGGTTTACCAAAAGATATGGCTGCTGAATTGTTCAAGCCATTTGTGATCCGTAAATTAATTGAAAGAGGTATTGTGAAAACAGTGAAGTCTGCTAAGAAATTAGTTGACCGCAAAGAAGCTGTGATCTGGGATATCCTTGAAAATATTCTGAAAGGCCATCCAATATTGTTGAACAGGGCCCCGACACTTCACCGTCTGTCAATACAGGCGTTCCAGCCAAAACTGGTAGAAGGAAAAGCGATCCAGTTACACCCGTTGGTAACCTCTTCATTCAACGCCGATTTCGATGGTGACCAGATGGCGGTGCACGTGCCTTTGAGCAATGCCGCAGTATTGGAAGCCCAGTTATTGATGTTGTCTTCTCACAATATTTTGAACCCGCAGAATGGTACGCCGATCACCCTTCCTTCTCAGGACATGGTATTGGGACTGTACTACATTACCAAGGGCAAGAAAACGATCGGTGATGAGATCGTGAAAGGGCAAGGCATGTCGTTCTACAGTATGGATGAAGTTATCATCGCGTACAATGAACAGCGTATTGACCTTCATGCAAACATCAAAGTAAAAACCAATGTACGTGAGAACGGACAACTGGTTAAAAAACTGATCGAGACAACTGTAGGACGTGTATTGTTTAACCAGCACGTACCGGTTGAAGTAGGTTATATTAATGCTTTGCTGACCAAGAAAAGTTTACGTGAGATCATTGGTGATATCATCAAGATCACGAACGTTCCTAAAACAGCTAAGTTCCTCGATGATATCAAAACACTTGGGTTCCGTATGGCATTCCGTGGTGGATTATCATTCAGTGTGAATGACCTGATCGTTCCTGAAATCAGGGACCAATTGTTGAACTCTGCGAAAGACGAAGTGAATGAAGTGTGGGATAGCTATAACATGGGATTGATCACCAATAACGAGCGTTACAACCAGGTAATTGATATCTGGGGTCGCGTGGATATGAAGATCACCGAAAGTCTGATCCGTGAAATGACCATCGATAAGCAAGGTTTCAACTCAGTATTCATGATGTTGGATTCCGGTGCGCGTGGTAGTAAAACACAGGTTAAACAGCTGGTAGGTATTCGTGGATTGATGGCGAAACCACGTAAGAGCGGTAGCACAGGTAGTGAGGTAATTGAAAATCCGATCCTGTCTAACTTTAAAGGCGGACTGAACGTATTGGACTACTTTATCTCTACACACGGTGCGCGTAAAGGTCTTGCGGATACGGCCCTGAAAACAGCGGATGCAGGTTACCTGACCCGTCGTTTGGTGGATGTATCACAGGATGTGGTTATCTCTGAAGAAGATTGCGGAACATTACGCGGAAATGCAACTACTGCATTGAAAGATAATGAAGATGTGATCGAGGGATTACCAGATAGAATTGAAGGACGTACTTCTTTGCATAATGTTTACAACCCTGTAACAGATGAGTTGATCATTACTGCAGGCGAAGAAATTTCTGCTGAAGATGCAAAAGCTGTTGAAGCTGCCGGCATTGAAATGGTTGAGATACGTTCAGTGCTCACTTGCGAAAGCAAACGTGGTGTTTGTGTAAAATGTTATGGTAAGAACCTTGCAACAGGTTACCTGGCACAAAGAGGTGATGCCGTTGGTATCATCGCTGCACAATCCATTGGTGAGCCTGGTACACAGTTAACATTACGTACGTTCCACGTGGGTGGTGTTGCGGGCTCTGCATCTATTGAATCAACTTTACAGGCAAGGTTCGATGGTACGATCCAGTTTGACGGATTACGTACGGTTGATACCGTAAATAGCGAAGGCACGAAAGTGAAGATCGTTATCGGCCGTACCGGTGAAGTAAGGATCATGGATGTCAAGAACGACCGTTTGATGATCACCAACAACGTTCCTTACGGAGCCACGCTGAATGTAAAAGACGGCGCCCAGGTGAAGAAAGGAGATGTGATCTGTACATGGGATCCGTTCAACAACGTTATCGTTGCAGAACAGGTTGGTAAGATCAAATTCCAGGATGTACTCGATGGTATCACTTACCGTGATGAGTCTGATGAACAGACAGGACACCGTGAGAAAGTGGTTATCGAAACAAAAGACAAAACAAAGATCCCTACTATTATCGTAGAAGGAAAAGATCACAAACAATATAACTTACCGGTTGGCTCACACATCGTTGTTGAAGAAGGCGATGAGATGAGAGCAGGACAGGTTCTCGTTAAGATCCCACGTGTACTCGGAAAACTCCGCGATATCACAGGAGGTCTGCCACGTGTAACTGAATTGTTTGAAGCACGTAATCCTGGTAACCCGGCTATCGTTTGCGAGATCGATGGTGTGGTTGCATTCGGTAATGTGAAACGCGGTAACCGTGAGATCATTGTTGAATCAAGAGATGGTATGGTGAAGAAATACTTAGTTCCATTAACAAGACAAATTCTTGTGCAGGATGGCGACTTCGTAAAAGCAGGTACGCCAATGTCTGACGGACAGATCGCGCCAGCAGATATCTTAACTATCAAAGGACCATTTGCAGTGCAGGAGTATGTAGTGAATGAGATCCAGGAAGTATATCGTTTACAGGGTGTGCGTATCAACGATAAACACGTTGAGGTAATCGTTCGCCAGATGATGAAGAAAGTTGAAATTGTTGATGCAGGTGATACTAAATTCTTAGAAGAAGATCTTGAAGACAGGTTCGACTTTATTGAAGAGAACGACAGGATCTATGATAAGAAAGTAGTAACCGAAGCAGGTGAAAGCAGTAAAATGAAAGCCGGTATGATCGTTACACTGCGCGAGTTGAGAGAAGAAAATTCAATCCTCCGCAGAAGCGACAAAAAACTGGTGGAAGTAAGAGATGCGAAACCGGCTACTGCAACACCGGTATTGTTGGGTATTACCAAGGCTTCACTGGGTGTACAAAGCTGGATCTCAGCTGCGTCGTTCCAGGAAACAACCAAGGTATTGAGCCAGGCAGCGATACAGGGTAAAACAGATTCAATGCTCGGACTGAAGGAGAATGTGATCACAGGTCACCTGATACCAGCAGGTTCCGGACAGAAGGAGTTCGACAACATGATCGTAGGTAGCAAAGAAGAGTATGAAGTACTGGCTACCACACGCGAAGCGATGAGCTTTGATGATGACGAATAAACCGCTGATCGAACTGATTACGTAGATTAGAATATGATTATTAAAAAGCAGGAGGTGAAAGCTTCCTGCTTTTTTAACATACCGCTCATATCAATCTTTGCTAATTTTATCAGCATTAAAAAAATCATAGAAAATCAAACTATAAAATCACTTTAATCAGCGGTTATGAAGAATTTTACCCTCGGTTTAAATATTGTTTTGGCGATCGCAGTAGCAGTGTTGTTCTACCTGCATTTTGCATCGCCTTCGGCGAATAATGTTCCCGCTATAGCTGGTACCAAAGCAGTGCCAACGGGCAGTTTCAAGATCGCGTATTTTGAAACAGATTCTGTACAGAACCAGTTCGAATATTTTAAGGAAGTTGATGCGGAGTTGCAGGCGAAGAACCAGGCCAATGCAAAGATATTGGGTGATATGAAAAGTGTTTTCACCACCAAATACCAGGAGCTGCAAAGGATCGGCAACACGCTTACCCAGGCAGAAGCAAATGCCAAACAGCAGGAACTGATGGCTATCGAGAAATCTTTCCAGGGAAAAGAGAAAATGATGAGCGATGAGATGCAGGATGAAACTTTCCGCAAAATGCAGGATGTAAAAAAGAAGATCGAGGATTACCTGAAAGATTACAACAAGGACAAAGGCTATGCATTCGTATTCTCAAGTTCGGTTGACCTGATGTACCTGAAAGACAGCACTTACAACATCACACAGGATGTGGTAAATGGCCTCAACAGATTGTACAAGAAGAAAAAATAGCGAGGACCAAGATTCAAGGTTCAAGGAACAAGATTCAAGGAACAAGATTCAAGGAACAAGATTCAAGATTCAAGGCACAAGGAACAAGGCTCAGTAAATCAAGGTTTGTATAACCTCATTTTCTGAGCCTTTTTCTTGTCCCGAACCTTGTTCCTTGACTCTTGCCTCTTGACTCTTGAGCCTTGAGCCTTGAACCTTGTTTCTTGAACCTTGAATCTTATTCAATCATATTTATTATCTTCATCCCGCTATAAAAGGCGGGATTTTTTATGAATAATACAACCTCGTTCAAACCAACGCTTGGCCTCTTTGATGCCACAATGATCGTAGCAGGAAGTATGATCGGTTCCGGTATCTTCATCGTTAGCGCTGATATAACCCGCAATGTGGGAAGCGCAGGCTGGTTGATTGCCGTTTGGTTGATCACTGGTTTCATGACGCTAACTGCAGCATTAAGCTATGGTGAGTTAAGTGCTATGTTCCCAAAAGCAGGCGGACAATATGTGTATCTTAAAGAGTCTTATAATCCATTGATAGGCTTTTTATATGGCTGGAGTTTTTTCTCCGTGATACAAACCGGAACCATTGCTGCGGTTGGTGTGGCATTCTGTAAATTCGCTGGCTATTTTTTCCCGTCACTTGAAATGACCGATCCCAATATTCTTTTTAGTATTGGAAGCATACATATTCACACGGCACAACTTGTTTCGATTCTATTGATCGTCTTTCTTACGTTTATCAATACGCAAGGTGTTAAAGGGGGTAAGTTGATCCAGACTGTTTTTACCGTAACAAAATTGTTGTCACTTTTTGGGTTGATTGTTTTTGGCTTGATGATGGCGAAGGGCGAGGTATGGAATGCTAACTGGACAAACGCCTGGCATATGCATTCTCTTACAGCGGGCGCTGATGGCACCAGCACTTCAGATATTCTTATGCCTTTAATGGGTGCAGCAGCTGTGGGTGCTATTGCAGCATCCATGGTTGGTTCCATATTCAGCAGCGATGCATGGAACAATGTAACGTTCATTGCCGGCGAGATCAAAAACCCAAAAAAGAACATAGGATTCAGCCTGTTCCTGGGGACACTGATCGTAACCATCATTTATGTTTCCTGTAACCTGATGTATTTAGGTGTATTGCCTTTACATGATATTGCTTTTGCAAAATCTGACAGGGTAGCTGTTGATGCCTCTAAAGTTATCTTTGGCGATGTTGGTACCTATGTGATCGCCATAATGATCATGATCTCAACATTTGGATGTAATAATGGATTGATCCTCGCCGGTGCACGCGTATATTATACGATGGCGCAGGATAAATTATTCTTTAAAAAAGCAGGCAAGCTAAACAAGAATGCTGTACCGGGTTGGGCCTTATGGGCACAATGTATTGTGGCATCTCTTTTATGTTTGAGTGGAAAATATGGCGATTTGCTTGACATGGTTTCCTTTATCGTCGTAATATTTTACGTACTCACGATCGGCGGTATTTTTATCCTCCGCAAAAAAATGCCCAATGCAGAAAGACCATATAAAGCATTCGGCTACCCTGTATTGCCCGCCATATACATGTTAATGGGAAGTGCATTTTGTGTAATGCTGATCATTTACAAACCACAGTTTACCTGGCCAGGCCTGATCATCACACTGATCGGTATCCCGCTGTACTATATAGCAGTTAGCAGTTCTAAAAAAACGGATTGATGAATTTTGCAGAATTATTTTCAAGCTTTGCCAATATCAAGGTTGCTATTGTTGGCGATGTAATGCTGGATACCTATTGGTGGGGCAATGTAGAACGGATCTCGCCTGAAGCACCTGTTCCAGTTGTTGCTTTGAAGAAAAAAGAGTTGCGTGTTGGCGGCGCTGCAAATGTGGCATTGAACAGTGTAGCGCTTAGCGCGCAGACAACAGTGTTTTCTATTATCGGGAAAGATGACGATGGAAAGGACCTGCTGAAATTGCTGGAAGAAAATCAGATCAATACTTCTTATATTATCTCATCAGATAAACGCATCACCACCAACAAGACCCGCGTGATGAGCCGTAACCAGCAGATGATGCGGCTGGACGCAGAGATCACGTCAGATCTCGACACGGACCTGGAGGATCAGTTGCTGAAAAATGTAAAAGATTATTTTGCTGAACACAAACCAGGCATACTCATCTTCGAAGATTACAATAAAGGTGTCTTAACAGCCCGGCTGATCGATGAACTGATCAAACTCTGCAAGGAATACGATGTGGTAACAAGCGTTGACCCTAAAAAGAAAAATTTTCTCGCATTCAAAGGTGTTACCCTATTCAAGCCCAATCTGAAAGAAGTAAAAGAAGGGTTGAATTTGCTCGTTGATAAGATCGATCTTTCTTCGTTGAAGGAAATGCACAATGCGCTGCAACAACAATTGCAACACGATATATCATTCATCACGCTTTCCGAAAAAGGTGTTTTCTACCAACAGGACGAAGAGGTAAAGATCATTCCAACACATATCAGAAACATCGCCGATGTAAGCGGCGCAGGCGATACGGTAATCGCTGTTGCCTCATTGGTGTACGCAACCACAAAGAACATGCATCTCGCAGCTGAAATGGCCAATATCGCGGGTGGATTGGTTTGCGAAGAAGTTGGAACTGCTCCGATCAATAAGGAGAAGTTACTGCATGAGTGTGAGTTGTTGTTGGGGGAATAGGTAATGAGTGAGTAATAATGTTGCTGTTTTTAGTTAAGTGCGCACTTGCGGAAGTTCCCCGCACACTTGCGGAAGTTCCCCGCACACTTGCGGAAGTTCGCCGCACACTTGCGGAAGTTC
>JAZKBI010000003.1:71282-856830 GCA_040388705.1 Bacteroidota bacterium | reverse complement strand
CACACTTGCGGAAATTCGTTGCACACTTGCCGAACTTCGTCGCACACTTGCGGAAATTCTCCGCACACTTGCGGAACTTCGTCGCACACTTGCGGAACTTCTCCGCACACTTGCGGAAGTTCGTCGCACACTTGCGGAACTTCTCCGCACACTTGCGGAACTTCTCCGCACACTTGCGGAAGTTCGTCGCACACTTGCGGAACTTCGTCGCACACTTGCGCAACTTCTCCGCACACTTGCGGAACTTCTCCGCACACTTGCGGAAGTAAATTCAATCCATCTTCGACTTGACAGAATCAAACAAATTCATCCCCATCTTGAACCTTCTCTAACAATCATCCTCATTTATTCAATTTTCTCAGTCACCAAAACAACTATTTTCGCCCTATGGCAGACTTTACAATTGCAATACATGGCGGCGCAGGAACTATCCTGAAAGAAGATATGACCCCTGAACTGGAGAAAGCATATTTTGAAGGACTGCAGCAAACGCTTGATCTCAGTTATGCGGTACTTGAAGAAGGGGGAACTGCTGTGAATGCTGTTAAAGCAGCACTCGTACTACTCGAAGACAATGTTTTATTCAATGCCGGCCGTGGCTCCGTATTCACCAAAAAAGGGGTGCAGGAAATGGATGCAGCCATTATGGATGGCATTGATCTTTCTGCAGGCGCTGTTGCAGGCGTTCGTAATGTTCGCAACCCAATAGAACTCGCCACGGAAGTAATGCGTAACAGTAACCATGTTTTTCTCAGCGGAAAAGGCGCCAACGATTTTGCTATTAAGCAAGGTGTGAAACTAGAACCGGATGAATATTTTTTCTCCCAATTCCGTTACGACCAGTGGAAAGCCATCCGCGATTCAGATAATTATTCACTGGACCATACACACCATCACCTGGAAGAACTGATGCGTGACAAAAAATTCGGAACTGTTGGCGCCGTTGCATGCGACAGGCATGGTAATCTTGCTGCAGCTACTTCAACCGGGGGCATGACCAATAAAAAATACGGAAGGATAGGCGATAGCCCGATGATCGGTTCGGGAACCTATGCAAATAACCGTACCTGTGCCATCAGTTGCACCGGTCATGGAGAAATATTTATCCGCGCCGTTGCAGCCTATGATGTAAGCTGCCTGATGGAATACCGTGGCCTGAGCCTGCAGGAAGCGATGGACCTGGTTGTGAACGATAAACTGCTTAAAATGGAAGGCGAAGGTGGTATGATAGGCGTTGATTCACAGGGTAATGCAGCCATGATCTTTAACAGTGCCGGCATGTACCGCGGTGCGAAAAATAGTGCCGGTTTAAGCGAAGTTTCCATTTATAAATAGTTATATTTGGTAGCACGTATATGAACATGAGAAAATGAAAGGAGCTACTTTTGTAGCTCTTTTTTTATGCGGTCGGGACGCTGAAGCGGCCTGAACGCTATTGAGTTTGGGCGCCAAACCGTTCAGGTCGCTTTAGCGCCCCGACCAGTTTGCTGCCTGAACGCTAAACACCAACAGATGAAAAAATATGCAGTAATTGTAGCAGGCGGCAGCGGACAGAGAATGGGAGCCGCTATGCCCAAACAATTCCTGTTATTACAGCAGAAACCTTTGTTGTGGTATTCACTCAATACATTTTTACAGGCTTTCGATGATATGGAGATCGTACTTGTTCTCCCGGCAGAAAATACTGCAGAAGGTGAACAGATCATTGAGGATCTCCATGCAGGAAACCGGATCAGGATCACTGCAGGCGGCACTACCCGTTTTCATTCCGTACAGAACGGCCTTGCATTCGTATCGGCACCTTCGGTTGTTTTCGTGCATGATGGCGTGCGTTGCCTGGTAACCAAGGAACTTATTCATCGTTGTTATGAACAGGCTTTGGAAAAAGGCAGTGCCATTCCTGCGGTAGCAGCCACAGATAGTATCCGTATTGCGAATGGAACGGACCATACTGTGGCAGACAGGAACCATGTGCGCATCATACAAACACCACAAACATTTTTGAGTGCTATTTTATTACCTGCGTTCAATACCACTTACCAGGATTCTTTTACCGACGAAGCCACAGTTGTCGAAGCATCGGGACAACAGGTATTTTTGATCGAGGGTGAATATGAGAATATCAAGATAACACGTCCCGCAGATCTCATGATCGCTGAGCAGATATTGGCAGCCCGTAACGCATAGAAATTTCAGCAAGAGTTTAGGAGAAAAAGAGTGTAGTAAGAGGGATTCCTCCTTTGCTCTTTTTCTCTTGTCTTTCTCTTAGTGAAATAAATTCCATAGAGAACTAAGGTGACCACGATATTGAAGCAATTTCCCTTCTTTTCTTTTTCTCTTCGTTTTTCTTCTATCGGTATTCACAACACACATAATGCCTGCGATAGTGGACGGATCAATAAAAGAAAAACGAAGAAAAGAAGTGCCGCTGTAAATGCAGATGCATGTTTCAATCGTCCATGTACTAAAAATTATTTCTTCAATAGCTTTATAGGCCAGGAATAACCGTTATAATGATAATGAAAATAGGGCTGGTTCATCGGACCGAAGTTCTCATAGAACTCACGCACACCCGGCAGTTCAGAACCTTCAAAATCAAACAGCAGTGATTGTCCCGCAAACTCATGCAACACCTGGTTGAGAAGAAAATGATTGGCTTCTTTTTCCCGTCCATGAGTGGTGGTGGTATTCATCATATTGTAGATACGCTTATTATCTTTTAAGAAAACCGCGATCGCTAATATTTCATCTTTGTTATTCTTTGCCGCCCTCGCAAAACAATGCTCGCTGTCTTTTAGATGATCGCAAAGTTTTGAAAAATGCAGGTAGTCTTTCTCCTTAATGTGTTTCATTCTTTCATGGTATTGTGAATGATACATGGTGATGCCTTCTGTTACGCCGGCTTCAGTGTATGCCAATGATTCATGCGATGCTTTGCGGATGTTTTCTTTCAGGTTGCTTTTGTAATTTGCTTTGATCCGGTCATAACCTGTCGATAAATCAATAGTAAAATTATTTCGCGGAATAACGGGTAACAACTGCTGGATGTTTGTGTTTGCGAAATTGAAATTCACATCCGCCAGGGGAAAAAATTTATAAAACAGTTTTAAGATTCTTTGAAACTCCTCGTTCGTCGCTTCACCAACAAGCCCCAACTGTTGCATGAAGGGTGGCGTATATCCATACCGGATCCGGAGTTTTCTTTTCCAGGGCAGCGCCATCACTGCTGCATAGTCATCGATCACAATTCCATGCCAGTTCTTCGACATGGCATTTAAATAGACAGTGGATGAATAGATCAGGCCGTTCGCGTTCTCCGCAACACATCGATCCCATTTAACTGCATTGATCTGCTTTGAAGAGAGTATTTTGATCCGGTGTTTCATTAAGTAAAATAGGTAGGGAAATTCTTTAGTGCGTTATCGTTCAGGCCGCTTTAGCGTCCCGACCGAATTTAATGTCCCGACGGAAAAGTAATGCAATATTCATTCCGCTGAAAATTATTTGCCTTTGCCGGATAGAATGATGCGTAAAGTGTGCATCATGATCTTAAAATCCAGCAGGAGGGAGGCGTTCTCAATGTACATCAGGTCGTATTCCATCCGTTCGATCATTTCGTCCACGCTGGATGCATATCCGAATTGCACCATGCCCCAGGAAGTAAGCCCGGGCTTGGCCTTAAGCAGGTACCGGTAATACGGGGTTAATTTCATTATCTGGTCAATGTATTCTTTTCTTTCCGGCCGCGGCCCTATCAGGCTCATATCGCCTTTAATGATGTTCCATAGTTGGGGTAATTCATCTAATCGCCAGGTACGCATGATCTTTCCCCATTTGGTGATGCGCGGATCATTATCACTCGATAAGGCTGGTCCGTTCTTTTCCGCATCCGCCACCATGCTGCGGAACTTGTAAATGGTAAAAGGTTTTCCTTTATAGCCGATCCTTTCCTGGCTATAAAAAACACTGCCTTTGGATGAGAGCGCAGTCCTGATCGCAATAAATAATAACAAAGGGCTTAGTACAACAAGGCTGGTTACAGACAACAACAGGTCGATCAACCGTTTTACATTTTGTTCACGTGGTGATAAAGCACTGCTTTGTATATCGATCAGCATCGCGCCCAACACATTGTTGGTTTTAACTGAACCGGAAATGATATCGAGTGTATTTGGCACGAGTTTGATGTCCACATCTTTTTGCGCCAGTTGATTCACCAGTTCTTCTGTAAGCGGATCCTGTTTTTTATCGAGAGATAATATCACTTTTTCAATTTGGTATTGATCGATCAACGTAACCAACTGTTGCACAGTACCCAGGTGCGGCAACCATTTGCTCAAGCCATTCTTTACTTCATCCGTTACAGTAACAAACCCCAATGTTTTAAACCCGAGGTAACTGAAATTTTTATTCAACTCTTTATAGAGCTTAACGGCGTGCGGATTGTTGCCTACAATAAGTGTGTTAAAAAAAATATCTCCCCTCATCAACGCTTTTTTCACACGGTAGAGCAATAAGCTTCTTCCCAAAAAAACAAGACTGAATTGTAACAAAAAATACAGGGCAACCGAGCCAATAGTGGTAATGCCCAGGCCAAAATTGAACAGGCCTGCTAACAGGCAACCGAGAAATGTGTAGATAAGGGTAGAGGTTAATTCATTCAACCTCGATTTCTCATACAGTGAGCGGTGATAACTTCCCGCAAATGCATAAAACAATATCCAGCCGCCGGCGATAGCGGCAATTTTCAAGAATGCATCGGTTGTAATATCAAATGGCGAGATCCACTTTATAAAAAGCAGTAAACTGATCACAGAAAAAATGTAATCGCTGATAAGATACCAGGTGATATTCTTTTTTCTGTTACTCATTGGCCGGATAGTTAATAGTTAAAAGTTAATAGTTAAAAGTTAATGGGCTGCTTACTGCTCTTAACTTTTAACTATTCACTTTTAACTCCTAAACAAGAATGCTGGTATTATTGATCTTCTCAAGTATCTGGTGCGCTACTTCCATCGCAAGAAAACCATCGAGTTCACTTACAATAGTGGGTTTGTTATTGATGATGGAATCAACAAAAGCTTCCAGTTCCAGTTTAATAGCGTTCAACGGCTGGATCACCGGGTTGGCTATGGCGATCGTTTTCTTGCCGTTCTGAGTTTCTATATCAAAAGAAAAAACATTGGTATCGTTTTCCTGCTTCAGTTTAATGATCTCTGTTTTCTTTTCAAGAAAATCAATTCCCAGGTAAGCATCTTTCTGGAACAAACGCATCTTGCGCATTTTTTTCATGCTGATACGGCTGCTCGTAAGATTGGCCACGCAACCGTTATTGAATTCGATACGCACGTTCGCGATATCAGGCGTGTCCGTCATTACAGCAACACCGCTGGCTGAGATATGTTTTACATCGCTCTTTACAAGACTCAATATGATATCGATATCATGTATCATCAGGTCCAGTATCACGCTCACCTCAGTTCCCCTTGGATTGAATTGCGCGAGCCTGTGTACTTCAATGAACATGGGATTTAATGTCATGTCCTTGATCGCGAGATAAGCGGGATTAAAACGTTCCACATGCCCTACCTGCATTTTGATATTTGCTTCGCGTACCATGCTAACAATATCACGGCCCTCTTGTATTGTATGCGCCAATGGTTTTTCTACGAACACATGTTTGCCCTTCCGTATAGCCTGCATACAGATCTGGAAATGATGATCCGTTGGAGCGATCACGTCAATAATATCGCAGGCATCCATCAGTTTGTCCTCATCCATAAAACGTTTCAGCCCATATTGTTCGGTAACAGCTTTCGCGTTCTCATTATTAGGATCAAAAAAACCCACCAGTTTGATGCCTTCCATTTCTTTCCAGTTGTTCAGGTGGAACTTCCCCAAATGGCCCACGCCAAAAACGCCTACTTTAAGCATAGCTATAGCTTTATTAATAATGGGTAAATATAATTATTCGTACAGGCTTAACACCCGCAGGAACAAAGATGTGGATATTATGCCTGCTTTCTGCCCCTGAGGTTCGGGAAATCCGTATTTTAACCTCATTAAATGCCTGCTTCAGGGAGAGCTGTTGCTATTTTGTCAAACATAGCTATGTTTACCCCATAAAGAAAAAAATTGCAAACGATATTCCTGATAGCCATCATCATTGCTTTTTATACCTATATCGGTTATCCGGTTCTGGTATACCTGGTGGCAGGATTGATCAGGTGGATGCGGTCTGCAGAACACCAAAGCAAAGAGGTATTCACTCCTTCCATCACATTGATCGTTACTGCGTATAATGAAGAAACCTGTATTGAGGAAAAGATACACAATTCGCTTGCGCTTAACTATCCTGCCGGACTATTGCATTTTATTTTTGTTACGGATGGATCTACGGATGATACGCCGGGGATTATTGCAAAATACCCACAGATAAAATTATTGCATGCGCCTGCCAGGAGCGGGAAAACAGCAGCCATACAACGGGCCATGCAGGAGGTTAGAACAGAACTCGTTGTGTTCACAGATGCCAATACCATTCTCAACCAGGACGCCCTATTGTATATCGTTCCACACTACACGCAAGAAAAGACCGGTGCGGTTGCGGGTGAAAAACGCATCGATATATCTAAGGTTACGGACGCAGTTTCAGGCGAAGGATTTTACTGGCGCTATGAATCCATCGTGAAAAGATCCGAATCAACGATCTATTCTGTTGTTGGCGCTGCCGGTGAATTATTCAGTATCCGCACGGCTTTGTATGAACCGGTGCCAGCCGATACACTGGTTGATGATTTTATGATCTCGATGAAGATCGCTGCCAAAGGTTATCGTATCAAATACGAACCAAGGGCCTTTGCAACAGAAACGGCCTCTGCTTCTGTTTCGGAAGAACGCAAACGGAAAGTACGCATCGCTGCGGGGGGCATACAGTCTATGTTGCGGTTGCCTAATCTGTTGCTTCCTTTGCCACAACCCTTACTATGGATTTCATACATCAGCCACCGCATACTCCGATGGATCATAACACCTTACCTGCTGGTATTGGCTTTTATCCTGAATATCGTTTTAGCATGGCAGGATGGTATGGTTAGTTTCACAGGCCTGTTGCTGATTATACAGCTGCTGTTTTATATGTCCGCATTTGCCGGATATCTTTTTCGACGCCGGGAAATGCGGTTCCGGTTATTTTTTGCACCCTATTATTTCTGCCTGATGAATTATGGGATGATCGAGGGCCTGGTGTATTATCTTTTTGGAAAGCAGACTGTTATATGGGAGAAAGCAGCAAGACGCTGAAGCCAGCAGACGACTCATAGACAGTAAATTGGTTGATAGTCAAATATTTATTTTATTTTTTTAATGCTGTTTTAAGTTTGTATCCCTAATAATTTTTACTTTCGGCGGGTTAATAAAAAAGAGTAAATTCAGTTTTGTAAACTCTTTTTTGGAAATTGTCCTTAGAGCGGCAAAACGATAGCGTGCTGGTAAATAAACAATTTAACAAAATCCGATGATCAGGAAAGTACTTTGCGTTGATGATGACACAATATCTCTTACTATTTCCCAGCTTTTATTAAAGCGAACGGGCTTCGCAACGGAAGTAGATACTGCGATAGATGGAAGCGAAGCACTTGAATATTTCGAAAACCTTTTTGCCAATGATCCTCACCCTGCCGACAATGCACCAGAATTGATCCTGCTCGATATTAATATGCCGGTAATGAATGGATGGGAATTCCTGCATGAATACAACCCGCGTTTTTCAGAAAAACTGCCCAATACACAGATCGTTATCCTTTCCTCTACCATCGACCCCGAAGATTTTGCCCTGGCAAAACAGTACCCCGTGGTGATGCAATTCATCAGCAAGCCCTTGAGCATCGAAAACCTCGAAGAGTTAAAGGCTACCCCTTTTATGAAGAAGTATTTTTCGTAGACTTTGCCACGCCCTTCTTTGCCACGTCCTTCTTTGCCACGTCCTTCAGGGCGTGGACATAAAAAAGCCTTGTAGGAATCTCTCCCGACAAGGCTCGTGTAGCAAACTGCTACTGATTTTTCTAGGAATTTCTAAGATCTTTACAAAGGATGCTGGAAATTAAATTACTCCCATTTTCGGTTCGAAGCTTTCACTTCTCTGCTTAATGTGATGGAACAAAGTAACATCATGCCTGGTCCACCCCCAATAACGAATATTGCTATCTTTTGGTAGCGAAGGTAATTTGCAGTGTAAAGAAAAAACTACAGGACTGAACTGGAAACCGTCAAATCGTATTATAAAAAGAAGAATACAAATGCATTGACCGATTTTGAATATCCATATCCAATGTTTTAATAAATTGGGGCCATGAAAACTCCCCTAAACTATCTGCTCCCCGGTTATATCAGGAATATGGCCGGGCTTTTTGTTATCACAATGGCTTTGTCGGCCAATACGGTCATTGCGCAGAGCAATCCCGTGGTAGATAACATTGTAAAAGAAGGCACACAAAATTCGCAGCTGGAAAAACTGGCCCATGAGTTATTTGACCAGATCGGGCCAAGACTGATCGGCACACCGCAAATGAAAAAGGCAAACGACTGGGCTGTTGACAAATACACCGGTTGGGGGGTATCGGCCCGCAATGAACAATGGGGCGAATGGAAAGCATGGGAAAGAGGCGTTACACATATTGATATGGTTTCTCCCCGCGTAAGATCACTTGAAGGAACACAACTTGCCTGGTCGCCTAAAACCAAAAGCAAAGGTGTTACAGCAGAACTGATCATCATTCCTGAAGTGGCTGATTCAATGGCTTTCCAAGCATGGTTGCCCAATGTGAAAGGAAAATTTGTAATGATCTCAATGTTACAACCAACCGGCAGACCCGATGATAACTGGACAAGATTTGCAACGAAAGAGTCCATGGACAAAATGACCAAGGACCGCGCGGCAAAAACAACTGCATGGGCGGCACGCATCAAGAAGACCGGTTACTCTTCACGTATGATGCAAATTGTGCTGGAAAAAGCAGGAGCTGCGGGGATCATTAGTAATACATGGTCCGCAGGTTTCGGTGTTGACAAAATCTTTTATGCCGTTACAACCAAGATCCCAACCGTAGATATTGCGCTGGAAGATTATTGTATGTTATACCGTTTGGTTGAGAACGGAGACAATCCTGTGATCACGATCAGGGCAGATTCAAAACATACAGGCACTACTCCAACATTCAATACGATTGCCGAGATCAAAGGATCTGAAAAACCTGATGAATATGTAATGCTTTCTGCACACTTCGATTCATGGGATGGTGGAAGCGGAGCAACTGATAATGGTACAGGCACGCTCACTATGATGGAAGCAATGCGTATCCTGAAACTCATTTATCCAAATCCTAAAAGAACGATCCTTGTAGGGCATTGGAGCAGCGAGGAGCAGGGATTGAACGGATCGCGTGCATTTACGGAGGACCATCCTGAAATGATGAATAAGATACAGGCATTGTTCAACCAGGATAATGGTACGGGCCGTGTGGTAAGTATTGGTGGTGCTGGTTTTAAATATTCCGGCGATTTTCTTCCGAAGTGGTTAGCAGCTGTTCCAAAAGCAATGCGTGATTCTATCCGTACAAGTTTCCCGGGAACACCTGCAAGCGGTGGCTCTGATAATGCATCTTTCGTGGCAGCAGGCGCACCTGGTTTTTCATTAGGTGCATTGGGCTGGTCCTATTTTGATTATACCTGGCATACAAACCGTGATACCTATGATAAAATAGTATTTGATGACCTGCGCAATAACGCAATACTGACTGCTATTCTTGTTTATATGGCTTCTGAGGATCCTAAGTTTATGCCGCATGATAAAGCAGATCTGACGCAGACTCCCGCCGGTGGCGGTGGAGGAGGTGGGCGTGGAAATGGTGGTGGTCGCGGACCAGCCACGTGGCCGCCTCCTGTAAAAGCGATTCGTAAGGGGCCGGTGGCACCTGTGAATTAGCATCATTTATATAACACAACGCTTAGTGCTGAACGCAAAACGCTGAACGCAAAACGCCAACAAAATGGCGTTAGGCGTTCAGCGTTTTGCGTTCAGCTTTTTTGGCCTGTAAGAAAATTTTAGAAAAAAAAGTTACCTAAAGTTTTGTTCGTACGAAATATTTCCTACCTTTAGTTTATGAAAGAACATAATACACCCGGTATCGAACCCACCAAATCAGAACTGGAGATCCTGCAGGTATTGTGGGAGCACGGACCTTCAACAGTGAGATTTGTAAATGATTCACTGAATGAACAGAAAAGAGCTGTTCAGTATACTTCTACTTTAAAACTGATGCAGATCATGGTGGATAAGAAATTACTCACCCGCGATGAATCGCAGATGAAGCATATCTATATACCTGCCGCAGAAGAACAGGTGACCAAGAATTATTTACTGGAGCGTTTTGTAGACACCATGTACAATGGATCAGCCAGCAGCCTGCTGATGCAATTACTCGGCAACAAAAAAACTTCGAAGAAAGAGTTGGAGGCGATAAAGGAGCTGGTGAAGAAGCTGGGGAAGTAAAGGCATTTTGGAATTTTGGAATTGGGAAATTTTGGAATTGATAGAAAATCCCGACCGGGAAGAAATTTCCCAATCTCCCAATTCCAAAATTCCAAAATAAAAATAATCAGACATCTAAAAAAATACTAACGATGAACTTTTTCTTCCTGCAAAACGAACTCGTGCTCGCCTTGTGCTGGACGCTGATCCACTCACTATGGCAGGGCCTTTTATTGGCGATTGTTACAGGAGCCGTAATGATCGGTACGCGCAAGTCGAACGCGCGAAAAAGATACGGGATGTTAACGGTGCTGTTCTTCCTGTTCATAGCGGTAACGATGGTTACTTTCGTAAAGGAACTGAGCCTTGCAAAAGCAAATACCGCTTCGGTTATAACATCGCCGGTGATTTCAAATCCGGCACCGGTTATTAACGACATTGTATTTTCACGTGCGAATGATGCGGCGGCCAGTCAAACTTTCACTGAACGTTTCAAAGATTATTTTAATACCCACGCTTCACTGATCGTAATGATCTGGTTCGTGATCTTTATCGCGAGGTTTATCAGGTTAACGGCCAATCTTGCCTATGTACAGCGTTTAAAACATTATAAGACCTACGCGGCCCCTGTTGCGTGGAAAGACAGGGTGAATGAACTGGTATTGACATTAGGGATCAAAAAACAGATACAGTTATTAGAGTCGGGAGTAGTGAAAGTGCCTGTGGTAATGGGCGTGTTGAAACCAGTGATATTATTACCCTTAGGATTGTTGGCGCATTTGCCTTCCGATGAAATTGAGGCCATCCTGTTACACGAACTGGCGCATATCAAACGAAGGGATTATTTTATGAACCTGCTGCAAAGTTTTGCAGAAACTATTTTCTTCTTTAATCCTGCACTGATGTGGTTATCTTCCATGATACGCGAAGAAAGAGAAAATTGTTGCGATGATATTGCCATATCCATCACCAACAGTAAAACAAAATTTATCAATGCACTGATCGCGTTCCAGGAATATAATTTTTCTACACCTTCTTACACGGTTGGCTTCCCCGGAAAGAAAAACCAGTTGCTCAACAGGGTCAAACGCATTATCAGCGAGAGGAATAAAACACTGAATGCAACAGAAAAAAGCCTGCTCACATTTGGCATGGGCGTTTTCATTCTGTTCTCTTTCGCTGCTGCGAAAAAAATAACACCCGTTGTTACTGGACCGTTGTCTGCATCAGTAAAAACTAACAGCCAAAGCGAAAATGTATTGGACGAACAACAAATGTCTAGGATCGATTACCGGAAATTGCGGAAACCAGTAACAGCCAAAGAACCTATTGTGCGTGTTTTTGAAGGATTGTCCTATTCACCTGCCACGCCTTACTTCATTGATACAACGCCCAGGAAAATACAAGGCAGGATCAACTCCGGCAGATCCATATTTGGCGAAGAAAGTTCAGTGCCACTTAAGCTAAGAACCTATTCGGCGGTATCAGACAGCATATCGAATTTATTTACGGGAATAACTATCGATCGTAAAGATAATGACGACGATAAAACTGAATTTATTTCAGCAACAAAGAAAGACGGGACGCTGTATAATTTCAGGAAAGTGAATGGTAAAATAACAGAACTGTTTGTCGACAATAAGCCGGTTAGCACAAATGATTTTGCTAAGTATGATGCGGTGATCAACGATATAGAAAATGCAGTTAAATACCGAAAGCAAAGATCAGAAGAAAGGCGCGAGATGGCTGCCGCAGACCGTGAAGCGAAGTTGCTGGATAAGCAAACAAGACTACACGAGAGCCAACTGCGGTTGAACGAACAGCGTTTGCTTGACCAGGAAGCAAGACGGATCTCTGCCGATTACAAACGCGACCTGTTGTTAAATCACCAGAAAGCGCTGCATGACAGCTCCCGGATGAATAAAGAATACAACCGGCTTATAGATACTTTCCATAAAGCCGTTTCTGAGAAGGCAAAACTGGATATGAACAGAAAAGCAGCAGATAAAATAAAATCGAATGTGAAAATGAAAGTTGATACCGCCATCATGTTAAAAAAAGGCGGGTACGTTGTATATGCCGATGTAATCAAGGCAGGTGACAAAGTGTTCCGTGACAGTTTTAATAGTGCAGGCAAAGATGGGTATGCCCGGTACGGCGATGTGGTAAAATACTCGGATCTCACTGAACGTGACGAGGCACGTATTCGTAAACAGGAAGCTATGCGGGCAAGGGCATCGGAAGACGATGCACGCGTACAGGAATCAGCTGAAGTAATGCGGAACATAATTCGGGACCTGGAAGCGGATGGTATCCGGATGGATATGAAAACAGGTTGGTTTGCGCTTGATAAAGAACAGTTCATTGTTGATGGCAAAAAGATCTCAGCCGACTTGCATGAAAAATTCAGGAACAAATACATAAGATCAAAAGACGGATGGGGTTATTACTACGGTCCCATAAAGGTTACAGGGCGGGGCGTTTTCCTGGATTATAAAAACCTGGTCAAATAAATGTAACGTTTGGCGCATTTAGCAGTTATGTAAATGTTGCATGTGCGGAACATGCACAAATCCCTTAAATGAACGGTTGAAAGGCATGTCATGAGTTGGCAAGGCCCATGGCATGCCTTAACCAACCGCTCATATAAAACCAGTTATTTTTTTTGGAACCAATTCCAACCTTGCATCATCACCGGGTTCTTATGCAGGGCATCATACGGCATATAAAAAACTAATTCTTATACATGAAACAGGTATCTCTACTTTTAATGATCTTCTTCTCCGCCTTAGCAGCATCTGCTCAATCCGGTACGATCAGCGGTAAATTGACAGATTCGGCGGGCAAGGGGCTGGCTTTTGCTACCGTCACCGTTTTTAAAGCAAAAGACACCGTGATCGTTACCTATCGTTTGAGTAATCCCGACGGCGATTTTAAAGTAGGTGGGTTACCACTGGATCTTCCTTTACGCGCGATCATTACATTTTCTGGTTACCAGGCATTCAGAAAAGAATTTACCCTTACAGCAGGCAAAAGCAATTTGATCTTTGACACAGTTAAAATGGTTGCCACTTCGCAGTTATTGGATGAAGTGATCGTTGTTTCCGAACGCCCGCCTGTTTCCATGAAACATGATACCATCGAATTTAATGCTACCGCTTTTAAAACACTTCCGAATGCATTGGTGGAGGATCTCCTGAAAAAATTACCGGGTGTACAGGTAGATGCAGATGGAAATATCAGTGTGAATGGTAAAGTGGTGAACAGGATATTGGTTGATGGAAAAACTTTCTTCGGCAGCGATCCAAAAATGGCTACAAGAAATCTTCCTGCCAATATCATTGACAAAGTACAGGTGATGGATGATAAAGAAGAACTGCTTCGCAATGGCGATGATAACCTGAATAATGTGGGGAAGGTTGTGAACATCACATTGAAAAAAGGAATGAAAAAAGGTTGGTTCGGAAAAATATATGCCGGTGGCGGATCTGATGAAAGATTTGAAGGAGGCGGTATCGCAAACGTGTTCCGCGATACCTTCCAGATGAGCCTTTTAGCTTATACAAACAATCTGAACAAGCCGGGTTTTGGCATGAGCGACCTGATGCAGGCCGGCGGGCTCGACCGTTCAAACAGTAATCTCAACAGCCGCAGCACCAGCATCTGGACAAACGGCGCGGGTAGCGGGATCTCCATCAATGGTGTAAGCTTTGGAGGTATACAAAACTACGGTGGTATTGCAACGAGCAAAGGTTTAGGATTTAATATGAACCATGCACCGAACGCAAAGCAATCCATGTTCGCGCAATATTTCTATGGTAATATTTTGATAGACAGGCTTAATGAAACCGATACCAGGCAATATACAGGCGATACGGTGATCAACAATAATACATTGGTAACCGGTACCGTGGTAACGCACGCGCATAATATCGGGATCGGTGGAAAGTTCAAACCGGATTCGGTTAATACAATACAGGTAAGTGCCAATTACACGATCGGTTTGCAGGATGAAGACAGGTATAGCACTATCAACAGTATCAATAATAAGTTGGGCCCATTGAGCAACGGAAATATCTATCAGAACAACCTGGCAAACACTTATTATTATCGCCATGCATTTACGTTCACTCACCTGTCTCCTGTAAAAAAAGGCCGGCGCTATACCATTTTTCATAACCTGGATGTGAACAACCGGTTCAATGATTATTATACCGATTCAAAAACGAGATACCTCTATCCAACTACCTATGATAGCCTGCTGCGCCAGTTGCGTGACGAAGGTGTGCCACGAACCGATGCAGTAGTAAGTTTCAACTATAGTGAACCGCTTGGTAAATTGTGGAACTTACGTGTTGGAGGAAGATATGAATACAGTAAGCTGAACAATGCGATCACTACTTTTAATCCCAATACCGTGAACCAGAAATATGATATAGTGAATAGTTTGCTAAGCAGCAAGTTCTTCAGAGAGAGCAACCGTGCTTATCTCACAACAGGTATTGAGTACAGGAATAAAAATTTTACTTTCCAACCCAATTTGAGAGTATTATCGCAAAGCGTGAATAATGTGCTTGCCTCATTGCCAACACCGATCAAACAAAAAGGCGATAACCTTCTGCCGGGATTGAATATTACTTACAAGGAGCTGAATTTTTCCTATAACAAGGATATCGCATTGCCCAATTATAATTACCTGATACCTGTTGCTGATAATACCAATCCGTATGTGATCAGCAGGGGAAACCCTAATCTGCTCCCAACAGAGCGACACAATTTTTCTTTGAATTATTATATCAACAATACAAAGAAGAGCCTCAACATCGGGTTGAATGGAAATGGTGGTTATTCTAAGAACGATGTGATACAGGCTATCACAGTTGATCAGAAAGGTATCCAGACAAACTACCCGATCAATGCAGATGGTACTGCTAATTTCGGCATCAATTATAATATCAACAGGCAGTATAAAAACAATCCGAAATTTATCCTGAGCTGGAACTTTGGAGCATGGTATGGTTACAATAAATACAAACTCATGTTCAACGGTGAAAGCAGTAACCAGGAAACCTATAACCTGCAGCAATGGGGTGGACTGAACTTTAATTTTAATGACAAAGTGGAACTGAACAACAATGGAGGTGTAGGGTACAATTTTACGCAATACAGTAGTACACAGTTTAAACCATTAAAGCTGACTACTTACAATTTGAGTTCAGAACTAATCGTTCGCATGCCAAAGCACGTGATATGGGAGAGCAGTTTTTCATATAACAATTATGGAACCGTCACGCCAGGAGTTCCCAACAGCTTTACACGCTGGAATGCTGCGATCAACTTTACCATGCTGAAGGATGAAAAAGGAGTATTGCGTATCAGTGTATTTGATATACTTAATTCAGGGAAGAGCATTAACAACTTTGCAAGCAGGAACATGATCACTACCAATACCACCAATGTACTTTCAAGATACCTGATGGCAACATTCACGTACAATATCCGGGCGATTGGTGGAGCGAAGAAGAAAGTGGGAGGGGAAAGATTATTTTTGTTTTAACCCCCCAACCCCCTGAAGGGGGAGCTGAGCGGGACCTCTAACTAGAAATGCGATGCGTGAAGTGTATTGCATTTTATATTTAGGAAACAATGTTAGCCCCCCTTCAGGGGGTTGGGGGGTTACCCCCTTCTTCCACCACCGTTTCCACCACCTCTAATCTGTCCACCTTTTCCACCGCCTGCACCTCTCAGTCCTCTCAACAATCCCGGCATCCTTTGTTGTTTACCGGCAAACCGGCGGAGATTGTAAGTGAAGGTGAGCATGGCATAACGTGTTAATACATTGCTTCTTGAATCTACAATGGTGTTACCGGTTATGGTGCGGCTTACACTCTGATTCTGGTTCAACAGGTCAAACACAGATAGCCTGATTTCACCTGCCTTATTTTTTAAGAATTGCTTTGCGATAGATGGATTTAAGAGTGGTACGCTTGTATTATACCCGGCTGCGTGATTACCGCTGTAGGTATAATCAAAATCAACAGCTAAGATCCATCCGCTGTTGCTGAAATAGGTTGCTTCGGTACCAATTGATTGCGAGTAGTAGTTTGCATTTTGCGTAGACTGCAAACTATTGCGCGCAATAAAATAAGTAGTAGTGGCATTGAAGTTCATGTCGAAATTATCCTTCAGATTGGTGGTCCATTTAATGGTTTGACTCAAAGAAGTATTTCGCGTAAAGCTGCTTTGTTTGTTTACCAATGTCTGCGCCTGTGAATAATTTACATTGGTTGTAAAATTCAGATTTGATTTGGGTTTACGTAACGGGAAACCGTAATTCATATACCCGGAAATATTGTAGGTGCCATCCAGGTTCACTGCAGTAGTTGTTTTACCGCCATTTGGGTTTTGTATGATGGAACTCTGTATATCATTTACAATAGTACTTGCGTTAACGGTAACAATGAATACGTGCTGCGTGATCGGGTTGAATGAATTGTACAGGATCCGCAGGCTATGCGTGAACTGTGGTTTCAGGTTTGGATTACCAACCTGGAAATTAATGGAATCGCTGGTAGTGGTCAAAGGTTGTAACTGCGAAACGGTTGGCTGCCCTGTTCTGCCGGTATAGTTAATGCGCAAATTCTTTGAACGCGCAAAAATATATTGGAAGTTCACTGTAGGCGTAAAGTTCACAAAGCTGTTCTCTACATTGATATGTTTCGTTGTATTCACACTGCTCTGATGCGTGAACTGCATACCCGTTCCCATACTGAAATTATATTTCGCGTTCTGTATGCGGTAATTCACTGTTGCCCTGTTGGATGTATTGGTATAATTATAGGAGTTGCTGAAAAGACTGTCGAAACGGGTAAATCCTTTTGTGTTGTTGCTAAATTCAAAAGTATTGTTCTCTGAAACATTGTGAGAGTACGAATGGTTGTAGTTCACTTCGATCATCTGGTTCTTAGCGATCGGCTCGGTATAGGAAAGTGTAGGGCTGATGCTGAACGAATGTGAATTGCTTTTATAATACTGGTTAATGGTATCGGTTCTTACAATAGGTGTATAAAAATCATTGATCGCATAATTGAATCCTTCGCCGTCATTTGTATTGGCAGATACATTTACATCCAATGAAAGTGTGCGCCCTTTCTTTTTAAAGCGGTGCCTGAACTGTAAATTGGTCCCATTAATATTGTAGCCGTTGTTAACCCCCGAAGTATTGTTCACAGAATGGTTGATGAGTTTACCATTCGGGCCACCTGTGGTTAAAGTTGTGGAATATGAAACAGGCGTGGTATGCTGGAAAGCGATATTCGGACGGAACACAAAAGAATTGTTGCTGTCGAGACGGTTCTCTATGTTCAGGTTAAAACGATTGTTCTCATTCTGCCTGATCGATGAATTCGTCCGGTTATTATAGGTTGATGAATCACCGTTAAGGATGTTTTCCGTAAGGCTTTTTCCATCAGATGCGGTGTGCTGGTTATTATAAAAATAGCTGCCACTGATATCACCTGTCTTACCCATTGAATTGTGGTAGTTCATGCCACCGGCCCAGCTTGTAGTAATACCGCTGCCGGTACCACCACCACCTCCGCCACCGCCTCTTCCACCACCACCTCCTCCACCGCGGCCACCGCCATTACCTCCGCCAAGGAAATCCTGCACGGTAAAATTCTGTTTGTTGATATCATTGCCCTGGCCATTGATGGTGATCTGCTGATCGCCATTCATTTTTGAGATGTTCACGCTTTCATCGTAAGTCTCATCGCTACCAACACCCGCAACTGTTTTTCCAAAATAGCCTTTGCGTTTATCTTTTTTAGTGGTGATGTTAATTGTCTTGATACGGTTGCCATCATCAAAACCGGTGAACTTACTTTGGTCGCTGAGGTCATCAAATACCTGTATCTTATCAACAATATCCGGTGGCAGGTTCTTGGTGGCGAGTTTGGGGTCATCGCCAAAGAAACGTTTGCCATCTACCAAAACCCTTTGCACAGTTTCTCCCTGTGCCTTTATCGTTCCGCTCTTGTCAACATCCATACCCGGGAATTTTTTGATCAGGTCCTCAACCACCGCATTGGGTTTTGTTTTGAAACTGGAAGCGTTATATTCCATGGTATCGCCTTTTACCCTTATGGCGGATTGAGTTACTGTTACATTTCCAAGATCATTTACTGCCTGCCTAAGGTATACACTACCCATATTATTTTCGGGCGATGCTTTGGAAAGGGTGATGTTTTTGAAAATGGATTCGTATCCCTGGAAATTGATATGCACCAGGTAAGTACCGAAAGAAATATTCAGGATCTCGAAAGTTCCATCTGCTTTCGCGAGCCCAAACAATTCAAGTGTAGAATCTGTGGGATCGAGTATGGTAATAGAGGCATCTTTTAAGGATTGTTTACTGGTACTGTCAACCAGTTTTCCTTTCAAGGTGCCGGTGGTTTGAGCGATGGTTGCAGTGGTAATACAAAGAAGGAAAAAAGAGAAAACTATTTTCTTCATAAAATAAGTGTAAGCAGCAGTTAAACAAATGCCTTATCAAGGTAAACTGATAAGAGCGCCTATGACTAAAATAATCGGTAATAGTTTAATCGGAATAGGTGAGAATATTTGGCTGAAATGCCTGTTATTATTGGGTTTGGGCGGAATTTAATATTCGCCGATAAAAAAGACTTATTGACCGTCAAATTCTTTAATGATTTTTTCAGGTGAGATGAAAATGATTAACGGATTGCCGAATTACAAGTACTCAAATCCACTAATTCGTTAATCCGCAATTCGCTAATTGATCGTATTAAAATAACGAAAGCTGGTTATAGGGTTTCTTAACCACCAGTTTTCTATGCAGCCTGAAAGGTAGAGGTATGCCGTCTGAAGTAATATGATACACATCCGTCTCTTTATAACGCGAAGCGATGATGATCTTTGTGTTCCCGGCGTGTTGGTTGAAAAGATCCTCAACTATTTTCGGGTCATTGTTATTTTTAGACAAATGCGCTAATAGCAGATGGCTCATATACGAGGGCCGGTGATCAAGAAATAATTGCAGCGCCTGTTTGTTTGACAGATGCCCTTCACCGCCGCGTATCCGTTGCTTTAGATGGTAGGGGTAGCCACCTTTCTCGAGCATATCAACATCATAATTCGCTTCAAGAAAAGCGGCATGACATTTTTGAAAATGATCAACCAGTTGCTCACAGCAGATACCGAGATCGGTGAACACACCTACATTCACTGCGCCGGAACTGATGATAAAACTATGCGGGTCGCTGGCATCATGAAATTTCCGGAAAGCAGTAATGGACAATGCCCCGATCGTAACAGGTTGGTGGGCGATAAAACTTTTTATTTTTTCTTTCTCCAGTATGATCCTACCATGGAGCATCGTTGGTGCAGTGATATAAACGGGCAGGTGGTATCTTTTGGCTAATACAGAAACACCGGCAATATGATCGCCATGTTCATGGGAGATGAAAATGGCTTTTACTTTATCGATCGATAGTCCCAGTCTTTTCATCCGCCTTTCCGTCTCGCGACAGGAAATGCCGGCATCTATCAATACGGCTTCCTGGTCATTGCCAACATAGTAGCAATTGCCGTTACTGCCTGAGTTTAAAGATGCGATGAATAGTGACATAGAGGCTCAAAGTTAACTCTCAACCGTGCCTCTGTGTCTCCGTGTGCAAAAATATTTCTCACCCAAAGGCACGGAGGCACGGTTTGGTGTTTTAATGTTAGAAGATATCGGTAATTTGGAATCCTAATATTTCATATGGCACGGCAACTTGTTTTTACATTCTTTTTTTTGGCTTCAGGTTTATTTGCTGAAGCGCAGCCCACAAAATATACCATCGCTAACGTACATGCGCACAATGACTATGACCACAATGTTCCATTTAGCCAGGCGCATGACCTTCAATTAGGCTCTATTGAAGCGGATGTATTATGGATCAATGATACCTTGTTTGTTGCCCACGGCGCCAAATACCTGAAGCGTGATGTGTTGTTTGAAGGTTCCTATCTTCAAAAATTGGCAAATTCTGTGAAGGAGAACAAAGGCTATGCGTATGCCGATACTTCTTCGGTACTGCAGTTGCTGATCGATATCAAAACTGATTCTTTGCAAACATTGAACGCGGTGATAAAGAGTATTGAGAAATTTCCCATACTCGTTAACCGCTCGGTTCGTTTTGTGATCACCGGGAACCAGCTGCCGGCAGAACAGTTCAATTCATATCCCGCGTATATTTTGTTTGATGGCAAGATCAATGATGCCTCGCATATCAGGAATATCAACCGTATCGGTTTGTTCAGCGCAGATTTTTCTAAATACAGCAAATGGAAGGGCGAGGGTGATATTCCTGCGGCAGACCTGGCATTGCTCAAAACCGATATTGCCAAAGCGCATGCGCTACACCGGCAGATCCGTTTCTGGGGTGTGCCTGATAACGCGCGTACATGGCGCATTATGATGGATCTGGGTGTTGATTATATTAATACGGATCAGATTGCAGAGGTGGCGAGGTTTGTGGCGGCGGGTAAATAATATGCAATGTTCTTGTGTTATTAAGTGACTCTGTGATGTCGCTGCACTTAGCCCTATTTTAACCCCAGCCTTTAGGCTGGGGTTCACAGCATCTATAGTAAACCGGCTTTAGCCATAATTGTTTCTACAATACCGGGATGGCAACAAATGGGCAGGACGCTGGATCTATGAGATCCGAGCAGGGCTAAAGCCCGTATCATACTGCCGCCATATCCCCAGCCTAAAGGCTGGGGTTAGACTAATGTGCCTAATAATGAACCGAACGTTGAAGTGAGTGACACAACCAAAGCCATATCAAGGCACTAATGCCGGGAAACACGTCAAAAACCCGCTTCTACAAGCCCCAACCCCTTTTTCAACCCTTTTTTGAAAAAATCCCCGTTTTTCTGTAACCTTACTTTCGCACCGGAGTTTCTGATTGTATATTTTATAACCCTAACGAGAGAACTGCTTGAACCCGCTTAGTGATAACTCGATCATGCTGAAAGTAAAGAACGGCGACCTGGATAAGCTGGGGCTGCTGTTCGAACGCTATCACAGGCCATTGTTTGGTTTCCTGTTTCATATGACGGGACAACGCGAACTGAGCGAGGATATGGTGCAGAATGTTTTCTACCGGGTATTGAAATACAGGCACACATTCCGCGGCGATGGCGAGTTCAAAACCTGGATGTATCACATGGCGCGCAATGTGGTAAATGATAACGGGCGAACGCTGAAACGCTCAATCAGGCAGCAGGAACTGACGGAGTATAACACAGACAATGTTGGCGGTGGATTTGCAGCAGATGAATCGATCCACAAAAAACAGGAACTGGCCACACTCCGCAACGCGATGGCGAAACTGAGCGAGGAGAGCAGGGAGGTTTTGATACTGAGTAAGTTCCAGGAATTGAAGTATAACGAGATCGCTGAGATCATGGACATTACAGAAGGCGCAGTGAAGGTTCGTGTTCATAGGGCGATCGGCCAGTTGAAAAATATGTATTTACAAATTGCCAATTAAAACGGAAACAGATGAAATGTGAAAACGACAAAGAACAGATCACGCTCTGGATCAACAATGAAATGACGGAAGCAGAAAGAAATGCTTTTGAAATTCATTTGGCCGAGTGCGCCGAATGCAGGCAGGAACTGAAAGCCGAACAACGCATCTGGAACCTGATGAATGAAGTAGCCGCGCCACAGGCCTCTGCTGATATGCCCGTGCGTTTCCAGGCGATGCTGGAGGATTATAAAGAATCACAACAGCCAAGATCAAATCCTGTTTCGGGATTCATAGAAAAATTGCGACAGTTGTGGACCTTACAGCCGGGAATGCAAATGGCGTATACGATCGTGTTGGTTATAATAGGATTGGGTTTTGGATATTTGATCAATCGCCAGAGTCCGAATTCAGGATATGCCAACAAACAGGAGATCACAGCGCTGAATAAAGAAGTGCATGAAATGAAAGAGATGATGATGTTATCCCTTTTAGAAAATCCATCTGCATCAGAACGGATCCGCGGTGTGAGTTATACCAGTGAAATAAAAAGCGCCAATAAAGAAGTGATCGATGCACTACTCTATACACTTGATAACGACCAGAACGTGAACGTACGATTGGTAACACTCGAAGCATTGACTCAATATGCAGATGATGCACATGTACGTGAAGGCCTCGTGCAGTCGATCGGTAAACAGGATTCCCCCTTGTTGCAATCAGCCATGGCTGATATGATGTTGAAACTGCAGGAAAAACGTTCGGTGCAATCGTTTAAAAAATTGTTACAGCAAAAAGATCTCGATAACTCCATCAGGGGTAAAATAGAACAAACCATTACCAAGCTCATCTAAAAAAAACACTTGTATGAAAAGATCATTCATTCCGCTGATAGCGGTACTGCTACTCTTTTGCCCTCAAGCGCCGTTAAAGGCACAGGATATTAAAGAGAAAGAAAAAAAAGAAAAACAGGAAGCGAAAGAAAAAGAACGCGAAGAACAGCGTGAAGCCAAAGAAAAGGAGCGTGAAGAGCAACGCGAGGCAAAAGAAAAACAGCTCGACGAAAAAAATGAAGTAAGAAGCCGCGAGCGTGAAGTAAGAAACCGCGAGCGTTACAACGAAAGGTATCCGGAACAATTTAAAGAACACATCAGCAAACAGTATACGATACAGAAAGCAGCAGGCAGCGTACTCGCTATCTATAACCTGGATGGATTCATCAAAGTAGAAGGATATGCGGGTGATAAAGTGGTGATAGAAATAGACAAGACCATTTCTGCAAAAGACAAAGAAACCCTTGAAGAAGGCAAGAAAGAGGTAAAGCTCGGGTTTGAACAGATAGGAGACAGCGTAGTTGCTTACTTGTTGTATCCATGGGATACACGCCCGCACGATTGGAGAGATGATAGCGACAATTGGAACGAACGAAGAAGAATTGAATACAATTGCGCATTGCAATACACAGTGAAAGTTCCTTTCAACATGAACCTGCGTGTGGGAACGGTTAATAACGGCGATGTTACTGTTAAGAATGTAACCGGTACCCTTCGTGTGACCAATGTAAATGGCGCTATCGATATTGCCAATGCAAAAGGAACTACCTCGGCGCATACGATCAACGGCGATCTTACCGTGAGTTATGCGAGCAATCCACCGGAAGCCTCTTCTTTCAATACGTTGAATGGAAAATTAACAGTAATGTTTCAACCGAACC
The DNA here is from genome assembly GCA_040388705.1 of Bacteroidota bacterium. Classification (GTDB taxonomy): domain Bacteria; phylum Bacteroidota; class Bacteroidia; order Chitinophagales; family Chitinophagaceae; genus Sediminibacterium. The sequence continues at coordinate 833,045 of JAZKBI010000003.1, read as the reverse complement.
TGTCTGCCGACCTGCAATTCAAAAGTATGAACGGAGGTTTTTACACGGATTTTGATTCGCAGGTGTTGGCACCTACCCTGGTAAAGAACGAAGAGAAAAGAAGTGGCGGCACCATGTACAGGCTTAAAAAAGATACCCAGATACGCATAGGTTCGGGAGGAAAGCAACTCAAATTTGAAACATTGAACGGAAATATTTATATTAAAAAACAATCATAAAAACACAGTAATGAAAACGATAAAAATTGTAGCAGCATTTGTATTAACGATGATCCTCTCGGGCCAGGCAATGGCAAAGCAGGCAACAGAACAAAAAGAACAATTGGTAGTGCCTTTGAGCGAACCAGGTAAGCCTTTTAAACTCAATGTAGGTTTGATCAATGGTTCTATAAAAGTAACAGGTTATGAAGGCAAAGATGTTGTGATCGATATCAGCTCCGATGACAAAAGAAAAGGCGACAGGAAAGAAAGCGCCAATGGTATGAAACGCATTAACGCCGGTAACGGCATGGATATAAGCGCGGAAGAAAAAAATAACAGTGTTACTGTTCATTCGCAATCATGGAGCTCGTCGGTTCGCCTGAGCATTAAAGTGCCGATGTCGGAGTCTAAAATGAAACTGTCTACTATTAATGATGGCGATGTGGTTGTAAGTAACGTGAATGGTGAATTGGAAGTGAGCAATTCAAATGGCGATGTACAGCTCAACAATATATCAGGCTTTGCCGTAGCCAATTCACTGAATGGTGATGTAGTGGTTAGTTTTAAAACGATAGACTTAAAAGCAGCTATGGCATTTTCAACACTCAATGGCAAAATAGATGTTACATTTCCTGCAGCATTAAAAGCCAATGTAAAACTGAAATCTGATCATGGCGATATTTATACCGACTTTGATGTTGATGCAGACAAAGCAGCCGCCGCACCAACCAAAAGCGCCAGTTCAGGAACTTACCGCGTAAAGATCGACAACACAGTGTATGGCAAGATCGGCGGCGGTGGCCCGGAAGTGATGATGAAGAATATGAATGGGAATATTTATATAAGGAAGGCGAAGGGGTAAAGAGCGTTTGGGGTTTGTGGTTTGGGGTTTCGTTGAACTTTGGAATTCAGAATAATTATGCGGTAAGGAGATGGTTCTTCTTGCCGCTTTTTTTTCAGTTGGATATTATTGGTCATCTTGTATAAATCCGATCTTTCTTCTGGGCGGCATCGGTGGATTCAGAAGTTGTTTCAGATATTGAAATATCAACTGAATATCTTTCGTATGATTTGTAACAGAATTTTCAAGCTGCTCCAGTTTTAGTAGTATGTCTTTGTGTGTTAGCGCCATTTCTCTTAGTTTGATAAAAATTCGTATGATATGAAGATTGGCCTGGATAGCGATCTTACTATTGAGAACGGCGGACAGCATTAATATTCCATGTTCTGTGAACACATATGGCAGTTTTCTATTGCCGCCCCAACTTGAAGTCGCAATTTGCGACTTCAAGTTTTCGACCTCGTCCCTCGTTAATTGAAACATAAAATCTTGTGGAAACCGGTCGATATTTCGTTTTACCTGCTCATTTAACCGTTTGGTTTGAACCTGGTAAAGTTCTGCGAGGTCTTCATCGAGCATCACTTTCTGGCCCCGTATTAAGAATATTTTCCTGATAATAATATCTTCTGTGAGGTATGATTTCATGAGCAGGTATTTCCTGCGAAGTTCATCAGTAATTAATCGTGGGAGTAGAGTATTTATACCTGATTTTATTGAAGACTAACACCTGAAAAAGCGAAAAAAAAGGAGGAAAGCCTTATTGACGGGATAAATAAAGCGAATACCAATTTGCGAACTTATAACAACGCAATACACTCTATCGAAATCAAAATCCCTGCCGGGAATGGCATTGTTTGTGGTGTACTTCGAGCGGGCGCATTTTGGGGAAAGAACTCGGCGTACACTTTGTTGAGCACGGCAAAATCATTGCCTGTTACCATGAAAACAGTTGTCTTGATCACTTTGCTGAGATCGCTGCCGGCTTCTTCTAGAATGGTTTTGATGTTGATAAAACATTGGCGGGTTTGTTCTTCAAAATCATCACTGATGATTTGACCGGTGGCTGGATCTAAACCGGGTGTGCCCGATAAGAAAATAAATTTATCCGCGATCATAGCCTGCGGGAAAGCTTGTGACATTCTGGGAACTTTAGCAGTATTGAAATTTTGCATTAGCAATGATTTTATTTTGGTTGGTTGTAGATTTTATGCTATTATCTTGCTTAATCTTTTGCCACAGACGACACAGATTTTCACAGACTTTTTCTGTGGTAATCTGTGTCGTCTGTGGCAAATTTTATGACAGTCCAATTTTATTTTTCCTTCACGATCAGCAACCAGCCTTTTCCTTTTTCAAACTTGATATTATCATTCGCAGAAAAACTTGCAGCGGATTGAAAATTTTTGATCGATGGTGCACTGATCGTAGCTTTTGCAGGATCGATGCCTAATTTATTCCAGTCTATTTTCAATTGTACACTTGCATCATCAGTTGCCCAGCTTGCGATGGCAATTAATGCTGCGCCTTTCTTTTTGTAAACAGTGGCGAGTACTTTATCATTACTTGTTTTTACAGGACAGTTATCGCTCCAGTAACCGATCATGGAAGAACCCTTCATACCAAAATCATCCCATACTTTCCAGATGGGGCGCGGGTCGGCGTTATCGCTCCAGGGCATGCGGTTAGTCATGCCGTAGATCATGCCGCGCCAGGCATTGCCGCCATCCTGCAACATTTCGCCCATTAAACCGAAAGGAATGCCGCTTACTTCTGTGAGAAAGAAATCAGGGCCATTTTTTTCATAGTCAAAATATTCACCAAACCATAAACGGCTCAGGTAGGGGAAATGCTCCATGTATAAATTGGCGCTGTTGTTAAAGCCATCGCTTTTATTGTATTGATTCGCAGAATGCAGGTCGATGATACCGGGATGCCCATCCTGTGTCAACACACGTTTTACACGTTTCATGGTGATGCGGTCGAATGCTACATCATCTAAATAAATTCCATCAATGCCTACATTTTTTGTGAGCCAGTTCATTCCCTCCACATAGTAATTATGCCAGCGGCTCATGCCACTGTTCACGAGCGCCGCATCTTTTATGGCAGGCACAAACCATGCAGCGATATAATCATTATTCACGTGTTCCTGCAACCAGCTGAAACCACCGCCATTACCGGGAGAATAAATTTCATGTCCCAGGCTTCTCAATGGAAAAGTTTCATAAGCTCGGTTAGATAGTTCACGCACCGTGTTATAAATTTTTACTTTCAATCCTTTGCTATGCGCCTGGTCGATATAGCTTTTCATTTTTTTGTATTCAATGAAAGGATAGTTGATCCATGGATTGATAGGCGTTGCGTGGTGTATGTTCACAACCGTTGCACCCGTTGCCTTGATGGTGTCTAAATCATTATACTTGTGATAGAACCGTGTTTCCCATTGAAAATCGGTATTGATCGTATGAAAAGGAGTGATGAGTAAAGTGAAATTAAAATACAACACATCACCTTTTTTAATTTTTCTTTCACCGGAATAATTATTTGCGAGCATAGAACTTCCTTTAATACCAACATCAATCCCCCCTTTGGTTCCATTAGCCCATGAAGACGGAAGCACCAATGGTTTCTGTAAATAAAAATTTGTGTTTAGCGGACGAACATAATTTTCATCGCGCAGTGAATATTGCAATCCTGCATTAACAGAACCGATCCATGCGCCATCCTGGTTTTTGGTTGCCACATCCCATTTCCAGTTAACAGGATCCTGGCGCTCGCCACCTTTTTGATTGAGCCCCATTAAATATTTCGCCATTTCTTTTTTGAATGGGATATGCATGGGCATGTCTTTCAATTGTATGTCCTGCAGGGCCGTCACTTTAACAGTAAAAGAAGCGAATCCATCAAACTCAAGTGAACCGGTTACATCCATTTGCAAAGTATCGCTTGCCATAGTAGTTGCCTGCCATTGTATGGTGCCGGCTTCCTGTTTGGTAAATACGAGCCCCTTGCTTTTCAGTGTAAGGTTTTTTCCATCCATTTTAGTAAAATGAAAATGGATCGGTTCGTATAGCAATGTATTGGGTTGGTCGGAATATCCGGTCATTTCCTGTGTAAAATAAGTCTGGATCTGTTTGGGAAAACCTTCATCGTTCAGTTCTACGTTTCTTCCCAATAGCGAAATTGTTTTTTGTTGTAATGTAAGTGGTGTGTAAGGAGCGATCACGGTATTCTCCTGTGCCAGTGTTGAATTGATCCAATGCAAACGGGTTTGTTTTTGTGGATCACTGATACCGCCATCAGCCAGTACTTTATCTGAAACGGTTATTGAGATATCGATGGTTGTTGGCAATGCATTCGCTGCGCTGATCGTTGCTTTTCCTTTGTAAACTCCTGCAGGAATATTCTTAGGAACATCAACGCCACACCACAAGGACTGTACTTCTTTTTGTGCTACGCTGATCTTTTTAGTGAAAGGTTTTCCCGCATAGTCAGTACCACCTGTATTGATGCAATAGATATCTTTTGATGAAATCGTTTTTCCACCCGCTGCGGTAAGATCGGTGAAGGAAACACTGATATCCTCCATATTTTTTAAAGCATACAACGCGAGCTGGTAAGTGTAATTCTCGCCTTTGTCTGCTTTTCCCGAAAAAGAATTGGATATTCCTTTCTGCATCCATCGATAGGGCAGCCTGTTCTTCATTTTTACAGGATACATCCTGTCTTCAGCGAACACGAGGTAATCGGTTCTCCCGCTTTTATTGACTACGGCGGCACTTTCTTCAGCAGTGGCGATCACTTCCATCGGGTAAAAACTATTGAACTCACTGATGGATTGAAATTCTTTTACTAGTGCGTTAGGTGGCATTGTTGAATTGGTACCATTGAACCAATCGCTGTTTGCTGTATTTTCTACCGGTAAATAAACACCTTTGGGGTAATTCGATCTGCCTTCATTTTTGTAAGGCATGTAATAAACATAATACAGTCCTTTACCAGATACAGGCTCAAACCATAGTTCGCCTTTTTCATTATCAATAATGCCTGTTCTTGTGTTGAGGATCTTTGCACCAGTTTTTGCATCCTGTACGATGATGCGTTTTTTAGCGGGATCTATATCATTCCTTCTCCAGGGTATGATCACTCTTGCGGTTTTTCCTTCGCCGGTAAATTGCACCACGGCGCGGTGATTGCCAAGTGAATCTTCTTTCCAGCTGTTATTGCCGGAAGTATAAGGGATGTTTTGTGCCTGTAATAAACAATAAAGACAAGATAGAACAGTGGCAAAAAGTATCTTTTTCATGAGCAGGAATATGTGCCTAAAGATACAGGAAGAGCAATTATTAACTATTAACTGCTGATTATTAATTGACGTGTTGTGCTATTAAAATTACTGCTATGTCGTTTACGATTCTGCAATCTGCCCCAGCGGGGCAATCGCTTTGTAGCAAAACAAGCGGGTGCCCCCATTATGCCCTGTAAGGGCTACCCTTAGCGGCTAATGATTTGATCAATTCGTAATTGTTATGGGTAGCCCCGCTGGGGCATCAGATGCACATCGTTGAACATGTGCTACAAAGCGGTTATGCCTATGGCATATAAAAATCTCATAAAACAGCAGACTTCATTTTCTTAATAGCAGAACACGTTATTAATTAATCACAGATCGCTGCTTCCTTACCACAGCCAACAACTGCTCAATGCTCCCTATATTTTCTGAATCATTTTGTGCAATGGATACATGCCATTTTTTTTCGATCGCATTCAGCAGATACAGCATTTCCCAATCAACAAGGTCAAGGTCATTTTTAAGATCGGTCTCAGGTGTTAAAGAAGTAACGGAGATATTTAATTTTTGTTTTAATAATTTCTGGATGCCGTTCACGAATGGTTGCATAAGAGTTGGTTTAGCTACATTTAGTATGAGCTAGTACAGACCAAAAATGCTGCCAGAGGGTTACTAATAAGCTGTTAAAAGAACGAAGAAGTCATATGGCTAGATACATTGCAACTTTATGTGCAGTTGAAAATAGGGCTTCTTTCGACGAGTTGTCAGCAAAAAAAAGTCCCCCCAGAATACTGAGGGGGGACTTTTTTTACACTATCTAAAAACTTATTAATTCTTTTTAGGAGCAGTAGCCTGCTGTGTTGCAGGAGCTGGCGCTTGTGCTGCAGTAGCTGGTACTTTCACATCACCTTTGATATGCAAAACTACCGGGTCAGCGTTCGAGGTCACACTTACAGTTCTGTCGAATGTATTTGGGTTAGCTGCATTGTAGGTTACTTTAATAACACCTGATTTGCCAGGAGCAATCGCTTCTTTTGGCCATTCAGGAACTGTGCAACCACATGAAGGAGCGGCGCCGTTCAATATCAATGGGGCTTTACCTGTATTGGTGAACACAAAATCATAACTCACGGGTGTGCCTTGCGGGATAGCTCCGAAATCATGTGTATTCTCAGCCTCTTTAAACTTGATGCCTGCTGCCTGTGCTGCCGTACCTGTAGTAGTGGTAGAAGCTGTTTTGGTAGTAGGTTTAGTAGCATTCGCAGCGGTCTGCTGGGCATTTGCAGAAATCACACTCGCACTAAGGATCAGGGTCAATCCAAATAATATCTTTTTCATTTGTCTGTAAATTTTCGGAAAGATAAAAGATTTTTTGGTTTGTAGGGTGATTACCACAGAATTAATCGGTCATTTAGCATTTTTTAAGGGTCTGCTTCGCGTTTGGGGTTTGTAGTTTGGGGTTTGGGGTTGTGTCCCCAACACCAGAGCTCTGACCGTTTGTAGAATTGCGGCGTTCTAATCGCCCGTTCCTCTTAACTTTAAACCAGCCAAAACTGCTATTATGAAAAATTACTTTTTTTTAACAGGTGTTCTTGCCGTATCACTGCTTTCCTGTAAGTCAAAAACGGATGCAGACGTGGATATTCTTGTAAAAAATGTGGATTCCAGCGTGAGTCCGGCTAACGACTTTTTTAGTTATGCTAATGGAGGATGGATCAAAAACAATCCCATTCCCGCATCAGAAAGCGGTTGGGGCGTGGGTCAACTCGTGCAGGACGATATTTATGCCCGCCTGAAAAGTATCAATGAGAAAGCAGTTAAAGAATCAGCGGCTGAGGGAACGATCTCGCAAAAGATCGGTGATTTCTGGCAGAGCGGTATGGATTCGGTTGCCGCTGACAAACAGGGATTGGAACCGTTGAAGGCAGATCTCGCTACCATCCAGCAGATCAGCAATACTGATCAGTTAGTTGACGTGGTTGCATCCATGCATAAAAAAGAGAACAATGTTTGTTTTTTCGACGGTGTTTACCAGGATGATAAGAACAGCGAGGCATATGCCTATCAATTAGGACAAGGCGGGTTGGGAATGCCTAACCGCGACTACTATTTTAATACAGATGAAAAAACAGTGGCTGTTCAGAAAGCCTATCGCCATTATCTCTACCAGACCTTTACACAATTGGGTGATGATAGTTTGAAAGCGATGGCAAATACCGATAAAGTATACCAGTTAGAAACACGCCTGGCGAAAGCTTCGAGAAAGATAGCGGACCTGCGCGACCCTTATAAGAATTACAATAAGATGGATGTAGCGGGATTAAACAAGATGGCGCCATCGATCATATGGCCTGTTTACCTGCAAAAAATAGGCATTAGCAAATTAGATTCTGTTATTGTGGGACAACCGGAATATATGACGGCGCTCAGCAACGAACTTAAAAACACGCCGATCGCTGACTGGCAGAATTACCTGCGTTTCAATCTTGTGAAAAGAAACGCCGGTTTTTTAGACAGGCAAACCTTTATGAACAATTTCGCTTATACACAGGCGGTCCGCGGTACGAAGGAACCGCGCGTGCGCTGGAAACGCGTACTTGATGCGGAAGAAGGAGCGATAGGAGAAGCGTTGGGACAATTATTCGTCAAAGAATATTTTAATGAAAAAGCAAAAGAACGATATACCACAATGGTAGAATCGATCCGTGATGCATACAAAGATAGAATTGCGAAGCTGAGCTGGATGTCGGATAGCACCAAAGCGAAAGCTCTATCCAAGTTGAGCAAGATCACCAAGAAAGTAGGTTATCCCGATAAATGGAAAGATTTCAGTGCATTAAAAATTGATAAGGGGCCTTTTGTATTGAATGCGCAGAGAGCACGGGAATGGTGGTTCAATTATTCTATCAGCAAACTTGGCAAACCGGTTGACAGAACCGAGTGGACAATGACACCGCAAACGTATAATGCATACTATAACCCAAGCAACAACGAGATCGTATTGCCCGCAGGAATTTTTGCTGTGCCGGGAATGAAGGACGAAGACATTGATGATGCATTTGCCTACGGTTATGCAGGCGCCTCAACCATCGGTCATGAAATAACGCATGGCTTTGATGACCAGGGCCGGCAATACGATGCAGCGGGAAATTTAAAGAACTGGTGGCAGGATGCAGACGCCAAACAATTTGGCGACCGGGCTAAAAAAATAATCGCCCAGTTCAATGAGTTTGTGCCGGTAGATACATTGCATGTAAATGGTGATGCTACACAGGGAGAAAACATTGCGGATCTGGGTGGCTTATTGCTTGGTATTGACGCATTCAAAAAAACAGAGCAATATAAAAAAGGAGAGAAGATAAATGGCTTCACACCTATGCAACGATATTTTATGGGTTATGCATTTGGATGGTTATATGAAACCCGAAAAGAATCACTCGCGAGCCAGTTAAAAACAGATGTGCATGCACCAGCCAGAGAACGCGTGAATGGACCAATGGTAAACATCCCTGAATTCTATGAAGCGTTTAATGTGAAGAAGGGAGATAAGATGTATAGGGAGGATAGTTTACGGGTGAAGATCTGGTAAGGAAGTTTTTTTGCCACAGAATACACAGATTATCACAGATTTTTTCTGTGCTGATCTGTGTATTCTGTGGCAATTGTTTTTATTGCCTGTTTCTCCTTCTTCGAAAGAGAATAATAATAATTACCGCTGCAACAATTCCATACCACATACTATTTTTTTAAAGATCAACAATAAAGACAACATCCATTTGTTTGGATCTAGCATATAGCATATAGCATATAGCATATAGCATCCAGCATCCAGCATTTACTCCTTACTACTGCCCCTGAACTGGTGAATAGTTTCTTTAAACAGCACATTGAATGTAGTCAATGATCCGTAACTGGCGGTTACGTATTGTTGCAGTTCCACTTTTTCAGCATCGGTCAATACTTTGTGCGAGTTGATCTTTTGCTCTATCAAACGCAAACGGTCGCGTACTATTACAATTTTATGGAAGAATACTTCTATGGGAACTTCTTTGCTTTGTAAGGTTTCGTCTTTCGGTTGTAATAACATCATCCCGTCGTTCCATTTGGTAGCCATGGGCACCAATTGAAATTCGTGGAGGCGTTGTGTGAGCACGCTGTCGAGGGCCTGTTCAATATCAGCCAAAGAAATTCCATTGCTGTTTTCAGTGCTGCCTGTATTTTCCAGTATCGTCAATTCAGTATAATCTTTTGCAATACTTTTTGCTGAGTTGAGTGTTTTGAACCAGATCAGGTTAAACTCGCTGGCAGTTTCTACTACAACACCTTTTCCATAATGCGGATGATTTACCCTTGAACCGATGCCTAATGCTTCCATGATAATTATTTTTTGAAAAATAAACATTATGCTTCAATTCGAAATAGAAAATGATATGGCTGTCTGAAGGATCAGATTGTATTCAGGGCTAAAGCCCATGATCTTAAGATGCTATTAACCCCAGCCTTAAGGCTGGGGTTAAATCTGCGATTAGGAAATGGGCTTCAGCCCTGAATGAACACCGCATATAAAATAAAAAGGCCACCTTTTTCAAGATGGCCTAAAAAAATAATCTGGTATTTTACCTGATCGAAACAGGAACTTCCAGGTTCTCCCAAGCTAATACAAAACCTTTATTATTAAAAATATAAGCAAGATTCTCATTCATAGCTGCAGATTTTCTGGGTTTAACAGTTACACGTAAAACATCAAGCGCTGGATCTTCCGTAGTACTGCCATCGCGGTTAATACCCCACTGGCCGGTTTTTGAATTGAAGATGATGGTCCACTCAGTCTCACCCGGAATAGCGTAAACGCTATACGCACCTGCTGCAAGTGTTTTGCCTTCTACTTTAATGTCTTTGTCGGTATAGAACCTGGTAGCTGTATCAGCACCTGCCCTCCATACTTTACCATAAGGAACAAGTGCACCATAAATGGCCCTGCCTTTTACCAATGGTCCATTGTATTTAATAGTAAGGTTTGCCCCATTAACGGTGCCGTGTGCTTCCGCTTTAGGACTTCTCTGCGCCTGGCTGGAAATGGTCAGTAATGAAAGAGAAAGGATCAGAACCAATCCCTTTGTGATGTTTGCGATTTTCATGTTGATGTAAGATTTTAACTTTAAATGATTTTTTATCGGGAGACTAAAGTTAGTGGTTTTCATTTTGCAGATGCAACCTGATCTGCGCCGTTCATATAAAAATAATCAGAGCGGAGGCTGTGTTTCATCTTCTTTTGGCAATTGCTGGTTCAGCTTAAGGTCATCGATATCCATATCCCTTTGTACTTCTTTAATGGCCACATCGCTGAAAGCACCTTCTTTATGTATTTTGATCAGGAGCTCCCGCTGGAACTTTCCTATTTCTACCTGGGCATTGAGTAGGGGCGTGACAATGGCAACCGGTACCGGGTTTTCTTTGTTCTCATTTCTTTTATGAATACGGATCTCTTTTGCGAGTTTATCTGCCCTTACATTATACTTATTCTTCAATTGCTCTTTTGCATCTGCATCTAATCGAACCGGGAGTTCTTTGTCAATAAAATGAATGGTGCTTTGTAAAATATGCAATTGCAATTCTTTTTGTTCTTTGTCTTCATTCGTATCGGGTTTGATGTTAAGCATGCGGATCAGCAAAGGCAGGCTGAGCCCCTGTACCACTAAGGTTACAAAAATCACAACGAATGCCAGGAACAGGATCATGTGTCTTTGTGGAAATGCTTTACCTGTGCGCAATACAAGAGGCAAAGCCAAGGCAGTAGCGAGTGATAATACACCGCGTGTTCCTGTCCATGCAATAACCAGGATATTTTTCCAGGGAATCGGTTCCGGTTCTGCTGAACCATCTTCATCCGTTTTTTTGGGATGAAACATTTTGGTAACATAAGCACCCGCAAATACCCAGAGTATACGCACAACAATCGTTACCAGACTAATGACCACGCCGTAACCGATCAATTCTTTCGTGGAATAATTCACCACCTGTTTTAAAATGCCGGGCAGTTGCAATCCTATCAGAATAAAAACAAATCCGTTGAGCATAAAAACGATCGTATCCCAGATCACCCGTGTGCGCATACGGGTTTGATAAGAAAATATTTCCGGTGAGCGCCAGGAAATGATCAGCCCCGCGGTTACTACAGATAAGATACCCGACACATGAATTTCTTCCGCGGCTATATAAGCGAGATAAGGGGTAAGTAAACTCATGCCTGTTTCTACCAACGCATTATTCGTTATTTGTTTGTGCACAAATACCAATATGTATCCTACCACGATACCCGCTAATATACCCCCGGAAGCAACAAGTAAAAACTGTAATCCAACTTCCCAGAAAATAAAATTGCCGGTGAGTACAGCGGTCAATGCGTGCCGGTAAGCGATCAACGCTGATGCATCGTTCACCAGGCTTTCTCCTTCGAGGATGGTCATAACCCGCCTGTTAAGATTCAATCCTTTGATGATACCACTCGCCGCTACTGCATCCGTAGGAGAAATGATGGCGCCTAATAAAAATGCAAGCGGCCAACCGAAATGTGGTACCAGGTAGTGCGCCGTTACTGCCACCGCGACTGTAGTAAAAAATACAAGACTCACCGCCAGGGCAGAAATGGGACGGATATCGGCCTTGAAATCATGCCAGGATGTTTGCGCTGCGGCATCAAATAACAAGGGAGGAAGAAAGATCAGGAAAATGATATTCGGGTCAAGCGCCAGGTCGGGAAGAAAAGGGATGAACCCGATCAGGAGCCCGGCCACTACCAATAGTATTGGTTGCGGGATCTTAACGCGTTCGCCCATGGCTGATAAACTGATCAGCACCGCCAGTAAAAATATGATGATCTGGAAGTTTTCCATTCCCGATAAAAATACGGTTTAATAATTTGAGCATCAGAAACCGTGCCCGGTGTCTTCGTCACAAAATATTCTCAACCGACGAAGGACGGCACCGTTAGAAATATCTTATCTTGTAGTATTACCGGAAAACCCATCTGCCATGCACATTGTTAAGAAATCATTATTGTTTACACTATTGCTTAATACCAGTGTTGCCTTCTCTCAAAACTCATTGCAACAGTACCAGAATGTGAATTTCTCCAAAGTGCAGATCACCGATGATTTCTGGAGACCTAAGATTGAAAAAGTTTCTTTAGTAACGATACCGGTTTGCATCGACCAGACAGAAGTAAAAACACCACGCATCCAGAATTTTGAAATTGCTGCCGGAAAAAAGAAAGGAAAGTTTAAGGGTTTGTTCTATGATGATTCGGATGTGTTCAAAGCATTGGAGGCGATATCCTATTCGCTAAAGAATCATCCCGACGCCATTATGCAGAAAAAAGCAGATGACTGGATCGACCTGATCGCTGCTTCACAACAACCCGATGGTTATATCAATACTTATTACAGCCTCCAGTTTCCTGAAAAGCGCTGGACCGATATGAGCATGCACGAAGATTACAACGGCGGGCATTTGATAGAAGCTGCAGTTGCGTATTATGACGCGACTGGGAAAAGAAAATTATTAGATGTTGCCATCCGTTTTGCAGATCATTTTAATTCATTGTTCGGCCCGGGTAAAAGAGATTGGGTTACAGGCCACCAGGAACTGGAACTGGCCCTGGTGAAATTGTATAAGACAACCAAACAGGATAAATATTTAAAACTTGCCGATTGGTTGTTGAGTGAGAGAGGACAAAAAAAAGCAGTAGGTTATACCTGGACGGATTGGAAAGATACTGCCTACGCGCAGGATCTCAAACCCGTAAAAGAACAGAAAGAAATTACAGGCCACGCCGTTCGTGCGATGTATATGTACACCGGCGCCGCTGATGTTGCTGCATTAACAGGTGATGAAGGCTATATGCATGCAATGAAAAATGTTTGGGAAGATGTGGTGTATCGAAATATGTATATCACCGGCGGCATCGGTTCCTCGGGCGGTAATGAAGGATTTTCGATTGATTATGACCTGCCGAATGAGAATGCTTACTGCGAAACCTGTGCATCTGTAGGAATGGTTTTATGGAACCAACGTATGGGAATGTTAACAGGTGAAAGCAAGTATGTGGACGTACTTGAAAAAAGTTTATACAATGGCGCATTGGATGGAATCTCATTGGCCGGAGATAAATTCTTTTATGGAAATACACTTGCGTCCATGGGTAAGCAGGCGAGACGGGATTGGTTTGGCACTGCCTGTTGTCCTGCGAATATTGCGCGGCTGATCGAATCGCTCGGTAATTATATTTATGGATCGGATGATAAAAATATCTGGGTAAATCTTTTTGTGGGAAGTAATACCAGCATTCCCGTAAATGGACAGGAGGTGCCGGTTACAATGAAAACAAATTATCCATGGGATGGCCAAATTGAAATTGCGGTATCACCTCAAAAGAAAACAAAATTCGGTTTGCATATCCGTAAGCCCGGTTGGGTGAGTGGTGAAGCAGTGCCTGGTGGATTGTACACATTCCAGGATATAACCAACAGTACTGTTGAAATAAAACTGAATGGTAAAACGATACCCTATACATTGGATAAAGGTTATATGGTGATCGAAAGAGAATGGAGCAACAGTGATAAAATCACCGTTGATCTTCCTATGAATGTAAAACGTGTAAACAGCCGTGTTGAAGTAAAAGCAAACATAGAGCGTGTGGCTATACAAAGAGGCCCGATGATCTATTGCGTAGAAGGCGCAGACAATGCTGGCCATACCGTGAATATTGTATTGCCAAAGACCTCTTTGTTTACTGTTATGAAGCAAATGATATTGTCGGAGCCGGTAATGTCTATACAAACAGACGCAACCGTATTAACCGTTTCCGAAAACGGCGATGATGTAAAAACGGAAAAAAAGAAGATCACTGCTGTTCCTTATTATACATGGAACAATCGTGGCGCCGGACAAATGCTGGTGTGGTTGCCGCAAAGGATATTGGATGTGAAAGTGAATTAATAGCAACGCGGATGACGCGGATTGAACGGATTAATACGGATAGATCAGTTTAAATCCGTTCAATCCGCGTCATCCGCGTTGCTATTAAATCTCATGTAAAATTTTTCACCCTTTATTTATATACGAACGGCTTGTTTTGCTAAGACAGTTTTCGGAATATTGACTAATGGCTAAAATCTCTGTTATGATCTATAAGTTGTCACTGGCTGTATTACTGTCAATGAGTATCGCCGCCCATTCGCCCAACACGGCAGATGGCAATTCGGTCCTGAAAATAATGTATAAGCAGTATGGCGGTAAGTGGCTCAAGACGTTCACGTTCACACAAACCACTGAGAGATATAGAAATGACAGCCTGCAAAGTACACAGACCTGGTATGAAGCCGCTTCCTATCCTGATAAATTCCGGATCGATTTTGGAAGTGTGGACAGCGGCAATGCCGTTATCTACAAAGGAGATTCTTCTTACAATTTCAGAAAAGGAAAACTTTTGAGAACGCGAAAAGATGCGAACGATCTTACTTTCTTACTAGGCGGAATGTATTTCTACACCTACGATGGTGCTGCCGCAAAAATGAAGGAACTCGGATATGATCTTTCCAGGTCCTTCGAAACCACCTGGAAAGGGAAACCCGTATATGTGATCGGAGCAAATGTTGATGGAGAAAAACTGAACCAGTTATGGATCGATAAAGACAAACTGGTTGTGGTACGTTTCTTCAAATATGAGAACGGAAGAAAAGAAGAAGGTGTTCTCGATGATCATATCAAAGCTGGAGTGGGTTGGACAGAAACCAAAGCGAGTTTTTATCTTGATGATAAACTGATCCAGAAAGAATTTTATCATGATTTCAAAACCAATCCTGTACTGGATGACCGTTTGTTTGAGCCTGCGGACTTTGGTAAATGGCATTGGTATAAAAATTGATACGTCATTTCGAGCGCAGCGAGAAATCTCATCAAGGTTACTGATAGCCCTTTGAGATTTCTCGCTTCACTCGAAATGACGATACACTCACTATAAAATAGCCCTATGAAAAAAATATTCTTACAAAGCATCCTGCTTATTAGCACAGCATTCTGTTCTGCCCAGGAACTGTACATGCCAAGAAATGTAAAAGAAGCCTATCGGAAAGAATCCCGTTCAATGGATGGGAGGCCGGGCAAAAATTACTGGCAGAATTACGGCCGTTATAATATTACGATGTCTGTGCTGCCGCCCAACCGGAATGTAAAAGGCAAAGAGCAGGTTACCTATATTAATAACAGCCCGGATACACTTCGCAATCCCGTCATTAGACTGACACTGAATATTCATAAACCCGGCGCACTTCGGCAGAATGATGTAAGCGCCGATTATCTCACTACGGGCGTGCATATTTCCGCTTTTTCTGTAAATGAAAAACAAACGCGCTGGAATGATGCACCCACCGGGCACGATACCTGGCAGGCGTTCCGTCTTGCACAACCTTTGCTGCCGCATGATTCTGTTCAGCTTTCATTTGAATGGGATTTTGATATCTCATTAGAAAGCAACCGTGAAGGGATGATCGATTCAACCACTTATTTTCTTGCTTATTTCTATCCACGGGTAGCGGTGTACGATGATTACTATGGCTGGGACAGGATGCAGTTTACAGATGCGCAGGAATTTTACAATGATTTCAATGACTACACACTTACGGTAAACGCGCCGAAAAATTATATCGTTTGGTCAACCGGAACTTTGCAAAACCCCGGAGAAGTTTTGCAAAAGAATTACGCTGATAAATTAAGCGCATCCATGTTATCAGATGATATTGTAACGATTGCCGGTGCCGCTGATCTTTCTGCCAGGAAAATAACCGCGCAAAATGTAGTGAACTCATGGAAATGGACCGCCAATAATATCAGCGATGTAACTTTTGCGGTAAGCGATCATTTTGTGTGGGATGCGTCAAGTGTTGTAGTTGATAAGAACACAAACCGCCGTGCGAGCGTGCAGTCTGCCTATAATGATACGGCAAAAGATTTTCACCAGATGGTGTCCTTTGCCAGGCATTCGCTCGACTGGTTATCGAATAACTGGCCCGGCGTGCCATACCCTTTTGAAAAAACAACTGTTGTACAGGGCTACGCAGATATGGAATACCCGATGATGGTGAATGATAACACAAACCCCGATTCTGCATTCACAAAATTTGTGGTGGAACATGAGATCGCGCATACCTGGTTTCCTTTTTATATGGGGATCAATGAAACACGTTATGGTTTTATGGATGAAGGATGGGCCACCACTTTTGAATTGTTGATCGGCCGTGCGGATGTCGGAAACGAAAAAGCGGAAACGCTCTACAAACAATTCAGGGTGAACGGTTGGATCAATGATCCTCAGGCGGAAGAGGATATACCGATTATCACACCCGTAAATATTTTAAGTGGCGTGGCGATGGGTAACAATGAATACGGCAAAGCATCACTTGGTTACCTCGCAGTAAAAGATATGCTGGGCGATGATCTGTTCCGTAAATGCCTGCACGAATTCATGAACCGTTGGCACGGAAAGCATCCAACGCCATGGGATTTCTTTTATACATTCAATGATGTATCCGGCAAAAATCTGAACTGGTTCTGGACAAGTTGGTATTTCACTAATGGTTACATTGATTTTGGCATTCAGAAAGCAGATAAATCCAGGAAAGGATATACGTTTACCATACAAAACAACGGAGGATTTCCTGCACCGGTAGATGTGATCGCTACTTATGCCGACGGTACAACAGAAAGCAAACATCTTAATCCTGAAGTGTGGAGCAATGCCAGTTCAACAGATCTTTTCTTTGCAACTAAAAAAATAATAGCGTCAGTTGCTTTGAGTGGGGGAGTGTTTATGGATGCGAACAGGAAGGATAATAGACTTGATGTAAAATAGGAAGCCGAGTTAGAAGTCTGGAGACGGAAGTAAAAAACAGGCTGCTTATCCCAGTCTCCAGACTTCTAAGTCCAGACTTTTGATTTTATTTCTTTGAAAGAAAATTCCCCGGGATCCGCATCCCTTCTTCTTTTGCCAAAACACTCAACATCACTTTCTTCAATCCATCAGGCAAAATCTTTTTTTCTTCTTCTGTCAGAACATGAATGATCTCGAAGAATTCATCTTCATCATCATAGTAACCAAAATAAAGATCATACAAGCCGTCAGGGTGCAGGCGTAAAGAGATCTCCTGGTCCTCTTCGTAAATATGCATCGAAACAATGGCCCACTGATCATCATCTGTGAAATCGTGATGGATTTCAACAGGGTCCTGGCTCACCACCCATCTTACCAGTTTTTCGATCATATCCGCCGAGTGGTTCTTTACCAGGTCTTCGTAGCTCATATCAGCCATAGTGTAAATTTTTCGGAAGGTAGGGGAATTTTGAAATTTTGGGATTGGGAGATTGGGAAATTTCTGCAATGGGCAGAAGGTAGTTTGAATTTTGAACGCTGAGCAAGGAATTTGAATGCTGAAGTACAGCCTCGAACCGGATCCCGGCTATCTGAGATCCCAGTACCCTCACTTCAACATTCAAATTCCTTGCTCAGCGTTCGATATTTAATCCCCTCGTTTCGCAATACATCATTATTTTTAAACATGGTTAAGCAGAAGGGCAGGCTGAAAAATATCTTCATCCAGTTGGGGTTGTCACTGAAATTGCTGGTTAACAACGACCCGTTACGGTTGGCGGGGGCTACTGCTTTCTTCGCCACATTTGCCCTCCCTTTTATTCTTATGATATTGGTGCAGGTACTCAGCCTGATCTTTAACAGGCGCGAGATCAGCCGTGAACTATTTATACGCATGTCTTCCATTTTAGGGGAAGCAAGTATGCAGCAGGTGGTCGTTACCATCCGCGGTTTTCGCGGACTGGTGAGCAGTTGGTGGGCCATTACAGCAGGTTCATTGTTCATGGTATTTGTTGCCACTACTTTATTCCGTGTGATCAAAAATTCGTTTAACCAGTTATGGATGATACGTGTTGATCCCGAACAGAAATTGCGAATGTCTCTTATGGGGCGTTTGCAATCACTGGTACTGATCCTTTTCACCGGGCTTTTATTTGTAGCGGGTGTTGTACTTGAGGCGCTGCAGGTGCTGTTTGGAAAATACATCAATGATATGATCCCGGGAACAGGTTTGTTCTTCAATGGGATCTTATCCTTCCTGATCTCCATCTTTATTACCTCTTTATGGTTTGCCGTTCTGTTTCATTTTATACCGAATGGCCGTTCAAAATGGAAAGTGAGTTTTACGGGTGGGCTATTAACAGCACTCTTATTCGCATTAGGAAAATTCGTCTTAAAGCGTTTGCTGATCGACAGCAATATCGACCAGGTATTTGGCCGCTCCGGCGCTTTTGTGCTGGTATTGTTGTTTGTATTTTATTCGGCCATGATACTATATTATGGTGCGGCATTTACAAAAGTTTGGGGTATCTATATCAAGCAACCCATTAAGCCCTCCCCACATGCTGAATTTTATAGCTACAGACGGGTAGCAGGGACTCATGAAGACTGATGCCCGGCGATTAGTCTATCGCTGCGGACCATATTCATGTATGTGAAAATAATGCATACATGCATCATCTTATCTTATTTAAATTCCCACTACAGGATTTTTTGATAACTCTACAGATGCCCTGAAAAATATCTTGTAATTAGTGATACAATCAGGATACCGCAGGATGGTTAGACTTGTTAAGTATTCTATAATTGTATCCTGAAGAAAATGTATATGTTATTTCCTTCAGAAAAAGATTGCTGTGCTGCTTGTGAGACCCTCCTTCTTTCTCTCTGTCCCCTGCTTTATAGCTATTCTTTTATCTTATGTAATTCTTTATGAAAAACAGCAAATAGCAATGCTGTGAGCGGTTGTGGTGTCAACAATTTATTATTGATGTAACGTGTACCATTATAATGATTGATATGAAGAAATTTTTCCAAAAAGCGTTTTTGATCACACTGGCTATTGTTTGCTTTACCGCCTGCCGGAAAAAAGCATTTGACGAATTTTATGGCCGTCCCGAATCCCTGCCTGCGCCTATTTACCAGCAGTTGCAAGCCAAGGGTAATTTTACCAGTTTACTGGCCTGTATTGATAAAGCCGGTTACAAAGATATCCTCAGCGGCGCCGGGTATTATACCATGTTCGCACCCAATGATGCGGCATTCAAAACATTCCTTACCGCAAGAAGCGTTACCAGTGCAAGCCTGCTTGACTCAGGAACCTGCAGCAAGATCGTTACGTTCGCCCTCGCTTATAATGCATTTCCCGTAGCACGTTTATCTGATTACCAGTCGAACACGGGATGGGTTTCCAGCACTGCATTTAAACGCCGGACCGCTAATTATACCGGATTTTATACAGACACACCATTGAACGGTTCACCCCTTAAGGCACTTGCCGCTAACAGGAACCCGGGATTTGTGTTAGGGGATAATAATAATAAATACCTCACTTATTTCATGACCGGTTTCATGACCGCGCAAGGCCTCACGTCCGCTGACTATAATTTTTTCTATCCAGCCAGCACCTATACCGGTTTAAATGTAGGGCCAGCCAAAATTGTTACTTCAGATATCGTTGCGGAGAATGGTTATATACATGAGACAGACCAGGTATTAATGCCTTTTCCAAGCCTCGATCAATACCTCGCAAGTAATTCACAATTCAGCGAGTTTAAAAAGATATTGGATAAATACCTCGTGTCGTTTATTCTTAATCCCGATGCTACCAATAAATACAGGCTCATCACAGGCTTATCTGATAATGTTTATATTAAAACAGTAAATGGCGGCTTGGCTTTTTCTCCTAACAATGAGAATTATCTGAAGCTCCAGGATAATGATGGCCAGAGCGGCGGTTATACATTGATGGTTCCGAGGAACGATGTGCTGCTTACTTATATTAATACTGTGTTGCTGGAAAAATATGCATCGCTTGATGTGATACCCTCGCAGGTGATCATTGATTTTGTGAATGCGCATATGTGGACGAGTACTGTTTGGCCGAGCCGTTTTGCCAATTCAAATAATATACAGGGTGAGTCGCCCACTTTTACCAATGCCAATGTGATCGATAAACTCGTATGCAGCAATGGATTTTTCTATGGACTGAATAAAGTGCAGGATGCAAACGTTTTCAGAACCGTGTATGGCAGGGCTTATCTCGATCCTGCTTATTTGTTGATGACGAGAGCGCTTGATCAGAATTTACGCTTTATCATCACGATCCCTACTGTAAAATATACGGTGATCATGATGAGCGATGCAGTAATGAAAGCCAATGGCTTTGATTACAGCACAGCACAAAGTGCCTGGACCTATACGGCACCCGGATCAACCAGCACCGTTGTAGGTAATACGGCAAGGGATATGTTGCAGCGGATACTGGCGCAACACATCATCAAAACACCCAACAATGAACTGGATAATATTTCGGGACAGGGAATTATTGAAACACTCAATGGCGAATACATAAAATGGAACGCGGGCAATTTTATTTCCGCGGGTACGATTGATGCAGGTACGACGGTTACTACTTCCAGTACAAAAACTTCATCGAATGGACGCGTGTACTATGCAAATAATTTGTTGAGCTATAGTACCGTGACACTCGGTAACAATATTAAAAAACTTGGCACCACACCTTCAGTTACCGCATCGCAGTATGGTAATTTCTGGCAGTACCTGAACAATGCATCCATTTTTAATGCAACCACGGGAGATATTACCGGTGTATTGCTTGGAAATTTTCATACTGCTTTTATACCAAACAATGCGGCTATCCTGCAGGCAGTAAAAGATGGTTACCTGCCAGGTACCGTAGTGGGTAGTGTGGTTACGCCTAATTATGCACCAACTGCTTTTTCTGATAAGGCGTTGGTGAACAATTTTATTCTTTATCATTTGATGGTAAAGAATACTATCGTACCCGGTGATGGCAAGAACGGAACATTTGAAACATTGTATAAAAATACATTAGGCGATCCCGGAACGATAACCATAACGAACACCAGCTCAAGCCTTATGCAGGTGAAGGATGCCAAGGCCCGCATTTCCAATGTTGTGATTGCCAGTAGCAATAACCTGGCCGACAGGTGCGTGATCCATTTAATAGATAATTACCTGAAATATTAGCAGACCCTTTTAAAGGGTTAACGAAAGTTGATCATCATGAATAAAATGCATATGAAAAAAATGAATACCGCCGGGTCTTATCTCTTATTGGCCGCGATATGCAGTTTTCTGAGCTTTGGCCTGCATGCCCAGACTACAGGAACTCCTGCCGCTACTATTGCAAGGGGGAAGGTTACCAATAAAAAAACAAAACTGGCTGTAGAGCATGTATCGGTTACAGAAGTAGATAAAGACGGCCGTATTGTTAAAGGAACCAATACCGATGCCGACGGAAACTATGCATTAAGACTGTCTAACCTGTCTAATAAAATATCATTCTCCTATATCGGTTTCAAAACAGTAACCATTGACGCAAAAGACAAGAGTGCTTATAACATTACACTTGAAGATGGCAATGCGGATCTTGATGAAGTAGTGATCACCGCATTGAAAAGAACAGATAATGGTAACCTCAGCATCGCCAATAAAAATCTTACGGTTGCTTCTGCCAAGATCAACGCGAAGGAACTGGAAGAAATGAGTTCAGCATCCATTGATCATGCATTGCAGGGACGTTTGGCTGGTGTGGATATTACTTCTGCATCAGGTGATCCAGGTGCAGGTATGTCGATCAGGATCAGGGGTACCTCATCAATCAATGCCAATACCAATCCATTGATCGTAGTAGATGGGATGCCCTATGAAACGACTATCCCTTCAGATTTTAATTTCGGTACGGCAGATGACCAGGGTTACGCGCAATTGCTGAACATCTCTCCGTCTGATATCAAAGAGATCACTGTTTTGAAAGATGCTGCTGCAACGGCTATGTGGGGATCAAGGGCAGCGAATGGTGTATTGTTGATCACCACCAAAAGAGGAACTGTGGGTAAGCCGGTACTTACATATGCAGTAAGAACCGTTATACAAAATCAACCTTCCGCTATTCCGTTGTTGAACGGTAACCAGTATTCGAACCTCATTCCCGAAATGGTGATGAACAGAACAGGAACGCCTTTGAATACACAAACCGTAAAAGAGTTTGCTTACGATCCCAACGATCCTTACTACTATTATAATTACGGACAGAATACCGATTGGCTGGGCGCTGTAACAAGAACCGGTTTTATACAGGATCATAACCTCTCAATGATTGGTGGTGGAACCAAAGCCAAATATTTTGCATCACTCGGTTATTTTAACCAGAAAGGAACGACCATCGGTACGGACCTTACGCGTATCACAACACGTATCAATCTTGATTACACGGTTTCTGACAGGATCAAATTCAGATCCGATTTCTCCTATACGTACACGAACAACCCGGCCAACTACCGCCCGGGCTCAACCGCACAGGAGATCAGGAATGTGGCAATGAACAAGATGCCGAACATGAGTATTTACGAATACAATGAGCAGGGCATACAAACACCGAATTATTTTTCGCCGGCGGCTAATATACAGGGGCAATATCCGGCGACCTATAATCCGGTAGCGATGGCTAACACAGCGAGTAACAGAACGATCACCAACCGCATTACACCCCATTTTAATTTACAGTATGATATCGTTCCAAGAGTTTTATTCGCCAATGCAGATGTGCAGTTCGATATCAGTAATACCAAGAACAAAACTTTTCTCCCGCAGATCGCAACAGGAAGACCTGTTACGGAAACTGTTGTGAACAGGGCTTATGATGGTGATTTTGATGGCTATAATGTACAGACTAAAACCAACCTGATCTTTACACCGCACCTGGGCGAAAATCATTCGCTTACTTCATTGCTGTCGATCCAGACTTATGATAATAAAGGTGTTTCACTGCAGGCGCTTACCTCCAATACTGCTTCATCATTCCTGCAGGATGCATCCAATCCATCGCGCACGCAGAACCAGGAATTAGGGGTTTCTTCTTCTTATTCACAAACAAGAACGATTGGCGCTTTATTAAATGCACAGTATGGTTACAAGCAGGACAGGTATATTATAAATGTGGGGATCAGGGGCGATGGAAGTTCGAGATTTGGCCCGGCTGCACGTTACGGCCTTTTCCCTTCCATCTCAACAAGGTGGCGCATGTCGGATGAAAAATTCATGCATGCGTTCTCATCAGTCATCACCGACCTGAGTATCAGGGCCAGTTATGGGCAGGCGGGTAATTCGCCACGTACCGACTATTCTTTTTATAACCAGTACAATAGTTTTAACTGGACCTACCAGGGACAGGCCGGTGTATTTCCATCAACCATTGAATTACGCAATTTGAAATGGGAAGTGATACATGGTAAAAACCTTGGATTTAACCTGATTCTTTTCAAAGACAGGGTAAACGTTGATCTTGATATTTACCATAACAGAACAAAAGACCTGCTTACCTATGGTTTACAGATACCTACTTATACAGGCTATTCCAGTGTAGATATGAACGTAGGTACGCTGGATAACCAGGGCTGGGAATTAAACGTGATGACCACACCGGTAAAGACCAAGAACCTGACGGTAGATTTCAATTTTAATATAGCGCAGAATCAAAGTATCATCCGTGAAATATCACCTTTTTATCCAGCGAAAAATGGAGATGTAACAACCAATGGCAGTTACCTCACATTACTACAGATAAATAATCCTTTCGGTTCTATTTATGGTTACCGTTACCAGGGGGTGTACAGCGATGTAAATGCAACGATCGCAACAGATGCTGCATCGAAGCAGATCATCGGGCCAAACGGTCAACCTATTTACATGCGTTTTAATTACCCGCTTACCAACTACCAGTTTCAACCGGGTGATGCGAAATACGAGGACATCAATCACGATGGTAACATAGATTATAAAGATGTGGTTTATCTCGGTAACAGCAACCCAAGATTTGTTGGCGGATTCGGATCAACCATCACTTATAAGAAGAACCTGAAGATTACATTCTTCTTCAATTTCAAATACAAGTATGATGTGGTGAATGGTACTGAAATGACCACTACTAATATGTACGGATTCAATAACCAAAGTACCGCGGTATTAAGAAGATGGAAGAACCCGGGTGATATCACAGATATACCAAGAGCGCTCTGGAACTCAGGATATAACTGGCTGGGAAGCGATCGCTATGTGCAGGATGCTTCTTTCTTAAGGCTGAGAACCGTTACAGCGAGATACACGTTTGATAATTCGTTTGTGAAAAAGATCAATTTCAAAAGTTTAAGTGCTTACCTGACGCTGGAGAACCTGTTAACGTTTACAAAGTATATCGGCCAGGATCCGGAAGTGGCGCCAAGAGGTGTAACAGGGCCATTCACAGTAGTGACGGATAATTCAACCACGCCACCTGTGAGATCAATCACTTTTGGATTAACAGCATCATTCTAAAAAAATGCAAGAAAAACATTTATATAAAATGAGAAAACGAATTACCTATTTAGTCTCTTTCCTTTGCGCGGTCGTGTTGCTGTCCTCGTGTAAAAAATATCTTGACCTGCAGCCGCAGGATGGGATCACCAGACAGGAATACTGGAAGACAAAGGAAAACATCCAGGCTGCACTTACAGGATGCTATGCTTCGCTGTTAGGCGATCCTGCAAATAAGGACAAACCCCTGGCAGAATACCTGTTCATGTGGGGCGAAACAAGGGCAGACATGATCGCACCGGGACTTGGCATCACCAATGATGAACTGGATGTGATGAACGTGAATACGCTTACAACCAATAGCCTCGCAAAATGGACCGCTGTTTATAGAACCATCAACTATTGTAATACAGTAACCGATTTCGCACCTGGTGTACTGGCGCTTGATAACACACTTACGCAAGCACAGTTGAATGCTTATCTCGCAGAAGCAAGAGCCTTGCGTGCACTGATGTATTTCTACCTTGTACGCAGCTTCAGAGATGTTCCGCTGAAATTAACATCAACCAGCAGCGACGAGGACCTGCAGCAATTACCAAAAACATCAGCTGACACGATATTGAACCAGATTGAAAAAGACCTTGCTTTTGCAGACAGTAATGTGGTGTTCTCACATAGCAATGCAACCTATGATAAGGGCCAGATCACGAAGTACACCGTAAAAACTATCCAGGCAGATGTATACTTATGGAGGGATAAATACCAACTGGCATCAGATGCCTGCGACTACGTAATCAATTCACAAAAGTTTGGTCTGATCGCGGGAAATGACAGCTGGTTCAATACCATGTACTACAAAGGCAATTCGAACGAAACCATTTTGGAGTTCCAGTTTGATCAACAAAAGCTGAACAGTTTTTACGGCATGTTCACCACATCCAAAGCGCGGTATTATGCTTCGCCGAATGTGATGGATAATGTTTTCACGATCGACTATATCAACGATTTCAAGGACTTGAGGGGAGAGGGCGCTTCGGTGCGCACCAATGATAATGCTATCTGGAAATATCTCGGCATCACCTATAACCAGATCAGGCCATCCGATCAATCGTATGCGCATTGGTTTGTTTACCGGTATGCAGATGTGCTGATGATGAAAGCAGAAGCACTGAACCAAATTGGCGGCAGAGGAGCCGAAGCGTTGGCATTAGTGAACCAGATTCGTCTCCGCGGTAAGGCATTGGCGCAAACCAATACTAACCCGAGCCCGGCGGACCAGGCTGGAATGGCAGATTATATTTTACAGGAGAGAGCACGTGAATTTGCTTTTGAAGGAAAACGCTGGTATGATGTGCTGCGCAATGCGAAGCGTAACAACTTTGCAAGATTTGATCTGCTTACCACGATGCTCACAAAATCAGTTGCACCAAACAGGCTGCAATCTGCAATCAATAAATACAAGGATTACAACAGCCTGTATTTCCCAATCTATTTCTATGAATTACAGGTGAACCCTAATCTTATACAAAACCCATATTACAAATAATATAAACTGGCAGTTATCATGAAAAATATTCAACAGGTTGTTAAGATTGCCGCGGTGTGGTTACTGATGATGACCGTTCTTGCCGGTTGTAAAAAACAGTACCTGACATTGACGACCACAGAGGACGTTAATATCGTGGACTACCTGCGTAAATACCCTGACCAGTTCTCAGAGTATATCAAAATACTCGACAGGACGAATATCAGTCCTTTCCTGAATGCCTATGGCACGTATACAGCGTTTGCTCCCACCAATGATGCAATCAAAGCCTACCTGGTTGAGATAGGTAAGACCTCAACGGATCAACTGGATACCACTACTTTGAAAAATCTTTGTCGGCTGCATATCATACAGGATACCATCAGCACACCATCTTTTATCGATGGTAAATTATATGCACCCACTATGTATGGTCAGTTTCTTGTAACAGGCGTGAGCGATGAAGGTGTGATCATTATCAACCGCAGGGCAAAAGTTACCAAACCGAATGTGCTTACAGGTAATGGCTATGTTCACGTGATCGATAAGGTATTGGTTCCCGCAACATTAACGGTTGCTCAGTTGGTAGAGAAGAACACACGCTATTCCATTTTCACCCAGGCTTTAAAAGCTACAGGATTATATGATTCTTTAAATATTACGAACAACCCCGATACTACACTCAAGTGGCGCACACTGATCGCTGAATCAGATTCTGCTTTAAATGCAGGAGGTATCGCGTCTTATGCAGCGCTTAAAGCGAAATACAACAATACAGGAAATCCAAAAAACCTAAATGACAGTTTGTACCTGTATATGTCTTACCATATTTTACCAGGCATTAAATACATCGCAGATATTGTTGGCCAGCAATCGCACAAGACCATGGCGCCGCTGGAAGTAGTAACGGTTACGATAGATGGACAAAAAGTATTGCTTAACGAAGCTGTGTTCAACGATATCCTCGAAAAAGGGGTACCCATTAACAGGGGATTGAGTGATAACTCCTGTAGTAATGGCGTATTGCATGAGATCACAGGCAATATTGTTTTGAAGATCCGGTCACCCTATCTCGTAAATTTTGATTTTGCCGTGCAACCGGAAATTTTGAAACTGACATCTATTTATCGGAAAGCAGGTAAGAGCCAGGCATTTAACTATGGCCAGTTAGCGGATGTTACCTGGCAGAATACCACGCTCCAGGCAGTAAACTACTATTGCGAAGGTCCGACAGGTACGAACAACTATTGGTGGGATGATGGTTTTGGTTTGAATCTCCGTTACGGAAATTCAGCCGCCAATAACTGGGTTGAATTTAAAACGCCATTACTGGTAAAAGGTAAATACGAAGTATGGTTCATGTATCGGAGAGCTAACATGGGCGCCTATACCCAGGTTTCTTTTGATGGCGTGCCAACCGGTGTGATCGTCGACTTTACGCAGAGTTTGCCGAGTACTTCTGCCACTGATGCTGCATTGATCGCACAGGGATTCAAACGATATTCTTTCAACAACCCGAACGGAAATAATATTGCGCAAAAAGCAGGTACGGTTACCGTAACCACTACCGACAGGCATATACTAAGATTACAAGCTGTGCGTGATAATGGTTCAGGCGTTACGCAAAGCGTAACACTTGATTTTGTGCAGTTCGTACCGCTGGGTACTGATCCTACAAGGCCTGTGTTTGCGCGTAACGGAACGATCGTACCATAGAAATGATAAAAAATATTTGATCCAAAAAGAAAAAAAAGAGACGATGGCCTTACAGAACAGAACCCAATTTGTTGCTATACTGTGTGCGTGCGCATTCGTATTGGGTTGCACCAAAAAATGGGATGAACACAATTCGGTAACCGATCCGCTGGTTGCAGGTAACCTGTACCAAAATATCAGCAAGACCAGCGGCCTCGCAAAGTTCAGCGATTACCTGGTAAAGACCGGTTACGATAAGATCTTGGCATCTTCCAAAACCTTTACCGTTTGGGTGCCTACTGATGCTGCATTGGCAAGCCTCGATCCAACGATCGTATCAGATACAGCGAAGCTGAGATTATTTGTAACAAATCATATTTCCTATCAATCCTACCTTGTAAGTGCAAGTGAACAACGGATCGCTATGCTGAATGGCAAGTATATGACGGTTGCAGGAACTAAATTTGATTCGGCAACCATCACAATAGCCAACCAGTATGCTGCCAATGGTGTTTTTCATGTGATCGATAAGTTCATACCGCGTTATAACAGTTGCTGGGAATTTATGCTTAGCGGTACTGCATCTCCGTTGATGAAAACTTACCTCGTTTCGCAGAATTATAATTTCTTTGATCCCTCTGTTGCTAAACAAACCGGTGTGAATTCACAGGGATTACCCGTGTATGATACAGCGACTGGATTGTCCCAAAAAAATCATTTCCTGGAAGATGCGCTTGATGTAAGTGATGAAAAAGAATTGTATACCATGATCCTGTTGAATGATGCAGCTTTTACAACAGAATACAATAAGATCACTCCATGGTTTAAAACAGGTTCAACAGACAGTACCAATAAACTCAGCTCGTTCTGGCTGACAAAAGATCTTGTTTTTAAAGGTTCTTACAATGCCTCACAATTACCGGATACTTTATTATCCGTATCGGGTGTAAAAGTGCCTGTGAATAAACCATCGATCATTGCTTCGTATAAAACAAGTAATGGTTGGGTGCATGTAATGAGCAAGGTTGATTTCACAAAGGAGTATAAATTTCCGCCATTGATCATCCAGGGAGAAAATCCAACCTTCTTTGCAGCAGATAGAACGGCGAATACTTTTTACAGGATACGGAACAATCCCGTAACAGGACTGAATTTTTCTGATATACTCATGCAGAATTACAATTACGCCAATTACTATATCAACTACCTCGTTAAGAATGTGAACTCGATGCGCTACAATGTATCGTGGGTGGCGGTGAACGATGTGCAGACAACGCCTTTGTGGCAACAGCGTCTTGCGATCGATAGTACCAATGGATCTGCTACAAACCTCGCATTCGTAACAGTGGCGTATAAAAACTACAGCGAAGTTTCATTGGGACAGATAACCATCACCAATTTCAGAAACCTGAACCTGTTTGTGATGGGGCCAACCACTGCTTCAACAAGTGGCGGTGTTAACTCTATTTCACTGGATTATATAAAACTGGTTCCGGCTTTTTAAGCATGTTATTCATTTAAGACTACTATCAGTATGATCATGAAATCATTAAAAAACATAGAAAAAGCATTTTTATCTGCAGCGGTCGTGATGCTTTGCACGGCATCGGTTAGCGCGCAGGATAAGAAGCCGAAGGATACCGTAACAGTTACCAAAGCTGTTCCGTTATACAATGCTACCGGTGAAATAAGGGATGCGGTAACACGTAAGCCGCTTGCTGCTGTACGAGTATTTGTTCCTGATTTTTCATCAGTGATTACCGATGACAATGGTAAATTCAGCATCAAAGTGCCTTCGTATAAAGCCACGCTGTTTGTAGCTGCGGAAGGATACCAGGCAAAAGAGATCGCCTTAAAAGGACGTAAAGATGTTTCCGCGTCTTTGCAGGAAGAGACCAGCGAATCGATCTATGATAATGCACAATTACCTTTTGGTACCAAACCATTATCGCAGGTTGTGAACGCCGTGGTTTCCGTAAACACCAATGGTAACTGGAACCGCAGTACAGAAACACCTGATGGATTTTTAGGAGGCAAAGCGGCTGGCTTAACGGCTACCATGCGGTCAGGAACGCCCAATGCAGGAGCTTATCTTGCTATCAGGGGATACAATTCATTGTATACAAATAACCAACCATTGGTTGTTGTTGATGGAATGATCTATGATTACAACGATTATGGCAGTTCCATTATCGGCGCACATTATACCAATGCATTATCAGAGATGGATGTGCGTGATATTGAAAATATAACCATCATAAAAGACGGGGTATCTACTTATGGAACAAGGGGAGCAAACGGTGTAATACTCATCACAACCAACCATCCCATAAAACTTGCTACCAGGATAGATTTTGCAACCTATGCAGGCGTGAACTTAGCGCCCGCACAGTTACCGGTAATGAAAGCAGATGATTACCGCAGTTATTTATCCGATGTATTCAAGACACGCGGTATGACCGATGCACAGATCCAGGCGCATCCCGCTTTTGATGACAACACAGCCAACGGCGTGTATTATAATTATCACAACAATACTAACTGGCAGGATGAAGTGTTTAAGAATTCGGTGAACAATAATTATTTTTTAAGAATAACAGGTGGAGATAATATTGCCAAGTACGGGTTGAGTATGGGATACATGAAGAACGGCAGCGCTACTAAGAATACAGACGACACTAAATATAACGTGCGTTTCAATGCCGATCTCAAACTCAGTACAAAATTGACTGTTGTAACCAACCTTACCTATTCATATTACGAACAACGTTTAATGAACCAGGGCTTTGCTTATAAAACAAATCCTATTCTGCTTGCGCTGGTAAAATCACCATTACTCAACAGGAATGTGGCCGATAACAAAGGAGATATTTCACCCAACCTCGCAGACAGGGATATTTTTGGCGTAAGTAATCCGGCAGCGATCATTGAGAACATGCTTGGCAACAGTAAGGTGTACAGGTTCTTTGGATCAATAAGCTTTACTTACCAGTTATCGAATTATCTCAATTTGTATACTTTGGGCGGAATCACCACCGACAAAGTAAGAGAACAATCCTTTATCCCAGGCAAAGGTGTTGCATTCGATACCTTAGCCAACGCCATAGCTGTAAACCGTTCTGCCAGCCAGACAAAACGCATATTCAATCTCTACAACGAAACCTATCTTGATTTTGCAAGAACCTATAGGCGCGTTCATAAACTACATGCGCGCGCAGGACTTCGTTTTCTTGATGGAAGTACAGAACAGGATTTTGCTTATGGCTTCAACTCAGCAACAGATGATTTCATCAGCGTAGGAACCGGTTCATCGCTGTTAAGAAAAGTGGGAGGAGATATCGGCAAGTATGCATGGATCAATATGTTTGCCGGGGTGGACTATTCATGGCAGGATAAATATTTTATTTCCGCAAATATTGCTGTTGATGGTTCATCACGTTTTGGGAAAATGGCATCGAACGGAATTGGTATTGGTAATAATAAATATGCGGTGTTACCTTCTGTTGGCGCTTCCTGGTTGGTATCATCTGAACCTTTCATGGCACGTTACAAAAATATCAGCCTGTTAAAACTGCGTGCTTCGATCGCTAAAACGGGTAATGATGATATTGGTAATTATACTGCGCAGCAATCTTATGTTTCGCAAAATTTATTAGGTGTGCAGGGTTTAGTAAGAGGCAATATTGCCAACCCCGGCCTTCAGTGGGAATTGAATACAAAATTGAATTTCGGAGTTGATCTTTCATTATTCAATGAACGATTGAACATAAGCGTGGATGTTTTCCGGAACACTACCACCAATATGCTTACTTACGAATCATTACCGGCTGCAACAGGTTTTCAATATGCGATCACCAATGGTGGCGAGATGAAAACAACGGGTATCGATTTTTCTCTTTCAGGAAGGATCGTAAGTACAAAGAATTTGAAATGGGATATGAGTGCACTCGTATCTACCTATAAGAACAGGTTAACAACACTTCCGGGAAACAGCGCCTTGTACAGTTTCGGAAATGCGACCGTGATCTCGCAGGTAGGTTTACCCGGTAATATGTTTTATGGTTACAAAACAAATGGCGTGTATGCAACAGACGCCGAAGCTGCTTCATCCGGGCTAACAAAGAGACAGACAGATGCTTCTTACGCAGCATTCAAAGGTGGTGATATGCGTTTTGTGGATGTGAACGGTGATAAGATCATTGACGACAGGGACCGTCAAACGATCGGTAATCCCAATCCTGATTTTACCGGTGCTTACACAAATAAAATATCCTGGAAAGCATTAACGCTCGAAGCCATTTGCACATTCAGCCAGGGTAACAGTGTATACAATGGTGTTCGCGCAATATTGGAATCATCGTCGAGCGCCAATAACCAATTGACCAGTGTAGTAAACAGGTGGCGGGCGCCGGGGCAGGTTACTTCTATGCCGAAAGCATCCTGGAACGATCCGATGGGTAACAGCAGTTTCTCGGACAGATGGATAGAAGATGGTTCTTTCTTTCGTTTGAAAACCTTATCGCTGAGTTATGACTTACCTATCAATGGAAAAAAATCGATCAAATATGTAACCATCACAGCTACAGGAAACAACTTGCTGACCTTTACGAAATACCTCGGGTATGATCCGGAGTTTTATGCGGCGGAGACTCCTTTGGCAAGAGGTATTGATATAGGATTGGAACCGCAATTCCGTTCGTTCATGTTAGGCATCAGGATGGGACTGTAAATTATTTATTTAGAAAAAAGTTATCCAGGTATATGAAATCTGCAAAATATAAAATGATCAGAGCGGGGCTTGCTGCAGTGTTGCTGGCGGCTGTGTCGGTTTCCTGTAATAAGGTGCTCGACAAGAAACCGGAAAATGTATTGAGCTCAACACAGGTGTATCGCAATGTGTTTGATGCGGATGCCGCTATAGTCGGACTGTATGGCAAGTTCATGGGACTCGCTAAACAATATGTTGTGTTGAATGAGTTACGCGCCGACCTGCTGGATGTAACCATCAATGCAGATGCCGACCTGCGCGATCTTAACGAACATTCTGTGAAGGCCGATAATCCTTATGCTGATCCACGCCCTTTCTACGCAGTGATCAACGATTGCAATGATATCCTGAAGAATTTCAATATCATGCTGGCCGATAAGAAATTTTCTGACATAGAATACCAGCAACGATATTCCGATGTGGGTGCCTTGCGTTCATGGCTTTACCTGCAGGTGGGTATTCACTGGGGAAATGTACCTTATGTAACCGATCCATTGGAAACGATCGCCTCTATCAGGGATGCTTCTAAATTTCCTGTGATCCCTTTCAGTCAATTGCTTGACAGCCTGGTTACATTTACCAATTCACTTCCTTTTGCAAGGCCTTATCCGGGTGGTACATCTATCAATACGGGTTTGATCACAAACTATGATGGCTATAATACCAAGCGTTTCTTTATAGATAAATTCACTTTGCTCGGCGACATTAACCTCTGGAAAGGAAACTATCGCACTGCAGCAACTTATTACAGGCGTTTGATGGAACATGAAGGCTATGATCTTGATGCGCCGAATGGTTTATATTCCAATGGAGATCAATATTACCAGGAATTCCGCCAGCCATATGCAGATGTAGTTACCAACAATGATCTCACCGTGGGCTATATCAGGTTCAAGGAATCAGACCAGGGATCACTGATCGATAACAATAGCCAGGGATGGCGTTCCATGTTTGCACGTGCACAGGATAATCTCTGGCTGCAGCAATGGGTATGGAGCCTGCCGTTTAATAGTAATTTTGCACCGGGTAATCCGTTTGTAAACCTGTTCTCATCTAATGGCGGAAGTTATCTGTTGAAACCATCTAAGGCTGCAATAGATGCGTGGAACAGCCAGTTGCAAGCCAACGGCTTTCCATTTGATGCAAGGGGTAATTTTTCAGTTCGCAATATGAATGGCCAGCCGGTTGTTATGAAATATCTCTACACTTATGTGGATGCTAACCTGGTACCCATCAATCCATTAAAAAAAGATGGTGTATGGTTCCTGGACAGGGCCGCCAATATACATCTTCATTTTGCCGAAGCGGCTAACCGCGATGGAAAAAGAAGACTCGCATATGCATTATTAAATAATGGTATCGGAAATACATTCGACCCTACACCAGGTGTATCAGGGAGGGACGTAACCAATATCATGAACACCTTGTATGAATCTGCACCTTATAATTTTGATGCAAGGAACGGGGAAGTACCCAGGTTCCGCGGCGACTGGTACAGGAACAATGGCGTGAGGGGAGATGCAAGAGTTACTGAAAGCGGCGTTAGCGGCGACAGTACCTTATCCATTGAAAAATCACTGATCGATGAGAATGGTCTCGAACTCGCTTTTGAAGGTCATCGCTGGGGCGAACTGGTACGCATCGCCTTACGCAGAAATGATCCTGCGTTCCTTGCGGATAAAGTATATAACAAACTTTTAAAAGCCGGTAACCCGCAGGCAGCCGCAGTAAGAGCTAAATTGATGACGGTGAGCAATTGGTATCTGCCATTTAAGAATTAAGCTGTTGTGCTTTTGAAATGAATGTGAATGATATTGAGAGGGAAAGTATATGTGCGTGAAAAAAAAGCAATAACGCAAAGCCCGCCAGGGTTTCGCAGAGAACGCAATGGTTTTCCTTGCGACCCTTGCGAAATCTTTGCGGGCTTTGCGTTGCTGCTTTAAACCTCAATGGTCAGCGAGCTATCTAACTCGTGAATAAACACGCCAAGCCACATGCAAATAAAATTATCTATGCGATCAATCAAAAGATCATTACTATTTCTGCTCACAACCTGTATGGTGATGACAGGGTTCTCACAATACCAGATGGAATACCTCACACGCGGTGTATACGCCATCAACGAAGGCAACGGAAAAGTATTTGTGAGCTGGCGTTTATTGGGAACCGAGCGGAACGATCTTGCTTTCAATCTCTATAAAACTACGGGCAAGAAAACAATCAAGCTAAACACCGCTCCATTGGTAAATGCAAGTTGCTTTACCGATGAGAATGCCGACAGCACACTGGCGAATACTTATTTTGTAAAAGCGATCGTAAATGGTAAGGAAGATCCTGCTGATAAATCCTTTACACTGCTACCTGGCGCAAAACCATACCTCTCTGTTCCCCTGCAAACACCGGCCGGTTATTCTGCCAATGATGTTTCAGTCGGTGATATGGATGGTGATGGCGAATATGAACTCGTTGTTCATATGACCGGCAGGGCCAAAGACAATTCACAGGCTGGTATCACTGATCCGCCCATTTTTCAATGTTATAAGATGGATGGAACACTTTTATGGACGATCAATCTCGGCAAAAATATCCGCGAAGGCGCACACTATACGCAGTTCATGGTTTACGATCTTGATGGTGATGGTAAAGCTGAGATCGCTATGAAAACGGGTGATGGAAGTATGGATAGCAAGGGCCATGTGATCGGAGACAGCACCAAAGATTGGAGGAACGGCAATGGATATATTCTCTCGGGGCCCGAATACCTCACACTATTCAATGGTTTAACAGGTGAAGCAATGGCCACGGTTGATTATGATGTGCCACGTTATCCCACCACACAAAATCCAACAACAGATGAATTAAAAAAAATGTGGGGCGATGGATATGGTAACCGTATGGACAGGTTTCTTGCCTGCATCGCGTACCTCGATGGAAAACATCCAAGCCTGGTGATGTGCCGCGGTTATTATACAAGAACCACATTAGTAGCATGGGACTGGAAAGATAAAAAACTAACCAAGCGCTGGAAATTTGATACCAATGAAGATTATCATTCTTTTGCGGGACAAGGAAACCACAACCTCTCAGTAACAGATGTTGATGGCGATGGCAAGGATGAGATCATATACGGACAGATGACCATTGATGATAATGGCAAAGGTCTTTATACAACAGGTATCGGTCATGGTGATGCTTTGCATGTAAGTGATATGGATCCCGACAGGCCCGGCCTCGAAGTATTCGGTACACAGGAAAGATTCAGCGATGCAGGCGCCAATTTCCGCGATGCAGCAACAGGTGAGATCATCTGGAAAAAACCATCTATTAAAGCAGGTGGTGACGGCGAAGGTCCCGGACGCGCATTGGCATTGGACATCGATCCGCGTTATAAAGGATTTGAATGCTGGGTAGCGGGTGCAGGCATCACGAGTTTGTTTGATGTGCATGGAAATGTGATCTCCGAAAAAACACCGGCCTGTAATATGGGTATTTATTGGGATGGCGATGTATTGAGCGAAATATTAAATGGCACCAACATCGGCAAATGGGATTACATAAACAGTACTACTAAAAAATTATTTGATGCAAGGGATTTCAATTGTGCTTCCAACAACGGAACCAAAGCAAACCCATGTTTAAGTGCCGACCTGTTTGGGGATTGGCGCGAAGAAGTTATTTATCGCACAAACGATAGTAAAGAACTGCGGATCTTTTCAACCACCATTCCAACAGACAAACGTTTTTACACCTTAATGCATAACCCGCAGTACAGGTTAAGCATTGCCTGGCAAAATGTGGCGTATAACCAGCCACCGCACCTGAGTTATTATATGGGAGAAGGAATGAATCAACCACCGATCCCGCCTATTACGATCATCCGCGCAAAAAAATAAGTTGACAATGAAAAGAATATTATTAAGAATCATCGTGCTGTGTATCCTGGTAAGTTCATTGGCCTGGATCGCCAACAAACCCACCTTGTATATCATCGGCGATAGCACTGTGAGAAATACAACCACACCCGGCGGACAATGGGGTTGGGGCAGCATCATCGGTGATTTTCTCGACACATCAAAGATCGTTGTCAGCAACCAGGCAATGGCTGGAAGAAGCACCCGCACATTTATAAAAGAAGGCCGCTGGGATAAAGTATTGTCAACGCTTAAGGCAGGCGATTATGTGATGATGCAGTTCGGCCACAACGAAGGCTCAAAACCAGATACATCACGCAACGGTTACCGCGGTGTATTGCGCGGCATTGGAGAAGACAGCGTGATGCTCACCTGGGCCGATGGCACTATAGAAACCGTGCACAGTTATGGATGGTATATCCGCAAATTTGTGCGCGATGTAAAAGCAAGAGGCGCATATCCCATTGTGTTATCACTTATACCAAGAAATGATTGGAAAGATGGGAAAGTACTGCGGTCGGTGAATAGTTTCGGACAATATGCAGCTGAAGTTGCAAAGCAGGAAGGAGCGTGGTTTGTTGATCTAAACAGCATCACCGCCGATAAATATGATGCGATGGGTACTGATAAAGTAAAACAGTTTTTCCCCCAAGAACATACCCATACCAATTACGATGGGGCCAAGATCAATGCGGCATCAGTGATAGAGGGCGTTCAGTTGTTGCCGGATTGTGGGTTGAATAAATATATCACCAAGTAATTTTTTTTTGCCACAGACGACACAGATGAGCACAGAAAGGTCTGTGCTCATCTGTGTCGTCTGTGGCAAAAATGTTTTTCCATGAACCCGTGGCTCTATTTGTAAGCATTTTTCCCCAGAAATGCCCCGCCGCTCATGGCATCCTATTTTCTGTCAAAATAAAGACTGCCCACAAACTTCTTACCTTACTCTAAAAATTATCCCATGATCCAACGTATCATTCCCTCCTCCGGCGAATCATTACCCGTGATCGGCATGGGCACCTGGCAAACCTTTGATGTAGGCGACCAAACCGCGCACCCCGAACTCACCAAAGTATTGCAGGCCATGTATGAGGGCGGCGGAAGGCTCATTGACAGCTCACCCATGTACGGCCGATCGGAAAGGACGATCGGTGATATCAGTTCCATGATCGATGACAGGGATGATTTTTTTTATGCCACCAAAGTCTGGATAACCGGCGAAGAACAGGGCATTGCACAGATGCACACATCCATGCGCTTAATGCAGCGATCGATGATGGACCTTATCCAGATCCATAATCTCTTAGATTGGGAAACGCATTATGCCACACTCGAAAAATGGAAAGCCGAAGGCATCATCCGATACATCGGCATTACACACTACGAAGACAGTCACCACGAAATACTCGAAGCTGCATTGCGCAAAAAGAAATTCGATTTTGTTCAGTTCAACTATTCCATCCTCTCACGAAACGCAGAAAAAAGATTGCTACCCGCCTGCGCCGATCTCGGTGTAGCCACCATCATCAACCGCCCATTCGGTGAAGGAAAATTATTCGCAAAAGTGAAAGATCAAACATTACCGATCACGGCATCCATTTTTGAAATTGAAAACTGGAGCCAGTGGTTTTTGAAATTCATCATTTCACATCCTGCTGTTACATGTGTGATTCCTGCGACGGCCAATCCTCTACATGCGGCAATGAATATGCGGGCAGGGGATGGGGATCTGCCGGATAAATATTTTAGGGAGGAGATGGCAGCTATCATGGAGGCATTTGAAATGCAATAATAACATAACGCATTGGCTGACTGAATGGTATCGTGAACCAATACCCGGCAATGATAATACGCTCCTTCCCCCGTTTAAAAACCTGGTCGGCTTGCTTGGCACTAAGCCGCCATTTTTTTGCACTGTTCCACACATACCTTGCATGCATCCGCACATCGCCTGCAATGTTCGTTATCGTGCAGGCTGCATTCATTTCCACACGCTTCACAAATAGCCGCGCAAATGTTACAGATTGCGCCTGCTTTGTCGCTATCAAGGCTCATGAGTTTCGCAACGGTATAGCAGATGGCAGCGCATTCCATATCAAGTTGAATGCATCTTGCCATCATATGGATATCGTTTTCGGTGGTACATGACATAGCGCAATGATCACAGATGGAAGCGCAGGCGAGACAGGCATCAATACATGCTCTATAATTATTGTATTGTTTCATAAAAAATGGGTTTAAGGTTGATCGATTATGATCATGTTGCACAGACTGTGCCATATTGATGTTGAGATGCCGAGTGGGCCAAAAACCACTAACAATGAGGTAGAGCTATAAATGCAAAAAGCCTCTCGATTGAGAAGCTTTTGCGGACCGGACGGGTCCGAAAATGATTTCGTAACTGTCCGATTTTCAATATATTAACCTGGTAACGATAACACTTACTCACCGAATAACGCACCAGTATTTGAAATAACTATTGCAAAGGTAATGATAATCTTCTATCAAAACAAAGCGAACCACGCGACCTTACTTATGCAGTGTTTTTCCAAATAGTTTGTATTTATGCCAGCCTTTCTTCAAGTAATCCTTTCCATATTACAAATCCTTTCTTTGCATCTGAGTAATCGTGTAGTACCCTGCTGAAATTGTTATTCTCCTTTTCTAGAAAATTTTGCCTGCCTGCTTGCCTGATGTTGCTAAGAGTGATTTCAATCTCATCGAGCGCGATACGCAAAGCTTCCCTGTTTTTATTCATATGCCAAACATAGGTTGCTTCTTCACTGTCCAGTGTTTCCCATACGATATAAAATTTCTTTTCACCCGCGATTAAGAATAAAAAGGAAAATGGTTGCAAAACAAAACGCACTTTTAAAACAGATGCTTCATGCCTGGTGGAAAGATATTTTAACTGCAAATAGTGTTTTGATTTCTTAATCTTTAGAATATCCTCCAGTAAATTCATTTCAGAAGTAAATATTTTTCCAGCTTCCTTATGCGGACTTAACAAATCGCCCATAGTTTGAAGGGTGCTGTCACCCATCGTCCGCCCTTTGCCTGAAAGAATTTCCCGTTTGATAAATTCAAACCGGACACTATCAATCATGTGATAGTTGATGCTATCAATATCTTCGGACTGTGCGGTTGCCGATAATATTTTATTTTCTGTATACCGAACGGTAATCGTTACGGCAATCATCTTTTTCTTCAATGCTTTTGAAAAGTAATCACGGATGGCGGCGAACTCCGGGCGTATATCTGTGTTGTTGATCTCAAATACTATTTCCTGGTTAAGCGCTTCAATGAACATTGGAAAAGAAACCCTGCCGTAAAGGAAATTGATTTTCCAAAAAGGCACTTTCATTGTTTTTAAAATCACTTGTTCTTTCGGGAGCTCCTTTTTTATATTTGCGAGTTGTGTAGCATTGTTAGCGGGCGACTGCCGTTTCAGGATAACAGATCTTAAAAAACCGCCCGTATCCATATTCCTGAACTTTATTTTTTCAATTCCATAAAAATAAAAGGATGCTTGGCTGTTGTCTGTAACCTCACCGATGAGGAAATTATAGTCGATGATTTCTGTAAATAATTCTCCCTGTTCATCATCATACCGGTTAACACGTAGTTTCCATATTACATCATCCTTAAATCTTTCAACAGGTAATGGCAGATCCAGGCAATCAATTGAGAGCAATTTATCCGTTGTGTTTATGTAAAAATCAACGCCGTTAAAAACCAGGACTAATTCATCAAGTAGTGTTAATTGGCCCGACTTCATCAACTTGCGGTAATACTTGTTACGTTGTCTGAAAAGGTTGTTGAAATAATCAATCTTATGATCCCGGTAATCATAAATAACCGGTGGAACCGGGCTTCTCTGTACACGCCCGATATATTGGATCAGTTTACCTTCAAAAGCAAAAGGGTAAGCGAGTACCAGGCAATTTAGAATTCCGATATCCGTTCCTTCGCCTAACAACTGCCCTGTGGCGATCAATACCTGGAAATCACCTTGCTCAATTAATTGAAGTTTTGCTTTTTTATTTTGATCACTATCATCACCTGTCAACGTAATTGTCTCACAAATCCCTTTCAGGTATTGCTGCAATATATCAACATGCGATTTTCTCTCGGTTAATACCAGTATTTTTCTGCCAGCCATCGATTCCCTTTTAATATCAGCTACCATTATTTCATTTCTCGCTGTATCATGGATAAGGATATTGATAAGGGTTTCCGTTTTATCCGTTGCGGCATTGAATGGCGCAAACAATTCTGTGGTTTGAATCGTTACAGATAGTTGTTTATGCTGGCGGGCACTTGCAGGTATAACGACTTCATGAATGATGTCACCGATATGAAAAAAGATTAATTTCTCATCCCTATTTTTCCTGGTGGGGGTTGCCGTAAAACCATAGAGGTAAAAGGAATGAAAATGCAGT
The DNA here is from genome assembly GCA_040388705.1 of Bacteroidota bacterium. Taxonomy (GTDB): domain Bacteria; phylum Bacteroidota; class Bacteroidia; order Chitinophagales; family Chitinophagaceae; genus Sediminibacterium. Next base: position 791,889 of record JAZKBI010000003.1, on the reverse strand, counting down.
ATTACTTCCCGGAATGTTTTAGCCGGTATATGGTGGCATTCATCAACTATAATGGTTCCAAAACTTTGGTATGATGTATCATTGTCACCTAAATCTGTTGGTAAACTCTGTATCATGGCGACAGTAATTTCATTGCCAATTTCGTATCTACCATTTTCAATTCTTCCTATGCGAAATTTTGGGATACCCAAAAAAGATTGAATCCTGTCTACCCATTGGTTAAACAATTGTCGGCGGTGTACAATAATCAGTGCAGGCTGGCCTTTCTTTGCGATAATTTCCAGGCCCATTACTGTTTTGCCTGAACCTGGCGGCGCTACGATAACGCCGAAGTCTTTTTTGTCCGTAATGTCAAGAGTCTTTTGCTGGTAATCGAGTAATGAAATAGAAGAACTGAACCTGACTGGCTCAAGTTTTATTCTTTTATCTTCAAGTTGATAGATTATTTTTTGCTCATTGCAAAACCGGAGCAACCTTCCGATAAAGCCTCTTGGTAGAACAAGTGTATCTTCCTTTTCCTCCACTGTTTTAAAATAGGCTTCTGTGCTATGTGTATTTTTTCCGCTGCGTTTCCGTATAAGATAATCCGCATTGATAAAATTGAGGGTGTCTTTTAGATATTTTATTAATAAAGGATTCAAACCAAAGCGTGGCAATATGATTTGATTGCTGAGCGTGATCTGAAGGTTACCGCCTTGCATATGTACGGTTACTGGACTATGAATCGTGTTGTACAACTCATCAAATTCTTTGATCTTTATTTTTCGTACAGTATGTAAAAAAGCCCATTGATCGGCAAAAGGTTTTAAATTTTCAGGATCGATAAAACAGGCATTGCCGTTTTCCAGCGCCGTCTTTTGTAAGGGCAAGCTGATCAAGTTACCTAACATGGTAGCGGAATGTTCATCCTGGCTGGGGAAAAGCCTGTCAAAATTTGAGTTTGTATCCGAACCCGGTACGATACCTGAAGCATTCAAAAAATGAGTAAAGAGCCGCCTGCTTTTAAAAGCGGGGTAAGGGTCTTCAAAAAACATCCAGACATGGCCGCCGTTACCTGATCTTGAACGCTCCAGGTAAACAGGCAGGTTATATTTTTCACACTGCGAAATGAATATCCGGCAATCATCCTCCCATCGTTTATTTTTTGCACCAGACTGGTCAAAATCAGCGACGATAAACCAGGATGTATTGTTCTTTAAAAGTGGGTAAATACCGATGATTTCTTTACCGGAGAAATGATTGATAAGTTTTGTATCTGTTAAAAGAGCATACTGTTTATTCTCAAAATTTTTTAAGCTGCCGCCTTTTGCTTTGTGTATCCTGAACTCATCCCAATTAAGGTCATAGGCAGGCATATACCCGCTTTTATAATCTCTCTCCCAGCGGATAGCGAAAACATCTTCCCGTCCTTTAAAAAGGGATCTGAATATTTCTACACGTTGTTTCATGTTTTGCTCACAGACAAAATTTATAGCTGATCGATAATTCGCTTTTTCTTTCCTGAATTAAAACAATTTACCCTATTGCAAAATCCGATTGCAGAGATCATTCATTTTGTTTATTGTAATGCAATCACTTGTATTTTGTTATTTGATTTTGATCTTCTGGGTTAAGTCTTTGAAATAAGTAGCAGACCATATATCCAATGCCTTGTCGTCGCGGATAAACCTGACAATATCTTCCTTAATATTAGTGAATGAAACACTGTCAATCTTATCACGCAAAAGTTGCATAAACTGTGATGGTGTAATGGTATCTTCTTGCCAGTCGCCGCTATTACTTGCACGAGCAAGAAAATGATCAAGGTTTAATGAGATGCCTTTTTTGATATACCATTCCATATCGTACCAATCTCTTCCTTTAACGCGTGATTTCCATTTGCGAAAAAGAAGTGCGTGCATTTTACCGGCGAAGAGATCCGATTGTGTAAAGCATTTGACATAAAATGAAAATGGCTTCACTAATAACTTTTCTTCTGTTTGAAAACCGTGTGGCGGTTCGGTATCTACTTCCAATTTGATTTTGATTGCCGGTCGCATTCCTAAATCTTCTTGTGGAATAATTCCTTCCAATACCAATTCTTTCCACACCGTATCAGATTTTAAAAAAGCGGAGTCAATATTGTTTTGATTGGTCTTTGCCTTTTCTTTGACGCTAACCTGCATACCGAGTGCACTGAACTCTGTTACGATTCCTTCCAGGTAAGGTTCAAGAGAAAAATCAGGATCGACTTTAAGCAAAGAGAAATCAAGGTCTTCAGAAAACCTGTCAAGGCCAAAAAATACGCGCAGAGCAGTGCCTCCATAAAAAGCTGCTTTTTCAAAGAACCCGCTTCTTTGCAGACCTGCCAGTGCAATCTCCTGCATGATTTCACGAAGTGCCTGCTCTATCTCTTCCTTCGTTTTTGGTTGATATTCTTCCAGCCATTGTTTGATCATATATTTTTCAATGTTTTGATAAGTATTTCAAGACTGTCTTTTTTCGGAGCGTCTGGTACCCATTTGCTGATCTCCTTGATATTTAGATTTCGTAGCGCGTCCTTCTCTATCCTTAGATCATCTATGAGTAATTCCATTGCCTGTTTTGAACTGCGTAGTAACAGGCCGGAGGTGGTAATGATCTTATCGCATAATGCTTTTTCAGGCGTTGCAACCAGGGCGGTTTGCTTTTTTGTCAATTCCACCTGCTGTATGCCGAAAGAATAATAAGGCAGGGAAACATAAGTATAGCTGAACCTTCCGGCAGGTGTGTTATATACAGCGCTTTTTTGGTTGGTCACTGAACTTGTTTCGTACACTCTTTCCGGTATCAATCCCCAATACGATAATGCGGTTTCCAAAGAAACATAGCTGGGACCTAAGATATGATTGGCCAATAAAAAAGGTTCCGGCTTGGCTATGTTCAGATTCGGCCCCGGTATATAGATACCTCTTTTTACAAGCACCAATAATTCCTGTTTAACCAACTCGTTGATTTTATCATACGGCCTCTTGTACTCTTTGAGTAAGTCAAGCAGAATCTGTTTGGTAAGAGGTGCTTGAGCATAATCCAGTATGATTTCCTGAAATTTCATTATTTATTCTTTATGACCATTCATCGGATTTTTTCCGATGAATGCACTAAAATGTAACAATAGTATGTAAAAATAAGCACATTTTATCGGAAAAATTCCGATAAATGGTAAAAAATTTTACAATTTCGAGAGAAAATATCGAATTATTTACTTTTCATATCGTTTTGGTCAGGTATAACCTGCCATTCAAGATATGAAAGATCAATTTAGGAGTGCTGGTGATAGAAATTCGTAGAAATACCCAAATAATTACCCAAAAATACCCAATTAACCAACTGTCGATTAACAGTGCCAACAAAGAATTGAAAGCCAAACTTGTTTTTTATCAGAGAAATTTTTATTTTTAGTTTGATTTAGATCCAAGGCACATTTTTAAAATAGCTACTCCGGTGAGCTCCGGAATCGCGCCGAAGCACCTCCTGTTTACAGGGGGTGTCTTTTTTATAAATTGTTTCTAAAACTCTTGTGGATCGTTACCGCATATGCCTGTTTTTCATCCCTGTATTCCAGGAAATAAACCGTCCCTTTTCTAACAAAAATCCTGATGGCGTTTTCATTTAAGTTGATGGTATATCTTAATTTCTGGTGGATGGGTTGAACGTGTGCAGAGATCACCTGAATTTCCCGCGGACTGGATGACAGATCGTTTTCATACAGGCAGATCGTAAAAACAGAGGGGAAGGGCAGTTCATCATGGCGGGTGAGATTTGTAATCTCCATGATCTCTCCTGTGGCTATTATGCGTTTGGGTTTGCCGGATATAAAAACAACCGGGTTATCATCTATAGGTATCGTGTCCTGATTCATCGGTGCAAAATACGAAGAAGCATTTAGATAGGTGCCTACCAAACTAAACCTAATAGTCACCATACTTGGAATTTACGGGTGATCCTTTTATCTTTATGCTGATTTTGATCGAAGCTATACCGCGAAATAATTTCTGGCAAGCCGGTGATGCGCGAAGCACCTCCTATTTATAGGGGTGTCTTTTTTTAGGGATAAACTAAAAATATGGTTGTACAAATCGACTGCCACTGGTAACCAAAAAACACCCATTCCAAGGATTATTTTCACCATAGCGTCACCCGTCAGTTGGCATTTCAGTAGGTAGTACCGCTACTGGTATTGCAGGCAGTGGAAAAGACCGCGGAGTAAAGATGACACGCAAACGGGCAATCAATGCTGCTGTATCAGATGTCTTTTTGAGGCAGCTTTGAATACCCGCATCATTTGCCTGTTTGATCAGTTGATCGTTTAGTTCGCTTGAATAAAGAATTACAGGAATATGCTGACACGATGGAAGCTGGCGGACATGCGAAATACACTCGATGCCATTCATCTTCGGCATATGGTAATCGATAAAAATAAAATCAGCTTGTAAATAATGCAGCATGTCAAGCGCCTGCATCGGGCTGGTGGCCCAGGTGCATTTACAATCGACACCAGCTTCGGCAAGGGTATCTGTCAGGATCTTTAGTTCTTCCTCGTCATCGTCTATCAACAGAAGGTGGGGCCTCATAAACTATTGGATTTCGATAGCATAAAAGTACCCTAATCCGGAACAAACCCATTTTTTATCTATCCTTTCTTCTATGAACCACAAAAAAATAATATAAAGCTATGGCAGTTTTTTTCGTATTTATCTGAATTGTTTTATCTTAGTCACTGATTTGTATCCAAGACACCGGCAAAATAATTCTGGCTAGTCCAGATGCGCAAAGCGCCTCCTGTTTACAGGGGGTGTCTTTTTTAGTAGCTGACTGAGTAAAATCAAAGCTATACAAATCACAACCTTAGAAGTTTCATTGAATAAGCGAAGAGGGCAAACGATCTTGGTTTGATCAATTGGGATAACTAATAATTGCTGAAATGCCCTTAAGTAATTATACAAGTTTGTGATCGAGTGCGTATTTGATAAGTTCTATTGTACTTTGAAATTTCATTTTTTCAAAAATCCTGGTCCTAAAAGTGCTTATAGTATTACCACTTAATTCCAGGTCCATTGAAATATCGGCGATGGTTTTTCCTTGAGCCAAACTTATAAAAACTTCAAGCTCTCTCGGAGACAGTTTATCAACTGAACGTGCAAGATGACTGCCATCAACTGAATTGACCAGTATTGCGGCAACTTCTTCATTAACATATTTTTTACCGGATAAAATATGACTGACCGCTTTTACCAATTCCATCGAGGCCATATCTTTTGATAGGTATCCTGCAGCACCCGCCTCAATGGCTTTTAGGGCATAACTCTCAGCTCCATACATGCTCAAAAATAAGACAGGTGTATGAGGAGACAGTATTTTGATCTGTTTCATTGCAGCCAGTCCTGAATTCCCTGGAGGCATGTCAATATCAGATATGATCACATCCCAGTTTTGTTGCCTTACTTTCTCTATAAGGCCAGCTGCACCGCTTACTTCCTCAACTTGAACAGTGGGATATGCCTCTTCCAATATATTCCGGATGGCAACCCGGACAATGGAATGATCATCTGCAATGAGTATTTTCATCGATTGAATTATAAATTGGGGGGACAATCTTTTAGTTACACTCCTTTCATCAGGTATTAATTACAGCCGGGAGGATAGGGACATCCATCAATAGATCCATCTCCATCGGAAGGACTGTTCAGTGAAGCCGCAAGAGAATCTCCTATAGGAGCAGTCGGCGCTAATTGTGCTTTAAATGATACACCAGCATCTGTTTTTGTTTCTGTAATCAGAATATTGCCGGTTGTTTGCGTGCCTATCAATTTTAATAGATCTGTAACTCTGAATGTGAATTGTGTTTTAGGCATGGTTGAATCTTTGGTGGCAAATATTAAACTCTACTTTTGATATAAAGCTTATTTTTTTCAATATCTATTAAAAACGGGATCAATACGCATTAAACCAGGTAAAGACGCATGCTTATATGCGAGAACTTGCAACTAATGCGATTTTTAATGTGTAATAAGTACCCATCAATGAGATTTTACCCTGCTTTTAAATTCAATTTTCAATGAAATGAAAAATGTACAAGGTAGTTATGATGTGAACGAGTTTGACCATTGTTTTAACTTCAAGAGAAAAATTTTACTTTATTAACTTTCGAAGTGTATCTGTCAGATCAGTTCCTCTTAGATTTTTTGCAATTATTTTTCCGGTTGGGTCAACCAGAAAGTTGGCGGGTATAGAATTAATATCATATTGCTTGGCAATGGAATTACTCCAACCCTTTAAATCTGATACATGCGTCCATCGTAATCCATCATCGTGAATTGCTTTCAGCCACTTTTCCTTATCTCCAGGCATATCAAATGAAACGCTTAGAATATCGAAATTGAAAGACTTGCAAAATCCGATTAAACTGACCACCCAAATCCGAAGCAAACTGACCACTGTTTTTGCTGGCGAACTTTTGATATGTTAATGTTCATAATTCAAATGGTGATGATCAATAGAGTTAACCTGGTGTGATTATTTCTCTTCTATAAATATACTGACGCTGCAGTCAATTACTACGATCACTTACTGATCATCTTTCTTCACTTCTATGTTTCTCATTGTCAATTGCGTTTATTAATTAATTACTGCGCCGTTATATTCTGATGCTGTGAATTGTATTGAATTGTTTGTTGTAAGAAATGATATCGCTTATCAGAACGGAAGATATGGATGCGAAATATCCGTGGTCAATTTAAGCCGGACAACTGTGGTCAATTTGAATCGGAAAAAGGTGCGTCAAAATCGGACTGAAGTGGTCAACGAAATCGGTTTGTGCAGGGAGAATTGCAATACTGTGAAAATGAATCAAAAAAATTAAACAAAAATTGATATAGATCAATTTCGGATATTTCGCATGCGGCTGTAGGTTTCTTCAGTTACACCCAGATATGACGCTATGTACTTATTGGGGCACCTTAAGTTTATATCCGGGAACATTTCCAGGAAACATTTATATCGCTCAATTGCACTTGATTTTCTGATATTGAATAATCTGTCCTCACTTCGTATGTAATAATTTTGAGTCAGTACCATTCCGACAAGCGCAAAAGAGTGGTATTTGGTAAACAGGCTGAACAGCTGTTCGTAGGAAATATAATGGAGATCACAATCTTCAATGGCTTCGATATTTTCTAAACTCGGCGTTTGTCGGTAAAAGCTTTTACAGAAATAGCGATGTCGTTTTCTTTCATGAACCAGGTAGTTATATGGTTAGGTCCGTCATTATAAAAACTACGTATCAATCCTTTCTCAATAAAATAAATATTTTTACAAATTTGTCCTTGCTTGAGCAATAATTCTTTCTTTTTTACAGATTTGCATTTAAGATAACTTGCTATCTCACCTAATACTTCCTCTTCAAGAGGATAGATTGAATTAAATAATTCAATAAGTATTTTAGGGATGATATTGGACGGGTCCATTATTGTTTATTTAACTATTTACAAATTCGATACTTATCTCCGGTAATCCTTAAAGCTAAACTCGATACTAAAAAATATTTTCATTTACAACCTTCAATTATTTTTCAAACGATATTCCAACATACCGCTCAACCAACATAATAATCAAAACAACATTACATAATTCCTCCAGGTAAGGATACCGTTGAAAATAGATTCGCGGATTGCCATAGCTAAAATATCTCTGCTTGAATGGTTTTAATAATTCAAACCTGTACCTTAATCCATCTAATACGATAAGCCTCCCTTCGGAGTAATCCAGCCCTGCGGTATCAATGGAAAATGTTGTCTCTTTGGCAACAAGCGATCTTTCTGGTGGTATGGTGAGCAAATTGCTTCGGGACAATTTGTACCATAGCTGTGGCAATTTTTTTTGATCCACCGGGCCTTCCTTAAACTGCATTCTGTCTTTTTGCCAACCAGGATTCGCATAAAAATAACGCGCCGTCCAAGCGTCTCCTGAAAGACTCATCACAAAGACTTTCGTTGATAAATTTGTCAATCCGCCACACCACAGCCGCCATTGAAAATCGAATGTTTGATTGGTGCCATAAACAGAATCCAGGTATCTGTCACCCACCGCATTAGGGTTTAACGGAGCCGTATCGCTTACAAAATCAATTCCTCTTGAGATGGATTTCCACGGCGCAAAATCAAATTGCGCTGTTCCGGTTTTTATGATCAAACAGAAAATTACAGCAGGGATCCACTTCATACATTTATCAATTTAAACCTTTCTTTTCCATCATAGACATCATTGCATCCAATGTTATATCGGGTAGTAAACTGGCGTTACTATATAGCCCTTTGCACGAAGCAAATTTATAATTCCGGCATTACCGGGCAAATGTGAGCATCCAAATGCGAAAAAGCAGGCATGTCGTTTGATTTTTTCTTCAATTACTGAAAGCCATTGTCGACTGCGGGTATCCAGCAAGGCGGTCTTAAAAGCCACTTCATCCTCTGAGTCAGAATGGGTGCTTTTTTGGTATAGTTGCATTAAGTTATTATTCAAATACATACTAATATCTTCTGTCATGCTCTGTACAATTAAGTTTAGATTATCGACCCGGCCTTTCAATAATTCGGCCTGTCGTTTAAGTGGAAGTTCATTAACAGCTCTATTGTGCTCATCAATACTTTCAATATTAGATACCGGTATTTTTTCTGATCGGGCTATTTGCAAAAGCACGGCATCATAGGAAGTGATCCGACATTGAAGTGCTGCATTTGCAATATAAATACTTACAATGAAAGGTTTTAACCTATTCAAGCTGTCATCGCTTATTGGTTTATATCTTGAAATGATTTTTTTCACTTTTTCAAAATACCGGGATCCTATCAATTCTTTTAACGTCGATCCGGGCATAAAATTTGCTTTGGCCGCAAGTGTATCATATTTTATGGTGTTTATCTCGAAGACCGCTTCATCAGAAGCCAGAAGCTTTTCTTTTACGGTTTTTGCAATTCTCAGGCTTGGAAGGCAAATACTGTGAATGGTCCCAAAAAGATATGATTTTGAGGAAAGTCCGTTTCCACTGATCTCCCATAACATCGTATTGGAAACGGGTAATGAATCAGTATTAGCAAGTAAAGGCTTGGTAGCTAAAGCATACAAAACAAAGAGGATTTTGAACACCTTACTTATTTTATTGTAAAGAAATACCCACAAAATAAAAAACATTTCTTCTTAGTGAATAGCTTTGATACTGATCACAATCAATTGTGCTCCAATGTAACCTGCGTAAGAAACGCATTTCTGTCTTCGTTTGGTGGCTGGTAGAAATCATTGTCAAGGGTAACTTTCAGCACCGCATTGCCATCGACAGGCAGAATAAAATCAAATGATCTTTGTTCCAGCGATTCAGTAAGATAAAAAGACGCGATTTTAGTTCCGTTACTATAAATGCTCAAATGCGCAAATTCATTGGCAGCCTTTGTTCCTTTCGCAACTACAGTAATTTTATATTTTCCCTTTGTCAGGGAGATGGGCTTCGAATCTATGGACCCGCCGAATAAAGAGATCTGGTGCTCTCCGGGATAAATTACAGCGTTGGCCCCACTAAAGGATGAGTAAGGAACCATAATAAATTTACCGCCAATATATTTGCGTGAAACATATAGCTGTGCCCATGCATCATAGAACTGGTTCTCTTTATAAAGGGCAAAAGTTGAGTCGAAGCCCTTTCGTTCATTTTCGCCCGGCATTTTTTCACCATGCGCCCCTACCAGCCAGAAGCCGTTAAGACCGGCATACTTTGAACCTTTTTTTATAGAATCAATAAAAGTTTCTTTTTGTTCTGTCAGCAATTCAGCTTTTGAACCAAATGAAGAGAGATAATATTGCTGGTACCATGCTGTCGTTCCGTTAATGATTGGGAACTCATTTTTATTTTCCGTAACGACATACCCGGTCATTTCACGGAATTGCGTTTTAGTAATAGCAGAATAATAATGCTGCACTTCAAAAAGATCAATAGATGATAATAAAATAAATACACTGATAAATATGTATTTCAGAACAGTGGATTTAAACAATTCAATACTGTAAGCAAGCACCAGGATTATCGCAGGTACAGCCACGATGGTATACCTGGGATGCAGCATCGGTGTTCTCTCATATGACCATACATATGGGATAATCAGCACACATCCGATCCAGATAATTACCAGGATAGTGGCCAGGATCAATGAATTCTCTTTCAGGGTTAGCCGCCTTTCGATCCTTGAATGTAAAGAGGCGCCAACTACGAACAGGATCAACAGTATAAGAAGAATAGGTTTTAATATTTCTGACTGCCCAAAGTATCCCCAAAAATAATCCGCCAGAAAAGTAGTTGCCGGTAAAGGGATCCAGCCAGACTTATATTTCATGGAAGATAGCAGGAATGAAAACCAGGGAAGATAACCGATGAAAATGATCAATCCTGAATAGATAAAATACCTACCAGCATTCCACAACCTTCGAACATTGGCGCCTTGTTCTTCAAAACTACAGATCAGCATAATAATTACTTGTGCCGCCACTATGAACAACCCATAATAATGCGTATACAAAATAAGCAATGCAGCAACTGCATATAATATTAGATTTCTCCAGCCCGGTTTATTCAGGAGCCGGATAAAAAAATACATAGAAAGTGTGGCAAACAGGAAAGCAAAAATATAGGGTCGAACTTCCTGCGAATAATAAATGTGGAAATAGTTAATGCAGGTGATAGCGGCACAAAGATTACCCAATTGTTTATTTAATATTTCTTTTCCCAGCAGGTACATGGCATATACACCAATGGTACCTGCAAGGACGCAGGTTAATTTAGCAACCTGTTCCGTATAACCAAAAAGAGCAAAACTGAAACGTTCGAAAATAAAAAAAAGCGGCGGTTGAATATCACAGCATCGCAACGTATCAAATAATGTTGACCATGACGCCCTCGGATCTGATTCGTTCATTGCACCCAATTCATCAACCCACAAGCTCTGGTGCATCATTCCCTTTATCCTCAATAAAAATGCCACTATACAAATACCAATAATAACAAAGTTCGATCTGAGTAGCTTTTTAAGTTCTGGCATTATGTATTAGCGTTTAATCCTTGAAAATTATTTACTATAGACGGTTACTGGACTCAAATGGTTGCCTTTGCTGCCGTTAAAATAAAGGGATGGAAATCCATCCCTTTATTAAAATTAGTACAATTTATTACCTATTTAGTGGTGTTCTGCTGACAGCAAGAAGCCTGCAATAAACGCAATTCGTCAATCCTGGCCATCATTAGATCTTTAAGCATTTTCAATTCATTAATTTTTTTAACTAATGCATCATTCTTTTGGTTCAGTTCTTGGGTAGCTTTTACCAGCGGAACAACAAATTCAGCATAACGTAGGCTATAAACCTGATCACTGCTTGTGGGTGCGTCCACCCCACTAAAATCATATTGCAGTGATTTCGCAGCTGATTCGACATCCTGCGCTAAAAATCCCGTCTGTACTATTTTTTCTTTTTCATTTATCGAAGCCAAATCATCCGAGGAGCTGGCCAGGAAATTATCAGCGGAGTCTTTTAAAGGGTGTGGATGAACAAGTGCCAGATAAGCTGCAACATTAAAATGATAAGTAACGGGTTTTAATAAATTAATGAATGCAAGGCCTGGCACATTTTCCATAATATTTCTTTTTATCCTCTTGTCGGATGGTATGCTATAGTCGACTTCCCCTTCAATAACACCTGGATGTGTCCCGGTTCCAACCAGAATCCTGTTAGAAGCACTGTTATAACTTCTTGCACCAATAACTGTTGTGTTGTCATAATTTGTATTGGTTGAGCCATTATCCGCGTTATAACCAAGATAAGTATTGTAATCTCCTGTTTGATTTTCCTCGGCACCTGGTCCAATTACGCTATTATAGGATCCGGTTGTGTTGGCATATAACCCTTTCTGCCCTACCGATGTATTGTATTGTCCGGAAGAGTTGTTAAAAAGCGCATCATGACCGATTGCTGTATTTCCTATACCATAATTATTGTTGTACAGTGCACGAAAACCTAAAGCCGCATTTTGATAACCGTTCCCGGTATAACCAGTATAAAACAGGGCCGAACCTCCATAGGCAGAATTATAATCCGCCGTATTATTATAAACCAGTGCCCATGAACCATGTGCGGAATTATTCCAGTTACCTGTATTCGAATAAAGAGCCTGGTAACCGGTAGCCGTATTGGCATCGCCTGAAGTGACGGAACCCAGCGCGTAGGTTCCTGTAGCTGTATTGTAGGACTGGGTTTTAGCGATAGTTGCATAATATAGAAACAACGTAAGTAGTATCAGTTTGTATTTCATAAAAAAAATTTAGTGGTTCGATAACATTATTTTTTCAATTTATTTTGTCACGATCATCCGCTTGCTGTCTGTACGCTGACCGTTTACAAGTAATGAATATATGTACGTACCGGCAGCAAGTTCCCCTCCGCCAATGATAAGTTGGCCCGCATTTTTTTCTGACACATGAAAGGTCTTTAACAACTGGCCATTTACAGTTGAAATAACAATTTGCGCATTTTCGGCTGCACCAGGCAGGTGATAACGGATCGTCGTTGCATTCCTAAAAGGGTTAGGAATATTTTGTTCGAGGTAACCACCTTTAAGTCCGGCATTGTCTGTTTTGATATTTTTTGTATTCGAAGGTGAGGACGTTGTTTTTTCTGACGCCGTACAACAGGCATCCTGTGCTGATTTTAGTGCAGCAATTTCTGCAAGAGCTAAATTCACCTGGGTGGTCAAATCACTAACGACTTGCTGTAGTGAATCATGGGTCACACTGAGTTCCTGTGTCGCTTTCACCAATGGAACAACAAACTCAGCATACCGGATGCTGTAGAGTTGCTTTTCATTTTTTGGAGCGACTACAGCGCTAAAATCATAATGAATAGATTTTGCAGCTGCTTCCACATCCTGCGCTAAGAATCCTGAATACGCGATTGCTTCTTTAGCTTTTCGTGACTGCAGTTCTATAGCAGTAAAAGGTATAGTCCTTCCTTCTTTATCTTTTAAGAATGATGGCTGGATAATAGCATCTTCTGCGTCAAGATCGAAATGAAAAGTGACTGGTTTCAATAATTTAATAAAACTTAGTCCGGGTACATTTTCTACTATATCTTTTTTTATCCGCTTATCAGAAGTCCAACTCCAGTTTACAGTTCCTATAATGCTTGTCACACTCGAATTTCCAAACCGCATCATATTATCTTGTGTCACAGTTGCCTGGTATCCGATTGCGGTGCAATTGGTATAACCGGTACTATTAGCGCCCGTTGATGCACCGAGGTATGTATTATAACTAGCTGTGCAATTAATACCACTGCTTGCTCCCAAGGCAGTATTAAAATTTCCGCTCGGGCTGGCATAGAGCGCCTGGTAACCAACTGCTGTATTAAGCTGAGTGCCGTCTGTAGTGAAAAGTGCATCAGCCCCGCAGGCAACATTTCTGAACCCGGTAGTATTTGAATACAAGGCTCTGAACCCTAATGCTGAGTTTTGATAACCTGAAGTATTGTAAAACATGGCCGAGCCCCCATAGGCAGAATTATAATCACCATCATTGCTGTAAAGCGCCCATGCCCCATGTGCCGAATTATTAAACCCTCCCGTGAGCGAATACAATGCTTGGTAACCTGTAGCCGTGTTCGAGCCGCCTGTACTGTTGTTGGCTAATGCATACGTTCCTGTAGCAGTGTTGTAAGATTGCGATTTAGCAAATGCCACGCAAAATACCAGGCTGATGAGAATACTGATTTTGCTTTTCATAGTAATGGTTTGCTTTTATAATCGCAAAAAGCAATAAAAACTTTATGTTAATGAATAAAGGATTCTTCGAATAATATTGCCTCGTCAACTTATAAAACACAGTCACTAAATTGCAAATGCATCCCAACACAGTATTGCTTTTCTTTAGCTTTTGAGTTTTCAATATTAACGGGTTTGATTAAACAAAAAAAGGGGGGAAATGCCCTATTAGGCCAACTGCTTCATTCGCTATGCGAAACAGCATTTTCCCTGTGTGAAATACACTATTTATTACGCGAGGGCATTGGTAACAATTAGTTAACGGGATGCGATGCGCAAGTTGGGTTTTTTAATGATGCAGTCCATGTCAGGCTTATGAATAACTTTGATTTTTTCAAGTAGCGTTAGCCTGTATCGATTGACAAATGGAATAACAACTTCGCCCAGGTATATACTGTCTTTATCAAAGCATTGCAGGTGTGCAACCGAAATAATGAATGAGCGGTGTACTTTACAGAATAGATGATCGGGCAGTTCTTTTTCCCAGCGGCTAATTGAGACTTGGGTTAAGTACGTTTTTTGTGCAGTATGCAGTTTCGTATAATTTGATGAGGCTTCGACATACAACACATCTGTATATGCAATCCGCAGATGCATACCCTCTGTCCTTATAAAAAAATGATCAGATAACATCCCCCTGAGTAATTGGAAATTTAAAAATTGATGCCGGCTACTGAAGTGGGGGGACGCAATCAGGATTATGGCACAGGTATATTCAACTATAATAATTCGGTATCTACTGCTAAACACTGCATCAGCAAACAGTGGTGCACTCGTTTATCATTAAAGATTCTGCAAGGATAGTCTGGCTGGATGTTTGGCATTCTAAAATCAAATAAAAATCAGTTGAAAGGTAAGAACCTTTTAAATTATAACGAGTAGGGTATTGTCAGAAATCAGTCACCATTTTTTATAGTTTTTCTTGTAGCTAAATTTCATTGCATAAAACACAACATCTCGCAGGAATGCGCGAATACTTGCAAGAATGTTGCGGTTATTTGCGATACAATCGTTCGATCGGTGTAATAATTACACGAGAAGAAAAATAAATTTTGATTCGCAAAATTTTCAGAATGGATATATAAGTTTTATATACATTAGCATCGAATTCGTTTTTTACTCCCCCCCATAATTCATTTTACATAAAGTTTTAAAAAAGAGAAAAGGTTCAGGGACATTGCTATGTCTTGCTACAAAACCTTTGGACAAGTAGTATCAGTTTTGATTTCATAAAAATCAATAGTTCTGATTATGGCTAAAACGCAATGCACATTTAAGGTCTCGGATCTATTAAAATTGATCGGCACACAGACAACAGGTAATGTTTTGATTACGGAAACAAAGACGGCCACTGGTGTATCCCATAAGGCGCAGCTTACAGCTTCCGCAGGAGCAATTATGACTGCGATAGATAGCCCTGCAGATGGAAGTGGTGATGGATCTATTGACGGATGCCCGTACCCTCCTGGTTGTAATTAATATGCTAGATCAGCAATGAGAATTAAACTACTCTTTTACATACGATATTCCCAACCACAATAACGTTTGCCGTTACCGGAAGTCAGTTGGCAAACAATCTTAAGAAAACAGCCTAAAACTTAAAATATGAAACGATTACTTTTTTTGCTTACGATGATTTTTTTTGTCACAGCATTATCCGCCCAGGATATTACCGGCACCTGGGGCGGTGTATTCTATGCCCCAAGAAAAAATGTAAGCTTTCCTTACTTCTTCTTTCTTGATATACAGCAAAAAGGCAAAACTGTTTGGGGTGTATACAGTACTGGTGATTCGAGTGTGAGCAACTCATATAGTTGTTTGACAAGTGTATCTGCAACGCTTTCTAAGAAACCAGGCGCACTCATTGATTTGTACAAAGAAAAAGTAGAAGACTTTGATAAGAAAGGAATGTCCCGTGATATTTGCAACTTTGTTAATCGATTAGGCATGCATTACTTTATAGAAGATGGTATAGAATATATAACCGGCAAATGGTATTCAGAATCGTCCGGCGGTTCCGCAGGTGATGGTGCCGGCGGAGCATTTGTGTTACATCGCATTGCTGCGTCACCTACCAGGAATATTGACCAGTATTTTCCGAAACTTGAGAGAATGATAGAAAAAGGAAAATCGGATGAACCTATTGTACTAAAAGCAGATAACATCTCTTATGCAACGCCGCTTGAAAAGAAATTAATAGATGCAATGAAGGGTATTATTGGGAAAAATTAGTTCATAATAATAGGTTTCTCGTCATTGAAAAGATGGTCGCGCATTTCATTTTTTCCTGTTGGTTGATCACTTTGTTTAAACAATCACAGATGAGTGAGAGAACCGGTGCGAGTGCCAGATAACACTTGACGGTTTAATGACTCTTTTAGGTGACTGTTATATACAGAAGGCTTAATTTTAAACTTTGTGTATATAAAACAGTCTTTAGCTGTTAACCCCGATGCCCCCGAAATGAAGAATAGACTGTTGTTTACTATACTACTGCTTTCCTTATATTTTATTGGTTTTGGGCAGGATTTTTCTAATAAGGGGAAGGAGTTTTGGTTAGGGTATGGATATCATGTTAACATGAGTACGGCGTTTCTCACCGAGAGTAATTCTCAGGACATGGTTCTTTATTTTACGTCTGATAAAAATGCCAATGTTGTAGTGGAAATACCCGGCATTGCATATTCAAAAACTTATACTGTAACGGCTAACCAGGTAACTACCAGCGACCCCATTCCTAAGACAGGTTCACAGGATGCACGTATTTCAGGCGTTGGAATATATGATAGGGGAATTCATATAACGAGTGATGTTCCTATTGTTGCTTATGCACATATTTATAATGCAAGCGTATCCGGTGCTTCTCTTTTATTTCCAACCAATACTTTAGGGAAAGATTACTACTCGGTCAATTATACTCAATCATCCAATAATATTTTCTCTAATTCTTTCTTTTTTGTAGTGGCAACTGAGGACAATACAACAGTCGAAATAACGCCATCGGTTGCTACTATAAATGGATTACCCGTCGGATCTCCCACACAAATAAATTTAAATAAGGGACAGATATATAGCGTGATGGGAACTACATCCGGCACACTCGGTACAGATCTTACAGGATCTAGGATAAGGTCGGTTAGTTCAAATGGAATTGGTGGTTGTAAAAAAATTGCTGTTTTTTCAGGTTCAGGAAAAATTAGTATTGGGGGAAATGGAAATGCCGGCGGTTCTGCTGATAACCTCTTCGCTCAGGCTTTTCCGGCCGTAGCCTGGGGAAAAAAATATCTTACCGCACCTACTGGCTCTCAACCTAATAATTTTTATCGTGTTTGTGTTACTGATCCAAACACGGTTGTTAAATTGAATGGTACGGTACTGCCCCCTTCATCATTGGTGAATAATTTTTATTACCAATTTAAAAATGCCAACTTACCAGGCACAAATTCTCCTGTACCAAATTTGATTGAAGCAGATAAACCGGTGCTTGTTGCTCAATATTGCACCAGCGAAGGTGTGGAAGGTAACCTGGCATCAATTGGCGATCCGGAAATGATTTATCTGAGCCCGGTTGAACAAACTATTAATAATATCACTTTATATTCTGCTTCAAAATATAAAATTGTTGAAAGCTATATCAATATAGTAATTAAGAACAGCGGCGTAAGCAGTTTTACGCTGGATGGAAATAAAGTAACCAGTTTCCAAACGCATCCACAGGATAATAATTATTCCTACGCTATATTAACTGTTAGCTCAGGATCACACAGGCTTTATTCGGATACCGGTTATAACGCGATTGCTTATGGATTTGGAGAAACAGAGAGTTATGGTTACAATGCCGGCACGAATGTAAAAGACTTTACACCTGTCGCTACTTTTCAAAACGTATTCGGCAGAATCGATTCTGCAGTTACCTGTGTCAATTCTCCTTTACAATTTTCTGTGCCACTTTCCTTTGTTCCTTCTACGATCAAATGGGATTTTTCACAGGCGCCGAATATAATACCCAATGCAACAGTTACCCCGTCTACTGTTACCGCCGATAGTACGAAAACCGTAAATAGTGTGGCATTGAATTATTACAGTACCGGCAGCAGTTACACTTTTACACAAGCAAATACTTCTGCATTACGGGATACGATTAAACTTTACACAACATCCGCTACACCCGATGGCTGCGGAAGCACAGACCAGGTGTATACCATTCCAGTTACTGTAAGGAAACAACCGGTAGCAGATTTTTCAATCAGTAATGCAGGTTGTATATCAGATTCCGTTCATTTAACTGACCTGAGTTTAGCAGCGGATAATTCGATCACCAGGTGGCAATGGAATTTTGGTGATGGTACCAATGCAGATCTTACAACCGGCAATACGTCTAAATTATATGGTTCTACAGGTACCGGCAGTTATACGATCAAGCTGAAAACAATAAGCGATATCGGTTGCGCCTCTAATGAAGTCTCCAAAACGCTGCAGTTGTCCGATAAACCGATCGCTAAATTTAATTATCCATCGGTCACCTGCGTTAATAGTGATATTGTTTTTACAGATGCATCAACAGTGGTAACACCCACTGACAAAATTGTTAAATGGACATGGAACCTGGATGATGGGGCAGGAGCCTTTGTAAATACAACCAATGCATCTCCCAGGACACATTATGCTTTATATGGAAACAAAAATCTAAGCTTATTCGTTGAAACGGCTACGGGTTGCAAAAGTGATACCTATACACCGACGCCTACATTGAAAATAAATCCCCTGCCCAATGTGGGTTTCACAATACCTGAAGTTTGTCTGAGCGATGCCAATGCGCCATTTACGGATACGACAACTATTCCGGAGGGATCACTGGCTTCTTATTTATGGAACTTTAATGCAGGATCGCCGGCAATTACACCGGGCCCGAATCCTGCAAGCAGTACTGTAAAGAATCCGCAAATAAAATATGCCAAGTCAGATAATTATAAAGTATCTCTTACAGTTACTTCATCACAAGGTTGTGTGGCAACCCAAACACAGGATTTTACAGTTAACGGAACGAACCCCAAAGCCTCCTACGAATTTGCAAACGCAGCACCTTATTGCGGAACCAAACCGGTTCAGTTAAAAAATACTTCGACGGTAGATTTTGGTAATGTCACCAAACTTGAGATCTATTGGGACCTGGTAAATAACCCGTCAGTTAAACAGGTAGATGAAACACCATCTCCCGGAAAAATATACCCGCATGCTTATGCCGATCCATCCTCTCCCAAACAATACACCATTAAAGTAGTTGCCTATTCGGGGGGAACGGCCTGTGTTGATTTTACAACGAAAACGATCACGGTATATCCGCAGCCAAAAGCCGCTTTCAGCGTATCGGCAAGCCAGGTATGTTTTGGTGCGACCGTTAACTTCACAGATAAAAGCAATAGCGGCTCGAGCGCAACCAGTACCTGGGTATGGAACCTGGCAGATGGCGATGTATCAACTACTATTCGAAACCCTTCAAAACAGTTCAACGATTCGGGTATTCTTGCCACCAGCTTATATTTCTATAATGCCGATGGTTGTATCAGCGATACCGCTTCTCAGAACATAACGATATATCCCAATCCTAAATTATCGCTCACACATAATATCACCATATTGACAGGTGGTACAGCAACTATTGTTCCTTTGTATGTCTATGGTAATGAATTGCAGTATTTGTGGACACCGGCAACTTATCTCAGCAGTGATACAGCAGCCACACCCAAAACGATTCCTGGTGATGATATCACGTATAAATTAACCCTGATCGCAAAAGGCGGATGTTCAGTAACAGATACTATTTTTGTGAAGGTGCTGAAAAGCCCGGAAGTGCCCAATGCGTTTTCACCTAATGGAGATGGTATCAACGATACATGGAAAATTAAATACCTTGAGGGTTATCCGGGTGCTACGGTAGATGTCTATAATAGATATGGACAGGTTGTATATCGATCCTTGGGATATAGCATTGAATGGGATGGAAATTATAATGGCCATCCATTACCTGTAGGCACTTATTATTATATCATTAATCCAAAGAATGGTAAGCAGCTGATATCCGGGCCGGTTACCATTATAAAGTAGTCTCCAGAACGGGATATTAATTCTGCAAAGAAAAAGGCTCAAATAAATTTTTAATTGAGCCTTTTTCATTTCTTTATTTGCCTTACAATTAGTTTTTCTTGCTATTATATTCCTTTTTTACTTTATCAAGTAATTCGATAAATTTTGATACATTAGGATCATATCCATAACCATCAGATGCTAGTTTTTCACCTTCACTATTGATAAAGAAATAAAATGGCTGAGCGTTTGCATTAAAATTGGATACCTGTAAATCGGTGTTCTTGTCACCTAAAGTTTCAATTTTCTTTTGAAGAGATTTTGAAAAATATTGTTCGCTTTCCTGAAGATCAATATTGAAAGCATCAACATATAAAGACGCAATCACAAAATTATCTTTTAACCGGCTTATAACTTCTGGCGCGCTCCATACTTCATTTTCCATTTTACGGCAGTTTACACAATTAATACCGGTAAAATCAAGCATTAATGGCTTGTTTAATTTCTTGGAAATTCTTAGGGCCTGGGCATAATCAAAATAGGTAACCAATCCATTGCTCCGGACAACCGGAGGTTCATAAATTTTCATTTCGTCTGCATATTTTATCGGTTCCTCCATACCTGCATTCAATGAAGTGCTATTGGTATTTTCTCCTCGCTTCGAGTCATCAAGTAATACGTAATCCTGGGTACCGATTGGAGGTAAAAATGCACTTACTCCTTTCAAAGGTGCTCCAATCAAGCCTGGCATCAGATATACAACAAAAGTCAAAGATCCGAGAGCGAAGAAAAGTCTGAGAACCGTTAAATGAGGCATCCCGAAATCATTTTGAGGAAGCTTATTATCATGCCTAAATCTAATAAGCCCAAGTAGGTATAAAAAAAGACTGATAAAAATAGCTATCCATATGCAGATAAATATTTCACGATCTAATATTCTCCATCCTTTTGAAAGGTCAGCATTGGATAAGAATTTCATAGCAAGTGCTAATTCAAGGAAGCCCAATGTTACTTTAAAACTGTTTAGCCATCCTCCTGCTTTATTTAATACTTTTAATCTGGAGGGAAATATCGCAAATCCGGCAAATGGTAATGCAAGAGCAGTTGAAAACCCAAACATTCCAACTAATGGGCCATAATGACTACCCCGACTGGCTAACACCAATAGATTTCCTATAATAGGACCTGTACATGAAAATGAAACTAGTGCCAAGGTAAGAGCCATAAAGAAAATCCCGCCGAAATTATTAATTCCAGCTTTGCTATCAGATTTTGTAGACCATGACGAGGGCAAGGTCATTTCAAACCCGCCTAAAAATGAAATCCCGAACGCCATAAAAATTACAAAGAATACCAAATTAGCGATCCAATTAGTTGAAAGTTTGTTTAATGCACCTGGGCCAAATAATACAGTAATCAAAAAACCGGCTAAGGTGAATATAAGAATTATAGAAATTGAATAATAAATAGCATTTTTTATCCCATCCGCCTTTGTTACGCTTCTTTTTGTAAAGAAACTTACTGTGATTGGTATCATAGAATAAACACACGGAGTTAAAAGCGCAAGTATACCCCCTAAAAAAGCTGCAAGAAAAATAGCCCAAAGTGAGGTATAATCTAGTTTCGAGCCGTCGGTAACTTTTAAAACGGATGGATGGATAAATAACCGGATTGGTTTTTCCACTGTTCCAAATTCGTCTCCTTTTTTGTACATGCAAATCAAGGAACCCTTAAGTAAAAAGCTGTCTGATGATCTTACATCAATTTTTTGCTTCCAAATAACCGAGTCGGTATAAAAATTTAGAATTCCTTGTAGATCTTTATCAAATTGAGTCTGAGGTGCCTTCTCTTGTGTTGGAACTTGCTTAATTTTGGGAAAAATTGAGGAATCAAATAATATGGTAGAAAATGCCAAATCGGATTCTGATTTTTTTAAAGCAAAAATTTTGACCCCTGGCTCCGGAATTGCCTTCATTGATATAACAACCGCCCCGCTGTCCGTTCTTGTATAATTAAAGTCAATTTTGACTAATTCCTGTTTTTGCGCAAAAGAGAAATTTCCGGTTAACAAAAGCAGCGTAAACAAAAAATATTTTACTGCCTTTTTAGCTGCAATCATTTTTCTTTTCTTTTATTTAAAAAGCAAATTAAAGACTAAATGACCAACATCGAAACTTTTCTATATGTCCCAATCATATATTGGGGAGCAATGTATAATTTAAATCGTTTATTTTATAAAGTGCTGGGAGTCTGTGTCCATTCAGGTAAAAAGTGGGAATATGCTTAATATTGTTTTCCTTACACCATCTAAACATCAAGTCGAAGTGATTATCATAAATGGATAAATCAGTATCGACATGATATTTTTTTTAAAATTATTATAATCTTTATCAGGACAATTACACCAATCCTCAATCACGTTTCGCAAAAGAGTACTGTCTTTCAATTTGGCAATTGCGAAAAAATGTCTCGCCGGCAAGGATATTTTGATAATTACTGGTTTCTATTCTTTAGTTTTTCTTAATAATCAAATGTTCTTTGGCGGGATCGTTCATGAGTTCGTCGATGATGGCATCGTATAGTTGCTGAATATCTTCTTTGATCTGGTTGAAATTGTTTTGTATGTCCGCGGGAGATGCGGGTGTTTTGTCGGGCACGATGGTGTCTGTCTTTTCTTTTTTGTTTTCAGGCTGGATGATCTTTGCGTGGAAGGCTTTTTGGGTGATGGGCTGATCGGGGTTGTCGGCTACGATGCCGACGAACTCGCCGGAAGAAAGGCTGGAGATGGTGGCGGGCTGAACGGAGGCATCGAGGTGTTTGGATCTGCTGATGGATGTCTCGTCTGTTGCGATGGAAAGGCTCTGGCGGTCCTGCATGATCTTGGGAAAACGGTCAGATAAGAGTTTCGCGGTTTCGCCGCTTACCTGGCCGCTGATGATGTTACCAGTCATATTGAAAATGGATTCGGCTTCTTCGCGGCTGTACACTTTTTTTAACTGGCTGAAATCCTGCACGGCGATGACCGGTATGATCTGGTTCGAGCGGCCGGTGGCAATGACTGTCTGGATGCTGCTCACGCGCAATGTGGCAAACTCATCATAGATCGTGGCGCATTTCATTTTGTCTTGTTGATTGATCACTTTGTTCAGGCGGTCACAGATCAGTGACAGCACCGGCGCGAGCGCTTCCGATTTTAATGGATCGTTACCGATGCAAATGATCTTTGGCTCTTCTGGGTTATTGATATCGAGCGAGAAATCATTGCCTGATAAAACATAATACAATTGCGGAGAACTGAGACGACCAAGCGGTATTCGAACGGAAGAAAGTTGTCCAACCACAGTCTCCATTGCATTGCTGAGGTACGCGCTGATAAAAGTATTGATAAGCGTGTAGATGTCTGGTTCGGAATTGAGAATCGAAAACAATTTGTCGTACTCCAGTTGGCAGAGTTCGATGGCGTGCGGAAGGGTGCAATAAATTCCTTTTTTGTACTTTTTTAAAAACCAGAAGACCGCTCCTAAAAAATTAATCGGTGACTCCACGAAGAACTCGCCCTGGCGATTGGCCCAGGTGCGGTTGATGCTTAGCAAAATGGTTTTACTTGCTTCGAGTGCATCAAGCAAGTCGGTCATCTGTTCCGGGTTCAGCGGGTTGTTTCGGTCAGAGGATGCAGGATTTTTAAAGTCGATGAAATAGAACTTCGGTTCCACTGCATAGCTCTTTTTGTGTTGTTGGTAATACTGAAAAGTGAGCGCAGTTAATTCGGGATACTTATAGTCATAGATCATCAATGCAAAACCTTTTTCGATCAGTTGGCGGATGATGTTTTCGATAATAAAAAAAGATTTACCACTGCCGGGCGAACCCATGATGAGAAGACCACGTCTTGGATTGATAAAATTGATCCAGCTATCACGCATCTTGTTTTTTAAACGATAACGTGCACGGAGATTAATTGAATAGTCATTGGTCAATAATTCTTCCGCCTGCGGGAAGGTTTCGTTATCGGTATTAAAGATCTCACGGCTCAAATGCTGGGTTATGATGCGGGAGAACAAGCTGGCACCGGTGAGCGATAATATGAATCCCAGTGAAGTGATACTCATATATACGATGGCTAGTGTGTTTACATTGTTAGCGGGTACTTGTAAAATACGCATGCTCCCAAAATAGATCAGCAGCCCGATACCGAGCAACCATGCCGGTTGCTTATAGCTTAGTTTTTCGCTTTTACGTCCTTTGGCACCTAAGACTGTGAGCAGCATAAACAGCAAAGCGATACCCTTTGATTTATTGAAATTGCTGAAGAGGCCCGTGTGGTCAATATTCATTAATAGACGGTCGCCAATAGTGCAGGTCCATCCCCAGTTTTTAAATGCGTCATAACATGTATAATAAAAATGTATGAGAAGCATTACGATCCCGATCCATCGCATCATGTCGATAGTTTTGCGCAGGCCGTTCTGGTTTTCATTTGAATCTTTGCTCATGATTATTTTTGTTTAATGTGAAATAGTAAGCTGTTGTTTTTTCTTTTTGTTTTTCTTCTTCGCTTCTTTCAATAATTCAATTGGCAAACTGTTGTTATAAACCGGGTTGAATAAGATCTGCCAGGTATCTTTTGTTTGTTCGATTGCCTGCAATATGCTGCGATGAGTTTCTTTTAATGGACTGTTTTTAATGGTGCGCGGGCGAATCTTTTGCTGTTGCCGGATGGGTTCGATTTTTATTTTTTGCGATAGGTCTCCGCAGCGCTGCTTGATGGCCGCTGCGCTATATTGTTTGCCCAGTGTGCTGCCATTAAACACAGATTTTCCTTTGTGGTCAACATAAGTGATACCGTAAATAATGCCCGCTTCATTTTTCCGTAAGACCACCTGTATTTGCTCCTTCTGCAGGGCTTTGATAAAATCTTCGAGCGGCATATTTTTTTTGAGCAATGCAAAGTCAATGGCGTTTTTAATTCTTTGTTTGTGCTGTTGCTTTTTAGCTTCACTCAAAACAAATTTTTCTTCCAGTTTTTTAAGAGTTGGCTTGGAAAAGAAATCACTTGCCTTGATGGGCACACCGACCTTTTCTTTTTTGTCGTTCAGCATACGGTAGACCAGGCCACCGCTTTTATACACTCGGCTATCTTCACTGCCTCGGTCGGCTACAATATTGTATCCCTGTAAAACGGCATTCAGTTCGGCGAGTGAGGCATAACTGTATTCCTTTATGACATGATTGATTACGCTTTGCATCGCGCGTTTGGTTTGCACGTGGCCGTAGTTCATTTTTACGATCACGGGTTTTAACTGCTGGTATATTTCGAGTGATTGTTTATGATCTTCTGCGATCACCAAACGAAAATCTTTTTCAATCTGTTTTCGGGCCGTTTCAGATTGATTTTTTCCGAGGTTATGCAGGCTGATCCGTTTGCCGTCTTCCTCGATATTTGTAGTAACTATATGCACATGCGGATGGGCCGCGTCCAGGTGTTCGTAAACTAAATAAGGTTGATCACCAAAACCGATCTGCTGCATGTAAGCATCAGCGATTTCGCATAATTTTTCGTGTGATAATTTTTCAGATGGATCGAAATTCAGCGAGATGTGTACGCTGTTCACTTTCGTATTTTCATTCAGTGCCGCCTGCTTTGTGAGCCTGCTTAATTTATCTGTAAAACCCAGGTGCTCTTTGTCCTTCGCATAGTTGGCTGCATGGATCAGGCTGGCTACACCTTCATGCAGTTTCTGTTCGTTGTATTGCAACGCGTTTTTAAGCGATGAACTCGCATGAATTACTGCAACCATTGGTCGTGTATTTGATTGATTTTCTCCTTGATGCCGGATACTTTTTCAACGAAGAAAACATGCAGGTTTGCATGTTCCTGTATCCATTGCCGCACTTCAACAGGTGTATCTGAAACATGCAATCTTTTTATTGCCTGGTTATAGTTGTTACCAATAGCGGAAAGCTCTTTGCGAAGCAGGATCATCTCCGCCATAAAGTCATCGAGCGACTGGTTTCTTTGTTTGATGGTGACCGGTTTATTTAATAAAATCTTACGCAGGTAATCGCTTCTTTTGCGGCAGGTGGAGCGCGAAAAATTATTATTGATCGTTCTCAGTTCTGTTGGCGTTACGCGCGCCTGCACGATTTCAGTCCGGTTATTTTTTGATTCACTCATCACGGTTTCTTTTGCATTTACTTTTAAAGTTTCTTCCCGCCTACGACCCCGGAGTAAACGGCGGCCAGATTTCCGTTGTATGACAACGGTACATCTGGCCAAATGCGGTGAAACAGGCATTTTCAGGTTTTGAGGTTTGTTTTTTTTGCTCTTCAAGGAAAAATCAGGGTTTAAGTCCCGGTGTTGATAATTTTTGTTGTTGTATCATCGGGCGTCTACACAAATGATCGTTGATGTCGTTGTATTTCTCATAGAGGATACTTTGATCTTTAAATTTTATTGGGTCGATTGTAAGCGCTTTTTGTGTTAGCCTTTCTCCTGTGGCATCGTTGTCGAGCCAGAGTTGAACTTCTTTGTATGACTGCATTATTGGCAGGGTCTGTTCAAAAAATGCGGTGCTGTTGAGGATTAAAAAATCAGACTGTGTGTTGTGATTTTTTTCTGTACTTAAGTAAGAAAGAAAATCAAAGAAACCTTCAAACACGCAGAGTGTTTCTGCATTTTGATTGATGCGTGTAATGGCTTTTGGAGAACTCGACATTTTGATGTGGCGGTTGCGTAGTTCGTAGCCGCCGAGATCATTTTTGAATGCGAGGGCGTACCAGGTCTTTTCTTTGAGGGTATAGCTTGCTTCCCTCAAGTATTCTGATGCGAGAGAGTAAGGAATTTTTCTTGTTTCGAGATAGTGAATGAGTGAGGCGGAACTGATGAGATGAATACCGGTTATGGTAAGCGGGTTGCCCGAGATATCCGCTGGTATTTTTTGGGAAATGTTTTGTGTGCCGGTGATATTTGTTGTCTCCAGTTTTTGCAAAAAATCTTTGACGCTGCACCTGTGATATACAATACCAAAGTCAACGAGGTTACCACCTTTTCCTTCGGCGAAATCGTACCAGCGATTCATGACACGATTTATTTTAAAAGACGGTGTTTGCTCTTCTCGAAAGGGGGAGAGATACCAATAGTTGTTACCGGATATTTTTTGGGGCTGATACCCAAGTTCGGATAGATAATCTACGAGGTCAAGCGACCTTGCTTTGTTTACACTCATTGCCATACTTCACATTTTCAGATATAAAAATATGTATGACAAAAATGAAAGTGCGGCACTCCTTCAAAAATTGAAGGGGTTGGTTAGTTATTTAAGTGCGTGAAATAATTTTATTCTCTAAAACAAACTATATGTTATCAAGCAAAGACGTGGCGATGGTGTTCGATACACTGTTAAGTTCGCCTGGAATGAATGATGTGGTGAAGTTGTCGGTTTCTATGCCGAGAAAAAATGTGCTGTTATTATCGCGGGTAATTGAAAAAGGGTTAGCTGTAAAAGATGAGCCTGGCTTAAGCGAAGAAAGCATTGGGCAAATCCGTGCAGTAGCTACTGACCTTCTTAGTAAAGCCGGGTTGAATGACCTCAATGAAAAATTACAAAATTTAAGACCCAAAGCAGATGCGTAACGTGATCACCTGGCTGCAGTCGATTGAAAAAGGATATGAACCCCGTAATTATGCTTATGAAGCAGATGCGGTTCCGATTGGGCATTATGATGCTTTACTGGAATGTAAGGTCTGGGCGAAAAAGGTAAGTGCAGTCTGTTGTTATTTTAAAGAGGGTTCCACCGGCAAAAGGTTCCAGTTAACAGTTTACAACAATGGTGGCACAGGCTATTTCTTAAAAGATTGCCCGGTTGATTTTACCAAGTGCCCGGTTGGGGTAATGTACCATATCCGGGTCAGTCTTTCTGCCAAAGGCTTGTCTAAGTTTGAATTTGCAAAGCTCGCGTAATTGCCCCCCCCCAATAAAAAACCGTATCTTTTAGATGCGGTTTTTTATTGATGATACAAACATATGATTATGGCCAAAACTATTATTCCGGTTAAGTTGTGTTATTCCCATATCGGCGGGCAGTTGGCAAGTTTATTAGCGGAGCATTTTGTCGCCAATAAATGGATCGAATCCGTGGAAGGAAATGAGCGGAAATTTTATGTTACAGCAAAAGGCAAAAAAGCATTTAAAGAAATGGGAATTGATCTTTCTTTGATTGCTGAGGAAACACTTGCCTAAAGTTGGCTTTTGTATATTTGTGAACACTTGACATGTTTATGGACAGGAAGAAACGTTTATTGAAAGCAAAAAATTGGATAGAGAGCTATCCGGGAAAAAACAAAGTGCACGGTTATGCAAAACAGTATGGTGTGGATCTGGTCTGCGCGATTGTTGAACTAAGGTTGTTGGGGGTTAGCATTGCGCAGGAATATGAAAATGCAGTAAAGCGTTCTATTGCTGAAAGAGCTGCCACACGGAAAAATAAAAAGATAGTTAAGGAAGTGCATGAAGACGTATTGGATAGTTTTAGTGATGAAACTTTCGCTTTCATCGCTGGCTATACAAGCGGCGGTGCCCCGTATGGGGTCACTCACGAAGAAATGGAAAATATTGTGTCCATTTTTTCATGAGATTGTAATTGTTATTTTATTGATTTAAAGTATTGCCTGTTTTGTAAAAGCATGTTCTATTCTTCGCAAAATGGCCGGGATATCTTCACTGCGGCAGGTGCCAACACTTAACCGGTACCAGCCTGTTTGTTCCTGTGCCCCGAAAGTGGAAAAAGGAAGCAGGCCAATGCCTGAATCAAGTAATTGATCTGTAGGAAGACCAATATAGACGCTCAGATATATTGCAGCCTGTGGACGAATGGCATCTACCGGTAAGCCTTTTGCTTTGAGCTGCTGAATGCCCTGGTATATTTCCATCAACCTGTCAAACAAGGATGTTTTAAAAATGCGCAAAAATGATTTTACTTCATTTGTTTTTGTAAGATACCCAGCCACTGCTTTTTGTTCAGCCATCGGTGCCCAGGCACCTAAATGAGTGAGGATGGCTTTCATTTTGCTGAGTAAAAATTCCGGCCCGAGGCACCAGCCAACACGGACACCAGTTGCCGCAAAAGATTTAGAGATGGCATCAATGTAAATGGTATAGTCTTTCATTTCCGGGTATAGACTGACAGGATCCAGGTGTCTGGTCTCTCCATAGGTTAACAGTGAATACATCTGGTCATAGAGAACATACAATTTTTTGCGTTTTCCGGGCCTGGAAAAATTTTCTGTAAGTACTGCTTCACAGATCTTGCTCAATTCTTTTTTTGAAAAAACAGTACCGGAAGGATTGAGTGGAGAACATAAGCATAACAATGTCGCATCTTTTAAATGGGGAATAATATTTTCTGCCGTTGGCATAAAATGATCTTCTGGTTTGGTAGAGATCTCTACAGCAATCCCCCCGGTCATAGCCACATAATATGGATTGTTCCAGGAAGGGGTAGGGAAGACAACCCTATCGCCCGGATCAACGATGGCCTTAAAGGCACAATAAATAAGCGGGCGGCCGCCGCTACCTACTAATACCTCTGCGGGTGTATAATGAATTCCCTGAAAATGTTCTGTGAACGCACAGATCGATTCGCGTAATTCCCTGATGCCTTCTGCTGCGGGATAGTTGGTATGATTTTGCCGGTAAGCTTCTACGATCCCAAGTTCCAGCGTATGAGGAATAGGAAAAATATGGGGATCAAAATCACCGACAGTGCCATTGAAAATAGTTTCACCTGTGGCGATTCTTTCTTTGATGGCGCCGGATATTTGTAAAATTTCTGAGCCGGGCAAGTTTTGTGCAAGTCTTGATAATATCATTTAAGTATAATTATAGGTTTCCGCGGGCATCCTGTTCCCTTTCTATGGCTTCGAACAATGCTTTAAAATTTCCTTTTCCAAAACTCCTGGCTCCTTTACGCTGGATGATCTCGAAAAATAATGTAGGTCTGTCCTGGACTGGCTTAGTAAATATTTGTAACAGGTATCCTTCTTCATCGCGGTCAACCAGGATGCCTAAATTTTTAAGCGGTTCGATATCTTCATCAATTTTTCCGACACGCGCTTCGAGTTCATCGTAATAAGAACCGGGGATGTTCAAAAATTCAATACCCCTGCTGATAAGTTCGGTAACGGTTTTCACAATATCATTGGTGGCCATTGCCACATGCTGCACGCCTTCTCCATCAAAGAAGTCAAGATATTCTTCTACCTGGCTTTTCTTTTTTCCTTCTGCCGGTTCATTGATCGGGAACTTCACAAAGCCATTGCCGTTGCTCATTACTTTACTCATGAGGGCAGAATATTCTGTTGAGATATCGCTGTCATCAAAGCTTAAAATATTACGGAACCCCATCACGTCTTCATAAAATTTTACCCAGCGATCCATCTGGTTCCAGCCCACGTTTCCAACGCAGTGATCAACATAAAGCAGCCCCGTATCCGTTGGATTGTATGCCGTTTTCCATTCCCTGTAACCAGGTAAAAAAACACCGCAGTAATTTTTTCTTTCAATGAAGAGGTGCACGGTATCACCATAGGTTTGGATACCACTCATGACCACTTCTCCATTTGCATCGGCCAAGTGTTTGGGTGCCATAAAAGACTCAGCACCGCGCGAAGTGGTTTGTAGCCAGGCATCTGCGCTGTCGGGTACCCGGAGTGCTAATACTTTTACGCCGTCCCCATGTTTGTAAATGCGGTTAGCAATTTCGTTGGCGCTGCGAAGGGCGGTAGTAAAAACAAAAGTCAGTTTGTGTTGTCTTACTGCATAACTGGCACGGTCTTTTACACCAGTCTCCGGCCCCGCATAGGCTAAGGATTGAAAACCAAAAGCGGTCTTATAAAAATGCGCCGCCTGTTTGGCGTTACCTACATAGAACTCAACATAGTCAGTTCCTTCAAGAGGTAAAAAATCAGTTTGTTCGGGATCCATATAATTATTTGTTTTTATTGGGTTTGGGTACAGTGAATAAATTTTGGTTATTGATCTTCGCATAAAAATCCCCACCCATTCTTGCGATATGTTCCATTTTAAACGGATCGATCATGGACCCTTCTGCATTTAAAATGTCATCGTTTACATGTATGCATAATACTTCTGCTATGACAAGGTTGCCCGCACCGCCATTTGATCCCAATGGTTTTACTTCCAGTACCTCGCATTCAAGTTTGATCTTCGCTTCTTTTACCATTGGTGGAAGGACCATGGTTGCTTTTTCCTGACTGAAACCGGCTTTTATAAACTCATTAATTTCTTTTGGATATTCGCAGGAACTTACTGAAACCTGCTGCACCATCACATAGTCACAAATATTGATCACCACCTGTGTTATCTCCAGTACATTTTGTAAGGTATGTTTGGTGGAATTATCGCGCACCCGGTTACAGGGTGAAAAAATGACAATCGGTGGGTTGCTGGAAAATAAATTGAAAAAAGAAAACGGTGCAAGGTTAACCCGCCCCTCTCCATCAATGGTACTGGCAAGGGCTATCGGCCTTGGCGCTACAGCGTGTTGCAACCAGTTTTGTGTATCCGTGGTTGACAATTTTTTCAGATCAAGAAACATATTGCGCTTTGAGTTCAAAAAGTGAATAATGGTTGGGTTCTTATGTATTGTATTTTCGAGGATGCCCAACCGGTCTATTTCCAAACGCACGACATCAGGTTTGTAAATGGACTTAAGTTTTAAGAAAATAAAAGTGGGAATAACTCAACAGTAGCAGCCACCTTTCGCAAGGGATAGTATCAGGAAGATATAGGAGTCTCCTTTATCAAGAAAAATTTTATGCGGATGGTCCGGTCTCAAGGTTTAGCAAAGATAATTATATACCTACAATGGTAATATTAATTTTAAGAGCATGTGTATTTTGTACATGACAATTTTTTTTAAGGACAAATTAAAAAATCATACTATTGCTGCCAGAATTTATGAAAAGATATCATCTGAAAAAGACCCGCAAAAGACGCCCTGTTTAGTAACTTCCTGTTACCCCTTTGTTATCCTCTTTTTATTTTATCATTTCAATCAACTTCATTTCTATGTTACTACAGGAAGAGAAAATGTATGTGTATGCTGAAAAAGCAGTTTGGTGTCAACTCTACATTCAGCAGTTAGAAAAAATAAAGAAATTTGCATATTCGCCATTTATAGATAACCTTTCCAGGTTGGAATTCAGCCCTGGACGGGTGCCTGGAATTGTATGGATAAATCAGCACTTAAAAGAAATCAACGGCTGGAAAGTATATGAAGTGGCCGGCTTACTGGATAACCATATATTTTTTGAAAAGATGGCTGATAAAGCGTTTGGTGTCACAACATGGCTCAGGAAACCGGAAGAACTGGATTACCTCGAAGAACCGGATATGTTCCATGATGTGTTCGGTCATGTTCCGCTTTTATGTGATCCTCTGATCAGTGATTACCTGCATCAAATGGCTATCATCGCATTAAAATATATCACTAATGAAGATGCTATTGAAGCTATCGCGCGACTGTATTGGTACACCATTGAATTTGGAATGGTTATAGAAAACGGCAACCTAAAAATTTATGGAGCCGGGATACTTTCTTCCATCGGGGAAACAGATTATTGTTTATCCGACAAAGCAAACAGGGTTCCCTTTAACTTGCAGCGGGTACTGGATACCCCTTATATAAAAGATAATTTTCAGGCACAATATTTTGTATTGGACTGCCTGGAACAATTAAATTTAGTGATTGGCCAACTCGAATTATTTTTAGCAAAAGATATTGCAAAATTATAAATGGGTTGTGGCTGACCAAGTTCATTTTCCCAAATAAATTAATTGTTTGATTTCCTGGCAATCTTCTATTACGCATTTTCTAATGCTCATGTTACCTTAATTTCACAGCCGTAAAATTAATTAACTGATGAACAAAATAGAAAAGGCCATTGACGAAATGGAAAATAAAATAGTGCAATTTCTTGACAAGAAGGGCATTACCTATACAAACAGGCATGGGATCACTTTCAGATTAGATCGTGCAGGAAGTTGCCCAAGAGTTCATGTAAGAGCTATGTTATACCGAAACAAAAAGCCGACCGCCAATAGAAATATTGCATTATTCATGGATACAATGAGTCATACTATTGTTGATTTTATCCTGCACTATGAAATCGAGAACGATAGATCTTTCAATAGAGTCAAGCCTGAGCATGTCGCTGAAGTGTATATGGATTATTATGCTAACGGTAGTGTAACCTATTTTGATTATCATCCCAAAAAAAATCCAGAGGATATTGAACTAAATTTTAAAATATCAAATCAAACTACTTGTGTGAGCTCACACTCGTTGAATTTTTATGATGAAATACCGGGGAAAATGCATACCCTTTCACAATTTCAAAAATATATCAAGAGTCATAAACAACTTTTGGGCTGGCTGGTTAACAATAACGCGAAATTGAAATCAAATTTTCCTAAGAACTTCAAGTTGCAATAGACAAGCTAAGAACGTGCAAAATGGAAAGAGGCACAAAAGAAATGCTGGCTTTCCGATAAACATAGACAAATGGCGAGGAACTTGGGCTAAACCCGGATAAACCGGGGGGAAATCAATAATCACAAACAGGAACTGTGCAGTTCTTGCAGGGTTAATTATTCACGGTCTTAATCTTAGGACGACCAGGCAAAGCAGCAATCCAAGGCTTATAACTGCCTTAAACATAAGACAATGAACCGATAATACCGTAGCTTGTATAATAACGTGATAACCAAACCACTATCATCCCCTGAAATCCTACCAACCATATACCGATGGCCAGTTGGTGCGCATGCTTGCGCAGGGGGACGTTCGCGCCTTTGATGAACTTTATGAACGCTGGTGGGAAAAATGCCTGGATGCGGCTTTTAAACGCCTCGGCGACCGCTCTGCTTCTGAAGACATCGTGCAGAACCTGTTTATCAGGCTTTGGGAGAACCGGGTGACACTCGATATCGCACATGTCCCTGCCTACCTGATGGCGGGTGTCCGCTATGGGGTACTTGACCATTTAGCCAAAAAGAAAAATTCTGACAGGTTTTTTACCTTATTTGATGCTATCCTTTCAAACAGTGTCATAGAAAAAGTGACGGACAGTGATTCTGCGGATGACAGGCTGATGGCTGTCGACCTGATGAAATGGGTTATGGCTTATGGGGAGGGATTGCCCGAAAAAAGAAAACAGGTCTTTATATCGCATGTCCGGGACCGGTTGACCAAAAAGGAAATCGCCGAAAAAATGGGGATTGATCTAAAAACAGTGGAACGGCACCTGCTGCTCGCGCTCCGGGGGCTGAAAGACCATATTGCAACGGTGATCGCAGCCATCCTCGTGTCACAGTCTTAACGTAAAGGCAACAATTTGTTTACCTTATTTTAATAAAAGCACTCCATTTACCCTGATTAACCGTCTATAGTTAATATACTATGCCAACACGCGAAGATTTTATATCAATTATACGCCGTTACCAGTCGGGAAATGCCACACCGGACGAGATCAAATTTGTTGAGCAGTATTATGACTGGTACGATGCAGAGGAAGGAATATCGGCTTCTTTAAGCGAATCAGAAAAAAAGGCCTTAAAAGTAAAAATGCTTTCAGGTATTCATGCGCAAAGGGAAACACCGGTTATACAAATGAAAAGAAACCGCTTACTCCGGGTAGCGGTCGCAGCGGCAATCATCCTTATCGCAGGTGCAGGATATTGGTTTATAGTAAAAGAAAGAAAGCAAGACCAAAGCATTGCCAAAGAAGTTCTGAAGAATGATGTTTTACCCGGTGTTAACCGTGCCACACTCACCCTGGACAATGGCCGGCAGATCGTGATCGAAAAAGATAAAAATGGCCTTCTCGCCAGTGAGGGCGCTACTGCGATCCAGAATCAGAACGGTTCGCTTATTTATAATGGGAAACGAGAAAACATTGAAAGGTTCAATATCCTTACTACTCATAAAGGTGAACGGTCAGGAGTAACGTTAAGTGATGGCACTATTGTTTATGTTGATGCCGCCACCCAACTGAAATTCCCGGTACAGTTTATTGGTAACAGTAGAATTGTGGAACTGATAGACGGGCAGGCATGGTTTGAAGTAGCCAAAGATGATACCAAGCCTTTCTATGTAAAAAAAGGAGATAAAACCGTACAGGTATTCGGAACGCATTTCAATGTGATGGCTTATGGCAATGAGAGCGACATGAAAGTAACTCTTGTAGAGGGCAGTGTGAAAGTGAGCAATGGTAAAAGTACAACGATGATCACGCCCGGCAGCCAAGCGGTCTTATCAAACAGTAATGAAAATCTACATGTGATCAAAGATGCAGATGTGGAACAGGCAACCGCGTGGAAGAACGGGCAATTTGCTTTTCACCAGGTAGATCTTTCAACCATATTGAGGGAACTGGAAAGATGGTATGATGTAACCGTTGAAATCAACGGTACACTTCCCGGTAAAACGTTTGTATTGGATGGAAGCAGGAAGGCAAATTTATCTGAATTGCTGAGAGGATTCGAGGTGAACCATATCCCTTACCGGATAGATGGCGAAAAAAGGAAACTCGTGGTGAACCCATAGTCCGCCGAAGGCGGATAAAAAAAAATGTTCCGGTGTCGAGACCGGAACACCCTGTCAGGGTTCCCACATCGTTTAATACGTCGGACAGACGAACCAGAACAATTATTGTTAACCCTTAACACCAAAGCTATGCAGTTGTTTGCAAAGAAACAAATCCTGCTGATGATGAAACTCACGGCCACACTGATGCTCATTGCCTGCCTCACGGCCAGCGCCCGAACCTCGGCACAGGTAAACCTGACTGAGAAAAAAGCCAGTCTTGAAAAGGTCCTGCAATTGATCAAGAAACAAAGCGGTTACACCCTGTTTTATGATTACGAACTGGTCAAACAAAAAGGCAAACCGGTTGATATCGAGGTCAAAAACGTTCCCGTTGAGCAAGCCCTCCACCAAGTCTTTCTCAACCAAATCCTAACCTACGAGATCACGGGCACTACAATCTTAATCAAAGAAAAGGAAATCCCAAAAAACGCCGATCCCGCTATAAGCGGGACGCCGCCACCCATTGACATCCATGGTATCGTAAAAGATGAAACCGGCAAACCCGCCCAAGGCGTTGCAGTAAAAGTTAAGGGCACAAACAAAGGAACTGTTACGAATGATAATGGCGAGTTTGTTTTGACGGGAATTGATGTTAACGCAACCCTTGAATTTTCTGCAGTCAACCTACAAGCTTTTGAATTAAAAATAAATGGCAAGAACGAACTTGCTGTTACCTTAAAAAATAAGATCAGTGAATTAGCAGATGTATCAATTACATCAGTGAACACCGGTTACCAGCAAATACCAAAAGAAAGAGCAACAGGTTCTTTTGTTCAGATCGATAATAAAACTTTAAATGAACAAGTTGGAACCAATATCCTGAGCCGTTTAAACGGGGTTACATCAGGCTTGTATTTTAATGTTGGCAAATCGAATAGTAATCCGCAAAATACTACTAATATTTCGATCAGAGGGTTAAGTACAATAAACGGTCCATTAGATCCATTAATCATTCTTGATAATTTTATTTACGAGGGCAGTATTAATAATATCAATCCAAATGATATTGAAAGTGTTACTGTATTAAAAGATGCTGCTGCAACTTCTATATGGGGTGCGAGGGCAGGCAACGGTGTCATTGTCCTCACTACTAAAAAAGGGCGATTCAATCAAAAAAATAAAGTTGAATTTAATACTGACATAATTATTGCAGGCAAGCCTGATCTTTATTATCTGCCACAAATTTCATCTAGTGACTACATTGACATTGAACAGAATATTTTCAACCAGGGCTATTTTAATAGCCAGATCAGTAATACCAGTAATAGACCTGCATTAACTCCTGCAGTTGAAGTGTTTCTAAAAAGGAAAAGTGGACTTATTTCTGCTTCTGATTCTGCTACTCAGATCAATGCTTTAAAAGCGATTGACAGCCGCGCACAATATGATAAATATTTTTACCAGCAGGCCATTACACAGCAATATTCATTAAATCTCCGTGGCGGCAGTAATAATATTGCCTGGTTGCTTTCTGGTAACTTTGATCGCACTGTTGGGAGTTTAAAAGATCAATTTAATAAAATAAATCTTCGATTTAACAACAGCTATCGGGTTACTAAAAATCTAACTGTTGATGCTGGTGTTTATTATACTAACAATAAAGCTACTAGCGGCATGACTAACCCTAGTACCATAACCATTAACAACAGGCAAGTTCCATATTTAAGTTTCGCGGATGCCAATGGGAATGACCTTGCAATCTCCAAATACCGGAATGGATATATTGATACTGTAGGAGCAGGTCACCTATTAGACTGGCATTATTATCCATTGCAAGATTGGAAACATAATGTATCAACGACAACTTCTCAGGAATTAGTTGCCAACCTTGGTATAAACTATCAAATAATAAATAGTTTAAAATTAAATGTGAATTATCAATATCAACGCCAGTGGGGAACTAATCAAACTCTTTCAGATTTACAAAGCTTTTATGCCAGGGACCTGATTAATAATTTCTCTCAGATAAATTATAGTACCGGAAGCGTAAACTACATTATTCCTACAGGCAATATTCTTAGATATAGTTATTCAGACCTTTCTATTCAAAACCTTAGAGAACAACTTAACTTCGATAAAGTATGGGGACAGCATTCTATATCAGCTATTGTAGGGAATGAAATAAGAGAAGTTATCAACTCAGGTAATAGTGTTGGCTACTATGGGTACAATAGTGATCCGCTATCATTTGGTGCTGTAGACTTTAGGAATACTTATAAGACAATCATTCCTGCAAATTTTCAAAACATACCTAATTCTCCCGTTGTATTACCTACCACAGACTATAGATTTGTTTCCTTATATACAAATTTCGCATATACGTATAAACAACGATACATTTTATCTGGAAGTCTCCGAAAAGATGCCTCAAATACATTTGGCCTTAATACAAACGATAAATGGAATCCTTTATGGTCGGCAGGAATTGCCTGGGATATTACAAAAGAGAAATTTTATAACTTTTCCGGTTTCTCATATTTGAAATTAAGGACTAGTTTAGGATATAGTGGAAATGTAGATGTAAACAAAACTCCTCTTCCTATTGCATCATCTGGCTCAAGTAATCCAATAACCAATTTCCCATACCAACTTATTAGTACAATCAATAATCCATCACTCAGATGGGAAAAATCAAAACAATGGAATATTGGGATTGATTTTGCAACAAAAAGACAGAGAATCTTAGGTTCCATAGATTATTATAATAAAAAAGGAACCGATCTCTATGGACAAATAGCACTCGATTACACTGCTTTTGGATTATCGAATCAGGTAACTAAAAATGTGGCTTCAATGGAGGGGCAGGGAATTGATATTAGTATCTTAAGTAAAAACATTGACAGAACTTTTAAATGGACAACCAACTTTCTCTTTAATTATAATACTTCCAAAACCAGCGCCTATTATACACCAGCTGCCAACACTGCATATACTTTGCTTCAGGGAGGAAACTCAATATACCCTGTAATTGGATATCCTCTCTATTCTATAGCAGCATATAAATGGGGTGGATTAAATTCTGTGGGTGATCCACAAGGATATTTGCAGGGAAAGTTGAGTACCGATTACAACTCTATTACTCAATCGGCTAACAAGTATGGATTGGATAGTGGACAGATTGTCTACATTGGTCCAAGTAACCCTACAATATTTGGATCATTGATTAACGAGTTCAGCTATAAAGGATTTTCCATTTCTTTTAATATTTCTTATAGTTTGGGGTATTATTTTCGTAAACCATCTTTCACTTCCAATGCATTAATTAATAATGGATATGGTTATGGTGAATACAGTCAAAGGTGGCAAAAATCTGGAGATGAATTAGTAACAAATGTTCCTGCGTTTGTTTATACCAATTACCCCCAATTCTCTGCTAGAGATAACTTTTATCAATTCTCGCAAATAAATGTTCTTAAGGCAGACAATATCAAGTTGCAATACATAAATCTTGGTTATTCATTTGATGGAAGTAAGGTTAGATTGCCATTTGAACGACTGCAAGTATATTTCAACGCAGCCAATTTGGGTATTATTTGGAGGGCGAATAAATATGGCATTGACCCTGATTATCCATCATCATTTCCTCCGTCTAAAACATTTGCATTTGGAATTAAAGCTATTTTCTAATCACTAAATTATTGCAAATCATGAAACAGTATTCATATTTTATTGCCTTCTTGTTAATGCTGATAGTATTCTCATCATGCAACAAGTATCTTGATCAAAAATCGAACAATGGTATCGTAACTCCCACAACATTGCAAGATTTGCAGGCAGTGTTGGATAATGGAACAGCCATGAATGTAAAAGTAACACCATCTTCGGGGGAAGGATCTGCGGATGATTATTTCTTGTTACAAGCTGATTTTAATGCAAGAGGTAGTTGGGAAGAGGATGTTTATAGATGGATTTTTGATGATAATTATTCATACGTGAATGATTGGTCATCAAATTATGCTCCAATCTATAATTCTAATTTTTGTTTGGATGAAATTAGCACGATACCAGTTACCTCAGCCAATCAGACTGCCTGGAATAATGTTGAAGGTTCCGCTTTATTTTATAGGTCTTATTATTTTCTTCAATTAGCTTGGACATATGCCAATGCTTATGACGAGGCGACTTCGGCAACAGATCTTGGTATAGCTCTACGGTTAACATCTGATTTTAACGTTCCATCCACCAGAGCCAGTGTAAAAGACTGTTATAATAGGATTATCGATGATACAAAAAAGTCGTTATTATTCTTACCAGATAATCCTCAACATCCATACAGACCTTCAAGAGCGGCTGCATATGGATTATTGGCGAGAGCCTATTTGTCGATGAGAAATTATGACAGTGCTTGGAAGTATTCGGATTTATGTTTGCAATTGAAAAATCATTTGATAAATTTTAATGGAGATCCTGATTTTAATGGAGCGACTTCATCAACACCCATTAAGCAATTCAATGGCGAAACAATTTTTTATACAGAGATGTCTATTAATTATGTACCTGCTATTTCAGTGTATGCGAAAATAGATACTTCGCTGTATTCAAGTTATGCAACAAACGATATTCGAAAGGTAGCGTTCTTTGCCCCAATCGGTAATTATCAAAAATTTAAAGGTGATTATACCGGTAGTCTATTCCACTTTACTGGTATTGCAACAGATGAGATATTATTGACAAGAGCCGAATGTTATGCAAGACGGGGAGATAAATCATCAGCGCTTAATGACTTAAACACCTTACTATTAAATAGGTATAACCCAACATTTCTTCCACTAACGGCTGCCGATGCGAATGATGCATTAAATAAAATATTGATAGAAAGAAGAAAAGAACTATTGATGCGGGGACTGCGGTTTATTGATCTGAAAAGACTAAATAAGGGAGGTGCAAATATTACACTTACCCGAGCTATCAATGGTCAGACGTACACATTATCTCCTAATGGTAAGGGATATGCGTTACCACTTCCAAGAGATATAATCAATTTAACCGGA
The DNA here is from genome assembly GCA_040388705.1 of Bacteroidota bacterium. Lineage (GTDB taxonomy): Bacteria > Bacteroidota > Bacteroidia > Chitinophagales > Chitinophagaceae > Sediminibacterium. Next base: position 751,278 of record JAZKBI010000003.1, on the reverse strand, counting down.
ATTCCCCAAAATCCTCAATAGCCCTCAATCAAGACTTATGAAACTATCTGTGTGTCTTATTTTTATGTCTATTTTCTTTCTCTCCAATTATGGGCAGGCTCAACATAATTCGATTCCTGCATTGAAAATAGGCGACAAGATGCCTGATATGGTATTTGACACTGTAGCTAACTACTCTTCTAATCAACTTAGGCTATCTGATTTTAAAGGGAAATTGATTATTCTTGATTTTTGGGCAACTTGGTGCACTTCGTGTATCTACCATTTTCATCAACTGGATTCTCTTCAGAAAAGGTTTAAAGATCAGATCCAAATAGTTCTTGTGGATTCAAAAAGCACAAAGGATAATTATACAAAAGTTACCAAATTCTTTAAGAGTTGGACGAGTCGATATAAAAATTTCGCATTGCCCACAACAATAGGAGATACTATTGCTGAGAAATACTTTCCACACACTGTGATTCCTCATGTTGTATGGCTAAGCAAGGATGGCATAATTAAATCGATTACCACTGCCGACGAAGTAACTGGCCCGAATATTCGTAATCTCCTTGAAATGGGAGAGAATAAATTATTTGTAAAGGATGATTTCAAAAACCGACCGTTATTTTTAACTGAGGATATTACCATTACCGATGTTGATCAATATTCTATTTTTTTGAAAGGGCAACAGCCAGGACTAGGTCATATGAATCGCTGGATTACGAGCGGCAATCTTGTACGCGGGAGAGCGCTTATCAATAGGCCAATTCTTGTTATGTATCAATTCGCTGTTAATGGTCTAAACGGAAATTTGGGATTTGATCGAAAAAGGACATTAATAGAACTACAAAATTCGAATGAGTCATTCATTAATCTATCTGATGAGGCCTTTGCTTGTTCTTTTGAGTTAATAGTTCCAAAATCAGAGACCTCGAATCTATATCAATACATGCTACAAGACCTTAACCGTTATTCAGGCTACTATGGTCGAATTGAAAAAAGAAAAACGAAATGCTGGGCACTAATTGCAACTGGAGAAATTCCGCCAACAAAAATGGAAAAATCGGCGAATAAATTATATGACTCTACCAATAGGCGCTTGAGTAATATGCCAATCACAGCATTGGTGAATTTTTTGAACGATGCAAAAAGCATTTTACTACCTCTCATTGATCAGTCTAAATTCCTGGGACAACTTGATATTCAATTGCCAGGTGATTTAAGCAATATAGCTGAAATAAGGAAAGCCCTTCAACTATATAATCTTGATTTGGTAGAAATGGAAATTAGCTTGGACATGTTTGTGTTAGGTGAGAAGAATGGGAAATGACTGAATTTATGGTGGTCTGAATTGATATAGTGAATGGTCGGTGTCGGTGTGAGACGAATGGAATATTAATATAATGATCGAATAAAGCTAAGACTAGTCATAAAAGGACAACATGAATCAGGTAGATATAGTTGCTGCGGCAAAACGAATAAAACCAGTGTGTGTAAAAACACCACTAGAACAGAACGCATATTTGTCGGGAAAATTTAATTGCGATATCTGGCTGAAAAGGGAAGACAAACAGGTAGTACGTTCCTACAAAGTTCGCGGAGCCTATAATAAAATCTGTTCTTTGACGAATACAGAATTACGCAAAGGTGTGATTTGTGCAAGCGCGGGTAACCATGCGCAGGGCGTTGCGTTTAGTTGTAAACTCTTACAAGTTCATTGTACTGTATTTATGCCAGCCAATACACCGAAGCAGAAAATAGAACGAGTGAAGATTAAAGGTGGAGAGTTTACCGAACTGTTCCTGGAGGGAGAAAGCTATGATGACTGCCTGTTGGCTGCCATCAAATTTAACCAGGTGGCAGGGAAGACCTTTATACCAGCTTTCGACGATGAAAAGATTATTGAAGGACAGGGAACAGTGGGAATGGAGATCACAGATCAACTGGAGAACATTGATTATTTAATACTACCTGTGGGCGGTGGAGGTCTGGCGGCGGGAGTAGGTAGCTGGTTTAAGGAACATAGCCCGGAAACAATCCTGATAGGTGTTGAACCGGAAGGCGCTGCTTCTATGACTTTGGCTTTTGAAAACGGTCATCCTGTAAGTCTTGAAAAGATGGACCCATTCGTGGATGGGGCGGCGGTGCAGAAGGCAGGGATAGTTACCTATCCTATTTGTAAGGAAGTCTTACATCACTTACATACTGTGCCCGAAGGGAAAGTATGTGCAACGCTTTTGGATATGTATAACAGTGAAGCCATCGTCGCGGAATTGGCCGGTTGCCTGTCCATAGCAGCGCTGGATGATTTTGAAGACATGATCAAGGGCAAGAAAGTTGTCTGCATTTTGAGCGGAGGTAATAATGATGTTTTACGGATTGAGGAGATAAAAAAAATAGCCGATGCTTATGAGGGGCTGCATCATCATTTGATGATCCGTTTCAAACACCAGCCGGATGGATTGACGGATCTGTTTACCAAAATATTAGGTGAACATCATTATGTGACAAGGTTAGAATATGACCGCAGAGAACACGGGCGTAGCACTTATGGTTTGGTTAGTATAAAGTCGCGTTCGTTAAGGGATTATATGTCGCTGCTGGACAGGCTGGAAAAACATAACGTAGAATTTAAGGAAGTCAAAAAAGAAGATTTTTTATTTAAATACCTGGTATAAAAAGTCATTTACAACTATGCTGGGTGTGCTGGATGAATGATATCCACTATCAAACCGGTGGAGTGGTTTGATATACTCAAGATTATGCAAATTAACCTGCAATGAAATGAAAAATATAAAATTGTTTATTTGTTGTTTGTTGTTGGTAACATCTGCTTTTGCGAAAGATCCTGTGCATTGGACCTATATTGCCAAGAAACTGAATGATAAAAATTATGAGTTACATATAACTGCAACCATTGAAAAAGGTTGGCATTTGTATTCTCAAAATCAGCCTAAAGATGCAATTGCATTACCAACTAGTTTGCAATTAAAGCCGAATCCTATTGTGATCCCGATTGGTAAATGGGATGAAACTGGCAAAAAAGAAGTGTATAAAAATGAAACTATAGGTGTAATGCAGTATCAATATTCGAATCAAATAGAGTTTATTCATAAAATACAATTAAAAAACTCCAGTAGGACAAACGTTTCTGTAAAAGTTACCTATCAGGTTTGTACAGACGAGAAATGCTTAAATCCGCAGACGGTTTCATTTAATTTAAAACTGGAATGATGCGTTTGAAACATTTTATTGTATTGCTCTTTGTAATTGCTGCAGTTAATTGCAAAGCACCGTTAGTGACAACTTCAGAGGTGAAAAATGAAACCCTGCATATTATTGTTACAATGAAAAATGACGTTTACTTAGTAAACAGGTTAATTGATGTTTTTTCATTAATAAAGAAGGCTGATAAAATGAACATCTACTATCCTGAAAGTTTTCCAAACACAGTGGTCGTTGATTGTAAATGGCTGGTGATGGAGAAAAAAGAGGCCGGTAGAATTAAGAAGTATTGTGAAAGTATGCCAGAAAAGATCACTGTAGAATATGCAAATGATTGATAATCCTTAATCTAATATCTCAATTTATGAGACCCGACTACACACATAAAATATTCCCCGATCAGAGACAGCGCTATACTTTTCTGTTGCTGGCTTTCACTACTATCGCGTATTAATCTTTTCTGCTCCTTAGCTATCTAACCCATTATTTATTATTTACAACTTTCCTTTTGCTTTTTTATGCAATGCCTCATAATAGATGACAATCCGAAAACAGCTAAATCCTTAGCCGAACTAATGGAAGCATTGCCAATGGTGACACAAATATTCCACGCGGTGCAACCATATTTAGTTCGCTCATTGATGGCAGCAGAAAAAATAGATGTGGTATTGATCAGGGTACGGCTTTGGGATTTCAAACAATTTGCGAAACTGGAAGAAATGCCAATGATTATATTTTTGAGTGGCGGCAAAGATAAACTGACGAACAAACCGGGGACATCAGTACAATATTCCATTCGAGAGCCTTATAACTTAATTGATTTGAAACAATTAATGGAGCATGTCAATAAAGAAAAGCGTACAGAATTACCAGGGTATTTCTTTCTACGTTATGACGGACGGTTTCATAAAACAAATTTCAGTGACATTGAACTGATCGAACGAAAACAAGGAAACTATGTGCAGTTTTATTTGACTCACGGTTCATGGTTGTTGCCAGGAACATTGCCAAGCTGGCTATGCAAATTGCCAACCGAACAATTTACTAGAGTATCTGATACACTTATCGTACCTATATCAGAAATGCAAAAAATTACAGGTGATGAATTTGAATACAAAGGAAGAACGATCAAGTTGACATTTCGGTTTGCTTCGCCGGCCAACCGAGAAATGCAGAATTGGCCTGATGGGTTATAAATTAAAATAAATCCAATAGACAATGTACACCATCGACATATTACTTTCCAAAGTTCACGGGATCACTGTTACGGAAGCTGATCTAAAATATACAGGAAGTTTAACCCTGGATGAAACTATTATGGATGCAGCGAAAATGATAGCATACCAAAAAGTCTTGATCGTGAACAATGACAATGGAGAACGGCTAGAGACTTATTTGATCAAAGGTGAAAAAGACAGCGGCGTATGTTGTTTGAATGGTGCGGCTGCACACAAAGGTGCAAAGGGTCACAAGTTGATCATTATGGCTTTTGCTTACATGGATGGCCATGTGGCAAAATCATATAAACCGCCGCGCGTATTTATTGACGATAAAAACAAAATAAAAAAAATTGAAAAAGATTAAAGATGGTTTTTTCTCATGTTTCAGTTGATAGTTTGACAAGCACCCGTTACAAGTGTCACCCCGTCCCGAGTTCTCGGGGCGAGGCCACTTAGCGGGAAGTAAAAAAATGACAATTTTCTCATAGTTGAAATATACATGAACGCGGGTGCCTGTCGAGGCTGCCTGCTTTTTTGAAAAAAATGAAATAACAAATCAGATGAATCCAATGCCTTTTCTTGAAGAAGAGATACTGATCGCATATTTTGTAAAAAACGAAAATATCCTCTATCTCAAAAAGAATACATTTTGCCTGCATCTTTCACGCGAGGGGAGTGTTACGCTGACACATTTTTTATTTAACGAAAAAGGTGCGTGGTATGAAATAGAACTCATCGTGCAATATCCATCTGCGGGTGCATTCATCGAAGCGCACGGAATTTCTTCCCTAAAAAATCTGAATGATATTTCTGCGGGAATTCTTATGTCAGCTTACCTGTCAGGCAATGGTATGGTACATGCTAATCTATGGAACTATGAAACGGAGATCAATTTTAAGATAGAAAAAAGAAGAACAATCGTATTCAGTCTGCCAATGAATTTCTACGATGAAATAGAAAAAGTATTGAGCCTGACCGATCAGTTCCGCGCCTATCTGGATGAAAGAGAGGGATTACTAAACCAGATCGTACAGGAAAAATTAAACCGGGTGCCGATCAGGCCGGAAGTATTGGAGGAAATAAGAAAGCTGCAATCAGCGGAAAAACTAATGTGATATATGTTATTGATAACGCACAAAAAAGGAAATGGTCGTTGCCTTGCATTTTTGATCAGTGAAAGGATTTACGATTGCCGTGACATTCATCCGGGGCTGCCTGAAACAGAAGAAGCGTTCCTGGCAGAGTGGGAAAAATATAAATCACTTGCGCAACTCATGCATAATGCGTTACAGACAAATTCGATTAAGAGAGAACTCGAACATATTGAGATAGGTGCGGCGGAAGATGTGCAGGCAGTGGTGTTACCAGGAGTGCAAGCCGATAAAATATAATCATTCGAGTATGCAACACTTGCCGGGAACCAAACTGTTTATTCTTGGTCATGATTTGAAACCGGCTGGTGAAGTGGTAGTAGAATATTATTTGCATTCAGAAAGAGCCTATATAGTGTGGTGGACATACATTCAAACTAGTGAACGTGAAAGGATCAAGGTGCCGGAATGGAGATTAATGAAAAAATTGAATGATAATAATCATCGTATACAAACAACTATAAAAAGAAGTTATGCTGATCGATTTTTCTGAAATTAATACAATACAAAAACAAAACTGGCTGCATGGTGCGGTAGTGCCGCGGCCCATTGGGCTTATCAGTACCATTGATCGCGATGGTATACCGAATCTTGCACCCTTTAGTTTTTTCAACGTAGTAAGCACTGAGCCACCCATATTGATCTTTTCTCCTTTGCGCAGGATGCGAAATAATACCACTAAACACACCCTTGAAAACATACGCGAAGTGCCGGAAGCAGTGATCCATATTGTGAGTTATTCGATGTTGCAGCAAATGAATTTGACCGCTTGTGAATACCCGGAAACGGTTGACGAGTTTGTGAAAGCAGGATTTACCAGACAAAAAGCAGAGAAGGTCAAGCCCTGGCTCATACGAGAGTGCCCCGTAAAATTTGAATGCAGGATAAAAGAGATGCGGCCACTCGGAAACAAAGGTGGTTCCGGTACGATCCTATTTGCTGAAGTGATTTACATGCATGTGGATGCAAAGGTGCTGGATGAACAAAACAATATTGATCCTGGTAAACTTAAGCCCGTCGCAAGGTTGGGCGGTGATTACTATATTAGCGTGAATAAATCCAATCTGTTCAAGATGCTTAAACCCAATAAGCATTTGGGTATTGGCTTTGATGGTTTGCCACAGCATGTATTGAGCAGTACGGTATTGACTGCAAATGATTTGGGGCTACTCGCTATGGTAAATATGTTACCTGCAATTGACGAAAGCTTTAATCATATTGCGATGCAATATTTACTGGAGCAACCGGTGAGCGAGAAACGAACACATGAGTTGCATGGGATCGCTGCAAAAATGTTGAACCTGGGAATGGTTGAAGAAGCCTGGCAGGTTTTGTTGAGGGTTGACATAGTAGTTGTGCCTGCAGACGATTTGATATTGACGGACAGGATGGATTAAACTTAAATATGGCCGTGCCGTTTGAGCGTTGGTATTGCGCTTTAAGAAATAAAAGAAATAAGAACAAAAAAATCTGATGTTGAAACAGAAAATAAAACCAGGCGAACCGGAAGATCTGGTACTGGTGTTGCAAATGTTTAAGCGCTTTGAATCAATGGATCAAACCGCTTTTGACCGGCTCCTGGATGAGGTCGGCAAAGAACAACCGTTGCTGATTTCGTTGTTTTTAGGCTACCGCGCTTACAATGAATATGAGCCTGCACAATTAGAAGCGTTATTGCCCGTATTATTTGTGATCTGGTTATTTCACAAAGAGCGGTTTGTTGATGTCTTATTTCGTCCGGTGACAGAAGCCAATTTTGAAGCCGTCACTAAGGAAAAACAGGACATGGTGATGCAGCACATGAACGGAAATTTTTTGCAATCGGGAAAAGAGATTGATCGTTTCCTGGACCCGCTTCAACCCAGGGCACTGTTTGCGCATATAAACCGTATCCTGATCACAGAACCTTTGCCGTCTTTACGGGGTTTGAGCGAAGAGGAACGGCATCTATTGAATTTTGACTGCATGGTATTGATCGACTGCCTGCAGGACCAGGTAAAGGGATCCGGAACGTGATTGAGATTAAGTGCGGAGGAAGATGTGCGGGTGGTGGTATGGCGGGATGTAAGAATACTAAATAAATATGCCGACTACGCAAACCACATCATTATACCATTACCATAAAGCGGGTGAAGTGGCGGCATATATAAAACTGAATATTACCCGGAGGGATCAACTCTCTTTAGATGATTTAGGCCAGCGTTTCGGGATCTGCCAGACCAACCTTACGAAAGCATTTAAATACAGGTATAAAACAACAGTTCATTATTATATTATACAAACCAGGATGGCGATTGCAAGAGAAATGTTGTGTGACCAAAGAAAATCTGTAAAAGAAATTGCTTATTCATTGGGTTATAAAGAGATCAATCATTTAACCCGTGACTTTAAAAAGATAATGGGTATGCCGCCGACAGAATATGTGCAGGAAAATGGGGTGCGACAACATATAGAATTGCCGATAGGTGTTGGGTGAAAGAACCGCAGTTAAGCCAAGAAGTAAAAGAAAATAGTGTTGGAACTTATTCTTAAGATGCAGTCCTGTTGGACTGTACCCGGATCGCGGCTGAGTGCCGTATGTATCTAGGTCTGTATCAACGCGGGGCGCTGTTCTCAGCGCCCCAAAGTGATACCATTACTAAAAATAATTTTGCATTGTTTTCTTTTTTAAGTTTCAACAATTATTTATTTTTATACCTGATACAGATCTAAGATACCTCGCTGTTTCTTTTCTTGTAAAAGAGCAGCGGGGCCTTTAGATACAATGGCTTTCCACGGTACGGGTTCATCTTTTCTAAACCCATACCATGAAAAGAATCATGTTATTTTCAATTGCCGCCTGCGCAATCTTTTTCGCTTGTCAGAAAAACAATTTTCCTGCCGGATCTGATTCGGAAATCGTTCAACACATCCTGCAAAAGAACTTAAGCGCCGCCGATATGAATGCGGCAGACCTTTCCACTTTGCAATCTTCTACACTTCGGAGCGGACACCATATTTACCGGTTGCACATGGGTAAAGAAAATATCCTTCTCGAAACAGACGGCACCAACCAGTTTGTAAAAGGTGCGATCTACACCATTGCAGGAGCGATCAGCAAAAGTAACAACCACACTACTTACAGCGGAGTTTTTGACCGCAGTGATCTCTCAAGAAAAAATAATGTGCATTGGTCAATCGACAAAGGGTTCGCCAGGGAACTGCACAGTTTTAATGGAGTTGCGACAAATGGCTCCGGGCAGCAACACGTCAATTATGAATGCGCGGATTGTACACTACCCGAAGTAACTGTCAGTGCATCCTATCCTCCCAGCGGCGGGATCGATTGGTTTAGCTGGATGAGTCTTTTGTCCATGTTCGATATGGGCGGTCAGAACGATTACATTGCAATTCAATGGATCTCAAGTGGCGGCGGTGGTGTAGGTAGTGCGCCGGTGATCACCATCGATACGGAATCTCCGGAAAACAAGGATAAAATAGAGCCTAAAAAATATACCGATTGTTTCGGATCAATTCCTGATAACAACACCACTCTTTATACAGTTACGATCTCGACCGACTTGCCTACAGATGGGCATCCCGAGATCTTCTATAACTGGAACGACCGTTCGCCGGGACATGCATTCATCGAACTGAACAAGTCCACACCTTATGGTGGGGTAACACAGGATTTTGGTTTTTATCCAACCTCCTCCTGGAAACTGGTCACACTGGACAATGTGACCCTGCCTTCCAAACTGGTGGATGACGGTGGTCATGAATACCAGGCACGCTACACCATTTCCGTGAGCGCCGCACAGTTCCAGGCGGCAATCTATGCCGTCAATTCGGCACGCGACACATACAATGTCGGTAACTATAACTGCACGGATTTTGCATTGGATGTATTCAATGCGGCAGGTGGCAATCTTTCTATCCCACGCCACTCCATACCCGGCTTTGAAGTGGATGGAGGCAGTAATACGCCACAGGGTTTGTATGAAAAAATACAGTCCATGCAAAATGGCGGCACTGCTAATACCACAACTACCAATAACAAAGAATACGCAGGTTCCAGCAAAGGACCCTGCAATTAAAAACTCACAACATGAAACAGACATGGCTATACAAGGTATTCAGTCACCCGATCCTGCAACTGATCAGTTTTTCTATTATCATGATCGGCGGAGAGATTTTTGCTTCCCCTTACCTGTGGTATGTACGTTACGGCTCTGCTGATGGGCAGGCATTTGGGATCACCGGTGTTGTCGCTATGATCACAACGCTTATAAGTATTGTTGTAAAACGATTCAGGGTGCAGTTATGGGGATTAATACTTATGTGGGTATCGCTGATCGTTTTCTTTTGCCAGTCCCATAACAAGGCGGGCCTGTTTGAGTTTCCCATCACGGAAGTGACGCTGTCGCTTTTTATTGCTGTGTCTGTTTGTGTTGTATTAAAGCATGTAACATGGAAGAACTATTGAAGCTGCTGGAGAGTTTTCATGCACTTGCAGCAGACTTACATAAACACCTCCTGCATAACCTGCCCCGCGAAGTACACTGGGCGAACAAAACCATTCTTGAAGAGGGCCAGGTTTGCGACTGGATCGCTTTTGTTGAAAAAGGATTGCTTAAAATATACAATGAATGGAAAGACGGAACAGAGCGCATCATCTGGTTCCATAAAGAAGGGGACATCATCGGCTCGATGAAAAGTTATTACCGAAATGAACCTTCGCAGCTGACCATACAAACTCTTCAAGAGACCCATATCCGCAAAATCAAAAAAACGGACCTGGAAGAGATCTACCGAAAGTATCCTGAGTTTAATATTAATGGGCGGAAGATCACCGAAGACTATTATGTCTTAAGTGAGGACCATGCGATATTGTTATCCATGTCAGCAAGGGAGCGTTATGAAAAACTTGAGCGTGATTATCCCTGGATCCTCGATGACCACCGCATCAAGGATTATATGCTGGCGGAATACCTCAATATGAGCAAAGCCACATTAAGCAAGCTCAGAAACGGCAGAAAGTAAACGGGAGGGGGGGATCGCCAAGGATCCCCCTTTACTTTTTAAAAAAATCTTCCTTTTTTGCGCCGCTGCATAGGGCAGATTTTGTAATATGCAGTCATGCAAAACGACTTAAACCAGGCGGATAAAAAACAGATCGAAGGCATTCATCAATGCCTGCAGGAAATTCTTAAAGCCGGTGACAACAAATCCAGTATGGACAGGCTTCTCGCAGAAATGAACAGTCAGCAACCTTTTCTGCACACTGTGGGCAAAGAGCTTTATGACAGCGGCTTGTACAATGGTTCGCAAATGCTGGCAATTACTACGCTGCTTCTCCTGATCCACCGGGTTTATAGCGGCAAACTTCCCCGTGCGCAGACAAGGATCGACCAAACAATGTTTGACCAGGCCATAGAAGCATTGAAAACGCAAGCCCCTCCTGATTCCCCTCAAGCGTTTGAAACATGGCTCAAAGACTACCCTGCACGCTGGCTCTACACACAGGTTCATGGTAAAATATTTTCAGAACCAGCCTGGCCCCTGCAAAACTTGTCCGATCCGCACAAATCCCGGATACTTGTGCAGCTTCGGCTTGTAATCGATTGCTACGAAATGATCTTGTTACAGAGCCGCTCTTTGCGTGATTAACGGAATCATCTACTGGTAGATTTTTTTCTTTAGAATTGATGCATTTTTAGATCATTTTTTTTCTGTTTGTTCATTTATGAACCTGCTGTAACCATGGTGCCGGTAGCTTTGCTATAAAACCGATACGGTTGTCTAAAATAAATTGACATGCACGAGTTCTTTACATTCTTAAACAGCTTATATCCATTACCTGATGAAGCGCAGGCTGCAATGATGAAAGTGACGACGCCAAGAAAAATGCGTAAAGGACAACATCTTCTCAAAAAAGGAGATGTATGTACGCATCTCACTTTTATCAAACGGGGCCTTCTTAAAGTCTATTTTCTAAGAAAAGGCAAAGAAGTGGCTCTCTGGTTTAACATAGAAATGGATTGCGTGTTATCGGTAGAAAGTTTCTTCTCACAAAAGCCTTCTGAGTTTTGGATCAAATGTGAAACGAACTGTGAGTTGCTGGTGGTTCCTTACCCAGAAGTAGAGAGCCTGTACGACCGCTACCCTGTCTATAACCGTCACGCCAGGCTGATCCTCCAGCATTATTATTCTTTGAGTGAGGCGCATGTGAAACTTGCGATGATGGAGCCAAGACAGCGCTATGAAGAGATCAAGAAAAGGTACCCCTGGATGGTGGATGGCACAAGGCTTACCAAAACGATGCTGGCGGATTATATAGGTGTTGACAGGGCGACATTAAGCAGGTGGTTGAACGGGAAATAAGCGTTTACTGGATTTAGCTATGAATATTACGTGCGTATTTTTGCCTCGCGTAATATTCATTTTAGATAAGGCATCCGGTTTAAAGATCAGCTGTTATCTGTTGCATCGATATCGAAGCCGAGTGAGCCGAGTTGTGCTTTTAATAAATCGATGAATGGGCCTGCTTGTTTGTAAACTCCGTAAGATCTTCATTCGCTTCTCGTAAAGAGCCTACCTCCTTACTGAGGCTCTCAATCAAATTATTTTGCACGCTTTCCTGTTCACTCATTTTTTGTAACAGTGTTTTGTACGACTCTGCATGTTCCCTGTAATTGTTCAGTTGCTCTCCCTGTGCCTGGGTAAGTTGTTCCAGGTTATCATTTTGTTTGGTAAGCACTTCAATCAGAAGGTCTTTATTGACAGATGGCTGGGGCATGGATAAATGGCAGTAAAATATTAGACTCCAAAAATAAGAAGGCATTGTTAACTGGCCATAAAATTCAGTCATTTGATTTGGATCACAAACTTTTGCCTATGTATTTGATTTGGATCACAAAAAATTTATGAGTTGTTTGATTACGATCAAAACCCACCCTCATATTTCTAAATAATTTTACGCTATAAAATAAAATATCTATGGAAGAACTTTTTCAATTACTAAATGGCTACCACCCGCTGCCGGTGGAACTGCAGGTGGTATTGATGAACCAGTTACCCAAAGAAATACATCGCGCGAATAAACCCATTCTTGATGCGGGACAGGTTTGTGAATGGTTGGGCTTCGTGGAAAAAGGGTTGCTGAAAATTTATTACGAACTGGAGGACGGAACGGAGAAAGTTGTCTGGTTTTTAAAAGAAGGCGATGTGATCGGTTCGATGAAAAGTTTTTATAAAGGAACGCCCTCACGTTTATGTATCCGCACGATGGAAGAAACCACTTTGCGCAAGATCCGCAAACCTGACTTGTACCATTTGTATCAAAAGTTTACTGAGTTTAACGTGAATGCGAGGCTCCTGACAGAAGAGTATTACAGCCGCTGCGAGGACCATTTGATATTGCAAATAATACCGCTAGAAGAACGGATAAAAGTATTGGAAGCGGATCATCCGTGGATGTTGAAGGATAGCCGGATCAAAGATTATATGATCGCTGATTACATAGGCATACACAGAAGTACATTAAGCCGTTACCGCAACGGGAAGAAATACAGGGGCCGAGAAAAATCCTGATTGATCCAAATCAATAATTATTTTCTTTTTGTTGATTTCAATCAATTCTGATTGTATAAAGGGTGAGTAATTTTATCAATATTTTTTTCTAATATAAAAACAGTGCGTTATGAACGAGAAGAATTATGAGTTTTTAAAAGAGCAGTTAACCAAGACAGGTTTCGGTGATAAACTGCATATTGAGCTTGCCAACAAATTAAGCGAGCAGCCGGATAAGTTTACGCTCAGCCTGGAAACAAAATATGATAAGGACAGCACGCTGTCAACTTTGCATTTTTCCAAAGGCTCGCAAAGCGATATGTATTTTTTCAACCGCTATGAGATGCAATTGAAAACTGACCAGGGCGAAGAACTGAAGAGGCAATTGTTCTATGTAAACAAAGTGGGAACCGTTACACAGAAAGAAGGATACAATTTGCTGAACGGTCGTTCTGTGTACAAAGAACTTTCTACCAAAGAAGGAGAAAGATATCATGCATGGATGCAACTCGATTTAAAAAATGCGGACGAAAAAGGGAATTACGCGATGCAGAAATTCAATGACAATTATGGTTTTGATTTGAAGGGTGAGCTTTCCAAGTTTGGTGCGCTGGGTGTTATCGATCCAAAACAAAATGAAAGGATAGAAAAATCGTTGCAAAAAGGCAACCTGCTGGAAGTTCTTTTAGGCGATCTGGCAGAGAAGGCTGTGATCTATCTTGCTGCCGATCCGGCGTATAAATCTATCAAGATTACGGATCAGAAAGGAGATCGTTTGCGTTTGGATGAGCTGTCGAAGCTGGTACCTAAAGTAGAACTGAAAGAATCGCAAAAACAAAAACAGAGTCAGAAACAAAATCAGAAACAACAAATTGCGTGAGATGGATAACAGTGAAAAGTTGACAAAGTTTATGAAAAACAACAGACATGATCCCCGTATAGGGCCTTCCCATATCAGCCTCTTTGGAGCACTTATATATATGAGCGAAAAACAAAACCGCTCCACGATCACTGCGTTCAGTCGTGACCTGATGCCATTGGCAAAGATCGCATCGGTGACAACGTATCTCAAATGTTTGGGCGATCTGAAAGAGGGTGGGTATATAAAGTATCATCCTTCGAATGACCCGGTGTTGGGGAGTGAGGTTGAGTTGGTTTGATAGATTGATTATCGTGTAAAAGAAAATGTGCGTATGGCAGTGGAGATTATCACCAAGGATGATCTGCAGGTATTTCGTGTGCAGTTGCTTAATGATATTAAGCAACTGCTCGTAGTACCCACGCAGGCTTCTAAACCCTGGCTCAGAAGCCATGAAGTAAGAAAGTTGCTGAAAATTTCAGCAGGTACACTGCAGAAACTGCGTATCGAAGGTGTGCTTCGTTATACGAAGGTGGGAACTATCCTGTATTACCGGTACGAGGATATTGTAAAACTGCTGGAAAGTAATATGACCGCTTAAGCGTGGAGCAAACAGCGGCCATATCATCTTTCTTCCGCATAGCGGATCGTCACGAACAGATCGGTACCACACATGCCGGTCTGTATATGGCATTACTAAAATGTTGGATCGAACAGGGCTGTCATAGCCCTTTTTTTATTTCACGTCGTAAGCTGATGGCGCTTTCAAGGATACGGTCAACTTCGACGTATCATATATGTATTAAGGATCTGCGGGAATGCGGGGTGATTGAATATATTCCTTCTTTTCATCCGCAGAAGGGGACAGAGGTGAGGTTGATGGTGGTATAGGTGTACCAATATGAGAATCATTAAAGCCGCTATTGTTTACGTTGCATACTGACAGTCTTTACGCCAGCGAGTCTCAAAAAATCCTGGTGACAACGGGCACTATCTATTACGCCGGTGAGCAAACCGGTCAACGTATAGTCAGGAAGCACATGGATTCCTCCACAATGGTAATCTGAAAGGAGCGTGATTGCCGCATTCATGTGTATAAAATCGGAAAGCGTAACAGTAAGTTCATAGTGTGGTATTATCACCTGCACAGTTCGCACAGGCTTGCAGGAAGACTGCAAGGCGCAGATAGCTATCAGAAAAATGTATGCAATAGATTTCATCCAATGGGGGGCGGATATTGGATGGTTTAAGCAAAATGGTTGCGGTACAAATGTAAGTTATGCTACAGACATTTCTAAAATTAACAGGTTAAGATTTCATCCTACGAAAATATTCCTACATTTGATTTTGAATAGTATGTTATGAGAAGATTATCGGTAACTTTTTGATGATACTGACGTTTAATATTCTGAGATCCTGCCACAGTCGATCCTATGTATATTTTTAGCCGATACTGGCAAGTTGGTGCTGAACCTTCATCCCTCTCTCCGTTTTCATAGGAGAGAGACTGGATGCGGGTTTAGAATTTATATCCAACATACTATCAATTGTCTTGTAGTGATCATTATCCATTGTGTTCTTCGTGATAGGATTATACGGCCAGTAACCGTTTCTTCAGTGCCTGCATATCATCACTCACCTTGCTATCCAAAATCTTTGCATAAATCTGTGTTGTCTGCATTTTTTTATGCCCCAGCATTTTGCTCACTGCCTCGATAGACACGCCGTTATTCAGCGTCACCGTTGTGGCGAACGTGTGGCGGGCAATATGAAAGGTCAGTTCCTTTTTAATTTTGCAGCAGGTGGCGATCTCCTTTAAATAAGCGTTCAGTTTTTGATTGGAAGGAAACGGCAGCAGTTTGTTTTCATTCACTGTTTTCGGGTGATCGCTATACTTATCAATGATGGCAAGTGCTTTTGGTAACAGCGGTATCCGGGAAGGTGTATCTGTTTTCTGGCGAAATGTATAGATCCATTTCTCGCCGTCCATGCCGGTAACCAGGTGTTCCGGTTTCAGGTTGGCCGCGTCAATGTATGCCAGGCCGGTGTAACAACTAAACAGAAATATATCACGAATCGTGTTCAGCCTTTCCATATCGAAGGATTTGTTTTCGATTGCTTCGAGTTCTGTTGTGGTGAGGCATTCTCTTTCAGTGCGTTTTGTTTTCAGCTTATAGGCCATGAAAGGATCTTTGGGCAGCCAGTCTTTGGCAACACATTCGCGGATGATCTTTTTTAAGTTCTTGATATATTTTGCGTTCGTGTTGACATCAATCTGTTTCTGCGACTTGAGATAAAATTCAAAATCATTGATGAACTCGAAGTTCAGTTCTTTGATGTTTTTGTCGCTCACTTTATATTTCCATTGCAAAAATTTTTCGATGTGTTTTTGGGTGGTATTATATTTTACCCAGGTCGCCCTCGAATAGTCCAAACCAATCAGCGTCTTTATGCAGTCGTTGTGGTACTTGATAATTTCTATGAGCATGTGTGGTCTTTCTTCGATGCCGATAAATTTTTGCTTTACCATTTCGGCGGTGAACGGTGTCTTGCTGTCTACTAACTGGCGATGTATTTCATAGATTTTTATTTGCAGCGTATCGAAGTAATGATTAAGTGTTTTGAACTCTTCTTTTGTACCATTTAAACGACCTGCATGTGCGTTCCATTTGCTTGTATCCACTTCTCTTTGCGTGGACATTTCAATGCGTTTTCCATTGACGGTTACACGCATGTAAACAGGTTGTTTTTGTACGCTGTTTTCGGGTAATTTTTTGTCTGAATTTTTGTGCTTTCTAATGAAGAAAAGCAGGCTGAATGTTTTACTCACCATAACTACTCACTTTAAAGGTTTAAAATTAAGTTGGTAGCTACTTCAAAACAAGATGCGCGAAAATCGAACAGGTTAACTGTCAGCGAGTTAGGGCTAGTCTGGTGAGTAAGTTTTTCATTTTTAATTTACTCACCGAATTACTCACCAGCATTATGTGAAATGATGAATAATTTGACAGGGTGTAAAATGAAAAAAGCCTGTAAAATCAACGTTTTACAGGCTTTTATATTTACTTAGTGTGAAACTAAGCGGACCGGACGGGACTCGAACCCGCGACCTCCGCCGTGACAGGGCGGCATTCTAACCAACTGAACTACCGATCCGTTCCTCAAAACAGGCAAATAACCTATTTTTTCGGACGGCAAAGATAGGGGGAAACGACTTTCAAACAAATCTTTTCCTAAAAAAAATGCAACCCGTAATTTTACCGCCTTAATAGCTCACTATGCCTCAATACCCGAACAGACAATTCCTTGATTTTGAGAAACCGATCAAAGAAGTTTACGAGCAAATTGATGATACCCAGAAGCTGGCTGAGAAGAACCCGAAGATCGATTATACGTCTACCATACAGCAATTAGAATCTTCCATACTTGACAAACGCAAGGAGATCACCGCCCATCTTACGCCCTGGCAGCGGGTTCAACTGAGCCGCCACCCGGACAGGCCCTATACACTGAAGTACATAGAGAATATGTGTACCAATTTCGTGGAACTGCATGGCGACAGGAATTTTAAAGACGATAAAGCCATGGTTGGCGGTTTTGCGCAACTGGATGGGGAAACGGTAATGATCATTGGCCAGCAAAAAGGCATCAATACAAAGGCCCGTCAACTGCGTAATTTTGGTATGGCCAACCCTGAAGGCTATAGAAAGGCTTTACGACTGATGAAACTGGCCGAGAAATTCAATAAACCTGTGATCTGCCTGATCGATACCCCGGGCGCTTATCCCGGCCTGGAAGCGGAAGAACGCGGGCAGGGAGAGGCCATCGCCAGGAATATCTATGAAATGATCCGCCTGAAGGTTCCCGTGATCATCGTGATCATTGGTGAGGGTGCCAGCGGTGGTGCATTAGGGATTGGCGTGGGTGATAAAGTGCTGATGATGGAAAATACCTGGTACACGGTTATTTCCCCCGAAAGCTGTAGTTCCATCTTATGGCGCAGCTGGGATAAAAAAGAAACAGCCGCAGAACAATTGCGTTTAACAGCCATCGATATGAAAGGTTTCGGCCTGGTAGATGAGATCGTTCACGAACCCGTGGGCGGCGCACACTGGGATTATGCAGATGCTGCCAATATCCTCAAATCCTATATCCTCCGCTCATTAAAAGAAATAGAACCCAAAGACCCGGCACAGAGGATCAACGACCGTATTGAGAAGTATGGTAAGATGGGATTCTGGAGCGAGAAAGTCAGTTAATAATTAAAAGTTAATAGTTAATAATTGGCGCCAATCCGAACCACCGCAAATCCGCAATCTATCAGTAAACCAACAACAAGTAAACCGTAACCACAAACAACAAACTACAAACCACAAACCGAATCATGTCCTTAAGAAACACACTGCAGGGAACAGGAGTAGCGCTCATCACTCCGTTCTCATCCGATCTGAGCGTAGATTTTAATTCACTGGGTAACGTGATCGATGCCATGATCAAGGGTGGCGTTGAATATCTGATCACATTAGGTACCACAGGTGAAACGCCTACATTGGATAAGCAGGAGAAGCTGGATATTGTAAATTATACATTTGAAAAAGTGGCGGGGCGTGTTCCTGTTGTTGTAGGTATTGGCGGTAACAATACGGCTGAACTCATTAACGATCTGCATAAATATCCGCTGGATAAAGCCATTGCTGTGTTGAGTGCATCTCCCAATTATAATAAACCATCACAGGAAGGAATATTTCAGCATTACAAAGCATTGGCTGCTGAATCTCCTAAACCGATCATTTTATACAACGTGCCGGGCCGCACCGGAAGAAACATGAGCGCAGAAACTACGCTGCGTTTGGCAAAAGAAGTTCCCAATATTGCCGGTATGAAAGAAGCCAGTGGCGATATGGTACAATGCATGCAGATCCTCCGCGATATGCCGGAGGATTTTTTACTCGTGAGTGGTGATGATGCACTTGCCTTACCTCAGTTAGCCTGCGGTATGCATGGTGTGATCAGTGTTGCTGCAAATGCATTTCCTGCTGAATTCTCCGAGATGGTAAGACAGTGTTTGAAAAATGATTTCGCTGCAGCAAAAAAAATAAATGATCCATTGTTAGATGCATACGATCTGATGTTCTCTGAAAACAATCCCGCCGGTGTAAAAGCTTTTATGGCTGAGCAGGGATTGATCGGCAATCACCTGCGTTTGCCGGTGGTGCCTTTGAGTTCTGGGTTGCATGCAAAGGTGAAAGCATACCTCGCTAAGTAATTTTTTTTCACGCAAAGGCGCAAAGAGTTGATGAAATTCTTTGCGCCTTTCTTTTTCGACTGTACTCAATATCCTTAGATAAATGTTGAAGAAAAATGTTTTAGGAACAATGGTTTTCTTAGCGCCCCTGTCTGCCGACAGGCAGGTTTGCTCCTTGGCTCGTTTGCGTGAAAAAGCACCTTTTTTACGTTAAAAACCGTATTTTACTTGAAACTAACTGTATGGAGCAAACCCTTCTTGTCTCTAAAAAAAGAATTGATTCCATTGATATTCTACGTGGCATTATCATGATCATCATGGCGCTGGATCATGTGCGCGATTATTTTCATATTGATGCGATGGTCTCTGATCCCACCAATCCTGAAACCACTACACCTATACTTTTTTTCACCAGATGGATCACGCATTTCTGTGCGCCTGTATTTGTTTTCCTCGCAGGTACTTCTGCTTTTTTAACAGGAACCAAAAGAACAAAAAAAGATCTGTCCATATTTTTATTGAAGCGCGGTCTCTGGCTGATGGTCTTGGAAGTAACCATATTCAATTTCCTTTTCAGTTTTGATCCTCTACTGCATTTTGTTGGATTACAGGTGATCTGGGTAACCGGCGTATCAATGATCCTGCTTGCTGGATTTATTTATTTGCCGATGCCTGTTTTATTCGTGATTGGATTAGTGATCGTGTCTTGCCATAACCTGCTTGATAATTTTAATTCTACGGATAGGGCCAATGTTCCGCTGGGTTGGTCCATCCTGCACCAGCAATCTTTCAGGCTCTATGCAGAGAACAGGTCGTTTATGGTATTGTATCCCATCATTCCATGGCCGGGTATCATGTTGCTCGGATATTGTCTCGGCTCGCTGTATGTTCCCGGTTATGATGCGGCAAAACGCAGGCGTAAATTAATATTGATGGGTTCATTGGCGATAGTGGCATTCGTGATCATCCGATGGATCAATGTATATGGCGACCTGGTTCCATGGTCAGAACAAAAAAATACAACTGCCACTATTATTTCATTTTTTAACGTAACAAAATATCCGCCTTCACTGCTATACATCTGTATGACGATCGGTCCTGCATTAATTGCTCTTGCCTGGATAGAGAAAATAAAAGCCAAATGGACGAACGTGATCGTGATCTATGGCCGCGTTCCGATGTTTTATTACCTGCTTCATTTTTTCGTGATCCATTTTCTTTGCATGATCGTATTCTTTGCAACCGGGCACACCATGGAACAGGCCGCTGGCGGAATGATGATGTTCCGTCCCAATGAATTCGGCTTTTCGCTGGGCGTGGTGTACCTGATCTGGATCGCGATTGTGGCAGGCTTATACCCGCTATGCAGATGGTACAGCAGGTACAAGGCTTCGCATACGCATTGGTGGTTATCGTACCTGTAAACCATTGTCGTTTAATAAGCATTTATCTCCAAACTACCGAAAACTTCAGGCCGTGTGCGATGAGCGGTGATTTTTTTTTAACCCCAGCTTTTAAGCTGGGGATTCACCCTTCTATTTGAATGCAGGGCTTTAGCCCTAACTGTTCTTTTACTTTGAGGTTGAAACCAATTATCGTTCATCTCCTATTGCAAAAGCAATTATGGCTAAAGCCGGGGTCTCTTATGTTCATCCTGTCCCCAGCTTAAAAGCTGGGGTTAAAAAACAAGTGCGATAAAGCCCTTAAGTAAACGACATTGAGCTGTAGCCTGCAGCCTTAACTTTGCAACATGAACCCATGGCTCGCTTCTGATCTGCAGTTTCATAAATTGTATCCCGATGCTGTGCTTACACAGGCCAGTATGCATTGGACACCTTTATACATTGCCCGCAAAGCCGCGGAATTTCTTGCTGCAGAAAAAAATGTAAAAGTATTAGACATCGGCAGCGGCGCAGGAAAGTTTTGCCTGGCTGCGGCTGCCTATCAACCCGATGCTTTTTTTTATGGCGTTGAACAAAGAGAGGACCTTGTAACATATGCGGAAGCTGCAAGAGTGACTACCCGGTTGCTAAATGTTTTTTTTACACACGGCAATATAACCGGAATTGATTTCAGCCAATACGATCATTTTTATTTTTTCAATGCATTTTATGAGAATATCAATGATGAATATAAAATAGACAACAGCCTGCCGTATTCAAAAGAATTGTACAGTGCTTATAACCGGTACGTGTATAAACAACTGGATAAAAAGCCCGCAGGCACAAGGCTTGCTACTTTTCATAGTATGGAAGATGAAATCCCACCGGGTTATCATGAAGTAGGAGCAACTGAAGATGAGTTGTTGAAGTTTTGGATCAAAGTGTGAAGAGTTGTTAGGTATTAAGCATTAGCTTTTAGCCTTTGGATGGCTAACAGCTAATGCCTAATACCTAATGCCTTCTCTCCAATAAATCCCAAAGATTTCCATACAGATCCTCAAACACAGCAACCGTTCCATATTCTTCTTCCAACGGGCCGCGAATAAAATTTATCTTGTTGGCAACCATCGCATGGTAATCCCTCCAGAAATCATCTGTATATAAAAACATGAACACGCGCCCGCCGGTTTGATTGCCTACACGGCTTTTCTGCTCTTCATTGGCTGCTTTCGCTAACAGGATGCAACATTCGGTAGAGCCTTTGGGCGCAACCAATACCCAGCGTTTTGTTTCACTCAATACTGTGTCTTCAATTAAATTGAAACTGAGTTTTTGTGTGTAGAATTCGATGGCATCATCGTAGTCGTTAACAACTAAGGCGAAGTGGGCGATGTGTTGTTTCATAGGAGTATGAAAAATTTTAATTCATTATTTCAACAGCCCCTTAATTTCATTCAATTTCATCAAAGCCTCTACGGGTGTCAAACGGTTAATATCCATTTCAGTAAGCATCTTCCGCATCTCATCAAAAGTTTGTGAGTGTGCATCAAAAATGGAGAGTTGCATTTGGGGAGTGGATAATTTTTTGATATTTTTTGCGAGGTTAACGTCTGCGGTCGGGACGCTTGAAGCGGCCTGACCGCTACTTTTATTAGAAAGCCCGCTGTTACCGTTCAGGTCGCTTTCAGCGTCCCGACCGGAGCGTTCTTCCAGTTGTTTCAATATTTCATTCGCCCTGTCGATCAGGGTAGGGGGCATGCCGGCCATCTTAGCCACATGAATACCAAAACTATGTGTACTGCCACCGCGCGCCAGTTTGCGCAGGAAAATAATTTTATTGCCGACCTCTTTATTCGTTACATGAAAATTCTGCACGCGAAGTAATTTTTCTTCGAGTTCATTTAACTCATGGTAATGCGTGGCAAATAAAGTTTTGGGTGCAGCAGGCGAGGAGTGGAGGTATTCAACAATGCTCCATGCTATGGAAATACCATCATAGGTTGATGTTCCTCTTCCGATTTCATCTAATAATATCAAACTGCGTTGAGAGATATTATTGATGATGCTGGCCGTTTCATTCATCTCTACCATAAATGTAGATTCACCGCCACTGAGGTTATCGCTTGCACCAACACGGGTAAATATTTTATCAGTTAAAGGAACACGAGCGGACGACGCAGGAACAAAGCTTCCCATATGCGCCATTAAAGTAATAAGCGCGGTCTGTCTCAGTATGGCGCTCTTACCACTCATGTTTGGGCCCGTTAAAATAATTACCTGCTGTTCGTTCGGATTCAGGATAATATCATTCGAAATATAAGTTTCACCCGCAGGTAAATTTCTTTCGATCACTGGGTGGCGGCTGTCTTTGAATTCGAGTTCAACACCTTCATGCAGTTCCGGTTTTTTATAATTGAACTGGAGCGCATTCTCTGCAAAGCAAAGCAGGCAATCAAGCGTGGCTAAAATATTTCCGTTCACCTGAATGGGAGCGATGTAATCCTGTAAGGCCAATAACAGTTTATCGTACATCCCCATCTCGATCGCTAAGATCTTGTCTTCTGCACCCGTTATCTTTTCTTCGTATTCTTTTAATTCGGGAGTGATATACCGCTCAGCGTTTGCAAGCGTTTGTTTACGGATCCATTCTACCGGCACTTTATTCTTGTGGAGGTTGGTCACTTCGAGATAGTAACCAAATACATTATTGAAACTGATCTTTAAAGAAGAGATCCCCGTTTTCTCAGATTCACGCTGCTGTATGGTTACTAAAAATTCTTTCCCACCAGAAGAAATATTTCTTAACTCATCCAATTCTTCATGCACACCTTCCCTGATCACACCACCCTTACTTGCTGCAACCGGCGGCGCTTCATTGATCTCTTTCAGGATCTTTTCAACAATGTAATGGCAACCATTCAATGCATCTGATAAGCGCTGCAAGTATGGATTCGCAACTTCTGCACATGCCTGTTTGATCAGTTCCGTTTGTTGTAATCCCTTTGCCAAATGCATCACTTCACGCGGGTTGATCTTTTTCATCGGGATCTTGCTCACCAACCTTTCAATATCACCACAAATTTTTATGGCATGCAATAACTGCTTGCGCAGATCGGTCTGCAGTATCAGGAATGCAACGGTATCTAACCGTTCATTGATCTTTGTTACATCTTTCAAAGGAAAGATCATCCAGCGCCTCAATAAACGTGCACCCATAGGGCTCACGGTATTGTCCAATACTTTCAGTAAACTGTTGCCATTGTCAACACCTGTGTTCAGCAATTCGAGATTTCGTATGGTGAACCTGTCCATCCACAAAAAATCTTCCCGCTCCATTCTTTGTATGGAAGTGATATGCTGAAGATTAGGATGTTCGGTTTCTTTTAAATAATATAAAATAGCACCCGCAGCTGTAATACCATGGTGCATGCCTTCGATCCCATATCCTTTTAATGAATGCGTTTGAAAATGTTTCAGCAGGCTTTCTGTGGCAAAAGCTTCATCAAAGATCCAGCTCTCCATGGTGTAGGTGTAGAACTTCGGACCGAATGTTTCTTTAAAATGTTTCTGGTAACTGCGCTGGTAAATAACTTCCGCGGGTTTTAATCCCTGTAATAATTTATCGATGTACTCATCATTTCCTTCAGCGATAAAAAATTCACCGGTTGAAATATCAAGGAACGCAATACCTGTTTCTGCTTCCGTAAAATGTATTGCTGCTAAAAAATTATTGCTATTGTGTTCTAATAATTTATCGTTCGTGGCAACACCGGGTGTCACCAACTCCGTTACACCGCGTTTTACGATTCCTTTTACTGTTTTCGGATCTTCCAGTTGATCGCAGATCGCAACGCGATAACCCGCTTTAACTAATTTATGCAGGTATGTATCCAATGCATGATGCGGAAAACCTGCCAGCTCACTTGAAAAAGCAGCGCCGTTATTTCTTTTGGTAAGTGTGATCCCCAACACTTTTGAAGCGATGATCGCATCCTCCCCAAACGTCTCGTAAAAATCACCTACGCGGAAAAGCAGGATAGCATCAGGATATTTTTGCTTGATGGCCCTGTGCTGCTGCATTAACGGTGTATCGGCGGATGATTTTGACATGGATGGCAAATATAATTACTGGGAACGGGGATGGAAGAGGTATTTGGGGATTGGGGAAAACTGGTTTGCGAGGGTATGGTGTATAAAATAATTTCAGAGTAGAAAATCTACTTGATGGATCGGCCGGAGGCCTGGGGATACTGGTCACTCGGCGGAGCCGAGCGACTATGGCCGCCGTCTGCTGCGAACACTGACAAAAACAAACGGGATCACCGTTTTGCGATGATCCCGTTCGTTATCAACTAAATTCTATTATTGGCCACCACCGCCGCCACGGCCACCTTGACCTGGTGTTCTTGGCACCGGCATTGGTTTACGCGGTATTTTTTGATCGCGTTGTGCAGCATTGTACACAAATGCAGCAACAATGGTAGAGATCTGTTTCAGGTCGTCTTCGATCAGGTGATCATACACATCCATATTGCTATGGTGGTTACGCGCACTGTATTCGATCTCGTCCTGGATAAACTGGAAGCCTGGTAAACCTACCCCGTCAAATGATTGGTGATCGGTACCGCCTGTATTACTGATGGTAACTGTTTTCGCACCGAGATCATTAAATGGAGTGAGCCATTGCTGGAAGATATCTCTCGCAGCTTCATTGCCCTGTAAATAGATGCCGCGCACTTTTCCTGTTCCGTTATCAATATTGAAATACGAAGAGAATTTTTCGTGTGCAGGTAATGTCTGCATCGTTGCAGGATCGGCAAACGTTTTCTTTACATAAGCTCTCGAACCCAATAAGCCTTCTTCTTCACCGCTCCATAAACCGATACGGATCGTTCTTCTTGGCTGAACGCCTAAGGTTTTTAATATGCGTATTACTTCCAGCATCACAGAAGAACCGGATGCATTATCTGTTGCACCGGTACCTGTTTGCCATGAATCTAAGTGTGCGCCGAGCATTACTACTTCATCTTTCAGCAGCGGATCAGTACCCGGAATTTCGCCGATCACATTATATCCCTGTAAATCTTTTGTCTGGAATTTTGTTTTTACATCCACATCCATCTTAACAGGCACGCCTGCTTTTGATAAACGTACGATGGTATTAAAATCTTCAATGCCTACAACAATATCAAGGAAATTTGCAGGGTCGGTTCCTTTGTAAGTTCCGCCGCCTGCCGCGAAAATGGTTCCGTCATGGCTGTTGGGGCTTCCTTTGGTAATGAAAGCAGCTGCGCCTTCTTTTTTAGCCAATTCTTTCAGCAATACTAGTGCTCTTGCTGCTCCACCGCCGCCGCCGCCGCGTTGGGCAAATTGCGCTGCCCTTCTTGCAGCGGCTGTATCGTTCGGGTTAACAACACCAGGATTTCCACCTCCTCTGCCCTGGCCACCAGCCGGCGGCATTTTTGCATTGGCCATTTTTACCAGGTCAGAATCTTCATAACGGCGTGCATCTGCCTTAAAACTAGGTGTGTAAGGGATATTGTTGGCTGGTTCTATAATGATCACTTTGTTCTTTAACTGACCGCGGTAAGCATCTAAGCTCGTACTGTCTTTTAAAGTAACCAAGAGCACTTCTGCACTCTTTAAACCTTTGGTTCCCGCAGTCCATGCTTTTGGATAGGCAGAAAGAGGTTTATAATAGGGAGCGGTAATAGCTACATAGCTTTTTTCCAGTTCCCAACCTTTACCAAATTCGCCCCATGGGTCAATGGCCACATTCTTCGCCCCCCATTCTTCCAGTTTTGTTTTGGCATAACTGGCTGCGCGCATAAATCCAGGGGAAGCTGTAAGCCTGTTACCGCTCATATCTGTAAGGTTAAAAGCGATCTCCATTACTTTGGAGTTCTTTAATCCTTCGTTGCGGATCTTCTGCATCATGGCAGCATCGATCTTTTCCTGTGTGCTCCCTGCAAAGGGAATAGCAACGGCCAGCAGGACCGTTAAACGGGCGATTTTTCTCATGGTGGGGGTTGTTTAGTTTTGGAAAGGACAAAATAATAAAAATGCGCCATTTTGCCTTATCGATTTTATGAATGGATGAGTTTACCTTTGTCGCATGCGAAAACTGACCATGGATGAACTCGGGCGGATGTCGGTAGATGAGTTCAAACAGGCCCATAAGAATCCCGTAATGGTGGTGCTGGATAATATCCGCAGCATGCACAATGTGGGCAGTGTTTTCCGTACGGCCGATGCTTTTTTAGCAGAAGGGATCTGTTTATGCGGCTATACACCGCAACCCCCGCACCGGGATATCCATAAAACAGCGCTCGGCGCAACAGAAACGGTTGACTGGATGTATTTTCCCACTACATTGGAAGCGGTACAGGCTTTAAAGGAAAGAGGGTACAAATTATTTGCGATAGAGCAGGTAGAAGGAAGCATTTCTCTGGAAAAGTTTAGCGCGGACAATCAGAAGATCGGGATTGTATTTGGAAATGAAGTCGAGGGCGTTGATAGCGAAATAATAAAATTGTGTGACGGATGCATTGAAATTCCCCAGTTAGGAATGAAGCATTCGTTGAATATATCAGTAGCAGCAGGAATTGTGCTGTGGGAAATCATAAAACGATTCATGAATAAGTAAACCCTCTGTGAAACTCTGTGTGCTCCGTGTCTCCGTGGTGAATCCTTCGCTGCGATTTTATTCACCACAGAGACACAGATTATACGGAGTTTCACAGAGAGGGTTTCAATTAAAATATTGTAGATGTCATCAGTAAAGAAGTATTTAAGTCTTGTAAAATTTTCGCATACCATTTTTGCATTGCCGTTTGCGTTGATAGGATTTGTATTGGGGTTGAAACAAACTTTGATCGTGAAAGAAAATGACCGGATTGGCCAAAGCCTGTTCATGCCATCACCTCCAGGATGGCATACGGCTATCAAAGGACCTGAGTATGAGAATTTTATTATGCTAACCTGGCAACAACTTATTCTGAAATTTGTTTTAGTGTTGATCTGTATGATCACCGCCCGCAGCGCAGCCATGGCTTTCAACCGTTATCTTGACAGGAGCTTCGATGCAAAAAATCCACGCACTGCCATCCGTGAAATTCCGGCAGGTATTATTTCCGCCAATAGCGCTTTGCGTTTTGTGATATTGAACTGTGTGATTTTTCTGATCGCCAGTTTTTTTCTTAACCTCACCTGTTTTTATTTATCATCCGTAGCATTATTTGTGATCCTGTTTTATAGTTATACAAAACGTTTCACAGCTCTATGCCATTTGGTATTGGGCCTGGGATTATCATTTGCACCCATTGGCGCCTATCTTGCTGTTACAGGTGTGTTTGCCTTGTTGCCTGTTCTGTTTTCATTTGCTGTGATCTTTTGGGTGAGTGGGTTTGATATTATTTACGCCATGCAGGATGTTGATTTCGATCGTTCACAAAAACTATATTCGATCCCCGCAGTGCTTGGTAAGCGTGCCGCATTGCGCGTTTCTATATTCCTGCATGTGTTAAGCGCAGCTTGTGTGATCGCTGCAGGAATATATGGAGCGTTTCATTTTATCTATTGGATAGGGATCGCAGTATTTGTCGGGATGCTGATCTATCAGCATTCAATCGTAAAACCCAATGACCTCAGCAAAGTAAACATCGCTTTCATGACCGCCAACGGCATCGCAAGCGTCGTATTCGGAATATTAGTCATCGCAGACCTTTTTATTTTCTAAATTGTACCAGTAGTAAGGATCAGAATGTAGTAAATCCAACCCCAAACCACAAACCCCAAACCACAAACCAAAATGGCACGAATCCTCTGCATCGATTACGGCGGCAAAAGAACCGGCCTCGCGGTAACCGATCCTTTGCAGATCATTGCCAGTTCTTTAACTACTATTGAAACAAAAGAATTGATTCC
This sequence comes from Bacteroidota bacterium, assembly GCA_040388705.1. Lineage (GTDB taxonomy): Bacteria > Bacteroidota > Bacteroidia > Chitinophagales > Chitinophagaceae > Sediminibacterium. Next base: position 722,737 of record JAZKBI010000003.1, on the reverse strand, counting down.
TTTCCTGAAAAAATATTTTCTGCAGGAAGAAGTAGAATTGATATTGATAGGAGAGCCACTGAACCTAGATGATACCGCCACACATGCCACACCGTTGGTGAAAGCAGCCATCATCAAACTAAAAAAAGAGTTTCCGACCATACCCATTCAAACGGTTGATGAACGCTATACTTCCAAACTCGCTTCACGTGCCATGGTAGAGATGGGGATGAAAAAGAAAGACAGGCAGATTAAAGGGAATGTTGATAAAATTGCGGCTACTATTATGCTGCAGGAGTTTCTCCTTTCCCGGGGTTAATTGGTGGATTTTAAACAGAGGTTTATTGATAAACATAGGAACTACGATAGTTGCAGAGGCGTAGCCTCGATATATATTGTAGCAACGGATGTTAATCCGTTGAACAAGTGATCACAAGATTTCCGGGAGAACCGTAGGTTCGGTCCATATACGCACCGTGCCTACGGCACTCTCGGACCATGCTGAATCACGAACAACGGATTAAAATCCGTTGCTACAAGATAAACCGAGCCGATGGCTCTATTCTTTCTATTAACGGTTTTAGCTAATACCTAACACCTAAAGGCTTATAGCTGCCTTTTTTCCGGTATTTTTGCCGCATTTCAATAAAATCAAGATTCATCGATGGTATTTCCAATTGTAGCTTATGGCGCGGCGGTATTACGCAAAGTGAGCCAGGACATTACACCGGACTATCCCGGGCTCTCTACCTTAATTGAAGATATGTGGGAGACCATGTACGCAAGCAGCGGTGTGGGATTGGCCGCGCCACAGATCAATAAAGATATCCGCCTGTTTGTAATGGACAGCGCGCAGATATTTGAGAACCTGGAAGAAGACGAGAAAGGTACTTACCCGGACGCGCCGGGCATTAAACAGGTATTCATCAATGCGCACGTAAAATCACTCGAAGGCGAAGAATGGGCCTATAACGAAGGTTGTTTGAGCATTCCTAAAATACGCGAAGATGTGTTCCGTGCAGAAACGGTTACGATCGATTACCTGGATGAGAATTTCAAACCGCATACCGGTACTTTCAACGGCATCACCGCGCGCGTGATCCTGCATGAGTACGATCATATTGAGGGTAAACTTTTTATCGATTACCTGAAACCGCTTCGCAGGAAATTATTACAAGGAAAACTGAATGATATCAGCAAAGGCAAAGTGAAAATTGATTATAAAATGATATTCCCTAAATAATGCGATACTGTTTTGTTTGTTTGTTGTTCATCTCATTCCGCGCATCGTCACAGGATACTACCGTGATCATCGATGAGCATCGCTTTACACTTGCTGAAGTAGTGGTGCGGAATAATTTTAATTACCGTACACTGCTCACACAGATACAGGAAGACACCACTTTTTACAAAGCATTCCGCAACCTGCGAGTACTTGGATTCAGTTCTTACAACGATATTAAAATGCTGGATAAAAAAGGCGCCGTAAAAGCTTCCCTGTTCAGCAAAACAAGACAGAACAGGAGCGAAGGATGCCGCACCATGGATGTACTCGAAGAACATGTTACGGGTGATTTCTATGATTCAAAAAAGAATTACAATTACCTCACACCCGATCTGTATGCAGGGCTTTTCTTTACGAAAGGAAAAATATGCGGGGAAAATAATATTGTGAAGGGCCATCTCCTTAGTTTCAGCGATAAAAGCGGGATGGAGAAACACAAGGAACAATTAAAGATGTTGTTCTTTAACCCCGGTAAAAAAATTCCAGGAATTCCTTTCATCGGCGATAAGCTCGACCTGTATGATGAGAGTGCACACAAACTCTACGATTACAAATTAGATGTGGTAGAATTTCATGGCATCTTATCCTATGTATTCTCCATCACTCCCAAAGAAGAAAAAACAAACAGCGATAGGGTAGTAGTTGACCAGATGGTTACCTGGTTCGATCTGAAAACACTGGAAGTACTTGCCCGAAATTATTCACTCAGCTACAAAGCCGGTGTATATGATTTTGATGTAAGCATGGAAGTGGAAATGACAAAATTCGAGGGTCTCACCGTTCCCAAAATACTCCGCTACAAAGGTGATTGGGATGTGATCTTTAAGAAGCGGGAGCGGGCGGTGTTTACGGCCACGTTGTTTGATTTCAAGAAATAAGATTGAAGCGATTTTGTTCCCGCAATTGCGGGAGGGAGATTTTGGAATTGATATGAGTGCATATAGCCGATGAAATTTCCCAATCTCCCAATTTCAAAATTCAAAATGTATTACAGTCCGTCGAGGAACTGAAGCACACTCGCCAAACTTTTCTTCTCAGGCGTGAGCGAATAAATGGCACCGTTGCCCGGATCAAGAATGTCTTTTGAGCCAAGATAGAGATCATCACCTATTTTGGATATTGATATGAGTTTGATCCTGGATTTAGCTGCGAAATTGATCGCCGAAAAAGAGCGCGATACAAAATCTGCACGAAGGTTCACAATCGTCTTCCTGTCGGCAAGCACGGCAAACACAACTGTATTTTTATTGGTATAATTTAACGGAAGTATTGTGGTGATCTTTGTAGAATTGATGCGTATCGAATCCAGCGGATTCAGTGCACTGATCCAGTGTAGGTACTTTGATGTTACTTCGTATCCTTTTATTGTACCGTTTGATACCTGCTTCTGGTAGCTCTTGATCGAGATATTTTCAAAAACGCGCCAGGTAAATGCAGTATCGATGCCTAAGGCCGGTATCGGGTTATTTTCTCTTCCGTAAAAGGGATAAGCACCCGTGTTGGGCTGCATTTCGGCATCGGCGAACCTTAACCGGATGGTTGCACCGGGTGCAAGCGACAATTCACTGCCATTCTTGCTCAGGCGCACAAAGAAGGCGCCTTGCGAAACCATCAGGGTATCACCGGCAGCAGTTGGTTTGAAAGCTTTGATATAATCACCTTTCTTTTTCAGGCGGAACATTTCCAGTTTCACTTTGCCGGTTGCCGGAGCACCGGTTGAAGTGAGCAAAGTGCCACCGGTAAATGATATTTCAAGACTGTCTCCATAAGTCAATGTTGTATCACGTGTTATTTCCAAAGAATCTGAGAACAATACAGGTGTGAGTAATTGCGCCAGCTCGTGAACAGAGGCCGTATTGGCAACCGTCTTTACCCATACCGTATCATTCAACGGGTGATTCGTGTACTGGTTAAAATCATTAGACAATTCTTTAGTACAGGCTGCAAAAAACAGCGACATCAAACAACCTGTAATAAGTGATATTCTTTTCATAACGTGTGTCTCTGTAAACAAGATACCTTCCGGGTCTCTTATGTTGCCTAATATTTACTGTTTAAATTAAAGCGTAATCCAACTGCTAAACCACCGATATTGATCTTCTGCTTGAAACCCGCCTGCGGCGTTGTCATATCTGATAGATTATACCTGAAATAGGGTTCCACAAAAAGGTGCATACCCTCACTCAGCCGTTTTACTACGCTAACGCTTCCGTACAATCCCATCCCGATATTTGTTTTGTATACCCCGTTCCCTGATTTATTCAGAGGCACCACGGCCAGCGAAGTGTCGAGCATCACGCCCTGGTACCAGGATGAAATATTAAGCACCACGCCTGCATTGATGCCGAACTTGAGGTCATCATCACCAAACTGGTATCCAATAGTAACAGGGATATCAAAACTGCGGAAGCGGTTGCTTACCGTATTATTTTTAAACCCAACGGTCTGCAGTATGCTGGTATCTCTTACGATCACCGTATCACCCGGTGCCCGGATAATGGTTCTCACGCTTACAACCGTTGTTGTTTTTACTTCATTCTCTGTGCGGTAAACATATTTCTGGTTCACCTGCGAGTAATTGAGCCCCGCTTTTAACAGGATATTGTCGGTGATCGGTTTTACCAGCCGCACACCTGCAGAATAACCGATCTGCATCGCTTCACTGCTGTCTTTTTTCTGCATGTATAGAGAAGACGCAGTGCCATTGGTCACAGACCTCATCGCAATATCCGGCGATGCATACAGTTCAACAAACCAATCGCGGTTTCCTCCTTTATCCGAAGGACAGATGATCACGTTCCTGAACTGGTTGGTATGATTGAGGGTTGATAATTGTTTATCAAACGATCCAAACTTAGTCAAGCTAAAAGGTATGGTGCTGATGGATGTAAAACTGGGTTGGAAAGGTTCGAGGTAAACATCCGGTTCTTTCACTGATGTTTGATCTGTTGACTTATCCGCAGCAACTGTTTTGTTTTTGAAAGGATCGTAGGAACTGCTTGTGAAATCATTGTTATTCACGGGTGGAGGCGGCAAGAGTTTATTGCCTGTTCCTTTACCCGTTGTATTTGGTGATGCAACTGTATTTTCACCTGAAGAAGAACGCTCTGCACCAATTCGTTTTTCATTATTGGCAGGCTCCGATGATGCCCGGTTAGTTTTCTCCTTTGAAATATTTGCCGAATTATTCAGCGGAATCGCGTTAGCGTTTGAAGGATGCTCAGCGCCCGGTAATGCATTTGTTTTTGCATCATTAGCAACAGGAGGAACAATCGCCGCATTATCAGTTGGCTTCGGTGTTACTGTTACAGGCGTATTATTTCCTGCATTGCTATTGGTTGGTGCAGTGGTCTGTGTTGTTTCAGCAGGCTTGTTTGTTTTTAGCCTTGTGAAATACATATATCCACCCCATGCAGCGGCGGAGAGGATGGCTAATATCAGCGCAGCCGCCGCAGGGTAGCGGAACCAGAAGAATCCAACACGGCGGTTATCTTCTTCTGGACGAACTTTCTCCCATAATCCTGCAGGCACAGGCGCTTCGTGGTCAATTAATTTTCCTGCAACAAAAGCATCGAACTGTCCATCGGTGACCCTATCCCATAAACCAGCCGGAACGGGTGCTTCATAACTGTCTAATTTGCCGGCTACGAAATTATCAAACTGGCCATCAGTGATTCTGTCCCATAATGTACCGGGAACAGGGGCCTGGTGATCCTCAATTTTATCAGAAACAAAATTATCAAATTGGTTATCGGTGATCTTTTCCCATAATCCGTTGGGAACAGGTGCTTCTGCATCTTTGAGTTTACTGCCGATGAACTGATCCAACTGACCTTCCGCAACTTTTTCCCAAAGACCAGCCGGCACGGGGGCGGCATACTCGTTGAGTTTGTTGTTAACGAAATCGTCGAATTTGTTATCGTTCATTCTATACAGCAACTTTTTGTAATTGTAAGATTTGATGTTGCAGCATCTTCCGCGCCTTTACTAACTGGCTGCGGCTGGTACCGGGTTGAATATTCAGCATTACCGCGATCTCCTCGTGGCTATAACCTTCGATAGCGTTCAGGTTAAACACCAGCCTGTAACCATCAGGCAACTGGCTGATCAATCTCATAAGATCCGCTTCTCCCAGGTGATTGTATGCCTGGGCATCTATCTGCGGTGTGTTCTGGCTATTGTCATCAATATCTTTGAAATGCATTTTTTTCTTCTCCAGGTGTCTGATGGCCGTGTTCACCACGATCCTCCGGATCCATCCCTCAAAAGCACCCTCAAATTTGAACTGGCCGATGTATTGGAACACCTTAATAAATGCGTCCTGGATCATATCCTCTGCTTCCATGCTGTCATTGGCATAGCGCAGGCATACGCCCATCATCTTACCGGCATACCTGTCAAACAGCATGCGCTGGCATCTGGCATCCTGCCGGATGCAGCCCTTAATAAGTTCGTACTCTTCGCTCACTTAGAGTGGTTTAGATTAGTTTAGGCAATAGATAGATACGGAAGCAAGTTAGTTCGTTGCTTTGGTTTTAAGAAAAGCTGCGAGCTTTGAGCTTCGAGCTGTGAGCCTGGCACCGCTTGCCCAGAGCTTGTCGTTCCTGGCTTGAAGCCGGCAATTTTTGGCTCAAAGCTGATAATTCCTTGCTTTTAGGTGGAAATTCCTGGCTCGGAGCTCATAATTCCTGCCTTTGAGCAGAAAAACGCCGCCCAATAGCCATCCTTGCTTTCCCGGCGTCTATAGTTTTCTCGTGCCGGCTCACAGCTCATGGCTCAAAGCTCGCAGCTGCTACCTCAGACTACTAAAAACTGGTCATGAATATAATCCACCACATCCACCAAACTGCCGGTTTTTCTGTAAACAGCCAGTTGGCGGTCGGCGCCGGTGCCGGTTTCGAATATTTTTGTGACGTAATTGATGATATGGCGGCTGCCGAGTTCGTCTACCACATCGTCTACAAAGTCTAATAATTCATAAATAAGGGCCTTGGTATCCACTTCAGTTTCCTTTCCAAAATCGATCAAAGTGCCATCGATCCCATAACGGCCGGCGCGCCATTTATTTTCATTAATGAGGGAGCGCTGGTAGATCATGAAATTGAGGTTATGACTCCGCAACTTGTAGATCTTGGCACAAATGGCCTGGAACAAAGCTGCGATCGCGATTGTTTCATTGATGGTCATCGGCACATCGCAGATGCGGAACTCTACAGTATTGAAGAAAGGATGCACACGGAGATCCCACCAGATCTTTTTCGCATTGTCAATACAATTAGTTTTGATCAGCAGGTTCACATAACTCTCGTAGGCTTCAATATTCTCAAAATAATCGGGAATACCTGTGCGCGGGAATTTATCGAACACTTTTGTGCGGAAGGATTTGTAACCTGTTTCCCTGCCTTCCCAGAAAGGGGAATTGGTACTGAGTGCATATACATGCGGAAGAAAATACCGAGCGGTATTCGCGATATGGATGGCCATTCTGCGGTCTTCCATCCCTACATGCACATGTAATCCAAAAATGAGATTGCTCCGGGCAGCTTCCTGTAATTCGTTCACGATCTCATTGTAACGCACATGGTCGGTGATAAGCTGGGTTTCCCAATGACTGAATGGATGCGTACCCGCCGCACCGATCCATAACCCAAGATCACCCGCGATCTGCGCAATATTTCCCCGAAGGGAGGCAACATCGTTGAATGCCTCATCAATATTGGCGCAGATATCAGTGCCTACTTCCACAACTGCCTGGTGCATTTCGGCCTTTACTTTATCCTTCAGAATTTTCTGTCCTTCCTGAACTATTTTCTGTTCATGGCTCCTCAGCTCACGCGTATGCGGATCGATCACCATGTACTCTTCTTCAACACCGAGTGTAAAATGTTTTAAGTTTCCCATAATTTTCTTAAGCTATGAGCCGTGAGCCGTGAGCTGTGAGCCGGCAGGGATGTTCCTGCTCGCGGCTCACAGCTCATAGCTCGCAGCTTTTGTACTAATATAGTTTCTGTCCCGCAGAACTCCTCTTCACATATTCCCCCCATGTAAGATTATCTCCACCTTCCACAAGCGACTGCGCTTTTTCGATGGCATAGTTTGCGGATGTTTCAACTACCCAATCAAAATTTTCCTGGCCTACACTTTTGATATCGGCATCAGGTGCAGGGTTGCAGAAATCGATCGCGTAAGGAACACCATCACGCAGCGCGAGTTCTACTGTGTTGAAATCATATCCTAAATATTTATTGATACGCAACACGATATCCGTCATCAGTTTTAATCTTTCGTCTGATGGTTTGAAATCGGCTACATACCGCAGGTGGTGCGGGTTGCGGGGCTCATACGACATGATGCGCACGTATTTTCCGCCGATACAATAACAACGATAATATTCTTCGAAGATGATCTCTTCCTGTAGCATCATGATCAGTTGATTGGTCTCTGCATGCTTTTCAAAAAAATCATCCATGTCTGTAAGCTTGTATACATTTTTCCATCCGCCGCCGGCGAAAGGTTTCATGTAAGCAGGAAAACCAACATACTTAAAAATGCCATCCCAATCCAATGGATAGGCAAGGTTGCTGAAAGATTGATCGGAAGTATCGGGCGGAAGATCGCGTGATGGAAGGATCACTGTTTTTGGAACAGGCACATCAATCTTTGTTGCGAGGCAGTTATTAAAAAATTTTTCATCAGCGCTCCACCAGAATGGATTGTTGATCACAGCCGTTCCACATAGCGCCGCATTCTTAAGAAATGCGCGGTAAAAAGGAATGTCCTGGCTGATCCTGTCGATGATCACATCATACCCGCTGGGTTCGCCCTGCATTACTTTGTCGATGCGCACAGGCTCTGCTGTAATGCCCGGAACATTTTTACTGTTGACCCTTTCAACAAAAGCCATTGGAAAACTTCTTTCCTGTCCAAACAGGATGCCGATCTTTTTCATAAATAAGGTTTTGATAAAGTAATAAAACTACCCAGTGTAGTTCCAATTTAGCGAAACTGTGGTGAAATAAAAAACGGGCCATGAAAATAAAAGCTATGTGCTGTGAGCCATGAGCTATGAGCCTGTTGCCGAAAGCTCGCAGCTCATGGCTCACGGCTCGCAGCTTGCTTTTGATTAATCCCTGCGTTGCACTATTTTTGAAGCTTATGACCGATACCAAACCGAGCACCCTCTCTTCTGTGGTGGTGGAACAATGCACCATCCATTCTGAATACCTGGAGCGTGAAGTAATTGTGGATGTTTACCTGCCCGGGGCGATGGTAAAACCTGAACAGCTGAGTTTATTGCTTATCAATGATGGACAGGACCTGTTGAAAATGCCATTTGATGAGATATTAGACCAGCTTATCACTACAGGCGAAATTGAGCCGTTGATCTGTATCGGTATTCATTGCGGGCCCGACAGGAAAATGGAATATGGCACCGCTTATTCTGCAGACTTTAAGGGGCGTGGCGCAAAAGCGGGTTTGTACACCAAATTCATTTTTGAAGAACTACTGCCTTTTATCCGCAAAACATATAACACACCTTCTTTCAAACACAAATCATTTGCCGGATTTTCATTGGGTGCACTAAGTGCACTCGATATTGTATGGAACAATGCAAGTGAATTCAATAAAGTAGGATCGTTCAGCGGCTCGCTCTGGTGGAGAAGAAAAGGATATGATGAAGGATATAATGATGAGCAGGACAGGCTAATGCATTTACAGGTGCGTAAAGGAACCTTTCATCCCTGGCTGCAGTTCTTTGTTCAATGCGGCAAGCTTGATGAAGCCGCCGACCGGAATGAGAACGGCGTGATCGATTCAATTGATGATGCACTCGACCTGATCATCGAACTGAAAGCAAAAGGATATACAGATGAACATATCCATTACCTCGAACTCGAAGAAGGGAAACACGATGTACCCACATGGGGCAGCGCGTTTCCGGCGTTTTTGAAATGGGGATGGGGGAGGAAGGGTTTGTAGTTTGTGGTTTGTGGTTTGGGGTTGGTTGAACTCCGGGCTGTGATGATATCTTTTCAATTGCCAGTATCTCGTTGCGTTGAAAAGACGGATTGAAAAGGCATTAAACCAAATATATTCCTGCAACAATATAGAGACACAAAATCTGCCGGCGGTTTCGCATTTCAACGAACCCCAAACCCTAAACTAAAAACCCCAAACAAAAAAGGTCATCCCGAAGGACAACCTTTCTTATTATTATTGATAGCGTTGCTTAGAACGAATATCTCAATCCTAACTGGAAGTTATAGGTACTGGCTGTACCAAAGTTTGGAATAAATGTTTTATCGATCAATATCGGAGTTGTTGTACCTGTTGGAATATAAGTTCTCAACTGATAAGTAACAACACCGGTAGTGGCATTCTTGGTTGACAGTAATGGACTTGCAGATGTAAAGAAATCCCTTACGCCCCAGTTCTTGTTCAATAAGTTCAGGAAGTTGACGCAATCGAAGGTCAGTGTCAATGTATTTCTCCTGTTGCCGATGTTATTGAATATTTCCTGTGCAAATCTGAAATCTACTTTATGGTAGAAAGGAGTCTGTGCACCGTTTCTTTCTGCCACTTTTCCTTTATGCGAACTCATGTATTTGTCCTGTGCCATGTAAGCATTGAACGCATCGCTTTGTTGCTGTGCGGTAAAGGTTTGTGCAGTAGCGCCAGAACCTACAGTCTGGGTGGTAAACGTGAGCTCGGAAGCATTGCCAGGGATATACATCAGGTCAGAACTGTTACCATCGAAGTTAACGTCACCGCTGTATATATAACTGAACCTGCCCTGGATGCCTCCCTCGTAAAAGATTGCGAAAGTAGACGCAAGGTGTTTCAGGTATTCTTTGCGGTAAGACAATGTACCAACAAGTCTGTGCGGGGTTGCAAAAGCTGATGGCGCGAATTCCTGTGTATTCTGCGAGTTGGAAGTCGGGTTACCGCTCCAGGTTGAACCTGCTGTAGAACCCGGGTTTGCAGTAAGGTCTGAAGCGGACGTATAGGTGTATGCTAACATACCTTCAAAGCCATTGGTGAAGTTTTTCCTGATCTGCGCTGTGAAAGATAGCGTATAACCACCTCGCAATGCATTTTCCAATACGATCGTGTTGGCAATTCCACTGTATAACCTTCTGGTAGCTGCTGTATTGTTAATATAGCTTGGTCTTGTAGATCCACCGAGGGCAACAGTACCGGTTGCTGCGATCTCATTGGCGTTACGCATTACTACCGGGTTGATATCCTGAGAAAGGAGGAAGTCTGCATTCACGTACCAACCATGGCCAAGGTTTCTGTCGTAACCAAGATTGGTTCTCCAGATCTGCGGGTATTTGTAATTAGGGTCAACCAATACAAATCCTGCGCTGTTAGGTGCAGGTGCTGGCGCTGCAAAAAGGCTTTGCCATGCTTTCGGATCCGGATTAAAGGTGATCTGTGCCAACTGTGCAGCGTTTGCAATGACACTTACCTGGTACATACCACTATTGGTTGGCATATTGGTCAGGTAAACAAAAGGTAATTTACCTGTGTAAATACCTGTTCCACCACGAAGAATCTCACTCTTATCTCCATTAATATCCCAGCGGAAACCGGCACGTGGAGATAAATAAACCGATGCTTTGGGCCATTGGCCGGTAGAGTAATGTGTTGCTACACCGTTTCTGTCGGGGAAGGTCAAAGCAGTAATAGAAGGATTCTCAAGCGGCTGTTCAGGATATATCGGTTTATCGGCCCTGATACCATAAGTGAGTTTAAAACGTGAATTCACGTTCCATTCATCCTGAACATATACACTTGCCTGGCCAATTTTCATTTCGGCAGAATAAACTGCGTCTTGACCTGGAATGCGTGAGAAGGTAAGACTGTATGTGATCGGGTGTGCACCAGGCGTCATAAATTCCTGCAGCGATCCGTAAGCATAATAGCTTTGTGATCCCGGCATAAACATATTACCTACTGTCTGGTACTCATAAGCTGCACCTGCTGTGAGGGAGTGGTTCCCTGCATAATAAGTAAAGTTATCCGTGATATTCAAAATATTGTTCTTTACATCATTGTTATAAGAGAAAGTCTCATAACCGGCGCTCATATAGTTAAACCTCGCACCGCCTGCATAGGTGGCGGCAGCGCCGGTCTTGGTAGCATCACCAATGATATCGATAAAAGGGAATACAGTACTTGGTGTAGAACGGGTAGCCTGTATCTTGGTGTAAGTGGCGATCAACTGGTTAGAGAACTTGCCTGAAATATTACTGTTCAGTTCAAGTGCTGCAGATTTTACAATATCCTTGAAAGAATACTGAGAGTTTGCAAACGACATATTGTTGGTGCTTAAACGTGTCTGCGACGTCCATACATTGGGGCCACCTGATTGGGCGGTGTTCGCTATACTTGAACTCATGGCCACATCATTTGTGCTTTCCAGGTCACTGTATTTCAAAGTCAGTTTGTGTACCTGGCTGATGTTCCAGTCAATACGCGCCAGGATCTTCGTATTCTTTGATGCAAAATTCGGGAAGTTGTCATAAGCGCCTGTTTCATAACCATAAGCGCTTTTCAGGTAGTCAGAAAATCTTCTAAGTGAATCGATCTTAACATTGGAAATGTTACCGGTACCGCTTCCGCCTGAAGGCGAGAAGGTAGTAGCTGGCGGGTTTGTTTTCTTCTCATATTCATAGTTCACAAAAAAGAACAATTTGTTCTTAATGATCGGTCCACCTAATGTACCACCATAGATATTGGATTTGGTAGCACTCAATGCAGAAAGCTCTAAATCTTTTATTTTGGTACCTACATAAGCCTGGTTCTTATAATAAGTATAAGCAGATCCTTTAAAGGAGTTGGTACCGCTTTTTGTAACTGCGGCAATGTTTCCACCGGTAAAGTTTGATTGTCTTACATCATACGGAGCAATGTTGATGCTGATCTGGTCAATGGCATCCAGGGAGATCGGGTTAGCGCCTCCGCCGGGAAGCGGATCAGTACTAAGACCGAAATTGTTATTCAGGTTGGCACCGTCTACTGTAACGTTGTTAAAACGTCCGTCGCGGCCACCAAGACTGTTCTGGCTTGATGCGTTGGTTGATGAACCCGCTTGCGGGGTCAGGCGTGTAAAATCAGTAATGCTTCGTGAAATGCTGGGAAGCGTAGTTAACTGTCTTTGGCCGATAACTGTAGTGGTACCAGTTCTGTCGGTAACATTCCTGCTTCGTTGTGCCAATACCACAACCTCGGTCAGGTTGGCGGTTGCATCATTCAATGCAACGGAAAGCAAGTATGGTTCTCCCAATGCTATGTTGATGTCCTGGATCGTTTCTGTTTTCAATCCCACATACTCAATTTTCACAACATAAGGACCACCGACGCGTATACCTGGAAGGTTGAATGAGCCACCTTTTTTGGTTATCGTTTTGTAGGAAGTTCCTGAAGGAGTGTGGGTAGCTGTAACGGCTGCTCCTTCTAAGGCAGTTCCGGTACTTGTCTTCACTGTACCGGTAATACTACCGGAAGTTACCTGGGCCATAGATGCCACAGCTATCAGTAAAGCCGTAAACATCAATGAAATTCGTTTAAAAATTCGCATAAAACATAGTTTTAGATTTTGCAAATATGCGCTATCCTGCCCTTATAAAAACGAATTTTTAAAATATTGTTAATTCCGTAATAAAAACATGCGTAAATGTTGATTAAATGGTGATAAAACACGCCCAAAAATCGTCGCGAAAAAATGAAAAAAATTGTCCGGTTAGCAATTTGACAGACAAGGGTCAATACATTTTATTTATTGGAATGTAAGCCTGATCCCCAAACGCGCTGTCCACCGTGAGCTGTATGCTGGCGTGGTGCTTGTACTCACATTCCATTTTTCTACATCTGTCGTACGGGGATTGAATTTATATAGGGGGGTGAGGTCAGTTGAACTGGTGTATCCCGCAAAGTCTATCAACGATATATTATCGCCTGGCTGGTAATACCTATGTCCCCAATTCCTGTTTAAAAAGTTGGTGAAATTAAAAATATCGCAGGTTAGCTGAACCCCGCATTTGCCTACCCGGAAATTGTGTTTGATCCTTAGATCAATTATATGGGTGAAAGGTGCCCGGGTTCCATTTCTTTCAGCATAACTGCCCATGTGGGTTGCCAAGTAATGATCTTGCTGAATATAATTTTCCAGGGCTTCTTTTTGTTGCTGAGGTGAATAGTTGATTCCATTGACCATATTCGGAAGAAAGATCATCCCCGCAAGATCTTTTTCAGACGGGATATAAATAAGATCGTAATTGCCAAAACTGCCATCATCCCTTGTCATGCTGTTGTTGCCATACACATAACTTATGGGTGAACCTGATTGCCCTGTGTATGTAAAGGAAATGGAAGTTGTTGCCGGTATGATTTTGTAATGAAAAGTTTTGTTCAGTACAGCAAATACCCTGTGCCCTGCACTAAAATCTGAAACAGATCTTTCGAGCTCATTTCTTCCATTCACTGTTTCCATGAATTTCCATTGACTAACGTTTACTGAGCTTGTTCCATCGTTGTTGACTTTGGAAGAACCAAAATGATAGTTAATCTCAAGTCCCCACCCTGCAGGCAAACGACCCGTTACAGATGCAGTAAGATCATATGCATACCCTGTTTTATTTTTATTATTTCCAAGGAGGATAACATAGTCGTATGGATTCGAACTATCAGCATTTAATGGAATTTTAGCGTTGTTAACCGCAGAATAGATCTTCCTGTTGTCCGGTCCAACGGCCTGTAAAAAGGGTGGTAGCAAATTAATATTGGTATACTTTATTTCAGTAAGATTTTTGCTGTACATCGCTTCAATGGTTGCCGACCATTCGTTATTTATTTTTTTATCCAGCTCCAGCGATGCTCTCCATAATTTTGGCATGCTGAATTTTGAAGTGATCAAATTGAGTGGTTCTTTGTTGATGGTGGCACCCAATTCAGCAGCTGTCCATTGATGATAAGGATCCGGCCTGAAACGAATGGAATTTAATTGTGAAGTATTTGCCATAAAACCACCAATAAAAATTCCGTTGTTATTGTACACGCCACCGGGCCATGCAAAAGGTAATCTTCCTGAAAATATTCCTACGCCGCCATGCAGCATGCTATTTTTTTTCAGGCGGTATGTAAACCCGAATCGTGGGGAAATAGCAACGGGAACGGTAATGTTTCCCCCTGAACGCGCGCCTTCCAGTTCGTAATATTTTTCGAAAGCCGGAATAGCGATCATGTTGGTATAATCATCCTGCACTGGCGATACCGGGAATCGATGATGATCGATGCGCAAACCATAATTCAACACGAGACGGTTGTAACGCATTTCATCATTGACAAACGCGGATATTTTTAAAACTGAAAACCTTGCTGCGGCATTCGTATGATCCGTGTTTATCTTATCGATCGTTGAGAAGCCGGATTGATAAACTGTTGGCCTCCTGTTAGTAAGAAAATCTTCCAACGAGTAGTACGTGTAATTGCCAAATGTGTTCTGTATAAAAGCATTGTTTAATTGGTTGTATTCAATATCCACACCAATATTTAACGAATGCCTGCCTGTTGTGAAAGTATATTTATCAAACAATACCCAGTTCTTTTGCGTGAGAAGATTGATTGTGGAACTGTTATCCGTTCCAAAAACAAAAGCGCCATCTCCATCGTTGATGCGTACTCTTGGAAATGCTCTTGACAGCGGCTCGCGATCATCTTTTACATCTGTGTAAGTAAGCAGTAATTTGTTTGCTGAACGGTTGCTGATGCTGCTTTTCAATTCAAGGGAAACGGAATTTGTGCGTGAGAAAAACGCATAACCATCGTTGCTGAAATGGATCGTGTTTTCATTGCTTGCATTGGTGTTCATCCGTTGCGCATAGGTGTAACGGTTGCTGATCGATAAACTATTTTTTTTATTGATGTTCCAATCAAATCTTGCAACAATCCTGTCGGCATTCACCGTTTCAATATTATCCAAAAAAGTTCCCGGCTCATATTGATAAGTTCCTTGTAAAGTATTAGATAATATATTTACGATACCAACATCTTTTGTATTGCCTTTGTATTGATAAAATGAAAATGGCTGCGAATAATTTTCTCGTTGTAATTCGAAATTCAAAAAATAAAAGACTTTGTTTTGTGTAACGGCACCCTGCCATCGAAAACCATAGAGTGCTGAAGAAAACCGGTCCAGTTTTACGGCGTCTTCTTTATCACCTGTTGGTGTTTTGCCCGCAAAATTCCGGTTGCTGAAAAAATGATAGAACGAGCTTTGGGTTTTGTTACTTCCTGACCGCGTTACGGCATTGATGGCAGCACCGGTAAAATTTCCAATGGAAGCATCGTAAGGCGAGACTTCTACCTGGAACTGTTCAATGGCATCAATCGATAAAGGTGAAATGGCCGCCTGCCCGCCATTGGTTCCTGATGCAGCCAGCCCGAATACATCATTGTTCACCGATCCATCTATATAAAAAGCATTGTAACGGTTATTCTGCCCGGCAACAGATACGGCGCCTTCATTTCCTTCGATCAATTTTGCCTGGGGCACAGCGCGCAGGTATTCATAAAGGTCTCTCCCCGCAGCGGGCAATCTCTCTATTTTATCTTTACTGATTACCGTTCCGGCATTGCCCGCAAAACTGCCGGATCGCCTTACAGTAGTGACTGTTACCTGTTGCAAAAGAGAATTATTCGGCGAAAGGATCAGATCTGCCATCAGGTTTTCGCCAAGCCCGACAGTAAGATCCATTTTCTTTTCCGTGTCGAAATTGATAAAAGAAGCTTCTATTCTGTAGGGACCACCGGGAAGTAAATTGTACACAATAAAATAACCTCCCTTTCCTGTTTGTGAAAACCAGGTAGTGGCTGTTGGCTCATGAATAATTTTAATCCCGGCGCCAACCAATGCCTCACCTGTATTTGTTTTTATAGTGCCGCTGATGCTGCCGGTTGTTGTTTGCGCCGTAGTAAATGAGAAGGGGAGTAAAATAAATAATAAATGCAGGTGTCGGTACATAGCTTTATTTTAAAAAGCTAAGAAACCAAACAATGGCTTAGGTCGTATTAGGTATTTAACGCAGAATAGGCAGTAAAAACACGGTTTATTTGCGTTATTGGTAAAATATCAATCAGTAATAGTGCATATTTCAGCATTTATAGAACATCGGCTGTAATTTTGCAAAATAATACAGGATCATATGTTAGACAGAATAGAAGATGCGATCGAAGATATCCGTAACGGTAAAATGGTGATCGTGGTGGATGATGAGGACCGCGAGAACGAAGGAGATTTTATTATTGCCGCACAGCATACCACTCCCGAAGTGATCAATTTCATGAGTAAAGAGGGCCGTGGCCTGATCTGCGCCGCGCTTACCGAAGAACGTTGCGTTGAATTGCAACTGGAACCGATGGTAACTTCCAATACTTCCTTGCATGAAACGGCTTTTACCGTATCGGTTGACCTGATCGGACAGGGTACCAGTACGGGTATATCGGCACAGGACAGAGCAAAGACGATTCAGGCGTTGGTAAATCCGCAAACACATCCATCGGAACTGGGAAGGCCGGGGCATATATTTCCACTACGAGCGAAAGCCGGTGGTGTATTACGCAGAACGGGGCATACAGAAGCGGCGGTAGATCTTCCGCGTCTTGCAGGACTTGGACCAGCGGGTGTTTTAGTAGAAGTGATGAATGAAGACGGAACGATGGCTCGTTTGCCACAATTACAGGAGATCGCTAAGAAATTCGATCTGAAAATAATTTCAATCAAGGATCTTATCGATTACCGTTTGAAAACGGATTCGTTGATCGAAGAACTTGTGCGTGTGGACATGCCAACCAAATACGGTCATTTCACCCTGGTAGCTTTCAAAGAAAAAACAACGGGTGGCGAACATCTTGCACTCGTTAAAGGAAGCTGGGGTAAAGATGATGCGGTATTAACCAGGGTACACAGCAGTTGCTTCACTGGCGATATCCTCGGAAGTTTCCGCTGCGATTGTGGTGAACAGTTACACAAAGCCATGCAGATGGTGGAAAACGAAGGCAAAGGAATTATTTTATACATGAACCAGGAGGGCAGGGGTATTGGATTGATCAATAAACTCAAAGCCTATAAACTGCAGGAAGAAGGAATGGATACGGTAGAAGCCAACCTGCATCTTGGCTTCGGGATGGATGAAAGAGACTACGGTGTTGGTGCGCAGATCCTTCGTTACCTGGGCGCAACCAAACTGAAACTGATGAGTAATAACCCACGCAAACGTGCGGGCTTAAAAGGCTACGGGTTGGAAATAGTGGATATTGTTCCCATCGAAATGTATCCCAATTCACATAACCTGAAATATCTTGAAACGAAGAGAGATAAGTTGGGGCATGAGATTCTCGGTGAGTGATTTTTTTTCACGCAAAGCCGCAAAGTCAAAAAATAAGCCGCAAAGATTGTCTTTGCGGCTTATTTTTTGCGCCTTTGCATGAAAAAATTATCTGTGATGATGTTCCGGTTCATTCTCCTTCTCTTTCTCATACGCCTTAATAATGGCTTTTACGAGTTTATGACGAACCACATCTTCTTCTGTTAATTCAATATGTGCAATACCATCTATGTTCTTCAGGATACGCGTTGATTTTTCCAAACCGCTGCGCATATTTCTCGGAAGATCCACCTGGGTAGGATCACCTGTAATGATCGCTTTGGCATTGGCGCCGATACGTGTCAAGAACATTTTCAATTGCAAGTCGTTTGTGTTCTGCGCTTCATCAAGAATGATGAATGCATTATCCAGCGTACGTCCGCGCATGTAGGCAAGCGGCGCAATTTCAATGGTTCGCGTGCTCATGTAATAACCGAGTTTATCGGCAGGGATCATATCATCGAGTGCATCATACAAAGGACGCAGATACGGATCGATCTTTTCTTTCAGGTCGCCGGGTAAGAAACCGAGGCTCTCGCCGGCTTCTACCGCAGGACGGGTCAGGATGATCTTTTTTACCAGCTTGTTTTTTAATGCCCGTACTGCCAATGCAACCGCAGTATAGGTTTTACCGGTACCTGCCGGCCCGATGGCGAATACGATATCATTCCGGTCAACAGCCTGCACCATTTTCTTTTGATTGGCAGTACGTGCCCTGACCGTTTTTCCGTTTGGCCCAAAAACGAGAATGTCGTTAGGATTCCTGTCAACAAAATTGTCAACGGTTTCTGCATCATCGCCGCCAAGGATCTGTTCAAAATAATTTTCACTCAGGTGACCATTTCTTTCGAGGTACTGAATGATGAGGTCAATCTTTTCTTTTGCTGTTTCTATTTGTTCGGGTGCCCCGCTCATTTTTAATTGCGTCCCGCGGGAGAGGATCTTTAGGAGAGGAAATTTCTTTTTCAGCAAATCTAACTTTCCGTTGTTCACGCCAAAGAATTCAATGGGATTAACGGACTCGAGGTTAATGATAGTTTCTGTCAATCTGTTACGGTTTAGTGATTGAATAAGAGCTTGCAACTTCTATTCCAAATTTAATTGGATAAGAAGATAGAAACCTAATACTTCTTATCAACACGTGTGGATAGATGAAATTGGGGAATTGGGAGATTGGGAAATTTTGAAATTGACCGAACGTGATGCAATTCCAAAATTTCCCAATTTCAAAATTCCAAAATTCTTATAGTTTTTTTAACGCTGCAATAGTGGCAGTTGGGTCTTCTGATTTGAAGACGGTATTACCGGCAACAAGTACATCCGCACCGGCACTGAGAATGGCGGCTGCATTATCGAGTGTTACACCACCATCAATTTCGATCAGTGTATTCAGTTTTTTTTCCGTGATCATTTTTTTCAGTGCAACGATCTTATCAATTGTATGAGGAATGAATTGTTGTCCGCCAAAACCGGGATTTACACTCATCAGGCAAACCATGTCTATATCGTGTAAAATATCACTCAATAAATGAACCGGTGTGTGGGGATTTAATGCCACACCTGCCTGCATACCCAGGCTCCTGATCTGTTGAAGGTTGCGGTGTAAATGCGGGCATGCTTCGTAATGAACCGTAAGATTATTTGCTCCCGCTTTTTGAAACGCTTCTGCATATTTGCCCGGTTCCAGTATCATCAGGTGTACATCGCAGATCTTGGTAGTGGCTTTGCAAACCCTTTCTATCACAGGAAAACCAAAACTGATATTGGGAACAAAACTTCCATCCATTACATCAAGGTGAAACCAGTCTGCTTCACTGGCATTCAACATATCACAATCTTTCTGAAGGTTGAGAAAATCGGCGCTTAATAAAGAGGGGGCGATGATTGGCATGCGCAAAGATATTTTGAAATTTTGGAATTGGGAGATTTTGGAATTTATTTTGGGTCAAGCCTTTTTAAGGCCTCACTTGCTTCTTTTAGTTTGGGATCCAGCGTTAATGCTTTCTGATAATTGGAAATAGCTTCGGTTTTATTGTTAAGCGCCTCGAAACATTTGGCCATCCAGTAATATCCATCCGGGTATGTATTTTTTACCATGTTCAGGGTCTGGAATTCTTTTAAAGCTTCAGAGAATTTTTTATCGTCATAAAGCAGAAATCCTTTTTCCATATAGGCTTCCAGGTAACCATAATTATTGGCGATACATGTGTTAAATGCATTCATTGCTTTCTTTTTATCACCCGTCCTCGCATAGTACACGCCGGTAATAAAACTGCAATGTGCGGTGTACTCACGTCCCATATGTAGGTCCATCACCTGTTTGGCTATGGTTAACGCCAGGGTATCTTTTTTCTCTGCAAGCAGGTTGCCGGCTGCCAGCATAGCATCCGGCGCAGGATAGACCCGGATCGCGTAGCGATAAGACTTTAAAGCGCCTATTGTATCATGCGTGTTTTGCTGTAATTGCGCTTTGCGGTACCACAGCCCGTAATTGAGACTGTCTTTGCGGATCAATGAATCCATCTGGCCTATTGCCTGCTGATAGGCACCAAGACTGTCCAATGCATCCACCAATTGCAAACGCAGACCTACACTATCAGGATGCTGGCCAAGTTTGCTGAATAATTGTTGAATAGATGCGGGCATCTCATCCTTCTTCAATGCATCAGGAACAGTATGCTTTGGTTCATTCGTGCATGCAGCAAATAAAATGAGTAACGGGACGATCCTCCATGGTTTCATACTGCAAAAATATGTGGATGGGGCATGTAGTGACATATTTTTGACAAAAGACTGTTCCCCGGCGCTTATTTTTGCCGAATATTAACATAACAGCTATGAGAAGAGTTTTCCTGTTTTTTACCTGCGTTTTGTTTTGTGTCGGCCAGCTAATGGCACAATCGCAAAAAATAGAAGATTCCGTTTTATTTGCGGGCGAAAAACATTTTAAGAACATCCGCCAATTGACCTTTGGCGGGGATAACGCAGAAGCTTACTGGAGTTACGATGGAAAGTCCATCATCTTTCAACGCACCAATCCAAAAGAAGGTTTGAACTGCGACCAGATCTTCATCGGTAAAGTACCCACCAAACCCGGAGAAAAATTCACCTACAAAATGATCAGCAGTGGTAAGGGCCGTACCACTTGTTCGTATTTTTTGCCTGATGGGAAACATATTATTTATGCATCCACACACAAAGGTGCAGATACCTGTCCACCGGTTCCTGACAGGTCTAAGTACGGTAATAAATATATCTGGCCTTTGTACGACAGTTACGATATTTTCATGGCCGATCTCAACGGAAAAATTGTTAAGCAACTTACCACCGCAAAAGGGTATGATGCAGAAGGCACTTTATCTCCCGATGGAAAAAAGATGATCTATTGCAGCGATAAAGATGGCGACCTTGATCTCTACATAATGGAACTTGCAACCGGTAAAGAAAAAAGAGTTACCAACACATTGGGTTATGATGGTGGCGCATGGTTCAGTCCCGATGGAAAAAAGATCGTTTGGAGAGCCAGCAGGCCAACCACGGCAGCAGAGGTAAAAGAGTATAAAGAATTACTTGCTGAAGGATTGGTGGCGCCTACGCATATGGAAGTGTA
Organism: Bacteroidota bacterium; assembly: GCA_040388705.1. GTDB lineage: Bacteria > Bacteroidota > Bacteroidia > Chitinophagales > Chitinophagaceae > Sediminibacterium. The sequence continues at coordinate 701,433 of JAZKBI010000003.1, read as the reverse complement.
TGTTGCAGATGCAGATGGAAAAAATGCAAAACAGATCACTTTCTTAGAGCAGGCCAACTGGGCGCCTAATTTTACACCCGACAGCAAGCGCATTATTTTCTGCAGCAATCATGAATATAAAAGAGGTTTCCCTTTCAATATGTACCTGACGGATATCAATGGTAAGGGCTTGGAGAAGATCAGCCGTGATAAAGGATTTGATGCGTTCCCGATGTTTAGTCCCGATGGAAAGAAGATCGTGTTTGCTTCTAACCGGAATAACGGGGGAACACATGATACAAATTTGTTTATTGCCGATTGGGTAGAGTAAGTAGTTAGGAGTTAAAAGTTAATAGTTAAGAGATGTTCCGAGATGGATACTAACTTTTAACTCTTAACTTTTAACTAATAAAATATAACTTTCACAAACTAAAACCACTGATATGGAAACCGGTTTATTGCATTTACACAACCTTTTACGCTGGGTAATATTGATATTGTTATTGGTCTCTATTGCCAAAGCGTATTCAGGATGGCAGAACAAAAAAGTATTTTCTCCAGGCGATAAAAAAGTTTGGTTGTTCACAATGATCAGCGCACATACTACTTTGCTGATCGGATTGTACCAGATATCGTTTGGCCGTTATGGATTTACCAAGCTACCGGCAGGAACGGAGCTGATGAAAGATAAATTCTATCGTTTCTTTCTGGTAGAACACCCGCTCGGAATGCTGATAGCAATCGTGCTGATCACTTTAGCACATGGTATGGCGAAGAAAGCCGTGCCTGATGAAGTGAAATACAAAAAAGCATTCTATTATTTCCTGATTGCACTGATCCTGATATTGGCCGTTGTACCATGGCCATTCAGAGAGATTGTGGGAAGGCCGTTGATGCCGTGAGAATTTCACGCAAAGGCGCTAAGGAGCAAAGACGCAAAGAAAAATTCGTCTGTCAAGACTTTGCGCCTTTGCCTCTTGGCGCCTTTGCGTGAAACCTAACTCTGCATTTTGTTCAATAAGAAATTTGCTGCAATCCTCATTTCTTTCTTTGTATTCTGCTTATTGACCTTTATTCCGGCTGGGCATTCGTTCGCACGATCCTCATCGCGAACATCCATAACGAGAACGGCCAATATGATCAGTATCTTTTTCATGTTAGTTGCTGTATATCAAAAATCCGCAACCTCCTGCTTTTTTATTTCCCCTATTCAACCAAGCCAAAAGGATTTTCAACCAACAGTCTATTTGCTGAAAATGCTTTCATCCATTGAAAGAAAAAGCTATTTTGTTTAAATATTCTTTTTCCTGGGCGCTTAAAAATTAGTTTTGATCTTATGGCATTGATGGAAAAGCAGCTTTCGCTCAAACACATACAATGGATCATCTGGATCGTTCTTTTCACGATCCATACAGTTGCCCTGTTACCTTATGATCCGTTGATGCAGGCAATGCTGTACTCTTTGCTCTATACCTCGGCGTACATGATCATCATTTATGGCAATGCTTTTTTTCTGCTACCGGCTTTGTATGAAAAGGGGCATAAGATCTTGTATGTGATATTGGTTATTGTATTGTTGCCCGTAATTGCATTTTACAGGTTTTATGCTGCTTTTTATATTTACAATCGTTTTTACGCAGAGAAACCAAGCCCTTTCCGCTGGTCGTTAATTACCTCGTCGCTGATAACATGTGTACTTGTGTATATAACGAGTGTGCTGTTTTATATCGCACTTGATTTTTTCAAACTCAAGCAAAAACAGGAGCAGTTACAAAAACGTCATACAGAGGTTGAATTGAATTTGTTGAAGGCACAAGTGCAACCGCATTTCTTATTCAATACACTTAACAATATCTATTTTGTTGCCCAGCGCGAATCTCCGGCAACCGCTGAATTAATTGAGCAGCTATCGCATATCATGCGGTATTTTGTAGATGAGGCGCCAAAGGACAGGATCAGTCTCCAGTCGGAACTCAATTTTATCAGGAGTTATATAGAGCTGGAAAAAATGCGGATGCGTTACCCACTTACAGTAACCATTGAGGACGAAGGCATTGGTGAGGGCGTTATGGTACCGCCTATGTTACTCATACCGCTCGTGGAAAATGTTTTTAAACACGGGATAGATAAACTGCGAAATGATAATTTTATCTACCTGTCTTTATCAACACAAAACAACAGGCTTTTTGTTACTGTTGAGAACCGTCTGATACAACCTTCCGGCGCGGCCGATAAAAGCGAAACGGGTTTGCGTAACCTAAAGAGCCGTTTGGCGTTATTGTTTGGTGAGGACTGTACCTTGTATGCCGGTGATGCCGGTGCTATTTTCCAGGCACAAATAAATATTCCGCTGTGAGAACCATAACCTGTATGATCGTTGAAGATGAGCCGCATGCTATGCAGCTGCTGGAGGATTATATCAGCAAGATTCCATTCATGCAACTGGAAACAAAATGCTACGATGCCATGGCAGCCGTTGCCTTTCTGCGGGATCATACGGTAGATGTGATCTTTCTCGACATCAATATGCCCCTGTTAACCGGCATCGAAATGGCAGCGATGATCTCAAAGGATCAGAAGATCATTTTCACCACTGCTTACTCCGAATACGCGCTTGATAGTTTTGAATACCATGTAGTGGATTACCTGTTGAAACCCATCACCTTCAAAAGATTCATGCAGGCGGTGAATAAACTGCAATCGTTCATGCAGGCAGAATCAAATCCCGGAGAACTGGTTGAAGCAAGCGCTACACAGGATTATCTTTTTGTAAAAAGCGGTAAGCAGGTGCATAAAATAGAATACACGGATATCTTTTATCTCGAGGCTTTAAAAGAATACATCGCCATTCATACACAGAAAGAAAAGATACTGGTGTACAGGCGCATGAAAGATGTGGCTGAATCATTACCGCCGAAGTTTGTGCGTATCCACAATTCGTATATCGTGAACATACAACACATCAAGAATATTGATTCGAATATGGTATTGATACAGGGACAGCGATTGCCTGTGAGTAATAGTTACCGTGAATTGTTTCAACAGAGGATCAGTGCGAGGATGTTGTAGGGTGAATAGTGAATAGTGAATAGTGAATAGGCAATAGTGAATGTGACTCGTGGCGTTGGCTATTATTGACCATTGACCATTGACCATTGACCATTGACCATTGACCATTGACCATTGACTATTAAACTTCAAAACACCTATATGTCAAAAACATCGCTTTCTCATCCGGGCGCAAAAAAGGCCATTCTCACGGCATGGCTTGTTGCAGGTACACTTGATATACTCGCAGCCTGTACGCAATTTTATTTCAAGACGGATAAGAGTCCGACGATAGTACTAAAATATGTTGCGAGTGGTGCCTTTGGGCCTGAGGCAATGCAAGGTGGTATTGGTATGATGATCTGGGGTCTTGTATTTCATTACCTGATCGCATTGGGATGTGTGATGGCTTTTTTCTTCCTATATCCGAATGTGAAGATCATGCGTGCCAACAAATGGATAACGGCGATAGTGTTTGCATTGCTTGCCTGGGTAGTAACCACACGCCTGATCGTGCCGCTAAGCCGGATCAAACCCGCACCCTTTAATTTCTCAAACGCATGGAAAGCAATGGCGATACTGGTCTTAATGATCGGGATTCCGATTACGTTTATTGTTGGGAAGTACTATGATAATAATGAAAAAAAATAGCCACAGACGACACAGATTAACACGGTTTTTTCTGTGCTCATCTGTGTCGTCTGTGGCAAAAAAATCATCCTTTCCAATCAGGTTTCATCAACTCAATAAACTTCTTCATTTCATCCATCGTACCCACACTCACTCGTGCCCATTTTCCATCGGGATAATTGTTGGAGCGGACGATCACATTCTTTTTAAACATGTCCTGCGCAAAATCCCCGGGGTATTTGCCGAGCGGGAAGAAAAGGAAATTAGTATGGGAAGGAATGCAGTTGATGTTCATGCTCTTTAAAGCATTGAAAGTATAATTGCGTGCCGCTTCATTTTTTTGTTTGCAGGATGCGCTGTGTGCTTCATCTTTCAGGCTGGCGAGTGCTGCGGCCATGGTAAGATTGCTTACGGTCATCTGGGTGCTGCTGAAATAGTTTTTGTCCAGCCCATCTATCAGGGTTGAATGGCCAACCACAAAACCAACGCGCAGACCAGCCATAGCATGGATCTTTGAAAAAGTACGAACTACAACGACGTTCGGATTTTTATCGACCAGGCTGATCATCGATGAGTTCTCCGGTGCATCCAGGAAGTCGATATACGCTTCATCTATTACCACCACCGCTTTTTTGGACGCTTCCACGCAGAAGTTCTTCAAAATATCAGACGGTATGATCGTACTACTTGGATTAGCCGGGTTGCAGATGTACACCATTTGCGTATCGCTTGTTATCGCACGAAGCATGGCAGGCAGGTCATGCGTTTTCTCAGGTGTAAGGGGAATCTCGATCACTTTTGAGCCGATCTTTTTTGCTCTGTTGGGAAGCGTGGCAAATGTAGGGGTGGCTGTTACGAGATTACCTTTATTAAAATGTCTCGCCAATAAATTGAGTGAATCACCTGAACCTGCGGTGATCAATACCTGGTCGCCTTTTACATGGCAATACTTTGCAATTTCGTCGCTAAAACTTTGCAGTGATGGCACATTAAATTGATAACGGTGTGCTTCAGATAGCATACCAAGAATAGCTTCTTTTGCTTTTGGTGATATGCCATATGGATTTTCATTTGAACCGAGGTTGATCAAGCCTTCGGGCGCACCAAAACTTCTTGGAATGCCTTCCTCATTTCCCATCGATTTAAAACTGATACCCAGACCTATGGCTGCGAGGGAATTATAGCGTAGCCAGTCGCGGCGGTTGATCGTTGCTGACATATCATGTTATTTTGGTGAGCTGATGCCTTAAATTAATACTATTTATTCATCTTTAAAAGTAATTTGATCCAGCGCCATGTGGGAGAAGATTTGAAAATGTCGCAATTCGGTCGCGGCATCAGAGAAATTTTCAAATTTTCAAATTCATGGATTTTCAAATTATTTCAGCGTGACCCAAGTTCAATAACCTCGCATTCTTTGATATCTTTTCCATCGATCGCAAAACGTATCAGTGTCCTCACTTTATGCCAGCCATGTTTACCTGCGGCACCGGGGTTCATATGAAGACAATGCTGTTTATCATCATACATCACTTTTAAAATATGGGAATGCCCGCTGATAAAGAGTTGCGGATGATGTTCCTGTATCTGCAGTTTTGATGTGGGATTGTATTTGGGCGGGAAACCTCCGATATGCATCATCAATATTTTTACCTGTTCACAATTCCATACAAGCGTTTCAGGATATTCACTTCGTATATCATAGCCATCTATATTACCATATACACCACGCAAGGGTTTGAATGCCTTTAACGCATCCGCGATCTTAGCGGTACCAAAATCACCGGCATGCCAGATTTCATCGCAATGCTCAAAATGTTTGAACACTGCATCGTCAAGGTAATCGTGGGTGTCTGATATCAGTCCGATTTTCGTCATACAAATGCTAAGTTATCTGTTAAACAATACAAATTCTGCGCATTTATTTCTAACTTTCGCTACACTAAAAATGTTTTATGAGAAACCGTTTGTGTTGGCTTGTTTTGGTTGCTGTAGTGATGGGATTCCTGCCTTCCTCTTTTCTCTCGGCCCAGATAGGTACGCCCAACGACCCTGAGGAAAATTCGCGCGCATTATTTGAAGGTTGGAAGCCTTTGTTCAATGGGAAAACATTGGCAGGCTGGCGCACGTATCAAAATAAGCCCGCTGATTCATGGTTGGTAAAAGATGGTATGTTGTATAATAAAGGCAACGGAGATCCCCAAACAAAACATGCAGACCTGATTACGGAAAAGCAATATGAAGATTTTGAGTTATCGCTCGACTGGAAAATAGCAACTGCGGGTAACAGCGGTATCTTATATATGGTAACGGAAGAATTCGCTTCTTCTTATCAAAGCGGCCCTGAATACCAGTTGATCGATGACAAGGGTTATCCTGCTAAACTCGAGGACTGGCAAAAGACCGGCGCCAACTATGCAATGGACCCGCCTTTACTGGATGCCACCAAACCCGCAGGAGAATGGAACCATACCGTGATCAAAGTTTTTAAAGGACATGTAGAACACTGGCTCAACGGAAAAAAAGTTGTTGAATATAGTCTCTGGAGTGAAGCATGGATCGATCACAAATCAAAAGGCAAATGGAAGGATACGCCTGGTTATGGACTCGCAAGGAAAGGCCATCTCGCGATACAGGATCATGGGGGAGAAGCATGGTTTAAGGATATTAAGATCCGTGAGTTGTAAGTGGTCAATAGTCAATGGTCAATAGTCAATAGTGAGTGGTCAATAAACGAAATGTATGCTCAGGAAAATTGGATGCTTATTTATTATTGTATTCTTCTTTGGGTGTAGCTCCACTAAGAAAATGAATTTTCCTGTTTGGCAGGGAGGGGTAGCGCATACCGGTACTGAATTTTATCAAACGGTTGCTGCATCAAAATGGAGGGAGCGCGATTCGCTTGCGAAAATTGAAATACTCTCGGGTAATATTCCATCCTTCCTTCGAAAATTCGTTCGTGTAAGTTGTTCCATTACAGATAGTAGTACCGGCAAGGTGATCAATGCGTATTATTTTGTTGCACCTGATTATCTTTCTTTAGGTACTGACGATGATTGGTCACGAATTCCGCTTACGCCGATGGCCGCGCAGATAATTGCAGACAGCTTTCATTGTTTTCTGCCAACGCGAAAAATGGTGAATGATATTTATGAACAGGCTAAAGTGAAACTCGCGCCTGTTCCCATGTATGCTTTCCGCGATAGTTCGGTTACTATGTGGCAACACCATTTAATTGTAGAGGGCCAACGCAAAGGAAGAAAAGGATTGATCGCAGGAATAAAAAAAGATGTGGTGCTTTCCGGCAAACTTACACGCGATACAAAACCTGACAGGGAAGCTATTTACGGCTGGCATAAATTAGATGGCAAACCCATACAACCCTTATACACCGGGCATATTAACTGGTGGGTAGACTACAGCCACGGTATCCGTCTCATATACAGAACGGTCTGGGTAAATGGCAAAGCGATGGATTACACTGCTGTGTTTAAAGATCCTGTTCTGCAGAAATTGTTGTGCGATGAGGAGTGGTGTGATTGCCTGCGCTATTGAATTTTGGAATTTTGGAATTGGGAAATTTTGAAATTAATAGGCCGCCGTCACTAGATGAAATTTCCCAATCTCCCAATTCCAAAATTCCAAAATTCAAAGATATTTTTCCTCCAACACCATCTTATGATGCAGCATATGCCCGAAAATAATATAAGCCAACGCATTGGCCGTGACAGGAAGATTGCTGGAAATACCCTGTTGCGATAATTGTTCTTCGTTGAGAGATGCAAGTAACAGGTCGGTTGCTTTTCTTACTGCTAAAAATTCTTCTTTGATGTCTGCAAAATTTCTTTCACTGGCCAATGAAGTTTCGGCGTAACTGTTCTCATCAAAAGAAGCGAGCGGTGTTTTATCTTTTCTCGAGATGCGTAGAATGCGGTACGAAAAGATCCGCTCTGCATCGATCACGTGTTGCAGTAATTCTTTTAGTGTCCATTTGCCGGGTGCGTAGGCGTGGTCAGCTTTATCTTCCGGCAAACCTGTATAAAAATCGCCGAGTGATTTCGCATACTTACTAATTGCTTCGGGAACACTGTCAGCTTCAACCTGGGAAATATATCTTGAAAAATAAGCAGGAAAATCTGATGCCTGTGGTCTTGACATTATAGCTTGGTTTTGGTAGTTACTTTTGTATTCGCCGTTGGGGCCGTGGCGTTCATTTTCACCGCCTCACGGATAGTATTTGCAGAGGCGGCTCTCGTTGTATCTGCATCCATCACTGCCTGGTAAGCATTGATGATACCACCGGAACGGCTCATCAGGTTAAAGGGCATTTCCTCATCCCTGGTGCCTGGCTTCACGCAATGTATGGTTATATCGGGTTTTACGGAAGATTCTTCAATGATCTTTTTTACCTGCACCGCAGTAAGATCAGGATAGTAACTGCGCAGCAAAGCGGCAAGACCTGTAACAATAGGAGCGGCCATACTAGTGCCCTGCAAATTGCCATAATGGTTTCCACCGGGGATGGTTGAATAGATGCGTACACCGGGTGCAAACACATCCACTTTTTCCTTACCGTAATTGCTGAATTCCGCTGTGATGCTTCCTCCTATTTTAGGATCACTGCTTGCGCCTACGGTGATAAAGTTTGTTGCATTGGTGTTCCATTGTTTCAGCCATGGATTAGGATACCCTTCTTTCACATCCAGGTTGTTGTTCTCATTGCCTGATGCATGCACAATCAATACATCATGCTGCTCGGCATATTTCACGGCGCTGTCGACCCATCTTTTTTCCGGTGAGAAATATTTACCAAAACTCATGTTGATCACTTTCGCGCCGTTGTCTACTGCATAGCGGATCGCGAGTGCAATATCTTTATCATATTCATCACCATCAGGCACTACGCGTAACATCATGATCTTAACATTGTCGGCTACACCATCAACCCCAATACCGTTATTCCTCTGCGCACCGATCAGCCCTGATACATGCGTGCCATGTTTGGCACTGTTTATCGGACCCATTACATCGTTGTTACCATAGAATTTATCAGAGATGTCGTAGTAATTATCTTTGATGATCTCAGCGCGGTAATCAACCGGTGGTGTGTCCTTCGATTCAAAAACGGCTTTCTTGCCCTGTATATATTCGTCGAGGTCAGATAAGGTATTGGTATTGCTTTCATCAGGATCAACCCCGATCAGTTTGATGCCGGTGAGATAAGCAAGCTTCGCATCGCGTGCTATTTTATTGGTTGGCTCGAATTTTTCCAGTTTTTCGCAGGTATATTCTTCACAATCCATTTCCTTGCGCAATACTTTATCGTGACGCTTGAGCGCTCTTGCGGTTACTTCTATAAAAACAAGTTCCATTTGTTCGTCGGGCGTAAAATTCATTTCCCTGTCCGCTTTTTTCCATGTATCGTATTGATCTTTTTCGGCAGGGCTCAATGCGTTTGTGTCAAGCGTGGGTGAAGAGAACTTTGCTTTCAAGCGGTGGTATATCCTTGACCTTTCATCGGCAGCTTTACTTACATCGCGGCCATCCTTACCACCCAAAAAATTCCATCCATATACATCATCAATATAGCCGTTGCCATCATCGTCAATGCCATTACCTGGAATTTCTTTAGGATTGTGCCACAGAATATTTTTAAGATCCTCATGAGTAGTATCTACTCCTGAATCGAGTACGGCTACAATAACGGGTTTGTTCTTTTTGTTTTTTTCCTGCAGGAAAGTATAGGCTTTGTTGATGCTGATGCCGTAAAATGAATCTTTTGCGTAATCTAATAAATGCCAGCCTTTAGGAGTTTCTGTTTGTGCATGACCCTGATAGAAGAATAGTGGCAATGCCACGATGGCTAAAACAATCCCACGATGCATCATTGTGTAAAATTTTCTTATATACAAATTTGCATAATGATAATGATAATTTAATAAGACGGTTCGAGTTTTATGAAAACCTTAAGGGGCGTGGCGTTGATTAACAGTTAATTAGCTGATAATCAATATGAAAACGCAAATGTAAAAGCCGCAAGCTCACTGGTATATTTAGAGATTTTACCTGTGATGCTGCGGCTTTATTGCATCAGGCTTATTTGTGAACCGGCAACAGATCCATCGGCGTTATTTCATTGCTCAGCAAAGTACCAAACAATTCCCAACGTTTGGTAAGGTTTGTTTCTGTTCCACCTTTTGATTCGATATCATTTTTCACCAGGTCCTTTCCATAATTATAATTGATCACGTAACTACGGTTGACCCTGATAAAGCTGATGGATTTCAGTGCGGTCTCCTTATTGTTCAACCCATAATCCATCAGCCACCTGGTTGCTTCAGTTTCAGTCATGGTATTATTCAATAAGCCGCGGGCAACTTCATTCCGCACATAATTCAGTTCCCCTTTTAAAGCGAGCGCTTTAAAATACAGGTCTATGTTCGCGGTATCTAATCCCGCCAAAGGCAATAAAATTTCTTTGGTGAATTTGTTTTTTTCGATGCCGGGGAAAGCCACTTCAATTCCATAATTAGCGCTTCCTTCAGCGATAAGAGATTGCGGACTGAAGAGAGGGTACATTGAAATTTCGATCCAACCATTACCGGCGTACAGGTTCTTCTCAAGCAACATATTGTACACATGATGGCCGGGGTAACTTTCATGGCTGCCTACATCAATGGCACGATCAATAAAGATCTGGAGATCGGTATTGATCTGTATCACACTCTGGTAATTTCCTTTGTACCAGTTATAACCACTCCATGGTTTGTTGGTTACGTATTCCAGTTTAAAATTTTCATTGGCCGGCTGTTGATAATGCACCAGTGTGCGTTTACGGCATTCAGCGATGGCGGCTTTAAAAACGGTATCCAGTTTATTCTTCGGAATGATAAAACGGTTTGCAAGCGTTTGAAAACGGGTAGGGATATCGCCTTTGCCGGGTAAAACACTATCCAGTTTTGCAACCAGTGTTTTGAAATAAGTTTCCGGATGCGTTGGTGCAACAACACCAAACAGCTCTTTTGATTCTTCGTCAAAAGAAGCGTACTCGCCTGAAAATATTTTAATGCGGCGGCTATAGGCAACCAATTGTGCCGACATCCATTTGGCCCTTGTGATCAGTGTGTCATTTTTTTCTTCCCCAATATATGTTTTCATATCGGCCAGCAAATGATCTACCGAAGTAAGAAAACTGTCCTTGGGAAACACGCCAGCTTTGGGTGTTTTCGGCTGCAGAGAGTCTGGCCCATAATAAGCATCTACAAAAGCATTATCATACTGCCCGATAGCCAACCCGAGCCTTACATATTTCTGCGCGAGCAGGTTTAGTTTTTCATTTCCAGAGACGGAAGTATTTTTTTGTTCACAAGAGATTATGAACAGAACTGGTAGCAGGAAAACGATCTTTTTCATAATAGCGTTTAGTTAAAACCGTCAATGAAGAATAGTGGTGTGGAATTAAAAATACGCAAAAGCCGGCTAACGGGACTGATTCACTGTGGTGTATTCTACTCACCTTGTTAATGAACTCTTAATAAAGAATGATTGAGTCTATGTGGACACTGTATTCTGTTTTCAACCAAGCAGGATGGCACAAATATTTAAATCATTTTATCAGCCCTTATAACGAATCAGGATGATCATTAGCTAATGAACACTAAACTAAATTTTATGAAACAATTATTTAACTCTCTTACAAAGACCAGCGTATTTGCTTCGCTCGTTTTAGCGACCTCACTTTTATTTAGCAGCTGTGCAAAAGATAGTGGCTACGTGAGTGCGTCTGTTACCTATTCGCTAAGTGGTAATGCTTCAGGTAGCCAGGCAGTACCAGCCAGCAGTAATTCAAATGGTTCAGGTACTTTTAGTGGCACCTATAATTCCAGCACCAAAGTAATGACTTATACTTCCTCCTGGAGCAATCTTACCGGAGCGCCTGTTTCAGGTGGTTTATACAGTGGCCTTGCCGGCCAGGTAGGATCGTCCATTGCTGTATGGTCATTGGGCGGGGGGCTTGGTGCTTCTGGAAGTTTTTCAACCTCCACTACTTTGAATGCTGACCAGGAAGCTAAATTACTATCGGGACAAACATATTATATTTTATCTACCACCGCCAATGCTTCAGGTGAGATCCGTGGACAGATCAGTGCATCCGCGCAATAAATTATTATAACGAGGAGATAAGATCCGTGCAGTTTCAATAAAAATAAGGGTTGCTTTCTGGCAGCCCTTATTCGTTTTTATGTGCGGTCTTTTTTGCCAGCAAAGCGATCAATCCCAGCAACGGACCGATAGCCAGGAGCATATAAATAAATTGGCCATTGTGATCATTTGATATTTGGTTCAATAACTGAATGCTTATGATGGTAATGGAAAAACCAATACAATTCACGATCGTTAAAGATGTACCCCTTGTTTCCTGTGGCGCATTTTGAGCAACCAATGTTGAAAAAAGTGGAGAGTCGGCAATCACTGCCAGTCCCCATATAAAAAGGAACCCCAGTAATAAATAAACAGAATTGCAGGATAACAGGAGAGGAGAAAGCAGGCAGCAGACTCCTGAAATAAATAATGCTATCGCTGCGATCTTCCTGGCACCAAATATTTGTGAAAGCAAACCGCTAACTACACAGGCAACACTTCCTGATCCAATGATAAGAAACGATAAGAAAGAAATATTCAATTCAGCCGAAGGGTGGTAGCGGAGATAAGTGGAAAGCATCACAGGAACAAATGCCCAGAATGCATACAACTCCCACATATGGCCAAAATAGCCAAATGCAGCTGCGCGAAAAGAAGAGTTCTTAAAACCGGCATGAAAAGCGTTGAATTGAATTTTTTGCCCGGGTCTTCTATACGGACCATCAGGTACCAACAACAACATCAACGATCCGCCTGTAACAGATAAGATGGAAGTGCCGTACACCACATATTTCCAGGGGAGATCTACCGTAAATGTTTTTAATAAATGCGGGAAGGCTGTTCCTAATACCAAAGCACCAACCAGAAAGCCTAAGGATCGTCCCAAACCTTTTTGGTAATGATCCGAAGCGATTTTCATTCCTACAGGATAGATCCCTGCTAAAAAAAATCCTGTGAGAAAACGGCAGAACAGTAACATGCCTGTATCGATCCCTTCGAGACTGATACCCAGGTTGCAGATGGCAGCAATGATGGAAGTGGTAAAAAAAACTTTGGTTGGAGAGAATCTGTCGGCAATGGTAAACAAAGCAAAGATTAATGTGCCGCTGATAAACCCCAGCTGTACCATACTTGTTATATGCGCAAGAAAAGAAGGTGCAATATGAAACACCCTCACTATATCCGGCATGATCGCATTACCGGCAAACCATAGGGATGTGCAGAAGAATTGGGAAATTACAATGACCGGTAAAACTCTTTTCATATAACTGTTCTGAAAGATAAAATTCTTATCAGCAATACTGTGATCTTTTAGCCATTTGCAAGTACCAGTTCGTACTTCTGCTCTATAACCGGTTTCTCAAATGTATTTGACTCTTTTTCTTCTGTTAAAACAAAACCATGTCTTGTATAAAGTGACGCAGCTGTATTCAATTCTTTTGTGGTCCATAAATAAGAAGATGCATAACCGCAGTACAATAAAAAATCCATGTATAATGACATCAGCTTCTTTCCCAATCCAATCCCACGGTATCCTGCTTCGAGATAAAAATACCGGAGTTGCGCGGCATTGTTTTCCCTGTGCATGAGTAATAAGAACCCGATGATCTTTGAGTTGTGTTCACAGATCCATACCCTATCTTTTTCAGGGTCGTAATTGTTATAGAATTCGTACATGCCAGCTGCCACATAGGTTTCGAAAGCTATTCCATAGCTGAATTCTTCACCGTATATTTTTCCGTGCCGGTAAATAACAAAACCCAGGTCGCCGGGCTGTAACTCCGTCCGGATTGAAATATCGTTTAGTGTGATGCCTATATGCATTGATGTTCCGTTTCAGGTATCAGAATAATTTTAACCTTGATCTCACCAGAGTAATTTACAAAAGAAATGGGACCGATAAACACAATACACGAGAGAAGAAAATACTTATCTTGCGCGTGGACTTATCACTACTGCTTACGATCATGCACAAACAATTCCTGGTTTATTTATGCCTGTTTTCAGTCTATTCTTTTGGCCAGGGTAAACCCGTTGTTTACCAGCAGCAGGCATGGGTGGCTTTTAACCCGCAAATAAAATTATCAAAGCATTGGGGGTTGTGGTTTGATTCAGAGGTTCATACAAATGATCATTATTTCAATGGCTATTCTCAAATGGTTTTCCGCCTGGCCGGCACTTACTATAATAAAAAGCAAAACAAGTTCACAGCAGGCTATGGGTTTTCAGATTATTTTCCCGGTGACAATCATAAATATATTTCGCAGCCCGAACATTTTGCCTGGCAGCAATACCAGTGGTATAAATACCCCGGGAAAAGCAAGATGATGCAATGGGTGAGGCTTGAACAAAAATTCAGAGAGGATGTGGTCGATAATTATACATTGGCGGGTACCTATACCTTGACCTATAAGGTGCGTTACAATTTCTACTGGGCGATACCATTAAGCAAACGGGGATTGAAAGCAAATACCTTGGCGGCAGCGATTGGCAATGAGCTCTATCTTTATTATGCACCGCATCTGCCCAATCATGTGTTTGACCAGGAACGTGTTTTTCTCGGCTTCAGCTATGCCGTTAATTCGCATGATAACCTTGTATTTGGTGTAATGAATATGTTCCAGGAGGATGTGGCCGGTACGCAGTTCAAGGATAATAATGTATTGCGTGTATCCTTTTTCCAGAACATTGGCATGAAGACGCATCATGTAGATTAAAGTCAGATCAATAATAGAGTCGAAATTGAATACAGATGATTGATCATTTGCTATTCTCCAATGCTTTCAACCTGTTCTTCGCCTCCTCATAACCCGGGTTTAGCGTTAGCGTTTTTTTATACCAAATGATCGCGTCCTGTTTCCTTCCTAATTCTTCGTATGTTTTTGCGAGGCTGCACAGGACCAGGTCCCGTGCTGGAAACTCGCTTGCATTGTTCTCAAAAATGATCCTGGCTTCTTCGTATTTTTTTAGCGTAAATAGCTGGTTGCCGAGAAAATCCATCGAGATCCAATCGATATAAAAATGAGTGGAATCTTTTTTCATACGATGGTAGGCTTCAACTGCTTTGGCTGCCCCTTCTTTTGCAATGATGTTTTCCATTGCTTTATGCACTGGCTGTCTTATCCTGGCGGGTTTATTGTGCAGTACTTTTACAAGATCCCCGGTAATACCAAAGAAATCTGTGGGAGAACTGTTGCACAGGATCACAGCCATACTGTTTGTAGCAGGTATCCTTACCATAAAAGAAAGAAATCCATCAGTCATTCCTAAATGAAAATTAGAAGCAACGCTATCCGTTTCGGTGTATTTGAATTGTTTGTTGAACCATCCGTAGCCATATTGAGCGGGCCTTATTCCAGGTGCGAACATTTCTTCGCTTAATTTTTTATTCAGCAAGGTATGATTGCTCAAAGCCATGTGTAGTTTAAAAAGATCTTCTACTGTTGAATACAGGTCGCCTGTGCCCATGGTATTGGATTGGTCGCGGAAATCGGAGCTTGCATAACCGCCGAGTACATAGTCATAACCGGTTGCTCTTTTCGGAATGACTTGTGTGTGAAAATACGAGCCGGAATTTTTCATTCCTATCCTGTCGAAAATATCTTCTTTCATTAATTGGGAATAAGATTTCCCTGTAACTTTTTCCATGATGTACCCAAGTGTAAAATAACCCCAGCTGCTATAATAAAAACTTTTACCCGGTTCAAAAGCCAGTGATGAATCCATGTATAGTTTTATATAATCTTCCCTTGTGTAATTCTGCCGGCTGATGCGCGGGAAAAAATCTTTGATGATATCGTAGTTAGGAATGCCTGAAGTATGGCTAAGTAATTGTTTTATTGTAATCCTGTTGCCGTTCTTTTTTGAAAATCCGGGAAGGTAATCTGAAATGGTTTTGTCAAGATCCACCGATCCTTTCTGAACCTGTATCAACATGAGCAATGCCGTAAGCGGTTTCGATAAGGAGCCGATCATGAATTTTGTGTCTGTGGTATTGGGTATGTTCCATTCCCTGTTGGCAAGGCCGAAAGCATTTTTATAGATGACTTTCCCGTTTTCAGCTACCAATACGGCTCCATCAAACATATTGTAGTGATGATAGGTTTTCATGATCTCATCAAGCCTGGCGTATTTGCCTTGCGCAATACCATGTTGCGTAAGAAACACCAATAGTATAAATAGTAATACCTGTTTTTTCATAATTTTTTGGATTACCTGCATTTTGTTGGTTCTACTGTATTTTGATGCAATTGATGATGGAATCAAAATGCAGTAACATATCAGTCGGTTTCTGTTTAAATTGAGTGGCAGCTTTTACAGAAAAAATAATAGCATTGTTCGATGGGTCTGTTGAATCATACGCAATGCTGAATTTCTGATCTACCAGCAGCCTTCTCAATTCTCCCAATTGATAGTTCTTGCAATAAGTGGTTTTGCCGGCGCCGGAATATTTCTTATCATTCACTATAAACTCGTACTCAACACTCCTGAAAGTACCTCTCATTACTGCCGGTGAAACATGTGTGATCCGCCCTGTAACGATTTTATAATTTTTGTAGAGTTGAGAATATTTGTACGCGCGGTACAAGATCCATGCACTGATAAAGCCTATCACCAGGATGAGAGTGCGTATCCATTTCAGTTTGAATCCATTGTTCATCGCGTAATATTAAACTTCGAATCTGGAACTCAATTCTGCAAATTCAGGAACTTTCCCTGCTTTGCATCATTATAAATGCTGGACAAGATCTTATAATCGTCCTCTATCCAATCGCCATTGCTATCGCCTTTGTAGGAACCCTTCTTCAGGTATTCTCCAAACATTTTATAGGCTCTCATTGCGTCGTCATTGTTGTAAAAGTGGGAGGTCCAGGTTTCCGGTACCTGTATACGCCTGTGTATTCCTATTCCACCTCTATATACCTGTACTATTCCCTGTGAGAGCTGGAATGGCACTATCTTCTGCTTCCGCTCAATCGCGGATTGCAAAAGGTAGGTGAGATGCCCGAAGTAATTTGTCAACCTTTCCTGCAACTGTTGCGGAGATTCCTGTTGTAGAGGTTTTACCCGCCACAAATTGTTAGCGGGGTAAAATGGATCTTCCTTGTCGTCTTTTAAAGGCAACGCATATAATACGAAGTTGAGTGCAGTACTGCTGGAGCTTTTTTGTACGGTTAGCACCCTCCGTCCATTGTATGTTCCCAATTTTATAAAGGCGGTACCAGTATCGCCGGTCCTTCGGGTGAATACTAGCTGATCTTTACCATGGATCTGCCATTTTCCGGATTGGTAGTTGTCGGCTCCATTAATTTCTGTAAAATTCCCATCTTTAAAAAAAGTCAACAGTAATCCCTGTTTAACCAGTGAGTCAGTAACTGTTCTTTGTAACCAGCCATCTTCCGCATTTCGGGGTTTGTTGCTATGTGATATATTATACAAGAACCAGCTTCCTGTGAGGGAAGCAGAAGTTATTTTTTGAGCCAACTTTTTTTTAAATTCAGTGCAACCCATACTGAAGATGATAAAAAGAAGAAATAAAATCCTTTTTAGACTCATAAAATGGGAATTGGCAGTTTTTTATTTTGTAGTCTTATCTTCTATTCTCTCTTATTGCCCTAATCAATTTATCATTTCTTCTTTCTTCTCTTGCATTGTTTAGCGACATCACTGCCCAGATAGCTGCCGGGAGCCATCCAATTAAGGTGATTTGCAGGATCAAACAAACAATGGCTGAAATGATCTTTCCCCTAAAGAAAAATGAAAGAAAAGGAACAAGTATCGCTAATAACATTTCACGAAGATTGGGTTAAGGAATGCTTTCAAAAAAAAGGGGAACTTAAAACTAAATATCTTTTTTGCATTATACAAGAAAAAAAGCTTTAACCGGGAGGTTAAAGCTTTCTAAAATCGTTATTATATGTTGCTACAGGTCAAACACGATTCCCTGTGCTAAAGGCAGTTTATCGCTCCAGTTGATCGTATTGGTTTGCCTGCGCATGTACGCTTTCCAGGCATCACTACCACTTTCACGTCCGCCGCCGGTTTCTTTTTCGCCGCCGAATGCGCCGCCAATTTCTGCACCGCTCGTACCGATGTTCACGTTGGCTATTCCGCAATCGCTGCCGGTATGTGACAGGAACTGTTCGGCTTCACGCATGTTCAGCGTCATAATAGAAGAGGAGAGTCCCTGGGGTACGCCATTCTGTAAAGCGATGGCTTCTTCTATAGTTTTATATTTCATTAAATATAAAATTGGCGCGAAGGTTTCGTGTTGCACGATGGCCATTTCGTTTTTTGCTTCGGCTATACATGGCTTAACGTAACAACCACTCTCATACTCTTTGCCCTCTACTACACCACCTTCTACAATAAAATGTCCACCTTGTTGTTTGCATTGCTCAATGGAACTGAGATACATCTTCACCGCTTCTGTATCGATCAATGGACCTACATGAAAATTGACATCCAATGGATTGCCAATACGCAACTGGCTATAAGCTTTCACTAATTTTTCTTTGAAAGTATCATACACGCTTTCATGAATGATCAGCCTGCGTGTGCTGGTACAGCGTTGGCCGGCAGTTCCAACCGCACCAAATACGGAACCGATAAGTGCCATATCAAGATCAGCATCTTTGGATATAATGATGGCATTGTTGCCACCCAGTTCCAGGATAGTTTTTCCCAACCGCGCAGCTACAGCCGCACTCAAGGCTTTGCCCATTCTTGTGGAGCCTGTCGCAGATACCAATGGTATGCGTGCATCATTGCTCAGCCATTCACCCACTTCTCTTCCACCCTGTACCAAACCATTCACTCCTTCGGGTACATTGTTTTTTTCAAATACTTCTGCAATAATATTTTGAACCGCGATACCGCACAATGGTGTTTTTTCACTTGGCTTCCAGATGGTAACATTGCCGCAAACCCATGATAAGGCGCTGTTCCATGCCCATACCGCAACAGGAAAATTAAATGCAGAGATGATGCCTACAATACCTAAAGGATGCCATTGCTCATACATACGATGTGCGGGCCTTTCGCTGTGCATTGTGAGACCATATAATTGCCGGGAGAGGCCCACCGCAAAATCGCAGATATCGATCATTTCCTGTACCTCGCCGTATCCTTCCTGCAGGCTCTTGCCCATTTCATAGCTTACCAGTTTACCAAGAGGTTCTTTATTGGCTCGCAATGCATCGCCTACCTGTCTTACAATTTCGCCACGCTTGGGTGCGGGCCATGTGCGCCAAACAGCAAATGCCTCCTGTGCTTTGGCTATAATTGCTTCGTACGATGTGGTATCTGCGCTTGCAACCGAGCCGATCTTTTTTCCATCTACCGGCGAAAACGAATCGATGGCTGTGCCGTTACTGTTGAGCCATTGCGTACCGGTTGATACACCTGGGTTGGTTTGTGAGATGCCGAGTTGTGTAAGAAAATCCATGTTCTGTACTTTTCGCAAAGCTACCCCCTAACCCCCTAAAGGGGGAATTTAAGTAGCAAAATAATTTTAAGCAGAGGAATTTTGCGTGGTTTCGAATATTAAGCACTCCCCTTTAGGGGGCGGGGGTCAATAAAAAAAGGTATTCCCTGGCTGAGAACAACCGGCAATACCCTTTCTTTAAAACCTTGCATGAAACATTTATGAAAAATGATCACTATAAAATTATTTGCTGTAGTTACTATTTGCAAAAGATATAGGCGAGTACACTATAGCAATCGGGGAATTACTTTGTTTTGGAGAGTGCCAGCAACTGGTCATAAACCTGGCTGTAACTGCTGCCAATCGGGATCTCTTTACCCGCTGTCCACAATTTTGTTTTGCTGAATTTTTCTATGCGGGCAAGGGGTACAATAAACGAACGGTGCACCCTTACAAAATCGCGCGATGGTAATTTTTCCTGTATGCTTTTCAATGTCATCAGCGTGAGTACAGGATTTGGTTTGATGTATATTTTGATATAATCATCCAGTGCTTCGATCAATTCAATATCCTTGAGATTGATTTTCATGATCTCGTAATTCACTTTCACAAAAATGGAGTTGAGCTGTAACTCCTGTGTGCTGAGGAACTCAAGGTATTCGTTAGCCTTATAACAGGCTTTTAAAAAGCGGTCGTACTCAAATGGTTTTAATAAATAATCCACTGCATCCACATTAAATCCCTCGGCAGCAAAATCTTTGTAGGCAGTGGTGAAGATCACCGGTGGTTTTTGCGTGAGCCCTTTATAGAACTGCATGCCATTGATATCAGGCATCTGTATATCGAGGAACAAGAGGTCCACCGTGTTCTCCTGCAGGTAGGCCCGTGCCTCGTCTGTATTGGTAAATGTTTTCTCGAGTTTGAGAAAAGATATCTTACTGCAATATTCGTTAATGAGTTGCAGTGCTAAAGGTTCATCGTCTATGGCTATACAATGTATCATCAGGCGGTTTCTATCTCTAAGTGAACGTTATAATAATTATCGTTTTCAAAAGTGGTCAGCTTGTGTTTGCCGGCATACATCAGTTCCAGCCTGCGTTTTACATTGTTGATGCCGATGCCTGTGTTTTCCATCAGGTTATTCTCTGAAGGCACTATGTAATTTACTGCAGCGAACAGGATCTTTGTACCCTCTGTTTTTATTTCAATGTTAATGTTTGAGGACTCCTTGGTGCTCACCCCGTATTTAAATGCATTCTCAACGAAAGGAATGAACAGGAGCGGGGCAACCAGTAAATTTTCGGCATTCCCTTCCGCTACAAAATTCAGGATCACTTTATCTGTTAACCGCACTTTCTGCAGATCGATAAAATTGTGAATGAAATCGACTTCATTGCTCAGCGGCACAAGGTCATGTTGCGTTTCCGTTAAGATATAACGCATGATGGCTGATAATTTCATCACAGCAGGAGCTGTTTTCTCACTTCTTACAACAGCCAATGAATAAATATTATTCAACGTGTTGAAAAAGAAATGCGGATTCACCTGCGATTTTAAGAATGATAATTCGGTATTTAATTTTTCATTCTCCGTTGCCTTTCTGTTCTGTTCAGTTTTTAGCCAGCGTTGTATTGCAGAGATACAGGTACCAACAGTAAATATCAATAGGAACAATACAGTATTGTAAGGATCCGCTACCGGCCGTTGCCCGCGGGTGAATCCTGTTCCCTGCGGATGGAGTTTTCCTTTGTAAGCCGGGTTCCTCACTCTTATCCATTCCCTGTTAAGCTCATTGAAGGGTTCGGGATCTGCGATCAATAAAGCGATCTGTCGCGGTGCATTCAAAAATATCCAGAGACAAACTAGTACGGAAAGAATATACCACAACCATTTTTCCTTTGCCAGCAAACGTGGCACCAACACCAATGTATTAAGATAATAGAACAGTACGAGGAACACATTGGTACAAATGATCTGCGCCAACTGGTGATTGCTGAGATTGAATTCACGCAGCCTGGGAAAGAATAAAAGAAAAGGTAAGGTAATAAAGACGATCCACGCAAGCACATGTGTGATCAGTGTTACTATCTTTTTATTGTTAGTGTTTCTCAAGTAAACCTGGTTTATTTTAAGTTAAAAAGTCAATACATATTTTGTCCACACATAGCTGCTCTTCACACTGCTTTCCTGGGGAGCTTCAAAACTGCCTCCGCCTCCGCCTCTGCCTGCTCCTCCTCTTCCTCCGCGTGAAGATGTAGTTGGTGGCGAACTTCCTGCAGGAACGCCAACGATGCTTGTTGTTGTGGTTGTCACACCACTAGAAGAAGCCCCGGCAGATGATCTTCCCCCGCCTCCCCCACCTTCAGGTATTTTCCAACCGATACTCAACGGTTTGCCATTGAGCGAAGCTGTTGACCCGAGAAAAATGTATGGCACTGCATACTCGATATACATATTGTCTGCATCGTCCCAGCCGAAATTAATATTGACCAAACCGGGCTGAGAAATAACATATAATTTTTCCTCTTCAAGATTATCAAGACCGAAAGCTTTGAAGAAGACCATCATGGATGCATTTTTCTCACGTATCTGTTTAGGATCCGATCCACCACCGCCGCGGGTTAAGCCGTTTATAGAAACTTTTGCAGGAAACTGAATTCCTGATCCTTCTCTCTTCTTTCCCTTCTTATCAATGAGCAGGCTCATGCCTTGTGTCATTATTCTTGTCTGCAGAAGTTGATCGGAAATCTTCATCGCAACGTATAAATTCTCTCCGTCATGATCTACGCAATGTTGGATCTTGGTTACCGGATCCGTTTCAAATTTTTCAATTTTCCATTCGTCGATATTACCGTCTGTCACATGCACCACTTTTACAGAATCGATCAGTTTGTAAGAGTGTGCCAATGTTTTTTTTGCAAGCATACACGCCATCGGCATGAATGCCAGTAATAATAGCTTTCTCATGTTGCATATAGGTTTGAGGTCAAAACTAATTAAGCCGCAGCAAGCCCAAAACACAATATGGGTGAAAGCTGTAGTCTTATCGGTGAAAAAATCAATACGATTCTTCCTGGTTGGGGAAATCCTGTGATTTCACATCGCGGATGTATTGTTGTACCGCGCCAACAACCTGGTTCTCTAAATTAAGGTATTGGCGGAGGAAACGTGGCTTAAACTCATTATTAATTCCTAACATATCATGCATAACTAATACCTGCCCGTCGCAGTTCTTCCCTGCGCCGATGCCAATGGTTGGAATGGTAAGGCTCTGGCTCACTTCCTGGGCCAGTTCGGCGGGTATTTTTTCCAGAACGATAGCGAAACATCCCGCCTCCTGTAAAAGCAGTGCATCTTTACGCAGTTTATCGGCTTCGGCTTCTTCCTTCGCGCGCACAGTATAGGTGCCGAATTTATAAATGGATTGAGGCGTGAGCCCGAGATGGCCCATTACCGGAATGCCCGCTGCCACGATCCGTTTGATGCTGTCCAGTACCTCTTCACCGCCCTCTAATTTCACAGAATGCCCGCCCGTTTCTTTCATGATGCGTATGGCCGATGCCACTGCATTGTCTGCATTAGATTGATAAGAACCAAAAGGCATATCCACCACCACCAGGCAGCGGTCAATGCCACGAACCACGCATTGTGCATGGTAGATCATCTGTTCCATTGTGATCGGTACGGTGGTTTCATTGCCGGCCATTACATTACTGGCGCTATCCCCAACAAGTATTACATCAATACCTGCTGCATCGAATAATCTTGCAAATGAAAAATCGTAGGCAGTGATCATGGAGATCTTGGTGCCGGTGGATTTCATTTTAAGTAAGGTGTGGGTGGTGACTTTTTTTATTTCTTTATGAGTAGACATTGACTTTAGGATTGGAACGAACGCAAAATAGGTAGATTATTTTTTTGAGAGTATCGATATTGGTTAAATCTCCATAAAGCTGGAATCGTAATGGCACACGGATGATGCGGAAAAAACGGATCATCACGGATAAAACAAAGCCAGATCCGAGTAAATCCGTTTTTTCCGCGTCATCCGCGTGCTATTTACATTTCCGAATATCAGGATGAAATCCCTTTCGCAGTTAATTCAGAATATAAATGTTGTATCAATCCATCAGCCAAACCGATCTTTGGAACATAGATCTCGTCTGTATCTGACCAGCGCATTACGTTGATGTATATCTGCAATGCTGGAACAATTACATCCGCACGATCCTCACGCAGTTTATAAACATTGATCCTGTCTTCGAGAGAAAAACTGCCGATCTCTTTGTAATAATCCTTGAGCAGGTCGAGGCTAAGCGGTTTGCCGTCTTTCTTTTTGCTGAGTGAGAATACTTTGTTGATATTACCACCAGTACCGATGGCAACTATTTTCTTGTATCCTTTTGTTTTTGTTTTGATGGTTTCTTTTACTTCGTTCCATTTTGCATCATCTACCATATCCTTTAACAGGCGGATGGTGCCGATATTGAAGGATTGTTTGAAGACAAGTTTGTTCTCTGCAAAAAAAGTAAGTTCCGTGCTGCCACCGCCAACATCAATGTACATATAACTGTGGTCGGTATCCATATGCTCTGCCACATGGTTCTCATAAATGATCGTAGCCTCGAGGTCGCCGCTTATGATCTCTATTTCAAGGCCTGTTTCTAATTTTACTTTCCTGATAAGGTCGGCGCTGTTGGCCGCATCGCGCATGGCGCTGGTAGCACAGGCGATCACATTCTTTACGCCATAGGCATTGATGAGGTGGCCATAGGCCTTCATCGTCTGCAATACCATGCCGCGTTTTTCTTTAGAGATCTCGCCTTTTTCAAACACATCAAAACCCAATCGCAATGGAACGCGCACCAGGTTCAGTTTGTTGAAACAGGTCTTCCCTTCTTTGTCCTGCACTACTTCGGCGATCAATAATCTCGCCGCGTTACTCCCGATATCAATGGCTGCTAACCTCACTGTTCACTATGTTTTTCTTGTACAGGTAATGATACGTCTCTATCTGCGAGCGTACCTTTTTTTTGCCCGTGGAAGGTACATAGTTGTTGGATAAATCATTGTCGAGGATCCTTGCCTTTACGTTATCTCTTAATTGAATGTGGATAATATCTTTTAATTCAGCCGCAATTGCAGGGTCCATTACCGGAATGGCGGCTTCCACGCGATGGTCAAGGTTACGCACCATCCAGTCGGCGCTTGAGATGTATATTTTTTCTTTGCCCAGGTTATGGAACAACATCACGCGTGCGTGTTCAAGGTACTCATCCACGATGCTGATAGCGGAAACCTTTTGTTTTAATTTTTTAGGATGGGTGATCGCACAAAAAATGCCCCGCACGATCATATGCACTTCAACACCCGCTTTGGCGGCATCATTTAATTTCTGAATAAGCAAGGCATCGCTCAATGAATTTACTTTCAGGATGATCTTTGCTTCTTTTCCGGCTCTTGCATGTTTGATCTCCCGGTTGATCAATAAGTTCAAGGCGCGACGCATACCGGTTGGACAAACCATCAATGTTTTACAGGTGCGTAAATGTGCCGTTCCTGTTTTCCAGTTTTCTATATAATGAAAGATCCGGTTGATATCGGCCATAACATTCCGGTTGCCCGTAAGCAGGCAATGATCACCGTATACTTTCGATGTTTTCTCGTTGAGGTTACCCGTGCTCACAAAGCCATATTGAATGGTCTTATTGCCTTTTCGTTTTTTTATGATACACAATTTCGCATGTACTTTCATCTGTGGAACACCCAATAACACTTTTACACCTTCCTCCTCCAACACATTTCTCCACTCGAGGTTCGCTTCTTCATCAAAACGGGCCTTTAATTCAAGCATCACGATCACTTCCTTACCGTTCCTTGCCGCATTCACCAATGCATTGATCACTTTTGAATTGGATGCGAGCCGGTACGCAGTTATTTTAATGGAACGCACATCCGGGTCGATGGCCGCTTCGCGTAAAAGATCGATGATGGTATTGAATGAATGATAAGGGAAATGCAACATCACATCTTTTTTCGCGATCACATCTGTTACACGCATGGAACTCTGTAGCGCAGGATGGGTAAAAGGCGCGCGGCGTGTATTCTTTGTGTTAAACACATCAGGAAAATCCATGAAATGCCTGAAGTTATGTATACGCCCCCCGGGTATGAGGTTGCTTTTATGTCCGAGACTTAGTTTTTTCATCAGGTATTCGAGCAGTCCCGCGTCCATTTCTTTATCATAGACAAAACGTACAGGCTTTCCTTTGCGACGGTTCTTCACACCTTTCTCAATCTTTTCTACAAACGTTGTGCTTACATCATTGTCAATATCTATCTCCGCATCTTTGGTTACTTTAAAAATATGTGATTCGAAGGAGTCATAATTGAAATAAGAAAATATATAGGGAAGATTAAACCGTATCACATCTTCCAGCAGGATGATCTGCTTTTCATCGGGCTTTGACGGGAGTTGAATAAATCTTCCTATGGCTTTCGAGGGTACTTCTATTAATGCATATTTCTGCTCATATGCAGAATGCTCTTTCCGCATTACCACACCGAGGTAAATGCTTTTATCGCGCAGGTAGGGTAGCAGCGGTACGCTTTCGATCATTAATGGGATGATGTTCGAACGTACTTCTTCATCAAAGAATTTTGTAACAAAAGCTTTCTGTTCCCGGTTCAGGTGTTTCTCATCAACCAGGAATATTTTTTCTTTTTTCAGTTCTTTTAAAAGACCTGCCCATATCCGGTTGAATTCATTCTGCTGCTGCAGTACAATGGTTTGTATCTGGTCGAGAATATCCTGCGGATCTTCTTCCAGGTGCATGTTTAGTTTTTTCTTCTTTGCAGAAAGTTCCACCATGCGTTTCAAAGTAGCCACGCGCACGCGGAAAAACTCATCCAGGTTGTTGGAAAAGATGCCCAGAAAACGTATACGTTCTTTTAATGGAACAGTCGGATCATTTGCCTCCTGCAACACCCTTGCGTTAAAACTCAGCCAGCTGATGTCGCGTTGAATGAGTAGCTTTTTAGACATGGAGCGAATTGGGGAAATTTTGAAATTTTGGAAATGGGAAATTGGGAGATTGGGAAATTGTGGCTCCGCGTGCACCCTGTCAAATATATGAAAGTGAGTTTTTCGGCAATGTTAAGTTTACGCAGGGTTCTGAGCCTGACAGAAATTTCCCAATTTCCCATTTCCAAAATTCCAAAATCAGGAAAAAGATGATTTGATTTGCGCAATGATCCCCGTTGTAGAAAACCCTTCCACAATAGGATTGATCACTACACGTCCGCCGTTGGCGATCACTTCTTTGGAACCCACGATCTGCTCAATAGTATAGTCACCACCTTTTACCAGTACATCAGGTTGCACGGCGTTGATGAGTTCAAAGGGCGTATTCTCATCAAAGATCACCACGGCATCAATAATGGCGAGACTGGCGAGGAGCAGTGCCCTGCTGTGTTCATGGTTAATGGGTCTTTCAGGGCCTTTTAATCGTTTGGTACTGCTGTCGCTGTTCACGCCAACTATCAGATAATCCGCTTCCAGCGCGGCTTGTGACAGAGAGAAGATATGTCCTTCATGAAAGATGTCGAAACAACCATTTGTAAACGCAATGGTCTTGTTTGTTACGCGCCAACTGGCAATCTGCGCCAGCATTTGCGGGAGTGTAAATATTTTTTTTTCGATGGCGTTAACTGCTTTCATTTTTTTTCTGTTTGTTATAGAATGGCAACAGTATCAAACAAAGTCCACCGATCACTAATACGATAATACATTGTGCGAACCATTGGAGTGTGCCGTTTGCGATACCAATGGCATAAGGAGTATCATTCTGTTCTAATACTTTGGCAAGCAGGAATGCATACGCACCAATGCCGCCGGGCGTAATGATCATACCGATGCTTGCGAACGCAAGACAGCTTACCGCTTCTTTAAATCCGAGATCGGCTGTGCCGTCTGTTGCATGGAACCCGATCCATGTGCCGGCAATGTATAATGCCCAGATTGAGATCGAATAGATAACAAAAGCCCATTTGTGTTTTAGTTTCCTTGCGGTGATCAACCCTTCCCATACACCTGCGATGATTTTTTTGATACTTGCGATCAGCGTCCGCCATTTTTTTGTAATGATCAGGCGAATTACATAAATAGCAATGGCTAGGGCGATCACCAGGATAATCACAAGTTTAGTGGTTGACATAGGTGCGGCGGGATGCGGCGCCCGCAAAGCTTTTACGTCCTGGTAGCTGCCGGTTACCACATCAAACTGTAAGATCAATGCGAGTAAAAAGATCAATCCAAGACACAACACATCAAACACACGTTCTGCTACAATGGTGCCGATGATCTTTTCGGCCGGTACTTTTTCATATTTGGCCAGGATGGTGCATTTTAATACTTCACCTAAACGGGGTACGGCCAGGTTGGCGAGATACCCGATCATTACGGCAAAAAAAGTATTGCGCAATGATGGGTTATACCCCATGGGTTCCATTAAAGTCTTCCAGCGCAGCGCCCTTAACAGGTGACTGGTGGAAAGAATAAGAAACACAGGTATGATCAGCCAGTAGTGGGCCTTTGCCAGAGCCTCTTTGAATTTGTCCCATTCGTCATCCGGGATCTGGTGCAGGCTCCACCATACAAGAAAAATGCCCAGGCCAAGAAAAAAAAGATATTTCAATATGGATATCAACCGTTTATTCATACAACATCATTCACCGGCAAGTTAAGTAAGCAATTCAAATAAAACTTTTTTTACATTAAGATAACAGCGTACAGCGTAGGAAATAGCATATGCGATGACACGAAAAAAGATAAACGCAAATCAAAAACAAAGAAGTTTGAATAAGTTCATTTTTTCTGTTCCTGCCCCGTTAGTTAAGCGGCATATTATCAATCAATCTTACGCCCCCGATAAATGCTGCTACCAGCGCTACCAGTTTTCTTTCACCGGCCCATTCGGTTACCGGCTCCAATGTTTCCGCATCGGCGATCGTTACGTAATCTATTTTTTCGAAACCGGCATCAAGGATCAGTTGGCTGGCTGTTGTTGTAAGGCTATTAACGTTACCAACCGCTAAATGTTCTTTGATATAAAAAAGAGCGCGGTAAATAGCAGTGGCCGATACCCGCTCATCTTCAGACAACCTCAAATTGCGGCTGCTCATTGCCAGGCCGGAGGTTTCCCTTAGTGTGGGAATGATGTCCAGTTCAATATTCCATCCGGCCAAACCGATCAATCGCTTAATCACCATGCATTGCTGGTAGTCTTTGCGGCCAAGGAAAAGGGTAGTGGGTTGAACAATTTTGAGCAACCTGTATACCACCTGGCAAACACCCTGGAAATGTCCCGGCCGGTATTTTCCTTCCAGTATGGTTTCAAGATAACCCAGGTCAAAATGTTCGGTTGGAGCCGTTCCTTCGGGATATATTTCTTTGACTGATGGCAGGAATACGATGTTGCAACCTGCTTTTTCAAGTAAAAGAAGGTCCTGCTCGAGTGTTACGGGGTATTTGGCGAAATCGGCAGGGTCGTTGAACTGGGTAGGATTCACAAAAATACTGGAAATCGTTATATGTGTATTTTTTTTACTGTGATTCACAAGGCTGAGGTGTCCGGCATGAAGGGCGCCCATGGTGGGCACGAACCCGATGGTTCGGTTTATATCCCGTATCTTATTAAGATGATTAGTGAATCCGGCAATCGTTTTAAATAGGATCATTTGGGGGCAGATTTGGGCAAAACCCTGTTTATGGTTGCTTTTCGGTGCAATTTATGTACCTTCGCCAACTCATTTTCCAGCATCGTGCTAAAATTCACGTAACTAATGTCAACAAAGAAAAGAATTTTATTCATTGCTACTGAGATGTCTCCGTATTTGGAACTGACGGAATTTGCCGAGGTGATCAATAAACTGGCAATCAAAAGTAATGATATTGGGTTGGAGGTAAGGTGCATTATGCCACGTTTTGGTGTGATCAATGAAAGAAGGCACAGACTGCATGAAGTGGTGAGGCTGTCGGGCATCAATGTATCTGTTGATAATGATGATTACCCTCTTCAGATCAAAGTGGCTTCTCTTCCTAATGCCCGTTTACAGGTCTATTTCCTTGAAAATGAGGATTTCTTTAAAAGGAAGCAGATTTTTCATGATGATGCAGAGAACTGGTTCGAGGACAATATCCTCAGAACGGTATTCTTTTGTAAGGGGGCGCTTGAAACGGTTAAGAAATTCGGATGGCCGCCCGATATCATCCATTGCAGTGGCTGGATGACCGGCCTGATCCCCGCCTATATTAAAACAGCTTATAAAAAAGAGCCTGTTTTTGGTAACAGCAAGGTAGTTTTCACGATCGGCGCCAATACATTTACGGAGAAGCTGGGTACCGATTTTGTGCAGAAAGCCATCATAAACGCCAATATCAAAGAAAAGGATCTGGAAGCTTTCAAGGAAGGCAATAATACAGCCATGTTCAGGGGTGGGGCAACCTTCGCTGATGCCATCACCTTTGGTGCTGATAAGATCGAGAAAAAACTGGTTGACGAATTCGCTAAAGTAAAGGGTAAGAAAGTAGTTCCCTTTAAAGGATGGGATTCTGATTTAACAGAGTATTTAGAATTGTACAACGACCTTGCGGGCAAGTAATTACTAACTCATGCATTCATTTTTTACGCTGCGTAGAATATTTATTTCGGGTATTGTTTTAATCGCTTTTTCTTCGGGCTGTACGCGTATTACTTCTACCGATATAGGGGCAGGTTTAATTCCCCCGATAGATGGTGTGATCACCAAAGACACATTGCTTGATGTAATTACCGATTCATTTGATGATCTTGATTCTGCCAGGCTGTACGCAGCAGATAATCACCTGGTAGGCGCCATAACCAACGATCCTTTATTTGGTACCACAACAGCTTCCATGTTTTTTGAGATGAAGCCGCCGACGTTTCCTTACTATTTTGCCGGTAATAAAGACAGCCTGGTTGTTGATTCTGCCGTCCTGATACTCAGCTACAGGGGTGTGTATGGTGATTCAACCAGACCGCTTACCCTTCGTCTTTTCGAGATCAACGGTAATACCCTGCTCGACCCTGCTATTAGTTATCCGGTGAATTATCCAGGTCCTATTTCGACAGGGTTCGCATTGGCTCCGCCGGTTACGCTTGATATCCGCCGATTAACAGATTCGGTTAATAATCGCTACGAGAACTCAAGCAACCAGATCCGTATCAAACTCAACAGTTCGCAGGCATTCCGTTTCCTGAAAAATTATGATTCATTGGGGGCGTACAAGTCAGACTCGATGTTCAGAACAAATTTTGCTGGTTTTGCTTTGCAGGCCGATGCTTCTGGCGGTGCAAATGCGCTTTTAAAAGTTAACCTGCTTGATACCAATTCAAAGTTTGCTTTATATTATAGTTCCAGTTCAACGGGTGCTACTGTAAGGGATACCTCGGTTGCCTATTTCAATTTTGTTGGCGGAACAGATGGACATATGAATAGGGTCATCAGGAATAAAGCAGGAAGTGAGGCTGCTACGCACTTTACTACCACTTCAAAACCTGATTCGCTCGTATATATTCAAACCTCACCAGGATCTTATGTAAGGGTGCGTATACCGGGTTTACAGGGATTGTCGAACCGCATCATTCACAGGGCCGAACTGATTGCAGAGCAGGTGCCGGACGATGCACACCCCCTCGTTGAGCCCTTTATGCTTCCGCCCCGTTATTTATTACTGAGCCGTTATGATTCAGTTTTAAAGGTGAAGAAAAATATCCCGAACGATTATACTATCAACTCCGACGGAAGCCCTAATATTTCCACCTTTGGCGGTTACCTCAGTTCAAAAGCTATCAATGGCTATGATAAAGTAGCTGCGTATACATTTGATCTCAGTCGCTATGTGCAAGGCATTGTTACCAGGAAAGACACTTCGTTCACGCTGCGTTTGAGTGCACCTGCCCAGGATTCATTGCATTATACACCTCCCTACCCGGGGAATACAAGCTCACAGATGTACTATCTCACGCCAACTGTCGGAAACGATGTCGGAGATGGAAGGGTACGATTAGGCGGTGGTACCAATTCACGTTTCAGAATGCGTTTGAGGGTTATTTTCTCACGTATCTGATAACAGGTATTATTGTATTGTTCATTATTATATATTTGCACCCATTAAAACCAAAATAATATGCCTTATTTGTTTACTTCTGAAAGTGTATCTGAAGGACATCCGGATAAAGTAGCCGACCAGATATCTGATGCGCTTATTGACAATTTTCTAGCATTTGATGCACAATCAAAAGTGGCTTGTGAAACATTGGTAACCACAGGGCAGGTTGTACTGGCCGGTGAAGTGAAATCGAAAGCATACCTCGATGTTCAGGAAATTGCACGTGGTGTGATCCGCAAGATCGGTTATACCAAGAGTGAGTACATGTTTGAAGCAAACAGTTGTGGTATATTTTCAGCTATTCACGAGCAGTCTGCAGATATCAACCAGGGAGTTGATAAAAAGAAAAAAGAAGAGCAGGGTGCCGGCGACCAGGGAATGATGTTTGGTTATGCTACCAACGAAACAGATGATTACATGCCATTGGCACTTGACCTTGCGCATAAGATCCTGATTGAGTTGGCTGCTTTGAGAAGAGAGAACAAACAGATCAAATATCTGCGTCCTGATGCCAAGAGCCAGGTAACCCTTGAGTATGATGACAATAACAAACCGGTTCGTATAGATGCGATCGTGGTTTCAACACAGCATGATGATTTTGATTCAGAGGCGAAGATGCTGGCTAAGATCAAAGAAGATATTGTAAACATTCTGATCCCGCGCGTAAAAGCGAAGTATAAGAAATACGGCAAACTGTTCAATGATAAGATCAAGTATCATATCAACCCAACAGGGAAATTCGTGATCGGTGGCCCGCATGGTGATACCGGTTTAACGGGCCGTAAGATCATCGTAGATACCTATGGTGGCAAAGGTGCACACGGCGGTGGTGCATTCAGCGGAAAAGATCCAAGTAAAGTTGACCGTTCTGCAGCCTATGCAACACGCCATATTGCAAAGAACCTGGTAGCAGCGGGTATTGCAGATGAAGTATTGGTACAGGTTTCCTATGCGATCGGGGTGGCACAACCAACCTCTATCAATGTAAATACTTATGGTACAGCGAAGGTTGACCTGACTGATGGCCAGATCGGCAAAATGGTTGAAGGTATTTTTGACCTCCGTCCTTACTTTATCGAGCAGCGTTTGAAATTACGTACACCTATTTACAGTGAAACTGCTGCTTACGGGCACATGGGCCGTAAGAATGAAGTGGTGACTAAACAATTCACTTCACCGGATGGTAAGGTTAAGAATGTAAAAGTAGAGCTGTTTACATGGGAAAAACTTGATTATGTTACCAAAGTGAAAAAAGCTTTTGGTGTTAAATAAGCATAAAAAGAAAATAATCGAAACCTCTGCTCTGTTGGGCAGAGGTTTTTTTTTAATTTTAGCTACCAGGTATTAGGCGTTAGCTGTAGCCCGTTGTTAAATGCGAATCGCTAATACCTGGCAGCCCTCTTCAAACCACCGTATGAAAAAAAATATTTCTGTTGCTGCTTTTCTCACAGTAGTAATGATCATAGTGCTGCGTTGGCAGGGCAATAGCCTCGTGAATCCTACCAGCCCGGGCGGTATCGTGAATCTTGAATTTGCCTACACACCGCAAAGACTACTGGAATTGCTTTCCCATTGGGATATCACGACTGTGAAGACAAATATCTGGCTCGATTTTCTTTTTATCATTTCATATACGCTCTTTCTATCTGTTGCAGCGGAGCTTTGCTCCGAAAGATGGCCGGAAAACAGTGTGCCGCGCCAGGCAGGATTGTTCTTCGCTAAAATGGCCTACCTGGCAGGTATTTTTGATATTGCTGAGAACCTGCTGATGATGCAAAGTATTGACGGAAATTATACAATCACATTGCTTCAATTTACTTTTTACTTTGCAGCGATCAAATTTGTATTGGCGGGTATCATCGTTGTTTACCTGCTTGCCTCTTTGCCTTTTATCATTCGAAAAAAATAGGCGCATAATGGAAATTAATCCCTGGATCATCAACGGTGAGAAAAATGTGTATGAGAATCCATGGATATCTGTTACCGAATATGATGTATTGAATCCTGCCGGCAACAAAGGCATTTACGGGAAAATACATTTTAAAAATACGGCTGTTGGTATCATGGTATTGGATGAAGAAATGAATACCTGGCTGGTTGGACAATACCGTTTTCCTCTGAATAGCTATAGTTGGGAGATTCCCGAAGGTGGTTCTCCGGTTACAGACGATCCCTTAACGGGCGCAAAACGGGAACTACTGGAAGAAACAGGTTTGGTAGCAGCTCATTGGCAACCGTTGTTACGCATTCATCTGTCAAATTCTGTAAGCGATGAGTTGGCTATCGTGTACCTGGCCACAGATTTAACGCAATTGGAACCGGAACCGGAAGAAACAGAGCAGCTCATCGTGAAGAAAATTCCTTTCTATGAAGCATACGGCATGGTTGAAGAGGGGTTGATCACCGATTCGATGAGCGTAGCGGCTATCATAAAAATAAAACTACTGTTCGCAGAAGGAAAATTGAAGTAATACATTTGCAGATGCCTGTTAAACAAAGTTCACTTATTATCGGCCGGCAACCATTGGTTGAGGCCCTGCAATCCGGGAAAGCCATCGATAAGATCTTGCTTCAAAAGAATGCGGTTGGAGACGTGATCAATACGATCCGCCAGCTGGCGAGAGAACACAATGTTCCCATACAGGTTGTGCCCATCGAAAAATTAAATGGGTTAACAAAAGCAAATCACCAGGGCCTGATCGCGTTCGCTGCAAGGGTTCAATACATGGATCTTCAGCAAGTGATCGATCATGTGGTTTCGAACGGCGAACTTCCTTTGTTCTTAATGCTGGATGGTGTAACTGATGTTCGCAACATCGGTGCCATTGCAAGAAGTGCGGTGTGTTGCGGAGCGCAGGCCATCATCATACCCGATAAAGGGGTAGGTGCATTGAATGAAGAAGCTATGAAAAGCAGTGCCGGTGCATTGGAACAGATACATATCTGCCGCGTAAATAGTTTATTAAAAGCTGTGGATACTTTACATCTCAACGGCATCAAAGTTTTTACCAGCGAAATGCGTGCAGAGCAAAATGTATTTGAACTTCCTTTCACCGACCCCTGTTGTATTATTATGGGTGATGAAGGAAAAGGTGTACAACCCTATCTTGCAAAAGCCGCGGATCATTTCTTTAAGATACCGATGGCCGCAGCATTTGATTCATTCAATGTATCTGTGGCAACCGGTATCATTCTGTACGAAGCAATGAAACACAGGATGGGGAAGTAGTTTATTTACTTATTTGTTTACTTGTATCCTCATGGAAGAAATACTCACAGCTCATCTTTCACCACTCGTACTCGTAGAATGCCCCCGCGATGCCATGCAGGGTTGGCCCCATTTTATCGCGACTGAAAAAAAAATAAACTATCTCAATAGCCTTTTGAAAGTGGGTTTTGATACATTGGATTTCGGAAGTTTTGTTTCACCCAAAGCCATACCGCAAATGGCCGATACAAAAGAACTGGTCTCAAAACTGGATCTGACAGATACGCGCACAAAACTGCTGGCCATCGTAGCCAATACGCGCGGTGCTGAAGAAGCAGTAGTGTATGATGAGATCAGTTATCTCGGTTTCCCTTTTTCTTTATCCCCCACATTCCAGATGCGTAACACGAACAGTAGCATGGAAGAAAGTTTGCAAAGAGTGGAGTCGATCTTAGAGTTGTGCATAAAGAACGATAAAGAACTGGTGGTGTATCTAAGTATGGGCTTTGGTAATCCATACGGTGATATATATAATGACGAAATACTTTTGTATTGGGCCAACGAGATGGTAAAACGCGGTATCAACATCATTTCATTGGCAGATACCGTGGGATTGGCAACGCCTGCGCAGGTGAGTTTTGCTTTACAAACTTTACTCCCGCAATACCCGGATGTTTCGATCGGCGTACATCTTCATTCAACGCCGAACGACTGGCAGCCGAAAGTAGATGCTGCAACGAATGCCGGCTGTAAAAGATTTGATG
The DNA here is from genome assembly GCA_040388705.1 of Bacteroidota bacterium. Lineage (GTDB taxonomy): Bacteria > Bacteroidota > Bacteroidia > Chitinophagales > Chitinophagaceae > Sediminibacterium. The sequence goes on along the minus strand of JAZKBI010000003.1, from coordinate 666,043 downwards.
GCGCATTGAAAGGCATTGGCGGGTGTCCTATGGCGCAGGATGAACTGGTAGGTAATATGGACACAGAATTAATGATACCTTATTTTGAAGAGAAAGATCTTTTAAAGAATATCGATCACGAAGCATTGAATAATAGCCTGCGGATAGCGGCTGAAATATTCAGGTAATATGCAAATGCTTATAACAAAAAATACCGGTAAGCCACATATCATCAAATACATCCGCGATAATGGAACGGAAACATGGATGTATAGTGATGATTTTTTTGTACGTCATGATCTTAGTCATTACGCCATTGAATCTGTTATGGAATATCGTACCGCTTTCAATGGTATGCTGAATAATGGGATGGATATCAAAGATTTTGAAGACAGGGAAAAACGCGCACGGATCACGGTAACCGATGAAGCATGTCATGCCGAGAATATGTCCAACCTGTTTTTAACGGAGATCCTGCAGGGAGAATTTGAAGATTTTAACGCCGTGCAGCTACAATCTTTTATAGCGATGAACACCCAATGCCAGCCGATCGCTTTGAGTGAAGAAAAAATAACGGCTATTCGGAATTACCTCGGGCAATTATTAGATCAATGGAATGAAATGCCTGCTGGCGAAACCATGGAGCTTATATTTAACGTATGAAATTTCATTTTGAGTTTGATATTAAGAAATTACCCCGAACCGTTCAGCACGGGCATTCGTTATTGCTGATCGGGTCCTGTTTTACGGAGAATATCGGGGAGAAATTACGCAAACATAAGTTCACCGTATCTGAGAATCCCAATGGCATTTTGTTCAACCCCGTTAGCGTGGCGGAAGCGCTGGGTTCCTATATCGAAAATAAGAAGATCACTGCTGACGATATTTTTCTGCACAATGAAACATGGCATAGCTGGAAACACCATAGCCGTTTTTCAGGCATCACTGCAGAAGAATGTGTGCAGAAAATAAATGATTCAACTGCCGGAGCGCATACCTATCTAAAAAATGCAGATCATCTTTTAATAACCCTGGGTTCTGCGTGGCTCTATACTTTAACTGAAGAGGCTGCAAATGCAACCACAGGCAGTGTTGCCGCCAATAACCACAAAGCCCCGGCGACATGGTTTCAAAAAAGATTAATGAGCGCAGGAGAAGTAGTAGATGTGCTCAATGAAAGTTTAAAAAAACTATTCGCATTCAATCCCGGGCTACAGGTCATCTTTACGATCAGCCCGGTAAGGCATTTGCGCGAAGGGGTAATCGAGAATAACCGTAGCAAAGCTGTTTTGATACAGGCTGTTCATCAACTGGTGGAACGGTATGAAGCGTTATACTATTTTCCCGCGTATGAACTGGTGATAGATGACCTGCGCGATTATCGATTTTACGCCGAAGATCTTGTGCATCCCAATTACCAGGCAACACAATATGTATGGGAGAAATTCATCAATGCCTGTATGAGTGAAGAGACGAGAAATTTAATGAAAGAGATCGCCGAGATCAATCTTGCGTTTCAGCATAAGCCGTTTAATGCGCAAACAGGTATACACAGCAAATTTCTTGCATCTTATTTTACAAAGACAAAGCTACTGCAAGAGAGACATCCATTTTTGAATTTTAAAACTGAACTGGTCTATTTTGGAGATGGCAAATATTAATCAGGAGCATTAATTAATGTATCCTATCACCCCTTACTTCCAAATCTTTCATGATCCCCGTTTCATAAGTCAGCCACTCTTTCCAGCGTTTTCTTACTTTGGGTTTTTCGAGATAGGTTTCCGCCAGTTCAATAAATAAAGTATAATGTCCCGCTTCACTTTCCATAAAACGGCGGTAAAATTTCCGCATGTATGCATCGGGAAGGCCCTCGCTCAATCTTTTGAAACGTTCGCAACTCCTGGCTTCTATCAATGCCATTGTTAGTAGATGATCAAGAAGACGGTCCTCGGGACTTCCACCTTTTTTCTGGAACTCGATCAGCTTGTTTACGTATTCGTCTTTCCGTTGTTTGCCTAATGTTAGTTTTCTTTTTTTCAGTTCATTCAACACCAATCTGAAATGTCCCCATTCCTCGGTAACGATAGGAGCGAGTTCGGCTACTAATTTTTCTTTATCCGAATACCGTTGTATCAAAGTGATACAGGTAGTAGCCGCTTTCTGCTCGCAATAGGCGTGATCTGTGAGGATCGCTTCCAATGAAATATTGGCAAGGTCAACCCAGCGGGGATCAGTAGGGAGCTGTAGACCGAGAATGTTTTTAGTGTGTTCTGAGAGTTCCATAGCGTTTTGTCCATGGTCCATAGTCTATGGACCATGGACGATTTCTGCAAATATCTGCTACAATCCTTTAGTTTTGGTATATGTACCGCGATGATTTTTTGAATAAGAAATTAAATGAGCGAAAGGACAACAATTCTTTCCGCGAACTCCGTCTCCCAGATGGTAAAGTAGATTTCTGTTCCAATGATTATCTCGGAGTTGTAAAAAACCACAAACTACAAACCACAAACCACAAACTTGCTACCGGTTCTACAGGGTCCAGACTTTTATCAGGCAATTATCTATTTATAGAAGATGTGGAAAAACAAATTGCAGCATTTCATCAATCAGCATCTGCTTTATTATTCAATTCAGGATATGATGCCAATATTGGCCTGCTCTCAAGTGTGCCGCAAAAAGGAGATACCATTTTATATGATCAGTTGTGCCACGCATCCATTCGTGATGGTATCCGTTTGTCTTTCGCGACTGCGTTTTCTTTTGCGCACAATGATATAGGTGATCTGAAGAAAAAGATGGAACATGCTACCGGCACCATTTTTATTGTCACCGAATCAGTATTCAGCATGGATGGCGACCTGTGCCCGCTTACGGAATTGGTAAGTATCGCGCAGGAAAACACAGCGCATTTGATTGTTGATGAAGCGCATGCCACTGGTATAGTAGGCGAGCATGGAGAAGGACTCGTGCAACAATTGCAAATACAGGAATATGTTTTTGCGCGTGTGCATACATTTGGAAAAGCCTGTGGCTGTCATGGAGCGGTTGTACTAGGCTCGCACTCACTACACGACTATCTTATTAATTTTGCAAGAAGTTTTGTGTTCTCTACTTCTTTGCCTGAACATAGCGTTGCGTGTATCAAAGCGAGTTATGAAATATTTCCAGGGATGCATTCGGAGCGAATTCATTTGCAGGAATTAATAGCGCAGTTTCAATCAGCCAGTATTCGTTTTGAAAAACTTCCTTCCGTAACACCTATCCAGGTCGTGATCATACCTGGTAATGAAGAGGTAAAGAAAGTGGCAGCGCAATTACAGGAACAGGGATTGGATGTGCGGGCTATTTTGTATCCAACAGTGCCGAAGGATAAAGAAAGGTTGCGAATTGTTTTGCATTCGTTCAATACATTTGAGGAACTGGATCAATTGATCACTTTTTTGAGAAAGTAAAACCAATAGTAAATCATGGAAGGGAATTTTGTAGAAGACGGAAAATTTGAAAAGATTGATTTTACGATCAACCCATTGCAAACAGGTGAATACGAAGGTTGCGAATTTCTCAACTGTAATTTTTCCAACACTGATCTCTCCAATATCAATTTCTCTGAATGTCATTTCACCGGATGCAACCTCAGCATGGCCAAACTCGTTAAAACAAGTTTCCAGGATACCAAATTCAAAGACTGTAAATTATTAGGCCTTCATTTCCAGGATTGCAATGCGTTTCTCTTTACGGTTGATTTTGACAATTGCTTTCTCAATCTTTCTTCTTTTTATAAACTCAAATTGAAAAAGATCCGGTTCAAAGATTGCAGTATGCATGAAGTGGATTTTACAGAAACTGATCTCAGTGCTGCGATCCTTGATAACTGCGACCTGTTAAGAGCCACCTTCGATAATACCATCCTCGAAAAGACAGACTTCCGCGCTGCTTTCAACTATTCTATTGATCCCGAACGCAACCGCGTCAAAAAAGCAAAATTTTCAACAACCGGTATTTCCGGGTTACTGGATAAGTATGATATCGAGATCGATTAACCCCCATTTTCCTGGTACTGGCAAATAGGTTGTTAATTTCATTAACATATAGACGCTTCAGGCTTTCTGTAAAGCCGTTTACCGAAAGATTGGGCGCGTACTACCTATTTTCGGAATTTTAATTTAAGTTTACGCAACTAATTACCCCCATTTGTTAAGGTCCGTATACATAACAAGATTTTTCGCTGGTTTATTGCTATTCGTTTTTGCGTTGAGCATGACACCGAAAAGGACCCTGCACGATATCGTAGCCAGTCATACTGACAAATGTTCCGCTAAGCATAGTAAAGCTCCTTACCAGTTAACCAATCCCGAATTTAGTTGCAGTTGCGATAACCTGGTAGCCGAATCTCCTTTTGAAGGCAACCTGTCGGTCCTTTCTTTTCCCGTATTTTATTCTTTTGCACCTTACATCATTAAGGATATTTCTTTTTCTTCCGTCCCCGTAATTCATGCAACGCTCAGGGGCCCCCCGGTAAATAGTTAGTTCATCCACAGGTGTTATTGTATTATGCCTGCAAACTATTTATCTAACACACCACTACTATCTTGTAATGCAAATACTTATACCAAAAAAAATCATTGCTGTTGTATTATTGATGGCGATGATCTCTGTCAATAGCAGAACAGTTGCACAATCAACTGAAAAAACGAAGGATTCTTTGCAGGCGAAACAGGCGCAGGATTCGATCGCGTTGCTTAAAATGATCGAACAGCAAATGCAGGCAGGTCAAACAAACCAGCCACAGGCAGTTCCGCAGCAAACACGTTCAGCCATTTCAGCTAACCCCGATATTGGCGTGGTGGCTGATTTCAGGGGGTCGTATATCAGCCAGGGAAAAAAGAATTTTAATGCCTATCTCAACGAAACGGAGATTTCTTTTCAATCCGTTGTGGATCCATATATCAGGGCCGATTTCTTTGCTTCATTCAGCCGTGATGGGGCAACGGGAAAATATGGGGCCGAGATAGAAGAGGGGTACCTTACCTCGCTTTCCTTACCTGCCAAACTGCAGTTGAAAGTAGGTAAGTTCAGGCAGGCTGTTGGCAAGATCAATCCAACACACCCGCATGCACTTCCTTTTATCGATCTGCCGAATGCCTATGTCAATTATTTTGGCGAAGAAGGCTTGAATGATGAAGGCGCTTCCATCAGTTGGCTGGTTCCCAATAAAGCATTTTACCAGGAGCTTATTTTCCAGGTAACTTCAGGCGCGGGCGAATCACCTTCTTTTTTTCGTGGTGATAACAACAAGATGATCTACCTCGCCCATCTGAAAAACTTCTTTACCTTGTCGGATAATGCTACGCTTGAATTTGGTTTAACAGGTATTACGGGGCCGAATGATTCTTCCAGCGTTACCAATATGGCCACCGCGGATATTACCTATAAATGGAAACCGGTGCAAATGAACACGTACCGCTCACTTACCTGGCAGACTGAATTTTTCTACAGCAATGCAAAATATAGTGGTAAGAACGAATCCAATAGCACAGGTCTTTATTCATTCCTCGAATACCAGATCGCGCAGCGATGGTTTTTAACAGGAAGATATGACTACGCACAAAAACCTTACGACAGAAGCATTGTTGAAAATGCATATTCGTTAACAGCCGGTTGGCTGGCAACAGAATTTCAGAAGATAGAATTTGAAGGAAAGATGACGCATGTAAATAAAGAACCGGACTATAACCAGTTCTGGCTTCGCTGGATCTTTGTGATAGGTGCGCATGGTGCGCATCAATATTAAGAACGTACTACAAATATAAGAGATAGATCATGAAAAAAATACTTTCAATTTTAGCCATATTGCTGGTAACCGTTACAGGAACCAATGCAGCAATAAGAATAGTTACTACCACCATGGATATGCGTAGCATCGCAGAGATGATCGGTGGAAACAAAGTTTCTGTATCAAACATCGCCACAGGTTACCAGAACCCGCATTTTGTTGATCCTAAACCAAGTTATATTATCGCTATAGCCAATGCGGATCTTTTTGTAACGGTGGGATTGGACCTTGAAACAGGCTGGTCACCACAATTGCTCGCGAGTTCAAGAAACCCGAAGATCCAGAAAGGTTCGCCCGGTTATGTGGATGCATCGGAAGGGATGGGGCTTTTGCAGGTTCCGTCTGCTGTTAATCGTGGTGAGGGGGATATCCATATTTACGGTAACCCACACTACTGGCTGGATCCATTAAACGGAAAAGTGATCGCGAGAAACATTGCGAATGGATTGGAAAGGATCGACCCATCCAATAAAGCATATTACGAAGCAAACCTTGCCGCATTTGATGCAAAGATCGACATAAAACTAAAAGAGTGGGGAGCCAAAATGGCGCCATACAAAGGAAGTAAGATCATTGCGTACCACAACGAGTGGGTTTATTTTGAGAAAAGGTTTGGTCTGCAGATAGTGGATTTTATGGAACCTAAACCAGGTATCCCACCATCTCCTTCGCAACTGGTAAAAGTGATCAATGAAGTAACGGCCAATAAAATAAAAGTGATCATTTCATCACCTTATTTTACAACATCATCTTCGGATGTGGTTGCCAAACAAACGGGCGTGAAAGAATTAACCATGGCAACATCAACCGGTGCGTTCCCATCGATCAAAACCTATTTTGACCTTTTTGATTATGATATCGATCAGATCGTAAACGTACTTAAATAAGCGTATCATTTTTTTTAGATCAGAATGTAAAACTGTTTATCATGTTTGAAATGTTTCATTTATCGTTTATGCTGCAGGCCTTCATTGCAGCCGCTATTACGGGTGTACTCCTGTCTTATATGGGTGTTCATGTAGTTGGAAGAGGCATCGTGTTTGTTGATCTTGCATTGGGGCAGATCTCATCACTTGGCGTAGCATTTGCCGCTTTTATCGGAACGGGTGTTACTTCCATTCCATTGATCTTTACTTTATCGGGAGCCTTGCTTATGTCGTTCATCAACATCAGGGATAAGCGATTGAAACAGGAAGCGGTTATTGGTATCTTGTATGCATTTGCATCAGCGCTAACTGTATTGCTCATTTCAAAAACAGCACATGGTGATTCTGATATACAGGAAGTATTGTTTGGTAACATCCTCTCTGTAAGCTGGGAACAAATCACTTCAATCGGTATTGTGTTTGGTGCCATACTGTTGGTGCAGTTGATCTTCTTCAAAAAATTCTTTGCCCTCACTGAATCATTTGAAAATGGTGTGAACCACCTGATCGGGATCTTCAATATCTGGAACTTCTTATTTTATATTTCTATCGGACTCGCCATCGTTTTTGCAGTAAAGATCAACGGGGTAATTCCTGTTTTTTCCTACCTGATCATACCGGCGGTATCTGCGATCATGCTTACCAAAAATAAAGCAGCGGTTTTGATCATTGCTATCATCATCAGCCTGCTTGGCGGTTTCTTTGGATTGAATTTTTCTTTCCACTATGATTTTCCTGCTGGTTCATCCATTGTTGTGGTTCTTGGCGGCATTTTTATGTTAGCGGCTATTTACAGGATTATTGTGGGGTTAACCAGAAAAAAAGAACCGGAGCATATCCATTAGGCAAATATTTTTCTTGCCACAGAATGCACAGATTACCACAGACTTTTTCTGTGCTGATCTGTGTATTCTGTGGCAATTTTTTCTGATCCCGCAAAGGAAAGTTACCTTTGCAGATGCGATCGAAAGAAGAACTCTCTGCAATACTCACTGAATTGAGCATCAACTCACTGAATGCCATGCAGGAATCTGCATTGGCAGCTATTGCCTCCAGCAAAGAAATATTACTCTTATCGCCCACAGGTTCGGGAAAAACACTGGCTTTCTTATTACCCATCTGGCAAATGCTGCAGCAGGATGAAAAAAAAGTACAATGCCTGGTACTTACCCCATCAAGAGAACTGGCTATACAAATAGAACTCGTTTGGAAAAAAATGGGCACCGGCTTCAAAGTGAGCTGTTGTTATGGGGGACATGATATGCAGACGGAGATACAGAATCTAACAGAACCTCCGGCATTGTTGATTGGTACTCCCGGACGTATAGCTGATCATATCAAACGCGCCACATTCGCAAGAGAAGCAGTGACTACGCTGGTACTCGACGAATTCGATAAATCACTGGCACTCGGTTTTGAGGAAGACATGTCTTATATCTTCGGTTCTCTATCAAAGCTGGATAAAAAAATATTTGTATCCGCAACTGCCAGTGTTGATATCCCTGCGTTCACAAATGTATCAGATGGGCTCAGCGTACTTAATTATATTGATGAAGTAACAGGAGTTGATGCACTCACATTGAAACTGGTGATCTCTGAAGAAAAAGACAAAGCAAACAAACTCGCAGAATTATTATCATACATCAATTCAGAACCCGCGCTCATCTTTTGTAATCACCGCGATGCAGTGGAACGCACCACTACCTTACTCAAGGAAAAAGGAATTGAATGCTCCGCATTTCACGGCGGTATGGAACAGATGCAGCGTGAGCAAACGCTTATCCAGTTCAGGAACGGAAGCGTTCGTTTTTTAATAGCAACAGATCTCGCTGCACGCGGATTGGATATCCCCGAAATGAAACACGTGATCCATTACCATCTTCCTTCAACAGAAGCAGAGTTCACGCACCGCAATGGCCGCACCGCGCGCATGGAGGCCACAGGTAATGCCTATTTATTGATACATGCCGATGAACAACTTCCTTATTATATCAGGCAAAGGCCGGAAGAACTTGTGATACCTGCCGGGCTCAAACTTCCCAAACTGGCTGAATGGGTAACTATTTATATTAACGGCGGTAAAAAAGATAAGCTGAACAAAGTAGATATCGTAGGCTTTCTCTCCCAGAAAGGCAGGCTCGAAAAAGATGAGATCGGCCTGATCATCGTAAAAGACAGGAACGCATTTGTAGCTATTAAAAAAAATAAAGTTAAAGCCCTGCTCCCTCTCGTACAAAACGAAAAAATTAAAGGCACAAAGTATAAGATAGTGGTGGCCCGATAATTCCGTAACTTTATATCCATGCCCCTCCATCGAAATTTTACCTACTGGATCGATAAACGCATCTGGAAATATTATTTCCTCATGCTCTCCCTCCAACTATCGAAACCTTAGCCTAAGAACAGCTAAGAAACGGAGTCGGGTGCTACACCTAACCCCAAACCACAAACTCCAAACCCCAAACCAAAATGCCGCACTACCAAACCTCCGGCACCATTCCGCATAAACGGCATACACAGTTCCGTAAACCGGATGGTACGTTATATTCCGAACAATTATTTTCAACTGAAGGATTCAGCAATGATTATTCTTTGCTATACCATACCTGGCCACCCACACAGATCATCCATACCGATGAACCGGTGAATATGATTCCGAAAGTGGCCGAAGAAAAAATGCTGAAACACCGAAGTTTTGAAGGCTTTCATATCAAACCACAAAAAGATTTCCTGCAGAGCCGCAAACCTGTGCTGGTGAATAATGATTGTCATATTGTATTGGCCGCGCCACAGGAAAGCATGCATAATTATTTTTATAAGAATGCCGATGCTGATGAAATGATTTTTATCCACGAAGGAAGCGGTAAACTGAAAACGCAATATGGAGAAATATCATTTGCCTACGGCGATTACCTGGTGATTCCTCGCGGAACAATCTACCAGATTCATTTTGACAATGCGGATAACCGTTTGTTCATAGTAGAAAGTTTCAGTCCGATTCGCTATCCCAAAAAATATGTCAGCAAATACGGCCAGTTAATGGAACATTCGCCGTATTGCGAAAGGGATATCCGAACTCCGCAAAATCTTGCGACAATCGATGAAGAAGGAGATTTTCTTATCAAAACAAAAAAGAAGGGTATCTTATATGGACTGCATTATGCCCATCATCCGTTTGATGTAGTAGGATGGGATGGCTGCTGCTATCCCTATGCATTCAGCATCCACGATTTTGAACCCATCACGGGCAGGGTTCACCAGCCACCGCCGGTTCACCAGACATTTGAAGCGCATAATTTCGTAGTCTGCAGTTTCTGCCCGAGATTATATGATTACCATCCCGATGCGGTGCCTGCACCCTATAACCACAGCAATATCGATAGCGATGAAGTGCTGTATTATGTTGCCGGCGATTTTATGAGCCGTAAAAATGTAACAAGGGGCATGATCACACTGCATCCTGCCGGAATACCGCACGGCCCGCATCCCGGCGCGGTTGAAAAAAGTATCGGGAAAAAGGAAACCCAGGAATTGGCCGTAATGGTGGATACTTTTCACCCCCTGCAATTAACGGAAACCGCACTGGAAATAGAGAACCCGGGGTACACGATGAGTTGGGCAGAATAGACAATTTGAAAATAGGTCAATTTGAAAATTTGAAAATGGGGTTAGCCGTCGGTAGTTTCTGACTTATTTTCAAATTGCCACATTTTCAAATTTTCAAATTCTAAAAAAATCCCTAACTTATCATCCTAAAATCAATTGCCATATGATTAAATTTAGCGACATCAAGATCGGTGATTATGTAAATGCCGAGTATGAAGGAAAAATGTGGAAAGGAGAAGTGGTGAATTTGAACGGGGGTGAAAAACAGGTTTGCGTGCAAACCGATGTACAGGAATTCTGGTTTGAGACGGACCACCTGTATCCGATTGACCTGACGGAGGATGCCCTGCTGAAACTCAATTTCGCTAAGCATGAAAATGACGACGGCTCGGTAAAATATATGAAAGGGTCTTTCCGGATAGTTACACCAACCCCGGGAGATTTTTCCAAAATGGAAATGTGGTACCGCGAGGACAGGCGCCATAATCCTGATGTCCATTATGTGCACCAATTACAGAACCAGTATCATGATATGACTAAGATACATCTCACCGATGATCCTATGTAGCATTCAACCATTCATCAATATTAAGTCCCGCTAACTGCGGGATTTTTTTATATTTGGAAGGAAATGCAGGATAATACTAAATCAAACAAAACATTCATGAAAAAAAGTTTATGTGTATTGGCGATGGTGGTCTCCGTAGCTGCGGTGGCACAGACTGAAAAACCTTTTACGATCAAAGGATCATACAAGAATATTGAACGCCCGGTGCAGAAAATATATCTTTCCTATCGTTCAGGTGATAAAAACGTGATGGATAGCATTGTGCCAACTGATGGCAATTATGCATTCAGTGGAAACATAGCTGAAGCGACGCAGGGATTGATCCGTATGCGTTACCAGCCGGATGCGGATGGTAAACCTGTAAGAGTAGTAACTGGCAGGGATTATATTTCTATTTTTCTGAGCCCTGATAATATTGCGGTGTCTTCTGTTGATTCCTTCAGCAATGCAAAAGTTACGGGCTCAAAAGCAAATGACGAATTTGTAAAACTCACTGCCGCTTTAAAACCTGTGAATGACAGGTCAAGAGTGTTAAGCGCTGAATATAGCAAAGCTGCCGCTGCAAAAGATGAGCCTGCAAGGAAAGCGGCCGAAGATAAATTAGACGCCCTTGAAAAAGAAGCAAAAAATGTGTATGGCGAGTATGCGAAAAATAATATCGAATCACCTATTGCGGTCTATGCCATTTCGCAGTATGCAGGTTGGGATATGGATGCCGCTGTGATCGAGCCTTTGTTCAACAAATTACCTGCGTCTGCTAAAGCATCAGCCTCTGCACAATTGCTGACGAGTAAGATAGAGGTCGCCAAAAAAACCAGCATCGGTAAAATGGCCATGAATTTTACACAGAATGATACTTTAGGTATGCCTGTTTCCCTTGCATCTTTCAAAGGAAAATATGTGTTGGTTGATTTCTGGGCAAGCTGGTGCGGGCCTTGCAGAAGGGAGAACCCGAACGTGGTGCTTGCTTACAACCAGTTTAAAGACAAGGGATTTAATATACTCGGTGTGAGTCTCGACCAACCAAACGCAAAAGACAAATGGATCAAAGCGATCCATGATGATAACCTTACCTGGACGCATGTATCCGATCTTAAATACTGGCAGAACGATGTAGCCAAATTATACGGCATACAAGCCATCCCGCAGAACTTCTTACTCGATCCAACTGGAAAGATCATTGCCAAGAACCTGAACGGGGAACAACTCAAACAGAAACTTACTGAAGTATTGCCATAGCAGTGCTTTTAAGAAATAACGGAAGGACGTCGTAGTGGGCGTCCTTTTTTTTGTGGGTAAGCTGCGAGCTATGAGCCATGAGCCGCGAGCTGGCTCCCGTAAATAAAAGTCTGTATTAAGTTAAACGGGCCAGGCTCACAGCTCGCGGCTCATAGCTCGCAGCTTCTTCCTACCTTCGGAAAAAGTTCAACATGAGAAAAAGCATCCTCTTTTTTGCCTTTCTAATTTTGACTACCCACCTTTCACACGCCCAGAACTTCGGCGGTAACCCGGCTTCTATTAAATGGCAGCAGATCGATACAGATACCGTGAGGGTGATCTTTCCAAAAGGATATGATGCCAAAGCACAGCGGATCGCAAATATCATTCACAGTTTACAGAGAAATTACGGGCATAATATAGGAGACGCGGTTCGTAAAGTAAATATCGTTTTACAGAATCAGACACTCATTTCAAATGGCTACGTGGCCCTCGCGCCTTTCCGGAGCGAATTCTATACAACACCACCGCAAAATGCATTTGAACTGGGTGCCGCAAACTGGACAGACAATCTTGCACTGCACGAATTCAGGCATGTACAGCAATACAATAATTTCAATAAGGGCCTTTCAAAAGCAGCTACTTTTTTGTTTGGTGAACAGGGACAATTGGTAGCCAATGCAATGTCAGTACCCGATTGGTTCTTTGAAGGAGATGCGGTGTTTAACGAAACAAAATTTACACAACAGGGCAGGGGCACACTACCGTTATTTCTTTCAAGCTATCAATCTCTTTTTCTTGCAAACAGGAAATATGATTACATGAAAATGCGCAATGGTTCACTGCGCGATTATGTTCCTACGCATTATGATCTTGGTTATTTATTAGTAGCCTACGGAAGAAAAAAATATGGTGATGATATCTGGCGGAAAGTAACCGATGATGCAGCAAGGTTCAAACCTTTATTCTATCCTTTCCAGGGCGCGGTGCAAAAACAAACCGGCATACCTTTTAACCAGTTTGTAAATGATGCGATGGGTTATTACCAGCAACAGTGGCAGGCAATCAAAACCGTGAATACAGATTGGCTCACGCCGGTTGTTAAGAATGATGTGGTGAATTATGAATATCCTTATTGGTCGGAAGATGGCTCACTGATCGTTGTGAAAAGCAGTAACCGTCATATACCTGCATTTTATAAAATAAATCCTGATAAGTCGGAAGAAAAGATCGCGGTAAAAGGTATTGCTGCGGATCATTATTTTTCTTACAGCAATGGAAAGATCGTGTATGCATCCTATCAACCGGATCCGCGCTGGCGCAACCGAGATTATACAGCGATCAAATTACTTGATATAAAAACGGGTGAAGAAAATGATGTGGTAACCCATTCCAAATATGTATCACCCGATGTCTCGCATGATGGAAGATCTGTACTGGCTGTGAACCTGAATCCTCTCGGCGGATCAAATATAGTTGTGATGAATACCGAAGGAACCATCACCGACTCTCTACCTACAAGAGAAACGATATTTTCTTATCCAAAATTCGCTGCAGATGACAAGCATTATTATGCTGTATCAAGGAATATGATGGGGGAGATGTCGCTATTGAAATATACCATGAACGATACCCGTGCTGCGGAGGTATTGGTCCGCCCATCAAACCGCATCATTGGTTTTTTACAAGTGCAGGGCGATACACTTTTATTCACAACCACTTTCCAGGGCAGGGACGAACTTTGGGCGATCATTGATGGCAAAGAAAGAAGGGGCCCGTTTCGGATGGCATCTTATGTTACCGGCCTTTACCAGGGCAGTTTACAATCCGGTAAAATAGTTGTGTCAGCTTTTACCGCTGATGGATACCGTCTCGCCGCCTTCGACCCGATCTGGGAGCGGGCAGAATTAAAAGATGAGTTGACTGATCTTTATATCAACGATGTTTTTAAAAAAGAAGATCATTCATTACTCTCCAATTTGCCACAACAGCAATATGCAGTAAACAAATATCCCAAAGCATCTCATTTGTTGAACCTGCATAGTTTCCGTCCATTCTACGAGCAGCCGGAATATTCGCTCACGGTTTATGGTAATAATGTTTTGAATACGCTTTTGTCTGAATTTGCTTATACCTATAATGAAAACGAAGGCAGTCATAAGTTATCATACAACGGTATTTACGGTGGCTCTTATCTTCAACCATTATTTGGTGTAAGCCAGACATGGGAAAGGAGCGGTATTTATGGCAGAGATACCGTTGTGCATTGGAATGAACTGGTGGGTTATGCCGGCTTACAACTGCCTTTGGACCTTTCAGGCGGCAAAGGATACAGGTTCCTTACATTATCATCCACCTATAATATCGACAATGTAAAATGGACGGGAATCGCTGAAAAGTTGCTGAAGAGCACCAACTTCCAGTACCTGCAAACACGTTTGTCGTACTCGGGCCAGTCGCAAAAAGCTGTTCAGCAGATCTACCCGCATTTTGCAGAAAACCTGTTCCTGCAGTATAGGAATAGTACCAGTAATAATACTTCAAGACAATTCCTGGCAACCGGTTCATTGTACCTGCCCGGCCTCAGCAACAACCATAGCCTGGTATTCAGTGCGGCCTGGCATAGCCGCGATACGATGAATCAATACCTGTTCTCCAATAATTTCCCCTTTTCAAGGGGATATACAGCCGTGGATTTCCCGCGAATGTGGAAACTGGGGGTGAATTACCATATTCCGCTGACCTACCCGGATTGGGGATTTGGAAACCTGGTTTATTTCCTGCGGATCCGTTCCAATGTATTCTTTGACTATACCCAGGGAAAAAGCTTACGAACGGGCCAAACCTATCCGTTCCGTACCGTGGGTACCGAACTCTTTTTCGATACCCGTTGGTGGAACCAGCAGCCAGTAACTTTTGGCGTAAGGTATAGTCGCTTGCTGGACAGCGAGTTCCGTGGAACCACTCAGCCGGATATTTTTGAATTCATTTTGCCAGTGAATTTGTTTTAAAGAAAGCTGTGAGCCGCGAGCCACCAGCTGTGACCTTTGCCTCCGACAGCTCATGGCTTGTTGGCCGCCGGGTGCGATCGCAAGAAGACTTAGTTGAACAGATCCCCGACCAATGCTACACCAACCCCAGGCCAACAGCAGGGTAATGGCCACTTAATGGGCACATAAAGGGCACATAAAGAGCACCTGACCAGCGATCCACTTCTGCATCACCTCGGACCAACGTCGGACCAACGTCGGACCAACGTCGGACCAACGTCAGACCAACGTCGGACCAACGTTAGACCAACGTTACACCAACGTCAAGCAGCAATTCACCAGGCGAATCTTAGGTGAAAATGAAGTATTAAGACAAGTGAATACGGCTTACCTTTGCTTTAAGGCCATTAGCTATTGATCATCAGTCCCCGGATTATGCCGGCTCACGGCTCAAAGCTCACAGCTCATGGCTGATTTTCTTACTTTTGCGCTAAAACCACGGGTTTCTGCAAGGTTTTTCCACATTTTAAAGAATTTTTTCCACTAATTTTTCTTATTCCGGTTGCATTGTAATATCTTTGCAGCCCCAAAAATCGTATGTCGAAACAACCACTGATCAAACAAGATGGCGTAATTCTCGAAGCTCTGAGCAATGCTATGTTCCGAGTTAAGTTAGAAAACGGTCATGAAATACTGGCCACCATCTCAGGTAAAATGAGGATGCACTACATCAGAATTTTACCAGGTGATAAAGTAGGAGTAGAGATGAGTCCGTACGACTTAAGTAGGGGAAGAATCATATTCAGGTATAAATAAGCCGGTCTAAAAACCGAATGCCAAAAACATTTTTATGAAAGTAAGAGCTTCTATTAAAAAACGCAGCGTGGATTGTAAGATCGTGAAGCGTAAAGGAAAATTGTTCGTGATCAACAAAAAGAACCCTCGTTTTAAACAACGCCAGGGATAATAAAATTAAAAAGTCAAAAGTCAAAAACGGTTTTTGATCTTTTGAATTTTGACTTTTGAATTAAATAGTACAGTATAAATTTAAAATAACACTATGGCTCGTATTGCCGGTATTGATTTACCAAAAAATAAAAGAGGAGAAATTGGTCTGACCTATATTTTTGGTATTGGCCGTTCAACTGCTCAGTATATTCTTACCAAAGCTGGTATTGATTTCGATAAGAAAGTAAACCAGTGGAATGATGATGAACAGGCGGCTATCCGTAACATCATCAACAACGAATTCAAGACTGAAGGTGCTTTGCGTAGTGAAGTATCGATGAGCATCAAACGCTTATTGGATATCGCTTGCTACCGTGGCCTCCGTCACCGTAAAGGATTGCCTGTTCGCGGACAGCGCACCAAAACCAACAGCCGTACCAGGAAAGGTAAACGTAAGACGGTTGCGGGTAAGAAGAAAGTAGCTAAGAAGTAATTAAAAGTTAATAGTTAAAAGTTAAGAGTAAAAGCTCCTTTAACTTTTAACTATTAACTTTTAACTAAAATAAAATCCGGAAGCTTGGATCGTTTGAGTAATCAGGCAGGAGAGCAACCGGTTCCCGGGTATCGGGATTTTTTATTAGTAACAGATCACCTCAAAAAAAGAAAATGGCTAAACCACAAAAAGCGCAGAACAGTGCAAAAGCTGTCGCCAAGAAAAGGATCGTAAAAGTAGATGCAGCCGGTGAGGTTCGCATTTCTGCAACCTTCAACAACATCATCATCAGTTTTACCAACAAATCCGGCCAGGTTATCAGCTGGAGCAGTGCAGGTAAAATGGGTTTCAAAGGTTCTAAAAAGAACACTCCTTATGCAGCGCAGATGGCAGCAGCCGATGCAGCAAAAGTTGCCATGGAAGCTGGTTTGAAAAGAGTAGACGTATTTGTAAAAGGACCAGGATCAGGACGTGAAAGTTCTATCCGTTCCATCTCTCAATCAGGTATCGAAGTAACTTCTATCAAAGACGTTACCCCGCTGCCACACAATGGTTGCAGACCACCGAAACAACGTAGAGTTTAATTCAATTAACAATTAAGAATTAGTAATTAAAAATTATTAATTCTTAATTGCTAATTCTTAATTATAAAGGGAGTTCTATCAATTTTAGATTTTTAAGATAGCCCTCCGTCATTAAAAAATCGCAAAACAAAATAAATGGCACGTTACACAGGTCCTAAGACCAAAATTTCAAGAATTTTCGGAGAGCCTATTTTAGGCAATGGCAAATGGTTGGGTAAGAACAGTAACCCTCCCGGCCAGCATGGTGCAGCCCGTAAGCGTAAGACTTTGGGTGAGTATGCTTTGCAGTTACGCGAAAAACAAAAAGCTAAATATACTTATGGTGTATTAGAGCGCCAGTTCCGCAAAACTTTTGAAGAAGCACAACGTTTAAAAGGTGTTACCGGTGAGAACCTGATCAAATTACTGGAAGCACGCCTTGACAACACAGTTTACCGTTTGGGTTTAACAGCAAGCCGCCCTGAAGCGCGCCAGTTGGTTAACCACAAGCATATTCTTGTAAATGGTGAAACCATGAATATCCCTTCTTACCAGTGTAAAGCAGGTGATATCATCACATACAAACCAAAGAGCGCTGATAACACTGCTGTAACAAGTAAGAATCGCGGTAAGAACCCTAAGTTCAGCTGGCTGGATTGGAACGAGGCTGAAAAGAAAGGTACTTTCATCACTTACCCTGAGCGTGAAAGTGTTCCTGAGAATATCAAGGAGCAGTTGATCGTTGAGTTGTACTCTAAATAGTAGTGAATAGGGAATGGTGAATGGTCAATATTGACTATTCACCATTGACCATTCGCTTTCAAATATTTTCCTTTACGTCTCATGTGGGCGCAAAGACAAACAAGTAAAAACAAGTTTTAATATGGCCATATTAAGCTTTCAGAAGCCCGATAAGATCGTTTTACAAAAAGCAAATGATTTCGAAGGACAATTCGAATTCCGTCCGTTAGAGCCAGGCTTCGGTCTGACCATCGGTAATGCTTTACGCAGAGTGTTATTAAGTTCTTTAGAAGGATTTGCACTGGTTGGTATCAAGATTGAAGGTGTTGACCACGAGTTTGCAACCATCAAAGGCGTAACAGAAGACGTAACAGAGATCATCCTGAACCTGAAACAGGTGCGCTTCAAAAAACACGTTGAGCATGATGTTGCCAACGAAAAAATTACTTTATCCATCAAAGGTCGTACTGAATTTACTGCAGGTATGATCGGTGAATTATCACAGAACTTCCAGGTTATGAACCCGGAATTGGTGATCTGCACCATGGATACCACTTCAAAAATGGATATTGAATTGACCATCGCGAAAGGCCGTGGCTATATCCCTGCTGAAGAGAACAAAATTAAAGATTCTGTATTTGGATATATCGCTATCGATTCTATCCACACACCGATCAAGAACGTGAAATACGCCATTGAGAACTATCGTGTGGAACAAAGAACAGATTACGAGAAACTGATCCTCGACGTAGCTACAGATGGTACCATCCATCCTGAAGATGCGGTTAAACAGGCTTCACGTATCCTGATCCAGCATTTGATGATCATCACCGATGAAAACATCACTTTCGATAACAAGGAAGACAAGAAAGAAGATGTGGTTGATGAGCACGTATTACAATTGCGTAAAGTATTGAAAACACCACTCGAAGATCTCGATCTTTCTGTACGTGCGTTCAATTGCTTAAAAGCAGCCAAGATCAACAGCCTTAGCGAACTCGTTCAGTACGAGCAGGAAGACCTGATGAAATTCAGGAACTTTGGTCAGAAATCACTCTCTGAAATTGAGCAGGTGTTAACTGAAAGAGGTTTGAGCTTTGGAATGGATCTGAATAAATTAGGATTAGATAACCTGGATAATTAAGCTACGAGCCATGAGCCGTGAGCTGTGAGCCAAAAGCTCATAGCTCGCAGCTCAAAGCTCACAGCTATTCTTAAAACATCTTGTAATTCCTGACACGGTACAAGATTAAAAACAAACAGTCATGCGTCACGGAGACAAAATCAACAATTTAGGCCGTAAGAAAGCACACAGAGTTGCTTTATTACAGAACCTTGCGAGCCAGCTGATCACACACAAACGTATCGTTACTACTTTGGCTAAAGCTAAAGCACTGAGAACTTACGTTGAGCCATTGATCACTAAGACAAAGAAAACTGAATCTGCAGCGCAGATCAGCCACAACCACCGTTTGGTGTTTGCTGAATTACAGGACAAAGCAGCTGTGAAAGAACTGTTCACAGTAATTGGCCCTAAAGTAGCACCCCGTCCGGGTGGATACACAAGGATCCTGAAATTAGGCATCCGTCCAGGTGATAACGCTGAAAAAGCGATGATCGAACTGGTAGACTTTAACGAGATCTACGGTAAAGGCGTTGAAAAAGCAGCAGAACCGGCTAAGAAAACACGTCGTGGTAAAGCTCCTAAGAAAGCTGAAGCCGCTTCACCGGCAGAACCTGTTGCTGAAGCTTCACCAGCAGTTGAAGCCCCTTCTACAGAAGAAAAAGCAGGCGAATAAGAATGATGTATTCTTAAAATATAAAAAGGGCAAAACTGGTTTTCAGTTTTGCCCTTTTTTCTTATCCCCCTTCCAGGGGGAAGAATTTAGGAAGTCCAGGAAATACAGTGATTAAGGGGGTGTGGGAAAAAATATATTACAGTTAACACAAGATGAACTTTTTTTGCAATCGAAAAGAGATGATAACCCATGAATGAAACCAAACAAGCAGCGATTTTATTATTAGCAGACGGACATGTATTTCACGGCCATTCTTTTGGAAAGACAGGAACGGCTACCGGTGAGATCTGTTTCAATACCGGCATGACAGGCTACCAGGAAGTGTTTACTGACCCAAGCTACACGGGGCAGATCCTGATCATGAACAATGTGCATGTAGGCAACTATGGTGTGAAGAGCGTTGATGTGGAAAGCAGCAGCGTAAAGATCCGCGGATTGATCGCGCGTAACCTGGAAGAGCAATTCAGCCGTTTAATGGCCGAAGGAGATCTGAATGAATACCTGAAAGCAAACAATATTGTTGCAATAGATAATATCGATACAAGGGCGCTTGTTGCGCATATCCGCACCAAGGGTGCAATGAACTGTATCATTTCAACAGAGATATTGGATTTAGATAAATTAAAAGCAGAATTGGACAAAGTGCCTGATATGGATGGACTCGAACTCGCCAGTACTGTAAGCACTACAGAAGAATATGAACTGGGTGATGTGAATGCATCATTAAAAGTAGCCGTACTTGATTACGGTGTTAAGAAGCACATATTGGAATGTTTGGTTTCACGTGGCGCACATGTTCGTGTTCACCCGGCTAAAACAAGTATTGCGAGACTGAAAGAATTCAATCCAACTGGTTACTTTATTTCAAATGGCCCCGGCGATCCTGCTGCGATGCCTTATGCGGTTGAAACGGTGAGGGATATTCTGAAAGAGAATAAGCCCGTATTTGGAATTTGTCTAGGTCATCAATTACTCGCGCTCGCGAATGATATCCCGACATTTAAAATGCATCATGGACACAGGGGATTGAATCACCCCGTAAAAAATATCATCACCGGCCAATGCGAGATCACCACGCAGAACCATGGTTTTGGTGTGGATCCCGAAGCGGTTCGCAAACACCCGAACGTAGAAGTAACACATGTAAACCTGAATGATGATTCGATTGAGGGCATACGTTTAAAAGACAGACCCGCATTCAGCGTACAATACCACCCGGAAAGCACACCCGGTCCGCATGACAGCCGTTATTTGTTTGACAGGTTTGTGGAAATGATGGTTAACTGATTACACTAATTTTTTCAACACGAATTTTAAACGAATTACACGAATTGAAGGCGAAGCCGCTGAGAGTATTCTTAGCGGCTTCGCTTTTGGCAGGATGCATGCAATCCAATTCGTGTAATTCGTTTAAAATTCGTGTTACCCCTAAAATTCGTGTTGAAAAGAAATTCGTGTTCTGCTAAAAATTCGTGTAATTCGTGTTATGAAAATCGCCATTATCAACGGCCCCAACCTGAATATCCTTGGCAAAAGGGAAACAGATATTTACGGTAATATGTCGTTTGAAAAGTACCTGGATGAGTTAAAAACCGCATTCCCGCAGGTTGATTTCCATTATTACCAGAGTAATGTAGAAGGCGAGCTCATTAATGAATTGCAACGTGTGGGCTACGAGTTTGATGGTATTGTATTAAATGCTGCAGGCTATACACACACATCTGTTGCCATCGGCGATGCGATCGCGGCGATCAAAACACCGGTTGTTGAGGTACATA
This sequence comes from Bacteroidota bacterium, assembly GCA_040388705.1. Classification (GTDB taxonomy): domain Bacteria; phylum Bacteroidota; class Bacteroidia; order Chitinophagales; family Chitinophagaceae; genus Sediminibacterium. The sequence goes on along the minus strand of JAZKBI010000003.1, from coordinate 644,598 downwards.
TCAGCAACGTGCATTCAAGGGAGGACTTCAGGAAATTATCACATGTATCGGGTAAATCTGCAGGCAGTATCTTTGGATTGGGATTGAAAGGATATGAACTGGCGGTACGATGGTTTGTAGAGAAGTGAGGTATCAGGCGTTAGCTATTAGGTGTTAGGCATTCGATGCACACCTCTCGTTAATTGCTAACAGCTAAGACCTAATTGCTTTTACCGGTACGATATTTGCCCTGTCCAGCCGTATCCAATATTTCATACGCCGGTTTTTTGCTAATAGCTAACGGCTAAAAGCTAACAGCTCCCTATGAACAGCCAATATTCAAAAAAAGTTCTATGGTTGATCCTGATCGTTTCTATTTTGAAACTGATCACCGCTTCATTGATCGAACTGGGCAATGATGAAGTGTACTACTGGACCTACGCTGTGCAGCCCGACTGGAACCATTTTGATCATCCGCCGATGGTAGGATGGATGATACGCCTCACTTCTTTAAATCTTAATTGGGCAACAGAAGTATCACTTCGTTTGGGCAGTGTGCTTTGCGCGGGATTGTCTACCTGGTTCATTTTTAAAACCGGTAAGCTGATCGCCAATGAAAAAACAGGATGGTATGCTGCGCTGATCTATAATTGTTCTGTGTACACGGGTATCATCGCAGGATTATTCATCCTTCCCGATTCGCCACAAATGCCTTTCTGGACAGGCGCTCTATACATTATGGCGCATCTTTTCATCAGGAACGATGAGAACAAATTAAGCACCTGGCTAGTATTGGGTTTAATGATCGGGCTGGCCACTTTGTGCAAAGTGCATGGATTGTACCTGTGGGCAGGATTTGGTTTGTTCCTCATCATCACACGAATCAAATGGTTATTGAACTGGCGTTTGTATGCGGCGGTAGCTGTTACCTTAATTTGTGTATTGCCAATCGTGTACTGGAACGTGATCAACGACTTCATCACATATCGTTATCATTCAGACCGCGTAACGCATACTACCATCCAGTGGGATATGTTGGGAAGGGAAATAGCCGGTGAATTTGTTTACCAGAACCCTATCATCTCTATTCTCTTACTAATCTCGTTAGTTGCCATGCTGCGCAAACGCATCCGCTTTAACAGGAAGAAAGCATCTACCTGGTTACTATGCATGAGCCTGCCAATGATCCTTTTATTCTGGGGTGTTTCGTTGTTAAATCCTACACTTCCGCACTGGAGCGGTCCGGGTTATATTCCTTTGTTCTTTGTGGGCGGATTGTTTTTGGAAAGAAGATCATTCAAAACATTCCCCGGTTTTATTAAAGTGGCTGGAGTATTGATGATCATTGTTTTGATAGCAGGTATTGTTATGGTTAGACTATCACCGGTAAATTTCGGTAGCCATGATAGAGAAAATTATGGTGAGTACTGCCCCACACTTGATCTTTCGGGATGGAAGGATTTCAGTAAAACATTCGCTGTAAAAGTAAACGATGATGAAGCAAAAGGACTGATGAAACCACATTCCCCAATGATCATCAACAAATGGTTTCCCGGAGGACATCTCGAGTTTTATACAACGAAGGAGACAGGATTACCCATTATTGGTATCGGGCATCTTGATGATATACACAAATTCGCCTGGTTAAATAAAGAAAGACAATCATTGCATTTGGGTGATGATGCATATGCCATCGTTCCTTCCAATCTTCCTTTGAATGTGAAAGAAGCATACGGCCAGTATTTTACTGATATTCAAATTCCTGATCTGATTATGCAGAGAAGAGGTGGGAGGATCGTGAGATATTTTTATGTGTATAGGATGAAGGGATGTAAGTTATTGCCGAAGTCAATACTGCCTTAATGGTCTGAAATTTTTTTGCCACAGACGACACAGAGTAGCACAGAAAAAGTCTGTGGTAATCTGTGTCGTCTGTGGCAATTTTTTTTCTAATCTACGGCTAAAGATCAATTTCCTTTTCCTGTACTATCCGCTGGCGCCTTAAACTCAATATCTTTTTCTTTATTACCAAACAGTTTTTCAAAATCCTTTCGGTAAGAAATACTAACTCCCTGCCTGGTGCGCCGTCCGAAGCTCGTACCTGTAAGATCGAGGCTGGCTTTGTTGAAGACGATGAGGCGTAGTTTCTTATCTTTCGTTAAAACAAATTCAATCGTAAAATTCGGGAGCCATTGCGAATTGCCATTTTGTATTACGGAGTTGCCGATATTAAAATCAATATCACTTCCCAACGTAACAATGATCTTATCATTGGCGAATGCGCGGCTCAGTTTTACATCAACACGTGTGCGGTCAAGTTTATTGGAAGCGCCGCCTGCGTCGATACTACCACTGCTGGGATTAAGGAGGCTGGCGCTGCTGTAAATACTGGTACCTACATCAAAACGAAGGCTCTTGTCTCCCGTTAATTTGAATAAGATCCCTGAAACAACTTTGTTGATACCCTTGGTTAACATCTGTGAAAGTGTGTTCACTCCCAATGAGGTAATGGAATAAGGACTGTTGCCCGAAGTTCCACCCGAGCCTGCAGGTGGTGAAAAAGAATTGAACAATATCAGGAATGCCACCTGGCGCAATATTTCATCCTGATCCTTTTCCAGCCGGCTGAGGTACTGCGTGATCACATTGTCTGATTTAACAGGGCTTCCCAATGGGAAATCGAGTCTGAATGTTATTTGCGGGTGGCTCAGTTTCTCACGCAACTGTGCAATGATATAAACATCGCCACGGTATCCTTTTACTGCATTATCCTCGAGGGATAGGTTTCCTACCAGTTCATTAAGGCTGATGCGCTCCGCTGTGTATTGTGCATCAATATGCAGGTCTGCTTTAAAAGGATCGCCTGTCCATTCGATATAATTACCTGCATCAGGCAATAATTGAAATGGCCGGTGAATAAAATTCTGGAAATTGAAAACATAGTTACCGTAATCAATATTATAGCGGCCACGTATGCTCAGTGCTTCTCTGCTTCCTGCTTTTATTTTTAGTTTACCACTGCCTACTGCCTTGATGGCCTCACCGGCATCCGCATCAAGTATCACATCGATCATTACGTCATTGGTAGCGGTAATATCCAGGTCAACCGTTAAGTTGAAATTACTACCGGTGCTCTGTTCCACCATCTCAGTTCCGTATTGTTTAAATACGATGAAATCTGCGATACCGTTTTCGCGATTGATGGAATTCGGGATATAAATATGTGAGCTGTCATTGGATTCTGCTACGATCGTAAGCTTTGCATCTGTTTCAGGGCCCTTCAATTTCAGGGTAGTAACCTTTCCGATCGCCTTGCCATAAAACTGTTGGTTGTCGGAGGCCTTGGTATCGAGCAGCAATAATTTATTCGTTGCCAGGTCAAAATCAAAGGCCATGTTCTTAAATCCTTTCTCTGTAAGTTTCCCACTAACAATGCCTGTGTTTTTGTAGCGGTCCTTGATCTCGAATCTTCCGAAATCAATTCCATCTTCTCTGAAGTTGATGTCAGCAGAATCAATCGTATAATATACCTGTGTATAATTTACTTTCATCCCCGCCTTTCGGAGTTTGATCTTTCCCAAAAGATCGGGCGCATTAAAATTGCCGCTGATCTTCAGGTTACCCGTTGCCTGTCCTGATATATTGCTGAAAATATTACTTAAGAATTTATGTAGTATATCGATCTTGGAATTATCTAAAGCGATATCTGTTGAAAATGGTTTCCCGGTTGTGTCCTTAGTACTATAATTTCCCTTGGCAGTAAAATGATAACCCTCGTTGGGTGATTCGATGGAGAAAGGAATCTGGCCGGTCTTGATATCATACTCTGCTTTAATATTCACCAACCCGATGGAGTCATCATCCAACCTGAATTGTTCTGCCTTAAGATCCGCAACTGCACGGAATGATTTTCCTGTTACATCATACAACGTGACGGTTCCGGTGGTGATTCCCTGCAAACTTGGGTCTTTAAAGAAAAGAGAACTGAGGTCACCGAGCACCACGTTCTTTAATTTCACCGCAAGATTATTTGTTTGTTCCGCGTTCACAGCAGGTACTGTTTCAACCGAGATCTCCTGGAAACCCTGCGTGAATTTTACATTCTGTGCCTGCACCAGGTTGGTGCGTAAGGTTAACTCACCCATTTTCTCAATGCTCCATTTCTTTTCGTTCAGTACAAAAGAAGAAGGGCGGAACTGTATGCGTGCGCCGTCTGACAAAGTATATACGTCGAGATAGAGATCAGCGTCATTCAAAGTATTATCAGCACTTGTTTTGATCGCAACTTCCGAATGATCATTGTATGACTTGATATTGAGTTTGGTATTCGGGAAACGCAAACTGTCGCTTAGCTGAATGCTGTTGATATTGCCGGTTATTGATAGTGTATCCCTGCTTCCTTTTCCCTGGAGATCTACCCCAGTAAAACTGAGTGTGTTGTACCTGCCGGTTGGGATACTTGCCGTAAGTGCCAGTTGATTATTGCGTGTATCGACAGACCCCTTGATACTTGCATCATTGAAGCCGTATAAATTTTTGTCAAGCAACTGCAGGTAAGGTTCAATGTTTCCCGTATTCAATGTAAAAGAAAATGCCTGGTTCTCGGGTGTTGACTTTGGTTGTTTTATATAGGTTGGATAATAGTGCGATAGAAATGCCTGGAAACTTGCCGGCAGGTCCATGATGCTGAATTTACCGAGTATGGTTGCGCTGAGGTCATTACTGCCTATATGAAATGATTTCACTGAATCCACATAGCTGGATGAAAGGTTCAATGAGTCGAAACTGATCTTGGTTGAACCTTTTTTGATATTGGCATTCAGAAATTTTGCTGTCCCTAAAAAATTATCGATGGTGGTTCCGGTAAAATTCAGATCCAATAAACCTGTTAGTTCAATAGAATCTTTCATCAGGTTCAACGCCCTGAAATTAGAATGCACCAGGTCACCTAAAAAATTGAAGCGTGGCAATTCCTGCGATAGATCTATTTCAACTGAACTTGTAAAATCAAGATTCGGGTCATCGATCTTTACTTCGCCGGTAAAATATTTTTTCTGGAAAGTTCCATTGGTAATAATATTGGTATACGTGTATTTATTATACTCAATAGAGGATACCGTTCCCTCAACCGTCGTTTTTAATCTATCAATATTAAAACCGGTACCTATTATCTTACCTTTAAAATCAACCAGCCCAAGCGCGCTGTCGTTTAAAAATTTTCCGATGTTGAAACGACTGGTTTCAATAGCGCCGGTATACGAAGGATCGCCATCGGATGGCAGTTGAAGACTCACATTGGTTTTTACACCACCTAACTGCGTACTGAACGTGCCGGCAGTAACGAAATTTTTTATAGTTCCGTTGAAATTACCACGGTATATAATATTGCCCAATGCAGCAAGGTTAGGAGAGGTAACACCCTTTAACGAAGGAATAAATGTGCCGAGGTCATAATAATTTGTCAGCAGCGTTCCATCGATGAGATCGATCTTTGTTTTATTGATATCAGGCAGCCCCTTCATTTTCAAATGGCCATTGATCTTTGTTGTAGCGCCTATTTTTGCTGATAGGTTGTTTACCGTAAAATCTTCAACGGTTCCAAGGAATTTGCCGCTGAGTATCACTTCCCTTTTCCATGTTTTTAAATCGGGTGCAAAAAATGCGATATCATCGCTGTTTATTTTTGCATCGATAAAATGTGCATTCATCACAACTTTGCTGATGTAGTGGCCAAAATCTTTATTGAAGTCTTTGAACTGCATTGCATAGTAATTGCTTAACCTGCTCCGGTTGGTTTGCAGGTCCAGCTTATCCAGTTCCATGATCTGTGGCGTGAGTTTGAATTTTGTTTTGAGTTTTTTTAATTCAAGCCCCGACCTGTCTTTCGCAGAAAGGTCAATATTTGCGCGAAGTGTATCCTGGTGAAAACTGATATTTTGTAATGTGCCGTTGAGTTTGCTTAGCTGTATATGGCTCCCGTCAAACCCGGCGATGGGTTTGCTGGTATTGCCATCCAAAAAAAGGTTGCCATTGCGGATGATCAGGTTGGTGAGGTATAACCCGATACGTCCGGGGTTAAAATACATTCCTGTATCCACAGATTTTGTACGATGATACAGGGAATCGGGCCGCAGGGGTTTTAATCCCTGTATTCTCAGAAACGGTTTATCCAGTTCAAGCGAGTTAAGAACAAACTCATTCTTTTTAAAATCTACTGTTTCAGCATCCAGTGCAAGACTGCCGAGGATCACGTCCATCCGTTCGCCTGCCCAGAAATCGTTCTTTACAAATCGAACATTTTTAAGGTCAACCTTTTTCAGGTTCAGGTCGATCGTGCTCCCTCCTTTTTTCTTCGGTGTGGGCGATTTGAAATAATCGATGATGAATGCATAGTTCCACAACGAGTCTTTTCGTTCGAGGTTGACCACCGCATTTTCCAGCCCCACATATTTTAATACAGCCTTCTCTTTCAAAAAGAACCAATCGGTAATACGTACCCTGAGCTGCCCGGCATAGAGGATCGTATCTTTTTTCCGGTCCCGCACCAGCACGCCATCCATGTTCAGCTTGTTAAAGAAGGAAAAACTAACATTCTTGATACTTACTTCGGCGCCCAAGGCTTTGGACAACCTGCTTGTGGCCTTGCCCACCAGCCAATTTTGAACAAGATCCGTCTGGATAGCAATAAAGACCAGTAAAATAACTGCTACGATAATGAGAAGGGTGCGACGTAATATTTTAAAGAAACGCTTCAGAAGGTCCTGGGTTTGGTTGTAAAATTAAGTATTCGCATCCGTAAGGCAAATACAATACCAAAACGGGGGAAACCAGGCTTTTTTATAAAAATAATGAATATCGAGCAAGGAATTTTGAATGTTGAGTAAAGTTCCACACCGCAGCCGTCATTGAAATGACGGCCGCCAATAGGCATTCACCACTTCACCATTCAAATTCCTTGTTCAATATTCAATATTCATATGAGTTCTTTCTTAAACTCCTCTATCTCATTCAAAAACTCCATCGATCTCACCACATTCTTATATTCGGGCCCGCTCATCATTAGTGACCGTACCCATCTTTTATGCATGTTCTCTACCCTGATATTATGATATAGAAAAATAGCCAGCAACGTAAAGAGCACGGTGACAGGAAGGGCGATGAGCCAGAATTTAGAACCTGTTTCGGTGATCCATTTGTTATCCCAGAACCAGGTACTGTAAAATGGCATTTGCAGCCACATGATACGGGTGCTTTGAAAGGTTGATGATTGCAGACCTGCCAGTTTCTTTTGCGTATCAATGATGTTGCCATCATAATCAAGCTGGCGGATAAGAATGATGTGTTTGATGTAAACAATGATCGCATACAGGGAAAAAAGAAAGATCGCGCCCATTGAAATTGTAAAGTAGGGGTTAACGAAATGGTTGCCCCATATCAGCAGGCCCAGTAATAAAAGGAAAAAGATACCTAATACCACTGCGGCTGTTTTAAACCTCGCAAGCGACTTTAGTTTTGATTGTGCTTTCTGTTGCTGGATACTCTCAAAACAACGGAGATTCAACAGCCACGACTGTGCATTTAATACCTGTGCCTCCGCTATTTTTTTATCATAGGATCGCCAGATATCTTTCAGTTCCAAATCTTCCATAATCAGTTATTTGTTGTTAAAAATTTCTGTTTGAGTTTTTCTTTGATGCGGCTAATCCGGGTAGCCACATTCGTTTCCGTGATGCCCAGGATCTCGGCAATTTCTTTGTAAGTTTTTGATTCGAGGTAAAGGATCATCAGTGCCCTTTCCAGTTCTTTCAATGCATAGATAAACGTTTGTAAACGTTTAAGATTTTCTTCCTGTTCACCGGTGTTGGTGTTATCAGCGATGTTTTCTTCTTCGCCTGATAAAGAGACCACCGTATTCCCCTGGAATGTCTTCCGGTAAAAAGAGATGGCCACGTTCAATGCTACACGGTACATCCAGGTAGAAAAACGCCGGTCAGGATCCAATGAATGTCCCGATCGCCAGAGCTGGTAAATGATCTCCTGCGCAAGGTCCTCCCTGTCGGCTTTATTAGGGCAATAGGAATTACAGATCTTGTAGATGATCGCTTTATTTTCTTCGATCAATCGCAGGAAATGTTCTTTGTCGGCAGGTGTTTGCATTTGTTTTTGGTGGTCTTCTTCTATATTATTCGCAGGTGGATAATAAAAATCACAGGTATCGCTTTCTTTTTTTTAAATGCATTCCGAACCAGCTTTTGACTCGCCTGTGCAGCAAGTGATTGCTAAAATTAAAGTTTAGCCCAACTATTCCCTATTTTTATCATCACTTCAAAATAAAATCCTCGTTGTATGAGAAAGATGGCCGCCCTGCTTGGGATCTGTATTTCCACATTTTCATTTAGCCAATCAACCATTGCAATTATTCCTGAACCGGTTTCAGTTAAAGCCGGTGCCGGCAATTTTGTTCTTCCGCAAAGCATCAGTATTGAAGCGCCGGCAAACCAGGAGATGAAACAGGTGATCGCTGTTTTGAAAGACAGGTTAACTGTACCAACCGGTAGTACGGTTGCCGTAAGCAATGCTTCTCCTAATGCAACCATTCGTTTAGTGCTCAATAAAACAGCTGAAGAAAAAATGGGTAAAGAAGGATATGCACTATCCGTCAACCCAAAGAATATAGTGATCAGGGCCAACCAGCCCGCCGGTTTGTTTTATGGTGTGCAGACCTTATTGCAATTGTTCCCGAAAGAAATTGAAAGCGCTTCCCGTGTTGCCAATATAACATGGGCCGCACCCGTTGTTGAGATCAGTGACGTGCCAAGATTCGGCTGGCGCGGGTTGATGTTTGATGTAACACGACATTTCTTTACCAAAGCAGAAGTGAAACAGTTCATCGATGATATGGTACGTTACAAATACAACCTGCTGCATCTCCATTTAACCGATGATGAAGGCTGGCGCTTAGAGATCAAGGGACTACCGAAACTTACTGAAATTGGTGCATGGAACGTAAAGAAAACCGGCTACTTCGGAACATTTTCTCCTCCCACAGCTGACGAACCGCGTAACTACGGTGGATTTTATACGCAGAATGATATTAAAGAACTGGTTCAATACGCGAAAGAGAGATTTGTAAATATCCTTCCCGAGATCGATGTACCCGGGCATAGCCTTGCTGCTGTTGTTTCTTACCCGGAATTATCCTGCACGCCTGAAGCAAATACTTATCGCGTTCGTTCAGGTGAAGTAATTATGGACTGGTCGAAAGGCGCGCCGCCGATTGCATTGGTTGATAATACGCTTTGTCCCGCCAATGAAAAAGTATACGCGTTCCTCGATAAAGTAATGACACAGGTTGCCCAATTATTTCCTTTCGAATACATACATGTTGGCGGTGATGAGTGCCCCAAAAATTACTGGGAAAAAAATGATGCGATCAAGGCATTGATGCAGCGTGAAAAATTAAAGTCGATGGAAGAAGTGCAAAGCTATTTTGAAAAACGCCTGGAAAAGATCGTTGAATCAAAAGGCAAAAAATTTATGGGATGGGATGAGATACTCGAAGGCGGGTTGGCTCCGAGCGCAGCCGTTATGAGTTGGAGAGGCGTGAAGGGTGGGATAGAAGCTGCTAAAATGAAACATGACGTAGTGATGAGCCCTACCACTTACGCATACCTCGATTATATGCAGGCCGATGCAATAACAGAACCACGCATCTATGCATCATTACGTTTGAATAAAACTTACGAATTCGAACCCGTGCCCGATGGCGTTGATGCACAATACATCAAAGGAGGACAGGCCAATCTATGGACAGAGCAGGTATATAATATGCGCCACGCCCAATACATGCTTTGGCCCCGTGCATTTGCGATCGCAGAATCTGTGTGGTCGCCTAAGGAGAAAAAGAACTGGAACCATTTCTTTTCAAAAGTGGAAAACCATTTTGCGCGTTTTGATGTGGCTGAGAAAAAATATTCGCCTGCTGTATACGACCCGATTTTCAATGTTACCAAAACTGCTGATAGTTCTTTAAGAATTGAGCTGGGCAAGGAAGTTGCGGGACTGGATATTTATTACAGTTTTGATAATTCATTTCCTGACAGGTTCTACCCGAAATATACAACAGCATTAACACCTCCAAAGGATGCGGTCATGCTGAAAGTAATTACTTACAAAGATAAAAAACAGGTAGGGCGAATGATTGCAATGCCTATTTCGGAATTGAGAAGCAGAGTTGAGAAGAAAAAATGATCTGCGATCTGCTCTTCCTGCGGGAGTAAAAGCTGGAACGCAAAGACCGCAAAGGGCTCGCAGTGAACGCAAGAGAATTCACGATAAAAAAAGCATTTACAAAAAAGGTCATCCCACTAGTGAGATGACCTTTTTTATTAATATTGATTTAGCCAGCCAATTCCCCTTTAGGGGGTTAGAGGGTGTTATTTTTTCTTCACCAATATAGGACTCTCATTCAATCCTTCAATCTTCATTTTATATCCTTCACTCGTAAGGTAAATAATGACAGCGGGCCTGAAAAGGTTTGAAAAAACATTGGATGTGGTCTCATCCTGTTTCCAATCCTGGCCATTTTGCAATTTAAAACTGGTTGTTCCATCGTATCCTTTAAAATCACCTGCGATATTACTTTCAATCACTTCCTGGATTTTGTTAACCGCCAAAGGTTTCTCAATACCCTGAATCTTCATTTTGTATTTCTTTCCTTCCTGGTACACCACAATTTCAGGCTGCTTGGGCCATCCTGATTTTTGCGTGATCTTATCATTGATCTCATAAAAATGGAAAGTGCTTGTTTTTATTAAGGTTCCACGTTCCAAAGGCTCTGTCAGCGGTTTGAATGTGGTGGTAGAATCTACTACTTTCATTTCTGTTTGTGCTTGCGCTGTTACACTTGCTGCTGCCAGTAAACACACGATCATCATTTTTTTCATAGGGCATTTTTAATTAATAAAATATTATGGTTAAGCCTCCGTCATTTCACTGAGGAATTGTTTTTCTTCTTTAAAAGCTTTTCTAGGCGTTAATCCCAGCAAATGGAACATGGCATTGTCCTCATCAAAGCCGGGATTGGGTGTGGTTAGTAATTTGTCACCGGCAAAAATAGAGTTGGCGCCTGCCATAAAACAGAAAGCCTGTTCGGCAACACTCATATCATTTCTTCCCGCGCTTAAACGAACCATCGTCCTTGGCATCAATATCCGTGCCGTAGCGATCATTCTAACCATATCCCATACAGCTACTTTGTTATTGTTTTCCAAAGGTGTGCCCGGAATTGGCACCAATGCATTGATCGGCACACTCTCCGGATGTTCGGGCATTGTGGCTAATGTGTGTAACATCTGGATCCTATCCTCATGTGTTTCGCCCAATCCAATGATGCCGCCGCAGCAAACGGTAACGCCTGCATTGCGTACATTTTCCAAAGTCTCCAGGCGGTCATTATAAGTTCGTGTTGTGATGATCTCGCCGTAGTGTTCTTTACTCGTGTCTAAATTATGGTTATATGCGTACAAACCTGCATCTGCTAATTTCTGCGCCTGGTATTCTGTAAGCATGCCTAATGTGCAGCATACTTCCATTCCCATTTCATTTACACCTTTTACCATGTCGAGCACACGGTCAAAATCGCGGTTGTCCCGCACTTCTCTCCATGCAGCGCCCATGCAGAATCTTGTACTGCCTGCATCTTTTGCTTTTTGCGCATAGGAGAGTACATCGTCTTTCTGCATCAATGCCTGTACATCAACACCTGTGTTGTAACGGGCAGCCTGCGGGCAATAAGCACAGTCTTCGCTGCAACCGCCCGTTTTGATGCTCAGCAAAGTGCAAACCTGGACCTCAGCCGTATCATTGTATTTGCGATGGAGGGAAGCTGCGCGGTATACCAGTTCCAGTAAGGGCGTATCATAAATTTCTTTGATCTCAGCAGGTGTCCAGTTGTTTCTTATTTCTGTGGGCATGGATAAGATTTTGTATGGCAAATATAGTGGGATTTGTTGTTCAGGTATTTAGGATAATGACAGTATCAGGCGTTTGCACTTATAGTTTGCATTAATAAGTTATCTTTGCCCCGATGAATATAAAGTTTGGCAAAATATTACTGGCCTGTTTATTCTTTGCAGTAGCCAGCGCGCACGGTAATACAGGCCGGCCAGGCTCTTTTATGCGTTCGTCCGGTAACGTAAATAACGCGTCGGCATATTCACATTCGGCAATAGAGGGTAACAATGAACTCGAGCTGTCGGTTATCCATTCTTTGTGCAGCAGTTCACAGCAAGTAAGTGCAAAAAAAATAACAGGTTTTGACAGTATTGAAAGCGCAAAAGCCTGTACTCTTTCACAAAACAATTTGTTCTCTTTTAATACAGCAACAACGGATAAGCATTCGTTTCACCTGTTGCTGATCTTTCCTTTTCACTATTTCTGGTAATAAGGCAATCCGTTTTTTATTTTCTGCCTTACATAGTAACGTCTTTTGCGTTGCTCATTTATTTACCCTTAATAGATAATTATGCCCGATCATATCGTAACCCTTTTGTGGTTCCTTGGCTTTATAGCGTTGGTAGTTGCCTTGCTAAAACTTGTACATAACCGTGATAAAAAGAAAGACGCAGTATAATCCTTCTGTTAACCAAAATAACAAGAAAATCGAATTACTGGGTTACCAGGAAAGATCTCCCTGTATCATCTGTCATGCGTGGGGCAAATAACTGTTTGTTTTTGAGAGCAAAGAACAGTTCTTCATGTGAGGCGGGATATTTCTATATCCCGCATTTTTGTTTCAATTTGTCGTAACCAACCCCATTTTAGTCGCGTACACACCTTACAACTGTCTGAAAAATATTTCAACTTTACAGTCTACAAAATCAACCAAACTATGGAAAAGATGGTATTTCAAACTTTGATCAGTGCATCAAAAGAAAAACTCTGGGATTCACTTTGGACCGATGCCAATTACCAGGTCTGGACCTCCGCTTTTGCCGAAGGGTCAAAAGCAGAGTCGGATTGGAAAAAAGGAAGCAGGATCTTATTCACTGATGGAAAAGGTTCTTGTATGATATCTATGATCGCTGAAAATAGACCATACGATTTTATGTCGTTCCAACACCTGGGAGAATTAAAGAATGGTGTTGAAGACATGGAAACCGCCAAAACACAGGGATGGGCCGGCGCTTATGAAAACTATACATTGAAAGATGTAAATGGGAAAACAGAGCTGACTGTTGAAATGGATAACATGGGTATGTCGCAGGATATGCTTGATTATTTCAACAATACCTGGCCGAAGGCGTTGGAGAAGTTGAAAGGGATAGCGGAGGAATAGGTGAAGAACAGCTTTTCGGCATTAGGTATTAGCTTTTAGCAACCGCTAATACCTAAGGCCTAATTGCTAACGGCTATTAACATAGTTCCGCCACTTATCAATCACTCCCTGCATATCTTCCGGTAACGGCGATTCAAACAGCACTTCCTTTTGCGTTGTGGGATGTATAAAACCTAATGTTCTTGCATGAAGTGCGCATCGCGGGCATACTTCAAAACAATTATCAACAAATTGTTTGTATTTGGAATAGATGGTTCCTTTTAATATTTTATCGCCACCATATTCCCAATCGTTGAACAGCGTGTGGCCGATATGTTTCATGTGCACGCGGATCTGGTGTGTGCGTCCTGTTTCCAACACACATTCAACAAGCGTTACATAATTAAAACGCTCCAGCACTTTATAATGTGTGATGGCATGTTTGCCGATCTCTCCTTCGGGATATACATCAAACATTTTGCGATGCTGCTGGTGACGGGCGATATGTCCCGTAATGGTGCCTTCGTTCTCTTCCATATCCCCCCAAACTAATGCAGCATATTTGCGTTTCACCGTATGATTAAAGAATTGTTTGGCTAGATGCGCCGCGGCATCGGGTGTTTTGGCTAATACAATGAGTCCTGTTGTATTCTTATCAATTCTATGCACGAGCCCGAACCTTGGTAACGCCTCTTCATCAATGTTTGGATTCTGCTGTTCTAAATAATAGGCAACACCATTCAATAAAGTGCCACTAAAATTTCCAACGCCGGGATGTACCACCATATTCGGTGGTTTGTTGATGATCATCAAAGCATCGTCTTCATACACAATATTCAATGGAATGTTCTCGCGTTTGAGAACCGTGTGTTCGGGATTGATCAAACTCATCAGCAACAATTCATCGCCTGGTTTGATCTTATAGTTGCTTTTGACGAGCTTTCCGTTCACCGTTACAAAACCTGCTTCAATACCGCGCTGTACTTTATTGCGTGTGGCGCCTTCTACATGCATCTGTAGCCATTTATCGATCCGCAAAGGTTCCTGTCCTTTATCGATCGTAAAGGTTTTCCGCTCATATAAGGTTTCAGAAGGTTCCTCGGAGAATTGCTCAATATCATCCTGCATCCGGCAAAAATAGGGTAAGTATATGGTCCATAGACCATAGTCAATAGACCACGGCTGATTTTCGATTTTAGTAGGTGTTTTATGCTATGGACCATGGTCTATGGACTATGGACAGATTCTTCCTAATTTTGCTACATGCAAGAAGTATTATTCGAGGATCTTGGTACAAGAGGTTACAAAGAGATCTGGGATTACCAGGAAGGTTTGCTGAAAAAGAATTCGGACACCAAAGCTGCTTTTAGATTGGCTGAGACTTCGGCCGTTACAACAGATATTCTACCAACCACACACCATCTTTTATTTGTTGAACACAACCCCGTTTATACATTAGGTAAAAGCGGTAAGGAATCGCATGTATTGATCAACGAAGAACAACGTTCAGCAAAGGGAATTGAATATTTTCATATCAACCGTGGCGGCGATATTACTTTTCATGGCCCGCAACAATTGGTGGGTTACCCGATATTAGATCTCGAAAAATTCAAAACCGATCTGGGTTGGTACCTGCGCGGATTAGAAGAAGTCATCATATTAACCATGGCGGAATATGGTTTGAAAGGGGATAGGAGCGCCGGCGAAACAGGCGTATGGCTCGATCCTGATATCAAAGGAAAAGAAAGAAAGATCTGCGCCATGGGTATCAAATGCAGCAGGTGGATCACCATGCATGGTTTTGCATTCAATATAAATACCGATCTCAGTTATTTTGATTTTATTGTTCCCTGCGGGATAGAAAATAAACAGGTGACTTCCTTACAAAAAGAATTGGGAAGAGAAGTGCCGATGGAGGAAGTGAAGGGTAAGGTGAAAGGGAATTTTGAAAAGGTGTTTGACTGCAAGCTAATTTGAAAATGTGGCAATTTGAAAATTTGAAAATGAAGAACTTCGCCGGTAAGGGTTTCTAAAAAATCCGGAGGCCCCTATTTTCAAATTGTCACATTTTCAAATTTTCTACTCCTTCGTCAAAAAGAACTTATTCTTCTCCTTCAGTTTATCATCCTCAAATAATTCAAACGAGAACCAGCCGGCGTGTACAAAATCTGTTTTATCAAGAATGAATTCTGTTTCTTTTACCTGTTTGATCCTGAATAATTCGGATCCGTCTTCTTCGTAAAAAATAATATGGTATTTGCGCCTGTTAGCCAGTGGGAGGACGACGGTTAAATATCCCTTGCTGTTGGTGAAGATAAATTGCGATGGCCTCCACATGTATCTCGGTGCAAAAGGATGTATCTCTACCCGGTTACCTTCTTTGGCAAACAAAGTGTCTTTGGTTTGTGTGGTAACTGAATCCCTGAATTTTCGATAGAGCATGAGGTCCAGTTGTTGCAGCAGACTATCGTTACGATAAATAAATACAACTGCATTGGAGAAAGTAACAAAACGATGCAACTGTACCCGAGCTTCACTAACCGCAAATAAGGTATCCCTTGTATATTCTTTGATCGAATCTTTGAATTGCTGGTAACGTTTTTTATCCAGTTCGGCCAGTAACATATCCTTTTGATAAATACGGACAACATCTTTTTTTACTCCTGTGGGCACAGGGCGCCATTCAACGGCATTGGCATCTATCCTGTGTAAAATATCTTTCGTTTTGTTGATGGAGTCTTTAAAATGTTTGTACTCGTCTTTCGTTAACCGGAACAGTACCTGTTTGTTCAGGTAGATAGTTGTAATGTCCCTGGCCGTTTCAAACGATGGTAGAGATGCTGCCATCGCAGGCGGCGGTTGTGTTTCTACCATAATGGCACGCGTAAAGAAATAAGCGCCGCCTTCGATCACATAAAACAGGCGGTACCAGGCTTTGCCGGTAATGGGCTTATTATCTACAAATCCATTGTTGACCAGTTCAGGTGACAGTGCAGAAAAAATAGTTCTGAAATTTTTACTGCTGTCGGTAGATCGCTGTACAGCTATCTGTACGCAGTTGTGTTCCGGGCTGTACCAGCTCACCTGTATCTTGCCTCTTGTTAATTCTTTTACCGTAAGGTCCGGTAAGGGATTTTGTGCCCCAACATGAATGGAGAACAGCGATCCCAGGAAAAAAAGTAAACTGCTGATTGGCCTCATTGTCTGCAAATATAAAATCTGAAAGCTTATGAAAAAGGTAATGTATTAGGCGGAAGGGAAGTATTCCCCTGCAGCCCTCCGCTATGGATCAATAAAATCCGTGCCCCGCCGGGGAAACGGTTAGCGGCAATAAGATCTTTTGCCGCAAATAAGAGTTTTGAAGTGTATACGATATCGGTGGGAATTTTTTCCTTTGCCCAGGTTTCCCGCATAAACGCGATCAGTTCGGGGGGATGTTTGGCATACCCGCCAAAATGATAAGTATGCTGGATGGAAAAGCGTTTCATCCTGTCCTCATTCGGTAATAATGAAAGAACTTCCTTTTCCAGTGCTATATTATTCTTCAATACACTGATGCCGATGATCTCCTGGCCGGGTAGTGCTGAGCGGATCAACCCTGATAGCATAGTGCCGGTTCCTGCCGCACAAAGGATATGAGAATAGTTACTGGTATCGGTGGCCTGTAAAATATCTGCAGCGCCTTTGGAGCCGAGTTTACCGTGCCCTCCTTCCATTATCCAATAAAATCCGTTTTTACTTTCCGCCTGCACGATCATTTCTTTATTACGGTACAGTTCTCGTTCTGTAAACACCAGGTTCATACCATAGTTGGACGCGTCCCGTAAGGTGGTGGAGGGATGCACCGGCATTTCACCTCTGATAAAACCGATGCTTTGTAAACCTGCCTCTTTTGCCGCATAAGCCGTAGCCACAATATGATTGGAATAAGCGCCGCCGAAAGTGGCAATGGTTTTTTTATTTTGCGCTAAGGCGTCCTCAAGATAATATTTCAGTTTGAACCATTTATTGCCGGATACGATGGGATGTAACAGGTCGAGTCTGAGTATATCCACCCGCACATCCTGTGTAGAAAAATGGGGAAGGTGCTGAATTGTTATCTTTTCTAAACTTTCTATCATCTTAACTGTTTGTACCCAATACGAAATCCTTTAGCTTCGCAATTCTTAAAAGTACTGCATGAAACCTACACTTGTGATTTTAGCTGCCGGAATGGCCAGTCGTTATGGAAGTATGAAACAGATCGAATCCTTTGGCCCGGGTGGTGAAACCATTATGGATTATTCTATTTATGATGCGATGAGGGCAGGCTTCGGCAAGGTTGTGTTTATCATCCGTGAAGAATTTGCCGAGAATTTCAAAGCCATTTTTGAGCCGAAATTAAAAGGGCGTATTGAAACGGATTATGTTTTCCAGCATTTAACATCATTCACTGGTGGGAGGGAACTGCCCGCGGCAAGAACCAAACCCTGGGGTACGGCACACGCAGTTCTCTGCTGCAAGGGAAAAGTAAATGAACCCTTCGCTGTTATTAATGCTGACGATTATTATGGCCGCGATGCCTTTGTAAAAGCATACAATTTCTTAACTACTCAGTGTGATGCAAAAACATATTCCATCATTGGATACGAATTAAAGAACACATTGAGCGATAACGGAAGCGTGAGCCGCGGTGTATGTGATGTTGATGCCGATAACAATCTTACTGATATCAACGAACGTACCAGTATTTTCCGTGGCAAGAGTGGAAAGATCACCTACGAGGATGCAACAGGCCTGCATGAGGTATCTGAAGACAGCCTCGTTAGCATGAACTATCTCTGTTTCGACCCCAGCTTTATCGATGTGTGCGAATCGCAGTTCAGTGAATTCCTCGATAAACACATGAACGAAGCCAAAGCAGAATTTTTTATTCCCACTGCAACCAAGCATTTTATTGAATCGGGAAAAGGAAATGTAAAAGTGATCCCAACTTCTGCAAAATGGTTTGGTGTAACCTATAAAGAAGATGCACCTGGTGTGCAGGCGAGCATTAATGCTTTGGTTGAAGCGGGAGAGTACCCGGCTTCATTGTGGGCGTAATTAGGCATAAGGATCAAGGCACAAGGATCAAGAATCAAGAATCAAGATACAAGGCTGTAGCCTCGACACTTGTTTCTTGATTCTTGTTTCTTGTGCCTTATCTTAGTATTTTCAATCTATCCAAAACAACTGATCATGTCACATCAGCCACACGATATTTTTGAGAACCGCAGCCAGTTTCAGTTAGAACGCCTGATTCTTTTCAGTGACGCCGTATTCGCAATTGCCATCACTTTGCTGGTGATTGAGCTCAAAATTCCCGAGCTGGAAGAACACGAAACGTTGATAGCCGCCTTAAGCCGGGCCGGCAGTTTTTACAGTTTTTTTGGCCTTGCCTTAAGCTTCGCTATCATTGGTCAATTCTGGACCAATCATCACAAACTTTTTGGATATGTGAATAATTATACCGGGCAATTATTATGGCTCAACCTGCACACACTTTTCTGGACGATACTGATGCCGTTCAGTACTGCATTAACATCCAAGTATGCCGGGCACGACGATGTTTGGATGTTGTATTGCATTAATTTATTTATGATCGGTATCTGCATTTATTTTCTCTGGAGGTATATTACCAATCCCAAAAGGAATCTTTCCTGGGTTGCGCATGATCCTGTAATACGAAAAATGGCACGGGTTAGAAGTCTGACGGTAGCCCTGATCTTTCTTTCAGGTGCAGTCTTGTGTTTGTTTAATTGGGAACCTACTTCTTTCGCGGCGCGTTTTGTGTTCTTTCTTATTATGCCCGCCATGTTCATTATCAGCAGGAAGTACCGGAAAAAAAATAACCCCGCTTAAAAAGCAGGGTCATGTATTAAACAAACTCAAACTGTAATTCTTATTGGTTGTAAGCTTTAACGTAGAACACACAATCTTCCACTTTCGAGGTCTGTTGTGTTCTTTCGAGGCCTTTTAATGAAGAGCGGGTTGAAAGTTTTATTCTCCTCAATGTTGTATCATCGCTATCCTTCAGATCCTCTACCATGCTGTAGATATTCTTTGATTTGATCGCAAAAGCAACTCCCTGCGCCTGGGCCTGGCGCGTACTTAATATCCCGATCACTTCACCACTGTTATTAAATACCGGTGCGCCTGAATTACCAGGATTGGCACTGATCTGTATCTGGAATGATAACGAATCACCACCGCTGCCGGTCCTTGAACTTAAATATCCTTCGCCAAATACAATGTCTTTTTTAGGATAGCCTAAAGTAAATATGCGCTCACCAAGATCGGAACTGGTCTTACGTATTCCATAGGGAAGTACTTTCAAAGGCGCATAATCTTCATCATTGATCTTTAAGATCGCGAGATCTTTTTCAACATCAACATTAACGATCGTTGCATTGAATTCTTGTCCTTTACTATTAACAACTAATGCACCCGAGCCACCTTTTAATACGTGGGCATTGGTAACGATATATCCTTTTGCATCGATCAGGAATCCTGAACCGCCACTGATAAATGTTACATTTATAGGGACCTTGCTATCGCGGGCAACCTTGTCTTTCAGGTATCCCAGTGTACCGCTTACCTCGCCCATTTTTGAACTCAACTGTTCAAGGCGGCTGTTACCAACCGGAGCAAAATACAGCATCAACCCACTGATCACCAAAGCGATCACACCACCAACAGAAGCTGCAATGGCAGTAACCCTCTTATATTTATTCCAGATCTGTATAACCTTGCCCTTTGTAGTAAGCTCACCACCTTCATTCACTTCACCACGCTCTAATAATTTAGCATGGGTAGCCTGTAAGCTGTGTTTCAGGTTACGGTGAACTGAATAGATATCCATTTGATGAAGGAACATGCTGTGTTCCACAACCATCTGGTCTATTTCGGGCGTGTTTTTGCGGAGCGTTTCAAAATAGCTGCGTTCAGCGGCATCCATGTCGCCGTTGAGGTATCTTTCGATCGCTTCTAGTAATAAAATGTCATCCATGGTATCAGTCTCCTATATTATATTGAGAGAAGAATAATTTCTTCAGCCTCATTAAACATTTGTATTTCTGGTTCTTGGCATTGTCGGCGTTGGTGTAGCCAAATTCGGCGGCCAACTCCTGCATGCCCATCTTCTTCAGGTAATATCCTTCCAGTAAACTCTTACACGGTTCTCCTAAGCTGTTCATCGCCCGGTCCATAATAGCAAACTCGGCGTTCCTTTTCTCATGTATCTCAAGATCCTCTTCAACCGGAATGGTCTCTTCCAGGCTATCTACCTGGCTCGAATACCTGCCCATTTGCTGCAATCTCTTCAGCCACAAACGCCTGCAGATGGAATAAACATAGGTTTTGATCTGGCTGGTAAGTACAAATGAGTCGCTTTGGGCCTTCTCATACAGCGCTATCATCGCCTCCTGGAATATATCCCTTGCATCGTCGTAAGAGCCATTATTGTGCAGAATAAAAGCCTGAACCATCGTAAAATTGTCCTTGTAAATGGTCTCGATGGCCTTTGAATCATTCAGAGCCAGTCCTTTCAGTAATGCTTGTTCGGTAGTATCGGCTTTCACTATCTGTGCTTTTAATACGCGGAAGTGAGTAAAAGTAACCCAAAATAGGCCTAAAATTATTTTTTAAAAAATACCTGGCAGGCAGGGTTACCTTTTAACACCTGCGGGTATTAAGTTTAAATTCACTCACAAACAAAACAAACAAAAAATGAAAAAGCTGTTATTCGTATTAGCTCTTGGCGCATTCGCTGCCTGCAATTCTGGTGAAAACAAAACAACTGCTGCTGACTCTGCAAGAGTTGCTGACAGTCTGAAAGCTGCTGCTTCTGCTGATTCTGCAAAAGCTGCTGCAATGGATACAACTAAGAAAGATACTACTAAGCCTAAAATGTAATTTTAGCGAAGCTGGGTGAACAGGAATAGATGAGACTTCGCTTGCCGGTCAGAACAGCTTATTCAAACTTTTTTCATATGGCAAGCAATCGTTAGAGGCCGCTCTGTTTCCACAGAGGGGCTTTTTTTTATCCCTCCCCTCCCAGGGGAGGCCAGGAGGTGTCCCACGTGATCCCCGGGAGGATTTTGTTGAACGGGTTTTCTTCCCCAACGCCAGCCCAACTTAACACCAATGGCAGCCTTATTGACATATAAAGGGCATATAAAGAGAGCACAATGGGAGCCTAATTAGAGACCAGCGCCTGACCAACGTCCGACCAACGTCCGACCAACGTCTGACCAACGTCTGACCAACGTCTGACCAACGTCTGACCAACGTAGGACCAACGTAGGACCAACGTTAGACCAACGTAAGACCAGCGCCTGACCAACGCACGACCAACAGCTGGATACGAGGAAAGGATACAATACAGGCGGCGGAATGGACTTGTGATTAATCTAAGCCTGCCTGGGATACATATACCTAACGACAACCTAATTATTATTCGTTCAGACCGCAAACGAACGTTAGTTTAAATTATTTAAGAAATAAAGTTTGGCATAGGATCAATACTTATATTTGACCTGAAATGAAAACAACCATCGCAAATACTTTCTATTTTTTCTTTTATTACTTCTTTGAAAAAAGAAGCCGGGTAGTATTTGCCAAAGCATAAAAAGCGAAAACAAATTAAGATACGATCCCGGCCCAAAAGGCCGGGATTTTTAATTCACACCCCCTAACCCCCTGAAGGGGGAATTGGAAAAGAGACAAAAAGATGAGTACTGCTATTAACAAACACAGCAAGCTTGCCAGCTCCCCCTTCAGGGGGCCGGGGGGTGGTATTTGCATCCAGGGTTACGAAGGCAGCTTTCACCAGGTAGCCGCCCGTTATTTCTTTGGCAAGCAGGTAGAAGTGATCCCATGCGCAACCTTTCGCGATTTGATCCGGTTCTCATCCGATAAAAAACAATCCGCCGGTGGCATCATGGCGATAGAGAATTCGATCGCTGGCAGTATCCTTCCAAATTATAACCTGTTGCAGAAAAGTAATTTGAAAGTGATCGGAGAAGTGTATTTATCCATCAGCCAGAATCTGATGGTGAATAAAGGCGTGGAACTCGTTGATATTAAAGAAGTGCATAGTCACCCGATGGCGATCTTACAATGTTTGGATTACCTGGAAAAGAATGAATGGAAATTAGTTGAAACGGAAGACACTGCTTTAAGCGCCAAACATATTCACCAGCATCACAACAAACATGCAGCAGCCATCGCCAGTAAACTTGCGGCAGAATTGTATGATATGGATGTGATAGCACCGGATATTCAAACGATGAAAAATAATATTACCCGCTTCCTCGTTTTGCAGAGAGAGGAGGAAGCGCAGGAAATTTCCAATGCTGATAAAGCATCGCTTTATTTTCAAACCAATCACTCAAAAGGGATCCTGGCCAAAGTGTTGACGAATATTGCTGCTGGCGGAATTAATTTAAGCAAACTGCAAAGCATGCCCATCCCCGGTAGCACTTTCAAATATGGATTTTATGCAGATATGGAATTTGACAGCAGGAAGCAATTGGATAAAGTATTGGCATCCATCGCATCGCTCACGAACAATGTAAAAATGTTTGGCATCTATAAAAAAGGAAAAGTTGTAAAAGGATAAGTTATGAATGTAACAACTTCAAAAAGACTGGAAGGCATTGGTGAATACTATTTCTCACAAAAATTGAGAGAGATAGATGAACTGAACAAACAAGGCAAGAATATTATCAACCTTGGTATCGGCAGTCCCGATCTTCCCCCGCATCCCGATGTGGTGAAAGTATTGCAGGAAGAAGCGGCAAAGCCCAATACACATGCTTACCAGAGTTACAAAGGCTCGCCCATTCTCAGGAAAGCGATCGCGGACTGGTATGCGAAATGGTATGGTGTTGAATTAAATGCCGACACAGAAATATTACCGTTGATCGGAAGCAAAGAAGGCATAATGCATATCTGTATGACTTATCTTAATGAAGGCGATGAAGCTTTGATACCCAACCCCGGTTACCCAACCTATAGCAGCGCTGTGAAATTAGCCGGAGGTAAAGCGGTTTCTTATGAAATGAAAGAGGAGAATAACTGGGCGCCGGATTTTGATGCATTGGAAAAAACAGATCTCAGTAAAGTAAAATTATTGTGGGTGAACTACCCGCATATGCCAACCGGTCAATTGCCAACAAAAGAACTCTTTGAAAAGATCGTTGCATTTGGAAAGAAACACAACATACTCATCTGTCATGATAACCCGTACAGTTTTATCCTGAATGAAACGCCTATGAGTTTACTAAGTGTGGAAGGTGCAAAAGATGTTGTGATAGAGTTGAATTCATTAAGCAAGAGCCAGAACATGGCTGGTTGGAGAGTAGGCATGCTCAGTGGCGCCAAAGAACGCATTGATGAGATCATCCGTTTTAAAAGCAATATGGACAGCGGCATGTTCCTTCCCGTACAACTCGCGGCAGCAAAGGCTTTGAGCCTTGGTAAAGAATGGTACGATGAGATCAACGCGATCTATGCCAAACGCAGGGAAAAAGTATTTGAATTGCTAACCTTGCTCAACTGCGAATTTTCAAAAACACAGGTAGGATTATTTGTATGGGCAAAGATCCCTTCAAAATATAAAACCGGCTATGAGTTAAGCGATGAAATATTATACAACTCAAATGTATTCATCACACCAGGCGGAATTTTTGGAACTGCAGGTGATGGATATATAAGGGTTAGCTTGTGTGGGAGTATTGAGAGGTTTGAAGAAGCGATCAAGCGAATTAATAATTAGTAATTAATAGTTAATAATTGTAATTAGTAATTATTCAATAACCCATAACGCATGCACTTTTTCAATTATTAATTATTAACTATTAATTATTAATTCAAATGACAGTAACTATAATAGGCATCGGCTTGATCGGCGGCTCCATGGCAATCACCCTGAAGGAGAAAGGTTTTGCCGATAAAGTAATTGGTGTTGATGCCAATAAAGCGCACTGCGATAAAGCATTGGCATTGGGATTAGTGGATGAGATCATGGAGCTTGGGGATGCTGTATTATCATCTGACCTGATCATACTGGCAACACCCATCAATGTGGCCGAAACATTGTTACCTGAGATCATGAAACTGGTAGACAAACAGGTGGTGATGGATGTGGGCTCAACAAAAAAGATCATTTGCGGATCTGCATCACTAAATGCCAACCGCGGAAGATTCGTAGCTACACACCCGATGTGGGGTACAGAATATAGCGGTCCGGAAGCAGCTGTGAAAGGGGCATTCGAAGGAAAAGCAACAGTGATCTGTAGTAAAGAAGATAGTGATGCAGATGCAGTTGCCCTGGTTGAAAAAGTATATGGTTTATTAGGCATGCACCTTGTATATATGAATGCTGATGACCATGATGTGCATGTGGCTTATGTGAGCCATATTTCACATATCACTTCTTTTGCATTGGCAAATACGGTATTGGAAAAAGAAAAAGAAGGCGATGCCATTTTCGAACTCGCGAGCGGTGGTTTTGAAAGTACTGTGCGACTGGCAAAAAGTAATCCGGACATGTGGGTACCCATCTTTATGCAGAATAAAGAGAATGTGTTGGACGTACTCAATGAACACATTGCACAGCTACGCAAGTTCAAAGCATGTTTGGAAAAAGAGAATTATGTGTATTTGCAGGAGTTGATCGAAAGTGCGAACGGGATTAAGAGGATATTGAAGTAAGACAGCTATGAGCCGTGAGCTGCGAGCTATGAGCTTGGATTGTGTAAACATGATGGTAGCAATACTATCAAATGTGCGCAGCCGGGCTCATAGCTCACGGCTCAAAGCTCGCAGCTGCTCTAAGAAAAAACCAGCAAAGAGGCATATAAAAAGTACCTTTGCGCAAATTTTTTAATACATGACGACATTTGAAGCGTTGGGAATCGATGCTAGATTGATTCAGGCAACGGACGAGTTGGGGTATGTGAACCCAACCGCAATACAGGAACAGGCAATACCGATATTGCTTAGCGGCACCAGGGACTTTATTGGACTGGCGCAAACGGGAACAGGTAAAACGGCGGCATTTGGACTGCCTTTACTGCACATTATTGATGCAGCGGCTAAGTATCCGCAGGCGCTGGTGGTTTGTCCAACCAGGGAACTGTGTTTACAGATCGTAAAAGAAATAGAGCTCTTTAAAAAATACATACCAGGTGTTTCGGTGGTAGCAGTATATGGTGGAGCTTCTATCGGTTTACAGATACGCGACCTGAAAAGGGGCGTACAGATCGTAGTGGCAACACCGGGACGTTTGATAGATCTTATCGAAAGAAAAGCGATTAACCTGGAGCAGATCAAGTATGTGGTGCTTGATGAAGCAGATGAAATGCTGAACATGGGTTTCCAGGATGATATCGAATTCATCCTGAAGAACACACCGGCCCGTGAAAGTACCTGGCTCTTTAGTGCAACCATGCCACCTGAAATACGTAAGGTGAGTAAGAAGTACATGAAAGATCCAAAGGAAGTAACGGTTGGTAAAGTGAACACGGCTAACAAAAGCATCGATCACCAATACTATGTTACTACGGCGCAGCATCGTTACGAAACATTGAAACGGATCATCGATTTTAACCCGGGTATTTATGGTATCATTTTTACCCGTACCAAATTAGACGCACAGGAAATTTCTGAGCGTTTAACAAGAGAAGGTTATGATATCGATGCGTTACACGGAGATCTTACACAACAACAGCGTGACCGTGTAATGGGACAGTTCCGTGATAAGAGCCTGCAGTTATTAATTGCAACCGATGTGGCGGCACGCGGTATTGATGTGGTAGGTATCACACACGTGATCAACTATGAATTACCTGATGATGTTGAAATATACACGCACAGAAGTGGCCGTACAGGTCGCGCAGGTAACCAGGGAATCTGTATCTCAATCGTTCACGCGAAAGAGATGTATAAGTTCAAACAGATCGAACGCATCAACAACTCGCAGTTTCATAAACTGGATATTCCGAGTGGTAAAGATGTTTGCCGCAAACAGTTCTTCGCTTTCATGGATAAATTATTGTCGGCTGATATCAGTCACGGTGATTATGAAACCTATGTTCCCATGCTTGCAGAGAAATTTGCAGATGTAAGCAAGGAAGATGTGTTGAAGAGAGTAGCCGCAATGGAATTCGACCGTTTCCTTAAATACTATGAGAACTCTGAAGATCTTAACCTTCGCGAACGCAGTAAGAGAGATGCAGGCGACAGAAGCGAACCAAGAAGAAGAGATGACAGAAGCGATAGGAGCGAGGGCCGTGGAGACAGCCGTAAAGAATATACACGTGGTGGTAGTGGCGGAGGCCAAACACGTTTGTTTGTGAACCTCGGTACCAAAGATGGTTTCTTTAAAGCAAGTTTCTTACAATTCATTCTTGACATGAGCGATCTGAAGAAAGATGTACTGGGCAGAATCGATATGAAAGATATGAACAGCTGGATAGAAATAGAAAAAGGCGCCGCACAACAAATGATCCGTTCACTCGATGGCAAAAGCTATAAAGGAAGAAGGATCAGGATGAATGATGCAGATAGTGGTGGGCCGGCAGGGTTTGTGAAGAAGCCGCACAGGGGGGAGGGGTAAGTTTGTTTATTTGTTTACTGGTTTATTAGTCAATAGACCGCTAACCGGTAAACAGGTAAACCAATAAACCAATAAACAAATAGACAAGTAAACCAACAATAATGGAGCAAGCAATCGAGCAAACAACATCAGTAGTAGACTTGCTGAAAAAGCGTCCGCTGATTATTTCCGGTCCGTGCAGTGCTGAGACCGAAGAGCAGGTTATGCAAACGGCAGTCCGTTTGGCCGCAACAGGTAAAGTAGATATCCTGCGTGCAGGGATCTGGAAACCACGTACACGCCCCGGAAGTTTTGAAGGGATCGGTACCAAGGGTTTGCCATGGTTACAGTCGGCAAGAAAAGCATCAGGACTTCCTGTTGCAGTTGAAGTAGCTACCGGCAAACAGGTAGAAGATGCGTTGCATTTTGATGTGGATGTTTTATGGATCGGCGCACGTACAACCGTGAACCCTTTCAGTGTGCAGGATGTAGCAGATGCTTTGCGTGGTGTGGATGTGCCCGTGTTGATCAAGAACCCCATCAATCCTGATCTAGAATTGTGGATCGGTGCAATGGAGCGTGTGCAGAAAGCAGGCATCAAACATATCGGTTTGATACACCGTGGATTCAGTTCTTACGGAAATACAGAATACCGCAACGCACCTATGTGGCATTTAGCTATTGAGATGAAGCGCCGTTATCCTGAATTATTAATGATCAATGATCCTTCACATATCTGTGGACGAAGAGATATATTATTGGAAGTTGCACAAACCGCGATCGATCTTGATTTTGATGGATTGATCATTGAGAGCCATATCGACCCTGATAATGCGTGGAGCGATGCGAAACAGCAGATCACACCTGAGAAATTAGGTGAGATGATCAGCAGCATCCGCTGGAGAAACGAAGACAGCACTTCTCCTGAATACCATGCGGCGCTTGAGAAACTTCGTCAACAAATCAATAACCTCGATGATGAGTTGATGCAGATCCTCAGCCAGCGTATGAAAGTGGCTGAAAGCATCGGTAACTATAAGAAAGAAAATAATATTACCATCCTGCAAACCAACCGCTGGAACGCTATTCTCGAAAGGGCCTTTGGAAAAGGAGAAAAATTGGGATTGAGCAAGGAATTTGTTACCAAGTATTTTGATGCGGTGCATATGGAAAGTATCAATCACCAGAACAAGATCATGAACTCTTAATTTTTTTAAAACACATAGAAACATAGGAAGATAGGGCCACATAGAAGATCTATGTTTTCTTTTTCTCTTCTATGTATCTATTTGTTTCAAAAAATACTTCGTCAATCCGCGATCAACCAATGAAGAAAAGAAGTTTCACATTCTCCACAACTACTGTACAGTATTATTTCGACGCTGATTTTTCTTACATCGAAAAACTGGTGCCGAAAGAAAATGCTGTGGTCATCACTGATGAGAATGTATTTGAGAAACACAAAAAGAAATTCAAAGGCTGGAACACTATTGTATTAAAACCCGGTGAAGAATACAAGATCCAGCAAACAGTAGATGTTGTGATCGATCAGTTACTCGCATTGGGTGCTGATAGAAAAACAACTTTAATAGGTGTGGGCGGCGGTGTGATCACCGATATCACAGGTTATGTAGCCGGCATCTATATGCGTGGGATCCGTTTTGGATTTGTGCCAACTTCTTTATTGGCGATGGTAGACGCCTCTATCGGTGGAAAGAATGGAATTGATGTGGGCGTGTATAAGAACATGGTTGGTTTGATACGTCAGCCGGCATTCTTATTATTCGATACTTCTTTTTTGAAGACATTACCCAAAAGCGAATGGCAGAACGGGTTTGCAGAGATCATCAAGCATGCCTGTATTAAAGATGCAGCAATGTTCAGGTTGCTGCAGGAACATAAACTATCGGATTTTCAGAAAGACAGTAAACTGGCAGCATCATTGATCGAACGGAACGTGTTGATCAAAACCAAAGTGGTGGTGGGTGATGAATTTGAACAGGGAGAAAGAAAACTGCTCAACTACGGCCACACACTGGGACATGCCATTGAGAACATGTACGAGTTGAGCCATGGACAGGCGATCAGTATCGGGATGACTTATGCCGCGATTATGTCGCAACACCTCAAACATTTTAAAGGAGCCGAAGAAGTGGTGAACCTGCTGGAAAAATATGGCTTACCCACTTTTGCAGAGTTTGATACGCAGAAAGCATTTAAGATATTGATGATGGATAAGAAGAAGGATAATGTAAGCATCAATTATATTCTTCTCGAGAAGATAGGGAAGGGTGTGATACAGCCCTTGCTGTTTGTTCAGCTCCAGGAAATATTTAAGCAATTCTGATTTTCGGATTGCGAATTAGCGGATTACCACTCTTCAATCCACCAATCCGTAATCCGCCAATCCAATAATTAGTTATTACGATGATCGTAAGAATACAACCCTCACAACTCTCCGGAACCATTTATGCTGCAGCCAGTAAAAGCAGCATGCAAAGAGCCTGTGCCGCAGCATTGTTAACTGTTGGGCAAACCACACTCATCAATCCTGGGAAAAGCAATGACGACCTTGCAGCAATTGAAGTGATACAAAAATTAGGTGCGGAAACAAGAACTGATGCGGATGGTAACTTAATCATCACATCAAAAGGAATTCATCCAAAGAACAACGAAGTAAATTGCGGCGAAAGTGGTTTAGGTATCCGTAT
The DNA here is from genome assembly GCA_040388705.1 of Bacteroidota bacterium. GTDB lineage: Bacteria > Bacteroidota > Bacteroidia > Chitinophagales > Chitinophagaceae > Sediminibacterium. Next base: position 614,969 of record JAZKBI010000003.1, on the reverse strand, counting down.
GTTCACTCCCATAGCAGCCTTAAGCGATCAATCCATCACACTCACTGGTACCGGCAGTTTGTTAACCCGGCCCATGGATTTTTTTGATGAGATCCTGCCTAAGCTTGGCGTGAAGGTTCAATCAAAAAACGGCAAACTTCCTTTGCAGATACAGGGCCCATTGCAACCTGCCAATATTGAAGTGGATGGTTCATTGAGTTCGCAGTTCCTTACCGGCCTGTTAATGGCTTATGGAGCAGCCGGTGCAAACGATGTAACCATCACCGTGAAAAATTTAAAAAGTAAACCATACATCGACCTTACGCTGCAAGTGATGAAGCACTTTGGATGGGAGGTCGAAAATAATAATCACGAACAATTTACTTTCAGCAACCCAACCACAAACCACAAACCTCAAACCACAAACTACACCGTAGAAGGTGACTGGAGCGGCGCAGCATTCCTGCTTGTTGCAGGTGCGATAGCCGGGCCGATCGTAGTTAAAGGCCTTGATGTTTTTTCAACGCAGGCCGATAAAGCAGTGTTGCAGGCGTTGATGGATTGCGGTTGCCAGTTATCCATCCAACCAGAACAGATTGAAATAGGACCATTACCTTCTTTAAAAGCATTTCATTTTAATGCGAACGACTGCCCCGACCTGTTTCCTCCACTCGTAGCCCTGGCCGCCTGTTGCGAAGGAACCACGGTAATAGAAGGTGTGAACCGCCTGGCGCATAAAGAAAGTGACCGCGGGCTTACATTGCAGCAAGAGTTTGCTAAATTGGGCATCGAAATCATTTTGCAGGACGACCTGATGCTGATCAAAGGCGGAACGGGTGTGAAAGGAGCGGTCACGCATTCGCGGCACGATCATAGAATCGCGATGGCCTGTGCGGTAGCGGGATTAAAAGCAGAAGGTGAAGTTGTAATAGAAGAAGCAGAAGCCATCAATAAATCATACCCCGAGTTTTACCAGCATCTTATAAAGCTCGGTGCGACAGTAAACGAATAAACCAATAAACAAATAAACTTTGAATTCTTTCGGCCGCATATTCCGTATCAACATCTTTGGCGAATCGCATGGAGAATGCGTGGGGTTAACTATTGATGGTTGTCCAGCCGGTCTCCCTCTAAGCGCAGAAGATTTTGTGGAAGATATCGAGCGGAGAAAAGGCGGTGTACAAAAAGGAACCACACCACGTAAGGAGGATGATATTCCTCTTTTCAAAACCGGCCTGTTCAACGGACATACCACCGGTGCGCCACTCACGATACTTTTCGAAAACAAAAATACCCGCAGCGGCGATTACGAGAAACAACGTGCTGTACCAAGACCGGGCCATGCAGATTTTACCGCTCACGCAAAATACGGCGGATTCGAAGATTTCCGCGGTGGTGGCCATTTCAGCGGACGATTAACCGTTTGCCTGGTAGCAGCCGGAGTGATCGCAAAGAAATTATTACATGGAGTAGATGTAAGATCAACCATACTTGAAATTGGCGGAGAAACTGATCTTGAAAAAGGCCTCGACAAAGCCATCGAAGCCAAAGACAGTATCGGCGGAATTGTAGAATGCCGCGTAAACGGTTTGCCCATTGGTTTGGGAGAGCATTTTTTTGATTCGGTTGAATCATTGCTCGCTCACGCCGCTTTTGCTATTCCCGCAGTAAAAGGAGTAGAGTTCGGCGCCGGCTTTGCAGCCGCAAAGATGTTTGGTGTAGAACACAATGATGCCATTGAAGATGCCAGTGGTAAAACAAGAACGAATAACGCAGGCGGAATAGTAGGAGGGATCACCAATGGAAATGAATTGGTTTACCGTATCGTGATCAAACCAACTTCTTCCACACCTAAAGAGCAAAGTACCTGGAACCGTGAAACGAATGAGGTGGAACCTTTCTCGGTTAAGGGGCGGCATGACTTATGCATCGCATTAAGGGTACCCGTAATATTGGAAGCTGTTACCGCAATGGTACTTGCCGACCTGATGTTGCTGGATCAGAAAATAAAACGGGTTTTATAGTGAATAGGCAATAGTGAATAGTCAAAGGGCGTTCCTACATTGACCATTGACCATTGACCATTGACCATTGACCATTGACCAAACGATTGCACACATAACCATAGAAAATGGAATCAGATTACATATACCATGTCACGCCCCGCAAACAGTGGGAGGAGGCACAGCAACTGGGTCATTACGATTCAGAAACTTTAGCCACGGAAGGCTTTATCCATTGCAGCACCGAACCCCAGGTTGCCGGAGTATTGGAAAGATATTTTAAAGGCAAGACGGACCTGGTTAAACTCAGGATCGAGAAAAGCAGGGTAGAGCGCCCGCTTGTATTTGAACTGGCCGGTTCTATCAATGAAGTATTCCCGCATATCCACGGCGCCCTTAACCTGGATGCGGTAGTGGAAGTAACTGAAATATAAACCCATGCATCAATTCACCGTCAACGCGTCTATACAGATCATTCCCGTGGTAGAGGACAGGCACCCGTATGAATGGGTGGATGAAGCGATCTCCGTTATCCAAAACTCCGGTATCAAATATGAGATAGGCCCTTTCGCAACGGTTGTGGAAGGCACTTATGAAGAGGTGATGGCTGTGATCAACACGATCAATGAATACCTATACTCCCGTCATTGTAACGAATGGATCACGAATGTGCAGGTCCAGATCCGCAGCAAGGGGGATATTACCGGTGAGGAAAAGACTGCGAAGTTCGCGTGATGAACCTTTTGAAAAGTTCTAAACTTTCCAAAACTTAGTGTAGTACCGCCCTGATATATTTATCATATACCCTCTCGCCCCAATATATATAAACTGCTTTTTTTTGGTAAGGCGTTCCGCTTACTACGGTATGGATAAATCCGTTTCTGGCTACCTGTTCTGTATGATATATTTTTCCTTGATCATTGGTTTTTAGATAAATATTGATTCTATTTGATAATGCACTGTAGTATATCAGGCTTGTATCCGAGATATTTTTGAACGAAAAAGACTCACTCAATTTCCTTTGCATCCACTTTGTACGATACCAGGTTCCTCCTGTGGGACTCACCAGCGGTTTGCCATTGTAGATCACTACGCTGTCGTTATAAGCCAGCACATTCAGATGGTGGCGCTTAGATGATTTCAGCCATTTTACCAGTTTTCCGGTATGCAGCGAGTCCTCGTAGCCGTAATCGCTGTCGATAAACCCTATCCGGCTGATATTGTCCGGGATCTCATCAACCGCGTCCAGGTATCCAAAGATGAAACTGCCGCCGCCGCTATGGCTGTTCAGCATTACTTCGGGATGCCAGGGAGCGAACATCCCGGTTATGGAGTCCACGATTCGTTTGATCTCCATCGGTCCATTGGGCTGCGCTTTTTTCCATGCCGGCCAGCTTTTCAATTCATTGGCCATATAAGCCACTATCACGTTCCAATCCGTCATAATGCTGCGGAGATAAAGCGTTTGTGCCGCAATATGCTGGATATCGTAGTGCCAGTCATCCTCTGGCTTTAGCCTTTGGCCTTTTGTCCAATCAATACTGTTACCATTGGGCAACGCATAAAAGATCAGCAAAGTCTTCTTATTCGTGCTCATCCTGTTCAGCGTATCGGGCAGGCTTATTTCTATGATCGTTTTATTACCCGGGTTATTTAGGTGGATTGTTCTTTCGCGGTAGAAAAGAGGATCCCCGCCCTGTGCCCTGACCGGGCTGACAAAACCGATTAAACCGGTCAGGATATATACACAGAAAGCTGATTTTATGTAGGACATGTAGTTTATTAGGTCAATTTGTAAATCAAATAAAATAATACAATATATTAATAATCAAATAATTAAATTGTTTTAATTGATATTTTATATAATATATGAAAACCAAATCTGGCATGGTGTTTGGCGACCCTGCGCGGTTTTGGTTTTGTAAATAAAGAACAAAATCCTGCTTATATCCACAAGGTTTGACTATTTTACCGGTGTGGGTTGGGCTGGGTTCATGCGTCAAATTACATATTCTATGATGAAAAAGATCCTCTGCCTGGTCATATTTCTTTCACCCTTTTTGCTCGCAGTTGCGCAGGATGGCAAGCCTGTAAAAAAGGATTCGAGCATTGTGGATACCCTGCGGCCTGATGCTTTTAAGGTATCGGGCAAACCCCAGACAGGAAATGCAACCATCTACGACCTTGATTTTGATGGGTCCAAAACCGCTTCAGGAGAGGCGTTTTCTAATATCAGGCTTACCGCGGGAAGTAACGATTTCAAACTGAATTCATGGGTGAAAGTGACTAATCCAAAGAATAAGCAGTACGTTATCGTACGTATCAATGACAGGATCTCTTCAAAACAACGCAGGCAAGGAGTACTGATTAACCTGAGCCAGGAAGCTGGAAAGAAGCTGGGAATGAGAAAGGAAATTTTGTTTAAAGTAAAAGTTGAGTTGATAGAAGTAACTGACTCTGTTTCTATTAATAGATTATCTGAAAATGAAATCGTCCAAGCTGGAGATTCCGTAACTATCAAGGACTCACTTACACCCAATTCTTTCGAGCCAATTGGTAAAGCCGTCACCGGCATCGCCAGTTTTTACAGCTATAATCTTGATGGAACCAAGACCGCAACCGGCGAGAGATACCGCAACGCACTACTCACTGCCGCCAGTAATAATTTCAAACTCAACACCTGGGTTCTGGTAACTAACCTGAAGAATAAGAAATCAGTAATCGTTCGGATCAACGACAGGATGCATCCGCGGATGAAGAAAAAAGGCAGGGTAGTTGACCTGAGTCGTGAAGCTGCCAGGTTGCTCGAGTTCATGGATAATGGATTGACCAAAGTGAAAGTGCAACCCATCAAATTTGTGTTCTCTCCAAAAGTGAAAGAAGAACTGGATAGCCTGCACCAGGCAGATTCGGTTAAACTGGTGACTGATTCAACGAAAATGGACTCCGTAAAAACGGACGAAGATTTCATGACAGGCATCGCCAGTTTCTATAGTTCGAATCTTGACGGAACATTAACCGCCACCGGTGAAAGATACCGCAACAATAGATTGAGCGCAGCAAGTAACGACTTTGATCTGAACACCTGGGTAAGAGTAACCAATCTTTCAAACAACAAATCGGTTATCTTGCGTATCAATGACAGGATGCATCCGCGGATGCAGAAAAAAGGAAGGGTGCTTGACCTCAGCAGGGTGGCTGCAAAGAAGCTTGATTTTATCAAAAGCGGCCTCGCAAAAGTAAAAGTGGAGATAGTGGAGAAAGGTACTCTGAACTAAATGGGTATAATATAAGTTTCGCATAATTTTTAAAAGTCAGATTCACCCTGTACTTTTGCCCCAATACAACTAAAATTCGCATTATGAAGAAAATCCTGTTTTTCCTGGTAGCTATCGGTCTGTCAGCTGCATCATTCGCTCAAACGATGACCAGCTACAAGAAAAGACCTACGCTGGCTATCAATTTCTTTTTAAAGGACATGTATACGGCCAACCTGATCGATCACTCGTCGATCACGCAGGTATTAGGTAATCACCAGTGGACACAACCAAAAGACATGTCACCAGGTCTTTCTTTCACTTACTATGAAGGATTAACAGAGCGCATTGACTTTATGGGTAACCTTGCCGGTTCCTATGTAAAATATCCTTTCTCTTATTTTGCGGGCGTAACAACTCCCAACGATCAAAAATTCCTGCTCGAAGCGTCTGCCAGCCTGAACTTTAAACTGGTAAGCGACAAGTATGCAGTGGTACCTTATCTTTCATTAGGCTTGGGTGCTTCCATGTACAATGGAGCTTATTATGCGGCTTATTTTCCTACGGGGGTGGGTTTGCAAATTGATCTTGGTCAGGGTACTTACCTGAATACATTGTTTGGATATAACGCCAAGATCTCTAATCTTTCTACCAATCACCTGAACTATTCTATTGGTATCGGTTCTCCTTTAACAGAGAAAAAAGCGCCACCTGTTGTGGTTGCCCCACCGCCGCCGCCAATGCCTGAGCCGGTTGTTGTAAAAGATACAGATGGTGATGGTATTCCTGATGCAGATGATAAATGTCCTACCGTGCCAGGTACCGCCAAATACAGTGGTTGCCCTGTTCCTGATACAGATGGCGATGGTATCAACGACGATAATGATAAATGTCCTACAGTTAAAGGCCTGGCTAAATACAATGGCTGCCCTATTCCTGACAGGGATAAAGATGGTATCAACGACGATGAAGACAAATGTCCTGATGTTGCCGGTGTTGCCCGTTACCAGGGTTGCCCTGTTCCTGACAGAGACAAAGATGGTATCAACGATGAAGAAGATAAATGCCCTGATGTTCCGGGTGTAAGAGAAAACAATGGTTGCCCGCTAATAAAAGAAGAAGTGGTTAAAAGAGTAAACACGAGCGCTAAGAATATTTTCTTCCAGTCGAACAGCGCAAAACTGTTGCCAAAATCATTCAAAGCTTTGAATGATGTAGCGGGTATTTTAAAAGAAGATGCTGCACTGAAACTGGATATTGAAGGACATACCGACAGTACTGGTGGCGATAAGATCAATGTTCCTTTGAGTAAAGCGCGTGCAAAATCTGTGAATGATTACATTATTTCTCAAGGCGTAGATGCATCAAGACTGTCATCTGAAGGATATGCTTCTTCACAACCGATCGCTCCTAATAAAACAGTTGCCGGCCGTGCGCTTAACCGCCGTGTGGTGATGAAACTGAAATACTATTAATAGAACTACTATTTAATATCAAAGGCCATCCCGCTTTAAGCAGGATGGCCTTTTTTATTTTCTTCTCCTTTGCTTTTTTTCTCTTGTCCTTCTCTTGCTGAAATAATGCGCGTTCGGTCATTTCAATAAGAGAAGGACAGGAGAAAAAGAGGGAAAGAGTCTTGTAATTTTGGAATGACGACTAGATGATATTGACTTCTCTTTCGAGAGTGATTCCGAATTTTTCTGCAATATTTTCAATGATGGATTGTGATAGATCAAATATTTCCTGGCCGCTTGCATTTCCATAATTCACCAATACCAGGGCCTGTTTATCATAACAACCGGCATCGCCTTTACGATAACCTTTCCACCCGCATTGCTCTATCAGCCAGCCGGCAGCTACTTTGATAAAACCTTCACCCGCAGGATAACCGGGTATGGCAGGATATGAATGTTTAAGTTGATCGTATTGTTTCTGAGGGATCAGAGGATTCTTAAAAAAACTTCCCGCATTGCCAACAACAGCGGGATCGGGCAGTTTGCTGCTCCGGATATTAATCACGGCCTGCGAAATATTTTGAATAGATAATTCCTGGATATTCATTTTAGCAAGTTCCTGTTCAATGGCGCCATATTCTACGTGAAATACCGGCTGCTTGCACAAGCGGAATGTTACGTTTAGTATAACGAATTGACCCTTGTATTTTTTCTTGAACACACTTTCCCGATAGCCAAACTCACAATCGGGTAAACTGAATTTTTGAATTCGTTGCTCCTGTAAATGCCATGCTTCCAGTTCATGAAATACATCTTTGATCTCAACACCATAGGCCCCAATATTCTGCATGGGCGAAGCGCCTATATTTCCGGGTATTAGGCTAAGGTTCTCCACACCGGCATAGTTGTGTCCGATGCAATACAATACAAAGCGGTGCCAGTTCTCGCCGGCATGTGCTTTTACATAATAGTGATCATCGTCTTCACCAACCAGTTCAATTCCCTTCAATTCGTTCTTTAGAAGCAACCCATCGAAATCTTTTGTAAATAAAATATTGCTGCCACCGCCAAGGATCAGCAAAGGGTATTGATTAATAGAAGCCGCCTCTGCCAATTCTGCCAGTTCATCCACAGATGAAAAACCTGCAAAGAGCCTTGCCATTGCATCAATACTAAAACTGTTAACCTGTTTTAGTGATATGTTCTCAAATATTTTCATGCTTGTTCCTTGAACCTTGAATCTTGAACCTTGAATCTTGTTTCTTGTATCCAGCATCCTGCTCCCTCACACCGGATCAACATCCGGCAATATCGTCACACTTCGATACCGTTTATTGGATTGTATGATCACGGCCTGCTGCTGTATCTCCCTTTTACAAAGATTGATGCGGCCGGCATCTTTCGGTAATTTGATCAATATCTCCCAAAGGTATTGATTGCGAACACGGTCAACAACCGGTTGCGCGGGGCCATTGCATTCAGCGCCAAAATCTTTTTTCAATCCCTGCATCATAATATTGGCAGCTTCTTCCGCAAGATGTTTTTCCTTGTGTTTGAACGTAACCTGTATTAGCCGTGTGAAGGGGGGATAATCGAATTGCCTTCTGTTGGCTATCTCGTATTGGAAGAGTCGTGTGAAATCATGTTCCTTCACAAACTGCAAAACGGGATGCACAGGATTACTCACCTGTATCAGCACCGTTCCTTTTCCATCTTTTCTTCCGGCGCGGCCACTTACCTGTTCCATCAATTGAAAGGCGCGTTCATTCACGCGGAAATCTGTAAAATTTAAAATACCGTCCGCATCAATGATGCCGACTAAATTCACGTGTTCAAAATCCAGTCCCTTCACCACCATTTGTGTGCCCACTAAAATATCTATCCGCTGTTGTTCAAATAATTTGATCAGTGCATCATGGTCGTTCTTTCCTTTCACACTATCATAATCCATCCTCGAGATCTTTGCGTGTGGAAAAGTTTCTGCTACCAGTTCTTCAATTTTTTCCGTACCGAAATTCTTTTGATTGAAATTATGGCTGCCACATGCCGCACAGGTATTGATCACTGGATAAGACGTGCCGCAGTAGTGACAGGTCAATGCATTCTTTGCTTTGTGATAGGTAAGCGTTACATCGCAATGCTGGCACTGGGGGATCCATCCACAGGTATTGCAGATGAGGTATGGCGAATAACCTCTCCGGTTCTGAAATAAGATCACTTGTTTTTTCTGCTGTAACGATGTTTCGATGGCACTGATCAGCATCGGTGTCAATGCAATCTTTCCTTTTTCTTTGGTGGGAACCTTTTTGAGATCGATAACAGAGATCTGCGGCAGCTCCACTTTCCCATAGCGTTCATCTAATCTTACCAGTGAATATTTATGCTGTTCACAGTTGTAATAGCTTTCGATGGATGGCGTAGCGCTGCCAAGTAATACATTGGCGCCGGTTAACGAGGCATAATAAATGGCTGCGTCTCTTGCATGATAACGTGGTGCAGGTTCCTGTTGTTTATAGGATGCATCGTGTTCTTCATCGGCTATTATTAAGCCAAGATCTTTGAACGGAAGAAAAAGCGAAGAACGTGCGCCGAGTACCACTTTTGTTTCACCGCTTTTTATTTTGTTCCATATCTCCACCCGCTCATTGGGATTGAATTTGGAATGATAGATCGCAATATATCCACCAAAATGTTTCTGCAATCTTCGAATGATCTGTGCTGTGAGTGCGATCTCCGGTAACATATACAATACCTGCTTTCCCTGCAGGATGTATTCTTCGATCAGTTTTGTGTACAGTTCTGTCTTGCCACTTGCCGTAACACCATGCAGCAAACAAACAGGCCTTTCTGTGAAACCTTTTTTCACTTCAGCCAATGCTATTTGCTGTGCTTCCGATAAAATAAAATCGATCTGAATATCTTTTGGGAGCGACCTGATCCGGTCAGTGGCTCTTTTTTCTACCAGTAAAATTCCTTTATCACACAAGCCTTTTAATTGCGCCGCCGTTGCGTTTGATTTTTTCAGCAATTGCGGCTGTGTTACTTCACCTTCAGTTTTCACCAGGTGCAGATAGGAGAGCAGCAACTCCATTTGCTTAGGCGCCTTACTCCAGTTATTCAGCAGGTCGGCTAATTTATCTTCGTTGTGATAGATAGTATTAAGCGTGATATAGGTTTCCGTTTTTGCCTTATATTTTTCTTTCAACTCCTCCCACACATGACAAACACCTTTCTCGATCAGTTTTTTTATAACGGGATATACATTCGACGCATCTAACAATTGCTGCACTTCACCCAACCTCAGTTCTTTTTTTATTTCCAATGCTTCGGCAACCAGGTATTCCGAATCAGAAAGGTCACTGAAATCATAACTTCTTTCTTCGTTCCATATCAAAATGCTTTCGCTTGATAATTTGAGATTGGCAGGTATGGCAGCCTGCATCACTTCCCCTTCACTGCACATATAATACTGCGCGATCCATTCCCAGAGTTGCAATTGTTTGGAATAAACCAATGGGTCGGCGTCCAGCACATTCAATATTTCTTTTGGCTGAAACGCTTCAGGTTTGACAACTATTTTTTTTACGATGCCTGCGTATCTCTTATTCTTTCCCAACACCACTTCCACGCGTATACCGGGTTGTATAGCATCCTGCATAGATACAGGAACTGCCCATGTATAATTTTTAGGTAAAGCAAGAGGTATGATGACTTCAACAAACAAGGGAAGGAATTTGATCAAAAATACGAGAAGATGGGGGATAGTCCATGGTCAATAGTCAATAGCCCATAGTCAATGGACCATGGTCTATGGTCTTGACGGATAGCTGCGGTATCTTCTGAGTCCTCCGTCCATGATGGCGTACACTTTCTGTTTGAGTGATTGGATGTCTTTCATAGTAAGGCCATTTACCGGTACTTCTTCGAGATAAACTACGCGGTTAATACCGGGTGTTAATTCAAACAGACCCCGGTAATGCATCCTGTCCAGCGTATCAACCAGTAGCAAAGGTTTGATAGGGGTTTGCGTTTCAATAGCGATTCGGAATGCGCCGTCGTAGAAATCTTTTAATGGCTCTTTTGTTTCGTTGAATGTCCCTTCGGGAAAAATAAAAATGGAGATATGATGTCTAAGTGCAGACTTTAAAGCGCGTACACTTCTGGATCTTGTATCTGAATCGCGCCTGTCTACCAATATCACTGCAGCGCGATAGATCCATCCGAATACAGGTATTTTTACCATTTCGTATTTACCCAATATCCGTACCGGCTGGTGGGCGATCAATACAATGGGGGGAATGTCCATGTATGAAATATGGTTGCATACAAAAATGTACTGCCTGGCCCGATCGTGCGGGTGCTCATAAATTTCTTTGTGCCTGATGCCAGTTAAAAAATACCAGGCGATGGCCCAGGCGCGGCATAACTGGTAGATGATATTCCCGCCTTTTATTTTTCCAAATAATAACGAGAGCATAATAAAAGGGAAGACGATAAACATGATCACAATGAAAAGCAGCAACGCATACAAACAATATACCCATTGCAGTAAACGGAGCATCCATTTCATCCATCGAACTTAAGCAATAATACCGATTTGATTTTCAGAATTGCCGTGATTGTGCCGCGCGATCATCGCATAAAAAAACAGGCATTCTTATCGAATGCCTGCTCATTTCTCATGGGACCTATTCTTCTAAAACCTGTAAACTGCTGCGAGTATGAAAGATGCATTGCTTTTGGTAGCCGCTCCAGATCCTTTTGAAAATATGGCGCCTTTAGCGTTATCCAATCTTATTTCAGGGATAATGGTCAGGTTATCCACTTTCGCATTGCCTGAAAGTGTGAGTGCAAAAACTTTGTTGGCCGCTCCCAATACAGGGGCAAGTTTCCTGTCATCAAAATAGTCTGCGCGCAATGTCAATCCAAAAGTTTTCTCAGGATCATAGTTAAGATATATTGCATGCGCTTTCCAACTTGAGTTGGTGGTACCAATCTTGCTTGTTTGAACCGTTCCATCATACGCTATATTGAACTGATCGGACAGAACACCCGTAACCACGAGGTCAAACTGCGTGAGCCCGGTTCCTCCCTGGAAATTCAGGTAGGCTTTCAGTTTGTCATTGGTTGTTCCGGTACTGAACTGCGCCAACAACATTTTTACGCCGTTAGGCGCGCTTACATAGTCTGTGGGATTGGCAACGCCTAGCATCAAGGCGCTTTTGCCCCCCAATGAGATATCAGCTTTCAGGCCGGTATGAAAGAAGGGGCCGTATGAAAAACCGTAGGACATACTGTAGTTCCTGTTTGCGTAAGCATCCAGCAATTCATAACCAATATGTGTGGCCCATTTACCGATGGTGAATTTTACTTTATCGGAAGGAGCGTAGCTGATGTATGCCTGTTTAACCGCTGTTAGCGTAGTGCCTACATCATTGTAAGAAAATTCCTGGGCTCTTTTGCCAAAACCAAGATCAACAGTAGCAGATACTTTTCCTATTGAGTGATCCACTTTTATTGAGGCCATGCCCAGTTCAAAAGAGTTTTTTGAATTGGTAAAACTGGTAAAATTGTTGGTTCCGCCTGCAGGGGGATCGTTGAAACTAAAACGATAATAGGCATCCAGTGAGCCCGTGAAAGTGGTTGTGGACTTTTTAGCAGGATCAGTTTGGGCAGTTGCTGACTGAAGTGCCAAAAATCCGATACATACTGCTGAAATTTTCTTTAACATTGCAATGGGTTTTATGATTAACAAATAGGTACAGCCTTTAAACCTGGTCAGAGGTTTATCAAATGGCTGTACCTTATTTTTTTGGGATCCTTTTGTAAGTTCTAAGTTATAAGTAGTAGGTAATAAGTAGCGCCGGAGGCTTTTATACTTACTACTTATTACTTACAACTTATAACTCACCTAGCAGGGTTGCAAAACCTGGTCAGAGGTTTGTATCGTTAGTAACCGCTGCTATTGCCGAAATATTATGCGGTCAACGGAGTTCTTCCGTATTTCTCGTTGTGCTGTGTTGCATCCAATCCTAATTCTTCTTCTTCTGTACTTACCCTTAATGGCAATATGAAATTGATGAATTTGAATATCAGGAATGACACGGCAAAGCTGTAGCCCACAACGATCAGTAATGCTTTTACCTGGGTGAAGAAGAAAGCGGTTCCGCCATACAACAAACCATCGGCACCGGCACTGTTAACTGTCTTAGTAGCGAAGATTCCGGTCATCAGTATGCCGACCATTCCACCGATACCATGACAAGGGAACACATCCAATGTATCATCAAGAGTTGATTTGCTTTTGTAATAAGAAGCCAGGTTTGATACGATGGCTGCAAATGCGCCGATAAATATACTTTGCGGAATGGCTACAAAACCTGCAGCCGGTGTAATGGCCACTAATCCAACTACTGCGCCAATACAGAAACCGATAACGGATGGTTTTTTACCGCGTACCACATCAAAGAACATCCAGGAAAGTCCGGCGGCGCCTGCAGCAGTATTCGTTGTAGCGAACGCAGAAACTGATAAAGCATTTGCTGCTCCTGCCGAACCTGCATTAAATCCAAACCAGCCAAACCAGAGAAGACCTGTACCGATTAAAACATAAGGAACGTTCGCAGGAGGAACTTCCAGGTGCTGCATATGCGATTGCCTGCGTTTCAATACCAGTGCACCGGCTAATGCGGCACAACCTGCTGAAATATGTACCACGGTACCACCTGCAAAATCGAGTACGCCCATTTTGAAGAGAAATCCTTCAGGATGCCAGGTCCAGTGTGCAATAGGTGCATATACTAAGAGGCTGAACATTGCTATGAAAAGAATATAAGCCGTGAATTTAATCCTTTCAGCTACGGCGCCTACCACCAGTCCTGGGGTAATAATGGCGAACATCAGCTGGAACAAAGCGAACAGTGTTAAAGGAATAGTTGGGGCCAGGCTCCAGGGAGCGCCGGAACTCACACCTTTAAAGAACAGGTGTGTCATCGGGTTTCCGATGAATCCACCGATGGTTGGGCCAAAGCAAAGGCTGTAACCGACAACAATCCATAAAACGCTCACTACACCGGCGGCGATCAAACTCTTGATCATCGTAGAAATCACATTTTTCCTGTGAACCATTCCGCCATAGAAAAAAGCGAGACCCGGTGTCATTAAAAATACAAGCGCCGTTGCTACAATAAGCCAGGCGATATCTGCTGCGCTGTATTTTCCGCCATCATCAAAATTGGGTAAGGAGGGTACAAAGATCGCTGCGATGGCGACTGCTGCCAGTACTAAAAATGGCGCCAGTTGTTTAAATGTCAGTTTTTGCATGCTTCAGGTTTTATTAATATTAAAAATTAATGTAATAGTATATTAATAATCTAAAATACAGCAATTAATCTAATTAATTGATAAAAATATTAACATTTTATAATTTAGTATATATATTTCAATGATTTTACAATTTTATTGCCAAATCCTTAAATTTACGTGTAGCGTATACACAATAAAAAACCTGCTTCAGGTGAAATGAAGCAGGTTTTTTTCATATTGTTATTTATTACATGTTTATTAAATAGCTCCTGTCTTTACATTCCAGAACAGACATGCCCATCAGGTATTCATCCACTTTTCTGGCGCATTCTCTTCCTTCACTGATGGCCCAAACTACAAGGGACTGCCCGCGGCGCATATCTCCGGCAGTAAATATTTTGGGGATATTGGTTTGATAAGACTGTTCACTCGCTTTTACATTTCCCCTTTCGTCCAGGTCAACATCTAATTGCCTCAGCAGCCGTTCATGTTGCGGATGAACAAAACCCATAGCCAGTAAAGCCAGTTCGCATGGGATATCTCTTTCACTTCCTGCTATTTCTTCAAACCTGGCGGGGCCGCCACTTTCGGGTGTTTTCCATTCCAGGTCCACCACTTTCAGTGCCCTGAGTTGGCCATTTGCATCACCCATAAATGCTTTGGTAGCAATGGCCCAATGCCTGTGCGCGCCTTCTTCGTGCGAAGAGGTTGTTTTCAATACCATCGGGTAAGTGGGCCAGGGCATTAAACTTGTCCTGCTTTCCGGTGGTTTTGGCATCAATTCAAATTGTGTTACTGATGCGGCTCCGTGGCGGTTAGATGTTCCCACGCAATCGCTTCCGGTATCTCCACCACCGATCACCACTACATTTTTTGCAGTGGCAAATATGTCTTCTTCCTCAACCGTTTTTTCGCTTACTCTTTTATTCTGTTGTTTCAGGAAATCCATTGCAAAATGAACACCTTTTAATTCCCGTCCCGGGATATCAAGATTGCGCGGAATAGTAGAACCTCCTGCCAATACCACTACCTGGCATTCTCTTAAGAGGTCATTGATGCTGGTATTCACGCCTACGTTCGCATTGCATTTAAACACTACGCCTTCCTCTTCCATTAAGGAGATCCTGCGGTCGACGATCCATTTCTCCAGTTTAAAATCCGGAATTCCATAACGCAGCAATCCGCCTGGTGCATCATCACGCTCGTAAACGGTTACCAGGTGGCCGGCATAATTTAATTGCGCGGCAGCTGCAAGTCCTGCAGGACCCGAACCAACAACGGCTATTTTTTTCCCGGTGCGCACATTGGGTTTGCGTGGTTTTACAAATCCTTTGTCGAAAGCGATCTCGATAATATGTTTTTCAATTTCTTCGATCGTAACCGGTGGCTGGTTGATGCCTAATACACAGGAACTTTCGCAAGGGGCAGGACAAATTCTCCCTGTGAATTCAGGAAAATTATTCGTCGCGCTAAGTATCTCGTATGCTTCAGCCCAACTTTTGCGATAGACCGCATCATTGAATTCAGGAATGATGTTTCCCAAAGGGCAGCCGCTATGACAAAATGGTACACCGCAGTTCATGCAGCGCGCTGATTGCTCGTTGAGTTTTTCTTCCGGCAATCTTTCCACAAATTCATTGTAGTCATGAATACGCTCTTTCGCCGCACGTTTTGCAGGAAGCTCTCTTGTGAATTCTATAAATCCTGTTGGTTTACCCATTGGGTTTATTAGTTTATTTGTTTACTGGTTTATTGAAAAACCACCTGTTTTATTTTTGACTTTTGACTTTTGATTTTTGACTTGCTTCTATCAACACCTTTTTATAATCTCTCGGGAATACTTTGATAAAATTCTTCAACTGGTTATCAAAATCATCCAACACAAATTTGGCAACACTGCTTACTGTGTAGGCATAATGTCTTGTGATCATGTCGTTCAATAATTGTGCATCGGCCTGGTCAAGTGGATCGAGGTCTACCATTTCCTTGTTGCATAACTGATCGAACTCACCGTTCACATCATATACATAGGCGATACCGCCGCTCATGCCTGCCGCGAAATTTCTACCAGTGCCGCCGAGTATCACAGCAGTTCCGCCGGTCATATATTCACAACCATGATCGCCCACACCTTCAACCACCACATTGGCGCCGGAATTTCTTACAGCAAATCTTTCACCGGCTTTTCCCCTGATAAACGCTTCACCAGAAGTAGCGCCGTAAAACGCAACATTGCCTATAATGATATTTTCTTCAGGAACAAAGGATGCCTGTTTGGATGGATAGATGATCAGTTTCGCACCACTCAATCCTTTACCAAAATAATCATTCGCATCGCCTTCCAGTTCAAGCGTTACACCTTTTGTGTTGAAGGCGCCAAAACTTTGTCCAGCAGTTCCATTGAAAGTAAAATGGATCGTATCCTCCGGCAAGCCTTCTCCTTTGTATATTTTAGTGATCTCGTTCGATAAAATAGTTCCCGCAGTACGATCCGTATTTTTTATCGGGAAGGATGCAGATACGCGTTGTTTTTTATCCAATGCGGGCCGTGCTGCTTCCAGCAATTTCCAATCAAGTACTTCTGCAATGCCATGATCCTGCGCTTCTGTATTATAAAGATCAGTTCCTTCAGAAGGCTCTTTATATAATACTGCAGAAAGATCCAGCGTATTGTATTTCCAGTGAGTGATATCATCACGCATCTCCAATGAATCTACCTGGCCAACCATTTCTGTAATGGTTCTGAAACCCAATTCGGCCATGATCTCTCTTAGTTCTTCTGTGATAAAGCGGAAGAAATTTACCACATGGTCAGGATCGCCGGTAAAGCGTTTGCGTAATTCAGGATCCTGCGTTGCAACACCAACGGGACAGGTATTCATATGGCATTTGCGCATCATGATACATCCTTCAACAATCAATGCAGCAGTAGCAACGCCCCATTCTTCTGCGCCTAATAAAGCTGCAATTGCAATATCGCGGCCGGTCTTCATTTGCCCATCAGCCTGTACCACTACGCGACTGCGCAATTTATTTTTTACCAATGTCTGGTGTGTTTCGGCAAGCCCCAGTTCCCATGGCAATCCTGCATGTTTGATGGAACTGATAGGAGAGGCACCAGTACCGCCATCATGCCCCGATATCAACACCACATCTGCTTTGGCTTTTGCAACACCTGCCGCGATCGTTCCAACACCTGCTTTTGAAACAAGTTTTACATTGATACGCGCCGCACGGTTTGCATTCTTCAGATCAAATATCAATTGCGCAAGATCCTCGATGGAATAGATATCGTGATGCGGTGGTGGTGAGATCAAACCCACACCCGGTGTGGCATGTCTTGTTCTACCGATCCAGTCATCTACTTTATGGCCGGGCAATTGTCCGCCTTCACCAGGTTTTGCACCCTGTGCCATTTTGATTTGCAATTCATCTGCTTCTGTGAGATAAAAACTCGTCACACCAAAACGTGCAGAAGCTACCTGTTTGATAGCGGAGCGCATGGAATCTCCGTTCGCCAATCTTTCGTAGCGGATAGAATCTTCTCCACCTTCTCCTGTATTGCTTTTGCCGCCTAAGCGGTTCATTGCGATTGCAAGCGTAGTGTGGGCTTCCCATGAGATAGAACCGAAAGACATCGCACCCGTTGCAAAACGTTTGTAAATGTTTTCAGCGGCTTCTACCTCATCGATTGATATCGAAGGGCGATTGCGTTTAAAGCGAAACTGGCTGCGTAAAGTGCAGGCTTTCTCGCTTTGATCGTTCACAACTTTTGAATATTTTTTAAATGTTGCATAGTCATTCATTTTTGTTGAATGCTGCAACAGGTGGATCGTTTGCGGGTTGAATAGATGGAACTCGCCTTTGCGTTTCCATTGATAAATACCACCTACAGGCAACCTGTCGATCGGGATATCTTTCTTGCTGAATGCGAAGAAATGTTTTGCTAAAATTTCCCTTGCAATCTCGTCAAGTCCCATTCCCTGTATACGTGAAGTGGCGCCGGTAAAATATTGATCCACCACTGTTCTGTTCAAACCTATGATCTCGAAGATCTGTGCGCCCTGGTATGATTGCAAAGTGGAGATCCCCATTTTTGAGAACACTTTCAGCAACCCTTCATTCACTGCTTTTACATAATTTTTTTTGAGATAGTCTGCATCAAGATCGGTTTGCAGCTTACCATCTAATTTCATATCACGGATAGTAGACAATGCGAGGTATGGATTGATTGCGGTAGCACCAAATCCCAATAAACAGGCGAAATGATGCACTTCCCAAACATCGCCGGCTTCTACAATGATGCCTACCTGCCCGCGATATCCTTTGCGGATCAAATGGTGATGTACAGCGGCAGTTGCGAGTAAAGAAGGAATAGGTGCGTGATCAGAATCGATCGCGCGGTCAGTTAATATGATCACTTCAAATCCATCTTCCACGGCATCCACTGCGTAACGGCATAAACGGTCCAGTCCTGCTTTTAGTGAGCCCGCTTTACCATTCGCCCTGAAATAGGTCTGTAATGTTTTTGCCTGGAAGATGCCTGTATCGATACTGCGGATCTTCTCGAGTTCATGGTTATTTAAAACAGGATGTTTTAGTGCCACACTATGGCAAGCCAATGGATCTTCTATCAACAGATTTCCATTACTGCCCGCAAAAGTTGCGAGCGACATCACCATGCGTTCACGGATAGGATCGATAGGTGGGTTGGTAACCTGCGCAAACAATTGTTTGAAATAACTGCTGAGGTGTTGCGGTTGTTCGCTCAGTATCGCCAAAGGAACATCGGTGCCCATTGAACCGATCGGTTCTTTTCCATCAAGCGCCATGGGTGCAATAATGGTATCGAGGTCTTCTGTTGAATAACCAAAAACTTTCTGGTATTTAAAAACCTGGTCGTGTTCAAGATGTGTGAACATCACGCGTGGCTCAGGCAATTCTTCCAAACGAATTTTATATTTGTTCAGCCATTCTGCATAAGGTTTTTGTGAGCAGATGGATTGTTTCAGGTCCTCATCACTGATGATCTTTCCCTGTTCCATATCTACCACGAACATTTTGCCGGGCTGTAATCTTCCTTTCTCTTTGATCATTGCCGGATCGATCGGTAATACACCTGTTTCCGATGCCATGATCACGCGGTCATCATGCGTTACTGCATAACGTGAAGGGCGCAAACCATTTCTATCAAGTGTTGCGCCGATAATTTTTCCATCCGTGAATGAAATAGAAGCAGGGCCATCCCATGGTTCCATCATGCAGGCATGGTATTCGTAAAATGCTTTTTTAACCGGATCCATTTGCTCATTGCCATCCCATGCTTCGGGTATCAGCATCATCATCACATGTGGTAACGATCTTCCTGTCAGGGTGAGGAGTTCGATCATGTTATCGAGACAGGCCGAATCTGATTGACCCTCTGTTACAATGGGCAATAACATATCCATTTCTTCTTTCGAAAAATATGGAGAAGTAAAACCTTTCTCACTAGTGCGCAACCAGTTCAGGTTTCCCTGTAGAGTATTGATCTCTCCATTGTGTGCTATATAACGGAAAGGTTGCGCGAGTTTCCAGGAAGGGAATGTATTGGTTGCAAAACGTGAATGCACCAAACCGAATGCAGACACCACTCTTTTATCGCTGAGGTCAGGAAAATAATTACGTACCTGTAAACTGGTTAATTGCCCTTTATAAATAAGTGTTTTATAGGAGAGTGATGCGATGTAAAAACCGATCTCGTCTTTTTTTACAGTATTCGAAATAGTATGGCTCGCATAATTGCGGAGGATGAATAATTTTCTCTCAAATTCATCAGGGTTGGTAATATGATCCGGGCATGCAACGAACACATGTTCCATACAAGGCTCAACCGAAAGTGCGGTAAGGCCGATACCTTCTTTGTTAACAGGAACTTTTCTATAGGAAATTACTTCCAGCCCAAATTTTTCTGCGGCGCGGTTGAATATGTCGCGGCATTCTTCACGGAGACGGATCTCTTTTGGAAAGAAAACAACACCTACGCCATATTTACCATAGGCAGGTAAATGAACACCGAGTTTTAAACATTCATCAAAGAAAAATTCATGAGGAACCTGGAGCATGATACCCGCGCCATCGCCGGTATTTACTTCGCAACCACAGGCGCCGCGGTGCTCCATGTTTTCGAGCACGGTGAGGGCATCCGCAATATGCTGATGGGATTTATTGCCTTTGATATTTGCCACGAAACCTATGCCACAGGCGTCATGCTCAAAGGAAGGATCGTATAATCCTTCGCTATGTTTGGTAACACGCATCTACAATCGAATTTAATCAGGAGATAAAAATGGCAGGCAATCGCGTTGTGAATTTATGAAAAAAAAGCGGGATAGAAAAATATTGTGTCAATAAATTATGCCGACATGTTGATAACCTTCAAACAAAACCGTGTTTTGTTAGAAAACTTCAATCTATCAAACTAACAATTGTTATTATACTATGTGTTGTGCTGTTGTTATAATCGCAGCCGGTTCATTAATTCACCCCAATTTTCAAAATAGCCTGCTTGAAGTTCAAGCATCCCACAGATACACCCGTAATACGATCTGTTCGCCATTGATACAACAAACCTGTTACTGCAAACCAACGCCAAACCAACGTCAGACCAACGCCAAACCAACGTCAGACCAACGTCAGACCAATGGAAGGCCAATGGTGAGGGCATTATTAGAGCATTGTTGGAGTATTGTTGATACCTAAGAAAAGGTAAGAAGACGTAAGAAGACGTAAGAATGCAATTTTTTCTATAAACCTGGGCAGCGATCATTATCGCACGCAGACCCAACATATTGAACCGCGGCTTCCGGGGAACGGCCGCGACTTTAAAAGATAACCGGGAGAAGATAGGTGCTACTTACCCGGACATGAGCCAGGTTAAATTTACAAAAAAACAGTAAGGCTGGCAAAAACATTTTGAAGTAACAGCAGCTTATATAACAAGAGGAGGTGTAGCCTGGCAGTAAGATTTTCTGCCTGAAGGTGGAGATGTCCAATGCAGGCTACTACGGTACGACCGGTGTATTAAAACCTATAGCCGCCTGGCCCCGGCACAACGGCTGATCTGCAGTAATTCGATGGCACCGGTTGCCTTTACCTACCGGTATCATTGGCGAAAAAATAATAGGCTCATTGGAGATTAAAATAGGCTCATTAGACGAAATAATAGGCTCATTATGCAAAATAATAGGCTCATTGACTCATCCGGATATAGGGGCGTCCCGGAATAACTGCAATGTGTAACTGATCTCCTTGTTAATAGCACACCACGTTATACATAATATACCTGCCAGCCGGCCTGGATGTTAAGGGTAGGCATATTTCCTTTCTCAAATAATCCAAAAACAGTACTGCCGCTGCCTGTCATGGATGCATATACGGCGCCTTTATTATACAGTTCCTGTTTGATTGTGCCGATCATTGGATGTGCATGGCTGACGGATCCTTCAAAATCATTCACTAATAATTCTTTCCACTGCTGAACAGGAAGCTGAATGATATCAGCGATGGAACGGTCGGGTTTCGCGGGTGTGATTTGAGAAAATGCAGAAGCAGTAGATATGTGTATGCCCGGGTTGATGATCACGAATTGAAAACCTGAAAGATCCAGTTGAATTTCCTGCATCAGTTCACCACGCCCGGTGGCGATGCAGGGTTTGTTGAGAATAAAGAAAGGGCAATCGCTTCCGAGTTGCAAAGCATATTGAAGGAGTTGTTCCTGAGATAAATTCAAATTACCCAACCGATCAAGCAACAGCAACGTAAAAGCGCCATCCGCACTGCCGCCACCCAATCCCGCGCCCATCGGAATGGCCTTGTGTAAATGAATATGAACCGATGGTAATGATGGAAAATCTTTTTGCAGCAGTTGGTATGCTTTCACGCATAAATTATCATGCATTTCACCTGCTACAAGCAATCCGGAAGTATTGAAATCAATTCCGGCCTCCAGACTGCTAACTCCAGACTTAATCCCTTCCAAAGCATCTTTCAATCCCACAGGATAAAACACCGTCTCAATATCATGGTATCCATCTTCTCTTTTGCGGATGATGTTGAGACCGAGGTTGATTTTGCAATTGGGAAAAAAAATCATGGTGACTGGTGAATAGTCAATAGTGAATGGTCAATAGAATGCGAAATTTCATAGTCAATAGTGAATGGTCAATACAATGCGAAATTTGATAGTCACTATTGACTATTCAACATTCACTATTTCCTTTTATTAATCTCATCCCTGATAGAAATCGCGCGGATATAATCTTCCTGTTCAAGCACTTTATTTAAGAGATTCTGCAGTTCTTCGAGATTCATGGCGCCGAGGCTTTCGCCGCCGGTCTCTTCAATGCCCACTGCTTCGCCTTTTGGTTTTTTCTCACCGGTATCATCCATTAAAATACCAGCGTTCTCAAGGATGTGTTCATATGTATAAACGGGACAGCCAAAACGGACGGCCAGGGCGAGTGCATCGCTGGTGCGGCTGTCGATCTCAACCGTATCGTTCTCGGTAAAGCAAACCAATTTTGAATAAAAGATCCCTTCCTGCAGATCGCTGATGATGATCTCCTGCAACTCCACGCCGAAAGCATTCATGAAATTCTTCATGAGGTCGTGTGTAAGCGGGCGGCTGGGCTGCATATGTTCGAGGGCAACTGCGATAGCCTGTGCCTCGAAACCGCCGATCACGATCGGCAAACGGCGCAGGCCGTTCATTTCACCTAAAACCACTGCATAGGAATGGGTTTGGGTAATACTGTGCGAAAGTGCCACTATTTCCAGTTCGATCTTTTTCATAGCTACGCGAAAATACTTGAAATTGATACACGAAAAACAGTGAGAGGAGGTAAATTATGGGCTTTTCAATATTGATATCGACCATAGTCCATGGACCATTGTCGATGGACTATGGTCCGCGATATTCCTGGTTCAATATTCAATATTCCTTTTTCCTTGTCCATTAATCGATATTTTTGCCGGATGCATTATGTTTCTGCCGAAGGTTTGACGAAGAGTTATGGTATTAACCCGCTTTTTAAGAATATCTCGTTCCATATTAATGAAGGTGACAAGATCTCGCTGATCGCACGCAATGGTGTAGGTAAATCCACCCTGCTGCGTATACTGAATGGCGATGAGACCCTCGATGAGGGGAAACTCTTCGTTCACAAAGATGTTACCGTTGCGTTGTTTGAACAGGACCCGCATTTTGATGAAACGAAGACTGTGTTGGAGAATATATTCCATACGGATCATCCCGTATTGAATGTGATCCGCGAATATGAACTGGCCAGCGATAGTGAAGATGGAGAAGCGCTGGTTGAGCTCTTTGGCAAAATGGACGACCTGAATGCCTGGGAGTTTGAAGTGAAAGTAAAGCAGATCCTTACCAAGCTGAACATTCATCACCTTGAACAACCGGTGAGCGACCTGAGTGGCGGCCAGCGCAAACGGGTGGCACTTGCCAAAACATTGATCGATATCGGTTTTGACCACAAGCATACTTTGCTGATGATGGATGAACCGACCAACCACCTCGATGTTGAAATGATCGAATGGCTCGAGAATTATCTTAACCAGGAAAATGTTACACTTTTACTCGTTACCCACGACCGCTATTTCCTGGATGCAGTAAGCGAAGAGATCTGGGAACTGGAAAGGGAGAATATGTATGTGTACCGCGGCGACTATGAAAATTATGTAGAGAAAAAAGCTGCACGTATTGAAAGCGAACTCGCGAGTATTGATAAGGCAAAAAATGAATACCGCAAGGAACTGGAATGGATGCGCAAACAACCCAAAGCGCGTACCACCAAAAGTAAGAGTCGCCAGGATAATTTTTATGAAGTAGAAGCGCGCGCCAAACAAAAAATAGAAGATGCGCAGGTGCAATTGCAGGTTAAGATGAGCAGGCTGGGAGGGAAGGTAGTGGAAATGAAAAAAGTGTACAAAAGTTATGGCGATCTGCCGATATTAAAAGGATTTGATTATACTTTCAGTAAAGGAGAACGTATCGGTATCATTGGTAAGAATGGTGTGGGTAAATCCACGTTCCTTAATATGCTGCAACAGCTTGAAGCACCGGACAGCGGCAAGATAAATGTAGGAGACACGGTCATATTTGGTAATTTTTCGCAACAGGGTTTGGTGATCAAAGAGAATATGCGTGTGATCGAATATGTAAAAACATTCGCTGAGAATTTTCCTTTGGCCAACGGCGGAAGTTTGAGTGCCGCACAATTTCTGGAACTGTTCTTGTTTACACCCGATAAACAATACACATACCTCAATTCGTTAAGCGGCGGCGAGAAGAAACGTTTACAATTACTTACCATCCTTTTCACCAATCCTAATTTTCTCATCCTTGATGAGCCAACGAATGACCTCGATCTTCCAACATTGGCCGTACTGGAAAAATTTCTTGATGAATACCAGGGCTGCGTTATGATCGTGAGTCACGACAGGTATTTTATGGATAGATTGGTGGATCACTTATTTGTATTTGAAGGTGACGGAGAAGTAAGGGATTTCCCCGGTAACTATACCCAGTACCGCATCTGGTTAAAGGACAATGAAAAGAAAGAGAACAAATGGGAAGTTTTCCAGGAAAGAAAAAGCAAGGGCGAATCCACTGAGTCTGCAGTTTCAGGTTCACAATCATCTTCCACTACAACTGTAGCGGCAAAAAAGAAAATGAGCTTTAAAGAAAAGCGCGAGTTCGAAACACTCGAAAAAGAAATGCCTCAGTTAGAAACAGAAAAGAAAACCATCACCGATAAAATGGGCACAGGCAATCTATCTTTTGAAGAGTTGCAAAAACTCAGCGAAAGAATTATTGTGATAGACCAGTTGCTGGGGGAGAAGGAGTTGAGGTGGCTGGAGTTGAGTGAAATGACACAATAGAAAGCTGTTAGGTATTAGGCGTTAGGTATTAGCTAACACCTAATGCCTAACACCTAACGCCTGTTTCTAAACAAAGCTTATTAACTCCACATCAAACACCAACGTACTATTCGGCCCAATCTGCGCGCTTACCTGCCTGTCGCCGTAACCTAAATAGGGTGGGATGAAGAAACGCCATTTGCTTCCGGTTGGCATGAGTTGTAAACCTTCGGTCCAGCCTTTGATCACCATATTCAATGGAAATGATGCGGGACGTCCTCTTTGTACCGAACTGTCGAATATCGTACCATCTATCAATGTGCCGTGGTAATGGCAGGTTACTTCATTGTGTGCCAATGGTTTTTCACCTGAGCCTTCGGTTAAGATCTCGTACTGTAAACCGCTGGGAAGTTCGGTTACGCCTGGTCTTGTTTTATTATTCTCCAGGAAATCCTGCCCGGCTTTTAAATTGGCAGCCGCTTTCTCTGCTTTCTGTTGTGCTAATTGATCTGCTACACCCATGTTTTTTTTTTTGCAAATATAAGAAATGGTCTGTGCTATTGTCACAGAGTTATCCATAAGTAGATTATATAAGGACTTTCATCGCTCACCGATTTTTAACGTTGATTAACCATAAATGCATTTTTAGTAAGAGGTGTCTTGGTACATTCATAACATCAATCTATCCACGGACATCCTCCCCTGGCGCCAGTGGCTAAATCAATACTGATAAAGTACAAATAATATTGTAAACTAAAAATTTAGTTGTAAAACTAAGAAAATAGTTTAGATTTGATTTAACCAAAACAATCACCCATGAGGAAGCTATCAGTATCTATCCTGTTTATTATCCTTCACAACATCACGCAGGCTCAGGTTGACAGCGCGTTTGCATCTGTGAGATATACGTTCACTCATATTGATGATACCACACAGCCGGAAAATCCTCACAAGGAAAATATGGTACTGTACCTCGGGAAGGAACTCAGCCTCTATGTTAATTACGACAAGATGATGCGTATTGCGAATGGAGGAACTACTTCTGCCGGCTCATCAGGGGGTGGAGGGATGATGGTAGTATCAGGCGGACGTTTGGGAGGACCGCCGCCCGCGCCGTTGCCTGCATCCGCTGCTGCAGCGGGTAATTATTATAAAGAGATCAATGGATCAAAAACATTTTCGCTTGAATTTGCCGGTGGAAAAGTATTTTCTGTTGAAGATAAAACACCGGCTATAGACTGGACGATCACCGAGGAAACCAAAGATCTTATGGGTGTTGAATGCCAGAAAGCAACCGGGAATTTTAAGGGAAGAACCTACACAGCGTGGTTCAGCACGCAGTTGCCTTTTAGTAACGGGCCGTGGAAATTAGGTGGACTACCGGGCCTGATCCTTGAAGCCTATGATGCAAAAAAAGAAGTGATGTTCAAATTGGTAACCTATGAGAACGCCGCAGGTACCAAAACAGCCATTGAAATACCTAAGGATGTTTTGAAAACAACGCCAATGGAAATGAAACAATTCAAAGATGCATTGCAACGGGACCGGGAGGCAGCTATGGGCGCCAATGGTGGAGGCGCGATGGGTTCGCTGCGAATCACTTCTGTAAATGTGTCGGCCAATGGAACGGCGCCAAAGCTAAAAAAGTTTAATAACCCGATAGAGATAGTACAGTAACCATATCAAACGCAATCACAACCATGAGAAAATTATTGATCTCTGCATTATTTGTTTTTCTCTTCATTATTTCGGTAAAAGCGCAAAAGGATACAGCATTTGCTTCGGTGCGATATACATTTACGCATCTTGAAGACACCACCTGGCCGGAGAACCCTTCTAAGTTGAATATGATACTATTGCTTGGGAAGAATATGAGCAGGTATACCCTTTTCGACAGGTTTGAGCGAGTTAGAAATAACCCTGCCACTGCATTTGGCGCCATGTCACCAACTATGGCTGCCGAAATCGCGGTAGTTGAAGATTATATCAAAGATATCACCAATGGTAAGCTATCATACATGGCGTATCCAAACGGAAAACTTTTTGCTGTAGAAGAAAATATCCCGGTTATTAACTGGAACATCACCCAGGAAACAAAAGAGATTATGGGTCTGGCATGTCAAAAAGCTACAGCTGAGTTTAGAGGGCGTGTATATGATGCATGGTTCTGTAGTCAATTACCGTATAATAACGGTCCATGGAAATTAGGTGGACTGCCTGGATTGATCATTGAAGCGTATGATGCAAAAAAAGAAGTTGTTTTCAGTTTTGTTTCCTTCGAAAATGTTACAGGTGCACAAATTCCCATTCAGGTTGCTGGGTTTGCAGTTAAGGCAACTGTAAAGGAGTTTGAGCAATACCAGGCCGCTGTAGAAAAAGACAGAAAAGCGAATGTTGGAAGCTCCTCTATGGCTGGTGGAAGCGTGGTAGTAAGTGGTAGCATTAGAGCGGTAACTGATGGCAAACCGGCCAGAAGGCGCCAACTAAATAACCCTATTGAAAAGAAATAGCAAAATAAGCAATTTCAAATCGGTGTAATAAAAACAAACCGCACCATGCGTAAAATAATCCTTCTTTCACTCTTTGCTCTGTCAACTTCGATTGCATTGGATGCACAGGAAATGGATAAAGCGTTTGCCTCTGCCCGTTACAGTTTTACACATATTATGGATACTACCCAACCGGACAATCCAGTGAAAGAAAATATGATTCTCTTGATAGGTAAGAATATGAGTAGTTATACCAGTTATGATGCGATTGAGTTCAGGAAGAAAAGAAAAGCAAATACAACACGTATGAATGGTGGTGTTGCTGAATCTGTTTCGGGAGGTAGCGGCCGTGGTGATGTAGTTGGTTCAGGATCTGCCATCTATGATCTGATCGATGCTTCAAATGTATATTACAAAGATCAGTCAGGTTTTAAAATTTCCTATACTGCTATTGCGGATTGGAAATTGTTTTCAATTGAAGAAAAAATGCCTGTAATCAAGTGGAACATCACCCAGGAAACAAAAGAAATCAAAGGAATGCCATGTCAGAAAGCGATAGGTGATTTTAAAGGCCGCAGCTATGAAGCCTGGTTTTGCAGCCAGTTACCGTTTAGCAATGGTCCGTGGAAATTAGGCGGTCTACCCGGATTGATACTTGAGGCAAGCGATACAAGAAAAGAAGTGATGTTCCAGTTTACTTCGTTTGAGACTGACGATAGTGTAAAAACCATCATCCAAATACCGGAAAATGCTGTAAAAACTACACCGGAAAAATTCAACGAGTACGAAGCCGCCGTTAAAAAAAACCGTAGTGTTAGCGCGATGGGAGGAATTATGAAGCTGGAGGATATACCGGAGAATGAAACGATAAGGGGTGCGGACGGTAATCCTATTAAAAGACGGAGAATGAATAACCCGATTGAAAAAGACAACAGTAAGAAATAATATAATAAACTTTATGCGGACAATATTCTTGCTTGTTTTTATTTTCCTGGTAACCTGCGGCTGTGTTAAAGCTCAGATATCTGTTACCGGTACTGTAACTGATAGCCTTGGGAAACCTCTTCAGTCAGTGAGTATCACATTAAAAAAATCTAATGGTATTGTATTGGCTTTTGCGATTACTAATAATACTGGTTCCTATAGAATACAGTATGCAGGCGTTTTTGTAAAAGATAGCTTATTGGTTGAGGCGAACGCGATCAGTTTTAAAAAACAAACCATACCCGTTACCAGCGCTACACAAACAACTAATTTCAAATTATCGGAGAGCACAACAAAGCTTCCGAATGTAACTGTGAAAGCGGCACCGTTAAAGAAAGAAGGCGATACATTGAATTACGATGTTGCTTCATTCAGCACCAAGCAGGACAGAACGATTGGCGATGTGATCAAAAAATTACCGGGTGTTGAAGTGGCAGACAATGGGCAGATCTCTTATGGCGGAAAACCCATCAATCGTTTTTATATTGATGGGGACAATTTATTGGATGGTAAATACAATATTGCCACCAAAGGAATCCCCAACGATGTTGTATCGAAGGTGCAGGTATTGGAAAACCATCAGCCGATCAATGTATTGAAGGATGCTGTGAAAAGCGAATCCGCTGCGATGAACATTGTTTTGAAAGATAAAGCAAGGTTAAGAATTATGGGCACGGGTGATGCCGCAGTTGGTACGCCAAGCGTGTATAATGTTTCTGCCAATGCCATGTTGTTTCAGAAGAAGGTAAAGTTCATCAACTACATCAAGATGAATAATATGGGTACTGATAACAGTGATGAAACGATCAACCATTTTGGTGGAGATGACGCGCAACCTGTAAATCTTGTCAGTGCCGGTGCCGGTAACCCCAACCTGTTCAAGAAAAGATACCTGTTCAATAATGTTGGGCTCGTTAATGTAAATGATCTTGTTAACCTGAAGAATGACTATCAATTGCGTATCAACGCGTTTTATTTGTGGGACAGGCAGTTCCAGTCATCCCAGGTTAAATCAAACTATTTTTTACCAAACGATACGATCCGATATTTTGAAAAACAGGATACCCGTACGATCAGCAATGTATTCAATACACAGTTCACACTTACCGCGAACAAAAAGGATTATTATCTAAACAATGTTACCATATTGGAAAATAAACCCACTGAAGTTTTTGCAGATCTCCAGTCAACAACCAGTAATAACATCACACAATACCTGAACGGAACAGTTACAAATGTGTCTAATAGCTTTGGTTACGTTAAAAAATCTACCAATGGCCAGATACTGTCATTTGGTTCTTCTATCAATATCATACACAATCCCGCAACCTTTACTGTTGAACCGGGATTATATCCTGCACAGTTCAATAACAATATTGCTTATGCGGGATTAATTCAGCAGGCGGCGGTGCCAACATTTCTTACAGACAACCATGTCAGCTTCAGCAAGATCTGGCCCACATTTCAGATGCATAATAAGATAGGGGTGAATTACCAGGCTCAGCAATTAAATACTTTCCTTGAATCGAGGCAATTGAATGGAAGTAAAGCGATAGTGGCAGATAGTTTTATCAACCGTCTTAACTGGACCAGGACAAGAGCGTATGTGGAAACAGAATTCACCTATAACAAAGGTATAGTTACCATCACGGGAACAGTGCCTTTTACTTACCAGGACACAAGATATACCGGCCGCCTGGTAAAGAACCAGATGAGTAACCTGCTGATCACTCCAAGGGCTTATTTCAAATTTTTGACCGGCAAAGAAGCATGGATCTTTCTCGGTTATTCATACGGTGATACCTATGGGGGGATCAGCCAGGTATATGATAGTTACGTGATGAAAGGATACCGCAGCTTTTTCAGCAACGGCACCCTGTTGAACGAATCAAAGACGCATGGAATAAGCGGCGGCTATACTTTCAAGAATACGCTGAAAATATTTTTCCTGACTGTACAGGCATCGTATATGAAAAGTGAAAGTAATACCATTAACGATACAAGACTGAGTGCTGTATTGCAGCAATCAAGACTGATACCTTTTATCAACATTTTTGAGAGTACCAGTGCATCTGTTAATGTGAGTAAATATATTTTTCCGCTGATGACCACTATTACCGGCAGGGTAAACTGGCAAAGCTCGCTGGGTAACGGTTTGCAGAATGGTGATCTACTGCAAACGCAAAGCGATTCTTATACTTACACAGCCATTGTCAATTCGAAACTCAGCTCCTGGTTCAATATGAGTTATACGGGCACTTATACCACATTTGGCAGCAAGCCGATCGGTAATGCGCATACAACCCGCCCCGCTTCTCCTGCGGTTGAAAAATGGCAGCACGAGGTAAGCGCAAATTTTTCAATAAGCAGTGATTTTTATTTCAGGATAGGAGGCGATAATTACCGTTACCTGATACCGGGCTCACAGGAGAACAACTACACTTTCGTAGACGCAGCATTTACCTATAAGTTCAATAAATTAAAAACGGATATTGAATTATCCTTAACCAACCTGGCAAATATCGATACGTATGGTACTGCTTCATTATCTTCCAACAGCATTGTAGAAAGCAGTTACCGCATTAGGCCGAGAATGGCGTTGGTGAAGTTTTATTTCAGGTTTTAAGAAACAGATACTAGATGATAGATACTGGATACTAGATGCTGGGTGTCGAGATTGTCCACGATCTAGTAGCCAGTATCTAGTATCCAGTATCCAGCATCACTTCAACGAAGCAATATCAATCACAAACCGATACCTCACATCTCCTTTCAGCATTCGCTCATACGATTCGTTGATGTCTTTGATATCGATCACTTCCACATCGGACACAATATTATTGTCTGCGCAGAAATCAAGCATCTCCTGGGTTTCTTTGATACCGCCGATCAATGAACCGATAATGCTTCTTCTTTTCATGATCAATGGAAAAGCATGCACGGGCGATGGAGTAGGAGGAACACCTACCACGATCATCACGCCGTTAATACGCAATAGATTCAGGTAAGTTCCGTAGTCATGTACTGCAGAAACGGTGTTGAGAATAAAATCAAAATGATTCTCCAATCCCTTCATGGTGTCTTTATCAGTGATCAGCGCGAAATGATGGGCGCCGAGTTTTTTTGCATCAGCTTCTTTGGAAGGAGACGTGCTTAACATAGTTACTTCCGCGCCAAATGCAGCCGCGAATTTTACAGCCATGTGTCCCAGTCCACCCAACCCTAATACCGCTACTTTATGGCCTTTGCCAACACCAACATATTTGAGAGGAGAATAAGTAGTGATACCGGCGCACAATAATGGCGCAACGCCTTCAAGCGGCAATTTATCAGAAATGCTGAGCGTATATTTTTCATCAACCACAATCTGAGTTGAATAACCGCCGTAAGTGGGATTGTTGGTGATTTTTTCTCTTCCGTTATAAGTACCCACCATTCCAACCTCGCAATATTGTTCAAGGCCTTCCTGGCAATTGGCGCAGGTGCGGCATGAGTCTATAAAGCAGCCCACACCGGCAAGATCGCCCACTTTGAATTTGGATACATGATCGCCCACTTTGGTAACACGCCCAACGATCTCATGCCCGGGAACCATTGGATAAATAGAACCGCCCCATTCATCACGCACCTGGTGAATATCTGAATGACAAACACCACAATACAGGATCTCTATCTGCACATCGTGCGGTCCAGGATCTCTTCTTTCAAAATTAAACGGGGTGAGTGGGGTAGTGGGGGTTTGGGCGGCGTAGGCTTTTGTTGCGGTCATGGTTGCGTTTTAGAGATAATGAACAAAATTTCGTAACGTTTTGTTGAAATGAATTCAAAATATTTTAAAAAATATAGCGGCCTCTCTGTGAAGCTCTGTGCTTTTTGTGTCTCTGTGTTGAAAAAATAATTTTCGAAGCGCCTGACATATTTTTTCAACACAGAGATACAGAGTAACAGAGGAGCACAGAGTAAATGCCTGGAAGCTTAGTTTTTAGCGTAGTTCATTTTGAATTTTTTCAGATCGGCTTTATGCTCTCTTTTTCTGTTCCGATCATATTCCAACATGATCTCCCCAACCTCCTTAAAAAAAGGATACCCGATCTCCTTGTACTCATATTTATCATCATTCAATATTCCATCCCTGTTCACATAAATGACGGCGCTGAGCATGAACTCGGTGTTGGCGTTAAAGTCTACGATATAGGAAGCATCAATGAGGTAGCCGTACGACCAGCCAGGTTTATTAAAGATGCGGATATTCGGAGGTGGTTTTTGTTTGGTGGATTTGTACAGGAAGAATTTGCAATAGCTATCAAAGAATTCATTGGGATCATAAGTTGGCTTGGTACTTTCCGAAGGCAACTTAGACATGTATTGTAACAGGAATTTCTCATCGTCTTTTGTTAAATGAAATCGCTGTGTTGAAGGAACAGATTCAGGGAATAAAACGGACTGCAGCATTTTTTGAAGATCTTCCAATGGAAGATTGTTGTGCTTTGTAAAATCCATTGGTTCATTGATCAGTGAATCATTTCGGTTGAAATGTCCCTTGCCCACAAGCAACGGTTTGCTGTAATCAAATTCCATTGTGTTGTAAGCGGGTGGTTGGCGGTAAACTGTATCATCCTTCTC
The DNA here is from genome assembly GCA_040388705.1 of Bacteroidota bacterium. GTDB lineage: Bacteria > Bacteroidota > Bacteroidia > Chitinophagales > Chitinophagaceae > Sediminibacterium. The sequence goes on along the minus strand of JAZKBI010000003.1, from coordinate 581,958 downwards.
AACAAAATTAATCGCGTTGGTATGCCGGTTCTCCTCTTCGGTGGCAGTTACAAAACGACGAACGATGCGTGTATCGGGATATCCTTTTTTCCAGAGCCAGCTATTCAATGTTTCCTGGCCATCAAATTCGTACAATCTGTTATAGGAATCATTATCACTGACAAGAAAGATCTTCTTGATATAATTGGCAACAGAAGGAAGCCCCGTTTCAGACGAAGTATCTTTTCTAACTATTGTTTGCCCGCTGAATGAACTGTCAGTGATCATGGCTGAATACTTCGAAAACCGTTTATTTTTCAGTCCATTCAATTTTTCGAGGGCGATCATGGCTGTCGGCAGCTTTACGGTGGATGCGGGATTGTAATACCTATTGCGGTCAACATTGAGATAGTGATTGGTTAACGTCGGCCTGTTATGTTTATCTCGGTTGATCTCGGTATAAATAATTTGATATTGAAAACTATCCGGGTTGTTCAGCACATGTTGCAAAAGAGGAGAGCCTTTGCTCATCAATAATTCCTTTAGCCATGTATCGGTTTTTACCTGCGCATTCGCAGCTAGTAAAGAACAGGTGAGAAGGGTAAACAGAAAAGATTTATGCATTATTTGTTGCCAGCTTTTATTAATAAAAAAAATTGCCACAGACGACACAGATTACTACAGACTTATTTCTGTGATCTTCTGTGTCGTCTGTGGCAAGAAAACTATTTAAGATTCACTTCAAAAAAATCAATCGTTTTTTTCCATGCGTGCAAGGCCGCATCGGCATTGTAACGTGCTTCAGAAGTATCATTATGGAACGCATGGTTAACGCCGGGATAAATGATTAATTCATATTTTACACCAGCAGCTTTTAAGGCTGTTTCGTAAACAGGGATGCCAGCGTTGATACGTTCATCCAGGCCGGCATATTGCAGTAACAAAGGTGCTTTGATTTTTGGAACATCTTCTGCTTTTGGTTGCGCGCCGTAAAAAGCAACGGCACCGTTTAAGGTAGGCACATTTACGGCTAGTTGATTGGCCAGTCCGCCACCCCAGCAAAAACCAACACAACCTACTTTGCGGTTACACTCTCTTCTCTGGCGTAGAAATTTAACGGATTCGATAAAATTGGAAAGATTCTTTTGCGGGTTCAGTTCGCCAATTAATTTTCTTGCATCATCTTCATTCGCAGGAGTTCCGCCGGTTTCGGATAATGCATCAGGCGCCATAGCGATAAAACCGGCTTTGGCTGCGCGTCTTGTTACATCTTTGATATGTTCATTTAACCCGCGGTTTTCGTGTATCACGATCACGCCACCCAGATTGGTCCGTTTCACCGGCTTTGCCGAGTAGGCGTACATCGTAATGCCATTAACATTATAGGCGATGGTCTCTGTTTCCAGTTCATCATCATCTTCACGAATAGTGGCTGCTTTAGCATGGTTAGATTCCAGCAAAGGAGCCAGGGATAAAGCTACAGCCATGCTACCCGTGAGCACTGCCAGCCTTTTCAAAAATACTTCACGCGTTAGAGGTTTGTGTGTATACTCGTCGTAGAGGTTGATGATGCGCTGGTCCATAAGGATGTTTTTGGATATTAAATATACCCGTTTTCACGCAAAGGGGCAAAGATGCAAAGGCACAAAGACCTGAGAGACGGGAATCAAGAAAGTTGCATTTCGCTTGTAATCACAAGGACACAATTACTACCTTCCTTTGCGCCTTTGCATCTTTGCGCCTTTGCGTGAAACCCTTTCCGGATTTTCGTGAATCATATGCGCTGCCTCCACTAACTTCTCCATCTTCTCATATAAACTAAGAATAGCCGAACGTTCTGATGCAGAAAGGTCTTTGTGAAAAGTTCCCGTTACCGTGGTTTTCAACCAACCCCATAATAACTCCCGCACATCCTGCAGGTCGGCAAAATCAAATAATTCATCGATCACTAAGGTTGGATCATTCATTTCAGTCTCGCTGAGTTTGTACAGCGGTTGGGCATTCTTTACGGAAGACATGGTGTTTGATTGACTGGAGCAGAATGCCTTACGACGAAATGACTATGAGTAATTTGCCTTTTTGGATCTAAATCGCTCCGTGAAAAAAACAGGCAAATCAGGTATAAACCGCATTGTTTGGTTTATGGGAATATGTTTATTTCGTAAATGCTTATGGTAACACAATATTACCATTTAGTCGATGAAATAACACAGATTTCATACCCTATTTTCTAACGTATTTATACCTAATGCGACTCATAGAAAGACTACAGGATTACCTTGTTTACAGCAATATCTCGGCCTACGCATTCGAGCATACCTGTCAATTGTCAAACGGCTACTTGGGGAAACAATTAAAAGGCAAAGGCGCGGTGGGATCGGATATTCTCGAGCGCATCAAAGAAAATTATATAGACCTGAGCCTCGTATGGCTGGTTACCGGTAAAGGGAAAATGCTGCTGTCAGCGCCCGCAAGTAATAATTATATACCCGTTTCTGAATTGAATGAAGAACAGAATGTTTATTTCACTTCCAAAGACGATGTGATACAGCTGTTGAATAAGCAGATCACGAAACTGGAATCAACGATCGTTGATAAGGATAAGATCATTGCTTTGTTGGAGGAGCAGGTTCGGCAGTTGAGCCAGACTGCTTACAGGAGAACGCGTTGAATATTGAATATCGAACAAGTAATGTTGAATGTTGAAGTAGGGCCTTCCCCATTTCAACATTCAACATTCCTTGTTCATTATTCTTTATTCGGCATATGCCGAAGTCGGCTCACACGTACAGATCAGATTCCTGTCACCATGCGTATTATTCACTCTCGCCACACTTGGCCAGAATTTATTCAACGTAACATAATATAAAGGGAAGGCGGCTTCTTTGCGTGAGTAAGCATGTTTCCATTCATCAGCACAAACAACAGCCTGTGTATGCGGCGCATTCTTTAGTGCGTTGTCTGTTTTATCAGCTTTGCCTTCTTCAATCGCTTTAATTTCTTCATAAATAGAGATCAGTGCATCGCAGAAGCGATCAAGTTCGGGTTTGTCCTCGCTTTCCGTTGGTTCGATCATGATCGTTCCGGGAACGGGGAAGCTCATGGTCGGCGCATGAAAACCATAATCGATCAAACGTTTGGCTACATCTTCCGCTTCAATACCAACACTTTGTTTAAACGGACGAAGATCAACAATGAATTCATGTGCACAGGTTCCATTGGTTCCGGTGTAGAGAATTTTATAATACTTCTCCAATCTTGCTTTCATGTAGTTCGCGTTCAGTATCGCATATTCAGTTGATTGACGGATACCAACAGCGCCTAACATTTTTATATAACCATAACTGATCAACAAAATACTTGCAGAACCATAAGGCGCTGCGCTTACTGCACCATGTGTTGTTAAAGCAGGATGTCCGGGTAAATAGGGTGCCAGCTTATCATTCACACAAATTGGCCCCATACCTGGCCCGCCACCACCGTGCGGAATAGAAAATGTTTTATGAAGGTTCAGGTGACAAACATCAGCACCGATCATACCGGGATTGGTTAATCCAACCTGTGCATTCATATTCGCTCCATCCATATAAACCAAACCCCCGTTATCATGAATGATCTGGCAGATATCTTTGATGGTCTCTTCAAATACACCATGCGTAGAAGGATACGTGACCATCAGAGCGCCTAATGAATCTTTGTATTGTTCTGCTTTTGCTTTCAGGTCGGCAATATCAATATTGCCTGCGTCATCACATTTTACGATCACTACTTTGAAGCCAACCATCACGGCGCTGGCAGGGTTGGTACCGTGCGCGCTGATCGGGATCAACACCACATTCCTGCGGTCTTCTTTTCTTGCAGCATGATAAGCGCGGATGGTTAATAATCCTGCATACTCACCCTGCGCACCACTATTAGGTTGCAGGCTGCAGGCTGTAAAGCCGGTGATCTCGCAAAGAAAACTGTTCAGCTCATCAATGATCTGCTGGTAACCTTCTGTTTGATTGGCCGGAACAAATGGATGCAGGCCACCAAACTCCGGCCAGCTAACCGGGATCATTTCAGAAGCGGCATTCAGTTTCATAGTACAACTGCCGAGACTGATCATGCTGGTGTTTAACGAAAGGTCTTTATTCTCCAGCTGTTTCAGGTAACGCATCATCTGGCTCTCGCTGTGGTGCGTGTTGAATACGGGATGGGTTAAGAAGGTTGAAGTGCGCTGCAGTTCAGTTTGTAGTTTGTAGTTTGTGGTTTGTAGTTGTTTGGCGTTGAGTTGATGGCCGGCATTCTTTTCTGTAAGCGCTTCAAATATTTTGATGATAGTGTTCGCATCTTCTACTGAAGTAGTTTCATCAAGGCTGATACCAACCGTTCCATCTTCAAAATAGCGGAAATTGGTGTGATACTTCTCTGCCATATTTTTTACGGCAGCTGCATTCACATCTTTGATTTTCAATGTGTCAAAATAAGAACTGTTCGTTTGTGCGATACCGATCTTTGTCAGACCATCTGAAACGGATTGTGCCAATAGGTGTACACGTGTAGCAATATTTTTCAATCCATCCGGCCCGTGAAATACTGCGTACATCGCAGCCATATTAGCCAGTAGAGCCTGCGCCGTACAGATATTGGAAGTTGCTTTTTCGCGTTTGATGTGTTGCTCTCTTGTTTGCAACGCCATACGTAAAGCACGGTTTCCTTGTGCATCAATGCTAACGCCGATCAAACGGCCGGGCATGCCGCGTTTAAAATCATCTTTGGTTGCAAAGAAAGCAGCGTGTGGTCCGCCATATCCCATCGGTACGCCAAAACGTTGTGCGGAACCAACAGCTACATCAGCGCCCAGTTCTCCGGGTGATGTTAAAAGCGTTAATGCCAACAGGTCGGTAGCCATGATCACCAGGCCATCGGCGCTGTGTACTTTATTGATGAATGAACGATAGTCTTCAACTGAACCATTATCATTCGGGTATTGAACGATCGCGCCGAAATAAGTGTTGTCAATTTCTGCAGTTTTGTAATCGCCGTACACCAATTGTATGCCGATAGGTTCTGCGCGTGTAAGCAAAACATCTTTGGTCTGAGGGAATATATGGTTGTCAACAAACAATTTCGGTTTGCTGATCACATCTGTTTTATTCACATGATGAAAGATCATCGCCATGGCTTCTGCGGCTGATGTTGCTTCATCCAATAACGAAGCATTCGCAATAGGTAACCCGGTAAGATCAGTTACCATTGTCTGGAAATTCAGCAGGCTCTCTAAACGCCCTTGTGAAATTTCGGCCTGGTAAGGAGTGTACTGCGTATACCATCCTGGATTTTCAAAAATATTACGCAGGATCACACTTGGCGTGATGGTGCCGTAATAACCCTGTCCTATATAATTTTTATATACTTTATTTTTTGCAGCTACTTTTTTCAGCTCAACCAGGTATTCAAATTCGCTGATGGCGGCTGGTACGTTCAATTCTCCTTTGATACGGATAGACGCGGGTACCGTTTTGCTGATCAACTCATCCAGCGCACCCGCACCGATCGTTGTTAGCATACTTTGTGTGTCTGTAGAGTTCGGCCCGATATGCCTGCCCTGGAATTCTGTCGATTGCTGTTCAAAAAGATTCATATTCAAGTCTGGAGTTTGAGGTTATTTGTCGCCCTGGGGAATGCCCGGAAAGCAGCCAAAAATCAATAAATCGCCGCAAAGGTAAGCTGATATAACAGGATAATAAAAGGTTTGTTCGATGTGGGGAAAGGGTGTGAGGAAGCGGTTTGGGGTTTGGAGTTTATGGTTTGGAGTTGGCCGCCTCTTTTTTGCGCATCTGCTCACTTGTAAGCCTGCTGCCATCGTGGCTCCAGCCTGGTGGACCAAAAAGGTAGCGTAAGCGGGTTTTGAAACTTATACCATTCTGAGTCATATCCTGCCAGATCTCTTTCCATTCATGAAAGATCACGGTCAATGCATTGGGGTTATGGATGTTTTTGGTGAGACCATAGGAGATGGGTTGGTACTCGTCAGCAGGAAGCTCCGGTTGGAAGGTTCCGAAAAGCTTATCCCATACTACCAGGAACATCCCCATATTCCTGTCCAGGTATTTTGGGTTGGATCCATGGTGCACCCTGTGATGGGAGGGGGTGATGAGGACATATTCCAGCCATCCCATTTTATGTATCATTTCCGTATGCACAAAAATACCCCAGATCTGGGTGGCTGAATAAATAAAAACAATGTCTATCGGTTTAAAACCCAGCAAAGCAAGTGGTATGAAATAGATAAAACGATACAAAGGCTGGAATACAGAGGACCTGAACCCAACGGTAAAATTCATTTTCTGGCTGCTGTGATGGGTTACATGCACGGCCCAGAACAATCGAATATGATGATCGAAACGGTGCAGCCAATAATACAAAAGATCTTCCAGCAGGAGAAGTACAAGCCAATAGAAAAAAACACTTTCTATATTGATCCATGACCTTAGATAAAAATACTGGAGAATAGCGAGATAAATCACGCGGAAACCAAGATCAAGGGCCGAATTGAGCAGCATCAGGTAAACATTGGCAGTAGTATCTTTTAGTGTATAGGCCTTCCTGTGCTGCATATGTGTAAGCAACAGTTCAAGGCCTATTATGATTAAATAAAGAGGCGTCGATATCAGGATCAGCCATTGCTCTTTGATTGCATTCATTGGGTTACCGGGCAAAAACTAAAAAGGATTATGCGGAAATGCCGGCAATTCCTTTTAATCTTGCGTTACAAAATAAGTGTTTGCCCGCAGAAAACACATCAATTGATCGTTAAGTCTCTATGAGTGAAGTAAAATTAGATAACTGGGAAAAAAGAAGCGCTGAACATCAAAAGCAGTATAAACAGTTATTGCAAAGGGCCGACAAGAACAAAGTGCTGAAACTATTGCCTGATCTGCACGAAGAAGCTTTTGAGAAGATCGATTGCCTTCAATGCGCCAATTGCTGCAAGAATTATTCACCACGGTTTAAAACCCCCGATATCAAACGCATCAGTAAGTTTCTCGGGATGAAAGAGGGTGATTTTATTGAAACCTATTTGTGCCTGGATGAAGAAGGCGATTACGTAACCAAAAGCAAACCCTGCCCGTTCTTAGGCGAAGACAATTACTGCGGGATCTATGAAGCAAGGCCGTCTGACTGCCACCGCTTCCCTTATACAGATGAAGATGTGCTCATCAAACGGCCCCTGATCACTTTAAAGAATTCTACTTTCTGCCCAATCGTGTACTATGTACTTGAGAATTTGAACGCTACTTTACGCTAAGTTCATCGTAGGCAGCGCCAAACGTCCGCTCGTTGCCACTGCCCGGCCAACTGATGCCCGGTATTTCCTTGGTTTTACTGATCTCTTCTTTTGTTTTGCCTGTCTGCATCTGTTCTGCTGTAAAATCCATTAATTTTTTCAGGTAATCCTCAAAAGCTGCCAGTTCCGCTTTACCACCTGTTACTTCTGCATTGTTTCCTGAATGCCCGAAAATAAAGGTCGTGTTGTTATCAAAAGTTTTCTGTGCTTTCTGCAGAACTTGTATCCAGTTCCTGATATTGGCACCGGCAGTTCTGTCAACGACCGGGGGCCTTTGGTTGAACATCAGATCGCCCATATGCGCAATATTCGCGTTCTCAAAATGTATGATGGCATCACCATTGGTATGCGCCGCGCCAAAATAGTAGGTGCGTATGCTTTCTTTGCCGATCTTTTGTTTCCAGCTATCACCAAAAGTCATATCCTGGTACAGCTGTTTCTCAGGCGCGGCCGCGCTTACGCGTTTGTAATTCGCCAAACAATTTTCATGTCCCACCACATGGTCTACAATTCCCTTGAACGCGATATTTCCTCCGGTGTGATCGCCATGGTGGTGTGTATTGATCAGAAATTTAAAAGGCTGTTCCTTTATTTTGATCAACTCATCAATAGCATGCGGCGCTGAATCAGCAAATTGAGAATCGATCACCACCCAACCATCAGATGATTGATAAAAACCAATCGTGCCACCCTTCTCAGTAAAAACGCCAACATCACCGCGGAGCATTTTTATTTTAAATGCAGGTTGTTGTAAAAAAGAAGCAAAAATATCTTTGGATGATAAAGCCAGTAACCCTCCGGTAAGTCCGGCGTTACGCAAAAAAGAACGTCGTTGCATAGAATTGATTTAGGGATTTGTACGGGATTGCTAAGATAGGAAAGATTCGGGGAGAGATATTAGACACTGGATATTAGATACTGGATGCTGGATACTGGATACTGGATACTGGATGTTAGTTAGCGGGATCATCCTTCAGAATCCATTATCCAGCAACTAGTATCCAGCATCCAGCCACTAGTACTCCATCTTCCGCAAACTCGGCGCCTTAAACCAGGTAGTAACAACTACCAGCACAGTCATACAACCTCCAAAAACAACGGAAGGAACAACACCTAATAATTTGGCAGCAACGCCGCTTTCAAATTGCCCCAGTTCATTGCTGCTGTTGATGAACATTGAGTTCACGCTCATTACACGACCGCGCATATGTGCCGGTGTTTTTAATTGGAGAATGGTTCCTCTCACCACAACGCTGATACCATCTAAAATACCGCTCAATAAAAGCACGGCAAAGGAGAGCCAGAATATTTTAGATAAAGCGAAGATGATGATGCACAGCCCGAATCCGCCAACACATAGCAATAATTTTTTCCCCTGCCTTGCGCGTAGAGGAAAAAAGGTGAGTATGATAATAATAAGTATAGAGCCGATATCAGAAGCCGCGTTTAACCAGCCAAAACCGATCGGCCCGGTTTGCAATATATCCTTTGCAAATACAGGTATCATGGCTACTGCGCCGCCAAACAGAACGGCAAAAAGATCAAGACTTAGTGCCCCTAATACTTCTTTGGTAGTGAACACAAACCGCAATCCTTCTTTCACACTGTCCAATGTTTTTTTCTCTCCCGGTTCATTCAATGCCGGTTTGGGTTTCAGCCGATACATAAAACCAAAGCCAACCAACACAAGTGACGAAATGATGGCCAATGAAAACGTGTTACCTACACCCGCAATTAAAAAACCAACCGTTGCATGCCCGGTTACAGAGGCCGATAACCACGTGCCCTGGTTCCAGGTGGTGGCATTTTGTAAAACATCTTTTGGAACGATGGATGCCACCATTGTACCAAAACTTGGTCCGGTAAAAGCACGGAAAATACCTGTGAAAAAGATGATCACATAAATGCTGAACGCGATCCAGTGGTTGCTGATCTGTGTTGACGTATAATGCGTGGAAAGCGCCAATAATATCAATGCACATAGAAAATATAAGGCAACGCCACGGAGTAATAATTTTCGTTTCTCACTGATATCAATAATATGCCCTGCATACAGCGATAGAGACACAGCCGGTATTACTTCCGACAACCCGATCAATCCGATGGCAAAGGGGTCATTTGTTAATTCATAGATCCACCAGCCTACCAGTGTTCCCATCATCCGTAAACCCATGATAAAAAAGAAACGCCCCATCAGCAGATTTCGAAATTCCGGGATCCGTATCGCGGCAAAAGGGTCGTTTTTTTCCTGGGTGGCTGCCATGAATGAAGTTAAAAGTCAAAAGTTAAAAGTCAAAAATAGAAAGTTGACCTATGCCCGAAGTTAAAGGGTAAAATAATGTTGTCCCTCATCAAAATCCTTATCCAATGCGTCAAGTACTACCTGGAAATGTTTTTCATTACCTAAGAAATCCGCATTGCTTGCATCAATGAAAATGGTTTTGATATTGTGTTGTTTGATATAGCTCGTATATGTTTCCTGGATATTAAAAAGATATTCATCAGGGATTCCCTGTTCATAGGAACGGTTGCGCTTCCGGATATTGGCCTGCAGTTTCTGTACGGGGGCGTGCAGGTAGATCAGTATATCCGGGAATGCCAGTTGCTGGTGAATGATATCAAACAGCTTTTGATACAACCTGAATTCTTCTTCCGGCAAATTCACCTTGGCAAACAGCAGGCATTTGGTGAACAGGTAGTCCGAAACAGTTACGCTTTGAAAAAGATCTTTGGTATGAACCATATCTTTCAACTGCTTATATCTTTCCGCCATAAAGAACAATTCCAGCGGGAAAGCGTATTGCGCAGGGTTCTCGTAAAACTTCGGTAAAAAGGGGTTGTCTGCAAACTCCTCCAGTATCAATCTTGCGTTAAAATGTTTGGCTAATAAATGTGTTAAAGTGGTTTTACCCACGCCGATATTTCCTTCAACAGTTATAAAATGATGTTTCATGAATACATTCCTCGATGATGGTCAAAATTAACCGCCATCAGTTAGCGGCCACAGATTTTTTTTGCACATCCAGTTCATCGGTACATTCGGTCAGTAATTGACTGATGGATCTATGTAAAACAGGATGTATCAATGATGGCGCTATTTCACAAAGGGGTAGCAAAGCAAATCTCCGGAAGGGTAGTGCCGGGTGTGGTAATGTTAATAACCTGCTGGAAATGACCAGATCATCTATCAATAAAATATCCAGGTCAATAGTGCGCGGACCCATTTTTATGGTTCGTTTCCTGCCCATAATGGTTTCTATCTCTAATAATTGCTGCATGAGTGTTTCGGGTGCAAGTGAGGTCTCTACTGCAAGCGCCTGGTTGTAAAAAGAAGGCTGATCCGTTACACCCCATGCAGCTGTTTCGTAAATGGCAGAAGAATGAACGATATTGCCGCAGGTTTCACTGATCAGTTGGATGGCCTGTTGCAGATAGGCAGTTCTGTTGCCAAGGTTGCCGCCTATCAGCAAATAAGCTGTACTCATAAATTGGATGTATGGTCAGCTTCAAATATCTTTAAATTCATTACCATTTAATAAAAAATTATGAAGGCTTTCTTTAAAACAGTATTCGCTTCTTTGCTGGCACTGGTGCTTTTTACCGTGATCTGCATTTTTTTTGTGATCGGTTTAATTACAAGCGCCGCTTCAACAGAGAAACCGCATGTGGGGAATAATGCCGTACTCGTGCTCGATCTTTCTACTGAGTTTAAAGAACAGTCGAAAGATAAAATTCCATTTAAAGGGCTGTTTAAAGGAGATGATGAAGCTCCCTCCTTATATGATATGGTGCGTATGATCCATCATGCAAGATCTGATTCGTCCATAAAAGGCATTTATATTCTTTGTGGAGATAACAGCAATGGTTTTGCTGCCAGCGAAGAGTTACGCAAGGCCTTGCTTGATTTTAAAACCGGGAAAAAATTTGTGATCGCTTACGGTGAAACGATCACGCAAAAAGGATACTATGTAGGCAATACAGCTGATAAGATCTATTGTCACCCACAAGGTGGACTTGATTGGCAGGGATTTGCTGTTAACCTCATGTTCCTAAAAGGCACACTCGATAAACTTGAAATAAAGCCACAGATATTTTACGCGGGTAAATTCAAGAGTGCTACCGAACCGCTTCGCGAAACACAGATGACAGAAGCCAACCGCCTGCAAACATCTGTATGGCTGGGCAACCTGTATGATCATTTCCTGCAGGCCGCGTCAGTTGCACGCAAGATAGATACTGCCAAATTAAGAGGCCTGGCTCTTAACGGCACCATACAAACTGCCCATGATGCATTGGCCAATGGACTATTGGATGGATTAAAATATGATGACGAAATAAAAAAAGAATTACTTATTAAATTGAAGCTGGAAGAACGTGATAAGATCAACTTTGTCACTTTTCATGATTATGCAAAATCGGCGAACTATAAACAAAATGAAGGTGGTGATGGGATCGCGCTTATCTATGCCGATGGGGATATTGTTTCAGGCAGTGGCGACAATGGCCAGGTAGGAAGCGATGCTTTCCGCGTTCTCATACGCAAGCTGCGTTTGGATAAAGACATCAAAGCCATCGTGTTCCGTGTTAATTCCCCCGGTGGAAGTTCATTGGCCAGCGATGTGATCTGGCGCGAGATCACATTGGCAAGAAAGGAGAAACCCGTTATCGTGAGTATGGGCGATGTGGCTGCTTCCGGTGGTTATTATATTTCCTGCAATGCAGATTCTGTTTTTGCCAATGCCAATACCATTACGGGTTCTATTGGTGTATTCAGTATCGTACCCAATCTTCAGTCTTTCTATAAAAACAAATTGGGCATCACATTCGATGGTGTAAAAACAGCGCCGTATGCCGATATGGGTAGCAGCGACAGGCCATTGACTGAAACGGAAAAACGTTTTTTCCAGGCAGGAACAGATTCAATCTATCATACGTTTAAAACAAGAGTGGCGGAAGGGCGCAAAAAAGATACCGCCTATATCAGCAGTATTGCACAGGGCCGCGTGTGGACAGGCAGCCACGGGTTGGAGGTAGGGCTGGTTGACAGGATCGGAACCCTGCAGGATGCGGTGGATTGCGCTGTACGCATGGCTAAACTGAAAGAATACCGCGTAAAAGAATTTCCTGAAAAGAAAACATGGTTCGAGGAACTGATGAATGATTACAAGAGAACTGTTAAAACGAAAATGATCAAGGAAGAAATAGGGGAGGAACAGTTCCGTGCATTCAAGCAATTCAAAAAAGTAAAGGAGATGATCGGTACCCCGCAAACGCGTTTGCCATTTGACATTACGGTCAACTAACGGGTTGCTTCTTGAATAATCGTTCATCAAAATAAAAGTCGCTTGCATTATGCAGCCGCACTTTCTTGAAATCAACATGCAGCGGGTTGATCATGTAATTATGTTCCCTGTGAATGACCGCTGAAGGGCATTGAAACAGCAAAGTTTTTTTTGTTTGCAATATTTCCTTTCCCATCCATTGCGTGTAATCAATATCGTGGTTCCAGTCTTTTTTTAGATCCTGCAGTTTGATCTCCCGGCATTCGGTATTGGCTGGAATATGTATTTCCACAAGTTGGATCAATTGCAGTTGCTCAATAGTAGAGGCATTAACAAGTACTTCCAACAATGCCAATGAAATGCTTTCGCTGGTATAGAGTACCGGCAAACCTGCAGGGTTCCACCTGCCTCCATGAAGGCGCGCTCCTATGCCCGATAATTCATGGGCAAATTTCCTGTGTGCAAACCGGTAAAGGATCATGTATAAACGCCGTATTGTATTCTGCTTAATTGATCGATGACCTCTTGTATACCTCTGTCAGAATATAAGGATTGAAAATTGAGTGTTTGCCCGAGAATGGATTTATCTTTTTTTAACCAGCTGTAAAATGCATCAGCATCTGTGAAAGTTTCTAAACCCAGGTTGATCATTTCCTGTAAAAGAAGAATGCGGTCTGTATAAATTCCTTCAAAGGAAGAATTGCTTTTGGCATACCGTTGCAGGGTTCTTTCAGAAAGGTGCAGCATATTGGCCCATTCAGCTTGTGTAAAAGGGACCATATCTGTTATTTTTTTCAGTTTTTTATAACTGTAATCTGCCACCTCAAGTTGTTTCTTAACAGGATGGTATTCCACCAGTGGTTCTTCCACTTTTGGTGTTTTTAATTTGGCCTGCCGGTATTTTTGCATTTTTGCCATATACGCCATTTGTCATCCAAAGATACGACATTTGTCATGTGAAACAAATATCTCCCCCGGTTTTTCCTATTTTTTTGCTTTAGGGAAATAATAAGATAGATTTGTTACCACAATAAAAGCGTTATGAGAAACGAATACAGCCAGCTAAAAGCCATGATGGCCATCACCAAAGGTAGTTTACGGGCTACTTTCCGGAGCCCGTCCGCTGTTATTTTCAGTATTGCCTTCCCTTTGATCTTTATCCTGGTATTTGGTTTTATAGGCGGTGGCAGCCGTATTTCGTTAAATGTTGCGTTTGACAAAAACACCGATACCACCAACCCGATATATCCCGCCATTAAAAGTATTGCAGGCATACACGTAGTAACGGAAACCGGTACCGAATTACAGGAGAACCTGGAAAAAGGCCGGGTTACGGCCATCATCAAAATTGAAAAGTCAGGATTGGCCAACCCTCCTTACAAAATAAGCCTGGTTAGTTCCGAAGCCACCAATCCGCAGAATATACAGGTATTGCAATCGATATTAAATGCTGTGATCTCTGGCATTAACCAGAAAACATATGCCGATGCGCCCACCGTTGCATTGGTAAGCAATACCGTTCAAAAGATTCCCGGGCGTATTTACCGGACGATCGATTTTATACTGCCCGGCCAACTGGGGTTTTCACTTCTTAGTTCGGGCGTTTTTGGTGTGGCGTTTTTGTTCTTTAATTTACGACAGCAACTGGTGTTGAAACGATTTTATGCCACGCCAATTAAGCGTTCATATATCGTGTTGGGAGAAACTTTAAGCAGGGTCATATTTCAAATGATGACGGCTATCATCATCATCGGTGTGGGGCATTTTCTTTTTAAATTCACATTGGTGCATGGGCTACAGACCTTTTTATCGATCATGGCCTTGAGTTTTGTGGCGCTGATCTTATTTATGGGTTTTGGATTTATTGTTAGCAGCGTTGCTAAAAATGAAAGCACCATTCCACCATTCGCCAACCTGATCACTTTGCCGCAATTCTTATTGGCAGGAACTTTCTTTTCGATAGAAGCCTTTCCATCCTGGTTGCAACCGCTTTGTAATATATTACCCTTAACGCATTTCAACAACGCCATGCGGAATATTTCATTTGAAGGCGCCACGCTCGCAAGTTGCTGGAAGGAATTAGGTATCATGGGTATCTGGATAGTTATCGTTTACGCTGTTGCTTTCAAAACCTTTAAGTGGGAATAACCTATGAAACTTCTCAGGCTCGTTTTCTTTAGCATACTCACTTTATTTGCGATCGCATCGTTCATAGGGATATTGCTGCCTTCAACCGTACTGGTATCAAGAGCAGTGAATATTACTGCGCCAAAAGATTCTATTATACCCTATCTCAAAGACATTGAAAAATGGAAGGGTTGGATGGATGGAATGCAACAGGCTTCAGTAAAGATCGAATCAGCTTCTCATGCGGACCTCGCAGGCACCATGGTTGATATAACGGGCGTTACAGATTCAACCATCATTTCTTCCTGGGTAACAAAAACAGGTAACCTGCAAACCAGTACGGTCCGTGTTATCGGGGATAGCACCCAAAAAATAACCATCGTTCAATGGCAGTTCGAACAAAAATTGAAATGGTATCCCTGGGAACGCCTGGGTTCTATGATAAACGATAAGATCCTCGGCACCATGATGGAGAAAAATCTCAATAATCTCAAAACGCTTGTGGAAACGAAATAGATCCGCGTAAATCCGTTTTTTCCGCGTCATCCGCGTGCCATTTCTCTAAAATTTTGTAAGAATAGATTTAATCGTCAAGTAAATCTTGTCTAATTCTTCCTTCGTAATGCAATACGGCGGCATGATATAAACGGTATTTCCCAATGGCCTGATATATACCCCCATTTCCATCGCTATTTCGGTGATAGTTGCGCTGATATTATTGAGGTACTCATCTTTCCCCTCTGCAATCTCAAATGCCAGAATGGTTCCCAATACTCTTACATCTTTAACAATTGAATTATTTTTTAATTCGGTAATAAAGGATTGATTCGAATCCGTTATCCATTCGATCCGCTTAATGCAATCTTCTTTCTCCAGCAGGTCAAGGCTGGCAAGTGCTGCGGTGCAGGCCAATGGATTTGCGGTGAAGGAATGGCCGTGAAAAAATGTTTTGTATTTATCATCATTCACATAGGCCCCGTATATTTTGTCATTGCATGCAGTAACGCCCAATGCCATTGTTCCCCCTGTTAATCCTTTGCTGAGACAGATGATATCAGGTTTTTGAGTGAGATACTCACTGGCAAAGAATTTACCTGTTCTTCCAAAGCCTGTCATCACTTCATCCGCAATGCAAATGATATCAACGAGCTTTACTGTGTTCAGTAATTCATTCATTAGGGCTGCTCCATACATCTTCATCCCACCTGCTCCCTGTACCAGCGGTTCATAAATAAATGCAGCGATCTCTGAATTGTGTTGATGAATGACGGTTTTTAATTCGCTGATGTTTTCATTTGTTGGTGTATCGATAAAGATCACTTCAAACAAATGATCATGAAATGCGAGTGTAAATACGCTACGATCGCTCACACTCATCGCTCCGAATGTATCGCCGTGATAGGCATTTTTGAAAGCCAGTATTTTTTTTCTGTTGGTATCACCTTTGTTCCACCAATATTGGATGGACATTTTTAGAGCCACTTCAGTAGAAGTAGAACCATTGTCGCTGTAAAATATCCTGGCAAAATTTCCGGGAAGTATAGGAAGCAATCTTTCTGCCAATCTCACTGCAGGCTCATGTGTAAACCCGGCAAAGATCACGTGCTCCAATTGCAGTGCCTGGCGATAGATTTTTTCGGCGATATATGGGTGCGCATGACCGTGCAGGGTAACCCACCAGCTGCTGATTGCATCAATATAACTGCTTCCATCTTCGGCAAACAAAAGGCTGCCCGCGGCTTTTACGATAGGAATGGGCGCAACCATGTTCTTTTGCTGTGTAAAAGGATGCCATATCACCTGTTTATCTCTTTCGGCTAAACTCATGGCACAAATGTAGGGGTGATAAGGCATTAGCAGTTAGCATTTAGGCATTAGCTAAAATCTAACTGCTAAAACCTAATGCCTGAATACTGATAAGAATAAAAGGAGAAAAACCGAATCATTAGTTTTAAGCCCAGGAAATTATTTAGCGGAGATGCAACGGACAGATACCGTCCTGTGTCAAACAAACGAAGCCTGAAGAATGGATGATCAGCATAAACTGGTAAAAGACTGTTTAAAGAACAATGGGGTTGCCCAGAAGCAATTGTATGAATTGTTCTCTGAGAGCATGCTTGGCGTTTGTTACCGGTACACTAAGAGCATGAACGATGCGGAAGAAGTGCTGCAGCAGGGGTTTATCAAGGTTTTCAGGAACCTGCATCAATACAAAATGGCAGGCGACCTGGGGGCATGGATCAGGCGCATCATGGTAAATACTGCGATCAATTATCTCAAACGCAAACCCCGGTACCAGCTGGACCTGGGTTTTGAGGACAGCCAGTTGCACCCTGTTACCACGGCTGAACCCGAAATAAAACTGAATATGAAGGACCTGTTGAACCTGGTGAGGCAATTGCCACCGGGCTATCAAACTATTTTCAATTTGTATGCGGTAGAGGGTTATAGCCACGGGGAGATCGGGAAGATACTTGGCATCAACGAAGGTACGAGCCGTTCGCAGTACGCGCGGGCGCGGGCCTTATTGATCAACTGGCTGGAGAAATATTCTGATAACGAAAAAAAAGGTAGTTATGGCCGATAAATCTTTTGAACAACAGGTAAAAGAAGAGCTGTCAGCGCTCCGGATGAAACCGGATGCTTCTGTATGGCCCGTTGTGGAGGCTGCCTTACACAAAGAAAGAAAGCGCCGCTGGTTGATCTGGCTATTCCTGCTGGCAGGAGGTGCAGGCGCATCTTTCTGGGGGTATAATCATTTTATCCAGGAGGAAGAAACACAGACTGCTAAAATACCGGCTCAAATACAATCATCACAAAAAGAAGAACCCAAAGAAATTTTAAAAACAAAAGATACAACGCATATTATTTCCCAAATACAAAAAAGAATAGAAGAGCCGGTTACTACTTCAGTTGCATCAGGCGAAACTGTGAAAAATAAAACTGTCCTGCGTCAAACGGTTAGCAATGTCGATAAAAATATTTCTGTGAAAGTTCAAACCGGCGAGGATGTTTTGGCGAAGAAGAATACGCAAAGCAGGGTGATTCTTAAATCTAAAGACACTAACCCGAATAATGATGATCCCAAGCTATCGTTGGCACCGATCACAGGCAAAACGACTAACAGTAATTTTACAGGAGATAATAAAAAGGAGACCGAAAAAGAAACTCCTCTAATCAAACAAAATACAGGGTCAAAAGATTCAGCGTTGGTCTCAAACGGAAATGAAGAGAAAACAAAACAGGTTGAAACACCAATTGTTACGCCAACTGTACAAAACGAAGCACCGGCTGCCCCCGCAGTTGTGAATACTAAAAAAAATAAATGGCAGTGGAGTATCGTTGCCGAAGCAGGTTCAGGTGGTTTGCGTAAATCGTTGCCTATTGGTTTTTCAACAACGAATGACTTCGCTGTTAATGCACCAGCTAACAGCAACAATAACCAGGCTTTTGCTGGCAAAGAACCAACTATAAAAGATGCACCTGCTTTTGGAATACAGCTACAGGCAACCAGACAGATTAGTAAAAAACACAGGCTTGGTATTTCGGCAGGCTATTCGTTACTGCAAACAAGAATGAATGTCGGGAAAAGGGTTGATTCTGTGCTTATCAATACATCTAATGGCTCAGCCGCATGGTTTGCTTCTATAACAGGGCCTGTTTATTCGAATTATTATTATACCAGCACAGATAGCCTGGCTTATACAAGCAAATATCATTTCCTGCGATTAGGCGCCGACCTCTATACTCCTTTCAGGTTATTTAAAAAAGCAAATCTTCAATGGCAATTGGGTGTCGGCATAAATATACTTGCTGCAACCAACGGGCTTCACTACGATCCGGTTACCAGGAAATTATTCAGCAACAATGCACTGTATACAAAAACACAATACTATATGTCAACGGGCATCGATCTATCGATCGGGAAAGAGCCTTTCCTGTATATAGGCCCGCATTGGCAGTACAGCCTCTCCAACCTTACAAGCGAGCCTGGTGGCGGGCAACATTTGTTCCTGTTTGCTATCAGAACTTCGTTCGTGATTCCGAAAAAGAAAAAATAAAAATGCAACGCATTGTATCACGACTGTGTCAACTACACAAAACATTGATATGAAACGTTCATTATTTTTTTTGTTCATAATGGGTTTGTTATTCTCTGCCTGTTTGAAAGATTCAGTTACGGAGCATTATTATTTTTTCAGGCCCGTGTATCATACAAAGGATGAAGTAAGGAACAATATCAAAAGCGGTGCGCCAGTATCGATCCAGCAAACAGGAAAGATAGTAGTGAAAGACAATTTTGTTTTCCTGAATGAGATCGATAGGGGAATACACGTGATCAATATTGCCGATCCCGCTAAACCTGTGAATATCGCTTTTATAGAAATACCTGGGTGCGTGGATATTGCGATCAATGGCGTTAATTTATATGCTGACTGTTATACAGATCTTGTAACACTTGATATCAGCAACCCCGCCATGGTTTCTGTAAAACAGTTTTTGCCCGGCGTTTTCCCACAGAGGTATTATTATGGCTTCACCGCGGACACAACAAAAGTGATCACTGAATGGGTTATGGTGGATACAGTGATCGACAAAAAGTTTGAAGGCACTTTTGCAGCCAGTGGTTTGCTGACCACCGCTTTTCTGTCCGGGCCGGTTGCCAATATTGGTGCACAGTCTTTCGCTGTTTCTTCTTCAGGCATCGCTATTGCCGGTTCATTGACAAGGTTTGCCCTTCAAAACAACAGGATGTACACAGTTAGTAACAGCGACCTGAAAGTATTTAATGTAACAGCGCCAGCTTCTCCTTCTTTTGTTTCTACCATCGCACTTACGCAGGGAAACATTGAAACGATCTTTCCTTATAAGGATAAATTGTTCATCGGTGGTCAAACAGGCATGTTCATTTATAGTGCGTCCAATCCCGATAATCCACAGAAAGAAGGGCAGTTCATACATGCCCGTAACTGTGATCCGGTTATTGCGGAAGATAAATATGCGTATGTAACACTTTCAACCGGCTCTTCCTGCCGCGGCATCAATAACCAACTGGATGTGATCGATATCACTAACCTCAATAATCCCGTACTTATCAAATCATATAATCTTACTTCGCCGAGGGGGCTCTCAAAAGATGGCAATGTTTTATTGATCTGCGATGGCAAGGATGGATTAAAAATATTTAATGCCGCCAATCCTTCCCAGGTATCATTGATCAAACAGGTAACAGGCTTCGAACCGAGTGATGTGATATGTTTACAAGGCACCGCGATCACGGTGGCTAAAGACGGGCTTTATTTTATTGATTATTCCAATCCGAATAACGCATCTGTTATCAGCAAAATACAGATCAATAAGAATTAAAGAAATGAAAAATTTATTTGTATTACTTGCTTCATACTTTATGATTGTTGCGTCGGTCAATGCTCAATCCAAACCAGGAACAGCTAAACATTATATTTTCCCGCAGGTTGCTTTATTGAATGGGGATCATTCGGTGAGCGGCCAGGTGCAGCTTACCGCGGGTATTCAAAAAAAAGCATGGATGTTTGGATTTGGAACTGCTATTGACTATTATAAAATAAGAACGGTTCCTGTTTTTGTTGACCTGCGGTATGCCTTTGGAAAAAGCAGTAACTATTTCTCTTATGTTAATCTCGGAACCAATATAGTTTGGGCGCTCGAATCGCAGTACACGGCCCATTACGTGATTGGTATTCCCTCAAAAGACAAATTCAATAACGGGTTATACACCGATATAGGAATTGGATACGCTTTTCGCGGAGAGAAAAAAACAAGGTTATTGATAAGCATCGGCTATTCCATAAAAAAGATCAGTTCTAATTACCAGGAGGCGGTATATAGGGAGTTTCCACCTTATATCATAGAATATCGCGATAGAAAACTGGATTATACTTTAAATCGTTTGGTATTGCGTTTAGGTGTGAGGCTTTAATGCTGATTGTGCCCAGTTTTAATTTTTTATGAAACAAAGCCTTTTCCATCAGTCGGATTGAATAAAGGAAAGATTGCGTTGAATGCCTTGGAATTTTGCGCGTTTTAACGGCGAATCTTCGAAGATAGATCGAAATGATTCTTCTGTTAATTCTTCCCATTCTTTTGTAGAGAGATTCAATATTTCCGGGATCGGTGTGAACTGTAGTTCATCATGCGAACGGCTGAAACGGTTCCAGGGGCAAACATCCTGGCAAACATCGCAGCCAAACATCCAGTTATCAAATTTCCCTTTCATAACGGCAGGTATCAGCGCATCTTTTAATTCGATGGTATAGTAGCTGATGCATTTGCTTCCATCCACAACTTTGTTTTCGAGTATTGCGTCGGTAGGACAGGAGTCGATACACTTGCGGCAGGTACCACAGAAATCTTTGGCAAATGGATCATCGTAGTTCAATTCAATATCCACGATAAGTGTTGCGATGAAATAGAAAGACCCAGTTTGTTTGGTGATCACGTTGCCATTCTTTCCCACCCACCCGGCACCACTTTTAACGGCCCAACTGCGTTCGAGTACGGGTGCAGAATCTACAAACCCTCTTCCATGTATCTCACCGATCTCATCATTCAATATGGATAAAAATGTTTTGAGTTTGCCCCGGATCACTTCATGATAGTCTTTGCCGTAAGCATACTTGGAAATATGCGGCGTATCAGCTTCCTGTTGTTTTGCCGGAAAGTAATTCTGCAGCAGGGTTATCACAGACTTCGCGCCGGGAACCAATTTGCGCGGATCAACACGCAAATCAAAATGGTTTTCCATATACTGCATGCTGCCATGCATGTCTTTTTTTAACCATGTCTCAAGTCGTCTTGCATCTTCATCTAATTTTTCAGCTTTGGCAATACCGCAATAATAAAAACCTAGTTGGCCTGCAGTTTGCTTGACGAGTGCCGTATTTTTTTCAAAAAGACTCAAATTTTTGTACTGGTTGTTATTATGGGATATAAAAATATGATATTATTGTTGGAGCGTTCCTCCCGCACTGATAAGCTTACCAAATCGACAGACATGAGAAGATCCATTTTGGCCATGATTGGCTTGTTATCCTTTGCCTGCCTCTCAGCACAGGATAAACAAAAGAACAGGTTCGAAAAGATCGGGGTTGCTGATTTTAAAGTGTCTTCCCCGGTGGTGGATTCCAATTCAAATGCGGTAGTGCTGGCGGATGTGGGCAGTACCGAATTTGTGGGGAATAACAATGGTGATTTTTCATTGGTATTCAAACAGCACAAACGCATCCTGCTGCGCAACAGGAATGCGTTTGACGAGGCAACTGTAAAAATACACGTGTATACCGGTACCGATTTTTCAACAGAAGAAAGGTTCGAAGATTTCGAAGCAACCACGTATAACATTGAGAATGGACAGGTAGTGGCTACCAAGCTTGACAAAGCCTCCCTCTTCAAAGAAAAACTAACGCGTGAGCAAAGCCTGCGGAAATTTACTTTCCCAAATATTAAAGAAGGCAGCATTATTGAATACCAGTATACCATTAGATCGCCGTTTTATTCCCGCCTGCGCCCATGGTATTTCCAGGGCGAGTATCCATGTCTCTGGAGCGAATACCAGGTAACCATTCCACCGATGTTCAATTATATAACCAATAGGCAGGGCTATCTGAAGTATACAACTGATACGGTTAAGCGGGTGTACAAGAACTACTACATTGTGGAACAGAGTGGAGCAGGCAGGAATGAGACCTACAATCTTTCCGGCGATGCTACTTTTGCTTTATGGGCCATTAAAGACGTACCTGCATTTAAACCGGAAAAATATACATCAAGCCCCAGGAATCATATTAATACAATTGAGTTCCAGCTCGCATCTATTAAATATTCAGAAACCAACACAAGGCTTGTGTTGAAGGATTGGTTCGCCACCACAATGGGTATGATGGAGGATCCTGATTTCGGTTTGCAATTAAAAGACGACAATGGCTGGATAAAAGACGCTATGAAAAAAGTGACGACAGACACCGGCGCAACGGAGAGGGCAAAAAAGATCTTTGAATATGTAAGGGATAATTTCAAATGCAATGACCACGAAGCGCTCTGGCTCTCACAACCACTAAAAAAAACCTTCCAGACAAAACTGGGGAATGTAAGTGATATCAATATTCTGCTTACCGCCATTTATATTAACCAGGGTTTTGAAGCGCAGCCTGTTGTATTAAGTACAAAAAATAACGGCCATGCGAAAGAAGCTGCAGCACTTTTGAGCCAATATAATTATGTAATATCCAGGGTAAAAGTTGACGAACAATATCTATTGCTGGATGCTTCTCAAAACAGGATGGGGTTTGGAAAATTACCGGAAGACTGTTACAATATTTCAGGCCGCGTGATTGATCCCAAACTGCCGGTATTGGTTAATCTTTCGCCTGATTCTTTAAAGGAAAGTAAATATACAAGCATATTTATCATCAATGACGAGAACGGAGGAGGGATAGACGGATCACTTACGAGTAACCTGGGTTATATTGAAAGCTCTCATTTGCGCGAAAAATTATTGGCCACGAAACAGGAAGATTATTTTAAAGAAATAAAAAAAGGGTACACTCCTGAGTTTGAATTATCTAACCTCGTGGTTGATTCATTAAAACTATACGATGAGCCCGTAAGCGTTAAATACGATTTGAAATTGAAATTCGGCGATGAAGATGTGATCTATTTCAATCCTTTATTCAATGAAGCATGGAAGAAAAATCCGTTTACTTCCGCCGAACGCGTATATCCTGTTGAGATGCCTTACCAGATGAATGAGCTTTTTATACTTGATATGGAAATACCTAAGGGATATAAAGTGGATGAAATACCCAAGAGCACGAGAATGAAATTGAATGACGATGACGGAATGTTCGAGTACATTGTGTCCGCTACTAAAGAAAGAGTGCAGCTAAGGAACAGGTTGGCCATGAAGAAAGCAACATTCGCCCCGGATGATTATGAGACCCTGCGCGAATTCTTTGGGCAAATCGTAAAAAAACAAGCCGAACAGATAGTGTTTAAAAAGATCAAATAAGTGTGTATGAAAAAGATCCTTTGTGTGTTGTTTACCTGCTTACCAGGTTTGATGTTTAGCCAGGATTACCGCGCATCGCTGATACCTGATTCATTGAAACTGAATGCCAATGCGGTGAAACGGTTTGAAGAATTGCATATCATAATCAAAGGCATAGACAAAGCAGTCATCAAACACAAATACGCCATTACTGTGTTGAACGAGGATGGTGATGATTTTGCATACTATGTAAATTCCTATTCAAACCTCAGATCCTTAAGCGATATATCGGGCCGCTTGCTGGATGCCGACGGAAAAGTACTGAAGACCATTAAGAAAAAAGATATCTCGGATATGAGCACTTCCGATGATGAAACTATGCTGACCGATACGCGGGTAAAACGCTATGCATTCTACAATAAGAATTATCCCTATACGGTTGAATTTGAAGACGAGCAGGATCTTAACGGAATTTTCCATCTCTCTGCCTGGCATCCGATAGAAGATGAAAAATTCTCGGTTCAGCAAAGCCGGTTTATTGTAGAAGTGCCGGCAGATTACCAGCTGCGTTTCAAACAACTCAACTATACAGGCAGTCCCGTAATCACAAACAACAAGAATACCATATACACCTGGGAAATGGTTAACCGGATGCCGATGATTACAGAGTCATACCAGCCGAGTGCATGGGACATAGCGCCATTGGTTTTTGTCGCACCATCGCAGTTCTCCATTGCCAATTACACAGGCAATATGAGTACCTGGCAGGGATTAGGACAATTTGTAATGGAGCTGAATAAAAAACGCGATGAATTACCTGAAAGCATCAAAGCTGAAGTTCACAAACTGGCAGATGGGATCACAAATAAAACTGATAAGATAAAAGCCTTGTATAGTTACCTGCAGAAGAACACGCGTTACATCGGTATCCAGTTAGGCATCGGAAGCTGGCAACCTTTTGAAGCAAAATATGTAGCCGAAAAAAAATATGGTGATTGCAAGGCCCTGAGCAATTATATGGTCAGTCTTTTGAAAGAAGCGGGTATCAAAGCCTACTACGTGCTGGCCACTGCCGGAGATGATAATGCGCGGCTTGCAGAAGATTTCCCGGCGCCTTATTATTTCAACCATGCGATCTGTTGCGTACCCAATGGAAAAGATACTATGTGGCTGGAATGCACGAGCCAGACACAACCTGCCGGATTCATGGGATCATTTACAAGCAATAAAAAAGTATTATTGATAGATGAAGATGGCGGGCATCTTGTTTCAACACCTTCTTATCTTTCTGATGATAACAGGCAATTCAGGCGGGTGAACGCGACCGTTGATGCAGAAGGTAATATGCTGGCCGATGTATACACGCATGCCACGGGCGAGCAACAGGAATCTATGCATGGACTTATATATGGCTCAACAAAAGAGCAAAGACAGAAATATCTGAACAATGTATTGAGTCTGCCTACCTATGAAGTGGATAAATCAGATTATAAAGAAACTCCCGGCTCCATACCATTTATTGATGAATACCTGCATGTAAAAGCAAGCAATTATGCTACGGTTTCAGGCAAACGTTTGTTCATCACGCCAAATCTTTTTAACCGTTCGGGAACAAAGATGTCGCCGGATGCAGAGAGAAAATACCCGATCAAATTGTCTTCTGTTTTTAAAGATATTGATACGATACAGATAGCAGTTCCACCTGGTTATACACCCGAAGCTGTTCCCAAAGATGTAAGCATACAAACGCAGTTCGGAAAATTCGATATCAATTATAAAGTGAATGATAACAGCATTGAAGTGATCCGTTCACAGGTGCGCGACAGGCGTGAATTTCCTCCTTCGGAATATCCATCACTGATCAAGTATTTTGATGCGGTGTATAAGGCGGATCATAGCAGGATTGTGTTTGTGAAGAAGGAGGGTTGATAGAATCATTTACAATTCGGCGGTATCAACGCATCAATCGATGCCTTAACGTCCATATAAATACTTTTCTTTTCTTCACTTAGATCTCCCTTAGTAAAAATAAGTAACGCATATCCGCGGCATAGATCAATCATTGGCCAGGTGCCTGTCATACCCGGACTGGCTATTAATGTTCCGGTACCTTTTTCATCAGCTTCGAGTATCCATTGGCCGAGGCCGTAACTGTAACCTTCCATTCCTTTGGGAACATATTTCATCATAGGTGGTGTGGTGCGGATGGTGAGCATTTCGGTGATGGATTGCTCACTCAGTACTCTCTTGCCGTTGAACATTCCTTTATTCAATAGCATGCTGAGAAAATTGATATAATCATTCGGCGATGACAGAGCGCCTGCGGATGGATTAACGGAATAGAAACTGGAAAAACTGGTGTTTCGCATCATCAACGGGCGCGTGATGCGTTCCTGCATTAATTGTTCGAAGCTCCTTTTCGCTATAATTTCCAATACGCGGCCGGCGATGTTGAGGCCAACGTTACTGTAGCGGAACTCAAGACCCGGGTTTGATAGGATCTCTTTTTTGGTAACGAAATTATCTACCTCTTCCTCAAGCGATGCAAATTTTTTGCCGTTGGCATAATGGCCAGGGTCGGATTCAATACCCGTTAAGTGCGCGAGGCAATCTTTAATGGTAATATAACCTTTGGAGTACTTGGTGAAAATGGGAAGGTACTTGCTTACTTTATCACTAAGTGAAAGTTTACCCTGTTCAACATAACTCATAACCAATGCAGCCGTGAGCCATTGGCTCGCATTCATGATCGGCGCCTGGGATTTGGCGGTGAAATCTGTGCCCATGGCTTTCTGCCAGATGATGGCCCCATCTTTATATACAACCGCCACTACTTCGCCACCCAATTCTTTTGCTGCGGCTTCCAGTTTTGCATCTGCTTCAGGAAATTTACTTACCACCTCCACCTTTTTGCGTTGCGCATCGGCGAACTGAAAGAATAGCAGGAAAACGAATACAGCGCTGACTTTTAAGCAGATGGAACAGTTTTTTAGAGACATAATTGCCGGATTTGCGTGTTGGATTGCGATTTGCACTCAGATTTAAAGTTATTTGAAAATTTGTAGCGAAAGGCAGATTTGAACATGAGTTTTTAAAGGGTAGAAACTTTAGCGTTTTATTGCTGCATAATGATATTCAGTACAAGTGTGCGACGCAAGAAAAGTTCAATGAAGTATACTGCCGGGCTACAAATAAACCAATAAACAACTAAACAAACTCACTATATGAATTTAAACAACTACACCATTAAAGCCCAGGAAACCATCCAGGCTGCCCAACAGGCTGCCTTCAGTAGCGGTAACCCGAGCATAGAAACCAATCACCTCTTAAAAGCGCTGTTGGCTGATAAAGACAGCACCGTTGAATTCTTGCTGAAACGAAACAACGTGAACACCGCGTTTACCGAAAGCAAGGTAGATGAATCGATAGCCAAATTACCAAAGACACAATCAGGTGAACCCGCGCAGAATATTGGCCGCGACCTGAACAATGTTCTGCTGAAAGCAAATAATGCGTTGAAGGAATTCAAGGATGAGTTTATCAGCCCCGAACATTTATTGCTTGCATTATTGCAGGTAAATGATGATACGGCAAAAACATTAAAGGCCGCTGGACTAACAGAAAAAGGATTGATCACCGCGATCAAGGACCTGCGGAAAGGTGATACCATTCAATCGCAGACACAGGAAACACAATTCAATACGCTGAATAAATACGCGAAGAATTTAAATGAGTTGGCAAGACAAGGCAAGCTCGATCCTGTGATCGGCCGCGATGAAGAGATCAGGCGAACCTTACACATCTTAACAAGAAGAACAAAGAACAATCCCATTTTGGTTGGGGAGCCGGGTGTTGGTAAAACAGCCATTGTAGAAGGATTGGCTATGCGAATCATCAATGGAGATGTACCCGATAACCTGAGATCAAAAACCATTTTCGCATTGGATATGGGTCAACTGATCGCCGGCGCAAAATACAAGGGAGAATTTGAAGAGCGATTGAAAGGTGTGGTAAAAGAAATTACAGAAAGTGATGGTGAACTGATCTTGTTTATTGACGAGATACATACTTTAATTGGTGCAGGTGGCGGTGAAGGTGCCATGGATGCAGCGAATATTTTAAAACCCGCATTAGCCCGCGGTGAGCTTCGCGCAATAGGAGCCACTACATTAAATGAGTACCAGAAATATTTTGAAAAAGATAAAGCACTCGAGCGCCGTTTCCAGAAAGTGATTATTGATGAGCCAACAGTTGAAGATGCGATCTCTATTTTGCGAGGATTGAAAGACAGGTATGAAACGCATCACCATGTACGCATCAAAGATGAAGCGATCATTGCGGCGGTTGAATTGTCGACAAGGTATATGACTGACAGGTTCTTACCTGATAAAGCGATCGACCTGATAGACGAGAGCGCAGCGAAACTCCGTCTCGAAATGAATTCAATGCCGGAAGAGCTTGATAAATTAGAGAGGCAGATCCGCCAGTTGGAGATAGAGCGTGAAGCGATCAAACGTGAGAATGATGAAAGCAAACTGAAAGAGTTAAATATACTGATCAGTAACCTCGCTGTTGAAAAAGATACACTAAAATCGAAATGGAAACAGGAGAAAGAACTGGTTGAAAAAGTACAGACAGCCAAGGCGAACATCGAAGCATTTAAACAGGAAGCGGAACAGGCAGAGAGAAACGGTGATTATGGGAAAGTTGCCGAGATCCGCTATGGAAAAATAAAAGAACAGGAAGCACAGATCACTGAAATAACTGCGCAGATAGAAAGTTCAACAGACAAACGTTTGCTGAAAGAAGAAGTAGATGCAGATGATATAGCTTCCAATGTTGCCAAAGCCACCGGTATTCCTGTTGCTAAAATGTTGCAGAGTGAAAGAGAAAAATTATTGAACCTGGAAGATGAACTGCATGAAAGGGTAGTGGGGCAGGAAGAAGCGATCACTGCAGTAGCAGATGCGATCCGCAGGAGTCGTGCAGGTTTGCAGGATCCTAAGAAACCAATTGGCTCATTTATATTTCTCGGTACAACCGGTGTGGGTAAAACAGAATTAGCAAAAGCTTTGGCCGATTACCTGTTTGATGATGAAAGCATGATGACACGGATCGACATGAGCGAATACCAGGAGAAACATACTGTTTCGCGTTTGGTAGGAGCTCCTCCGGGATATGTGGGATATGATGAAGGTGGCCAGTTAACAGAAGCCGTTCGCCGTAAACCTTACAGTGTGGTATTGCTCGATGAGATAGAAAAAGCGCATCCTGATGTATGGAATATTTTATTGCAGGTGTTGGATGACGGGCGCTTAACGGATAACAAGGGCCGCGTGGTGAATTTTAAGAACACGATCATCATCATGACCAGCAATATCGGCAGCCATTTGATACAGGATGCTTTTGAAAATGTGAATGATAAGAACGTAGAAGAAGTAACTGAAAAAGCAAAAACAGATGTGATGGTACTGTTAAGGCAAACCATCCGCCCTGAATTTTTGAATAGAGTAGATGAGATCATCATGTTCAGCCCGCTGATGAAAAAACAGATCATGGGTATTGTAAAGATCCAACTGGAAGGGCTGAAACAATTGGTGGCTTCAAACGGTATCGCACTGCAATACAGTGAATACTTACTTGAGTTCCTTGCAGAGCAGGGTTACGATCCGCAATTTGGTGCGAGGCCGTTGAAAAGATTGATACAAAAACAGATCATTAACGGATTGAGTAAGAAAATACTGGCAGGTGATATCGATAAGACAAAACCGGTGTTGGTAGATGTGTTTGATGGTGTTGTGGTTTTCAGGAACGAAGACGAAAAATAAGTGCGATTGGAATGTGTGATGGATGAATGGGTCGAAGCTTGCTTCGGCCCATTTTTGTTGTAATTATGCGGTAAATACGCTATTTTATAATTTAGTTATTCTATACTTTAGTTTTTACAACAATCGTTTGAGGTCACAATTTGTGACCTCAAACGATCTTAAATTTTTAAGTATGAGAAAAGCTCAAAAAAACCTACAGCTTGCGGATGAATTATCATGAATAAGATATTCCTCGTTAGGAATCAGAAAGTAATGCTTGATCGCGATCTTGCCGAACTATATGGAGTGGAAACTAAACATCTAAAACAAACTGTCCGCAGAAATGCCGATCGTTTTCCCAAAGACTTTATGTTTAAAATGAACAAAACCGAATTTGAAATTTTGAGGACGCAATTTGCGTCCTCAAAAACGGAACGTGGCGGAACAAGGTATATGCCTATGGTTTTTACTGAGCAGGGTGTAACCCAACTTTCCTGTGTCTTAAATAGTAAACGAGCCATCGCCGTAAACCTACAGGTAATCAGGATCTTTACCAGGATGCGTGAAATGTTACTTACCCATAAAGACATTCTTTTACAATTGGAAAAGATCGAAAACAAACTGGCCAGTCACGACCAGGAAATCGCACGCATCTTTTTATGTCTTAAACAATTGCTAAATCCTCCTCCGGTACCGAGGGAAAGGATAGGGTTTAGACGTGCCGATGAAGAATAATCCAATACTTGTCTTTTGGTGAAAAAGAGTATTTTTAAGAGGTATTCCATCAAGGCGATTAAGGTGCTCACAGGAAAGTCTTGACGACATAAACCATATACTGATACAAATGCTTAAAAAAGCCTTCACAAACCCCTCCATTCTTTTTCTTTTAGCCGGAAATATCTATTGTATCTGGTACTACGAAAATAATTCCGCTGCTTTCAGTACCGTGGTGTGGATCTATTGGTTCCAGAGCATCACCATCGGGCTGTTCAATTTTCTTGAATTACTTACCATAAAGGATGAAACATTAACTACTGACAGGGCGCATACTAAGCCTGGATCTGCACTCCTTTCAAATTGGTCGGCCTGGTTCTTTCTTTTTCATTTTGGAATCTTTCACCTGGTGTATTGTGTTTTTTTAATGATTGATTTCGGCGTTAGATCGATCAATAAAACAATATTGCTCACAGGCATTTCGGCTTTTTTCCTGGAATGCGTTATCAATTTCATCCGGCACAAACGCAGGGAGCGCACAACCACAGTGAATTTTGGCGTCCTGTTCTTCCTGCCATATCTCCGGGTCATACCTATGCACCTGATGATCATTTTACCCGCTTTTTTTGGATGGAAACCATCTTTGCTTTTTCTGGTATTAAAGACGTTTATGGATATCCTTTCATTTTCGCTCTATCACCATATATATGGTAAAAGTAAAATCCGGGATACTGAGGCGACTTCGCCTGTAATGTAAATTTTGCTGATCTGAATTGGTTACCGAAATTTATGAGTCATTATTATGGTTCATTTTACCGCTACAATAAAACAATTTGCACAGCAGGGTGAAAAGACCGGATGGACCTATATTGACGTTCCGGAAGACATTGCACAGGAATTAAAGCCAGGCAATAAAAAATCGTTTCGCGTAAAAGGTAAACTGGATCAGCATTCTATTGCCGGAGTGGCCCTGCTTCCTATGGGCGCCGGAAATTTTATCCTTCCATTGAATGCAGCGATGCGAAAAGGAACGCATAAGAAAAAAGGAGGAATGTTGAATGTTCAGTTAGCCGTGGATACAAAACCGTTGGCTACCCCGGCAGGTTTTGTGGAATGCCTGGAAGATGAACCCAAAGCAAAAGCCTTCTTTGAAAAACTCAAGCCGTCTCACCGGAATTATTTTATCAAATGGATGGGCGGGGTGAAGTCGGAAGCGGCTGTTGCTAAAAGGATCGCGCAGGTTGTTACTGCATTATCGTATGAACAGGATTTTGCGGCAATGTTCCGCAGTGTAAAAGCTGCAAAGGAAAAGGATGTATACCGATAGGCCAACCTTTTGTAACTTACGGGTAATAAATTCACCATGAAAAAACACCTGTTGCTTTTCTGCCTGTTACCCGCTTTATACAGTTCGGGGCAAACGGCATTGGCGAACGGCGGCAGTGGTGTGCCCGGCTTGATAGAGATCCGTGATGTGTCGGGGCGCCCCTTTACGGCCACTGCCACAGAAGTAAAAGGCAGCCCGTTGTTGAGCGAGAACTGGGGAACAGGTTACGTGAAATTTGCAAACGGCAGGATATTGAAAGATGTTTCATTACGCTTTAACCTGTTCAATAACGAATTGTATTATAAACTGGAGGATATTGAGTTTGTTTTTGTTGATCCAGTCACCGAGTTCTCTTTTTCTTACGACGAAAAAGGCAAGAGCCATTTCGCATTTTTCCGCAACGGCTATCCGGGTACCAGGCCGGGTTCGGGTACGCTCTACTACGAAGTGTTGACTGATGGCAAAAGATACAAATTGTTGAAGCGTAATTACAAATCCATTAGTGAAGCCTACGAATTTAATTCAATCCCTTCCAGAATTTTCCGCCAGAACGGAGAATTGTATATCTATGATGCCCAGGCAAGGGCACTCATCCCGGTGAAGTATAAACAGTCACTTTCAGAATTGGTTCCCGAATTATCGGGCCAGCTTGCGCAATTGCAGGGTAATGAAAAAGGGAGGTTCAAATCCGAAAAAGAACTGGTAGAACTGTTTACTCAACTCAACCTGTAAAATAAAAACCTCCAATTAAATTACTTTATAATTCTGAGAAATCTGTGGGGTTCATTAAAATAGTTTCATTCCTCGAAACCGTGTTCAGGTATTGCGGTTCGTCTTTGAGTTTTACCCATTCAGGATCAGCACCAAATTTTTTCCAATGGGCATCACGATCGGCCTGGTTGTTGAAACTTGTCATATACATCAGGTTTGGCATTCGGCTGCCTGCGATCACCTCAGCATAAAATACAGCGTTGAATTCAAGTCGTTTAAATAATGCTATTTCTCCACCCACGTTAAACATCTTTACCTTCTGGCGATATAATTTTTCAGTGGGCCCTTCATAACTGCGCAATTCATAGATCCTTTCTGTTTTATTTCCTGTAAGAGAAGGAGGTTGGCAGGATGGCATCAAAGGGAATGCTTTCAGAACAATGGATTCGATGCGTTTGTAAGGAGTTGCATTGTAGGCCGCATCTAAATAAGCATTCGCTTCCTTAAGTTTTACATCTGTCAGGATCAGTTCTTCAATAGTATTCAGATCGTCCAAAGAACGAAGGGGTATGAAAACAATGACTCTTTTCTCGGCAGCGGTATCATTAACTGTAGGATGAAAGACCCCGATCTTACCGATACCGGCCCTGTGTAAAGCGGGCAGGTAATCGTTCTGTAAAAACTGATCCACTTGTTTTACCTGCTCGTTGGTAGCCAGGCGATACACTTTGATCTCATAATAAGCTCTTTTATCCGCTTTATAGGGGGTAGCAAGAACGGCTGAAGCAAATAGTGAAAAAATAAGTGTCAATAAATTTTTTGTTCTCATGGTTGACAATTTAATCGGTATGTGTTAAACGATAGATTAATATAGCTGCCCTTTGTATCAGGTAAGGAAATTCTTTTAAGTTGATCGTTTCTCCAGGTGCGTGTGCTCCGCGACCGGAAGCACCCAATCCATCAAGACAATCCACATATTTTGCAATGTAGGAAATATCCCCAGCACCTCTTGAACCCGGATCGCCCGCTTTTGTAGCGCCTATTCCCATCGCCTGTGAAACACCATCAACTACCAGCATCAACTTATTATTCCCCTCCGTCGGTTCCATAGCCGGGATACCATCCTGGAAACTGATCTCAGCTTTGCTGCCATTCAGGTTTTGTGCAACAATGGCGCGCATTTTTTCACGGGCGGTGTCTTTTTGGGACTCTGTTAAAAAACGCAGATCGCCTGTTACCACTACTTCGGGCGAAATGATATTGGTCTTGCCGACTGCATCACCCTTTGCATTCTTTTCATCATACTGCATATCCGAACCACCTAAAATTAATCCTGGATTGAACGTCAGGTACTTTTCCGTACTTAATTCTTCACGAAAACGATTGAGTATGCGGGCGGCTTCATAAATGGCGCCATACCCGGAGCCTGAACTGAAAACGCCTGATGAGTGGCCGGTTTTTGCGGTCACATGTAATTTCCACCCGCTTGCTCCGCGGCGGGCGGTGGCAACAGTATTTAATCCATTCGCTCCTTCAAAAGCCAATGCTATATCGCAGGTTTGCGCGCGTTCGATAAAATCTTTACGGCTCACAGTGTTGGGTATACCCGCTTTCTCCTCATCGCCAGTAAAATAAACGGTAACGGCAGCATCATTCAATAATCCCATCGATTGCAATGCCTGTAATGCCATGACCACTACCACATCGCCGCCCTTTATGTCATTTACACCCTGGCCGGTTGCGGTTGAATCGTTGAGTCGGGTATAGGATGAGAAGGGCATGTCCGGTTCAAACACCGTATCGAGATGGCCAATGAGAAATATTTTCTTTCCTTTTTTCCCTTTGCGTGTGGCTACCAGGTGACCGGCCCTGTTCAGCGAATCAGGCAGGTTTACCCATTCAATAGTAAACCCCGCTTTGGTAAATTCTTTCGCGAAAAGATCGCCTGTTTTCTTCACGCCGACTTTGTTGAGCGTGCCACTGTTGATGTTTACCGCATCAGTCAGCATTTTTTCTGCATCGTTCATGTGCAGGTTGATATAGTCAACGATCTTTTTCTCCGCATCGGATAGCGGTTGCGAAAAAATTGTATTGCACAAAAGCAACGCTGAAATAAGTACCGGTATCTTTCTCATGAAGCATTTATTGGTCCCTGCCAAGTTAAGAACAAATGTTTCTTTTCGCGCAGCATCAACTTCTCACCAAAACTTTCCGCATAAAGAGTCAAACGCATAAATTATGCAAGGGCATTCTTTTGTCAACAGAAAATAGTGATAACACGCATTGCAAAGTCTTTAACAAATTATTAATAACGGTTAGTATGGTTATTGTTATGTAAATACCCTGCAACTGTTTTGTAAGTTATAAAGTTATGGATGGAGCAATGCTACTTTAAAACCAAATCCACATGAAAAACAAAACCATCCTGTCCGCCGTAATGGCGATCGCTGTCTGCTTGACTACTATGACAGCCTGTAAAAAAAGTGTTTCAAACGAAAATGACGTACCGCCGGGTAAACAACAGATGTCGCTGTATTTAACAGACGGCCCGGGACTTTTCGATCACGTCTACATCGATATCCGCTCGGTAAAAGTATTGGTTGATACCAGTGCAGATACCCGAAGGCATGATAACGAAGACTGGGACCGCCGGGGTTCCGACGATCACAAAAAAGATTCTTCCTTTGTTTGGGAAGACCTGAATATAACAGCGGGTGTGTATGATATCCTTCGTTTCAGGAATGGTACAGATACTTTATTTGCTGCTGCAGGGATCGTGAAAGGTTCTATCCGCCTGATCAAAATTGAGATCGGAACAAATAATTCAGTGGTGAAGGACAGTGTAACCTATCCGATTTCCTTACCAGCCGGCGCGGCCAATTATGTATTGATCAAATTAAAAGGAAATGAGTGTGAAGAATTCCAGCCTGGCAGAAGAAGGTTATGGCTCGATTTCGATATCACGCGTTCTGTTCTCGTGGATTTCAGGAACCAGTTCTACCTCCGTCCGTTCTTCCATTTCTTTACAGTAAGTACCACGGGAAGCATTGCGGGTAAAGTAGGTCCAAGGGAAGGCTTTCCTGTAGTAACGGTTTACAATGCTACCGATACCGCCTATGCACTACCGGATAGAGAAGGTAATTTTAAATTGAGGGGCTTGAAAGAAGGAACCTATTCCGTGTTCATCAACGCATCCAATGGTTATGCTGATGCCACCATCAGTAATGTAGTGGTGAAAGCGCCGGGTGAAACTTCGGTGGGTACGATCAAGCTTACCAAATAGATCATGTAATTATGTAAATAGAAAGGGAGCGGTAACGCTCCCTTTCTATTTTTGTGCCTTGAAATGAGCCGTATTGTTTGTACATTTCAATATGCAAAACAACAGCTTCCTGCTATATGGCGCCAATGGATATACCGGCCGGCTCATTGCAAATATGGCGGCTGAGTATGGACTGAAACCTGTTCTTGCAGGACGCAATGAAAACGCCTTAAAGTCAATGGCGGAATCATTGAACCTTTCTTATAAAGTGGTTGATCTTTCTGATAAAGAAGCGTTGCAGGATGTGTTGAAAGATGTGCCCGTTGTATTGCATGCCGCCGGGCCATTTCATCACACTGCAAAGAAAATGATCAAGGCATGTCTCGCCACACAAACACATTACCTTGATATTACGGGTGAGATCGCCGTATTTGAGAAAGCAAAAAAATATGATGAGAAAGGCAAAGAAGCCGGCATCATGCTTATGCCCGGTGTTGGTTTTGATGTAGTACCTACTGATTGCACCGCCCTATACCTGAAACAGCAGATGCCCGATGCCACGCATTTAAAACTTGCCTTCGCGATGATCGGCGGAAAACTTTCTCATGGCACAGCTACCACCATGGCAGAGAACCTTGGCGAAGGAGGCTTGGTACGCATAGACGGTATGCTGAAAAAAAAGCCGATGGGGCATAAAGGTTTCTGGCTCGATTTCGGTATCAAAAAGATCTTTGTGATGTGTATTCCCTGGGGTGATATTTCTACAGCATACACCACAACTGGTATCCCCAATATTGAAACATACACAGGCGCGTCTCCCAAAACATATTCGTTATTGAAATGGCAGTTTTTGTACAACTGGTTATTGCGAACTTCTTTTGTACGGAATATCGCCAAACGAAAGATCAAACAAAAACCGGCCGGCCCATCGGATGAGATGCGTGCGAAAGCAAAGGGTTTTGTTTGGGGCGAAGTAACCAACGCTGCCGGCGAGAAAAAAACATCCCGCCTCCAATGCCCCGAGGGATATACCTTAACCGCTATCAGCAGCCTGCTGATCACAAAAAAAGTATTGGAGGGAAATTTCAAAACCGGTTACCAAACACCTGCGGGAATGTATGGCGCGGATTTGGTGATGGAGATACCGGGAGTTGTGAGGGAACAGCTGTGAGCTATGAGCCTTGAGCTGCCAGCCTGCCTCCTTAGTACGAAAGCCTTCACTTTTCAGTCAGCAAGCTCAAAGCTCATGGCTCACAGCTCGTAGCTGCTCCTAAAAAAGTTTAGTTTTTCCCAATAGAAAATCCCATTTTCACCGTTCAATTAATGCACTTACAAATGGCCACGAACCGCAAAGCCGCAATGGGCTTTATTTTTATTACTTTATTGATCGATGTAACAGGATTCGGATTGATCATTCCTGTAATGCCTAAATTGATTGAACAGCTATTGCATGATTCTTCTATCAGTAAAGCATCTCAATATGGCGGGTACCTTACATTGGCTTACGCATTAATGCAGTTCCTTTTTGCACCCGTACTTGGTAACCTGAGTGATAAATACGGACGCAGGCCGGTATTATTATTTTCTTTATTTGGATTCGGAATAGATTATCTCTTTCTGTCTTTTGCGCCATCAATTGGATGGTTGTTCGTGGGTAGATTGATCGCCGGTGTAACGGGTGCGAGTTTTACAACGGCGTCTGCCTATATCGCTGACGTGAGCACTCCGGAAAACAGGGCACAGAATTTTGGTATGATCGGAGCTGCATTTGGATTAGGATTTATCGTCGGTCCATTAATTGGTGGTTTACTGGGAGAATTCGGTGCCAGAATTCCTTTTATGGTTGCTGCAGGTCTTGCACTGACGAATTGTTTGTATGGCTACTTTGTTTTGCCCGAATCATTGGACAAAGAACACAGAAGACCCTTTGATTGGAAACGCGCAAACCCTGTCGGGTCGTTGCTTCAGTTGAAGAAATATCCTGCGGTGATAGGATTGGTGGGTTCATTGATACTGGTATATCTCGCTGCACACTCAGTGCAAAGCAACTGGAGTTTTTTTAATATTGAAAAATTTCAATGGACACCTAAAATGATCGGGATCTCGCTTGGTGTAGTTGGATTATTGGTAGGAGGGGTACAGGGAGGATTGGTGCGCGTAATTAATCCAAAGATCGGAAATGAAAAAAGTGTTTACATCGGTTTGGCGTTATATGCACTAGGACTTTTATTATTTGCCTTCGCATCTCAAAGCTGGATGATGTTCGTGTTCCTGATCCCGTATTGCCTGGGAGGAATCGCGGGCCCCGCTTTGCAATCGATCATATCAGGACATGTGCCACCCAATGAACAGGGAGAATTGCAGGGCGCGTTGACAAGTTTGATCAGTGTTACGTCTATTGTCGGCCCGCCGTTAATGACAGGTTTATTTGCTTACTTCACCAAACCCGGTGCGCCTATACATTTTCCAGGCGTGTCATTTTTATTAGGTTCCATCTTCATGATCGCAAGCGCTATATGGGCGTATTTTGTGTTGAAGAGTGAGAAAGAACATATTAATCAGCCCTAAGAATTTGAAAATTTGATGATTTGAAAATTTGAAAATGAATCAGCAGTTGCCCATTTTCAAATTTTCAAATTTTCAAATTTTCAAATTGATCACTTCACCATACTCGTCGTCCAGCTATCCCTGATCCTCTTCATATCATCGGTAACCGTTTTGCCCGAAGTTTCAAACGGTATCAATGAAACACCGGTTTGTTCTTTCAGAACAAGCTTTGTTTTCTTTTCTATATTACGGTGTTTGTAAGTAACTGAAATTTCATCGCCGGGTTTCTTCGCGTTTACAAAAACAGCTACATCTGCCTGTGTTTTTACTTCGGTGTTATCTAATTTCAATATTTCATCGCCGATATCAAGCCCTGCTTCGTATGCTGCAGTGCCTTTGATGGTATTAGCGGTGATGATCAATCTTTCAGGGGTAGCAGCAGCGCCGCCGGCACCCCTTCCACCGAAACCTCCGCCGGTAAATATTCCCATTGTTGCTTTGCCTGCATTTGGATTCTTAATATCATAACCAGCTTTTGCAAATAACGATGCATAATCGATCTGCTCGTGTCCGTTCACATATTTACTGAAGAAATCAGCAGCAAATTTTGCATCGCTGATACTTGCCAATGTTTCCTGCATGGTAGCTACTGTGTAAGGAACCTCTTTTTTACCAAAGCGTTTCCACATCGCCTGCATAAATGCATCGATGGTTTTGTGATACCTTGTCTGCAGTTCAAGATCCAATGCCAACGCGATCAATGCGCCATAGGTGTAGTACGAAGTGAACATGTTGCCATAATTATTCTTATCGATCGATACGGCTGCATCAACAAACACCGCATGGTTGCTTGCCTGCACAGGTGAGTAGTCCTTAGCACCCGGTGTATTCATTTTAGTGTTGATCAATCCACCGGCGGTACGAATAAAATTATCTTTGCTTACTAATCCTGCGCGGCACAATATCAATCCGCCATAATACTGCGTGAACCCTTCAGCACACCACAACTCATTGCTCATATTACTCTTCTCAAAATTGAACGGCTCCAGTGTTTTGGGTCTGATACGCTCCACGTTCCAGTTGTGAAAATATTCGTGTGAAAAAACGCCGAGTAGCCCGTCTGCACTAAATGTATTCATAGGCGTGGTGATCATGGTAGAGTTCCTGTGTTCCATTCCATCGCCATTTACATAAGGGTTGGCGCCTGCGATAAAAGTATATGTGCTATAATCATACAAAGGAAATTCCCCATATACGGCTCTTGCTTCTTCCACTAATTTTTTCACTTTGCCCGCGAGCTCTTCTGCCTGTGCATCTGTTGCATTTGATTCAAGCGCAATACGCATCATGAAACTTGTTCCATCCGGGTTCTCGATAGTCCATTGTTTTATGATCTGGTCACCGATCTTGGTAGGACTGTCCATAAAATATTGCAGGTTTGGCGCAGTAAATGTGTATTTATCATCACCGGCAGGCTGGTAAAGTTGCGTTGCAACTATGCCTTTGTTCTCCTTGGGTATGTCAAAATGAATAGTGATCGGTGCTTTATCTAATCCTTTCATCCACATAAAACATGCGGGCATATTCATATGGATACTTTCCGGGTCAATACCCACATACGTGCCATCTGCGTAATTGCCAAACAACGTATAAGCGATCGTGATCGTACCCGCGTGTTTCGGCACCTGGTATACATCGCCATCAATACGGTTCACGGTAATTTTGTTTCCCGATTTGTCCCAGGCGGTTACATCATATACATTTTTTCCAAACTCGTGCGTTGCATAACGACCGGGTGAAGAACGGCTCATTTTAAAGATGGCGGGTTGCAAGGGTATTCCTGTTACCGTTAATTCGATATGGGCTTCGTGGTGCACAGCATTGGGGAAGGATACTTTATACGCAACTTTTTGCGCATTCACAGTAAACAGGACGATCATTGACAATGAAAAGCAGAGCAGTTTTCTCATGTAGATAAGGGTTGATTTAATGATATAGCTCGCTAAGATAAGTTAGGATCGGCATTTTGCACGGGAATCAATATGCGGGTTGCATGAATGAGATTTTTCTATTGAAATATGTTGATAATTAGGCGATTAGATATGTCATTTTCGCGGGAACCAACCTGTATTTTAACACTTGGAATTGATATTTATTAGGAAGCGAAGCATTTTAAAGCTACCTTTGCACCTTAATAAAAATTACAAATTTTACAAATGGACACACAAATTACAGGAACTGTAAAGTTCTTCAACGAAGAAAAAGGTTTTGGTTTTATCAAGCATGATAACTCCAGCAAAGAAACTTTTGTACATGCAAATGGCCTGGTTGACCAGATCGAAGCTAACGACAAAGTGGTTTTTGATGTACAAGAAGGACGTAAAGGCTTAAACGCCGTTAACGTTAAGCGTTTAAGTTAATTTAATACTGAACTTTCTTAACCTACTATAAGGCCATTCAGCTACGCTGAGTGGCCTTTTTCTTTACCCTCCCTAAGGCGAGGGCAAGGGAGGGATCCTTAGTACCTGGTTTGTACTTCCTTCGTA
Source organism: Bacteroidota bacterium (assembly GCA_040388705.1). Lineage (GTDB taxonomy): Bacteria > Bacteroidota > Bacteroidia > Chitinophagales > Chitinophagaceae > Sediminibacterium. Next base: position 541,298 of record JAZKBI010000003.1, on the reverse strand, counting down.
CTTGGTTCGTATCATATTCGTGTGTTCTTCCCCAGACCCCTTTCAGGCCAAGGCAGGGTTGCTTCGCCTTCTCGGGCTTTGTGAAGCACCTTCACCCAACGGCAGGTATAGGGTAAGATAATGGTAGGATAAGGGTAAGGTAATTATAAGGATTAGGTTACCATGGACCTGTCATGGACTTGTGATGGACTTGTCATGGACTTGTGATGGACTTGTGACAAAGGAGGTCCGATGAAAAGATTTGCAAAAATTCGAATAGAAAACGTAATCTATTGATAATCAACAGGCGATGGATGGGTGATGTACACTCTGACAAAAGATCAGTTTGTAACGCCAGAAAAAGCCCGCAAAGGCTATTTTAATGAGGGTATTAGATTAGTTCCTTGGAAGGGAGGGAACGGAGGGGTATATTTGCCGCCTTTACTAATATTAATACCCATTACATGTCAGAAATTATGCAGCAGTTACAGGAGACCGTGGATTTTATCCGTGGTTTCGTTTCCGGGGAAGCAAGCACAGGAATTATTTTAGGAAGTGGCCTGGGTAACCTCGCCAATGATATCAAGACTGAAAAAGAGATCTCTTATAACGATATCCCTCATTTTCCTGTAAGCACTGTAGAGGGCCACAAGGGAAAATTAATCTTTGGAGAACTGGGTGGTAAGAAAGTATGGGTAATGGGCGGGCGTTTTCACTATTACGAAGGCTATACACCGCAACAGGTAGCCTATCCTGTCAGGGTAATGCGTTTACTCGGAGTAAAAACCCTTTTGTTATCTAATGCAGCCGGTGGTGTAAATACACATTTTAAAATTGGCGACCTGATGATCATCAACGATCATATCAGCCTGTTCACTGAAAACCCTTTGTTGGGTAAGAACGAAGACAAATTAGGCACCCGTTTCCCTGATATGAGCGAGCCATACAGCAAAGCGCTGATCAGCAAGGCACAGGTGATCGCCAAGAAACATGATATTGAATTAAAACAGGGCGTCTATACAGGTGTTACCGGCCCAACCTTCGAAACCCGCGCAGAATATAAACTGATTCATATTTTAGGCGGTGATGCGGTTGGTATGAGCACTGTGCAGGAATCAATCGCCGCCGTTCATTGTGGTATGGATGTATTTGGCGTAAGCGTGATCACCGATATCGGTATCCGCGAGGAAGAAAATACTATTACACACGAAGAAGTATTACAGGCAGCAAAGGATGCAGAACCTAAGCTCACCCTGTTATTTACTGAACTGGTAAAAGCTTTGTAAGACTGGAGACTGGAGTTAAAAGTCTGGGGCGGTAAGTTCCCCAGACTTCTGACTCCAGACTTTTAACTTCCCACTAACCCCCCTTTGCATTATTTTACAGCACATTTAAAAGCATGGGTTTACCGATAAGCAAAAACATACGGCTTGTTTTGGTTTTATTACTGTTTGGTAATACGGCGTTGCTTGCGCAGGTAAGAACAGGAGGGAAGCAGTTATTGGAAACGCAACAGGGGCAAAGTCCGCAGGTAGTAGGTTACGATAGCCAGGGACGGATGGTCAGGAAAAGTGGAGGTAGTGATTCTTTGCAACGCAGGGACAGGAATGCAGACTCCATTACTATTTTCTATAAATACTTTGATTCTACCAGGTTGCGTACACTGGATTCTTCCATTAATGATTTCACAACACGTTTTCCGCTGCCATATTATTATCATACGCTTGGAAATTATTCCACAGCCGCACAATCATTCTTTTTCAATCCATTGATGAAAGCGGGTTTTGATGCGGGTTTTCATCAATACGATATTTACGCGTTTACATTAGAGAATACAAAATTGTATCAAAGCACACGTCCGTATACAGAACTCGCTTACGTTTTAGGTAGTAAGGCTGAACAACTGATCAATATCATTCATACACAGAATAATAAAAGCAATTTCAATTTTTCTGTCGAATATCGGTTTAACAATGCGCCGGGTAACCTGAAGAACCAGAACTCCAGCCAGAATAATTTTCGTTTCGTATCCCACTACCAGACGCTGAATAAAAAATACGAAGTATTCTTACTATACATTTCCAATAAAAGTGCTTCCTCCGAAAATGGAGGCTTGCAGGATCCTCGGAAATTAGACAGCCTTGCATTGGGCGATCCATATGAGCTGGAAACGCGTTTGGGTAAAGCAGGTGCATCCGGCCGTAACCCTTTCAATACAGGCGTGAATACAGGTAATACCTACAAGAACTCTACGCTGTTATTCAAACATCATTTCGATATCGGTACCAAAGATTCGCTGGTTACAGATTCGGTTACTTATAAATTATTCTATCCGCGTTTGCGCATTGAACATACTTTTCGTTTAACGCACAGCAGTTATATGTATGCTGATAATTATGTGGATTCTGCCAACTACTATCACTACCTGAACTACTTCAATTATAAAATGGATAGCCTGGGATCTTTCAGGTTCCTGGATACATGGAACGAGATCAACAATGAATTCAGCCTGATCTCTTTTCCTCAAAAAAATAATCTGTCGCAATTCTTAAAAGCCGGCATAGATATTCAGAACCTGAAAGGAACATTTGATACATTCAGCACAACAAGTTTATACAACCTATCGCTCTTAGGCGAATACAGGAACCGCACCCGCAACCAGCTATGGGATATTGAAGCCTCGGGACAATTATATCTTACCGGGTACAACTCGGGTGATTATTCTGCGTATATCAGTATGAAAAGGATGCTGGGTAAAAAACTCGGTTATCTCAATATTGGTTTTCAGAATGTGAACCGTTCGCCATCGTTTATACTAAACTCATTGAGCCGTTTCCCCATTAAGAATCGCAGTAGTTATGGCAAAGAAAACATCGTTCGCCTCTTCGCCATGTATGACAACCCGCGCAATGGATGGAAATTCGGTGGTGAATATTTTGCGGTAACCAACTATATGTATTTTGATAGTTTCTTTTCGGCAAAACAGGAAGCGCAATTGTTTAATGTACTACATCTGAATGCGGAGAAAAAATTCCGCCTGTCAAAATACTGGAACTGGTACACAGAGATACATATACAACAAACAACGGGGCAACCACCTGTGAATATTCCATTCCTGCTGACTCGCAACCGGATTGCATTTGAAGGAAACTTTGCCACGAACCTGTTTTTATCAACGGGTATTGAATTCAGGTATAATACCGGTTATAAGGCAGATAATTATTCGCCGTTCCTCGGGCAGTATTTCGTGCAGAATACCAATACGATCAGCAACCGGCCTGATATCAATGCCTTTGTACATTTCCGTATCAAGAGTTTCAAAGGTTTTTTCAGGCTGGAGAACCTGAACACGCTTAGCAAAGGTTTTTCCTTTAACCATCCAAATTTTCCGGTTGAGAACTATTCCGGAACCGGTCTTTGGATCCGCTTTGGCCTCTGGTGGAGTTTTGTGAACTAATACCATTTAACAGAAAATCTTTCCGCGTATGTTAATTGCTGTTTACCTTTGTACGGCAATGAAACGCTCTGTAGTAGCCATATTAGCCGTCATTTATTTCGCCATCAGCAGTGGCGTGGTGGTAAATATCCATTACTGCATGGGCAAAATAAGCTCGGCCAAATTACAGGCATGGACACCTTCTACCTGCGGTTGCGGCAAAAAAATGGAATCCAAAAAAGGATGCTGCAAAACCGAACTTAAAGTAGTTAAGATCGAGGACGCACAGAAAGCCACTTACGCCGATTTCATTATTCATGCGCCTGTTACACCGCTGGTTGCAGAACTAAATTTATTACAAACGCCTTTTTATAATGCTCAACGTCTAATACTTCCGAAAGAGCATTCACCTCCCATATTATCCGGCCAGGAAACCTATCTCCGGAACTGTGTTTTCAGAATTTGATTTTCTGAACACGAATTATAAAACACGAATTACCGAATTATACGAATTGTCTACTAGTTGGCGAGCTCGTTCAATTCGCGTATTTCGTATAATTCGTGTATTTCGTATAATTCGTGTAATTCGTGTTTTTTAATTCGTGTCATAAAAAATCAAATTCAAAATGAAAACGCAATCAACTTTATTAACCATAGCATTCGTATTATTTTCTTTCTTCTCTTTCGCCCAAACAAAAACAGCCGTTAAATCTGAAACCATCAAAGTATGGGGCAACTGTGGCATGTGCAAGGGGCATATAGAGAAAGCCGCAAAAGCAGCCGGCGCTACTGCCGCTACATGGAACAAGGATACCAAGATCCTCCGTGTGAAATACGAAATTTCAAAAACAAGTAACAAACAGATCCAGGAAGCGGTAGCTGAAGCAGGCTACGATACAAGGGACCTTACCGGCAATGATGTTGCCTACAAGAAGCTTGATGAATGCTGCCAGTACGATAGAAAAGCAAGTGATAAAAAAGAAAAAACAAAACAATAAACGATCAATGAAAAACTTACCTGTCATACCTGTGATGGGTAAGTTTTGTTTCAAAATATTTCATTATGAAAAAGGTATTTACCATAATTGTTGTGCTGTTTGCGATCAATAGCCAGGCGCAAGTAAAAAAAGCAACATTGCAGGCAAGCGGACTCACTTGCGCCATGTGTTCCAAAGCTGTGTACAAAGCTTTATCCGATGTTCCTTTTGTTGATAAGGTAAATGCAGACATCGAACATTCAACTTACGATATCAGTTTTAAACCCGATGGTAAAGTTGATTTTGATGCACTGAGTAAAGCGGTGGTTAATGCAGGATTTTCCGTATCGATGTTAAAGGTAACCACCAATTTTAAAGATGTGAAAGTGCAGAACGACGCCCATGTGAATACGAGCGATCAGTCCTTTCATTTTTTAAATGTAACACCGCAAACACTGAGTGGTACAAAAACCGTTACCCTGGTAGACAAGAATTTTGTTTCTGCAAAGGATTATAAGAAGTACAGTAAACTCACATCGATGCAATGCTATGAATCGGGAACGATGAACGGGCAGCGGATCTACCATGTTACGATGTAGGGTTGACAACTATTTTTGCCACAGACGACACAGATTAACACAGACCTCGTTGTTTTATTCTGTGGTAATCTGTGTCGTCTGTGGTAAATAACTAATTCTTATACGATGTTCAAATACATAATTTTTTTATTGTGCCTGTTGTGTGAAAGGTCCTCAGCGCAGGAACTATACATTTTTTCAGAACCGGCCAGTAATATGCCTGCTCACTCTCTCAGCATTAAACAGGATGCAAAATTAATATGGAGCAGCCTTAACAAAAGAAACGAGAGCCGGCACACAACTGAATTGATGTTCGGGATCAATAAGAACCTGATGGTACACGGTTATGGAACCTTTTCCAATATGTTCTCACAAAACCTGCGATGGGAAAGTGCACGTGTTTATGCGAAGTACCGGTTTCTATCGAATGATGGATTGTATACACATTTTAGGATGGCGGCCTTTACATCTGCGTCTTACAGTCGCAACAATGGAGTGTATGATGAACTAAGCCTTGACGGTGATCAAAGTGGGCTGCAGGCGGGAATAATTGCCACACAGTTATTACATAAACTTGCGGTTTCAGGTACAATAAGTTTTATAGAAAGCCTTCCTCCCGGACGCGCGAATAAGCTCTTACCACAACCGGTACCTTACGAAGCGTTCAACTATTCATTATCCTTCGGTCATCTCATCCTTCCAAAAAAATATACAGATTACAACCAGACCAACCTGAACCTTTATGCAGAACTGATCGGGCAAAAAACAACGGACCTGAAAAGATATTTTGTAGACTTTGCCCCCGGCGCGCAGTTGATCTTCAACAGCACGGCCAAACTGAATTTAGGTTATCGTTTCCAGTTGGGAAGCAATATGAACCGCATGTCGGACAAAAGCTGGCTGGTCAGTTTTGAATGGTTGTTCCTGAACGCATTAAAGTAAGAGATCACTTCTTTTTCTTGCCCCAGGTAATGCGGCGGCCGAGTATCAGTTTCATCACAAAGCCATCGGTTGCATCTGTAAGCCCGAAGCCTGGCCCGAAATTGATCTCCCATTTGGGATCAACGTACAGATCGGCTACCAGGAACAGCGCATGATTTTGTTCAGGTAATTTTTCAAACTGGTTCAGGGGACCGAGATCGCCGTAATATTCTGTTCCCAGGCTGACTTTTGGAGAAACTGCATAAGATGCTTTGAAATTTGGCGCAAAAGCAGGCGCAGAAGGTTTATCAATGCCGCTTAACGTAACGCCTAAGGTTGGATTTAAAGAAAGATAAAGATTACCGAATGTCTTATCAATAATTGGGCGGATCTCAAGATTGAAAGTTTCAGGTGAATATTGTGCACCCTGCCAACCGATCTCGGCAGAAAGGCTGAGACCAACTGGCAGTTTCCACTTATCCGGGGCTGCAATCCGCGGCCGGATATGTGTGCCGATGATCTTCCATCCATGATTGGGTGTATAGTTGGTGAAAAGATAAAACCCAAGTTCAAAATTATCAGTAATCCCGTGCGTGATCTCAATCGTTTCATGAACGGAATGATAAGAAGGCAATACACCCTTTACGATGTCTTTTCCACCCTGTATGGTATAGTTACTATGTAATTCAAATATTGTCTGCCCCTTGGTCATGGTAGGAGAGGCATACACCTGGATCTCGTAATTCTCCTGCGCGGATAATACAAAAGGCATCAGTAAGCAACACAATAGTAATGATCTCATGAAGCAGTATTTAGTTAGTCAAATTAAGTGATCCGTGAACAGTTTAGCAAATCTATTCTATAAACGGGCGAAGAAAAACGGTGGACAGTTTACTTATTTAATGTTTCAATGCTCTTTTCTTGATCATGCCGCCCTTGGTGTCCTTTACACTATGCATCACCACAAAAGCGTTGGGATCTATTTTTAGTATTTCAGTATTGAGTTTATTCAATTCAAGACGTGTGATCACGGTATAGATAATATCGATATCATTTCGTTCACCATGACTCCCGAAACCGCGTTTGCCTTTGTAAACCGTGAGGCCGCGACCCATTTTCTCAACGATCATCTTCCTGATCTCACTGCTATGTGTTGAAACGATGGTAACACCGGTATATTCATCAATACCTTCGATCACAAAATCTAATGTGCGCGAGGCAACCAGGTAAGTGATCATAGAATACAAGGCAGTTTCCATAGAAAGAAGATATGCTGCTGCCGAGAATACCAGGATATTAAAAACGATGATGATATCACCTATCGTCATACCCAGTTTACGGCTCAGGAAAATTGCCAGCACTTCGGTCCCGTCAATTACCGCGCCGCCTCTTACTGATAAACCAATACCCGCACCGAGAAAAAAACCACCGAATACTGAAACCAGCAGTTTATCATGTGTTACTTCGGGAAAATGAATAAATGCTACGCAAACAGACAAACCCGTAATAGCGATCGCAGTCTTGATCGCAAAATTCTTACTGATCACTTTATAACCAAGAAATACGAACGGAATATTGATCAGGAGTAACAAAAAATAAATGGGAATGGTTGTTATTTCAGAAACAAGCAATGAGATACCTGTAGCGCCACCATCAATAAAATTATTCGGTAACAGAAAACCTTCCAACCCGAATGCGGCACAACCAATACCAGCGGCCACCAACAGTATATCCTTTAAGGTTCTGAATACGTTGATCTTCAATTCACGGAATGCTTTGGCTAACGCATATTGGGAGTAGTCGTTAACATGCGTGTTGCTGTTCTCCTTGGGGCGAAGAATGGTTTCAGTTAATATTTTCGTCCAGAATGAATTCATTTGTTGAAAAAAGATTTAAGAAAAAAACGAATTGAGGGACACGAATTACACGAATTATGCGAATTGCACGAACGATACAAGTTAAACGAATTGATCGAATGGCGACGGCTAAAAAACTTGTCAAAACAAATTCGTCCTAATTCGTGTATTTCGTGGCCATATCAAGCATGCTAATGACTTTGACGGATATAATTCTTTCTCGCTAAAATTATCCCTCCTCAAAATAACAAAGACTTCCTCCAACCCATTCTTTGTCTTTATTGTAGCGCACGCCGATCATTTTTCCTTTGCTTAGGCGTGCAAGATTGTTTGTAGCGATGGGCCTTGGTTCGCCTTCTTTCCAGAAATAAAAAATTCTTATCTCTACTTTGGCGGGCACGTCGGGTGTAGGTATCACGTCCGCATATTTTACTTTGCGCTGTAGTATCCAGTTCTGCGGATCTGTCACATTGTCGATATCTGCTTTTGTTACATCGATCACCACGCCTTGCCCTGCGAAAGAGAACAAAGGTTTCAACACATAGTTCTCAAGATCGGCAGGTATTTCTTCCACCTCATTCAGGAACCATGTTTTGGGAACATACGGGTGATCGATAAATGGTAGAGTATATTTACTGATGCGGTAAAACCAGTTGGGATGCGGAACCCATTCCACAACAAGATCCATCAATAATAATTTCCCTTTTTCCTTGATCTCTGTTGATTGCTGCTGCAGGTCATCAAAGATGATGCGGTTGTAGATCCGTTTTACTTCTGTTTTCTTCCCGTCTTTCAGGTAAAATAATTTTCTTCCTTCCTGTATCAACTCCGTTAAACAAACTATCGGAATACCCACATAATCTGCGGTACAGTAAAAATCGATCTTTGTTTTTTGCTGATGCGGTAGTATTTCAAGAAGGATCACATTTTCCGGTTGATGGCCGCCGAGGATCACGTCGCCTAATAATTGTTGATAGGTCGCAGGGGTAAGTCCATTGAACAACGTGGAATAGTTTGCCGGTATCTCAAAATGTTTCCTGCTCACTTCATCCTGCCAGATCTGGTAGGCGAATAGCGTGGGGAAGCCCTGCATTTCTATCAGTTGCGGTTCCAATTCACCTTTTTCATTGAGACAGATCCCAAAATCGAATGCAATAAAATGGGTGTGCGCGTTTTCGTTTGGTACTCTTACATCTTCCGGTATCGCATGCGAGGTGAGGGTCTTGAAATTGAATTGTGTGATCACATCCACGATGCTTTCACAGGCAGAAAGCACTTTGTTTTTAAACGACCGGTCTATGAAAACAGGCGTTTCCGCTACGCGAAACTCAATGGCGCCGGGATGTTTGCTATCCAGTTCGGCAAGATAGGCATGGTATTTTTCTATGGTAAAATTTTCGTTGAAATGTTTTCGGATGGAAGGAACCATTGATCTGGATTTTGCTTTGTACTGAAAGTAAAAAATCCTTTCCAATACAGGAAAGTTTTTTTAGCCACAGTGAAATGGTTAAGATTTTACCGGATATGCGTAACTTTAAGGATACAGCGATCCAATATCCAGGAAATCGAGAGAAATTAATAATTAATAATGAATAATTAATAATTAAACGGCAAGCGCTCAGAAATTATTAATTCTTAATTATCAATTATTCATTAAATAACACTCCCCGGATAGTAACATGAGAAAACTCGCTTTGATCTTTTGTATAGCGTGCGCTTCATTGGCAGAAGCGCAGGTGGTCAAGGTGGATCATTTTTACGCTCATACTACGCACGCACCCGAACTTTTCGAACTCTTCAAAACAACCTTCAAACTGCCACCGGTATACGATTACCAGGAATTTGGTAGTGTATCAAGCGGCGGACTCTGGTTGGGAAATATTACACTTGAATTTGTGAACTATAGTGGCCTGGGTGCGGAAAAAGCTTTATTCAAAGGCCTCGCTTTAGAACCTGTTCAGCATACTGATACCATTGTGCAATTACTGGATGACTATGGTGTTATATACGGGCCACCTGCGCCGGTGCGTTTTACGGTGGATGGTGTTGAAAAAACCTACTGGACAAATATTGTTTTAAAAGAGCTTAGCTCAAATGATATCCGCGTGTTTATCTGTGATTATACGGACAGGTCTTTTCTAAGCGATCCCAAAAAAAAGGCAAATAAAATATTTACGGACCAGGCGGGAGGACCACTTGGTATTATCGGGTTGCGAAAGATCGTGGTAGCGGCATCCAATATGGAAAAAGCGCTTCATGCGTGGGTGAGTATTCCCGGCGCTAAGAAAACCGGCAATCATTTTACATTCATCGATGGGCCCGAGATAATTTTGGAAAAATCGGATAAGGACGGTATCAAAGAGATACAGGTTCAGGTGCGCTCTGTTGAGGCCGCATCAAAATTCCTGACCGAGAATCAAATGCTCTCGGTTGAAAATAAAACGACGATGATCGATCCGCGGAAAGTATTTGGGTTGAGGATTATCCTGGAGCAATGAACTAGTATCCAGCATCTAGCATCTAGCATCCAGAAACAAAGGATACTGGATGCTAGATACTGGATGCTAGATACTGGATACTGGATACTGGATACTGGATGCTAGATGCTAGATACTAGATCGCAACCAGTTCCTCCATGGAAAGATTTAGAAAATTAGGCAGCACATGCTGGTAGGTCCACATGATCTTTTCGGGATCCTGTAATTGTTCCACCATACTTTGCCATTTGGCTTCGCCGTGGTTCTCGATCACGGTTTGTTTTTTATCTTCTCTCTGCAGGTACATGCTCATACCCGTGGCATCTGCTTCGGGATGAAATTGTGTACCTAAAAAATAATCATTGAAACGTATCGCCATCACCGCTCTTTCATAGGGAACATGCGGTCGATTTTTTTCGATGGCCAGTAATTTTCCACCCATTTCTTTCAGACGTGAATGGTTGGGCTCTATCACCTGGTAATCGCGGCTGTCAACACTGTAAAAAGGATCGCGAAGTCCGTCAAAAACAATTTCCCTTGTTCCTTCCGGTAACATGTGTATGGGGAATACGCCAAACGCCGTTGACTTACGTTTACAAACGGTTCCAACGCCATAATGCCTGCAGGCAAGCTGGAAACTATGGCAGATAAAGAACACATGTTTTTTAGGATAATTTTCCGCGCCATTATTCCAGTCCTCAATCGCTTGTAGCCAGTTGAAATAGGTATTTTCCCAGGGTGTATCCACACTGTCCAGCGGAGAGCCGGGGCCGCCGCTTGAAATATAAATATCATAAGAACTATCCGGTACACTTAAAGCCAGCCGTACATCAAATTCATTGCAGGTAAGAGAAAGCGCGTTATGTTCCGCCCACTGAGCCAATATCTCGCGAATACACCGCATACCCTGGTTTGCCTGCCCCTCGTAAAGATCGAGGACCGCCACACGGATATTCTTCTTTTCTGTTCCATTCATTGGGCGAAAATAATTAGTAATTAGTAGTTAATAATGAATAATTGAGCAGGTTAATAACTTAATCCCGGTATTCATAGTTGCTAACTATTGACTATTGACTATTGACTATTGACTATTGACTATTGACTAAAAATAACTCATATTGGTTTTCGGTGTCAGCACCAATAACGTTTCATACATCAATTTAATCGTCTCTTCTATATCGCTTTTATGCAGCATTTCCACTGTTGTATGCATATAACGGAGCGGGATAGAGATAAGCATAGAAGGGCACCCATCATTGGCATAGGCAAAACTATCTGTATCCGTTCCTGTGCTGCGGCTCAGGGTACGGGTTTGAACAGGGATCTTGTTTTTCTCGGCCACATCCTGCACTACTTTCAGCAGTTTATTATGTATAGCCGGAGCGTAGGCGAGAGAGGGACCTTTTCCGCATTGGATATCGCCTTCCACGATCTTGCTGATCAATGGCGTGCTGGTATCATGCGTTACATCGGTGATGATGGCAAGATCCGGTTTGATGCGGCGTGCGATCATCTCAGCTCCGCGAAGTCCGATCTCTTCCTGTACCGCATTTACTACATACAAACCAAAAGGTAATTTCTTCCTGTTCTCTTTCAATAAACGCGCTACTTCTGCGATCATAAATCCGCCAACACGGTTATCAAACGCGCGGCCGATAAAATAATCATAAGCCAGTTCATCAAACCCTTCTTCATAGGTAACCACGGAGCCAATATGGATGCCCAATGATTCCACTTCTTTTTTGGTTCTTGCGCCGCAATCAAGACAAAGGTTATCAACCCTTGGCTGTGGTTCTTTCTGATCGGGATTGCCCATTCTCGTATGTATCGCCGGCCATCCGAATACTGCTTTTACGGGGCCCTTCTTGCCATGGATCCATACACGTTTGGCAGGGGCCACCTGGTGGTCAACACCGCCATTGCGTTTCAGGTAGATCAATCCCTGGTCGTTGATATAATTCACAAACCAGCTGATCTCATCTGCATGTGCTTCTATCACCACTTTAAAAGGCGCGGTCGGATTGATCACGCCCACTGCCGTACCATAAGGATCGGTCATATGTGTATCCACATAAGGCTTCACATATTCCAGCCATAATTTCTGCCCGCCGCTTTCAAAACCCACTGGAGAAGGAGTATTGATATAATTCCTTAAAAAATCAAGAGATTTATTTGTCAGGATAGATTTCGATTTGCTTTTTGTTTTAGCCATTGCTTTTATTTTATAAGTGAGATACCGATGATGCCACAGACCGCTTTTGCAAGCATCAGCCCGTCAATGATTGCAAGATAATAGAGAATACTTTTACGGCGATGCATAGAGTAGGCAACAATTATCAACAATATAAAAGGGATCGTGTTAATGAGAATACGCAATACCGGGAAATCCCGCAATACTGCAAAAACAATAAAAGTGCCCAAACCTACCAGCGTGAGCGGGATTAGGATATAGAAGATGGTCCGTCTCAATCCATATCTTACCACGAAAGTTTTCAATTGGCGATTATGGTCCGCTGCATAATCTTTTATATCGAACATGATACACAACATGGTGATGTACATAAAATTCTTCACGAACAATAAGCCACTTACCAACCCGGGTGTATAAGGTGTATGATCCTCGATGCTTTTAAACAGTACAGGGTAAATGGTTACTGCACCTGCCCAGACAAAACCAATCACAAATGGTTTCAGCCAGCCATTGTTGCGTAAATTATGTGTTGATCTTTGTGGTGAAGCACTGCCATAATACAGGATAGCTACCAGCGGAAATATCCCAATCAGGCACCATTGATACGGGTTAAGTTGCCATAGTGCATTCCAGTTCTCGCGGAGAAGATAAAAGGTAAAGGAAACCGTCAGTATCGTCAGCACCAGTTGCGACCATCTCAGCCATTTCCTGTTCCGGTAATACCATGCTGCGCGTTTATTATCGCTATTGTCTGATGGCTCGGCGATATAGGCATGTGTATAATACAACACAGTAGCTACAAATACGAGCAGGTAATAAGGAAGTCTGTTTAAAGAGGCGTATTGCTGAAGGCTCGCTTCAACTGATAATGCTACGGTACATAAACCATAGAAATAATTTCCAAAAAAAAGAAACCTGGTTAATCCATTCAAGACCAGTTATTTTAAGAGAACAATGTCCTGCGAGGTAATGGTATCGCTGGTGTTATTGCCTTTATCTCTCAGCCAGAATTTGAAATAGGCAGTATCGTTTTTAGTTCCGCAACCGGAAATACTGGGGTAACCTGAAATATTCGCATTATACGCATATCCTAACTCGAGAATTCCGGCAAGGTTGGAAGTGGGTGAAAAATCTGGCACTTTATTCTTAACGAGAAACTGAACACCGGCTGTATTAGGACAGGTACGCGATACTTTCTGGACCCACAAACTATCAGAAACATCACCTTCCGCATCAGTAAATTCTATCTGGAAAAGGAGGAGTGCGCCAGGCGAGAGCTTCGTTGAATTAATACTTTTTATGCTTATCTGTGGTTTTGTCTTGTACGTATCTTTTTTGCACGCGCAAAACATCAGCGTTAATGCCAATAGTATCAATATTTTTGTATTCATTAGGTTCGCTTTCAGTTCAAATTTAGTTAAAACATTACAATACATAGCTGTGCAGTCATTTGATGTTAACAATATTTTCTCTCTAACCAACGATCCGGGATCATTTTTGGAGCAATGCCTGCATACTTTTCGTTTTCAATATGCTCAAAATCCCGTTTACCGCCGCTGGTGCGAACTAACCAAGGCTGATCCATCTTTTATAAAGACGCATACCGGCATTCCTGCGTTGCCTATTTCTTTTTTTAAAACACATGAGGTACAAACAACGGAGTTCATTCCTGAAACTGTATTTGAAAGCAGCGGTACCACCAAAACCAATACCAGCAGGCATTTGGTGAAGGATGTGAGCCTGTATAGAAGGAGTTTTCTCGAGGCATTTAAACTCTTTTACGGAAATGTTAATGATTGGCGCATACTCGGATTATTGCCATCTTATCTGGAACGGCAGCATTCATCATTGGTTATGATGGTGGATGAATTGATACAATTGAGCGGGCATTCGTCCAGTGGGTTTTACCTCGATGATCATGAAAAACTATCCGCCACGTTGCAGCAATTGGAGGCAAAACAACAAAAGACTTTATTGATCGGCGTAACCTTTGGCCTGCTCGATTTTGCTGCCGCTTACCCGCAACAGCTAAAGCATACCGTGATCATGGAAACCGGCGGGATGAAGGGCCGACGTAAAGAGCTTACCCGCGTTGAAGTGCACCAGTTGCTGATGAATGGTTTGGGCATTCCTGAAATTCATTCCGAATACGGTATGACAGAGCTGCTCAGCCAGGCCTATTCCAAAGGCGATGGCCGCTTTTTCTGCCCGCCGTGGATGAAAGTGCTGGTTAGGGATGAAGAGGATCCGATGTCTATAAAAGAAAGCGGGCGCGGCCTCTTACAGGTAATAGACCTCGCCAACCAATACAGTTGTTCTTTCATTGCTACCGATGATGTAGGCATGGTTTACGAAGACGGTAGTTTTGAAGTGTGGGGTAGGCTGGATAATAGTGATATCCGCGGATGTAGTTTGCTGGTTGTGTAAACCCGGTTTGGGGTTTGTAGTTTGTTGTTTGTGGTTATGAAAATCGGGAACCCAACCACAAACCACAAAGCACAAACCCCAAACTCCAAACTGAATCTCAAACTTTTGCACGTTAACCACTTTGCCATTATATTTGCAGCCCTGAACAAAAAATGCCCAGGTGGCGAAATTGGTAGACGCACTGTGTTCAGGTCGCAGCGTTCGCAAGGATGTGCTGGTTCGAATCCAGTCCTGGGCACTTTCAATCCGTTGAATATCATTGATAATCAACGGATTGTTTATTTTAACACCTTTTTTTCTCGCTTTTTCACGCTTGGCTATTTCCGATCCACTGGTGGCTGACCTGGACAAAGACGGGTTCAAAATTTCATTGTTCCGGAACATACCCGCCAGCTTCGATGGCAGACTAGAACTAGTTGAAGCGATGACCAAAGAACTGAGTGAATTGTTGTCATCAAAAAATATGAGATCAGGGCTTAGGAGATCCCAATCAACCTGTTTTAAAATTATTTTTAGAAACTGCATCCGAAATTTGGGCTTCATTATATCATCATAAATTAAGCCTTTATGAAAAGTATGCTGAAACTTATTGTGAAGATCATTGATCGTATTACAGGCAACGATTTTAATGACCGCTTTCCTCCTGAAATTATTTTTTAATGGAACGGAAATTTCAGGATCGGTTTACAAAAACAACTGATCCATGCGGATAGCCACCTATAATGTCAACGGGGTCAACGGCCGTCTTCCGGTACTGTTGCGCTGGCTGGAAGAGACCAACCCTGATATCGTATGCCTGCAGGAACTAAAAGCGCCACAGGAAAAATTTCCCATTGATGCCATTGAGAAAGCAGGCTATAAAGCACTTTGGCACGGACAGAAAAGCTGGAACGGTGTCGCGATCCTGTCACGCACCGGTGATATTAAAGAGAGAAGGCGTGTACTTCCCGGTGATCCTGAGGATTTACACAGCAGGTATATCGAAGCTGAAGTTGGTGAGTTTGTGATCGGTTGCCTCTATTTGCCTAATGGGAATCCGGCACCTGGTCCAAAATTCGATTATAAACTGGATTGGTTCAAGCGGTTCAACGCGCATGCAAAAAAACTGCTCGCCAAAAATGAACCCGTTATTCTTTGCGGGGATTACAACGTAATACCCACTGACCTTGATGCCCATAAACCGGAACGCTGGGTAAAGGATGCCTTATTTTTTCCTGAATCAAAAGCAGCTTATAAAAAGCTCGTTGACCAGGGCTGGACCGACTCACTTCGCGAGCTGAACCCAGATAAAGTGATCTATACGTTCTGGGATTATTTTTACAATTCTTACAAGCGCGACAATGGTTTGCGTATTGATCATATTCTGTTGAGTCCGTCAATTGCGAAGCGCCTGAAAAAAGCGGGCGTTGACCGGTTTGTCCGCGAATGGGAGAAGACAAGTGACCATGCACCTGTGTGGATCGAATTAAAAAAAGTATAGTATTTCACTTTGCTGATGATCTCATTGTTTTCTACCCGAAGGAACTGGCACGGTAATTTTAAGAAGTGTGTTATATAGATTTTCACTCTTAAATATAAAAACGATGGAAAACACAGAAACAGTGAGCATCCTTAATGACCTCGTTGAAATACTCAACGACCGCATTGAAGGCTATACTAAAGCAAAAGCCGAACTCGAGGGAAAGGAGCCTGACCTGGACGTTTTATTCTTAAGCTTTATTGATGAGAGCCGCATACTCCGCAATGAACTTGGAACGGAGGTTGAAGTATTGAAAGGCGAGATTGATGGCGATACAACAGGGCGTGGTAAGATCTACCGTGCATGGATGGATATCAAAGCTGCTTTCGATTCAGACCGTCATTCCGTTCTCGCATCCTGCGAATATGGGGAAGATGCTGCACAAAGAGCCTATAAGCTGGCGCTTGACGAAGAAGGACTTCCGGCGCATTTACGTGAAATGATTGAGGCCCAGAAAGCTACTTTAAGGATTTCACATGATAAAGTGAAAGCATTTCGTGATGCGGTAGCGTAACGCGTGTTAAGAATTATTTTATAAGCAGGTTGTAATGTCAACCTGCTTATTTTTTATACTCAAAGAATTGAGTGAATTGTTGTAATCCTGAAATCAGGATACAATTATTTTTTCTTTGCTGTTTTTTTTGCTGTCGATTTTTTTGCTGCTGCGGTAACGGCTTTTTTCAGGACCGCTTTTTTTGCCTCCTTCGGGTCCACGATTTTTTTAGCTGTTGCTTTTTTAGGGGCAGTTTTTTTAGACACGGGTCTTGGATGCGCTTTTTTCAGGCGTTTTTTCTCGCCCGGGTGAACGAGGTCATTGTATTTCTCAACGACAGCGTCGGTAATTTCATCAATTTTATGACCGACTTTTTCTATCAGCGTTTCTTTAGAAGCGGGGGTAGTCCTTTTTGTTTTTGCCATGGTTAGTTGTTTATCAGGAACACTAAAAAAGAGTGCCACCCCAAAAGCAATCGGATGAACCTGCAGACGAAGACAGCAGGATTCAAGCACGCTGTCTATGGTTGCTCAGTTTATTCGTTCGGAAAATTAATGGGTGCCGCACATCTTTTCCAGTATTGCATGATCACTACTATCGTCTTTTCCAATTCTTCAATCTTTGTCTGCTTGAAAAAAATCCCTGAACCGAAAGACCGTAAGGTTTGTACCACAGCCGGATTATATGCTGGCACAGGATTTTGGCCCGGAATACCGGGGTGTCATTATAAGCAAAACCTATAAGTAATAGTGTACCGAAATAATTTACCGAAATAATAACGTGATCATATGAAAAAAATTACGCTTGCAGTGACAATCGCCGTCATCTATCTAATAGCATACCTTACCGCCGTTTGTGCGAGTGCAGATATTAAGATTCTCTTCGGCATGTTTATCCTTTCTCCGTTCGTACTAATTTTTATGGTCTATACAGTATTGAAACATGGAACACCTTCGAAGTATACTTTCGATGAACGGCGTTACGATGATTGGGGTCAACGGGGATCCGAATCAAAAGAAATTGGTACTCCGAAGTAACCCTACTTAATGAGCTGCATATTTGCTTTTTTTCAGTCACCCTGATTGGATTGCTGTAAGCTATTTCAGGACAAGTAAATTGAGGGTGGTATTGAAAATTTGCCGGATTAGGCTTTAAAAAAACGGAAAAAGATACCGTGACTATTCCTATTTGTTATAATATTAAGGGCGACTTACTTTCCAGTAACAGAATCTTATTTGCCACCTCAACCAGCTCGCCGTATCTCGAAGGTTTGGTTATATAAGCATCAGCACCTTTCTCCAAACATTTTCTTTGATCTTCCGGCAGGCAGGCGGTACTTAAGACCACTTTTTTGATGTACCTGTACTTGCTATCACTGTCTAATACATTCAATAACTGGTAGCCGTTCATCAACGGCATATTAAAATCAGTTACCAGGATATTTGGTAGTTCTGCAGGTGTGCATTTTTTTAAAAAATCAATGGCTGATAAAGCGTTGTTCAGGCAGAACGTACCTACCCGGTGCTGGCTTTCCTCAAAGGCGGCTGCGATCAGATCCCTGTCATCTGCATCATCCTCGATGATCCATACCGAAATAAAATCCGGAGTTCTCATTTAGTTAATTATAGTATAGTAAGATACCAAAATAAGACAAAGTGCTGTATCATATGGCCGCGTATTTTCACGGTATTTATAACAGTTATTTCCTGAAACATTTGTTTAATAAACGGGTTTGTAAAGAAGTGGTCAGGCGATTCCTTTCTTCTCAAGGTCTACACATTCCTATGCTGATGCGAAGAGCGGAGTATTCGCCGAACTTCTGTCGTCTGGGCGGAGATTTCGTGATTGAATTGCGGCGCCTATCATTTACCACTGGGTATCTTGAAGAGCCCTATGTGATCTGGTTGCTGGTAATTTACGCCAATTCTGATACAGCAACCCAATGACAGACCAACGGCAGATCAATGACAGACCAACGGAAGACAAAGGGTAGACCAAGGGTAGACCAAGGGTAAGCGCGCTACAAGTATATTATTGGAGCGCTGTTGAGACCTGAGAAAAGGTAAGAAGACGTAAGGAGAGGTAAGAATGCTATTTTTTAGTAAATCAGAACTGCGAAAATAATGGCACGCAATTCCAACATATTAACCCGCGGCCTTCGGGGAACGATCGGGAAATCGGTTGTCTTTAAAGGGTAAACGGAGAAAATACCGCCACTAGGTACCCCGATGGGAGTCACATTAAATTTACAAAAAAACAGGAAGGATATCAAAATATTTTAGCGCAGACGGGCGCTTATGCCAGCGCCGTTCTGCAGGACCCTGAAAAAAACCGATGCGTCCATCCTCAAGATCCGGACCGGCAGCAGCAGTAAAAGAAAAATGAGCGTGTATCATTATGCTGTTCAGGAGTTTATGAATCTGCATAGTGAGAAAGTTCCGGTGAACACCGTTCTACACCTGATCAAAAAATATCGGGAAACTTTTTGCCAGGTGAGCGAGGAACGATGGTGCTGAAATATCTTGCCGGCCCAGAACGAAATGTTTAATGCCGACTACCGCAGGATGACCGACGTATCAAAACCCACTGCCACAAGACATCTCGCTGCCCTGGCACAGGAAGGACTGATCACCGGCAGTTCCAAGGGTGCCCGGCGCTGTATATACTGACTCCATTGGTAAATAAATAATAGGCTCATTCAGCGATTAAATGGGCTCATCAGGCCAAATAATAGGCTCATTCGGTTAAATAATAGGCTCACTGTCTCATCCTGATATCATTGAGGTAGGCATGGAGCTCCAATCATGTAGCATGGATAATAAATATTTTAAAAACAAAGTACACGTTGAGTTTGCATACCCGATACAGCGGGCAACGTCATTAAGTTAGTATGCAACAAGACCGCTCGTAAGACCTGCAATTGAGCATCCAGTATCTGCCTGGCGATGATGTATTGATTTATTTCGGCAAATGGTGTGGAACTGTGAGTAGGATATTGAAATGGATAACTTTGCAAAAATATCTAGTACATTATTGCAGTTTGTAAAGCAGAAGTAAATCTGGAACGCAAAGCCCGCAAAGGTTTCGCAATGAACGCAAAGGGTTTCCCCGCGTACTTTGCGCTACTTGACGGGCTTTGCGTTCCGGCTTTACATCTCGCCCTTAGACAATCTTATCTAATTACCGATTACCTCTATTGCACCTGCATTCGTCATTTGTTTGTCTGTCTTGTAAAGCGCATCGCTGCATGCTATTTTAACTTTACTATCTATTGACATAACTTAGTGTCCTTGCGATGTAGATAAATTGATAAAACACACGAATCTGTGAAGACGCTATTTTCGAAAATCATCATATGTTTTTTGGTTAGCCTGGCATCGGAATCTGCCCATGGTCAACAGTATACAGAAAAAACAATATTCCTTGTTAGTGCCAAGCAGGCATCCCCAAGAATATCTTTTGGAGCGGAAAAATTAAGAACGACTCTCGAGCAGATCGGATACAAAGTAGTAACAGGCAGTCAGGCACCAGTCAGTGCACAGGGGCCGGCCATCTATATCGGCGAACTTTCTAATCGTAGTTTTTTCCAAAAAAATCATATCCCGGATTCACTGCTCCCGCTCAATATAAAGAAGGAAGGATTCAGTATCCGATCATACTGGTCCGCTGTTATCATCACCGGCGCAGATGCATCGGGGGCATTGTATGGTTGCCTGGAACTTGCAGAACGCATTAATGCAAATAAGAAGGTCCCCTCATCAATTCATATTACCGATGCCCCTCAAATGGTGATGCGTGGTACCTGCATCGGCATGCAGAAATCAACTTACCTGCCGGGTAGGGAGGTGTATGAATACCCGTACACACCGGAAACATTTCCATGGTTCTACGATAAGAAATTATGGATACAGTATCTCGATTCAATGGTTGGGAACAGGTTGAATTCTTTGTACCTGTGGAACGGGCATCCTTTTGCATCGCTGGTGCGTGTAAAAGAATATCCTTATGCCGTGGAAGTTGACAGCGCCACTTTCAAAAAAAATGAAGAGATCTTTGGTTTTCTCACGCATGAAGCGGATAAGCGTGGTATCTGGGTGATACAGATGTTTTATAATATCATCGTATCGGAACCTTTTGCAAAATATCATCATATTAAAACGCAGGACAGGAACCGGCCGATCATTCCATTGATCGCAGATTATACGCGTAAGTCCATTGCCGCATTTGTAGAGAAATACCCGAATGTAGGTTTGATGGTTGCATTGGGTGAAGCGATGGAAGGGGTGGGTAATGATGATATTGAATGGTTCACTAAAACCATCATTCCCGGTGTAAAAGATGGATTAAAAGCCCTGGGTAAAACGGATGAGCCGCCAATCGTTTTGCGCGCACATGATACGGATGCGCCGGCGGTGATCAAAGCAGCGAAATCTTTATACGGAAATCTGTACACCGAAGCAAAGTTTAATGGTGAAGCGTTAACCTGGTACGAGCCCCGTGGTAAATGGGCCGATCTCCACAGAACATTGAGCCGTTCCGGGTCTGTGCAGATAGAGAACGTGCATATCCTCGCTAATCTTGAACCCTTTCGTTATGCGGCTTCGGATTTTATTCAGAAGTCCGTTCAGGGAATGCTGAATATTTATGAAGCGAATGGATTGCATTTATATCCCCAAGCATCTTACTGGGACTGGCCCTATACTGCTGATAAAACATCTCCGCGTTTGTTACAGGTAGAGCGCGACTGGCTCTGGTACAAACAGTGGAGCCGCTATGCATGGAACGCGAACAGGAATGAAAAGGATGAGTTTACTTACTGGTCAAAATTGTTGGCAGGAAAATTCGGGTTAGATACAGAACATGGTAAATACATTCAATTTGCTTATAACGAAGCGGGAGAAATTGCGCCGAAATTATTGAGACGTTTTGGCATCACAGATGGTAACCGGCAAACACTTACGCTCGGCATGCTGATGACACAACTGATCAATCCATACCGTTTCGGTTTATTCGATCTGATGTATGATTCTGAAAGCCCGGAAGGAGAGAAGCTGATCGAATACGCAGAAAAAGAATGGAACCATCAAAAACATATTGGCGAAACACCGGTTCAGATCATTAAAGAAGTGCAGGAGCATGGCAGGAAAGCAGTTGCTGATATAGAAAAAGCTTCACCATTTGTAAAGCAGGACAAAATAGAATTTACAAGGATCAAAAATGATATGTATTGCTATCGGGCACTCGCAGATCACTACGCACAAAAAGCCGAAGCTGCTTTATTGATATTGCGATACAAATATTCCAATGATGTACATGACCTTGAAAAAGCATTGCCCTGGCTGGAGCAAAGTATAGTGAGTTATAAAAAATTAGTGAAGCTTACACAAAGCACTTATCTCTATGCCAACAGTATGCAGACGCAGCAACGTAAGATACCCATCAGGGGCGTGAACGGAACTTTTAAAACATGGGAAGAAGTGTTGGTGCCATTTGAAGCAGAGCTGAGTCATTTTAAACATAAAATTGATTCACTGAAAACACATCCCAAAGCAGAAAAAATTATCTACACTTTAAAAGATGCATCTGTTCAGTTAACTGACGCGGTAAATGATTTTACGCTTGAAAAAAATGCACAGCCTTTTATTGATACCGCTTTATTGATCACCGATCTTGCAGAAGAATTGAAAGGATTAAAAAGCTTACGGCTTTCATTTAAACAGCAGGTAAAATCGGGAACAAACATTTCGTTCACCAATACAAAACCCGTGAAGGTATTGGTTGGATTTTTCAATAAAAAAGAAGCCAGCCTGTTAAAAGCGCCCGAGCTGGAAACAGATGCCGGCGCAAATAATTTCGGCCAGGCAGAAACGGCAATAGCCAATGGTGTTGTGGTGAAAGGAGTCTCCTCTGTTAATATTCATACCTATTCTTTCAAACCCGGAAAAAATACATTGACACTAGCCAAAGGCGCCTGCCTGGTGCTTGGTTTTATTGATGAGGATCAGCGTCTTCACCTGTATGATGCGGGTTTGTTTGAAACAGGGAGTAAGAGGGAGATTGATTGGTTGTTTGAATAAAACCCCAGCTTTTAAGCTGGGGATTGTAACCAAGGCAAGAAAACCGGGCTTTAGCTCACGATGATCAATAGTATGAATGCAATCTTATATTTTTTTATGAGGGCTAAAGCCCGTTTCTCAAAGATTACTTACTTCCTCAGCTTAAAAGCTGGGGTTATGTAATTTTCAAAATTCACGCTGATGAAAAAAATATTTATATGCTTCTTCCTTCCTGTTTTTTGTATTGCACAGAATTCCCCACTAATACTCTGGTATAAACAGCCTGCGGTGAAATGGACAGATGCATTGCCGATTGGTAACGGTAGTATGGGCGCTATGATCTATGGCGGTATCCAGGAAGAGCATATCCAGTTCAATGAATCTACTTTATGGACGGGCCGACCGCGCGAGTACCAGCGAAACGGCGCATCTGCTTACCTGGATTCCATCCGCCAATACCTGTTTCAAAACAAACAGAAAGAAGCGGAAGCCATGGCAGAAAAACATTTTATGGGTTTGAAAGATGTGGATGATGCGGTTTATCTCGATCAAAAAAAAGTGTGGCAAAAAAAAGTAACAGCTGATAAGCAATTCGCCACAACTGATTTCAATGATGCGGGTTGGCCCATTATGCAGTTGCCAACATTGAACGGGTGGGAGGAGACAGGCAAAGAGGGACTGGATGGTTCTGTATGGTTTCGCACAAGCTTCGAGCTGCCCAAGCAGCTAGCAGGTAAAACCATGCAGGTTGACCTGGGCCGGATTCGTGATATGGACCTTACCTATGTAAATGGCCACCTTGTTGGATCAACAGAAGGAAATACTTTAAAAAGAACCTATACCATCGATGCCTCATTTTTAAAAGAAGGAAAAAATGTGATTGCGGTGCAGGTGCTGAACTTCTATGATAAAGGGGGATTCACCGGTATCAAGGAAGACAGGAAAATATTTGTGCTGTATTCAAAAGGCGAGACCGCTGATAAAGGCATAGCGCTTTCTACGCGCTGGAAATATTTTATTCAGGATGAGAACACGCCACAGTACCCGCAATACGAAGCAAGCTACCAGCCTTTTGGCGATGTTTTTTTTAAGTTCGATCATGGAGGAGAGATAGTAAACTATAAACGAGACCTGGATATCAGCAGATCCATTTCAACAGTTTCCTATACTTCGGGCGGCACCCGTTTCACAAGAGAATATTTTGCATCCAATCCTGCAAAAGCCCTTGTAATGCATTTTACGGCTGATAAACCCGGCGCTATCAATCTATCGGCTTTTTTTGGAACCGTGCATAGCAAATACAATGTCCATAAAATTGATGAACACACGATCGCATTGGAAGTGCAGGTCAAGGATGGCGCATTAAAAGGAACGGCTTATTTGTATATGGATGTAAAGGGCGGCAGTGCTACTGTATCAAATAACCAACTGGCTCTGCAAAATGTAACCGAAGCCAGTTTTTATTTGATTGCGGCAACCAATTTTAAAAATTACAAAGATGTTTCTGCAAATGCCGCTTCAAAATGCGCAGCCATACTTCAGTCGCTAAAAGGGAAAACATATGCTGATATCAAAACCACCCATATCGACGATTATCAAAAACTCTTCAATACATTTTCTATTCGCTTAGGCGATCAACCAATTCCGGCGATCCCAACAGATGAGCGCATCAAAACATTTGTTGTTGAGAAAGATCCTTCACTACTGTCTTTATATGTTCAGTATGCGCGGTATCTTTTATTATCCTGCTCCCGGGCAAACTCAACACAACCCGCCAACCTGCAGGGCATCTGGAATAATTTATTGACACCTCCATGGGGCAGTAAGTACACGACCAATATTAATCTTGAAATGAATTACTGGTCCGCAGAATCACTTAATCTCTCTGCATCTACCGCGCCATTATTCAACGCGATCAATGAAGCCAGTGTTTCAGGAATAAAAATCGCTAAAGAACATTATAACGCACGTGGATGGGTATTGCATCATAATATGGATCTCTGGCGAGGAACAGCGCCGATCAACGCCTCCAATCACGGTATCTGGGTTACGGGTGCGGCATGGCTCTGCCAGCATATATGGGAGCATTACCAGTTTACGCAGGACAAAGATTTCCTTTCGAAAAATTATCCTGTGATGCGTTCTGCTGCAATATTTTTTACAGACTTCCTCGTCAAAGATCCTAAAACAGGCTGGCTGATCAGCACACCATCCAATTCCCCTGAGAATGGCGGGTTGGTTGCGGGGCCAACCATGGATCACCAGATCATTCGCGAACTTTTTAAAAATACCATCGCTGCTGCGCAAATATTAAAAACAGACCAGTATGAAATAAAAATATGGAAGGAGAAGTCTGCACAGATCGCTCCCAATCAAATTGGCAGATACGGCCAGTTACAGGAATGGCTGAAAGATGTTGACGATACCGCTAATAAACACCGCCACGTATCACATTTGTGGGGCGTATACCCCGGTACTGATATCACCTGGCAAAATAGTGCGATGATGAATGCTGCGAGACAATCGCTTCTATACCGGGGTGACGACGGTACAGGATGGAGTTTAGCATGGAAAGTGAATCTTTGGGCAAGATTCAAAGACGGCGATCATTCGCTGGCGATGGCTCAGAAATTATTGAGTTCAGCCGACGATGACAGTGGCGTCAGTGAAAAAGGGGGCGTGTACAAAAATATGTTTGATGCGCATCCACCATTCCAGATAGATGGAAATTTTGGAGGAGCGGCAGGGATTGCAGAGATGTTGGTGCAGAGTCATACAGGAACGATCGATCTGTTGCCTGCGTTGCCCACAGCATTGGCAGATGGAGAGGTCAAAGGACTGGGTGCAAGAGGCGGATTCGAGATCAGCATGCAGTGGTTCAATCATGTATTGGATACAGTTTCTGTAAGATCAATATCAGGCAATGATTGTACCATCCAATATGGAAACAGGCAAAAACATTTTACAACACAGAAAGGGAAAACATACAGGCTTAATAAAAATCTAGAAATGCTGTAATGAATAATATCTTTCCGGGATATTTTTATTGGGTAAATACATTTCGCACCGATTGCTTTCGCCTTAGCTGGTTGGGAAATGGCCGTTGTATATCATCAGCCAAACAAAATACCACGCTCACTTCTTTCTTTCCAAACCGATATTCAGTGTCAAAATGAAAAAGCATTTTTTTTCTATCTTATTTGTTTTGATCGCCTGCCATGGATCGGCGCAACAATTATCAGTTACCAACCTGCAATGCGGGCACAGAATAAATCCGCTGGGTATTGATGAAACAAAACCTTTTCTCAGCTGGCAACTCGCATCCAGCAATAAAAATGTGTTGCAAACCGCGTACAGAATTCTTGTATCGGATGACAGTGTGTTGCTGCAAAAGAATACCGGTAATATCTGGGATTCAAAAAAAATAATATCATCCGCATCCGTACAGGTAAAATATGCCGGTAGTGAACTCAGATCCGCTAAAACTTATTACTGGAAAATAATTGCCTGGGATAATAAAGGAAATACCTCGGGTAGCGCCACCTCTTTCTGGCAAATGGGTTTGTTCGATCAGTCAGCATGGAACAACGCAAAATGGATCGCATACGATATACTGCCCGATTCCAATAAAATTGTTCCTGCTGCTCATGGTAGTGGCAAGAAAGCCTGGGGAAAACGAAAAGATATATTGCCTCTGTTCAGGAAACCTTTTGTCATCGGTAAAGAAATAAAAAATGCTACCCTGTTTATTTCAGGACTCGGCCATTTTGAAGCTTTCATCAATGGTAAAAAAGTAGGCGATCATTTCCTGGATCCGGGTTGGACAAAATATGATAAGCAAGCCATGTACGTTACGTTCAATGTAACAGACATGCTGCATCGTGAGAACAACGCCATAGGAGTGATGTTGGGTAATGGGTTTTATTATGTGCCTGGGGAAAGATACCGCAAATTAACCGGTGGTTATGGCTATCCCAAAATGATCTGCCGCTTATTGATCAATTATACGGATGGCACTTCACAAGATATTGTGAGTGATGAATCATGGAAGACCGCTCCATCACCAATCACTTTCAGCAGTATCTATGGAGGTGAGGATTATGATGCTAATCTTGAACAGAAAAACTGGGACAGCCCCGTTTTTAAAGATGATGGTTGGAAGAATGCGCTGATCACCGACGGCCCTTTATTGGTTTCGCAGAAACAGGAGCCACTAAAGATCATGCAAAGTTTTTCGCCCGTTAAAACAACAAGAATTTCCGACAGTGTGTATGTATATGATGTGGCCCAGAATATGTCGGGCATCCCTGAAATTTCTTTACGTGGGAAAAAAGGAGACACCGTTAAGATCACTACCGCAGAATTGATAAATGCAGATGGCACCGCTAATCAAAAAGCAACAGGAAGTCCCAGCTACTATTTATACGTGTTGAAAGGAGAAAGTGTTGAAACATGGCGGCCGCGTTTTACTTATTATGGTTTCAGGTATATACAGGTGTATGGAGCGGTTGCGGCAACAGATCCTAATTCATTGCATTTACCCGTTGTTGTTTCTGTAAAAGGATTGCATACAAGAAATGCGGCGGAGAGGGTGGGTTCTTTTACTTCTTCTAACGATCTGTTCAATAAAACCTCGGAATTGATCGACTGGTCGGTAAAAAGTAATATGGCCAGTGTATTTACCGATTGCCCGCACCGCGAAAAATTGGGTTGGCTCGAAGAAACACATCTTGTGGGCAGTTCTGTAAAATTCGATTATGATATCGCCACACTTTGCCGCAAAGCCATTACTGATATGCAGGTATCGCAGGCCGCCAATGGATTGATTCCTGAGATCGCCCCGGAGTTTGTACAGTTTGATGAACCATTTCGCGATTCACCTGAATGGGGTAGCGCTGCTATTATCCTTCCATGGTATGTATATCAATGGTATGGAGATAAGGATGTATTGGTGGATAGCTACGCGATGATGCAACGGTACATCAGTTATCTACAATCAAAAGACAGCAGCTGTATCTTAATGCAGGGTCTTGGTGATTGGTATGATCTTGGCCCTGATCATCCCGGCGTTTCACAGTTGACACCAAAAGGTTTAACGGCAACGGCTACTTATTATTATGATCTCACACTGCTTACAAATATTGCAAAGCTTTTGAATAAAACAGAGGATGTGAAAAAATATAGCCTGTTAAGCGCGGACGTTAAAAAAGCTTTTAACAAGGCATTTTTCAATCCAGCTACCAAACAATATGGAAGCGGCAGCCAAACATCCAACGCGATGGCTGTGTACATGAAACTGGTTGATGAAAAAGACAAGGCCGCCGTTATCGAAAATATTGTAAAGGATATCAGGGGAAGAAACAATGCATTGACCAGCGGTGATATTGGTTACCGCTATTTATTAAAAGTACTGGATGAAGCCGGCAGAAGCGATGTGATCTTTGACATGAACAATCGCAGCGATGTTCCTGGCTACGGTTATCAACTGGCGAAAGGTGCAACGGCGCTAACTGAGTCCTGGCAGGCGTTGCCCGGTGTATCGAATAACCATTTCATGTTGGGACATATTTTAGAATGGTTTTATGAAGGGCTTGCTGGGATAAGTCAATCTGAAGATGGAGCCGGTTTTCAGAAAATCATTATCCGCCCGCAGGTGGTGGGTGATGTTACGCATGCGAAAGCAGGTTTTCAATCACCTTATGGTTTGATCGTGAGTGATTGGACGAAAAAGAATGATCAATTTGAATTGAACGTTACGATCCCGGTTAACACAACAGCAACAATATATTTGCCTGCTGGAAAAGGATCGACGGTTATATTGGATGGTAAAAAAATAGATCCGGTAAAATGGGAAAATGGGAAAGTGCTTATCAAAACAGGTTCAGGTAATTACCATTTTGTGGTGAAGTAAACGAAAAGCCGGAACGCAAAGCCCGCAAAGGTTTCGCAGGGAACGCAAAGGGTTTCTTTGCGTTCCGGCTTTAAATCCCATCTCCGGTAACTTTATATAATTTGTAGGTGATGCAGGTTCTATATCAAACAATCGATTTGCAAAAACACATTAAGAGCATGTATAAAATAACGAACATTATTTTTTTATTTTTTAGCTGTGCTTTTAACATTGGCTATGCACAAGTTGTGCCTGATAGCGTGATGAACCGTATCTACAACGAAATAAAAACGCCATACAAATACGGAATGGTAGTTGTTCCGGAAAATGATACAAAGAAAATAGATTGTCCTTCTGTTTTCAGAAAAGATGGACATTGGTACATGACTTATATTCTTTTTGATGGAAAGGGATATGAAACCTGGCTCGCAAAAAGCGATGACTTGCTGAAATGGAAAACACTCGGAAAGAATTTGTCTTTCAATAGCGATACGACTATCTGGGATGCAGGACAAAAAGCCGGTTATATAGCATTGCAGGATACAAAATGGGGAGGTGATTATTCTCTTCAAAAATATAATAACCGGTATTGGATGAGCTATATCGGTGGTAATACAAAGGGATACGAAGCGGGCCTGTTATCTATCGGAATTGCATCAACCTCGAAAGATCCGGCAACCCGGCATGAATGGAAAACCTATGATAAACCGGTGCTGAGTTCCACCGATAAAGATGTTCGCTGGTGGGAAGATAAAAAAGAATTCAAAAGCACTATTCTATGGGATAAGAAAAAACAAACCGGTCACCCGTTTGTGATGTATTACAATGCCAATGGAGATACCTCCAATAACCGCGATAAAAAAACAAGATGGTTCGAACGCATTGGCATGGCGGTAAGCGATGATATGCTTCATTGGAAAAGATTCAGGACAGATCCTGTGATGCATCACAAGATCGGTATTACAGGGGATGCAGTTGTTCAGAAGATCGGCAATGTATGGGTGATGTTTTATTTTGGTGCATTCTGGGAAGGAAGAAAAGATGCGTTTAATCGTTTTGCCTGTTCGTACGATCTCGTGAACTGGACGGACTGGAAAGGAGATGACCTTATCAAAGCATCAGAACCCTATGATGAAAAATACGCGCACAAATCATTCGTGGTTAAATGGAAGGGAACGGTATACCATTTTTATTGCGCGGTAAATAATAAGGACCAGCGTGGCATCGCAGTAGCCACTTCAATAGATAAAGGAAAAAGTGTTGTTCATTTTTAATGGAAGCATCGTATGAAAAGATTTTTTTTCTTAGCTGTCGTTTTTTTTGTCGTTGAAGCAAACGGGCAACGAAATGCTATCTATTCCAATAGCACCTGGTATTTCAATAACAACTGGAAATTCTTTTTGGGTAATGACAGCACTGCATCCCAACCATTGTTCAATGATAATAACTGGCGCAAACTCGATCTTCCCCACGATTGGAGCATAGAATTGCCCTTTGATGAAAAAGCACCTGCTACCAACCAGGGAGGATCATTACCCGGAGGAATCGGTTGGTATAGAAAAAGTTTTATACTGCCGGCCTCACTTGCAAACAAATTTTTTTTTATTGAGTTTGATGGTGTTTATCGCAACAGCGAAGTTTGGATCAACGGACATTACCTGGGCAAGCGACCCAATGGATATATTTCCTTCCGGTATGAGTTGACGTCTTGGTTGAAATTTGGAAATCAATCAAATATTATTTCTGTAAAAGTTGACAATTCACAGCAACCTAATTCTCGCTGGTATTCCGGCTCCGGTATTTATCGGAATGTGAGACTGGTGCAGACAAATAAAATTGCAGTAGCTGAATGGGGAAGTTTTGTAACCACACCAAATGTAACTAAAGAGGCTGCTGATATTAATGTAGCGATCAATATCACTTCCCAAGATACTGCGACTCAAACAGTAAAACTGGTATCAGTCGTGTATGATGCATCGGATAAAATTGTAATAAACCAGGGGATTGATGTAACGATAAAAAACAAACTTACCCCAACCCAACAAACATTGCATCTCAATAATCCGACCCTATGGTCGGAGGAACGGCCTTATTTATATAAAGTAGTGACCGTCATTATTCAGAATGGTATTGTTCTTGATCAGTACACCACGCCATTTGGTATCCGATATTTTAATTTTGATGCGACAAAAGGATTTTCACTAAATGGTAAAGCCACAAAGATCAAAGGGGTTTGTATGCACCATGATCTGGGCGCATTAGGCACTGCCGTGAATATAAGTGCCATTAAAAGGCAGTTGCAGATCTTAAAAGACATGGGCTGCAATGCCATCCGTACCGCACACAACCCGCCTGCACCCGAGCTGCTTGAACTATGTGACCAAATGGGTTTCCTTGTGATGGATGAAGCGTTTGACATGTGGAAGAAAAAGAAGAACAAATTCGATTACTTTTCTGATTTTCCTGAATGGCATCGAAAAGACCTTGAGGACCAGGTTAAGCGCGATAGAAATCATCCATCGGTTATCATGTGGAGTATCGGCAATGAGATCCGCGAACAGTTCGATTCATCGGGAATTTCTATTACAAAAGAACTGGTAGCTATTGTAAAAGCATTAGATACCACGAGGCCTGTAACAGCCGCATTAAGTGAGCCGGATCCCAAAAAGAATTTCATGTATCAATCCGGCGCGCTGGACGTTGTGGGGCTTAATTATCACGATGAGGTGTATGCGGATTTTCCAAAGAACTACCCGGGCCAAAAATTTATAGCGGCTGAAACCATGTCTGCATTGGCAAGCCGCGGACATTATGATATGCCATCAGATTCTATCATGTATTGGCCCCAGCGGTCGCCTATGAAATATGTGGAAGGTGGGAATAAAGATTTTACCGTTTCTGCCTATGACCAGGTTGCGGCTTACTGGGGTTCAACACATGAACAAACATGGAAGACGATCAAAAAATATGATTTTCTTTCCGGTTTGTTTGTATGGACAGGGTTTGATTATCTCGGCGAACCCACACCTTATCCATGGCCCGCAAGAAGTTCTTATTTCGGCATTGTTGACCTTGCGGGATTTCCCAAAGATGTTTATTATATGTACCAGTCGGAATGGACAAACAAACCTGTTCTGCACCTTTTCCCGCACTGGAACTGGGATGCAGCTAAAATGGTGGATGTATGGTCATATTATAACCAGGCCGATGAAGTTGAACTGTACCTGAATGGTCGCTCAATGGGTGTGAGAAAGAAAGAGAACGATGAGTTGCATGTAATGTGGCGCATCCCCTTCGAGCCGGGAACATTAAAAGCGGTATCAAGAAAAAATGGGCGGACTGTTTTAATAAAAGAGATCAAAACAGCAGGCGAACCGGCTAAAATAGAATTGGTTACGGATAAAAAGATAATCCATCATCACGAAGAGAACCTGGTCTTTATTACTGTAAGAATTCTTGATAAGAATGGAAATTTGGTACCCGATGCATCCAATCTCGTCAATTTTTCAATAGAAAAAAATGGCCAGATCATAGGGGTTGACAACGGAAGCCAGATAAGCCATCAATCATTCAGGTCAAGCTATTGCAAAGCCTTTAATGGCCTTGCACTTGTTATTGCCAAGGCAAATAATACAACCAAAAAGATGACGTTGAAGGCAGAAGTGAAGGGTTTGCCGCCTGCTTTCATTTCTATCAAATAAATTTAGGGAAACAGGACCTTATTTTTTAGAAAGTATAGTAAGATGTTCCATCATTATAGTCAAACTTTACATTGTTCCTGTTTCTTTTTGCTTCTACATTTACTCTCACAGATTTAAATGGAAACATTCCAGGATGAATTCACGCAGTCTGCCGGATTTTACATATTCTAAACGATAGTGCTTGTCGGTCTTATTCTGCTAAACGGTATATCTCCCCAGGCCCCTCCTTTACAATACATAAACCCGGAATTTTTAATCGAGCGCTAAAAATACTTTTAAGTAAGCCATATGAATGTCCGTACAGCCATACTAGCGTCTTCTTTATTCCTGTTCCAGGGTACCGAAGTTTTCTCCCAGGATAAAGCAGCTGCGGACAATTATACTACTGTTCTTAAACAGCGTACTTATAAAATTGTTGCACCGCTTGGTATTACAGATTCAGTAAAATTTTTCCGCGTTCAGAATATCATCACCAACCAATACAGGGCGCTGGGTGCTGTTCATGATAGTGCCAATGCAAAGATCAAATCACTGAAAGCATCTGAAACAAATAAAGAAGTTCTCGCCAACGCTGTCAAAGCCATTGAAGACGCAAGAATGGTAGAGCTGGATAAACTCCACAAACCTTATATCGCTGCGCTTTCCAAAGAATTAACACCGGCGCAACTGATCGCTGTAAAAGACGGGATGACCTATAGCGTTCTTCCGGTTACAGTGAAAGCATATGATGAAATGTTACCGTCGCTGACCAAAGATCAAAAAAAACAGATCCTCATCTATCTCACAGAAGCCCGTGAGTATGCAATGGATGCAGAATCATCAGAAAAAAAACATGCCTGGTTCGGGAAGTACAAGGGCAAGATCAATAATTATCTTTCTGCAGCCGGTATCGATATGAAAAAAGCAGGGCAGGAATGGGAAGAAAGAATAAAAGCAGCTAAAACCAATACAAAAAACTAAACTAACTCCGTTGCCATTTTTTACTACAAATAAGCCATATGAAAATTAAACTACTGCTCAGGTTTTTTGCATGCATGCTCATTTTTGCACTAAGTGCAGTGAATGTAGCCAATGCACAGGAAAGAACAATTACCGGTAAGGTAACCAACCAGAAAACCGGTGCGCCCATTGCCGGCGTCAGTGTGAAAATTAAGAACGGCACACAAAACACCATCACAAACGAACAGGGTGCGTTTACCATCAAAGCGCCTTCGTCTGAATCTATTATTTCCATCTCCCATGTTGGATTTGGTATAAAAGAACAAAAGGCAGGCACTGCATCATCCATCACGGTTGAATTGGTGGAGACAGCAAATGACCTTGACGAAGTTGTGGTGGTTGGTTACGGAACGCAACGTAAATCGCATTTAACAGGTTCTGTAGGAACCCTGGATATGAAAGCGGTTACAGATCTGCCAGTGGGTAATTTATCAGAGGCTTTAAAAGGACAGATCGTTGGTGTGGGTGTTTCCGGTGGTTTTGCAAGACCGGGAGAGGTAGCTACCATTACCATACGTAACCCGATCTTTTATTCAAAGGATGGCGGTTCAAAAGACCCTTTGTTTATCATTGATGATATCATTCGTTCCAAAGCTGATTTTGATCTGTTAGATGCTTCTGAGATCGAAAACTTATCTGTTTTGAAAGATGCATCAGCAGCTATTTATGGAATATTGGGATCGAATGGAGTGATCGTAATAAAAACAAAAAGAGGCAGATCCGGCGCACCATCTATTACCTATAGCGGATCATATGGTACTTCTAATACGCCTTCTATGCCTAAGATGTTAAACGGTTACCAGCAGGCACAATATCTTAACGACTATAATGCCGGATCGAAAGCTTGGGATACTGTGGCAACGCAGGCATTGGCTGCTTACTACACACCGGATGAACTGGCGTATTTCAAAAACAACAATACAGACTGGCTGGCACTGGCTTTTCAAAGTGCGCATAACCAAAGGCACACGATCAATATCAGTGGCGGTGCAGAGAAAGCAACTTATTTCGCTGGTCTGAGTTATAATGAGAACAACAGCAATTTCGAGGGATTGGGTTTCAAACGGTATTCATTCCGTTCCAGTACAGATATAAAATTGACCAACGGTTTAAAATTAAGCCTCTCATTGAGTGGTGAGTTGGCTGATAGAAGAAACACTTTTAATAAACAGGGTAACGAAAGTTTAGACAATGACTGGAAAACTTTGATTGGCCAGGCACAGTTTAATGCACCGTATATTAATGGAAAGCCTATCGCCATTCCGGGAGCAGGTACAAGCGGCAATATCAATAACTACCATTATTTTGCTGTGCATGACCTGGACAACTATACCAAGAGCTACAATTCTTCCATTAACTTCCAGGGACAGGTTTCTTATGAATTTCCATTCCTGAAAGGCCTAAAAGCAGGCGTTAATTTTAACAAGAACGTTGCCAATTCATGGGGAAAGCAATATGGTACCAAATACAATGTTTACAACTTTAATACATTGGGTGCGCACAACCACATTCTCGATACAACATTTAACGCAGTATATACTTTCTCTAATGGAGACCGTGTAAGGTTGAATCCTTCGATGGCAACTTCATACCAGTTAAACACTACGCTCAGTTACGATGCGAAATTTGGTAAACACCAGGTAGCTGTTTTCCTTGGATACGAACAAAGTGAAAGTTATTCTGATGCCGTTGCAGCAGAAACCGATGGTGTAATAACCGGTGGACTGGATAATATGAACTATGCTACTGTAAGTGTTTTATCTAATGAACCTATTTCAGAAGCGGGCCGCCTCGCATATATCGGAAGACTTAATTACAGTTACGATAATAAATACCTGCTTGAAGTGAATTTAAGGGCAGATGCGAGTCAGAATTTCGCACCGGAAAACAGGTGGGGATATTTCCCTTCTTTCTCGGCGGGTTGGGTAGCATCTGAAGAGAAGTTTTTCAGGGGATTAAGCAAAACGGTCAACTTCCTGAAATTACGCGGCTCTGTAGGATTTCTTGGCCTGGATGCAACAAAATCTTACCAGTGGTTGAGAAGCTATGCGATCCAAACCGGTAAAGCGGTGGTTTACGGCGGCAATGCAGACAGAGGTGTAGCGGTTGTAACAAACGTGGAGATCGCGAACAGGGCAGTGCATTGGGATAATGTAACTAAATATGATATCGGCCTGGATGCCAAATTTTTAAACAACCGTTTATCAGTAAGTACCGATGCATACATTGATTATCGTTCAAATATGCTGTCGGCCTTAACATCTGCACCTTCTATTTTAATTGGCGCAACATTGCCATCAGAGAATTTCGGTAAAGCAAATACGTTTGGCTACGAACTTTCTGTTAACTGGAATAATAGAATCAACAAAGACTGGGGCTACAATGTAACTGCCAATTTCAGCTGGGTTGATAACAAACAAATTATTATCGACCAGGCGAAAGGTAATATCGGTACTTACCTTGATATAGCAGGAAAATCTGACGATCTCGGTTTCCTTGGTTACCACTCTTTAGGTATCTTAAGAACACAGGCCGATGTAGATGCATTGCTTGCTAAATCACCTAACTATAAGATCTTTGGTAACGCACCAAAGCCCGGTATGCTTTATTTCCAGGATGTAAGAGGACCTAAGGATGCCAGCGGCCAGTACACAGCAGCCGATGGTACGATCACTACCGATGACCAGGACTACCTGAACAATAAATCAAGTAATCACTATGGTTTGGGCCTTAACTGGGGCGTTACGTATAAAAGTTTAAGTTTTAACGTAGTGATGGGTATGTCGTGGGGTGGTATTGGTTCGGTTGAATCTGCTGCAAGAAAAGTAGGTAACAATATCTGGCAGAACAGGCCGGAATTCTGGGCGGACCACTGGACACCAACAAATACCAATGCGGCTTATCCTTCACCGTTCTATGCATTCTCTTATGACGTAGCAACTGATTTCTGGTGGAGAAGTTCATTTTCCTGCAGAGTTTCCAATTTTAATTTGTCGTATACCCTGCCTCAGAACATTGCAAACAAAATTGGGTTTAGTAATGTAAGAGCGTACCTGATCGGTACCAATCCATTCAACCTTAGCAATCCATACGATTATAAGGATAATGCGAATGGTTCTTATGATGTTTTCCCGGTATTAAGAACGTTCACTTTTGGATTGAATGTAAACCTCTAAACTTTATTGTAATGAAAATGAAATATATAAATATCGCAATTGCAGGACTGGTACTTCTGGCAAGTTGCCAGAAGGTGTTAGACAAACAGAACCTGAGTAATGTACCCCCCGACCTGTTGTTTTCCGATTCAACATTGGTACAATTAAACCTTGATAATCTCTATGACAATAACCTGCCTCTTTTCGGTGGCCAGAATACCGGCAGCGTACTGAGTGGTACACAACCCCAATTGTCTGAAGAGGGCTATGCATCAGGTAATGTATTTATGACCGGTACAGTTAGCCTTGGAACCAGCGAACCAACAGATTTTGGTACCAGTTTAAATACCAACAATTCACAACCTTCCAATAACTGGGGAAAGATCAGGCAGATCAATACATTTATTCAATCCGTACAGGAAAGCCCAATGCCTACTTATACAAAAAACAAATTTGTAGCACAGGCTAAATTCTTCAGGGCATTCCGTTACTGGGATATTGTAAGGATCTATGGCGGTGTTCCATTAGTGCTCGACCCACTTTCAGGAGTTGGCCAGGCAGCAAGAGATTCTGCTCTTTTACCAAGGGATCTGACTTCAAAATGCTTTGCGCAAATGGGAGCTGATCTTGATACAGCAATTAAATACTTACCAGGCAAATGGACAACCACCAGTTCGAGCGCAGCATGGGGCAAGATAACCAGCGGTGCCGCAGCGGCTTTAAAAGGAAGGATCATGCTATACTGGGCGAGCCCGATGTTCAATCCCGGCGACCTGGCTGAGAGATGGCAGGCAGCTTACGATGCCAATTTACAGGCAAAAACAATTTTAGATGCCAATGGCTTTGGATTAAATACAAACTACAAAACCATGTGGTTCACAGAAGCGAATAACCCGGAAGCTGTAATGGTTACCATCTATAATAACTCTGTTACTGACCAGGTAAAGAAAAACAATGGCTGGGATAAATCATGCAGGCCTTCTTACTTACAGGGAAGCGGTTCAAACGTGCCTACCTGGGACCTGGTGATGGGATACACGATGAAAGACGGTAAAGCCCCCGGTACTTCTACAACCTACCCTTATTATGACACATTGTTCTATAAGAACAGGGATCCACGTTTTGATGCAACCATTGCTTATAATGGTTGCACATGGCCCTTGGATGGTATCACAACCAAAAAGATGTGGACCTATTATGAAACCGCTACCACTTCAACAGAAACAAGCGCTTCAAATACGGGTTTCTATTGCAGGAAAGCAGTATCTGAAGGAACTTTTCCAAGTGCCGACCCTCAATTTAGCGGTACAGACTGGATGGAAATCAGGTATGCCGAAGTATTGCTGAATTTGGGAGAATCCGCAGTTGGTATCAACAGGGTAGGTACAACCCAGGAAGGTTATACGGGCATAACCGCCGTAAGAAAAAGAGCGGGGATTGATGCCAATGCAGACAACCTGTACGGACTGGCTGCAAGCATGTCGAGGGCGCAATTATTCGATGCTATCTTGCAGGAAAGAAAAATTGAATTCGCTTTTGAAGGAAAACGTTTCTGGGATCTCTATCGCTGGAAAAGAATGTCTGACCTGAATGGATGGACAAGAAACCGGGTACGGATCGTTTTAAGAACAGGAACAGGTATTCCAACGGCCGCGGTGTTAAAAGACCCGACCAATGCCAGTAACAGGGATTTACAAAACCTGGATAACATGATGGCGAATTATTTTACAACAACAAGGAATAATAAACACGACGCTACCAATTCAACAACGAAGCTGGATGCTACGCCGATCAATTTCCTGTCAACGTATTATTTCTTCCCGATACCGCAAGCGGCTGTTAACAATAATCCGAATCTGAGCCAGAACAGTAACTGGGGCGGCTCATTCGATCCATTAAAATAATCATCAAAAAAGCGGGTAGTTCCCACTGCCCGCTTTTTATCAACCCTGCATAGAAAGCTGATAAATTATTTAACTGAGTGAACATGTTTGATATGAAAAGAAGAATCATTATTTCGTTGTCAATTTTATTGATAGGGTTGGGATCTGTCAAAGCACAATACCCAACTATTCCACCGGCTGTTCAAAAATGGTCCGATTCATTGATGGCCGCTGCAACTAAGCATTCTGATTCCATGTGGTGGATCTCTTACCCGATCATCAAGGAAGAGGCGAAACATGGTCGTCCATATATACCATGGGCGGCACGGCCTGTCGATCTTCCGCAGGCTTCTATCGCGGCATTCCCGGGTGCGGAAGGCGGTGGTAAATACAGTTTTGGCGGCCGTGGCGGAAGAGTGATCGTTGTAACGAACCTGAATGATGCTGGTGTGGGAAGTTTCCGCTGGGCGTGTGAAGAGGGCGGTGCAAGAATTGTTGTGTTTAATGTATCGGGCATTATCCGTATCAAAACCCCGCTGATGATCCGCGCGCCGTATATAACAATCGAAGGACAAAGCGCGCCGGGAGATGGTGTATGTGTTGCCGGAGAATCTGTATGGATCAATACACATGATGTGATCGTTCGTTATATGCGTTTCCGCCGCGGCGAAACCAATGAGGGCAGAAGGGATGATGCCATTGGCGGCAATCCCGTTGGGAATATCATGATCGATCACGTATCAGCCAGTTGGGGATTGGACGAGAACATGAGTATGTACCGCCACATGTATAACGACAGCACACCGATGAAAAATGGTGAGCTGAAATTAGGAACCGTTAATATCACTATACAGAATTCTATTTTCTCCGAATCATTAGATACCTGGAACCACGCTTTTGGAAGCACATTAGGTGGAGAGAATTGCGCATTCGTTAGAAATCTTTGGGCAGATAATGCGGGCCGCAATCCTTCTATCGGGTGGAACGGGATCTTCAATTTTGCAAACAATGTTGTGTTTAACTGGGTGCACCGTTCAACAGATGGCGGCGATTATACGGCTATGTATAATATCATCAACAACTATTATAAACCCGGCCCTTCAACACCGGGCCAGGATAAACCCATTTCCCACAGGATCTTAAAACCGGAAAGCGGGAGAAGCAAATTGGGTTACCTGGTTTTTGGACGTGCCTATGTAAACGGTAATATTGTAGAAGGCAACGAAACCGTTACCAAAGACAACTGGAACGGCGGCGTTCAGGTAGAAGAACAACCCGATGCGGGCCAATACAAGGACGCCATGAAATGGGATAAGCCTTTGCCGATGCCTGAGTTAACCATTATACCGACTCTTGAAGCAAAAGCATTTGTACTCGCCAATGCTGGCGCCACTTTGCCTAAAAGAGACCCTGTGGATACGCGGATTATTAAGCAGGTAGTTACCGGGAAGATCGATTATATCGAAGGCGTTAAACTGCCAACAACACAGTTCAAGTACCGTCGTTTACCGATAGACTCTTACAAACAAGGTATCATTACTGACCCTTCACAGGTAGGCGGTTATCCTGTATATAAAGGAACACCTTATATTGATTCAGACAGTGACGGGATACCTGATGCATGGGAAACTGCGCATGGCTTAAATCTGAAAGATCCTAAAGACGCAGCTGCTATTACTAAAAGTGGCTACAGCAATATTGAAGTGTATTTAAACAGTTTGGTGGATGTTAAAACAGTAAGCCCGGCGACTTCAAAAAACTAACGTAATTTGTACAAAAAGATGGCTTTCGTGAACTGCTAAAGATCCCGTAAAGTCATCTTTTTGTTTCAATACTATTCAAAATTATCATCTTGAGATCGCATCGCCCCCAATCTTCGCCTGTATGTAAAACAGTAGCAGCCTGCATTCTCCTGGTCACGACCATAGTTCCTGTTTTTGCACAGAAACCGAAAGTAATAAAACCACCGCCACCATTGGCTGTTGAGAAAGATGGCCTTGTGTACACACCCGATTCATTGGGCAACCGCATTCCGGATTTTTCTTACAGCGGCTACATGGCTTCCGAAAAACCAATACCATCCATTGAAGTAAAAATAACCGTCCCTGTTAAAGCAGGTGATGCAACATTACGTATTCAATCAGCTATTGATTACCTGGCAACACTTCCTTTGGATAAAGATGGTTTTCGCGGCGCCATATTATTGGAGAAAGGGAGATATGAAATTAATGGCCAACTCCAGGTCAATGCATCCGGAATTGTATTGCGCGGATCTGGAATGAATGAAGGAGGAACGGTCTTATATGGTGCGGGAACCGGCAGGCTGGCAATGATCAAAATTATCGGTCGCAATGATAAAAAACAGAACAGTAGTATCAGGATCACGGATGCCTATGTTCCTGTTAATGCGATGAAGTTTACTGTGGCAAATGCCGCGCAGTTAAAAGCCGGCGATAAAATATTGATCCGCCGTCCATCAACCAAAGAATGGATCTCCGATATCGGTACTGAAATATTTGGCGGCGGCATCAGCACACTCGGATGGAAAGCAGGAGAGAGGGATCTTTCTTTTGACAGAACCATAACTGCTGTCAATGGAAATTCGATCAGCATTGATGCTCCGTTGACAACTGCGTTAGACACCAATTATGGCGGTGGAACGATTGCTGCGTATCAATGGAACGGACGCATCAGTCATTCAGGAATCGAAAACCTTAGCTGCGAATCATTCTACGATAAAAAAAATCCCAAAGATGAAGATCATAGATGGAACGCCATCAATATAGAGAATGCAGAAGATGCATGGGTAAGACAAATTAATTTTTCACATTTCGCAGGATCAGCAGTGAGTATCCTGGAAACGTCGAAACAAATTACGGTGGAAGATTGCAGGTCAATCGATCCTGTTTCAGAGATCGGCGGACAAAGACGCTATACTTTTTTTACCACCGGCCAGCAAACATTGTTTCAGCGTTGTTATGCGTCCAACGGTTACCATGATTTTGCAACAGGGTATTGTGCGCCCGGTCCGAACGCTTTTGTACAATGCGAGTCTATTTTACCTTACAATTTCAGCGGGGCCATTGACAGTTGGGCCTCGGGGATTTTGTTTGATATTGTGAATGTTGATGGAAATGCTTTGCGTTTTGGCAACCGAGGGCAAGATGGACAAGGTGCAGGCTGGGCCGCGGCCAACAGTTTGTTCTGGAACTGTACAGCTGCAAGAATAGATTGTTACAAACCACCTGGCGCGCAGAACTGGGCATTTGGTTCATGGTCGCAGTTTGCAGGTGATGGATATTGGACTGCATCAAACGATGCAATCACACCAAGAAGCCTTTTTTATGCGCAATTAAAAGAGCGTCTTCATAAAAATGTAGATGCACAGTCGCAAATATTATTTATTCCCACTGACGCATCGAGCAGCCCAACTGTTGAAGTGGCTGCTGAATTAACAGCGCTTGCCAAAAAGCCTCGTATGCAGATGGATGAGTGGATCAATCAATCTGTAAAAAGAAATCCGTTACCGGTAAGCAGCAGTGGAATTAAAACGATTGATGAGATCGGTGTAAAGAAATTAACGCCACCAACCCTCGCGCCTGCCATGCAGATCACGAATGGCTGGGTAGTACGGGGCAACGAAATACTGACAGGCATCCGCAAAGAAGTGCCCTGGTGGAACGGTGGTGTGCAGGCGAATGACCTCCTTAATGTCCAACCTGCTATCACACGCTTTGTTCCCGGAAGATCAGGCAAAGGATTAACTGATGACCTGAATGAACTCACCGATACGATGAAACTACAGCATATCATCGGCATGGAACAGCATTACGCTTTATGGTATGAAAGAAGAAGGGATGATCATGAACGCATCCGCAGGATGGATGGAGAAGTATGGCCGCCGTTTTATGAACTGCCTTTTGCACGCAGCGGTAAAGATCTCGCGTGGGATGGATTGAGCAAATATGATCTCACCAAATACAATCCATGGTATTGGGGCCGCCTGAAACAATTTGCGGATCTCGCGGATCAGAAAGGATTGTTATTGGTGCACCAGAATTATTTTCAACACAATATCATTGAAGCAGGTGCACACTATGCAGATTTTCCATGGCGCACGGCTAACAATATTAATAATACCGGATTTCCTGAACCTGTGCCTTATGCAGGTGATAAAAGAATTTTCATGGGAGAACAGTTCTATGATATCACAGATCCTGTACGTAGTGAATTGCATAAAAAATACATCCGCCAGTGCCTGAATAATTTCAAGGATAACAATGGCGTGATACAAATGATCGGTGAAGAATTTACCGGTCCATTACATTTTGTAAAATTCTGGCTGGACGTGATCCGCGACTGGGAAAAAGAAACGGGTAAAAAACAGATCATTGGTTTGAGTACTACCAAAGATGTACAGGATTCTATCTTACAAAATCCTAAATACAATTCGCTTGTTGATTTGATCGATATCCGTTACTGGCATAACCAGGCTGATGGAACAGTATACGAACCCAGGGGCGGACAAAATCTTGCACCACGTCAACATGCACGTTTATTGAAACCTAAAAAAACTTCTTTTGAACAGGTTTATAAAGCGGTGAAAGATTATCGCGTAAAATATCCTTCCAAAGCAGTCATGTATTCGAGTGATAGTTTTGACCAGTTTGGTTGGGCCGTATTTATGGCCGGAGGTTCATTGCCCGTAATACCAGCATTATCTGCACAATTTTTGACAGATGCCGCTTCCATGCAGCCTGTAAATACTGCCAATGCTTTTATATTGAGCAATGGTAAAAATTATATTGTTTACAAACATTCAAACAATTTACAGCTGAGCCAGGGTGATCAGAATGCAAACTATCTTGTAAAATGGATAGATGTCAGGTCGGGTAATGCGATAGGCGGTGAGCAAACTGTAAAAGGTTCAGTTTTGGCGGGATTTACAAGTCCGCAGAATGGTGATATTGTGGCGTGGATTACTCTTGTGAAATAAATGATTTTATTGATGAAGCCTATTCGACAAATATTTTTTTTACTGATAGTTACCTTTTGCATCTGCGCGGTGGAAGTTGCTGCGCAAGAAAGAACGCTACCACGATTAAAAATTTCAAATGATAAACGATCGTTTGTTACAGGCAATAACGATCCTTTTTTCTGGCTCGGCGATACAGGCTGGTTGCTTTTTACAAAACTCACAAGGAATGAAGCGATTCAATACTTAAACGACAGGCAATCCAAAGGTTTTAATGTGATACAGGTAATGGTATTGCATGATGTGAAGCATGCGGTGAACAGGTATGGTGATTCAGCTTTGATCAATAACGATGTATCAAAACCAAAGATTACCCAGGGCAATCGTTTTAGTGATCCAACTGAATATGATTTCTGGGATCATGTAGATTATGTGATCAGTGAAGCAGAGAAAAGAGGCATCTATATGGCGCTGGTGCCTGTCTGGGGCAGCAATGTAAAAAGTGGGTTAGTAAGTGAAGACGGCGCAAAAAAATATGCAACATTTTTGACGAATCGATACAAGGATAAAAGCAATATCATCTGGGTAAATGGTGGGGATATCAAAGGGACAGATAAACAGTCTGTATGGAAGATCATCGGGTCAACCATCAGGAGTATTGATCACCAACACCTGATCACTTTTCATCCGCGCGGCAGAAGTACTTCTTCGGAATGGTTTCACAAAGAAGACTGGCTTGATTTTAATATGTTTCAAAGCGGTCATAAAGATTATGCGCAGGATACAGCAGAACCCCGTATTGGCGAAGACAACTGGAAATTTGCACAGAATGATTATGCGTTGCAACCCCTAAAACCAACAATGGATGGTGAACCCTCTTATGAAAACATTCCCCACGGTTTACACGACAGCCTTGCCCCGCATTGGCACGCGGATGATGTAAGACGATATGGATATTGGAGCGTATTCTCAGGCGGTGCCGGGTTTACATATGGCGATAATGCCGTCATGCAGTTTTTTAACGGGATTGGCATCGGCGATTATTTTACAAAACAGAAATGGAGCGATGCAATAAATGATAACGGTTCCTCGCAGGTGCAGTATTTAAAAAAATTAATGCTGTCTAAACCCGCAACAGGCAGAGTGCCCGACCAATCCTTGATCGCGAACCAGGGGCAGCGTTATGAATATTTCGCTGCGATCAGGGGAAATGATTACGCGTTCATTTACA
Source organism: Bacteroidota bacterium (assembly GCA_040388705.1). Lineage (GTDB taxonomy): Bacteria > Bacteroidota > Bacteroidia > Chitinophagales > Chitinophagaceae > Sediminibacterium. The sequence goes on along the minus strand of JAZKBI010000003.1, from coordinate 496,554 downwards.
CGTATACCGGTAGAAATATGCAGGTAAACATGGGCAAGATCAAAGGAACAAAGATTAAAGCATCCTGGTATGATCCTCGCAATGGAAAATACCTTGCAATAGGTGTATTCGATAATAAAGGCAAACATGAGTTTGATCCACCCGGTAATACACAGAATGGTAACGACTGGGTGTTGGTTTTAACATCTGTAATGAATCCATAAAATGAAAAGAAAATATATCAATATCAAATGGCTTTTTTTACTAAGCAGTTGGGTATTGGTATCCTGTTCATCAAAAGTGTATCTCTTCAGTTCTTTTCATGAACCCGCTACTGAGGGTTTGCGGATGTTGTACAGCAATGATGGATATAGATGGAGCAGCCTGGATACTATTTTACTGGCGCCAAATATCGGGCTAACAAAGATCATGCGCGACCCATCGGTTTTGCAGGGCCCAGATGGAACTTTTCATTTGGTATGGACAACTGAATGGAAAGGAGGTAATGGTTTTGGCTACGCATCTTCTAAGGACCTTCTTCATTGGAGCGAGGAAAAGTACATACCTGTAATGGAAAAGGAGAAAACGGTTGCCAATGTTTGGGCTCCTGAATTGTTTTACGATGATGAACAGAAACAGTTTATGATCATCTGGGCATCCTGTATTCCCGGCCGTTTTGAAAAAGGAATAGAAGACGAGAACAATAACCATCGTCTTTATTATACAACAACAAAAGACTTGGCAACATTCAGTGAAACAAAATTGTATCTCGATCCAAAATTCAGTGTGATAGATGCAGAACTCATCAAAAGAAACACTGCTGATTATGTGCTGGTAATGAAAGACAATACAAGACCGGAAAGAAATATCAAAGTAGCATTTGCTAAAACACCATTGGGTCCTTTTGAGAATATTTCAAAACCACTGACCGATCAGTTTACAGAAGGCCCTTCGGTTGCAAAAGTAAAAGATGGGTGGCTGATCTATTTTGACGCTTACCAGGCCAAAAAATACAGCGCCATCAAAACAAAAGATTTTGTTTCATTTGAAAAAGCGGATGGGCTTGTCTCTGTTCCTCCATTACACAAACACGGAACTGTATTCACTGCGAATAAAAAAATACTGAAAGGATTGTTAACAGCTAATGGCAATAAAAAATAATGCTGAAAAAAATATCTTATATAATTTTTATTATTCACCATTCACTATTCACCATTCACGCGAATGCACAGGATACCGTTCGCTACATCGGGAACACCTTGTCAAGTGTAGATTACCATCACGGCCAGTTAAGCCCCGCAATAGGCGTCCACAATATCCAGGTAATGCGTGCTAACAGGGCTGACAAGACCGCGAAGAGTGGTTTCGGCTGGACCTATAACCACGCGCCGATGCTTTGCTACTGGAACAACCGTTTTTATCTTGAATACCTGAGTTGCCCGGTAGGCGAGCATGTTCCACCCGGGCAGACTTTATTGATGGAATCAAAAGATGGATATAACTGGACTGCGCCCTCTATTGTTTTCCCGCCTTATAAAATTCCGGATGGTACGGTAAAAGAAGGCAGAAAGGATACGGCTAAAAACACATTTGCAGTAATGCATCAACGCATAGGTTTTTATGTATCAAGTAAAAATAAATTATTGGTCCAGGGCTTTTATGGTATTGTATTGGGACAAAAAGATGATCCCAATGACGGCAATGGAATAGGAAGGGTAGCGAGAGAAATACATGAAGATGGAACTTATGGCCCGATCTATTTTATCCGGTACAATCATGCATTCAATGAAAAGAACACCTCTTATCCTTTTTATAAAACATCAACTGATAAAGGTTTCGTTGCTGCCTGCGATGAGTTATTGTCGAAACCCTTGCTGATGCAGCAATGGGTGGAAGAAGCCGACAGAAACGATCCATTGATACCATTGAAAAAAGATTTTAAAGCATTCGATTATTACCATCTGCCCAACGGAAAAGTTGTGGGGCTTTGGAAATATGCGTTAACAAGCATCAGCAGCGATGAGGGAAAAACCTGGCAGTACAATCCAACGCGTGCACCGGGATTTGTGAATGCCAATGCAAAGATCTGGGGACAGAAAACAAGCGATGGTAAATATGCAACGATATACAACCCCTCTGAATTTCGCTGGCCATTGGCGATCAGTGTGAGTAATGATGGATTGAATTATAAAAATCTTTTGCTGGTAAACGGTGAGATCACTTCACTGCGTTATGGTGGCGCCTATAAATCTTACGGGCCGCAGTATGTTCGCGGCATACAGGAAGGAGAGGGCTCTCCACCCAATAATAATTTGTGGGTGACTTACAGCATGAACAAGGAAGATATCTGGGTATCTGATATCCCGGTTCCTGTGAAAGCGAAAATGGATCAGCATATCAACGACCAATTCGCGTCAATGAAAGATGGTGCCGAATTAAAAGAATGGAATATTTATGCGCCATTATGGGCTCCGGTAAAAATGGGAAAATTGGCAAATGGTGCGAAAGCATTGGTTTTGACTGACAGTGATCCTTTTGATTATGCGAAAGCTGAACATGTAATTCCGGAAACGAAAAAATTAACTGCTGAATTTTCGGTAGTACCGATGCAACAGAAATTCGGAGTACTAGAGATAGAGTTTGTGGATGCGAAGGGTACACCTTGCATCCGGCTTTCTTTTGATTCATCGGGTTCATTCATTACCAAAGCTGGTTACAGGAATAAGTCGCTGGCAAAATATACTGCCGGTGAAACGCTTGATATTAAAGTGGAACTGAATACAGAAAGTCGTTTTTACAATGTGACCATTAACGGGAAAAATACTGGTGCTAATTTGTTTTTTGCACCAGTACAAAGTATTGAGCGGATCGTGTTCAGAACAGGAAGCACACGCCGCTTCCCGGATGCAGATACGCCAACAGATCAAAGTTATGATTTGGCTAATGCAGATAGCAGGGATGCAGAAGCTGTTTATTTTATCAAATATTTGAAAACATCCGGTAACTAAAGAACATGCATAGATTGACACGATATTATAAGAACTATTTTGGGATCAGGGCTTTTATCTTTTCCCTGTCCCTGTTTGTGTCCGTTGCCCATGCACAAAACAATACACCCTTTGTTTTGAAAGCCACTGACTATAAACACTACATCGATTATTTTAATACGATGGAGGATGAAAATATCAAACAGGCAATTCCCAACGACAGTTCCTGGCAATGGGTACGGTCGAACATCCCTTTGTTTGAATGCCCGCAACAGAACTTCGAAGAGATCTTCTATTTCCGTTGGTGGACATTGCGCAAGCATATTAAAAAAACGGAGCAGGGATTTGCTTTTACCGAGTTTTTAATACAGCGTTCTTATGCTGATAAATATAATCTCATCGCCAGTGCGCTGGGTCATCATATCTATGAAGCAAGATGGCTGCATAACCAGCAGTTCTTAAATGATGATATCAATATATGGTATAGAGGTAATGATGGGAAGCCGCTAAAAAAACTCCGTTTCTATAGCAGTTGGAATATTGACGCATTGTACAATCGGTACAAAGTAAATGCGGATAAAAAGGTCATCACCGGTTTATTGCCCGACCTGGAATCTGACTATGCTGCGTGGGAAGCAGAGAAAAAATCAAAAAACGGACTCTACTGGCAATTTGATGTTCGTGATGCGATGGAAGAGACCATTAGCGGCGGACGAAAGGAAAAAAATGCCCGCCCAAGTATTAATGGCTATATGTATGGGAACGCAAAAGCACTGGCATCGATAGAGAAATTATCAGGTAAGGACGCCGATGCAAAGAAGTATGAGATAAAGGCGGATTCGATCAAATCGCTTACGCAATCTTTATTATGGAGCAATAAGGACAGGTTCTTTGAAGTGCGCACAGAGAAGGATACGATGGCCAATGTGAAAGAGGAGACTGGTTTTATCCCCTGGTATTTCAATATGCCCGATAGCAATTACAATATTGCCTGGAAAAATCTGACAGACACAAAAACATTTACTGCGCCATTTGGTATTACAACCGCGGACAGGTCGCATCCTTTATTCAGAACGCATGGCTGTTGTAAATGTGAGTGGGACGGTGCGGTTTGGCCCTTTGCTACTTCGCAAACATTAACGGCTACAGCTAATGTGTTGAATAATTACAATCAAACCTATGTTACCAACTCCGATTATTTTAACCTGCTGAATACTTTTGTTGAATCGCAATATTACCGCGGCAGGCCTTATGTGGGCGAATACCTTGACGAGAAAACGGGTTATTGGTTAAAGGGTGATGAAGAGCGAAGCCGGTATTATAATCACTCCACATTCAATGACCTAATCATTACAGGCCTGGTAGGCTTGCGCCCGAGAGCGGATGATATGCTGGAAGTAAATCCATTGCTGCCGGCAGGTAAATGGGATTGGTTTTGTTTGGATAATGTTTTATATCATGGAAAGATCATCACCATTATCTGGGATAAGGATGGGAAAAAATATAATAAGGGAAGAGGATTTTCGGTTTGGGTGAATGGAAAGAAATTGGCTTCCTCTGAAAATATGAAGAAACTGGTAACGCATTTATAAAACCGTGCCTCTGTGTCTTTGTGAGAATTATTTTGCACACAGAGACACAGTTTAGAGGGTAGAAGCGGAATGAAGTTCTGGACTCTGAAGTGTGCGACGCAACGATGTTGAATAGTGATTCAAAAGCCTGGATCAAAAAATGATTTGACTGAATGTTCAAAAAAATAAAATATACCATTCTCTTTGCATGCAAAATTTTATTTGCCGGCCAGCTCTTTGCGCAGCAAACGGAGATCCAATACTTATCGGGAACCGGGAAAGATAAAACCGTGAATTGGGAGTTTTATTGTACAGCAGGTATACAATCTGGTAAATGGACAAGCATTGCTGTCCCTTCCTGTTGGGAATTGCAGGGGTTTGGAAAATATGATTACGGATTTGCGAAAGACAGTGTAAGAGGAAAGGAGCAAGGATTGTACAAATATCATTTCAATGTTCCGTTGGGATGGAAGCAGAAAAAAATAAATATCGTTTTTGAAGGTGTGATGACTGATGCGGAAGTGACCATTAACGGAGTTTCCGCAGGAGAAATGCACCAGGGTGCATTTTATTCGTTCAAATACGATATCAGTAAGTTGATAAAATATGATGCGGCCAATTTACTGGAAGTAATAGTCTCCAAGCATTCGGCCAATGGATCGGTGAATGCAGCTGAAAGAAAAGCTGACTTCTGGTTGTTTGGGGGCATTTTCAGGCCGGTATTTCTTGAAGCATTGCCAGCGCAGCATATTGAAAGAGTTGCCATAGACGCAAAGGCCAATGGAACATTTAACGCCAATGTTTTTACAAATGGAACCGCAGATAAATTATCTGTACAGTTATTCTCATCCAATGGATTGAAATTCGGAAAAGAACTTGTTGAGAATAGAGTTGATAAACAAAACCAACTTAACGGAATATTTACTGCTCCCAAACTTTGGAACGCCGAATCTCCGAACCTGTATAAAGCAGTTTTTACTTTGTATAAAAATGGGCAGCCTGTTCATATCGTTTCGCAAAAGTTTGGTTTCAGAACGGTAGAAGTAAAACAACGTGATGGTATCTATGTGAACGGTGTAAAAGTAAAAATGAAAGGCGTGAACCGTCATTCATTCTGGCCCTCAAGTGGCAGAACTACTTCTGTTGGGTTGAGCATAGAAGATGTGTTGTTGATGAAGGATATGAATATGAACGCTGTCCGAATGAGCCATTATCCTCCTGATGCACATTTTCTTGAAACCTGCGATTCATTGGGTTTGTATGTGATGGATGAACTCGCCGGATGGCACGGTAACTATAACACAGTTACCGGAACCAAACTGGTAAAAGAAATGCTGGATCATGATGTGAATCATCCTTCCATTATTTTCTGGAGCAATGGAAACGAAGGCGGGCATAACCGTGAGCTTGATCATCTGTTTACAGAACAGGATCCGCAGAAACGTCCTGTGATCCATCCATGGGAATTGTTTGGTGGATTTGATACACAACATTACCGCGAGTATAACTATGGTATCGGTGGCTACGATATGGGTCATGATATTATTATGCCAACCGAATTCCTGCATGGTTTGTATGATGGTGGTCATGGCGCGGGTCTCGAAGATTATTGGGAAGCGATGTGGAAGAATCCATTATCAGCCGGTGGTTTCTTGTGGGATCTTGCTGATGAAGGTGTGGTTCGCACGGATAAAGATGGTATGATCGATACTGATGGAAATCACGGAGCCGATGGAATTGTGGGGCCCTATCATGAAAAAGAAGGAAGTTATTTCACGATCAAAGAAGTATGGAGCCCGGTATTTGTGGAGAAAAAAGAAATTACGCCGGCTTTCGATGGGAAAATTAATATTGAAAATCGTTATCATTTTACCAACACCAATCAATGCAGTTTTAGCTGGAAATTGAAAGAGTTCAATAAAGGAAAAGAGATTTCCGGCAGCATTGCTTCTCCTGATATCAAACCTTTATTGAAAGGTTCATTGAAACTAAATCTTCCTGGTGATTTTGCTGCCTATGATGTTTTGTATGTAACCGCAAAAGACGACCATCAAAAAGAGATCTTTACCTGGAGTTTCCCTGTTAGTTTGCCGGCAAAAATTGCCGATGCAAAAGTTGTAAAGAATGGTGCGGGAGATGTGAAGTTGGAAGAGAAGGATAGTTTGTTTGTGATTGTCTCGGGCAAACTATCTGTTACGCTTAACCGGAATAATGGCAGGGTAGTAGAAGTGAAGAATAGCAAAGAATTAATTCCCTTTAGTAACGGGCCGGTGTTGCAGGAAGGCGCCAATAATTTTCAAAATTTCTCACATCATTTTGAAGGAAAGAACCTTGTTATTGAATCTGCTTTTGATAAAAAGAAAAATTACAACACATTGCAATGGACGATCTATCCAGATGGATGGATCAAAATGAAAGTCCGGTATTTCCCTGGTGAATATTTTACAAACTTTGATGGAGTTAATTTTTCATTCCCTGAAAAGAATATTAAGTCCGTGGATTATTTGGGCAATGGCCCGTATCGTGTATGGAAGAACAGGATGAGAGGAAATTTGTTTGGCATCTGGCATAAAGAATACAACAACACCGAAACGGGCGAAACATGGAACTATCCCGAATTCAAAGGCTACCATTCAAATATGTACTGGAGTAAATTCAATACAACGAATGGATCCTTTTCTGTGGTTACTGAAAATGAAGATGTGTTTATGCGTTTGTTTACACCCGGTTTTAAGGATGACCAATGGCATAATTACCAGTTGATCTTTCCCACGGGTGATATTTCTTTTATGCAAGGCATCTCCGGTATTGGTAATAAATCACAAAGAGTGGAAACAACGGGGCCAATGGGTGTTAAAAATATCTACTACGATTATGAAAAAGACCCTGCAAGGGCCAAGGAACTGGTATTGTATTTTAATTTTTCGGGGATGTAGTTGTCAAAAAAATGATCATGAAAAGAATTGCTGTTATATTGTTCGTGCTTACCTCAGTTTGTGTTTCTGCGCAGATCAGTGTTCACAAACTGCGTTGTGAGAGATTGAAGGATCCAATTGGTATTGGCATCGTTAATCCATTGTTCAGTTGGGAAATTCAATCGTCTCAACAAAATGTGTTGCAAACTGCATACGAAGTGATCGTTGCATCCAGCAAAGAAAAAATTGAAAAGAATGAGGGCGATCTTTGGCAGAGTGGCAAGATCAATTCTGACCAGGCAATTAATATTGTTTATGCAGGGAAACCATTGCAAAGCAGGACCAACTGTTTCTGGCGCATAAAAACATATACTACCAAAGGGGCATCTCAATGGAGTAGTGTTGCATCTTTTAGTATTGGGCTGTTGGGAAAAAATGATTGGACAGCCAAATGGATCGGGTACGATAAGGCTTCTCCCTGGGACAGTGTGACCCAATTCTCACGTTTATCCGCACGTTATTTCAGAAAACAATTCAACGCTGGAAATGCTGTTAAGAACGCCACCGTGTATATCAGCGGGCTGGGTTTATATGAACTCTATATCAATGGTAATAAGATAGGCAACCAGGTATTGGCGCCGGCACCAACGGATTATCGTAAATCTGTTTTGTACAATACTTATGATGTGACCACACAAATAAAAGCCGGCGACAATGCTATCGCAACCGTCCTGGGAAACGGGCGTTTTTTTACTATGCGCCAGGAATACAAACCTAAAAAGATCAACACATTTGGGTTTCCTAAAATGTTATTGCAACTCGAAATAGAATATGCGAACGGTAAGAAGGAAACCATTGTAAGTGATGGCAGCTGGAAGATGACCGCAGATGGACCGATCAGGAGTAATAATGAGTATGATGGAGAAGAATATGATGCAAATAAAGAATTCAATGGATGGACAAAGCCCGGTTTTAAAGATAATTCCTGGTTCAATGCCGAGCAGGTAGAAGCTCCGGAGGGGAACGTTACGGCACAGATGAATGAATATATGAAAGTGATGAGGGTCATTCATCCTGTTTCAATGAAGAAACTGAAATCGGGTGTTACCATACTTGATATGGGGCAAAATATGGTGGGCTGGTTACAAATAAGACTGAAAGCAAAAAAGGGCGACCAGGTAACGCTTCGTTTTGCGGAGAGCCTGCAGCCCAATGGTGAACTCTATGTTGCTAACCTGCGTGATGCAAAAGTTACCGATATCTACGCGGCGAAAGGAGTGGGCGAGGAAACCTGGCATCCCCAGTTTGTGTTTCATGGTTTCAGGTATGTAGAAGTTAGCGGGTATCCAGGAGCAGCAACGCTCGAAAATTTTGAAGGACAAATGGTGTATGATGCGATGCAGACCACGGGTTCTTTTCAATCATCCAATACAACGCTCAATAAAATTTACCAAAATGCATGGTGGGGCATTGCGGGAAATTATAAAGGCATGCCATTGGATTGCCCGCAACGTAACGAGCGCCAACCCTGGCTTGGCGATAGGGCCATCGGCAGTTTAGGGGAAAGTTTTTTGTTTGATAACGAGAATCTTTACGCCAAATGGTTAAACGATATAGAACAATCACAAACAGAAGAAGGTGTGATCCCCGATGTGGCGCCCGCATTCTGGAATTATTATACGGATGATGTTACCTGGCCTGCAACATATATCACCGTTGCCGATATGTTGTATAACCAGTTTGGCGACCAGCGTTCCATTGCTCTGCATTATCCTTCCATGAAAAAATGGATGATGCATATGCAGGAGAAATACATGAAAGATTATATCATCGAAAAAGACAAGTACGGTGATTGGTGTATGCCGCCAGAAAGTCTGGAATTGATACATGCCAAAGACAGTTCACGTAATACGGACGGTGCGCTGATCGCTACGGCTTATTATTATCAACTGCTAACCTACATGCAAAAGTTTTCGAAAATATTGCATGTGGACAATGATGGAAACGAATACCGTATGCTGGCAGAAAAAATGAAAATTGCCTTCAATAAGAAATTCTATAACAGAGGAAAAAAATATTACAGCAATAATACGGTCACTGCAAACTTATTGCCCTACTGTTTTGGTATTACACCGGATAGTTTGAAAGCAGATGTATTGCTTAATATCACACAAAAGATCCGGCTGGAAAACGGAGGACATATCAGTACCGGTTTGATCGGCAGTCAATTCATCATGCGCACACTCAGCAACAATATGCGTGCGGAAGTTGCGTATCAAATGGCAACTACCAAAACTTACCCCGGCTGGGGTTATATGGCCGAAAATGGTGCTACCACTATTTGGGAACTCTGGAACGGCAATACTGCCAACCCGCAAATGAATTCGCAAAATCATGTGATGTTATTGGGCGACCTGTTGACATGGATGTATGAAAATCTTGCGGGAATTAAATCGGATGCAAAAGAAGTGGCCTTCAAAAAGATCACCATGAAGCCATTACCTGTTGATGGACTCTCATTCGTGCGATCGTCTTATCAGTCGGTCCAGGGATTGATACAGAGCGAGTGGAAAAACAGTAATGAAAAATTTGAATGGAAGATCACTATCCCAGCCAATTCCACAGCCCTGATCTCGGTTCCGGCTGTTTCGGAAAAATATGTTTTTGAAAACGGTAAACCTTTGTCTGCCGTTGATGGTGTTCGTTTTATTAAAATGGAAGGAAAGACCGCTGTATTTGAAATAGGTTCGGGACAGTATTCTCTTGTTTCTGAATTTGAAATGAAGAAAGGAATAGTTGTTAACGAATATATTTTTACTGAATCCTCCTTCCCGGAAAGCCACGCATCAACCATCGCAGAAACACCCAAAGGTTTGATCGCTGCATGGTTTGGTGGAACAAAAGAAGGAAAAAATGATGTTGAGATCTGGACAAGCCGTTTGGTAAATAACCAATGGACAAAACCTGTATCCGTGACCAATGGCATCAAGAGTGATACGTTAAGATATGCCTGCTGGAACCCTGTGTTGTACCAGACACCCAATGGAGAATTATTATTATTTTATAAAGTTGGCCCAAGAGTTGCCGGATGGACAGGTTGGATGAAGTCCTCCAAAGACAATGGAATTACCTGGAGCGAAGCAAGGGCTTTACCTGATGGATTTTTAGGGCCGATCAAAAACAAACCGGTACTTATCGGTAAGAATTTATATTGTCCATCCAGTACTGAAAATGATGGATGGAAAGTTCATTTCGAGATCACACCAGACTTTGGGAAAACATGGACGAAAACTGCGGATATCAATGATGGTAAAACGATCAGTGCTATTCAACCAAGTATCTTGACTTATCCAAACAACCGTTTACAGATCTTATGCAGAAGCAAGAACAGGTCGGTGATGGAATCATGGTCCGAAGACGGCGGTAAAACATGGTCGACAATGCAACCATCCGGCTTACCCAATAATAATTCAGGAACAGACGCAGTTACCTTAAAAGATGGAACACAACTAATAGTATACAATCATGTAAAACCCGCGGAAAATCTACCCAATGGAAAGGGTGATAGAACGCCTTTAAATGTTGCCGTTTCCAAAGACGGTAAGAAATGGTTTGCTTCATTGGTACTCGAAGATTCACCGGTTGGCCAGTATTCTTATCCTTCGGTTATACAAACAAACGATGGCCTTGTACATATCGTGTACACCTGGCGCAGGGAAAAGATCAAACACATTGTAGTAGATCCGTCGAAGCTTGAGAAAAAAGAAATTATCAATGGTAAATGGCCGGGTATTGTGATCAAGTATGATATTAAAACCACGGATGATTAAAGAATGAAAAACCTGCCCGTATTAGATATTACGATCGTTTTTCTATACCTGCTTGCTATGGTGGGCATCGGTTTTTATTTTTCTAAAAGGAACAAAAATGCAAGCCAGTTCACCACGGCGTCGGGTTCTATCCCGGGTTGGGCCATCGGGATGTCTATCTATGCAACGTTTTTAAGCAGCAATACATTCCTTGGCGTGCCTGGAAAAGCATTTGCCTCTAACTGGAATGCTTTTGTGTTTAGTATCTCCATGCCGTTTGCTGCCTGGGTGGCTTCAAAATATTTTGTTTCTTTTTACCGGCATACAGGAGAAGTATCTGCCTATACGCATCTCGAAAAAAGATTTGGCCCATGGGCAAGAACGTATGCAGTAACCTGTTTCCTGCTAACACAATTCGCAAGAATGGGTTCCATCTTTTTTGGTATGGCATTAACATTGCATGCATTGCTTGGTTTTTCAATGGGTTCGATCATGATCGTGATGGGGATCTGCATCATCCTCTACACAGTAATGGGTGGAATGGAAGCGGTTATCTGGACTGAAGTAATACAGGGTGTTTTAAAAACCGCCGGCGCTGTATTGATCCTCTATCTTATTATACGGGCGATGCCGGGAGGTATTCAACAGATCTATACTATCGCCGGAGCGCAGGATAAATTTAGTTTGGGGAGTATGTCGCTCAACTTTACAACCAGTGGTTTCTGGGTTGTATTTCTTTATGGTTTTTTTATCAACCTGAATAATTTCGGGATGGATCAGAATTATATACAGCGATATCATACGGCGTCTTCTGAGAAACAAGCCATTAAATCTGTTTGGTTATGTGTTGCCCTGTATGTGCCTGCATCGCTTTTGTTCTTTATCATTGGTTCAGCCTTATTTTCTTATTACCAGGTGAACCCGCAATTGGTAACAGACCTGAAACATTCGTTGGCCATTGATAAACTGGGCCAACATGCAAATGCTATAGATCTCAACAATTACATGCTGCATATGCAGCCAGCAGATTACGCCGATAAAGTATTGCCCCATTTTCTCGTTAATAAAATGCCAACCATTTGTTTGGGATTGATTGTTGCAGCTATTCTCTCTGCTGCTATGAGTACCATCAGTTCAGGCATGAATGCCTGTGCCACTGTTTTTACAAAAGATATCTACATGCGTCATTTCAATAGGAATACATCCGAAAAAAAAGAATTTTCGATGCTGCATCTTACCACGCTGGTCTTTGGATTAGCGGGTTTATGTACGGGATTGGCGATGATCGGCATCAAAAGTATATTGGATGTCTGGTGGGAATTGTCGGGCATTTTTGCAGGCGGGATGCTGGGATTGTTCCTCTTAGGATTGATCAGCAGGCAAACGCGCAGCGCCGAAGCAGTAACAGCTGTGATCGTTGGTGTAATCGTGATACTCTGGTTAACTTTTTCTGACAGGCTGAATGAGAATTTTTCGTTTTTGAGATCAAATCTTCACAAGAATATGATCATCGTAGTTGGTACACTGACCATTTTTTTTGTGGGGCTTTTCATTAACCGGTGCAGGCTGGCATTCCGAAACCCATCACCCGTTATAAAAAACTGAGTGTATGACAGGTTATAAAGTAAAATAGTGCATTAACATAGTTGTTTAACCCATTTCACAGGATTCAAAAAATGTGAAATTTTATGAATAAAAAATAAGAGTATGAAAGGCATAGATAAAAAATTTGTTCCGGTGATGATCACGCCTTTTAATTTAAAAGCAAAGGTTGACCTGGATGCAGTTTCGCGCCTGATCGATTTTTACCTTGCAGCAGGCGTAAAAGGTTTTTTTGCCAACTGCCTCAGCAGCGAAATGTACAGCATCAGCGAAGATGAAAGACTGGAGCTAACCAGCCATATTGTAAGATATGTCGGTGGCCGCGTGCCGATCGTTGCAACAGGTTCATTTGGATTAACAATAGAAGACAAAGCTGAGTTTGCAAAAAAGATCTACGCTACAGGTATTGACGCAGTGATCCTGATCACCGGCCATTTTGCCAATGTGGAAGATGGTGATGATGTTCTCCTGAAGAATTTTAATAAGATGTTGCAACTCACCCCGGGTATTCCTATGGGAATGTATGAATGCCCGGCGCCGTATAAAAGGATCTTGTCAGCAGAAGTATTTGCTTCGCTGGTGGATACGGGGAGATTTGTTTACCACAAAGACACATCCATTGAAAAGGAACAGGTGAAAGCGAAATTGGATCTCCTGCAAAAGAGCGGAAATACATCACTCGAATTTTATGACGCACATACGCCTAATGCCATGACCTCCATACAGGCGGGTGCGAGAGGTATGTCATCTATCTCCGGAAACTTCTACCCTGAGATCCTTGTATGGATGTGCAATAATGCAACGAACCCGGAAAAACAGGAACAGGTGAAATGGCTACAGGAAGAGTTGATCAAAGTAGATCCTTTGATCCATGTTGCCTATCCTTTGAGTGCAAAATATTTTCTTGGGAAAAGAGGGTTGCCTGTACGCACGATCAGCAGGGCGCATGCATTGGAATTAACGCCACAGCAGAAACAAACTTTGAACGAGATACATGATGCATTTACCGGTTGGTGCAAAACACTTAACATCACACCGGTTAATATTGCAGAACTGATGAGACCGAAAGTGTTGCTTGATTCACCTATTTGATCACATGTTGTATTAAAATATCAGAATGATTGTTTCTCAGCCATTGAGTATACATTTTCCCGGGAAACTTGTTTTTGGGAACGACTTGCTTCCCGCATTGTCCAATGATGTATTGGCTTTGTCTCCTGCTAAAATATTATTGGTGACCATTGATCCGCTGCTTGATAAACTAGCCGGGTTTATCGATGCTATGAAACAACACGAAGTAGCAGTAACAGTCTACACAGGCATTGTGCAGGAACCATCATTCAAAGATTTTACTCTATTGATGGAGAAAGTATCACCCATCAATCCCGATATCATCATTGGTATTGGCGGAGGAAGTGTGTTGGATATTGCCAAACTTGTGGCGGCACAGTTAGAGAATCCACAGTCATTAAAAGAATATGTAGGTATCGGTTTATTAAAGGGCCGCAAAAAAAAACTGATCTGTATTCCCACAACATCCGGCACTGGAAGTGAGGCATCACCTAATGCCATACTGGTAGATGATGATGACAACCAGAAAAAGGGAATTATCAGTCCGTTTCTTGTACCTGATATGGTGTATGTAGATCCGATGTTAACCACCAGTGTGCCGCCGTTCATTACGGCAGCAACAGGTATTGATGCACTAACACATTGCCTCGAAGCGTATACCAATAAATTTGCGCAACCTTTTATAGATATCTATGCTTATGAAGGCATGCGGTTGATCGCTGCAAATATTGTAGAAGCTGTTCAGAACGGTTCTAACATAGAAGCAAGATCGCATGTGGCTATGGGAAGTTTGTTGGGAGGATTTTGTCTTGGGCCTGTGAACACGGCGGGCGTTCATGCATTGTCATATCCATTGGGCAGTATGTTTCATTTGCCACACGGGCTTTCCAATGCTTTGTTGTTGCCTTATGTAATGGAATTCAATATTCCTGCGGCGCCTGCACGGTATGCAGAAGTAGCCATCGCTTTAGGATGTGAAAGAGCAAGTGATGATATGACAACTGCACGAAAGGGGGTGGAAAAAATAAAAGAACTGATTGCAGCATGTAAACTTCCCGCAACATTGGCCGAGGCCGGTGTTCCAGAAGAAGCCATTCCTCGAATGGCTGCGGAGGCGATGAAAATTCAAAGGCTGTTAAAAAATAATCCAAGGGTAATTACTGAAGAAGATGCCGTAAATATTTACAAAGCAGCTTTCAATAAATAAAGTAATCGTGAAATAACTATGCGTACCGACCAATTAGATACAAATACTGCCGATAGGATTGATAAAAAGGTCAAGGGCGTTGTTGTACCCGCAATCACACCGTTTACAAAGGACCATCAACTGGACGAAGAAGCCGTTGAAAAACTGATCTCCTTTTTCTATGCAAACGATGTGCAGCCTTTTATCCAGGGAACAACAGGAGAGGCTCCTTCGCTTTCAACAACGCTTAAGAATAGGTTCATTCAAAAAGCTGCAGCTTCTAAAAAAACGGGATCGCATTTGTATGTTGGAATTTCTTCTGCCTGTCTGGAGGAATCTGTTGATATGGCCAAATGCTGTGCAGATAACGGCGTTGACATTGTGGTCGCCACCATTCCTTCGTATTATGCATTGACTGAAACACAGATTAAAAAATATTTTGAACAATTAGCCGATGCGAGCCCTGTTCCGTTGGTCATTTATAATATTCCAGCTACTACGCATGTGTCACTTCCATTGGAGATCATTGATGCACTCAGCTATCATTTCAATATTGTTGGTTATAAAGATTCCGAACGCAGCGATGTGCGGTTGTCAAATGCTTTACGCTTGTGGAAACAGCGTTCAGACTTTAGCCATTTTACCGGTTGGGCAGCAAGGTCCGCACAGGCATTGATCGATGGCAGTGACGGGATCATTCCAAGCACAGGAAACCTGTATGCCGGTATTTATCGGGATATGTTCCAGGCCGTTCACAAAAAAAACTATGAAAAGGCTTATGAATTGCAGGAACTCTCCGACAAACTCGGTGATCTGTACCAGGCCGGCAAAACTTTGGGAGAAAGCCTGGCCGCTTTAAAATACCTGATGCAGCAATCGGGTTTATGTAAACAATTTGTAATGCCACCCTTACAGGAGTTGAATGAAGAACAATATAGCAAATTGATCAGTCGACAGAATGAATTACTGGAAACAAAACTGGCTAAAACGTATCTCTAAAATATAATAATAGTAATAAGAAATTATCATGTCATATAAACCAATTTTAGGAATAACGATGGGTGATCCGGCAAGCATTGGGCCGGAGATTGCTATCAAAGCATTACTACAGGAAAAGATTTATCAAATATGCAAGCCCGTATTAGTGGGTGATGCAGGGGTGTTTCAACACATTATTGACCGGCTGCAGTTAAAGGCAAAAATAAATGCTATTCATGCGGTTAGCGATGCGCGTTTTCAGTTTTGTGTGATCGATGTATATGACCTTCAAAATGTCGAAATTGATAAATTGGTATTTGGTGAAATATCGGCCATGGCAGGAGAAGCTGCTTTTCAATCCGTTAAGAAAGTAATAGAACTGGCAATGGCGGGAGAGTTGGATGGAACGGTAACCGGCCCAATCAATAAAAAATCCATTAACGAAGCAGGGCATCATTTTGCGGGCCATACAGAGATATATGCTACTTACACCGGCACAAAAAAATACGCCATGCTATTGGTGGAAGATAAAATGAAAGTGATACATGTGAGTACGCATGTATCATTACGGCAGGCTTGTGATCTTGTAAAAAAAGACCGCATTATTGAAGTGACTCAATTGTTACATGACGGAATGATCTCGCTTGGAGAAACCAATTTAAAAATTGGGATTGCCGGATTAAATCCACATGCAGGTGATAGTGGTTTGTTTGGTACTGAGGATGATCTCGAAATTGCACCGGCTGTTGAAGAAGCACGCAGCCTGGGCTTTGATGTAGAAGGCCCTGTTCCTCCGGACACTATGTTTGCCAAAGCCGCAACAGGGTTTTATGGAGGTGTAGTGGCCATGTATCATGACCAGGGGCATATACCTTTTAAACTAACCGGGTTTAAATGGAACAGCGAGAAGAACCAGATGGATAGCGTAAAGGGCGTTAATATCACCATGGGTTTACCGATCATCAGGACATCAGTTGATCATGGAACTGCATTTGAAATTGCAGGTAAAGGAATTGCAAGTGCAGATGCAATGGTGTTGGCAATAGAGAGCGCTGTTCAATTGAGTAAATACAGGAAATCAAACACATAAATTTTTATGATAGCAGTAATAGCAGACGATCTTTCGGGGGCCGCAGAAATTGCCGGTCTTGCTTTACGCTACCAGCTTAATGTTGAAATGACAACTGCGGCATGCCTTCAAACAACCGCCGAAGTTCTGGTTGTTTCTATGGATACCCGTTCTATGAATGCGGAGGATGCAATAGTTGCTACAAAAAAAACGGTTGCGGCATTAATGGAACTAAATCCTTCTTTCCTGTATAAGAAAATTGACTCTGTCTTACGCGGACATATATTGGATGAAACTAAAATACAATTAAAGGAAACTGGTTTGGATACTGCATTGATCATACCTGCCAATCCCTCGCTTGGCAGAACCATTGTAGACGGGCAATATTATGTAGATGGTAAACTGATACACCAAACAGCTTTTTCGAATGACCCTGAATTTGCGGTTACCAGTTCTGATCCAATACAAATGTTGCGCGATGATGAAAGTAGCGTTATCGTTGGCAAAAAAGAACAGGTATTACCTCGCGCCGGAATCGTAATTGGTGAAGTTGCCGATGGTGGCGATCTGGAAGCATGGGCCAGTCTAACAGTAAATAAAAAAATAATGCTGGCGGGTGCTGGTGATTTCTTTATGGCTTTGCTTGATGCTAATCATTTTGGAAAAAAACCATCGCAAATATCGTTTGTCGATTATCAGCGTGTTTATCCTTTCTTAATAGTGAGTGGTACCAGTTTTACAAAAAGCGTGGAGGCTATCAGAAATACAAAATCTGCAGGCGGTCCGGTATGTTATATGCCGGCTGTTATTTTTTCTTCCGACAAAATAAATGAAGAAGCTATTGAGGCGTGGAGCCAGGAGATCGTATCTGTACTTGAAAAAAACGCTGCTGCTATTGTTGCGATTGATAATACAATGAAAGGAACTGCGGAAGCATTGTATCTGCGTTCTGTTACTGCAGCCTGTGTAAAAAAAGTATTGGATAAAATACAGGTCAAAGAATTGTATATAGAAGGTGGATCAACAGCCGCGGCTATTATTGATCAACTCGGCATCTGCCAATTCTTTCCTGAAAATGAATTGGCAAGAGGAGTGATCAGGATGCGGGTTGCATATCATCAACCATTGCATATAACTATTAAACCGGGCAGTTATCCAAACCCTGCGGGCCTTTTTTCTTTTACAATATCTGAAACAAAGCATGCCCTATGAACCATCCCTACCTGCATACCGCTGATTATATTATTATACTCATTTTCTTGTTCATAAGCCTGTACCTGGGTTTTCGGTTCTCAAAAAAACAAACTTCAACCAAATCTTATTTCGCAGCCAATGGTAAGATCCCCTCATGGGCTATTGGGATGTCGATATTGGCTACGCTGATCAGCAGC
This sequence comes from Bacteroidota bacterium, assembly GCA_040388705.1. Taxonomy (GTDB): domain Bacteria; phylum Bacteroidota; class Bacteroidia; order Chitinophagales; family Chitinophagaceae; genus Sediminibacterium. The sequence continues at coordinate 477,996 of JAZKBI010000003.1, read as the reverse complement.
ATTACCTTCCTTGCCTACCCCGGTGAAGGATATTCATCAAACTGGATATTGTTGGTGCAGGGATTGATGGTACCGATTGTATTGCTAGCCATGATCTGGTTCATCGTTCCACTCTACAGGAAAGTGATCGGCTTAAGTACCTACGAATATTTTGAAAAACGTTTCGGCAGTTTTGCGCGTTACTACAGCTCTGCCGGATTTGTACTAACGCATTTCTCAAAAATGGGAACCGTTTTTTACCTGCTTGCATTGGCATTGGCCAGTATGTCGGGCACCAATACATTCCTGATTATCTCCATTATTGGTTTTGTAATTATTTGCCTTGCATTAATGGGCGGCATTGAAGCCGTGATATGGCTTGATGTGATCCAGGGGTTTATGCTTTTCGGTTGCGGCATCGCGTGTCTTGTCATCATTCTTTTTTCAGTACACGGTGGCCCCGTTGAAGCATGGCGTATTGCACAGGCCAGTGGGAGAACAGGATTTGGTCCCTATGAATTCAATTTTACCAAACTCAGTTTTGTGGTAATGGCGATCAACGGAATTTTTTATGGGATCCAGAAATATGGAACAGATCAAACCATCGTTCAACGTTATCTCGCGGCCAGGTCTGATAAATCTGCGATCAAAGCTTCGGTGATGGGTGTATTTTTAATTGTTCCGGTCTGGACTCTTTTTATGTTTATAGGAACCGCTCTTTTTGTGTTTTACAAACAGAATCCTTTGCCGCCAAATATGCGACCCGATGCGGTGTTTCCTTTTTTTATTGTGAGCCAGCTGCCGACGGGCGTAGTAGGATTGATCATCTCTTCACTGGTATCAGCAGCCATCTGCAGTTTGAGTGCCGACCTGAATTGTCTTGCTGCAGTGGGAGTGGAAGATTATTATAAAAAAATATTCCCGAACAAAACCGATAAACAATATCTCCGTTCGGGCAAGTGGTTTGTAGTTGCTTCGGGATTGGGGGCCTTGTTAATTGCCGCCCTGTATTTGTCCGCCGGCGATGAAGGGATCCTTGGTATCGTATTTACCTTATACGCCATTTTTTCCGGTGGCATCGTTGGTATATTCTTATTGGGATTGTTTAGTGCAAGGGCAAACAGGCAGGGAGTGAATATTGGTATTATATGTTGTATCTTATTTACTGCCTATGCATTTCTTACATCCACCAAAATAGGGATCGGCGCGAATAAAAAAATATTGCTCGACCTGGGTTCCTATAATTTTAAGCACCACAAATTGATGTTAGGGGTGTACAGTCATTTAATTGTGATAGGAGTGGGCTACCTGGCAAGCCTGTTCTTCCCGAAACCTGTGATCGATAAAAATTTATTGTACAGTGGATGGAGGGCATCAAAAAAATCAAATAGTTAATTATGCTGTTTAGAAAAATTGCTGCAATATTTTTTGTTCTTTGTTGTACTTCGTATGCTTCGTTGCATGCCCAATACAATTCAGATGGTGCCTATCCTAAACCATTGAAAGAAGTGTTGAGCGATGTGGAAAAACGCTACAATGTTAAAATAAAATACCCAGATTCTTTGGTCATTGGCAAAACGCTAACTTACGCCAGCTGGCGTTTCAGGGCCGATGTGGACCAAACCTTAGATAATATATTATCACCGCTTGATCTGAAGGTAAATAAAGAAGGTGAAGGCAAATACAAAATAAAAACCTACGAATATTACAGATGGAGCGTGGCTGATGGCTGGGCAGAACTTGACAGGATCGCTTCTCAATACCATGACCTTGCTGCATGGGAAAAAAGGAAACAACAGTTGAAACCGGCTCTAATGCAGGCTTTACAATTATCGCCTTTGCCGGCAGCACCGAAGTCAAAACCAATCATTACTTCTCTTAGAAAATTTGATGGATACACTGTAGAGAATATCGCGATCGAAGTATTGCCCGGTGTGTATATCAATGGGTCATTGTACAAACCTTCTGTCATAAAAGGAAAGATCCCGGTGATCTTAAATCCTGACGGCCATTGGGAGAAACAACGTTACCGACCCGATTGTCAGTATCGCTGCGCTGCCATGGCAAGAATGGGAGCGATGGCATTTAGCTATGATCTTTTTGCCTGGGGAGAATCGCAGTTACAGTTTGCTTTCGAAGATCATCGGCGCAGCCTTTCAATGACTGTGCAGGTGCTTGGCAGTATCCGCATACTTGATTACCTGCTATCACTCAAAAATGCCGATACGGAAAGAGTTGCTATTACCGGTGGATCGGGTGCGGGAAGTCACACAGTATTGATGACTGCGATTGATGACCGCATCAAAGTATCTGCCCCAGTTGTTGCCATCAGTTCCTATTTCTATGGCGGCTGTCCTTGTGAAAGTGGGATGCCCATTCATGATTGTGTTGGAAGAACCGATAATGTTGAGATCGCCGCGATGGCAGCACCGAGGCCACAGTTGTTAGTGAGTGATGGAGGAGACTGGACAGATAAAACACCCGAACATGATTTTCCTTACCTGCAAAAAATGTATGGGCTATATGGTAAAACAAGCAATGTAGAAAATGTACACCTGCCGGATGAGAAACATGATTTCGGGATCAATAAAAGAACGGCTGTGTACAAATTTATGGCTAAACTACTTGGTCTTGATCTTAGCGCTATCCAGGATGCAAAAGGAAATATTGATGAATCTAAAATTACGATTGAGAAAGAAGAAGCCATGTATGTGTTTGGCGATAATGGAGAAAAACTTCCGGCCAATGCTGTAAAGGGCTTTACCAATCTTGAAAAAATATTTTATCAAAGCAGAAAAAAATAAACAAAATGATGCGATCAATTTTAAAAACGGGTTTTTGTTTGCTGCTTATTTCAATTTTTTTCGAGACAGCCTCTTTTGCGCAGCAGGCACAGCGATATAAGATCGGCCTGATCGATCTGATGTTATTGAAGCGGCAGAAGCTTGGCGCCATTCCTCTAACCAAAGAGATCGGAGCCGACGGCGTAGAAGTAGATATGGGCGGATTAGGCACCCGGCCCACTTTCGATAACCAGCTGTTAACGGATTCGGTTCGCAAACAATTTTTGGATAAAGCAAAAGAACTCAACCTCGAAATATTCTCATTGGCAATGACCGGCTATTATGCACAATCTTTTTGTGGAAGGGCTGAGTATAAAAAATCGATCGAAGATTGCATCGCAACCATGAAGCTGATGAATGTGAAAACTGCTTTTCTTCCTTTAGGCGTTCAATGCGATCTGAGAAAGAACCCGGAGGTAAAAGATTCTGTGGTGGCACGCTTAAAAGTGGCAGGGAAAATGGCGCAGGATGCAGGTGTGGTGATCGGTATTGAAACAGCCCTGACTGCTACCGAGGAAGTTACTTTGCTGAAAGAGATCGGATCAAAAAACATACAGATCTATTTTAATTTTTCCAATCCTCTGAAGGAAGGAAGAGACCTGATCAAAGAATTACAGATCCTTGGTAAGGAAAGGATCTGTATGATCCATTGCACCAATAGAGATTCTGTGTGGCTGCAAAATGATCCGCAGATCGATATGAAAAAAGTAAAACATGCACTGGATAAAATGCAATGGAGCGGGTGGCTCGTGATTGAAAGAAGCCGTGACGCCACCAAACCCAGGGACGTGAAAGGAAATTACGGCGCCAATACGGCTTACCTGAAATCCATATTTCAAAATACTTTGTAACAGGATGGTGTAAAAAACGGAGAAATAGTAAAATATGCCATCATTATAGAAGATACTTACATGGTTTAAGCCGTGTTGCTACGCTATATTTAACTTTTACCTGCCAGTAAAAAATGGTTCGACGAAAATGAAACGATTGCTGACCATCACCTTGATCTGTATAGCCTGCACATTGTGCACCAACTGCTGGTGCCAGCTATTTGTGTCGCCGGTTGGTTCAGACGCAGCACCGGGCACAGAATCTGCTCCGTTTGCCACTGTGGGTAAAGCTTTGCGCGAGGTAAGGGAACTGCGCAGGTTACAGGATCCCCTGGTTAAAAATGGAGTGCATATTTTTTTGAAAGACGGATTGTACAAACTGGATGAAACCATTTATATCCGGTCAGAAGATGCCGGAACTCCTCAATCACCAACTTTTATTGAAGCAGCACCCAATGCCAGGCCGGTTATTTCAGGTGGAGTCGCCATCAACGGTTGGCATAAAGTAAAATCGTCCATCAATGGGTTGACTTCAAAGTCAAATGGAAAAGTTTGGGTTGCAGATGTGCCAGCCTCCACCGGACAACTATTTAATTTCCGCCAGCTATGGGTCAACGGAGTGAAGGCAGTAAGAGCAAAGAGTCCAATGAACCGCATTCTTGGCTGGAATAAAAAAGACGGGACCTGCTGGATACCTACACCGAAAAATATCTCCTCGCAAAATATTTCGGGTCTTGAAATGTTTATTCACCAATGGTGGGAGATCGCCACACTTCGCATCAGGAAATTTGAAGTTCATGGAGATAGTACGCTACTTTCTTTTCTGCAACCTGAAAGTAAGATCCAGAACGAACATCCCTGGCCCGCTCCATGGATCTCCAAAGAAACCGGCAACTCTGCTTTTTATTTAACTAATTCCATACAACTATTGGATGAACCGGGTGAATGGTATCTCGATGTAAACAATCACAAAATTTATTATTGGCCAACAAATTCGGAAGACATGTTGCATGCTGATGTAATGGCTCCCTATGTTGAAACACTTATAACTATAGAGGGAACCGCTGAAAAACCAGTATCAAATATCCAGTTCAAAGGAATTGCATTTGAACATACAGGATGGCTGCGGCCGTCGGAGCAGGGGCATGTTCCGCACCAGGTTGGTATGTATATGCTTGAAGCCTATAAACTGAAAACACCTGGTACAGCTTATCATCCGAAATTAGATAACCAGGCATGGGTGGGCCGCCTGGCTGCTGCAGTATCAGTCAGTTATTCGACGCAGGTAAATTTTGAGAATTGTGTTTTCCAACACCTGGCAGCAGCAGGTTTGGATTATGCAAAAGGGACCATCGATAATACGGTCAAGGGCAACCTCTTTACAGATATTGGCGGCACAGGTATACAGGCAGGATGGTTTTCTGACCGGTCTACAGAAATTCATATTCCTTACGATCCATCAAATGAAAAAGAGATCTGCACGAATCTTGAAATTGCTGATAACCTGATCACTAATGCCACCAATGAAGATTGGGGCTGCGCGGGCATTGCAGCAGGTTATGTTCGTAACATTTCTATTCATCACAACGAGATCGCCGAAGTAAATTATACCGGCATCAGTTTGGGCTGGGGTTGGACCGCCAAAACAAATGCAATGAAGAACAACCATGTGTTTGCAAATAAGATACACCACTATGCCAAACACATGTATGATGTAGCAGGCATCTATACACAATCGGCGCAACCCGGTTCTATCGTCGAAGAAAATTATATTGACAGCATCTACAAAGCCCCCTATGCCCACCTTCCTTCGCACTGGTTCTATCTCTACACTGATGAAGGCACGTCTTATGTTGCCGTAAAAAACAACTGGACCCCTTCCGCTAAATTTTTGCAGAATGCCAACGGGCCGGGCAATACATGGGAGAATAACGGGCCGCAGGTAACTACGCGCATCAAAGAAAATGCAGGAATACAACCGCAGTATCAATACCTGCTCAAATACAAACAATCATCGGATAAGAATTATGCCATCAATAAAGAACAACCCGTGATCATAGAGTTGATCGCCGATGCAAAAAGTATCAGTATTGAAAAACTGAAACAGGTTCTTGCAAAAAATGATGTGGCCGAAGATGGGCTCTATCATTGGCAGGATCATTTTGTGATCTTTGATAAGGTCCGTGATGTGTTGGTGTTGCAGCAAAACCTGCTTGCCGCATTTCCGTTGGCACAGGTTAAAACCTACAATGATCTCTTTTATGAATTCAACAGGACGCATTGCAGTGATACAACATCTGCAAAAAAATGGAGCCATACGATCCTTACGGCCAATATGGTAGCAGATACCAAACTGCAGCAGGAATATCTTCAATACCATGCTACTCAATTCGAAAAATGGCCTGAAGTGTCAAATGGTTTTTGCAATGCATCCTTCCAGCAACTATTGCTGTTTAAAAATGGGAAACAATTGATGTTGGTGATCAGCGTTCCAGAAAATGAAAGCCTGGACAAGCTCAATCCTAAAACAGTAGAGAACAATCCGAGGGTAAATGAGTGGAATGCATTGATGAAAAAATACCAGGAAGGTATTGCCGGAACAAAGAAAGGAGAGGTATGGGTACAATTGGAAAAAATGAACACACTAAAATAAATTGATTCATCGATAAATTAGTAAGCCATGTTAACATTAGGGATCTTAGGATTAGGGGAAGGCAGGAGCAGCATGTCGGCCGCCCTTGAAAGTAAAAGATGGGATCTGAAAATGATCTGCGATAAGAACTTAGCCTTATGCCAGCAACGCGCGGATGAATTCAGGATGTATGAATACACCACCGATTACCAGGAGATGCTGGATGACAAAAGTATCGAGGTGATAGCGATCTACACGCCCGATCATTTGCATGGACTGCATATGAAAATGGCGCTCGAACACAACAAGCACGTTGTGTGCACGAAACCCTTGTTAGACGATCTTTCTCTCGCAAAAGAATTGATCCAACTGCAAAAGAAAACCGGCAAAAAAATATTTGTCGGCCAGAGCTCCCGTTTTTTTGAACCCATGAAACGCCAGCGTGCAGATTTTGAAGAAGGTGTTATTGGTGAACTGATCACCATCGAAGCTTATTACCACGCGGACCATCGCTGGTTTTTAGGCAAGGGCTGGTCGTTGGAGAAAAAGTTTAAATGGTTGTATGGTGGATTAAGTCACCCGGTTGACCTGGTTCGCTGGTACTTACCCGATATTGAAGAAGTGATGGGATATGGCATGTTAAGTTCCAATGGTTTGAAAGCAGGATTGAAGAATGAAGACACCATGCATTTTATCTGTAAAGCAGCGGATGGAAGACTCGCAAGGATCAGCGGTGCCTATACCGGCCCCGTTCAACCTGTTATCCGCGATAGCGCCATGAGCTGTGTGTTACGCGGAACAGAAGGTTGCAGTCAGGGAGATTACATGGATCTACGTTATGCGGTTACCACGAATACCGGCGAAGAAAAACTGATCACCTGGGAGCATAAATTGAATAATTATTTCCGCTTCGAAGGCAAGAGCCACCACGCAGGCGAATACCAGAACTATCTTGAATATTTTGCCGATTCTATTGAGCAGGGATTTACAGCGTATCCCGATCTCCAGGAAGGTATCGGAACCATTGCATTATTGGAAGCTATGGACAGGAGCATGCAAACCGGGCTTCCCGTTAAAGTAAAAGATATACTGGAAGAATTTGGATTGAGTGATCACCAACCACTTCATGTGGCTGCACTTTCAGCATAGAGGATTATCTTCCGTAATTCAATTGCTGTGGTTGAAATAAATGCCACCTGAACAATATTGCCCGCTATGAATAATATCGTGAACAATTTAAAACCGCTTGATTACCTGATCATCGTTTTATACTTCGTGATATTAATGATCATTGGTTATAAAGCCAGTTTCGGAAGAAAGAAAAAAGATGAAACACTTTTCCTCGCAGGCAATTCACTTACCTGGAGCAGTATCGGTTTAAATATGTGGGGCACCAATGTGGGCCCTTCTATGTTATTGGCATTTGCAAGTATCGGTTACAGTACAGGAATTGTTGCAGGAAATTTTGAATGGTACGCATTTGTGTTTTTAATGTTGCTCGCCCTGGTATTTGCGCCACGTTATATCGCTGCAAAAGTTACCACGATGCCCGAGTTCATGGGCAACCGTTATGGCGATTCAACACGAACCATACTCGCATGGTATGCACTTATTAAAATGCTTATCTCCTGGTTGTCGTTGGGATTGTTTGCCGGTGGATTCTTAGTAAGACAAATCCTCGGCATACCAATGGGCCAATCGATCATCGTACTCGTATCCTTTGCGGGATTGTTTGCCTTTGCCGGCGGGCTTCGTGCTATTGCAAGGGTGAATGTATTCCAGATGATCTTATTGATCCTGGTTTCACTTGCTTTATCCGTTACAGGTATTATTAAAGTTGGTGGCATCAGCGCTTTGTATCATAAAGTACCACCCGATTTCTGGAATTTATTACATCCTGCCAGTGATACAAAATATCCCTGGTATGCAATTCTGCTTGGCTATCCTGTAGCTGCTGTTGCTTTTTTCTGTACAGACCAGGCAATGGTGCAATCGGTGTTAGGTGCAAAAAATTTAGAACAGGGACAACTGGGTGTGAACTTTATCGGCTGGTTAAAAATACTGGCCCTTCCTTTATTTATTGTGCCTGGAATTGTATGTGCTATTTTATATCCTGGTTTGAAAGACCCCAATGAAGCGTACATGACCATCGTAACCAACCTGTTTCCCCCCGGAATGAATGGATTGGTTATTGTTGTATTGATCGCCGTATTGGTTGGAACCATTGGCTCATCTCTCAACTCATTGAGTACTGTTTTTACAATGGATCTCTATGTAAAAAAGATCAATCCCAATGCTACCAACCAACAGATCATACGGATGGGAAGGATCACTGTGGTTGCTGGTTGCGTATTTGCAACAGGCGTTGCATTGGCCATCGACAATATTAAGGGACTTAACCTGTTTGATATTTTTCAATCGGTACTTGGTTTCATCGCGCCACCCTTGTCTGTAGTTTTTCTCTTATCCGTTTTCTGGAAGCGTACTACACGTAAAGCGGTTAACCTGATCCTTTCTGTTGGTTCTGCTTTTAGTTTGGGTGTTGGTGTATTATATCTCTGGGTATTCACACCAGATAAATATCATTTCTGGCCGCATTACCTTGTTTTGTCATTTTGCATTTTTGCAATTTTGTTGATAGTGGCAGTAATCACAACTTTATTGGACAGAAACCCTGTTACCAATATCCATGCTGCGTCGGACCGCAATGATCTTCCGCCTACTTCAAAGCGTGTAAAAATGTTATGGCTCGTACTGGGTATTATAATGATCGGACTCTACCTCATCTTTAACGGGCATTAATGTAAGAACACATGAAACATAAAAACATCTTTTTCTTTTTTACATTTTTGTTTGCATGCATGGTTGCGCAAGCGCAGCAAGCCACCTGGATCTGGTATCCCGGTGACTATGAAATATGGCTGAGTAACCAGATGCAAAACCGCCGTACCGATCGTGGAACTTTTTTTCCCGTATTCTGGAAAGTAGACAGTCATTATATATTGATCGATTTTCACAAAGAATTCAACCTGGCACAACCCGAAGAAGTTTCCATTTATGCAGAAGGAAAGTATAATGTAAAACTCGATGGAAAACCTTTTGAAGGAACACCCAAAACAATAACAGTTCCCGCAGGAAAACACAAGATCAACGTGAAAGTATTCTGCCAGGAAGTGGTGCCGGCTATTTATGTAAAAGGAAGAACAATTGTTTCTGATAATACCTGGTTGGTAACTTTCGAAGACAAAGAATGGATCGATGAAACAGGGAAGACATCGGATATCACTGCCACCAAATGGCTAAATGCGGGAAGCTGGAATTTTACTGAGATAGCCAAACCGCCATCGAAATTCAAATTGCCTGTTGTGCCTATGCGGCCCATTGCTGTTGAGAGAAAACAAAATACAAGACTGGTCGATTTTGGGAAAGAAACTTTCGGCTTTATCAAACTGCACGGCATTAAAGGAAAGGGAAATATCGGCCTGTACTATGGTGAAAGTAAGAACGAGGCCCTGAGTGAGGAAGGCGCAGTTACCATTGATAAATTACAGGTCAGTATCGCCGCAAAGAAAGATTCGGTCATGCCATTGTCCAAAGCCTTTCGTTATGTGAACATGGTAACTGATGGAAACATCACCGTTGATTCTGTTTCGATGTTATATGAATATGCGGATGTAAAGAAAAGAGGCGGTTTCCGTTGTTCTGATAATGAGATCAACCGCATTTATGATGTGGCCGAATATACTTTTCATTTAAACACAAGAGAATTTTTTATTGATGGCATCAAACGCGACAGGTGGGTTTGGAGTGGCGACGCTTACCAGAGCTATCTGATGAACTACTACTTGTATTTTGATAAAGAAACAGTTTCAAGAACAATGCTGGCACTGAGAGGAAAAGATCCGGTAACAGGACATATCAATACTATCATGGATTATACGTTTTATTGGTTCCTTGGTATTTATGATTACTACCTGTACACCGGTGATAAAACTTTTATCACCCAGTTCTATCCGCGCATGCAGAGCTTGATGGAGTATTGTCTTGGCAGAAGAAACAAAGATGGTTTAATGGAAGGCATGTCAGGCGACTGGATCTTTATTGACTGGGCCGATAAACTAAGCAAGAAAGGCGAGGTGAGTTTTGAACAGTTGCTGTTATGCCGCAGCCTTGAAACCATGGCGCTTTGTGCAGGTATCGCCAATGAAAAAACGGATGCGGCGAAATACAAACAGTATGCATCGGAATTAAGAACAAAACTGTTTTCCATTTATTGGAACGAAAGCAAGCAGGCATTGGTTCACAGCAGGGTAGATGGTAAGCAAACGGAGAATGTTACACGTTATGCAAATATGTTCTCCATATTCTTTAATTATTTTACAGAACAACAAAAAGAAGCCGTTAAAAAATCTGTATTGCTGAATAACAACATCCAAAAGATCACCACACCTTATATGCGGTTTTACGAGTTGGAAGCTTTATGTGCCATAGGTGAGCAATCGTATGTTATAAAAGAGATGAAAGATTACTGGGGTGGTATGCTACAACTAGGTGCCACCAGTTTCTGGGAAGAATACAATCCTACAAAAAAAGGAGCTGAGCATTATGCGATGTATGGCCGTGAGTTCGGTAAAAGCCTTTGTCATGCATGGGGAGCGAGCCCAATCTATCTCCTTGGAAAGTATTATCTCGGTGTAAGCCCAACAACACCTGGCTATGAAACCTATGCCATTCAACCTTCTTTGGGCGGGTTGGAATGGATGGAAGGTAAAGTGCCAACACCTAATGGTGATATTGAAGTTTATTGTAACAAAAAAGAAATTAAAATAACATCACCTGTTGGAACAGGAACTTTGCTCCTCAAAAGCAAAACCAAACCAACGGGTGTTGAATCTGTTTTGAAAGCTGAAAACACGTACGAGATAAAGACAGAAAAAAACAAATCGTATAAGATAAGTTACGAAGCGATGTAACGCCTCTGTGTACCTCTGTGTTTTCTGTGTCTCTGTGTTGAAAAAATCTTGCCACCTTAGCATGCACAATTTCTTCAACACAGAGATACAGAGATCGCAGAGATGCGCAGAGTTAGAATTCTATTATAAACATACAATGAGGAAACTGTTTTTCATACTATTACTGAGCATACCAACTGCAACTTGCTTAGCACAGCAAACTTCTTTGGTAAACACCAGCCAAAGCGGTTATGCGAAGTTATCAGGCATTGGTATGAGTGATCTGCAATGGACCAAGGGTTTTTGGGCAGAGCGTTTCCAGGTATGCAGGGACTCGATGGTGCCGCATTTATGGGAAACTTACACGAGTAAAGACATCTGTTTTTCTTTTCAAAATTTCAGGATCGCAGCAGGACTGGATACCGGCAGATTCCGCGGGCCATCTTTTCATGATGGCGATTTCTACAAAACATTTGAATCAATGGCCGCTATGTACGCTGTTTCAAAAGATAAGAAACTGGATAAGATGATGGACGATGCCATTGCCGTTATCGCCAAAGCCCAACGCAGGGATGGATATGTGTATACCAAATCGATCATCGAACAAAGAAAAACAGGTGAAGCCAAAATGTTTGATGATAAACTCAGTTTTGAGGCGTACAATTTCGGCCATCTCATGACAGCCGCCTGTGTTCACTATCGCGCCACCGGAAAAACATCTTTACTTGATGTTGCCCGCAAAGCAACCGATTTCCTGATACAGTTTTATAACAAAGCCACACCGGAACAGGCACGCAATGCCATCTGTCCATCGCACTATATGGGCATCACAGAAATGTATCGTGCAACCGGCAATGCGCAATACCTCGCGTTAGCGAAAAAATTAATTGATATACGTGGTATGAGTGAAGGCTCTGATGATAATTCAGATCGTTTGCCTTTCCGTAAAATGACAAGTGTGAACGGCCATGCAGTAAGGGCCAACTATCTTTTTGCAGGCGTAGCAGACATCTATGCAGAAACCGGAGATGCAACGTTACTCCATACACTTGACCTGATGTGGGATGATGTGGTAAATCATAAAATGTATATCACGGGAGGATGCGGTGCATTGTATGATGGATTATCACAGGAAGGCATTTCCTATAAACCGGATTCCATCCAAAAAATACAGCAGGCGTATGGCAAGGATTACCAGTTGCCAAACCTTACTGCACACAATGAAACTTGTGCTAATATTGGTAGTGTATTATGGAACTGGCGTATGCTACAGGTTACAGGCAATGCAAAATATGCGGATGTGGTTGAACAGGAATTATACAACGCAGTATTGAGTGGTATCAGCCTTGACGGAAATAAATTCTTTTACACCAATCCATTGGCTGCAGTTAAAGAATATCCCTACGATCTTAGGTGGAGCGGCGGACGTTCAAAATACATCAGCAAAAGCAATTGCTGTCCACCCAACGTGATCCGCACCATTGCTGAAGTTGGCAATTATATGTACAATATTGGTGATGAAGGTTTGTATGTAAATTTATACGGAGGCAACACATTGGCAACGCAATTAAAAGATGGTTCACCCATCCGTTTGGAACAGGTAACGAATTACCCATGGGATGGAAATATTGCTATCACATTGAAACAGGCGCCTGTAAAAGAAACATCAATCTTTCTGAGAATTCCTGCCTGGTGTAAAAAAGCTTCTTTGAAAATAAATGGCGCCATTGCAAAAATTTCGGTGGCACCAGGGAATTACCAGGCGGTAAAACGGATTTGGAGAGCCAATGATAAAATCGAATTGGTATTGGATATGCCTGTTATATTAATAGAAGCAAATCCATTGGTAGAAGAAACAAGGAACCAGGTTGCTGTAAAACGCGGCCCTATCGTCTATTGTCTCGAATCGGCAGACCTGAAGCCGGGACAGAAAGTATTTGATATTGCCATACCATCTTCAACTCATTTCCAGGTGAAGGCAATGCAAATAGATAATTCTATGGTGATGTCGCTTGAAGCAGAAGTAAAACAATTATCAAATCAAGGCTGGAAAAATATTTTGTATAAAGAATTGAACACTGCATCCCAACCCGTTAAAATAAAACTGATACCTTATTATTCATGGGCAAACCGGGGGAATACAGATATGACAGTATGGATGCCTCTAATACGATGATTCGAAAAGAGCGGTAAAACATGGAAAGAATAACAGCCACCTATTACATTGAAACACCTTATGCAATTGAAACAACTGCGCAAGTATTGGCGGGCGAACAATCGTCCGGAACTTTTGTCTGGGTTCCCGGCGAAACCGAAGAGCTGAAACAACGGTTTGCGGCGAGAGTAGAAAATATTGAACACCTGGAAACGGTTGATCATCCTGCTATTCCGGGTGCAGAAAGCAGTACAGGCAAATATCACCGTGCGATTGTAAAAGTTTCCTGGAGTATTGAAAATTTCGGCTACAACCTTCCGGTATTGATATCAACCCTGCAAGGAAATTTATATGAGATCAAACAGTTTACCGGCCTCAAGTTAACAGATATTGATCTGCCGGAATCTTATGGCAAGCATTTTACCGGGCCCGCTTTTGGTATTGAGGGTTGTCAAAAATTAACCAATGTTTCAGGAAGGCCATTGATCGGCACCATCATCAAACCAAGTATCGGGTTAACACCTGCGCAAACAGCAGCCATGGTTGCAAAACTTAGTGAAGCAGGCATTGATTTTATCAAAGATGATGAATTGCTGTCTTCTTCTGCCAATTCATCTTTTGAAGAAAGAGTGGATGCAGTCATGAAAGTGATCAATGAATACGCAGATAAAACAGGTGAGAAAATAATGTATGCTTTTAATATCAGTGGTGATATTGATGATATGCAGCACCGGTATGATAAGATTGTAAAAAGCGGCGGCACATCGGCCATGATCAGCATTAACAGTGTGGGTATGGCAGCTACCAAAAAGATCTGTTCATTGCAACAACTGGCCATACACGGGCATAGAAACGGTTGGGGTATGCTGAACAGGCACCCATTATTGGGTATTGATTTTACAGCTTATCAAAAGTTATGGCGATTGGCGGGAGTAGATCAATTACATGTAAACGGAATTCAAAATAAATTCTGGGAATCGGATGATTCTGTTGTTACATCAGTGAAAGCCTGTTTAACACCCATGTTCGATCATAAGAGGCCAATGCCTGTTTTATCATCGGGCCAGTGGGGTGGACAGGCACCTGAAACCTATCGTCGCACAAAAACAACTGATGTATTATATATGGCAGGTGGAGGAATACTTGCCCACCCAATGGGAGCCGCAGCAGGTGTAATTGCCTTGAAACAGGCCTGGCAGGCAGCGGTGGATGGCTTAAGCATTGACGAAGCAGTTACCCTTTACCCTGAATTTGCGGCATCGGTTGAAAAATTTGGGAACAAATAATATGAGCAGCGATTTGTTACTGGCATTTTATGGCGATGATTTTACAGGCTCAACTGATGCCCTGGAATTTCTTTGTCGCGCCGGCGCCAAAACTATGTTGTTCATTGATCCGCCAACGGTCGAACAATTAAACAAATATCCCGATTTACAAGCCATTGGGGTTGCTGGCAAAACACGTTCCATGTCGCCGGTTGCGATGGAAGAAGTTTTATTTCCCGCATTTCAACAACTGCAACAATTAAAACCGCGGCATGTACATTATAAAGTGTGTTCAACTTTCGATTCATCGCCAACAATCGGAAGCATTGGTAAAGCGATAGAAACAGGTGCCGCTGTATTCAACAATAAATTTATTCCTTTATTGGTAGCGGCTCCTTCACTCTGCCGCTATTGTTTGTTCGGGAATTTATTTGCTAAAATGGGCATTGGAAGTGATGGAAAAATATTTCGTTTAGACAGGCACCCATCTATGAGTAAACATCCTGTAACTCCGGCCACAGAAAGTGATCTTCGTTTACATGCTGCCAAACAAACAGCTATGCAAATTAACCTTCTCGATATTCTGCAATTGGGCAGATCACAAAACGAGTTGCGTGAAATAATAGATGGATTTACAGCAGACAATAAGAGTATTGTTTTAATAGACGCACTATACGAAACTCATTTGCAGCCTATCGGTGAACTGATGGACACGTATGCACAGCAGGAAACTTTGTTTTCCGCCGGCTCATCAGGGATTGAAATGGCACTGGGAAATTATTGGAACACACAAGGCATACTCAAAACTAAATCTGAATGGAATGAACCCGGTAAGGCTGATCCGTTATTGGTGATTTCAGGGAGTTGTTCCCCTGTAACATCCGAACAAATCGCATGGGCCAGGATAAATGGATTTGAGGAGATAGTGATTGATATACATACAACACCTGGCAGTACGGAGATTAAAAATAAAATGGAAACCTCTTGTTTTGAAACCATCTCTTATTTAAAAAAAGGAAAGAGTGTGATTGTTCACACCGGGCAAAAACTGGCAGAAAATCTGTCAGCGGAAACCACAGGAACAGCACTCGGACTAATTGCCAAAGAAGCAGTGAAGCAGGCAAATATAAAACGCCTGGTTATTTCCGGTGGAGATACCAGCAGTTACGCTGCAAGGGCATTGGCCATTGAAGCGGTAACCATGATCGCCCCTCTCGTAGCTGGTGCGCCTCTTTGTAAAGCAATCTCGGTTGATAAAACGATTGATGGACTGGAAGTAAACTTTAAAGGCGGCCAGGTAGGCGCTGCAGATTATTTTGGTGTGTTACGCGAAGGGAGAATATAAAAATAAAAACATAAAATATGTCGCAAAAGACTTTAGGATTGGTGCATACTTCGGCAACACTCGTGCCTGTATTCCAGGAATTGTGTAACCGTTACCTGCCGCATGTCAAAACATTTAATATCGTTGATGATAGCCTTATTAAAAATGTAATTGCCTGTGGTGAATTAACGCCCACAACAGCAAGAAGAGTGGTGGATTATGCCGGGTCTGCCGAAACAGCCGGTGCAGACTTCATTTTATTTACGTGTTCTTCTATCGGGGCCGCTGTGGAAGCTGCTGCAGCATTAACGAAAGTGCCGGTGCTGCGCGTGGATCAACCAATGGCCGATAAAGCGGTAGCAACCGGGAAGAAGATCGGTGTAATAGCAACATTACCTACTACATTAGCGCCCACCAAGGACCTTGTTAGCCGTAGAGCCATACACGCTGGAAAAGAAATCGAGATCACCGCTGTGTTATGTGAAGGTGCATTTGATGCGCTGATGAGCGGCGATGCTGCCAAACATGATGCAATGGTTGCTGCTGCATTAAAAGAATTGGTTAAAAAAGTAGATGTGGTATTGCTGGCACAAGCCTCAATGGCAAGAGTGGTGGATACTTTAGATGAAGCTGATAAACAGGTACCCATACTGGCCAGCCCAACTATAGCGATTCAATACCTTGCCGAAATTTTATAACACGCCATGAAAAAAATTTATCAATCAGGCGGTGTATTGGGATTGCTTGCTGCGATCATTTTCCTTATCGGGCTATGTATGCAATCAGAACCTATATGGAAACCGGCTGCATTGGCAACCGTTATCGGCCTGGCATTGGGAATAGGATCATTTGATTCATTAAAAAACTATCAATACACAGCATGGATCATTGTTTCTGTTGTTGCCGGTATGCTGTATCCTGCCGCGTTTACACATTGGGGCTCTTTTGATCTGCGAAATAAATGGTTGATCCTGGTCATTATTCAACTGGTTATGTTTGGTATGGGGGTTCAAATGAGCCTGAAAAATTTTTCGGGGTTGGCAACAACCGGGAAAGGAGTTGTGATCGGGTTGCTTTGTCATTTTTCGGTAATGCCATTGATGGGGTTGTTGCTCACAAAAATATTTCATTTTGAACCCGAGATCGCTGCCGGTATTATCTTGATAGGAAGCTGCAGCAGCGGGCTTGCCAGTAATGTGATGGTTTATATCGCAAGGGCCAACCTGGTACTATCTGTAGTGGTTACTGCAATGGCCACAATGGCGGCGCCGTTTCTTACACCCTTGTTAATGAAGTTGCTCGCAGGAACGCTGATTGAAGTAAAATTTGTAAACATGATGATGGAGATCATTAAAATAGTACTCGTTCCCATCAGCGTAGCGCTATTGCATGATTATTTAAAAACAGCTTCAAAGAAAAACTGGTACGCCATTAAATGGATCTTCATTATTTGCACTGGATGGCTGATCGCATTGTTACTAGGGTTATGGCATTTTTTTGAAAACAGTAACTTGTCGGCTCCGGCATTGCAATCACTTGAAATATTATCTTTCCTGGTTGGCGCATTTGTGGCTGGCGTTATCTATCATAGTTTATCAGGTAGGTTTACAAAACTGGATGCATGGATGCCTTATCTCTCTATGATGGGCATTATTTATTTTACAACAGTAACAACTGCAGCAGGAAGGGATAACCTTCTCAAAGTAGGCGGATTATTGTTTCTTGCATCGGTAATACACAATGCAGCCGGCTACTTTTTCGGCTACTGGTTAAGCCGGCTCTGTAGATTGAAGAAAAATGATGCACGAACCATTGCGTTTGAAGTGGGCCTGCAAAATGGCGGAATGGCAAGCGGCCTTGCAGGGAGTATGGGGAAATTGGGAACCGTGGGATTGCCCGCTGCCGTATTCAGTCCCTGGATGAATATTTCAGGGTCGCTGTTAGCCAATTACTGGAGAAAAAGGCCGGTAGTAGTTAACGCTGAAGATGATGCGCTTTCAAAAGATTATAATTGAAAAAATGAAACAACGCATAATCATTTTTTGTTTTCTTGTTTTTTGCAAAATTGCTAATGCCCAACTTGACTACGCCAAGGGTTTGGCCGCCACTGTTATGAGCAGGTATCCCGATTCAATGGTAGTAATGAAATTTCTAAATCACCTTATGCAGGATAACCAGATCAGACCTGGAGAAACTGCAGAAGAAGCGCAAAAGAACCGGCCTGCCGTATGGAACTATGAAATGGGAGTTGTATTAATGGGCTTTGAAAGGTTATGGAAAACAACTGGTGATAAAAAATACCTGCGATACACAAAAAAAATAATCGACAAATTTATCAATGAAGATGGCACCATCCGTACTTATGCACTGGATGAATATAATTTTGATAATATACCGGCAGGCCGACAGTTGCTTCGTTTATATGAAGTGTACAAAGAAGAAAAATATAAAAAAGCGTATTCACAGCTCCGAAAGCAACTTTCCTGGCAGCCCCGAAATAAAACGGGCGGGTTCTGGCATAAACTAAAATACCCTTCCCAAATGTGGTTGGATGGTTTGTACATGGCAGAGCCTTTCTATGCTGAGTGTGCAGTAGTGAATTATACAACAACAGATTTTACAGATATCATTAACCAGTTTGTATGGATGGAAAAATTCAGTCGTGATCCTGCAACAGGTTTATTGTACCATGGCTGGGACGAGAGCCGGTTGCAAAAATGGGCCAATCCAAAAACAGGCAGATCGCCAGAGTTCTGGAACAGGGCAATGGGTTGGTATTTGATGGGCTTAGTTGATGTGCTGGATTATATTCCGGTTAACTATCCGCGTCGTACAGAATTGATTCAAATATTGAATCGGTTGGCTCCTGCTATTATAAAATACCAGGATGTAGCATCCGGCGTTTGGTGGCAGATAACCAATAAGGCAGCACAGCCAGGTAATTACCTCGAATCATCCGGGACAGCCATGTTTGTGTACGCACTGGCAAAAAGTATCCGGCTGGGTTATCTTACCAATAATTTTTTACCAGCTACGATGAAAGCCTACCACGGTATGATCAAAGAGTTTGTAGAAAAAGATGCAGCAGGCGCAATTCATTATACCAAAGCTGTGTCAGGTGCCGGCCTGGGCGGAATACCTTACCGGGATGGATCATATGAATATTATGTATCAGAGCCTAAACGTGATGATGACCTGAAAGCCATCGGCCCGTTTATGCAGGCATGTATTGAAATTTCTTTAGTGAAAAAAGTAAATAAAAAATAAGGAAACCTTATACGTAAGCTGAGAGTATAATTGAACAGTAGTAAGTTTTTTTTAAATTGAATCATGAATACTAAGCTGAGATATTTTTTAGTTGTTTTTTGTACCGCCGCCATGCAAATGGTATCAGCGCAAAAAACAGTTGCATCAAACCAGCTTGAAAAAAATTTCCACCAGCCCCCGCAATCCGCAAAGCCATGGGTGTTCTGGTATTGGATGCATGCCGCCGTTTCAAAAAAAGGGATCACTGCAGATCTTGAAGCCATGCAAAACGCGGGTATAGGCGGGGCTTATCTGATGCCGATCCAGGATACAGTAGCTATACCTGTATATAAACCTTTGATACGACAGCTAAGCCCCGAATGGTTTGCCATGGTTCGCTTTGCTATGCAGGAAGCCAAACGCCTGCATCTGCAATTGGGCATACATTACAGCGATGGATTCGCATTGGGTGGTGGGCCATGGATCACGCCGGAATTGTCGATGCAGAAAATTGTATTCACTAAAACAGTTATCGAAGGAGGTAAATTATACAACAACAGTTTACTGCAACCTGAAACCAATGAAGGGTATTATAAAGACATCGCTGTGTTTGCTTATCCAATACCACCGGGAACAACGCATGCAAAGCAAACTCCTGTTATTACCACAAGCAATGGCGTTAATGCAGATTTTCTTTCTCAAGCGGGCAGCAAAGAAAGTTATAGAAGCGATTCTGTTGCTTGGATTCAGTATGCATACCCGCAATCTTTCACCTGTCGAACGATCGTCATAAGAACCAATGGAAACAATTACCAATCGCACCGTTTGATCGTGGAGGGAAGTGATGATGGAATTCATTTCCACCTGGTGAAAAGATTGGAACCGCCACGACATGGATGGCAGGATACGGATGCGGATGTTACACATACGATTCCAACCACCACCGCAAAATACTTCCGGTTTGCGTTTGATAAGAGTGGGAGCGAGGCAGGAGCAGAAGACCTCGACAACGCCAAATGGAAACCGAATCTTAAGATCAGCGGGATTGAGCTATCTGCTGAACCGCGTATCAACCAATACGAAAGTAAAAACGGGGAAATATGGCGTGTAAGCAAATGGACAACAACTGACCAGCTACCGGATTCTTTGTGTGTACCGATGGATCAGTTGATGAATATTACTTCGCATGTTATCAATGGGAAACTACAGATCACATTACCAAAAGGCAATTGGACGATCCTGCGAATCGGTCATACATCAACCGGCCACAAAAATGAAACAGGCGGTGCCGGAAAAGGATTGGAATGTGATAAGTTCAAAGCTGCGGCCATTACCTTACAATTCAATAAATGGTTTGGAAGAATATATGATGAAACAGGAATCGATCTCGCAAAAAAAGTATTGAAAGTATTTCATGTAGATAGTTGGGAATGTGGCAGCCAGAACTGGAACAAAGATTTTGCAAAAGAGTTTGCCAAAAGAAGAGGATATGACCTGGTGCAATATTTGCCGGTAATGGCGGGCATCCCTCTGGTAAGCGCCGCAAAAAGTGAACAGGTTTTGTATGATGTAAGACAAACTATTGCAGAGTTAATCAACGATGTATTTTACCAAACCCTTGCTAAGCTGGCACATGAAAAAGGATGCAGCTTAAGCGCAGAAAGTGTTGCGCCTACTATGCTTAGCGACGGCATGTTGCATTATAGTAAATCCGATCTGCCGATGGGAGAGTTTTGGTTACGCAGTCCTACGCACGATAAACCGAATGATATGCTGGATGCTATTTCCGGTGCGCATATCTATGGAAAGCAAATTGTACAATCCGAAAGTTTTACAGAGCTGCGAATGGCATGGGATGAATACCCGGGCATGTTAAAAACAATCGGGGACAGAAATTTTGCATTGGGCATCAACAAAATGGTCTTTCATGTATTTGCGCATAATCCATGGATGAACAGGCAACCGGGCTATACATTGGATGGAGTAGGATTGTATTTTCAAAGAAACCAAACATGGTTCAAACAGGGTAAAGCATGGGTAGATTATATAGCGCGTTGCCAGTCGTTATTGCAAACAGGAAAACCTGTTGTAGACATTGCAGTGTATACAGGCGATGAATTACCGCGTCGTTCAATATTACCTGATAGAATAGTCACTACGTTGCCAGGTATTTTTGGGGCTGAAAAAGTTGCAGCCGAAAAGATTCGCTTATCCAATATAGGGGAACCACTCAGAACCATCCCCGATGGCGTTACACATTCCGCTAATATGGCTGATCCTGAAAACTGGGTAAACCCGTTGAATGGATATGCATATGATTCATTTAATCCCGATGCATTGATCCGCCTCGCAAAAGTGGAAAATGGAAATATTGTTTTGCCTGGTGGCGCCGTATATAGATTGTTGGTATTGCCTGTTGCACACCCAATGAATCCCGGAAATTTCATGACCGATATTGCTTCAAAAAAAATACTGCAACTGGTGAGTGAAGGGGCCACGGTATTAATCGATGCTTCGTATCAAAAAATAATTGGAGCAGGTAATTTGCATTTTGTAGAATCGGAGTTTTATGGGAACAGAATGCTTGTATCTATTTTTGGCAAAGGGAAATTTGTAACAACTCCTTACCGGGACCCGGATTTCACATTCCTGCAGTTGCAAAAAGATTTTATGCTCACTGGTGAGAATACCAAACAATCAGATATCGCATATACGCATCGTAGATCTGCTGATGCGGATATCTATTTTATCTCCAATCAAAAAAACAGTAAGCGTACGGTTGATCTCTCATTCCGGATCACAGGAAAAAAACCTGAATTATGGAATGCGGTGACTGGAACAATTGATACAGCCTGTTCTTACACAATAGCCAATGGAAGAACCACTGTAAAATACTTTCTGGATGAAAATGCTTCTGTATTTGTAGTATTCAGAAAAAAGATAAGCGGGGTGAATTCCGCGTACAAAAAAATAACAGGAGAAATTACAAATGAAATTTCTTTCAATAATAAATGGCAACTACAATTCGATACTGCTGTTGGTGGTCCACAAAACACAATCAATCTTGAGTCGCTGATCGATTGGAGCAAGAATAGTGATCCGCGGATCAAATATTATTCTGGCACAGCTATCTATACAAACAGTTTTAGTAGTTATAATGGCAAACACGTATCATTAGAACTTACGGGTGTTCATGATATCGCTTCCGTAAAAGTAAATGGGATCGATTGCGGAACTTTGTGGACGCCGCCTTTCAAATTAGATATCAGTCACGCGATAAAGAATGGTAATAACACCATAACGATTGCCGTAACCAATACCTGGCGCAACCGATTGATCGGGGATCATGATCTGCTGGAGAATAAGCGCATCACATTTACAACAGCACCTTATCGGTTGGAAGGAAAACCATTGTTGAGTGCGGGGTTGACAGGGTATATAAAAATTACCAGCAATTAACCTTTTTCAATAAAAGGGGAACGAAGAAAAAAAGCTACCCAGAATTTCAGAGAGACTTCTTTTCTTCGTTTTTCTTTTATTGAAAATTTATTTAGAGAGCATATTCACCACATCCTTCTCTCTCTCTTTCGGCAACACCTCAAGCTTCACTAATTTTCCATTAATCAATATGCCTTCCACTGTTGTATTATACGGCGCATGCAATTTGAAATGAACGTTCCAGTCTTTTTTCCATGCAGGAAACAAGAGGATCTTTTTATCATCCGTTTGTAATAACATTTCCTGTAGCCCGATCATACCGCTACCACCCTGGTTCATATCGGGTGTCCAGTCGAAACCCGGGCCCCAGAATGTGGGAAATCTTCTTTCGCTGTTTTGTAATTTCAGGTTGGTTAATCTTGCAGCATCTTCTGTGAGTCCCAATCGCGCTGCGAAGATATTATCCTGTTTCCAGCCAACCGCGCTTCTGAATTTTTGTACGAGTGTATCGTATAACCAGGTATTGATGGCTGTATCGAGGCCGGGTTTACCAATGCCATACATTCCCCAGGGAAAAACAGGATATAGTTGCGGAGACTCCACGTTGTTCACCCTTTCCCATAGTTTGGCGGGAGCAATGGTAACATGACCGTTAAAATTCCGGAAACTGATCGGCGGTATTTTTGTGAGAAGATCTGAGAAATATTTTTTTCTATCTTCTGCGAGGTATTTTGATCGCAATAATTCTTTGGTAACTGTTTCCAATGCAGCAATGGTGGAGGTTGAATTGTAAGCCATCTTAAAAGTCTCTGCACCGGAGCCGGGGAAGAGCACCAGCTTCCCATCGCCATCCAGTTTTTTATTGCCTCTTTGTTTGGCTAAGTATTGGTAATGCTCATCGAAAAAAATAAGACAACTTTCTATCAAGGGTATATAAGCGGAAATATTTTTCCCTTGATATTTTTCCGTTTCCAATATCATCATACAGAATTCGAGGGCGGTGTCCCATTCATATTCGAGCCATGCATTGTATTCTACGCCTTTGTCAAAATCCGCGGGCCTTTTTAAACCGTACTCGGCCATATTAGGCAGGCCGAAGTTTTCCATCTGCTCGGTAAACGATGCGCCATTGTGTTTCCAGTAGGAGAGTGTTCTGAGTTCCGCATTTTTTTGGATCTGCGCATAAAAATTGAATTGCGATTGCATCAGGTCTATATCACCACTCTTCAACATGGGCCAGTAAACAAGGCGCTGGTTCTGTGCAGTAAACGTGCCGCCGCCCCAGTTGCGGTGATCGGGTGTTCCGTGCAATGAACTATCCGTAAAAACAGGGTCATACGTAAATAATCCACCATTAAATTTTGTGGGATATTTTCCAAATGCATTACAACCGAGCATGTACCTGAATAACTGGTAATTCCTTCCAGTTTGCCAGCTTGTATTTGAAAACTGTTGCTCTCCAGTATTGATAAAAACAAAACTCCGGTTCCAGAATTGCTGCCACCATTGTTTGGTAGTTTGCCAGGCCGCCGTTGTATTTGCCAATGATCTTTGCGTGATCAGTTCCAGCTCCTCTTGCCATTTATCGGTTGTGGCAACCTGGTTGGTGTGTAATACGATATCGATGTTGTGTAGTACACCCGCGTTGTTGCTGGCCAATTTCCAGCCCTTGAAATCAGTGTCTAAATATTTGCCTTCATAAGTACCCGCGGGTTGCATACCCGATCCCTGCATTAAACCGCCAAAGCACAATTGCTTTAATGGATTGAACAAACGATTTTTAATTGAATCAAGCCCTTCGTGTTTCACCGTTACATCAAAAACGGTGGAGTCCATATTCCTGTGATAGAAAAGAATTTTGTTACTCTTGAAGTCTGTCACATCTTTCTGCGTAATCACCGGAACATTCACCCATTTCCATGAATTGGCTTTATTTTCCTGTGTTGATGAAGGGCGATTGCGATAGCGCCAGCTTTCATAGGCAGCTGTTGCATTAACCGGTTGATTTGATTTAACGGCAAGATGTATTGTAGGATGAAAAACATCAACCCACACATTAATATCTGCAGATAATGTTCCATTACTGCCACTGATGTTTATATAACCGTCTTTCAGTACTAATTCCTGTTTGAATGTTTGCCCGGCAAATGGATTGGGAGACAATGTAAGTCTTACTCTCCCTGCTTTTAGCAATGCATTGTTCTCATCAAACATGCCGCTTTGTGAAAGATAAAGAAAGACTTCTCCTTTCTCTACCCAAACATTCAAGCCAATATCACCACCGCCACAGGGCATTGATTCGGATGAATTTTTGCTTTGTGTGTTCCATATCACATTGTATGCATCGAGTTCTTTGGGCTGTGCATTTGTTTGAGTAACGGTAGTGCAACAAAAAAATAAAAACAATAGTTTGCTATGCGGCATGATCCTTCGGGCGCATTGCCGAGAAATGATATTGAGTACAAGTGTGCGACGCAACAACTGCCTGACCAGTGAACTGAAAGCTTGGCTCATACAAATTAAATTACCAGTTATCAGTTCTGAATGAAGAAACAGGAAAACCTTCGGTGCTGAACAGATCGCCAACCGCGAAATCCTTAAATGCATAACGAACGGCAACAGGATCCTTTACTTCGATAGCGCTTACCAATACACGGCCCTGCGATATAACGGCTTTGGCTGGCCGAAAAACTTTATCAGCACCCGCGATCTCAAAATTACTCAATGGTTTGCCGAACGAGGTTAATCCATTAGGCACGTTGGTAAACTTGATGGTTGCGATATTGCCGCCTACAATAAGCGAATCAAATGCGGGGCTCGCATAACCGAAACCTTTCATCCCATAGGTCTGTGCAAGAGCCATATACGCAAGCCGCTTGCTCCCGATTTCTTTTTGTGCCGGGTGAATGGAATATTCTTCACCGATATCCATCAATACTGCCATGCCGCTGTTGGGCATAGCCATCAACGATTTTCTCTGTGCGTCGCGTAAGTACGCTGAATTATATTTTATGGCAGTGGGCGTTGCATACAAGCCATTATTGTAAGGAGCTATCTGCGCAAAGTAAAACGGGAAATCTCCCTGGTTAAACTGTGTTCGGATCTGTTTTACAAAGGCAGGAAATATTTTTTCATACTGCTCTGCACGATCGTAATTGGTCTCACCCTGGTACCAGATACAACCTTTAATGCCATAACCGATAAAAGGATTCAACATGCCATTGAACAGGGTAGTGGGGGTTTTGTTATTCGCTTTCGGTTCATCGGCAGCAGGAAGTTTGATCTCGGGAAAATCTGCTGCCAGGGTTTTCGCATCCATAAATGCTTCAACAGGCGAACCGCCATAACTGATGTTTACCAGCCCGATAGGAACATGCAGCATCTCGTTCAATATCTTTCCAAAATAATAAGCAGTGGCGCTGAAATTGGATACTGATTCGGGTTCTGCCATTTTCCATGGCGAATTCTTACTCGTATCCTGCGGCGATAATTTTACAGAACGGGGCACTATGTATAACCGGATATTATTATTGGCCGATCTGAAAACCGCGTCATTGGATCCGGCAACCGGTTGATCCTTGAAACCCTTCATTGGCATTTCCATATTGGACTGGCCGCTGCATAACCATACTTCGCCAATCAAAATGTTTCGGATAATAACAGGGCTGCCATCACTCACGGTTATTTCATATGGTCCGCCTGCTGCAGGGGTCGCAATTTTCGTTTTCCATTTTCCTGAGTCGTCCGTGGTTGCCGTATACGTTTTATTGTTCCATGAAGTAAGCACGGAGACCCGGCTCCCGGCTTTGGCCCAGCCCCAGATAGCAGGCTCTGATTGTTGCTGCAATACCATGTTGTTAGAAAAAAAATAGGGTAGCCTGGGTATTGCCTTTGCAGAATGGCAAACAAGCAGGGTAATCGAAAAAAGAAAAACTGAAATGCTGAGTGTCTTTTTCATGCGTACAGTTTAAATGCAGTTAACAAGTGGGGTTATGAAAGTATAACAATTAACCTTTAAATTTACTGTAATTAGATTGCTTGTAAAATGTTTTGATTTGGCAGCTGGTAAAGTTTTTTTCAGTACATGGTATTTTCATCGATATGCCCAACACTAAGAAAATAAAGCAAAAGAATTACTGGTATGGATTGGGCCGCCAGCATATTGAGATACCCAAGAATATCCTGAAATCAAGGATCCACAACGACCCGATGATGAGCAGGCTGTTTATCTGCAGCCTGGGGTATTATCCGAATGCAAAAGGACACTTTACCTACCGTAAGAACGGTTTTCCTGAGAATATTCTTTTTTATTGCGTGGATGGAAATGGCTGGTGCAAGATCGGCGATAAAAAAATAGATATTCATCCCAATGAATTCTTCATACTCCCGCAAAATGTAGAACACAGTTATGGAAGCTCCGACGAAAATCCATGGAGCGTTTACTGGATGCATATCGGCGGCGAAGCGCTTCCTTATTTTAACAAGTTGCACGTGATGCAAAAACACTCACGCGCATTTCACATAAAGAACAATGGCGATATCCTCTCTGTGTACGATAAGATCTACAAAACACTGGAACT
The DNA here is from genome assembly GCA_040388705.1 of Bacteroidota bacterium. Classification (GTDB taxonomy): domain Bacteria; phylum Bacteroidota; class Bacteroidia; order Chitinophagales; family Chitinophagaceae; genus Sediminibacterium. The sequence continues at coordinate 450,752 of JAZKBI010000003.1, read as the reverse complement.
GGGTTATAGTATCGATAACCTGATCTTCGTGAATATGACGCTCTATCATTTCTTAACCCTGTTCATTTATAATTCACGTCACTATCCTGTGAGTAATTCCGATAAAACCGATTGTGTAGACAGCGCTATCTTATTTATGCACGACCATATCAACGAGAATATTTCACTCGATACATTATGCAAGTATTATAATTATTCGCCTTCGCGGTTTTGCAGCCTGTTCAAACAGAAAACCGGCTACGCGCCAATCGATTATTTTATACAGATGAAAATGCAGAAAGCCAGCCAGCAGTTGGATTTCACCAATAAGTCTGTGAAAGACATCGCTCTCACCATGGGTTTTGATGATCCCTATTATTTTTCAAAAAGATTCCGGAAGGTGATCGGTTTGTCGCCTCAGAAATACAGGGTACGTCAAAAGGAGTAAGCCCGGGATATTTCAGTTTTCCGCGCCACGAAATGTTTAGTAAAGGCAATCGAATTGTGCTCGCCCTATTTTCCAAAAGAAAAAGCCTTAAAGTGGTTTAACACTTTAAGGCTTTTGCATATTGAAAGCTTCTATAATAGAAACGCTTTCTTTATGGTTTCTTTAATTTTAAAGTATACGCACCGAAACCTCCCTGGTCAACCGTATACGTAATAGACAGATCGATCGTCTTACTGCATGGCGCCACAAAGCTGGAACTACTTGCCGCAACAGCCATGTTTGGATTTGTGTATCCCAGGTTCCAGGTAAATGCATTACCTATCTTCTGTTTTGTAATCGTAAGCTGGTTGTTAAGCGTGTTCACCGTAACAATTACAGGTAAAGGGCTTGTGACATACGGATCGATAAATGAGAAATGGGTATTGTCAACTTTGGTAATAGCCACCACTTCGCCCGGGCTGAAATCACCAAAACCATCCGATACTACTGTGAAATTTCCCTGGTAAATAGCAGGATCGTATGCGCAGATGGCTGAGAAACGCGCAAATTCGCTATTCAGCGGCATGGCAATAACACCTGCACCACTGCCATATCCTGTAGCAGGAAATGCTTCATACTTTTTTTCACCCACATAAATATCGGGTGCAAAATCGTAGTTATCACCCAGCGCTAGCGGGGCGCCGAACAATGTTGCAATGTCTGCCGCAGTAATTGTAAAAATAGCAGGGAAGCTGGTAACGCCGGCTTTGAACAATTTTACATTTGATGCAGTGCCTGCTGTACCATTTTTCCTAACTACAATATCCACTTTTTGGGGTGGTGTTGTGCCGGGAAAATAAAGATCTACTTTAAACTTACCGGAAAAGCTGGCTAAGTTTAACATGTCGATAGCCTGTGAGCCGCTTGGATCCACCGTAGAGGCAAGAGCGGGTATAGCGTCAACAGTAACTCTTTTCGGGATCGCCCCGTCGTCCTTCTTACATCCAACGAAAGCCATAATTGCTCCGAAGGCGAAGGCTGATAATATGCTGATTTGTCTAATTTTCATAATCTCTTAGTTTTATTAATAATGGATCGATCAAGGTTGCCAGAATACTTTGTATGATTCAGGTACTTTTTGTGGTGGTGAGCTGGCGTTTAACGCAATCTCATTTGTACTGAATGGCAAAGTCCATGGATATTTCCTGTCGTTTGATACCGGGGTGATTTTTGGCGGAACACTGTAATCACTTACCGAAGTAACAGTGCCTTCAGGAGCCGGAGCAAATAAAACAGGGTATTTGGTCCTTCTGTAATCGGTCCAGCTATCAACCGGGTTTTCTATCCTGTTGATCCATTTTTCGGTCATGATGTACTCCAGACGTTTTGTAGCGGTTCCGGCATCATACAATGCGAGAGTCTTGGTCTTGTAGTCATTGGTAGCAGTTGTTCCTACGATTGCAGGAACGGTTTGCGGAGCACCCGCAGAACCTGGTTTAACGTAATTAACAATGTAATAGTCAACCTGCGCGAATGACTCATCCAGTGCTTTGCTGAACACGGTTCTTTCGGTACCGGTTGCAATACCTGCGTTGATCAATTCTGCTTCAAGATACAAACGGTCAGCATAACTGATAAAGGTATGCGGCACGGCGCCTGTTCCTGCATTATTAGCACCAAGCGTGGTAATGGTTTGTCCCAGGTTTGTCTCATAACGCCCACCTACAGGATAAATACCCAACAGCGAATAAGTGGCGCTGTTAGAACCATCACGGCAAGGTCCATTTGAACCGAACACAATAGTAATAAATCCACCATCGCGGAATTCGGTACAGTTTTCCGGAGAAGCTGTCGCTGTTTTTTGGTTATAGATATAGTAGGGAATCCTTGGGTCAGGAGCGTTAAACAGGATATTAGCATTCCTTCCTTTCATGATCTCATATAACCATGGGCTGAAAAGCTGTCCTCCACGCTGTGTAGCGTTATAATCTCCATAACCAGGGTGTCTGTCATCAGTAGCACCATTAGGGCCGTATGGCATAATAAAGCTTTCAGCCTGTGAATTGATCAGGTTGGCAGGAGTAGCCAGTAACGCTGTTACCTGCGCCTTAACATCCTGTACCAGCCTTACCTGTGTGTACAGTTTCAGCTTAAGGGTATTGGCTGCTTTTGTCCAGTTGGTAACGTTTCCTTTATAAATATAATCATCGGAAGCTGGCTTACTTGGGTTTATAACAGCAGTATTGGTCATATCAGCAACACCTGCGTCGATCAGAGCGAAAAGTTTGGGATAGATCTCAGAACCCTTATCAAATTTAGGTTGTTTGATCCCTTCCTCAAATCTATTGAACTCAGTAAAAGGGCAATCACCATACACATCTACCAGTACACTGTAAGCATATGCTTTTAATATTTTAGCAATACCTACATATACTAAACGGTTTTCGGTAGTTCCCTGTTTGATGATCACATCAAGGTTGGTAATAACACCATAAAGACCTTCCCATCCTGAAGCACCGGCGCCATACTTGTCGGCGCCTATACGGCCGGTGATCTGGTGTGTATACACACCGCAGGTTGTTCCAAGACCCGATCCCAGTGCGATATTACCTGCAAGGGAGCGTTCGGCATTGCTTAACAAAAACGCTACCGGCACAGCGGTAGGGCTGTTGACATTCTTATTTACATCGAGGAATTTCTTGCAGCCGGTTCCAGCCACAATCAGTGCCATCGTTGTAAAAGCGTATATAATATGTTTCCTTTTCATAGTTGAAAATTTACTGGTGATAATTAGAAGGTTACGTTTAAGTTGATACCGTATCTTTTTGTACTTGGTGCACCTCCTGTTTCAACACCCTGGGCGTTACCACTAACAAGGTTGTTGATATCCGGATCGAAGTGCGTGTATTTAGGCACATTAGGCGCCAGGTACCAAAGATTGCGTCCACTAAGTGAAAGCGTAACAGCAGTTAATTTGAGTTTGCTTACGAGCTTTGTAGGAAGAGTATAACCCAAAACGATCTCTCTTAACCTGTAAACTGTGCCATCGAATATAGCGTATTCAAATGCACCGTTGGTAGCAAAACTTGCACCTGTACCATTTGTGAAGAACAGGTCATTGGTGGTAACCCTTGTTTGGTTAGGCACCGTTTTACCGCCCACCAGTAAAGGTGTATAGTGGTTCAAACCATCGGCTCCCGGAACTGCACTTGCATTTCCGTAAATACCCTGGATCACACGATTTGCTTCCCTATCGTAAGTATCCATGGTTACGCCTCTTCCCAACATACTGTTGATTGATTCGGAATAGAAATCACCTCCTTTGGTCATATCAAAAAGCACACTTAACTGCAACCCTTTGTAAGAGAAAGTATTGGTAATACCCAGTTTATAATCAGCATTAGGATCTCCCACCATACGATCATTAGGATCAACTAAAGGCATACCGGAAATAGGATTGATCAGCAACTGTCCATCGTCAGAACGGGCAGAAGCACCACCTCTTAAGTAACCATAAGGGAAACCAGCTTCGATATAGTTAAAACCGCCGATAATATCCCTTTGAAGTCCATCAACCAGTTTCTCTACTGTATTTATATTCCTGGTGAAAATGGTTCTGATATCCCACTGAAAATTCTTAGAAACCACTGCTTTTAAATCCAAAGACGCTTCTATACCAGTATTGCGGATCTCACCAAGGTTGGTGAAGAAAGAGCTGTAACCGGTTGTCTGAGGCAAACCAATAGGATAGATCAGGTCGGTAGATTTTTTATCATACCAGGTAAGTTCCAAACCGATCCTTTGTTTAAAGAAACGCATTTCTGTACCGAGTTCCAATTCTGTGGTAAACTCAGGCGTAAGATTTGGATCGAAGCTGGAACCTCCTCTTGAAGCCAAAGGCTGTCCAAGGAAACCCGCTGCGTTCAGGCCGAAAACAGCCTCACCATTATGCGGAGCCGCATCATTACCAACGCGGGCATAACCTGCGCGAATCTTACCATAATCTAACACATTTGATTTAAGATGGAGGGCATCTGACCAAACCAATGATCCCGAAACACCCGGATAGAAATAGGTAGCGTTTTTATAAGGAAGGGTAGAAGTAATATCTGTTCTTCCTGTAAGGTTAAGAAAAGCAAAGCCTTTGTATCCAAGCGAGGCATCAGCAAAGAAACCCACAAGCCTCCTGATCGTTCTGCTATCAGAATTGAATCGCGGAGTTGAAGTATTAGTCAGGCTGTAAAGACCGGGAATTACAAAGTTAACTCCGATAACCTGCTGGTTACGGGAAGTTCTCTGGTTGATCTCGTTACCGACTTTCAAATCTAAGCTAATAGTCTGGCTGAATTTCGGTGTGAATACAGCTACTAAAGTAGATTGAAGTTCCTGTGTTCTGTTAACCACTTCAGTCATGGTACCCAGAGTATTATCGGCGCTTCCTAAAGAAGATTTATCGATGATCTGGTCCCTGTAAAGTGCATAACTGTTTACACCGGCAGTGTAATCAACCCTGATCGTGTTATTGAATTTGTAAGAAGCCCTTACGTTGGCAACCAGGCGGTCATCAATAGAAGTGATCACGTTGTGGTACGCACCCCAAACAGGGTTTGTGTACTGTCCATCATTAAAGCCGATCTGGGCACCAGCCCTGTTTTCTGTAGGCCAGCTTACGATATCCCAGTTACGGGCCATTGTAAATGTACGGCCCCACTGTGATAAGAAGCCTTGTGCCTGGCCGGCAAAACCACCAACCTGTTTAGTCCTGGCATATGATGCACTTGCACCAATGGTTAGTTTTCCTATTTGTGTCTGGCCACCGATACCGATATTGTTTTTATTATAGCTTGAGTTGGTGATATATCCTTTTTGGTCAACGCGCGAGAGCGTAACGTTAAAGAGTGTATTACCCTCACCACCGTTCATTCCGATAGAGTTTTCAAACAGGTTACCGGTATTAAACAGATCTTTTACGTTATTCGGATATGCTTTATAAGCCATACGCGAATTTGGGAACAGTTCTGGGTAAGATGCAAACATGGTAGCCCATGTTGAAGCAGGAATAGAATCTATCCCTGATGCGGAAGTACCGATGATATCACCGGTTGAATTATAAATAACACCTTTTCCGAATTTACCTCCCCAGGAACCGTTCGAAGATTGAACCCTGAAGTTGGCTCCGGCGCCGTAACCGTTCTGGAACTCAGGTAAGCCAGATATTGTTTCCTGGCTATAGCCTGCTTTATAAGTTACGTTAAGTGATTTTGCTCCTTTTTTCGGGTTACCTGATTTGGTGGTAATCAATAATACCCCGTTGGCCGCTCTTGAACCATACAATGATGCAGCAGCAGCACCTTTTAAGATATTGATAGACTCAACATCATTAGGGTCAATATCTCCAATACCTGAACCGTAGGTACCACCTCCGCTAAAAGCGTTAGAAGTTGTAACATAGTTGTTACTGTAAGGAATACCATCTACTACGATTAAGGGCTCACCTCCGTTAAAAGAAGATACCCCCCTGATCTGGATACGGGTAGCGGCACCAGGTGCACCCTGGCCCGACCTGATATCTACACCCGGCACTTTACCGGCAAGTCCTTTCAAAACATCCGGCTCCGATTTTTGCAGCAAGGTATTCGGATTAACGCTGGAAACAGCATATCCTAATGCCTTTTCAGAACGTTTGATACCCATCGCGGTTACCACTACTTCAGATAAAGAAGCATTGTCGAGTGCGAGTGAAACATTCACAGTTGTACCCGTTACAGATACTTCTTTTGCAGTGAAGTTAACACTGGAGATTACTAGTACATCTCCTTTTGAAGCGGTGATCTTGTAAATACCCTGGGCATCAGCTGCAACACCTCTGGTTTTTTTACCTTTTACTACAACAGATGCAGAAGGAATTGGCACTCCTTTCTCATCTGTCACCCGGCCTGATACAGTCAGGACCTGGGCCTCGCCCGCAATAGCAAAACATACCATTAGCAGGAAGCTGGACAAAAATTTTCTCATGTTGTTTTGTTTTGTTAGTTAGAATAAACGCTATTCAACCCAAGTATAAACGATTTGTTAAAATCGTGTTATTAGTTTGAGGCAATCAAAATAGTCCATTTGCTGCATTTAAAAAAAAAAAGTTAATTAAGTTTTTTTATAATATGAACGAATAGAAGTCAAGCCCCATAAAAGTGTTAGTATTTTTGGCCGATTCTTCGGGGTGACTGGATTATTGTTAGCAATAGAATGATGGAAATCCTGTTTTTTGTCAAATGCCGAACCGGTCTGGCAGGAATGTGTGGTTTTTTTAAAGCGGGATCATGAAAAATATCGGCGCTTTCACAAAACAGTTTACCCATGAGTTCTTTTGCTATTTTTTGGGATGTGAGATAAATTCAAGTTCGCAGCTATCTGAATTAAACAAATATTATTACCATCGATCCTCAAGAACGAGCTTGCATTTCCACTGCTTGTACTCTTCGAGGCAGTTAATATCTGGCATATTTTTTTCAGTGCTGTGTAAAACAGAGCATGGAGTTGGGCAGAATATTGTTAGTGGATGATGATGTGGAGGAATACCTGATCCTTAATGAGGCTTTTACAAGACTAGGGGCAGGTGATGTACTGGAATATGCGGAAGGTGGCCGGCAGGCGCTCGAGTTGCTTAACCGCCAGTTTGCAGAAAATGGAAACATCCCTGAACTGATCGTGCTTGATATCAATATGCCTGCATTGGATGGTCCGGCAACACTCGCTTTGATACGGGCGGACATGCGTTTCAAAAATATACCCGTAGTTGTATACTCTACCTCCATCAATCCAAACGACCTCGAAAAATGCAAGGACCTCGGACCCTGTTCGAGCATTCTCAAACCCAGTTCCATGGATGAGATTATAAGTGTGGGTGAGGCTTTGCTTGCACTGTGTGGCACACCTGTGTAGATCTTCTAAAACAATCTTTATTATAAGTAATCTCAAGGTGATCTGCCATGGCATGATTTTTACGTATTCATCATTGTTGATTGCCATGCCCCGCAATAATTTATTTATTCGACTATGAGTAGATCGATAAAGATCTGTGCAGTGAAATTTCTATTCATCGCCTGCCAATTATTCACAACCACTAATATTCAATTCTATTATACCCATGGATCTTAAAAAGATGCTGTATCGTATAACGCATTGGGAAACCTGGCATTACCTCGCCAAGTATATTCCTATTATGCCGGTATGGCTCTGGTATTGCCTGCGGGCCCGTTCGTTCTGGTTCTTTATGCCATCCAATCCCACATTAACCTTTGGTGGTTTTGAAGGAGAGAGTAAAAAGGAAATGTTTGAACAGTTGCCTGCGGACAGTTATCCCAAAAGTATTTATGTATCACAAACACTTCCTTTTGCTGAAATAGAAAAACGCGTTGCTGAAAACAGATTTGTTTTTCCACTCGCCGTAAAACCGGATGTAGGTATGATGGGTTTTATGTTCCGTAAAATTGACTCGATCGATAAACTTAAACAATACCATGAAAGGATACCGGCCGATTATATTATACAGGACCTGGTTACCTATCCATTAGAAGTAAGCGTGTTTTATTACCGTTTTCCCAATGAAAACAAGGGAACGATCACCGGGTTTTTAAAAAAAGAATTCCTCACAGTTACCGGCGACGGCAGATCTACCTTAGGTGAATTGATACAAAATTATCCGCGCGTGCAATTCCGCCAGGAAGAAATAAGATCGAAGCACCAGGGAAGATTAAATGATATCATACCGGAAGGTGTTGCGTATTGTTTGTCCAATGCACTCAACCTCAGCCGCGGTGGAAAACTGATCAGCCTGGCGCATGAGAAAGATGAAAAACTGTTGAAAGTATTTGATGACCTGAGCCATTACACCAATCATTTTTATTATGGCAGGTACGATATCAAATGCCAGTCTGTTGAGGATCTGAAACAAGGAAGGAATTTTTACATACTCGAGTACAACGGCTGTGGTGCAGAACCGCATCATATTTATGGTGATGGCAATACGCTTTTACAGGCTTATAAGATCTTGTTGCAACACTGGAGAGTATTGTATAAGATCTCGGCGTATAATCATTCTCAAGGTGCGTCGCGCTGGAGTTTCAGGGAAGGATGGCGTTTTCTTTCTGCTGCTAAAAAACATTTTAAAGTACTCAAACAGTTGGATGTGGCTACTGAATTATAATCTATGAAAACAAGTGAAGCAAACGATACGGTCAGTGCAGCGTATTTCGCTTTTTTAAACGATAAAGCATTTCCCTGCGTGGGTGCTAAAGCTGCATTGGCAAAACAGCAAACCACCTGCATGGTGGCAGATCATATGGCTTGCCCGAAAGATGATAGTGCCATCCTGCAGTTCCTCTATGATTTTGTGGATGAGTACCGGAGATCGGGTGAAATATTTTACAGTGCGGCCATCATTTTTCAGGAACCGCTAACGCTCACGGAAACAATATTTGACCAATTACTATGGAACCGCCTGCAGGCACTCGCCGATCTTGATGCAGGAAAATATCCATACGATAATCGTGTTGCTGCCGACCCGGCTTCTGCCAATTTCAGTTTCAGTTTAAAAGAAGAAGCTTTTTTTATTATCGGGCTGCATCCCGCCAGCAGTCGTGCTTCCAGAAGATTCAAATATCCTGCGCTTGTTTTCAATCCGCATGCACAATTTGAAGAGCTTAAGAAAACAAACAAATACCAGCTGATCAGGAACGCTGCACGAAAACGCGATATCGCTTATTCAGGTTCTGTAAATCCGATGCTGAATGATTTTGGCGAATCTTCAGAAACAAGGCAATACAGCGGTCGTGCCTATGATGCGCAATGGCAATGTCCTTTACATCCTAATCATAAAACCAAATGACTATCATTCCATCCAGGAGCGGAACCGCGCTGGTACTTAACAAGGGCCAACGATTGAAAATAACTGATATCGAAGGTGAACAGGTTTCAGATCTTGTCTGCTACAATTTCAGCGACAGGTCAGAATATCTTTCTTCCGGCAGAACGATCGATTATGCTGAATCGATTTTTCTTACAACGGGTCACCCTTTTTATTCTAACCGCAGCAATATCATGTTTGAAATAGTAGAAGACACAGTGGGACGGCATGATTTTCTTCTCACACCCTGCAGTGCGGATATGTTCCGCATTATTTATGGGCATACACACCCGCATCGTGGTTGCTTTGGAAATCTTTGTCATGCATTGGAAGAATATGGCATTGGGCCGGATGATATCCCAACCAGTTTCAACATATTCATGCACGTAACGGTAGATGGCGAAACGGGTAAAGTAGCTGTTCTTCCCCCGAAAAGTAAAGCAGGCGATCATATGGTAATAGAAGCGAAGATGGATCTGTTGATAGGATTAACTGCCTGCTCAGCAGAAATGTCGAATAATTATTCATTCAAACCCATCGGTTATGAGATCCAATGAATCGTTAATTTTTTTTAATACCCAAAACCGGGAACATACAGTGGCACGGTTTTGTAAACACCTTGATGGTATGAGCTTAAACCTAAGTTCTTATGTTTCGTCTCACTAATAAATAAATTACTATGAAAAACTTATTCAAAACAGGCTTGTTCCTTTGTTTTTTTTCACTGGCTTTTATGACAACCAATGCCCAGGGGATTTACGTGAAGATACGTCCGCCTCGTCCGACAGTAGTGGTTAAACGCCCGGTTGCCCCTTCGCCTGCCCATGTCTGGGTTGATGAAGAATGGGTGCCGCAGGGTAGAACTTATGCTTGGCACGGCGGATATTGGGCAGCACCGCCAAGGCCAAGAGCGGTATATGTTCCCGGCCATTGGGTTCGCAGCAAAAGAGGGCATGTCTGGATCTCCGGACGTTGGAGATAAGCTTGTCTTATACAGAACAAATTACTCCAAAAAATATTTGCGCAAAGACGACAAATTTATTTCAGCATGGATAATATTACCCTGGGTTTTCCCGGGGTATTTTTTTGCCGGCACCTGTTTGTTTCAGCCATGAAAATAGTGCAGGTTCTTTCGCTGCAACAGGCAACGTTTATCCTATGCCATCCGTATTAACGTGTGGGCCAGTTTGTTACGCGAAAATAATCGGCCTGCCATACCTGCTTATCCGCTAATCAACAGTTGGGAGAAAATGAGTAATAAAAAATGCATCGTTACTGTAAATGCAAACTTTGAACGGGGATATGAACTATTTACTTACATAAAAAGATACGCCCAATACTACGATAGCCATTTTTGCTATTGGGACGAATTCGCCTTTACTATTGATATTCTGCCGGATACCGATGCCTTACTTGTGTTTAACAATCCTTCGGAAAAGATCGAGGCTTTTTGTGATCCTGCCCATTTACTGGCATTTATGATGGAGCCGGGCGGGTATATTGAAAATCCCTGGATGTTCAAGGGGCTTGAAAAATACGGGAGAGTTTACTCGCCTATAAAAAGATCATCGAATACAAAAATATCACACGGCTATCTTGGCTGGTATTTTGAACATGATTGGCAGTTTCTCTCGCATTTGCCCGTGCCGGAAAAAACGCGCGCTATCTCGTGTATCGCATCGGCCAGTAAGCAACTGAGAGGGCACAGGTTGCGTATCAGTTTTGTGGAAATGCTACGTAAACAAAAACCTCAAATAGATTTTTTCGGAAAAGGATCCAACTACCTGCCTGATAAACTTGATGGACTGCTGCCTTATCGATACAGTATCGCTGTTGAAAACACATCTGCGCCTTATTATTTTACAGAAAAGATCAACGATTGTTTCCTCGCTTTTACTGTGCCGCTTTACTACGGCTGTAAAAATATCGGGAAATATTTTCCTGAAAGATCTTTTATTAAAATTGACATTACTGAGCCGGAGAAAGCATTAAGAATCATTGAGGATGCTTTAGAAAATAATGATTGGCAGGACAGGCTTGCTGCATTGCAGGAAGCAAGGGAACTGGTACTTAACAAATATCAACCCCTTGCGGGCGCCGCCGCTATCTTGCGTGAAACAATAAGTTGCGGGTTGAAACAAAAAATACAGGTCGAACCGGTAAAACCCACATTGATCCGGCAAGTAAAGGATATCGTATTAAAAGCCAGGCAGAAAACAGTTAACTAAAAGGCCCCATTGACGTTTTGACGAACAAAAAATTGATAAAAGACATATCGGCCAGTACAACCCAGGTTATCCTGAATCATGTACTCGGCGCGGCAGTATTTATTATTACTTCACGCTATCTTGACAAGTCTGTTTACGGAGAACTGAACTGGTCACTGGCTATACTCACTTTTATTATAACTCTGCTAAGCCTCAGGCTGGAGCAGGTGGTTGTAAGAAGAGTAGCTTCAGGAGATGACCCCTCAAAAATGCTGACGATCTTCAGTGCGCATATTTTTTTTTCAGGCATTCTTTTTTATCTCTTCCTCCTTGCAGGAAGTTTTTTGTTCCCTTCTTTTTTTCGCGAACATAACCTGTTATTGATCCTTGCCATCAGCCAGCTTCTTAGTTTTTTTTCATTATCGTATAAACAATTAGCCGCAGGTAAGGAAAAGTTTGCGTGGCTGGCGGTGATGTCATCTTCTGCCAATATCATGAGAGCTGTTTTATTAGCAGGTGTATTGATCTTATCTGTATTGGATATCCGGCGGGTGCTGGTGATCTATACCATTTCTTCGTTTATTGAATTCCTGTTATGCATTTACCTGGTGCAAAACCGAATGGGGATCAGGATCAATTTTCGCTACACGATCAGGGATTATAGCATGCTACTGCAAGAATCGCTGCCGCAAATAGGAGTGGTGTTTTTAAATGCATGTATCGCAAGGGTGGACTGGATATTGCTGGGTATATTTTCAACACAGGTGATCACAGCCGAATATAGTTTTGCATATAAATTATTTGAGCTGTCACCTTTACCCGTGTTGATCATTGCCCCGATCTTATTAACAAGGTTCTCCCGGTATTTCAGCAATCATACACAAAACGAACTGGCCGAAAAAAAACATGAATTGTCTTTGCTGATACGATCCGAAATGATACTGGCCACATTGCTGCCGCTTATTCTTAATGTAGTATGGGTGCCGTTGATAGATGGACTTACGCAGAATAAATATGGCGCTGTGAATAAAACAACCTTCCTGGTTCTTTCTTTCTGTATCCCTCTTCAATACCTGATCAATCTTTTCTGGACCATTCATTTTTCATTGAATCACCTGGCTTTGATATTGAGAGTAACAGCTGTTACCTGCACAGTGATAGTAGTTGGCGACCTGTTTATGATACCACTAATGAATGCGCAGGGTGCGGCATTGGTATACCTCGCTGCTATGATCATTGAATATCTTTTTTATGCCAGGTACTCAGTTTTTGCCGGTTCACAGAAAAGCTTTCTGCCTTTGGTAGCATGCGTGGCTGTTGCTTTCCTGAGTGGCTTTTCAGTTGACAAAATGGAAATTTCACTTATGCTAAAATTATTGCTGTCTGTAACGATGTATTTTGTTCTTTTGATCATCACACGACAGGTAAAAAAAGAAGATATCGGATTGGTCAGGCAGTTTATTTTTAACCGGAATGCGCATATCGAAGCAGCGAATAAATGAGAAGTATAATAGTAAACATACAAAGAACTTACAGGAAGATCGACTGGCAACTCCTGTTGTTTCTTGTTTTGGTATTGGATGTAAAACTGTTTGTAAAGCTGGCAGCCCTTTTGTTGCTTACTGTTATCAATCGCCGAAGAATTTCAGTTCAAGGGGTTTTTAAACAGCGTTACCTTTGGTTTTACTTTGGTATGATCGTGATAGGGTTTATTAATGTACTGCTGCAATATAAATACCTTACTCTTTTTTATGTATTGGTTGCAACACTCGGAACTTTGTTCTGGATATTGTGTGCGGTTGCTGCGTTTCATGCTTTTGGCATCATCCAAAACGGTAGCCTTGTAAAAAAATATTATACTGTTGGCTTTTTTTTTCTGCTTCATATTTCGATCATCCTTTTTAATTTTTTATCGATCATTATCGAAACAGGATCCATTAATCCATACAAATACAAAGGCCTGAACAACAAATATTTTGTGAGTACAGGAGATTCTTTAAAAGGGATCACGTTCGACAGTCCTGTTACCACGGCTATGATCTGCGCATTTGGAATCCTGTTTTTTTTATACCGGCGTCGTTTTTTCTATTCATTTCTTTGTATGCTGGCATTATTGCTTCTTGCCAGTAATCTTACCAATATTTTTCTGGTATGTGTTTGTGTTTTTATTTTTATTTTTCATTCAGACAGGATCCAGAAAAGCATCCTGGTGATCTTTAGCGGGATGCTGATCATTTTTAATGTTGTGGTATCGCCGGATAATAATGAGCATATATTCAGCTTTTTATATAAGCTGGTTGGCAAGGCTTATTATCTTCCCAAAGTAAAGGTGCTGACGAATGATGAATTAAAACAGCAACCTGATAGCCTGCTAACAATAAAGGAAAGGCGGATAAAAACAGCACTGATTTATATTGACAGTGTTAACAGCGTTGAGACCAGAGCGAAAGTGATACGGGATCAAAAAAATAACGCCGTTGTGTTGCAGGATAAACCAAAAGATAAGGATTCGGCATTTTATGAATATAGACCCAGTGTAGAGGTTAAGGGAAAGGAAAACCGATTTAGCATTCTGCTCAAAGAATTATACCCGGAGGCGAAAAAAGATAGTTTGGCCAAATTATTCGATTGGGAAAGATCAGGCAAACTGATTGCGTATAAGGAGCTCTTTTCTTTTCTTAAAGATCATAAGGACAAGATATGGCTGGGCACGGGAATTGGTAATTTCTCATCGCGTGTGGCATTTAAAGCCACAGCACTTGATATAGCGGGTTCTTACCCGGCAAAATATCAATATATCCATCCGGATTTCATGGACAATCATTTTTATATATACCTGCATTATCATTCACAATGGCAGTTCGAACATACCGCTGCAAATACGCCTGATTCTACTTACAGTGAAATTCTGGGAGAATACGGTATTGCCGGCATATTATTATTTGTCATTTTTTATTGCGGCTATTTTCTGCGAAGGCTGCGCTATTTGACCTATGGAATACCTTTATTTTTTTTGATGCTGATGGGGCTTTCTGTTGAGTACTGGTTTGAACAACTTTCTATCATCATATTATTTGAGTTATTGATGGTCCTCGATATTCGATCACTAACAGAGAGGAGGCAACTGACATGAACACACCTCTTATTACAGTACTGATGCCAGCATACAATGCAGAAAAATACATCCACGAAGCAATTCGGTCTGTATTGGATCAGTCATTTACAAATTTTGAACTTGTTATTGTTAACGATGGATCAACCGACGGTACGGAAAATGTAATCCGTTCTTTTAGCGATGAACGTATCGTATTGGTGAATCGTGAGAATGGGGGAGTATCGGCAGCCTTAAATACCGGTCTGCAAAACGCAAGGGGAAAATATGTTGCCCGGTTTGATTCGGATGATATCTGTTATGCCGACCGTTTGGCAGTACAGTTTGCATTTATGGAAAGCGATCCGGCATATGTTCTCTGCGGCAGCGATGTTGATTATATAACTGAGGAGGGAACGTTCATCTATCATCATCATTGTTTTGCCTACAACAATGAAGATGTGGTTGAAAAATTTTATTTCTATTGCCCTTTTATTCATTCGTCTGTCATCTTTAAAAGACAGGAGGTATTGGATGCCGGTGGCTACAATATCCTGGCACATACGTTTGAGGATTATTTTTTGTGGGTACAACTTATTGCTAAGGGAAAAGTTGCCAATCTTCCCCGGTCGCTGATTAAGGTGAGGCTAAATCCCGGTTCGGTAACTATCGATGAGAAATGGCGGGGTAGTCGTTTTCGTGCATTGAAAAGAAAGATCATCAAGACCGGTTCCGTTTCAGAAAAACAAGCGGGAAAATTGGAAGAGATCATAAGGCAGCAGGAAGTTCATCACATCAAACAAGGCGCCTATTACGCTTTATGCGCAAAGAAATTCCTGACAGATAATTACCAGCCTCTTAAAGCGCGCAAGTATGCGGTTCTGGCGATCCGTGTGCATCCGTTTCGCTGGGATAATTATGCTTTGCTTTTTGCCTGTTATTTCTCAGAAAAATTTATTCAATGGCTCCATCGCCTGAGTCCTAACCGCCTGTAGAACATGCAAAAAAAAGAGAAGATAAGAATATTTGTAGACGCGCATACTTTCGATGGTGAGTTCCAGGGAAGCAGGACTTTTATCAGGGAAATATATGCCATCCTCTCGCAGGAAGAAACGCTTGAATTGTTTATCGGCGCACACGATACCCAAAAATTGGCGAAATATTTTCCATCAGTTCCCGCCGATCATTTGATCAAATTCAAAAGCCGCTCATCCGTTATGCGGTTACTCTTTGCGATACCTTCGATCATCAAAAAATACAGGATACAGTATGCGCATTTTCAATACATCGTTCCCCTGTATAAAAACTGCAGGTATATCGTTACCATCCACGATGTATTGTTCCGAGAATACCCAGCTGAGTTTTCTTTTGCATACCGGTTTTTGAAAACCATTCTTTTTGGAGCAGGTGCCAGAAGAGCTGATATCCTGACTACGGATTCAACTTTTTCGTTAACATCCATCCAAAAGTTTTTGGGTATACAGAAAGAGAAGATACATCTCGTTCCGATGGCAGTGCATGACGCCTGTTTTGAACCTTACGATAAAATAAAAGCCAGGGAGGAGTTTAAAGCTAAATATGGATTTGATAAATACATTCTTTTTGTAAGCCGTATAGAACCCCGGAAGAATCATGCGAGTCTCTTGAAAGCTTTTATTGAACTGGAGTTACATCTGCAGGGCTACCACCTGGTATTCCTCGGCCATAAAAGTCTTCATGCACCTGAATTTACCGAAATGATGGAGCATTTGCCTTTAAAGGTCAGGCCCTTCATCTTTATCAAAAGCGATGTCGCGGATAACGGGCTCTTATTGTTCTACCAGGCAGCTGATGTTTTTGTATATCCTTCAAAAGCTGAAGGTTTTGGAATTCCTCCATTGGAAGCAGCGGCAGCAAGGGTATCCGTAATCTGTTCCAATACTTCATCGATGGGTGATTTTACTTTTTTTGGTAAAAATCATATTTCTCCCACGGACAATGATTTATTAAAGGAAAGGTTGCAAACATTAATAAGCAATCCACCGGATGAATTGTCGCTGTCGGCCATTGCCGAAGCGGTTCAAGAAAAGTATTCCTGGGCCAGATCTGCAAAACAACTGCAACAATTAATTGCAGATGATCACAGCCGCATACTGTAAAGCAACCTTGGGTGGTACTGAACCGTATTGTTTTCTGTTGACAGAACGCAAAGTTGCATTCTGTCAAAATGATGGGTGCCCTATTGACGAACTGCTAAAAAAATTCTTATCATATCCCTCCGCATAGCCATACTCGGAACACGTGGTATACCGAACCGTTACGGTGGTTTTGAGCAGGCCGCAACCTATATATCAGCGGGTCTTGCAGAAAGGGGCCACCGGGTGACCGTTTACAATTCTCACAGCCATCCATATAAAAATAATTCATGGAAAGACGTGGATATTGTTCACTGTTATGATCCCGGATCTATCGGAAGCGCGGGACAGTTTGTATATGACCTGAATTGTATAAGAGATGCACGGAAAAAAGATTTTGATGTTTGGCTGTTTTTTGGTTACACAAGCAGCTCCATTTGGGGGTCGCTTTACCCGCGAAATACTGTAGTGATCTCAAATATGGACGGGCTCGAATGGAAACGTTCAAAGTACAGCACCGGGGTCAAAAAATTTCTGTTATTTGCAGAGAAAATGGCTATACGGTACAGCCATTTTTTAATTGCAGATTCTTTAGCAATACAATCATATCTCCTGGAGAAATACAAAGTTGCCAGTACATATATTGCCTATGGTGCAGAGGTATTCAATGATGAAGATGAGGACGTGTTTACAGAGTATGGGATTGATAGGGCTGGCTATTTTCTTATAATGGCCAGGATGGAACCGGAAAATAATATTGAGATGATACTGGATGGGTTCTGCAAAAGCATCACCGATAAAAAAATGCTTGTGATCGGTAATATGGATACTGCTTTTGCGAAATACCTGGTTGATAAATTCAAAACAAACAAACAGATCATTTTTGTGCAGGCTTTATATGATGCCCGGAAACTACATTCGCTTAAGCGAAATTGCAGCCTGTATTTTCATGGGCATAGTTGCGGAGGTACCAATCCTTCGCTATTAGAGGCAATGGCCGACGGCGCTTTGATCTGCGCGCACCATAACCCTTTCAATATGGCCATACTTGGTAAAGATGCGTTTTACTTCACGTCTACAGGGGATATTAAAAACACGATCGAAGATTTCAGCAATGGAGAAGATGAAAAAATGATGATCAAACATAATCAAAAAAAGATCGAAGAGCAGTATAATTGGCCAATGATCGTTTCGGCGTATGAGAACCTGATCGGCGATTGTTATAATACTTGCAGGAAATGAAAAGTATTTTTTTTATCAAGGATACTGTTGCCAATAAGATAGCATACTATCACCTGCTTGCTTTCCTGGTATGCCTGCCTTTTGAACGTTTGTACAGTGAACTGGCATTGGTTAGTTTTCTTTTACATACGATCATACATCTTTCAAAAGAAGCTGTTTTATCAATAAGGAGACCCAGGATTCTGCTGGCAGTTTCTGTTTACCTGCTCACTTGTATCGGTACTTTGTATACGCATTACCGGGACGAGGCTTTTTCAGAATGGGAACGGCAACTGGCGATTTTACTGTTCCCGTTGTTGTTTTCGGTTACTTCTTTTGACTTTGTTAAATACCGTTTTAATTTACTGAAGGGGCTTGCGCTCTCATGTACACTTACCATCCTTTACCTGTATGCCAACGCCATTTATATAATACAGTACAATCATCTTTCCATTCGTGCACTTTTCTCAACAGCGTTTCTCAATCACAATTTTGCTGAGCCGATCGATATGCACGCTACTTATTTTTCAATGTACATTGCGCTGTCGGTTTCAGCACTTATTTATCTCGTTGTGAATGCGGAAAGTAAAAGGGGCAGGCTATTGTATACAATCGGTTTGATGATCCTTTTTGCTGGGTTGCTGCAACTGTCCTCGCGCGCTGTTTTTATCGCTTTGCTGATCAATATTAATATTGTAGTCCCTTTTTTCCTGTTGACGAAGCGGAAGATACTTGTGTTTATAGCCATATCGCTTGGTGTTTCCGTTATCATGATTGCCGGGTTATTGCGGAATGATGTTTTTAAAGAAAGGTATGTTACAGAATTTAAAACCGATCTCACGCAGCAAAGTATTAACCTGAATATACTGGAACCGCGGGCCGTACGATGGGGTTGTGCCTGGGAATTGATCAAAGAGGCACCCCTGGCCGGACATGGCAGTGGCAGCGAAATCGTTTTGCTTAAAGAAAAGTATTATGCCCGGCATTACTATAATGCGTATATAAATGAATTGAATGCGCACAACCAGTTCCTGAGTTTCTTAATTAAGACAGGGATACCCGGTTTCCTTATTTTTTTACTTGTTTTAGTTGCAGGATTTGCACAGGCTATACGGACAAAAAACATGATCTATTGTAGTTTCTTAGTGATCATTACAATCGTATCTTTCTCAGAAAATATACTAGATGCAAACAAAGGCATTTTCTTTTTTGCATTTTTCTACAGATTTTTTTACCTGGCTTCAGGTAAAAAAGAGCAGGCTGTTATTCAAAAATAAAATTGTTGCAGTACACATTGCCAGTCATATCCTGGTGGTACAAGTAGTTGAATTCGGCGATCGGCCGGATGGTACCGCCGAGAATAAAATATCCTTTGTATCCCAGTTGCTGGAGGAAATGAAAAGTTCTGAACATGTTTTCTTTTCCAACAAACCTGGCTTCACATTCGAACAGGATAGGAGGTTTGCGTGTTTGTAAAATCTCTTTCGCTCCTTCGAACACCAACAACTCGTTGCCCTCCACATCTACTTTCAGAAAGTCCGGAACCACATTGTGTGATTTGCAATACTCATCGAGTGAGATTGTATCCACTTCAGTAGTGGATTGATATTTGAACGGCAAACGGTTTTCAATAATAGTAGCGCAGGGCGATGATGGCCTGCCATTATTATACGGAATGTATAACAAAGCTTTTCCTTCCTGGTTTGTAACGGCAAAGGGATTGATGTTCACATTTTCCCAGGAAAATAACTGCTGCAGTTTCAATAGATATTCATATAAGACCGGTTGCGGTTCGAATGCAAAAACGGATCCTGAATTGCCTAGCTGTTGCAAAAAAAAATAAAGATAACCGGCTTTGTGGGCACCAATGTCAAAAACAATATCTCCTCTTTTAACGGTATCACGGATAAACGCGATACCACCACAATCCTCTTTATCCCGGTATTTCTCGGCCCTGCTGCGAAGCTTTATTCTTTCGATCTTTTTTATGATCATATCCTGCACCGAGGGAAGCCTATGTGCTCTTTCAGCAGGAAATGTATTGATCAATTCAGTACGCATGGATGTTAATTTGGTAGTGCCTCTTCACTGTTTTTTTGTAATGGAGACAGCTGTTGCAGCAGGTATTTCGACATCACCACTAAGCGTTGGGTAATAGTAAACAACATGATCTTAAAATCCAGTATAAAACCGGCATGCTGAATATAATAATGGTCCCAATGATACCGCATGACAACGCAACTCCTGGTAGTAGTGGGCCCATGATATCCTTTTACCTGCGCCAGCCCGGTTAATCCCGGCCTTACCATATTGCGGAATTTATAGCCCGGAAGAACAGCTGAAAAATTCCTGCAATCTGCATACATATGTGGCCTGGGGCCAATCAGGCTCATATCGCCTTTCAATATATTCAGAAACTGTGGGAACTCATCAATATTTGATTTCCTAAGGAATTGGCCAAATTTCGTTATCCTGGTATCGTTTTCCGAAGCCTGCCTGGTATGCGCTTCTTCGTTTATTACCATTGTGCGAAACTTATAGCATGTAAAGGTCTTTCCTCCGAAACCGATTCTTTTCTGAAGAAAAAATACTGGGCCCCTCGACGTTAGTTTTAGCAGGATGGCAAGAATGGGTAGAAGCCAGCTCAATATGAAAATTATAAAACAAATGGAAAAAAGAATGTCAAATGCCCGCTTAAAAACAAAGAAATTCCTCTTCCTGTCTATCTGGTCCCTCTGCCGGATAATAACCGGAACCACAGTCAATTTCGACGGTTCAATATGAATGGAAGAAATGGAAGCGTTATCTATCATTTTGGCAGGATCTTACATTTTGTACCACGTGGCTTACTTTGCTTATTCGTAAAAACAGTTGCGGCGGTTGCCTAAAAAAATAATTTTTTATTAGCACTAAAAGTGGTCATTTTGATAAACAGATACGAACGATTTTTTTTGAAACTATCCCGTTTCTTACCAATAAATCCTCTCATTGGAAATTGAAAAAAGCATATTAAGATCCGTTGCATACTTCGATATGTTTCATTACCCTGTATCGGCCATGGAAATACACAGGTTTATGAATGAACTGGTTTCTATTGATGAAATTAACCGGGCATTAACAGGTCTTGTTCATAGGAAAAAGCTTTTCAGGTTTGATGAATTCTATTCTTTGCAAAATGATCGCTCATTGGTTGAACTGAGACGAACCGGTAATAAAAGGGCTGACAAATTATTAGGTACAGCTTATCATATAGGAAGATCACTTAGCAGATTTCCATTTGTAAAAGCAATCGGTATTTCCGGATCATTGTCAAAGAATTATGCTGACGAGGTTGCGGATATTGATTTCTTCGTTATAACACAGGCTAACAGGTTATGGATAGCACGGAGCCTGCTCCATAGTTTAAAAAAACTAAGTTTTCTTTTTGGAAAACAGCATTGGCTATGCATGAATTATTTTATTGATGAAGATGCTTTGCAGATGCCTGAAAAAAATATATTTATTGCAACTGAGGTAGTTACATTAAAGCCGGTCTTGTGGAATACGACCATACAGAAGTTTTTCCAGGCCAATGACTGGACAGCCTCTTACTTTCCGAATTGCCAGCAGGAGCAGTTTTTCGCTGATACAAATAGACCATGGTACAAGAAACTGATTGAATCCTTTTTTAACAATCGTGCCGGTGTGTGGTTAGATAATTACCTGATGCGCGTTACAGAAAGAAGATGGCTGCAAAAAGAAGAAAAACGCAAGCTCAATATGAAGGGTGAGATACAGTCGCTCAGGGTAAGCAAACATTTCGCCCGACCCAGCCCTGAATTTTTTCAGAAAAAGATATTAGCACTTTATGATGATAAGTTGCGGGAACTGGAAAGCGGCAATGATATCTGCCCCGAAGAGCCATCTCATTTTCTGCGAAAAGAAATAATATAGTAATCGCCAATAGATCGCCACGGCCACCGCGATCTCAAACGGTTTTCCAGCCGGCGAAGAAAACGGAATACTTGTGGATGCTTCTCAGCAAAATGCGTCATATAGGATGGAGGGACGATCGCACAAAGTCCCTCGAGCGCTAACAAGGTAAAATCATTTTTCATATGCTGTATCACGTATGATGGATTGTAATACCAGCATGTAAAATATTCACCTTGTACATGTGCCACTGTTCCTTTCTTCCCCGTAAATCTCCGCAAGGCAGTTCTTACTTTTCCTTTGCCTATCAATAAAAATTCCCACAAACAGAATTTGGGTAAAATGACCAGTGTTACAACACCACCGGTTTTTATCAGGGGTGATAGAGAGGACAATACTTTGTCCAATTGATCGGTACAATTCAGCCCGGCAAAATTTGAAAAGAGCTGATCATAAGGGCCTTTTTCTATCAGGTTATCCAATGATGTATAACTGCAAAGTTCATGCGTAACTTTGTGATCAAGTTCTTTTGCAGTAACCTTTTGACTGAGTTTGTCAAGCATTCCCCCTGAAATATCTGTCGCATGAACG
The DNA here is from genome assembly GCA_040388705.1 of Bacteroidota bacterium. Taxonomy (GTDB): domain Bacteria; phylum Bacteroidota; class Bacteroidia; order Chitinophagales; family Chitinophagaceae; genus Sediminibacterium. Next base: position 428,308 of record JAZKBI010000003.1, on the reverse strand, counting down.
GTGTATCCCTGTTCAGCAAAAAATATTGCATCTTCACCTGTGCCTGCATTCAGTTCAAGAATATGAGCACCTGGGGCGAGAAATTTTTTTACATGTTGTCTTACTCTTTCGCGTTTGTATTGTATGATCGCATCGTTCGAATAAATATCATCAAACAATACCGATTGCCTGGTAAAAGCTTTGGCCGCCTGTATTTCATTCGTAGTGGCATTCATGGCTATCAGATTTTTTCCAGTTTGGCCATTTTTATTTTTGCAAAGGTGCTGGCTGGTGCGTAATACAAAATGGACAATGCTCTTTTCAATTTATTGAAACTGGCTGATGCAGGTTGCCTCAACAACATTTTCCCCTGTGCCAATGCCAGGTGTGTCCTATAATTTTTATGAACATATTGATGTAGTTGTTTATAGAAAGCAGGCTTGAAAGTATTGCGGAACATCATTTGTAATTCGTCCGAATCCGTCCAGTTAGTTTTTTCCCGGAGATCGTTTTTTACTTTATCATAAAAAACGGTGCCCGGCAATGGATACGAAACAGAAATGCCAACGCTGTAAGGCAGGAGCTCATTGATCATGTCGATCGTTTTCTGGATATCTTTTCTTGTTTCATCAAGATAACCGAACTGGATAAAGAATGAAGGTTTGATCTTATGTTTTTTCAAAAGCGCTGTTGCTGCGTGGATCTGTTCAACGGTAATGCCTTTATCCATAGCATCTAATATTTTCTGTGAACCGCTTTCTGCGCCCATCCATGCATTATCGCAACCTGCGAGTGCCAATCCTTTTACATAATTCTCCTGTAACAAAAGATCTGCTCTCACCTGTATCTTAAAACGGAAGGAAAGATCGTTCTCTTGTACCAATGCGGCAAAGGATTGCACCCAGCCGGGTTTTAATCCGAAAATATCATCGCAGAACCAGATATGGTCAAACTGGAATCTTTCTTTCAGATACACTAATTCTTTCACCACATTTTCGGGTGAACGTGAATTATACCTGTTGCCATAGATAGGTTTGGCGCACCAATTGCATTTAAAAGGACAACCTCTTGTTGTACCGACATTCAAAGAAAAATAGCCGCTGCTTTTCAACCACATATTTCGGTAGGGGGCAATATCGAGCAGGTCCCAGGCAGGCATGGGTAAACTGTCGAGATCCCTCGTCACACTGCGGCGCTGTGTTTTGATGATGGCTTCATTTTGTTTATAAGCAAGTCCCTGCACCTGTGAAAGATCATTGCCGGGAAATGAAAGGCTATTAGCCAATTCAAGTAAGGTATGTTCCGCTTCTCCCAATAAAACAAAATCTGCACCATTGGAAAGATATTCTTCGTAACGATCCGTGGAATCAGAACTGGAAACGACCACAGTGCAGCCTTTCTCCTTCCCGATACGGCACATTTGGAAAGCCGCTTCACGCATATTGGTGAGGCACATTTTTGTGAGGTAATTAAATCCGTCGTCATAGATCACGAGCAGGGCCGGTTTTGTGGCGTCAATTCTTGCAGAGATCTCTTCCGGTGTTTTTGTGAACATGGTATCAAAAAGATCAACCTCGTATCCATTCTCTCTCATCACCGATGCCGCATACAAAGTTCCCAATGGGGGATAGGGCTGCCCAGCATCCCATTGCTTGGGATCAAAACGCATAAAATAAGAATGTGAAAAAAGTATGCTGTTCATGTTTCACGAAATTATACAATTGCCGCACGTGGCGGCAGGTTTAGATAACAAACACATTTCAGGCAGGTTTCATTTGTCTGCATGTCCAATTCTTTCCTGAACCTTGTTGCTTCTTCGCTGTTTAAAATTTTTTCCAATGGTGCATCCCTGATATTCCCTATCGCTTCATGAAAAAAACAGGGTCTCACGGTTCCATCGGCTTCTATCACGGCAGATACCCATGGTGCGTTACATTTTTTATAGGGGAATGGATTTCTCCCATACAAAGCACTGTAATGGTCATGGATCCTCTGAAGTTTTGCAGGTGATTCTGCGATGAAACGATTCTCAAAAAGATCCCCGAAACGGGTTTTGATGCTATTGATGATTTCCTGCATCTCCACAAGATCTTCTTCTGTTGGCAATACTTCGTTCTGTCTTTCCTTATCCCACGGCGTTGCCCTGTTAAATGCATGGCTGCTGATATCAGCCGGTAAAAAACTAACCTGGTCAAGGCCAATCTCTTTGGCTGTTTCAATGATCGCGGGCCAATTTCGAAAATTCAGTTTATGTATCACCGTTCTTGCTGTAACTGGGAAATCGCCATCCAATAATTTCAAATATTGAACACCTTCTTTTAATTTTTTAAAAGCGCCGGGGATATTCCTGATGCTGTCATGTAACAGTTCATCGCCGTCTAATGAAACGATCACATCATCCACCCAATTTTGCAATAACGGTGCATTGCGTTGCAACGTGAGACCGGTAGATAAAACCGTAATCCGGATCTCTTGTTTTTTAAGTATTTCGCATAGGCGGAAAAAATTGGCATTGAGCAAAGCTTCTCCGCCAGACATCACCACTTGTTGTGTGCCGAATTTTTGCAATGCATCCATCAATCCTTCAACATCTTCTTCAGTCAGCTGTTTTAGGTTCTTGTTTCCTTTCCAGATATCACACATCACACATTGGCAATTGCATGCGCTGTGTGGCATTAATATCACAATGGGCAAAGCGCTGATGCGGTTCGTTTGCAAAGTGCGGTAACGCCGAAAGGTGTGTGTGAGGGTTTGTGCCGTCATTTTCAGATCGCATCTTTTTTAATTCGTATCCAATGAAAAGGGATGGGATTAGTCATAAACCTGTTGATCAGGGATTGTGGGTTATATAAAACCTTATAATTAAATTGATCCAGGCCAGTGATCTTGTGATGAAAATAATGATCCGCCATTTCGGGCAGGCACAACGATCTGAAATGATCATAGCTTCTTTGTTTGGCAGCGGATATGGTTTTGGATGTATAGAAACGGCTATCGGTAATATGTATTTCTCCATCTGGCGACAGGTGTTCGAGGGAGAGTTCGAGTATCTCATCGAGTGCAGGAAAATATTGCATGGAAGCGGCAAATAATATGATATCGAATTGACGGCCGTATAATATTCCTGACCTGATATCGCCGTAAATAAATTTGATCCTGTGAACGCCGTTAAACACCCTCGCTGCCTGCTGTATCTCTGTAAAGTTGATATCCAGTCCCGTTACCTTGCTGCGCGGTATGGACGACAACTGGTGCGATAACCATCCATTACCGCACCCAATTTCAAGAATGTTCAACGGTTTTTTTTTGTTTGTAAGATATTGGTGTAATTTTTCTGATGATCTCTTCCGGATGATCCATTCAGGGTAATGGGGATGCGATGTGGCGGTTTCAGGAAGGTTGATCACTTCTTCATCTGTGTATATTCTTTTTTCCCTGCTTCTGCATGCGATATATCTTTTCTCAAAAATATTACCGGGCAATGAAATGCCGGGTATGTGCAGGTTATCTAATATGGCGGAATCGGGTAGTTGCACGATCATTATTTAAAATCCCTGAATCTCGGGTTGACGATATTTCCAGAGGCGGTGTAACAGTTTTATTTCATATGGGTATTGGTAGAGATTTGTTTTGTAACGCAGTCCCGATATAAGTTTCACTACTTTTCTCTTTACCTCATTCAGCCTGATATCCGATACGGTAGGGTAGTACCCGTTCAACACAGTTTCAAAATTCCTGATCTTGTTGATCATCTCGGGCGTGAGCCAGGGAGTGAGTGGATTTTTGCGCAGGTCAAATTTTTCCCATTGAGGGCTCACCCAATCCTCCAGCTTTTTTGGAAATTCAAATCCGTTTGCCAATACTTGTTTATACAATTCAGATCCTTCGGAAGGAACAGGGCTGTATGTGTAAATGACGATCTCTGTGTCGGGGTTGATCTCTTTTATCTTCTTGATAAAGTTGATATCAAAATCGATCTGCTCCATAACTGCCTGCTCTGTTGGCCCCGGTGTTCCCAACACGAACGAGTATTCGGGAATGATATCAAATTTTTTCATCCTTGCGGCGAAGCGGGCGATCTGTTCACCTGTTTGCGTGCCGCCTTTATCCATTTGTTTGAGTATTTTATCGTTGCCTGTTTCTGCGCCGAAGAAGATCATCTTGCAACCTGATTCACGCATCAATGCAATGGAACTGTCTGAATATTTATCAACGGTATCGATACGGCCCTCGCCCCACCAGATCATTTTTTCGGGCTTGATCAATTTTGAAAATTCAATGGTTCTTTTTTCTGAAACAAAAAAGTTGTTATCATGAAATTCAATCGCATTGGCACCCCATTTTGTCTTGATGTATTTCACATCTTCATATACCTGTATGGCAGGTTTGGCTTTCCATCTTGCTTCATAAATGGGAACCACCGCACAAAAAGAACAGGTGAACGGACAACCGATGCTGGAATGATAGGCAAGTGTTTTCGTTCCGAGATAGGTCTTACCTAAATAGGTTTCAATAGGATAAAAAGTATTTAGCTTATCATAAGGAAGCGGTTTCAGGGTCTCCTGTTCTATCAGGTCCTCTTTTGGATTTTTGATGATCTCATCACCGATCTTATATACGAGGTTTTTGATCAATTCATATGGTTCATCCTTTTCAAGCGCCTGTATCAAACTGGGGAAAGCATGGTCACCGGGGCCATTGATCACAAAATCGACATATCCGGAATTCAAAACTACTTTGTGATGACCCGAGGGAAAATAACCGCCCCAGATCATCGTTGTTTCCGGGAATGCGGCTTTGATCTTTGCAGCGAGCGGGATGGCCTGTTTTAATTGCGGGCCGGGCATTACCGTAAAACCGATATAACCAAATTCTCCTGTGCGCAGGTAATTGGCCATGGCTTTGTAAGGATCGTGCTCCCTGTTGCCATCTACGATAACCCAATCGAACAAGCCTTCAACGGATGCAGCAATATTCAAGATCGAATTCGGAATGCGATACTTTCCATTACTGCTTCTCGGATTGAATAATAATATCTTTTTCATCTTGTTTTACAGTGCTACCGACATTATGGACAGGTAGCGTGTGAATTTGATAAATATAGTTCCGCTCGATCAGGTTGCGGGTTGTTTTGATGCAGTCAAATTCAAACCTGTTTTCCCTTGCAATAGCCTGTATCCCTGACCTGTTGCTGCCTTCGCATAATATCATCAGTATTACGGTGTTTTGATCAATATAGTTGCTTAGGTTTTTAAATAAACCGTGGAAATACTCGCCGTTCCTGCCGCAATACCAGGCATGGTCTTTCGGTGTTAACGGTTCCTCAAAATAATAGGGTGGATTGATCACGATAATATCAAAGGGTTGGAGTGGTATCAGCTCAAAAAGATCAGAATGGATCAGTGTGAGGCTGGTCTTGTTTAGCTGGCTATTTAGCCTGAGCTGGTCGACCGCAACGGGGTTGATATCAGTGGCGGTCACTATTGCGCCTGCTTTTGTGGCTGCTATCGAGATCAACCCGCTACCGGCACCCAGTTCCAGCAGCTTTTTACCGGCGAGATCCATGCCAGCCAAATGACGGAGCAGGATCTTTGTACTGAAGAAAAAGCCCGGGTGAAAAACCTGCGGATGGATAACAAGATGAATATCGCGGTAGGAATATTTTCTTTCCTTCGAGAGCCATTTTACCAATAGTGGTTTGTAGAAAACAGATGCCAAATACCTTATCATTCTTCTCATCACGATTAATATTAGAAAAGGATATTCAGCAATGATTGGTTTTAAAAGAGATTAAAAAGGACCGGAAAGCATCTTTTATATCGATTCCATCGTATCGAATACAAACCAAAGCCCGCCGGTCAATGATCAATACGCAATTCTTCAAAAAAGGATGCTTTCGATTGATCTTTTAACAGAAAATGAAGACAGGAAAATACGCTTTCAGAAAATGGCAATTTCTATTGATCATTCTTGCCGGAACGGTCGTGCGTTTTCTCTATGGCTATTGGTCAAAAGCCTGGCTGGCTGCACCGGACCAACTGGCCTGGGGACTGGGTCTCGATGAAATGGTGAACAGTAAAACATGGAGCTATGTTCAATTAACGCATGCACCCCACGAGGGGGGAAGTTTTTTTATCAGCCTCTTGTCATTTCTCTTCCGGCCGTTGCAATGGATCATGCCGCCGCTTTCATTTGCTGCGTTGGCAATAGATACTCTGGCAAGAGCGATCCAGGTTAAACTGGCGCAGAAATTATTTGGCAATGAAACAGCAGTTTGGTTTGGTATATGGACGATCCTTTCTATTCCCTTGATCCTGCCATGGGGAACAGTCAATTACGGGCTTCATTCATTATCCTCGTTTTTCCCGTTCGTGTTTTTATATTTTGTTACAAGTTTCCGGCAAAACAAATACCTGCCGGCCATCTGCGCCATTATATCGGGTATAGCGATTTCTGTTTCTTATGATAATGTGGTTCTCGCCATAGCTTCTGTTTTGTTTTTATTCTCTACCGCAGAGTCCGCTAAAAAAAGAACGTACCGCCTGCTTGTATTCTTTGCGTTTTTCTTCATCACCATATTGCCGCATCTGTTTACAAGGACATATTTTAATTCAGATTTTTCGCTGGTGGGTGGCAGTTCTTTTTCCATCAGGGGAGTGCCGTTGGAGCATTTATTTACTTCCCCGCATTTGGTAGATTTTTGTATGGTCTGGTTTACATCATTGCCTGCCTCGTTTTTATTGACGTCCGTTCCATTTTTGCCCGCTGTCGCTTTGTGCATGCTGGTGTCCCTGTTTGTTTTTGCAGGTGTATGGTGGCAGGTGAGGAATAAATCAATTGATAAACAGGTCAGGTATTTATCGCTCTGCATTATTTTTTTATTTGTGGCGGCCTATGCTTTCAGCCCTTTTTATGGGGGTAGTTATCAGAAAACAAGTTATGTGTACTATCGGCACTGGTGTTACATTATTCCGTTTATAACGGTGGTGATGATGAACGGCTTTGTTCATTCGGGAAGACTAAAGCTCTATATAGTGGCTGGCTGGATCGTTTTGTGCGGTGTGGCTTCCCTTCAATATATCCGTTCTTCAAATAAAATTGAACAACCGGTATACAGGGCCGCAGGATGGGTGCTTGCTAATAAATACGGGAACAACCTGGATAAATTATTTCAAATTCATAGTGCTGCTCCAAACCAATACCAGGAAGAATTATTGAGGGGTTTTGGTTGGGGATTATCAGCGGCCATTTTCAAAAACCGCAGCGATAAGGCATCGGTTGACAAATTGATCAGCATCATCAGCCAATGTCCACGGAATTATCAGCCATTGATCATTAGCGGCGTATATTATTCATTTGAGAAAGGAATCACGCCTGTACTTGATCAGCGATTACCGTCAATCATAGGCGCAGGGTTGGCGGAAAAAAATAATGACAATAAATAGAGGATCTATGAGGATTGCAAAAAAGATAAGCTCGAAATTAGCCAGGCAATTTAAATACCTGCGAAGAGAGTTGGCAGGCAAACTTGGCCTGCTGGATGCTTTTTTCAGGTCAGCAAGAGGCAACCGCATCCTTATTTATCACGGCGTTTGTCAAAAAGAGCATACCAAATTCAATACCCTGTTTGTTACTGAAAAAATGTTCGAAGAGCATTTACAATTCTATAAAAAATATTTTCATGTATTGAGCCTTGATGATTTTTTTAAGAAGAGATTCAATAGTGAGAAATTCAATATCTGCCTGACATTTGATGACGGCTTCGCCAATAATTACCAGTACGTTTTACCGCTGCTCGAAAAATACCAGCTGCCCGCAACATTTTTTGTTACCGCTGTACGCAAAGAAGGGTATAATATATTGTGGAATGATTTTCTGGCCATTTCTTCTCTCGCCGGTCCGAAAACATTTGCATTTGAGGGCGAGGTTTTTTACAAGAACAAGCACAAAACATACATTTCCTCAAAAACAAAAAAGACATTATCTGAAACATTGAGGTCGCACGGTTTTGATAAAAAGAAACAGTTGATGGAGTTATTGAGGTCCGCCGATACTTTTGGAAATGCATTTGAAAATGAAGACTACTGGTTGCAAATGACAACGGAAGAAATAAAACAATCGACTGCATCGGGCCTTATCACCATAGGCAGCCATGGATTTTACCATAATGATCTCGGTAAGATTCCAACCAATGATATTGCCTGGGAATTGAATAACTCACGTTCATACCTGGAAGAGATCATTGAAAAACCGGTTACGCAGATCGCTTTTCCCTATGGAAGTTATGCTGCTGAAACCATTTCAGAAGCGGTGAAGGCCGGTTATGAACAATTATACGCAACGGAATTTATCAATCCGGAGGATCATAACAATAATAAAATGCGTGAGCGAATGGGTGTGAATCCATTCGTCACAACTTATAACCAGGTGTATGCAGTAATAACAGGCAAGTATGACTAAAGTGGATACAACCATAGCGATTGAACGTTTAAACAGCTCAAACGTAGACGGGCTTATTACCTTGTTTCATGCTGTGCATGGACGAATGGTTACAGCAGATTTTTTTAGAAATAAATATGCAACGGGTTATGCAGGTGTTGAGTATGTCGGCTATATCGCTTATTCGAATGAACAACCTGTTGCATTTATCGGCGCCATTCCGTGCCGGCTATATGATAGGGGAGCCATTGTATTAGCTGCGCAGCTGGCGGATGGGATGACGCATCCAGCATACCGCAACAAAGGTTTGTTTGTTTCATTGGTAGAAAGAACCGTTGAACTTTGCAGGCAGAATAAAGTGCGTTTATTATTTGGTTTTCCGAACCAACATTCACTACCGGTTTTTTTGAACAGGCTGGGATGGGAAGTTTATGGGAAAATGGATCATTTTAGTTTACCAGTAACTACATTACCGCTTGAAAAGATCTCGCAGAAATTACCTTTTTTAAAAAATGGATATCAGAACTATCAACAGAAAATACTAAAACGGTATTCGCAAGATATTTCCGCCACCCACGAACCGTGGTTCCCCGGCCAGTATCCAGCTGTATACAGAACATCGGAATACCTTCAGTATAAAAGCCGTGATACTTTTTTTATCGCCATCAAAAAAGCATTTGTCTGGCTGAAGATCAATAACGGGTTACTGATTGGGGATATACTTGTATCAGGAAATGAGATCGATACCGTAATGCGCATCCTTACAGGAATAGCCAGGAAACTCGGTGTTGATAAGATCAGTTTTCATTGCAGCAGTGGTAACCCAGTGCATACATTGTTAGCAGGAAAATATCCTTCTACTCCGTCTTTTCCTGTTATTTTTAAAGACCTTGGTTCCGGAATGGAATTGGAAAAAATAAAATTCACTTACGCGGATATGGATATCTTTTAACGTTACAATTATCTGATAAGCCATCATGATCAAACTGGTTGATATTAGTTTTCACGCCAATAATGAATATGCAAATACGGATGAACTGCTCGAAGCACAGCAGGCTTCACTACTATATGCAGAAAGTATAAAGAATAAGGTACAACTGAGTTTCATCAAACATATTACCAGTAAAGGCACCCGGATCATTGAGAAAGATCATTTCAATTTTTTCATTTCGAAAAATAAACCCGGGTATATTTCTTCTGCTACTATTAATCATCTCAAAAAACTACAACCCGATATTATTTTTGTTCACGGATTGATCTTTCCCCTGCAAGTGATCCGTTTGAGAATGATCCTGGGTAAAAAGTGTAAGATCGTTGCCTGGCATCACGCTGACCGGCCATGGAAATGGCCAAAGAAAATATTACAGCAATGGGCCGATAAATATATCACCAGGTATCTCTTTACTTCTTCACAGAATGCAGTTGAATGGCTTGATGCGGGAATTATCGCTGATGAAAAGAAAATAAACGAGATCCCATCCACACTCACATTATTTACCCCGCAGAATAAAGAAGAATCAAAACGAAAATTACACATGGGTGCCGGCCCCAATTATTTATGGGTAGGCAGGCTTGATAAGGTTAAAGATCCTATAACAGTTTTAGCAGGTTTTGAGAAATTCCTTTTTAACACGCCATCTGCAAAACTGCACATGATCTATCAATCCGGAGAATTGTTGGAATCTGTAGAACAGCGAATGGAACAACAGCCTGAATTGAAAGATAATATTTTACTTCATGGTAAGGTTCCTCGCCAGGAATTGGAAGTTTGGTTTAGCGCCGCTGATTTTTTGATCTCAGGAAGTCATCGCGAAGCAGGGAGTGTTGTTGTTCTTGAAGCAATGGCTTGCGGTTGTGTTCCCATTGTTACTAAAATACCGGCATCTTTAAAGGTAACGGGCGACGGGGAATATGGACTTCACTACGATGTTGGTAATGCAGATGAACTGGCAAAGGTTCTTGCATTTTCTGCTACGATGGCCCCGTTGGCTTTTTCCAAAAAAGCAGTGGCTCATTTTCAAAAAGAATATTCTGTAGCATCGGTCGCCCGTAAATTATTCGATCTGTGCGTGGAATTAACCGGTGAATAACCGCATCATTTGAGCCGCCGTAGTTTTCATTTCGTAAGGCAATACAGCTGACTGATCGAGTGAAGGGGAGCGGAGAAGCGCCAGGGCTGTACCAACCATCGCCTGTTTATCATCAACGATATGCCAGTGTTTGATCCACCCATCCTGCGGATTAAAAAAGCTGATCACATGTGCGCCGGCATACAATGCTTCGAGACATGCACCGCTGAATCCTTCGTAAGATGAAGTGTGAAGCATCAGCTTGCTTCTCTGCATTAATTCCAAAACCTCCGGATGCGTTTTTTCGCCGGCAAGTTCTATTGTATTGCTGAGGCCGTTTTCTTTGATCAGTTTTGCTAGATGGTTTTGTTCCGGCCCCTTCCCGCAAATGATTACTTTCAGGTGCGGCAGTTGTGAATGGATCAGTTGAATGGCCTCGATAAAAACATCGTAACGTTTTAATGGGATCAATGAGCCTACGCCAATAATGTCAATATCCCTCGCGATTTCCACGGTTTGGTATAAGCCAGGCTCGATGCCATTGGGGATGACGTGCGCCGGGCATACGCCATAATTCTCCTGGAAAGTTCTCGCCAGGAAATCAGACATGGCAACCAACGACCCGGCTTTTAGCGGGATCAGTTTTGTATACCGGTTCCCACTTCTTGCATCCTGGCCAAGGATCCAGGTAAAATGCGGCAGCCCGTTTTTTTTGCAGAAATAGTGTCCAAGCAATGCACATTCATCAAACCAGAAACTCAGTATGCCAATGACATCTTCCTGTTTCTGTATTTTTTTCAATCTCAGCCATACCCTGGCCCACATGAACCACTTCGCTATTTGGTGCCTGTTCCTCCCGTTAAACGGAATTACTGAATTGCCGAACCAACGATATTGACCACTGGCAAACGGGTATTGAAAAGCGAGGATGGTTATGTTCACGGAAGGAAACAAAGTATTCAGCGATCTCACCAGAGCCTGTTGCGCAGGCAGGCAGGTTGAGTCCATTTCGTTTGCGGGGAAACCAGGTGATAGTATGACGAGGGTCTTTTTGCTATTCTTCATGCGCATGAATGAGATACTATAGGGCAAAAAGTATCCGCCAAACTCTTTTGACGCGGTAATTTAATTGTAAAATCGGTCAGCCGAAAAAATAATTGCGATAATCGATGTTTAAACAGGAACATAGCGCAATATAAGACTCTCTGAAATTAAATTCGGTGTTTTACACAGTCAAAAACGGTGTTTAAAACAGCAGGCCGGTCGGCGTAAAAGAATAACTTGCTTTCAATTAGATGGTAGTGGTAGAAAAATCAAATAGTTAGCTGATAGAAAGAATATCCGGGTGAAAGCCCGTAGTGCTTTTTAATAGTTGGCATAAATGGTTTGAAAAATGTCATTTCTCTGTCATTTTATCATCCAATTTCCTATCTGAAAAACCAAGTTCATTTCGCAATCGGAAAGAAACATGAAGGGGCGCAATATTGTTGCTCCTTTATGTTTTCACCAATTGTTCAGTTTTCATCCCCCCGAATGTTAATATTTATCCAATCGGCGTTTCCCGGATAGGGGTATGCCGTTAGCTGAAAAGTACTAACTTTGCGGGAATGTCTTTTTTGTTTAATATGAACCCAGGTTTCCAAAAAGAAAGCGCCTAATGAGAATACTGATTGCAGATGATCACACATTGATAAGAGAAGGGTTAAGAAAGATACTGGTGGAATCGTTTCCTTTTGCAGATATTCATGATGTTTCCGATTCTGCCGATCTCTTAAAAAAAGCTGTTCATGAAAAATGGGATATCATTATCTCTGATATCAGTATGCCCGGTTATTCAGGTATTGAAATATTAAAACAGATCAAAGAAAACGCGCCGCTTACGCCTGTGTTGATGCTAAGCATGCACGCTCCGGAACAATATGCAGTTCGTTCATTAAAAGCAGGCGCATCGGGTTATCTTACAAAGGAAAGCGCGCCTTACGAATTGGTAAAAGCTGTACAACAGATCCTTAGCGGGCGCAAATACATTACAAGTGAAGTTGCAGAAGTGTTGGCAGGTTCCATCGAACAAAACAATACACAAGCACCTCACGAACAATTGTCGGACAGGGAGTTCGAGGTTTTTAAAATGATCGTTTCGGGAAAAAGTATCTCTGCTATCGGCGAAATTCTGTCGCTGAATGTAAATACAATCAGTACTTATCGCTCAAGGATCATGGAAAAAATGCATCTTCAGAACAATGCGGACCTGGTTAAGTACGCAATAATGAATAATATAATATAGCAGACGGATCGATAAAGTAGTATAAAACCTACACTCGCACAACAAAACACTATTGGTTTTTAGCGTGTATATTTTGTTTCTTTGCGCTGTCTTAAATAATTAAGATCTCACACCTGATCTTATTGTATTAAAAGCCAATTCCCAACCTTTCTCTTGCCATTCACTATCCTTTTGAATTTGCCCCAAAATAATACGCGATTGCTTGCCTGTATTATGTTTCGATGATATTTCTCTCCTATAAAAACCAAGGAACAAAAACTAAAGCTTTGCGGCATTTGCTGCGGAGCTTTTTTTTATGTCTGCCCCCGTGAGCTTATGAATCGTTGAATTTTTTTTGCGTGCCGATCCCCGGATTGTTCAACAGGAAAACATCCTGCTATTATCCATTGTGCGTTTTTATGCGGGATTGATTATTAAAAATTGGTAACAACCTGTGGTTTTGTTCAACCCGATTTTTGACCCAAACTAAACGGTAGTTTAACAACTACACAAGCTTTGTAGCCTATGCTACAAGTCGTTTTTTCTGCTCAGGTTACCTTCGGTGATATAATATTTACAGAGAAAAATGAACACGAACGGACTCAAGGTTTTGTTGATAGATGATACTGTGATGATCCTCCAACGCCTGCAATCATTATTATCCGAAGTAAAACAGGTTAGCAGAACGGAATCCGCCACAAGTGCTGAGGAAGCGTTGGTATTGATGGATGGATACCATCCTGATGTAATGGTCCTTGATATCAACATGCCGGGTATGGGTGGTATTGAAATGTTACGCAAACTCCACGTTAAACAAATGATCAAGCCTGTCGTGATCATGCTTACCAATAATACCTTTGCAGGTTACCGCGATGAATGCATGCGTCTGGGTGCCGATTATTTTTTAGATAAGTCCCGCGATTTTCTCCTGATCCCCGCTATTGTTGAAAAACTGAAGGAACGACACGCAATTAGCTTTTAGGTATTAGCAGTTAGCTGTTAGCAAAGGCTTATTGCTAAAGCCTAATACCTAATGCCTAACAGCTAAATCCCCAACACCTGTTTTAACTTTGCATATCCCGACTTGCTAACGGGTAACTTTATTCCAATGCTGAGTATGGCAAGATGGCTTTCTTTTTCATACGGTTCAATTCGCGTGATCAACTGTACATTCACAATGTAGGAACGGTGTATGCGGATAAAATTCTGGGGCTCCAGGGTTTCTTCAAAATAGCCCATGGTTTTGTTCTTAAGAAAAGCTCCCTCAGGCGTATGGATCTTTACATAATCATCAGCTGCTTCCAGGTAACGGATATTGTTTGCGGGAATGATCTTGATCTTTCCATTATCCTTTACCACCACGCGGTTTTGTTGCCCGGGATTCAGGCCAACCGTGTTCAACAATTTCTGTGTATCCGTTTTTCTTTCCTGCTGGTTTTGTTGCTGCCATTTCTGGATGGCCTTATCAAAACGTTCTTTGCTGAAGGGTTTCAAAAGATAATCGATCGCATGCGATTCAAATGCTTTGATGGCGTACTCTTCAAATGCAGTTGTAAAGATCACGGCAGGTGGTTGATCGATCAGCTCGAGCATTTCAAAACCATTGATCTTCGGCATCTGTATATCAAGAAAGATCAGATCAGGCTGGTGCTGCTGTATCGCTTTGATCCCCTCAAATCCGTCACTGCATTCCTGGACTACCTCAATACCCGGGTGAGCGGCCAGGTATTCCTTCACCATACTTCTTGCGAGGATCTCGTCGTCAATGATTATTACTTTCATAGTAGTGTTGTGGTATCAAAAGTATTGTTGTAAAAACAGAATCCTTTTTTGATGTTTTCAACAGGTCATGCCTTGCAAAAAGAAGGTATAATCTTCTTTGTATAGATGCAAGTCCAAACCCCGTTCCCTGCGTGCTTGCTGCTGTTTCTTCATCAAATGGATTTGTGATGGTAACCTCCAGTTGCTGAGCTTCCTGTTTTGCAAATAAGGTGATCATCACCTCACCGGTTGTATCATACAACCCGAATTTGATGGCGTTCTCTACGATGGGTTGCAGAAGAAGCGCAGGTATCAGCATTTTTTTAGCTTCCTCATCCACCTGTATATCCGTTTGTAAACGGGAGCCAAACCGTACTTTCTCTATGTCGAGGTATAATTCCAAATGATGCAATTCTTCTTCCAGGGTTACTGATTGCTGTTCATCCCGTTTTAAAGTGCCGCGCAGAAAATCTGATAACTGTTGTATCATATGTCTTGCTTTCTCCGGCTGACTCCCAGCCAATGCACTGATCGAATTCAAACTGTTGAATAAAAAATGCGGCTGCAGTTGCTGGCGTAGTTTTAACAGCTCCGCATCTTTTGTCATTTGCTCCGCCAGCTCTTTTCTGCGATTAGCTTCCTGCTGTTCCTGCAATGTGTACCAGAGCAAACTCATAATGGCCATGCACCCGATCATAAGAAAACCGATCACGAACCGTATGTAAATAGATTGATCGAGAAATATAAGGTAATGCGTATCGCTCTTAAATATCAGTTTCAAAAGGAATTTCACTTTCAACAGCCAAATGCCGCTGAGGACAAAGCTCATAATCAACACATACCAATATCTCTCTTTCTGAGGAAGATAGAATTTCATGTTGAAGATGATGAGTAAACAGAAAGCCGCCAACAGCACATTGCAAAGAATACTATCGGCAACGCTTTGCGTGAGCGTATTATCATAGCTGCTGATCACCATGGCCTGTATGGCTATCCACACAATCCACCAACTGATAAAGGTGACGCGGAACCGTAAACTTGCAGTAACAGAAGTAGTCATTGTTTAAATTGACTGTATGAATTGTTCGGTGCAGTGTTCAGACAAATATCTTGCTTTTACCTGTATCACATGTTGGTGATTGTCGCCATCTTCGTCTTCGTAGATCCTTGAGTATACTTCTGCACCATCAGTCAGCTCTTCGAGTTTATGCAGTTCGGTTACGTTTATAAATTTCCAGTTTACCAACTGCTCTTTTTGATTTTGAAAACAATCCTGTTCTTTCTCACCAATAAGATGCGCTTTATTAAAAGCATGCAATTCATCTTCCGCATAAATCAGCCGCAACTGCTCATCAAATTGCGCCGAATGATTGCCGGAACCACAGATGATGCGGTAAACGAGCTTCGCTAGATACCAGTCCATAGAGGTTTGTAGTTTGTAGTTTGTGGTTTGTGGTTTGTGGTTTGTGGTTCGTTAATTTTTGAGTGGGCCTATTATTTCGGTAACCCAACACCAAACCACAAACTCCAAACCACAAACAATTAATAGCTTCTGATCTCGATCCCGCCAAAAATTGAAACACCTTTCAGGATCAATATTTTACTGGGATCAAACGTGCCGGGTTGAACGGGCCTTTTGTCTTCGTTGCCTGCAAAAATGGCTACTGTTTCGGAGCGGATCTCCCAATGCGGCGGCACGATCAGTTTGGTGCCGCCGAATACCTGCACGATTTCGATAGTGACCGGTCCGCTGATATCTGCCTGGCTAAGATTGTATTCGGCCCCACCCATAAAACATATTATCTCGCCTCCTTTGAAATTCTTGGAAGTAATCACTTTTTTTGAACCGCCAAAAATTGATATACTCTCAACTACATCTTCACCTGGAACAGGTTCGGGTTCGTACCCGGTGGTTGGTGGAATATTACTTGTGCTTACACCATCCCAATTTCTCTGTCCCCTGTACCATTTTCTTTTGGGCCTGAACAGGAACAATAAGCCAAACCCGATGAACATCAATGGCCAGAAATAAGGTTTGATATCCAGGTCGGGAACGATATCATCTGCCAGGAATATTCCACCCACGACCAACATGATGAGCCAGGAGAGATCGCGGAACCGATGTTTGATCCCCGTGATGATCCCGATAAGTATTACCAACATCGGCCAGTGAAAGAACCAGCTGGGGAATTCAGCGCCTGATCTCTGCGCGAAAAGTGCTACACCAACTATGAGTAATATCATACCTGTCCAGAAGCCATCGCGTCTTTCGGCCCTGAATCTTTTTCTGTTTTCGTTTTCCATGTTTGTTATTTATACAGCAAACATATTGCGGGTATGAAAGGCGGGCAATGGGGTTTAGGTTGTTGGCGGAGAAAGCTCGGTAAATGGCGGGAAAGCTTCGGTGGGAGTGGTTTGTGGTTTGTTGTTTGTAGTTTGTGGTTGCGTGTCCTATGTTCGGAGTTCCTATAGTTTCGGCGGCCAACCACAAACTACAAACAACAAACCACTAACTGACTCTCGATTGCCAACCGATCAACAAAACACCTGCTATAACCAGCGCGGTGCCTGCGATTTGCGCAGGAATAATATGTTCGCCTAAAAACAGGTGCGCCTGTATGATGGTTGATACGGGGCCGATGCTGGTGATGATGGATACATTGTTGCTGCCGATTCGTTTCATGGCGTTACTCATCATAAAAGAAGGAAGTACTGTAGCTACTAATGCGAGTGCGATCCCATAGCCAACCAGGCCATTTTTGAAAAAGGAATATCCTGTACTTTATGTGTAACCAGAAAATTGATGAATATTCCTGCAGTTGCTACCAGCATGGCATAGGCCGTATAACGGGTAACACCCACTTTGTGAACCATTCTTCCTGTTCCTACCAGATAGAATGAATAGGTGATAGCACAGAGAAATATCATGAAAGAACCAAAGAAGAATTTGGGATTGGACGTATCTAATTTCAGTTCGCCAAAATAAGCAATACCGATACCGAGATACGTTAACACCAGCGCGATGACCTGTACCCTGCTTAATTTACTTTTAAAATAATAAGTATTGATGAGCACCGAAAAAGTAGGGTAGAGAAAGAGGATCAATCTTTCCAATCCCGCAGAAACATATTGCAACCCGATAAAATCAAACAAACTACTCAGGTAATATCCCAAGATCCCCATTGCCAGAAGCAGCCACCAATCTTTTTTAGATAGCGGTTCTTTGTTCTCTTTTTTTGAAACCATCCATGCCGCAAACAGATAGAAGGGCAAAGAGAACAACATCCGCAGGCTCAATAAAGTGATGGCATCAACATGTGTTGATTGAAATGCCAGCTTTACAAATATCGCCTTGGTAGAAAAAAAGATAGCACCCATCAGGCTTATCAGGAAGCCGGTCAATGTGAGTTGATGGGTTTGGGTTTTGAACATACAGCAGTTTGTGGTTTGTAGTTTGTGGTTTGTGGTTGGGTCGCCTATGTTGAGAGAGACTTTTCTTTCAGCGGCCAACTACAAACCACAAACTACAAACCACAAAACTATATTAAGCACTTACATTAAAATCCCTCAACGCATCGTTCAAGCTCGTCTTCAGGTCGGTGCTCGCTTTGCGTTGGCCTATGATGAGGGCGCAGCTTACGCTGTATTCGCCTGCATTGAATTTTTTGCTGTAGCTGCCGGGGATCACAACACTTCTTGCCGGAACACGTCCTTTGTATTCTATCGGTTCGCTTCCGCTAACATCAATGATCTTGGTTGATTGGGTGAGTACCACATTGGCGCCGAGTACAGCTTCTTTTTCAACCACAACGCCTTCAACTACAATACAACGACTGCCTATAAAACAACCATCTTCAATAATTACCGGGCTTGCCTGCAAAGGTTCCAGCACACCGCCGATTCCCACGCCACCACTAAGGTGAACGCCTTTACCGATCTGTGCGCAACTGCCTACGGTGGCCCATGTATCAACCATCGAACCCTCATCAACAAAGGCACCGATGTTTACATAGCTCGGCATCAATACCACGTTTTTTGCGATATATGCGCCATAGCGTGCAACCGCAGGCGGAACAGCGCGTACGCCTAATTCTTTGTAATTGCTTTTCAGCAACATCTTATCATAGAACTCGAACGGCGGCAGGTTCCAGGTCTGCATTTGTTGTATGCCGAAGTACATGAGAATGGCTTGTTTCACCCACTCATTCACCACCCATCCATTATCCGTTGGTGCAGCAACCCGAAGGCGGCCCTTGTCTACTTCTTCAATAACGGCCCGTACTGCGTCGGTGTATTGGGCATCTTTTAATAGTTCCCTGTTGGCCCAGGCTTCCTGTATCTGTGCTTGTAAAGACATGCGAAAAATTTTTGCAAACATACAGTATGAAAACTTTATGGGAACTTTAGAGGGTAATTGTTCTGTCACAATTTGTAATTTGCCACGCAAATCACTTCTGATAACCCATGCTTCCATTTAACAACGATATCGAATGTTGCCTCGAGAAACTCTCGGAAGGTGGTTTGATATTGTATCCCACAGATACGGTATGGGGGATAGGTTGCGATGCCACCGATCCCGTGGCAGTAGACAGGATCTACCGTCTTAAAAAAAGATCAGATAGCAAAGCGATGATCGTATTGGTGGCCGATGAACGGGATATCCTTAAATACGTGACCCAGCCCGAATTGCAGATATTCGATTATATCAAAGGCGTGAACAAGCCCACTACGGTAATTTATGAGGGCGCGGTTGAACTGGCCGATAATCTGCTAGCCGAAGACGGTTCAGTAGCCATCCGTATCTGCGAGGATGAATTCTGCCGCAACCTGATCAAACGTTTCAGGAAGCCCCTGGTAAGTACTTCTGCAAATATCAGTGGGTATCCTTCGCCACCCTGTTTCAAGGATATTGAGCCCATTATTGTCGACGGGGTTGACTATGTAGTGAACCATCGCCAGGACGATACTGAGTACAGGAAGCCCTCATCCATTATCAAGTGGGAAAAAAATGGTACACTTAGTATCATCCGCCCCTAAAGAAAAACTGTGCATAACCCCGTGCGAAAATTGGTTTTTTTGTTAATTACCTGAAAAAGAGTGGGTTGTGGAGGTATTGGTAAAAACGGCATAGAACTTGGCTAATTAACACTTGTGATTGCCGCCAAAAATTATCAATTTAACCTTAACAAACCAGTCATGGCAAAAATTAGTGTAGATGTACCGACAGAAAAAATGAACTCTTTTGTTCAGGCAGTGATCAATCTTGGAATTGATGCCCGCGGCGTGATCAAAAAAAGATATAAAAAGTCCCTCCTGCAAAAAAAGAGAATAGCAAATTCTTTAAAAAAGATCTCCCATAGTTTTATCCTGTTTGATTGGGAATATTTTAGCAATGAATTGGAATACGAATAGCTGTGTAATAGGCTTTAGGTGCTAGGCATTAGGTTTTAGCAATCGCCGATGCTAATAGCTAATACCTAATTGCTAATTCCTGACTACATTCGCAAATGCAGATTTTAGTAATTCAAACCGCTTTTATTGGTGATGTAGTTCTTGCTACCGGTCTCCTAGAAAAATTGCATGCACAATTTCCTAAAGCTTCTATAGATATTTTAGTAAGAAAAGGAAATGAATCGCTTTTTGATCAGCATCCTTTTATACATGAAGTATTGATATGGGATAAGAAAAAGGCCAAGTACACAAACCTTATTGGCCTACTTAGAAAAATAAGAAAGACCCGTTATGATAAAGTGATCAATGTGCAACGCTTCGCTGCCACAGGATTATTAACCGCTTTATCAAAAGGACAGCAGACGATCGGATTTGATAAAAACCCATTCAGTTTTTTATTTACAGAGGTGATCCGTCACGAAGTAAATGACGGTGATCATTCCCTGCACGAAATCGAACGCAATCATGAACTCATCAGTTCATTTACAGATGCCAAAGCGGCAAAGCCGAAACTATATCCATCGGAAAATAATTTTTCCACTGTTGCCAAATGGAAACAGCAGTCCTATATCTGTATCGCGCCCGCTTCTGTATGGTTCACCAAACAATTTCCTGCCGACCAGTGGATACAGTTTATCCGATCATTACCCGCGCATATCAATGTATATCTTCTTGGTGCGCCCGGTGATCATTTACTGTGCGAGAAGATCCGGATCGATGCTGAAAGATCTTCCGTTACCAATCTCGCCGGCCAACTCAGTTTTTTAGAAGCTGCCGCTTTGCAAAAAGATGCCATGATGAATTATGTAAATGATTCAGCGCCCATGCATTTTGCATCGTCCGTAAATGCGCCTGTTGCGGCAGTATATTGTTCCACCATTCCCGCTTTCGGATTCGGCCCCTTATCCGATAACAGCCATATCATTGAAACCCTGCAGCCACTCGAATGCCGCCCCTGCGGCCTTCACGGCAGAAAAGCCTGTCCCCTGGGGCATTTTAATTGCGCGAGGTTGATTGGGAATGGGCAGTTGCTACAAGCTATGTTTTGAGCCATGAGCTTTGAGCCGCGAGCTGTGAGCTATGAGCCTGGCTGGTGCTGGAAACATATTTTGTGCGCATAAATTAAGCTTACCGCTCGCAACTTCACCATACAATCGGAGCGATAACCACAATTTTCAACAGCAACCAAGCTCATAGCTCACAGCTCACGGCTCGCAGCTTTCTCCCTACATTTGCACCAATATGGAGATAGCATGTACCGATAAAGAATTACTGATCTTCAACAAGATAGCGGCGGCTGCAGAAAAATTGCAACTGCCCTGTTACCTGATCGGTGGTTTTGTGCGTGATAGGATCATTGGCAGACCAACCAAGGATGCAGATATTGTTTGTATGGGTGATGGAATTGAACTGGCACATGCAGTAGCGGCATCGTTTCATCCCAAACCAACAGTGGCCTATTTTAAAACCTTCGGAACGGCGCAGATAAAACTGGATGATTTTGAAGTGGAGTTTGTAGGCGCCAGGAAAGAAAGTTACAATCAGGACAGCCGCAAACCCGAAGTAGAACCGGGCAGTATTGAAGACGACCAGGACCGCCGCGATTTTACCATCAACGCACTCGCCATCAGCCTGAATAAAAATGATTTTGGTAAACTGGTGGATCCATTCAATGGCGTAAAAGATATCGAACAAAAGATCATTCAAACACCTTTGCCGCCTTTACAAACCTTTAGTGATGACCCGTTGCGGATGATGCGCGCCATCCGTTTTGCCGCGCAATTACATTTCACTATTGCACCCGAAACTTTCCAGGCGATCACCGATAATGCACACCGCATTAAAATTGTATCGCAGGAGAGGATCACCGATGAGTTGAATAAGATCATGCTGAGTAAAAAACCTTCTGTTGGATGGGATCTTTTATTCCGCAGCGGTTTACTGCACCTGATTTTTCCGCAGATGGTTGATCTCTATGGAGCCGAATATGTGGATGGGAAAGGGCACAAGGATAATTTCTATCACACGCTCCAGGTACTTGATAATATTTCTGCGAACACCGATGACCTGTGGTTGCGTTGGGCCGCACTGTTACATGATATCGCCAAACCTGCTACGAAAAAATTTGAAGAGGGACATGGCTGGACATTTCATGGACATGAAGTAGTAGGCGCGAGAATGGTTCCAAAAATATTTACGAAACTTAAGCTTCCGTTGAATGAGAAAATGAAACTCGTACAGAAATTGGTATTGCTTCACCTGCGGCCGATCAGTCTTACGAAGGAAAATATTACCGACAGCGCCATCCGACGTTTGTTGTTTGATGCGGGAGAAGATATCGATAACCTGATGATGCTTTGCGAAGCCGATATCACCAGCAAAAATCCCAATAAAGTAAAACGATACCTCCAGAATTTCGAGCTCGTGCGCAAACGCCTGCAGGAAGTGGAGGCGAAGGACCAGATCCGCAATTGGCAGCCACCCATCTCCGGCGAGCTGATCATGGAGAAATTCGGCCTGAATCCCGGCAAACCCGTGGGCATTATCAAAGATGCCATCCGCGAAGCCATTCTCGACGGCATCATACCCAACGATTTTGGCGCCGCCTACGCGTTCATGCTCCAAAAAGCCGCCGAACTGAACTTGTCCGCGGTAGAATAAATCGTATTTTAGCAGACTTTTTAGAAGAAAAATAAAAAGTCAAAATTCAAAAGTAAAAAATCAAAAAACTAAAATAAGAGCGCGGATAAAACGGTGGCCAGTGAGTTTTACAACCACAAACCCCAAACCCCAAACTCCAAACCGCTAAGCATGGCTATATTAAAATTCCGGATATACCTCGAAGAAGATGACGCCGTTTACAGGGACATCGTAATAAGGCATACGCAGAATTTCCAGGAACTGCATTTTGCTATTTTAAAGTCTTACGAATTTGATTCAAAACACAAAGCCACTTTTTTCCGCAGCAATGATCATTGGCAGCGGGGTAGGGAGATCAGTTTTGAACGCTACGATAAACCTTACGTAGTAGAACCTTTGTTGATGCAGGATGTAACGCTTGGTTCTGAGATCCGTGATACCAACCAGAAATTTGTTTACGAATATGATTTTGAAAAGCACTGGTTGTTCCTTGTAGAGCTCATCAATGTAAGCAAGGAAGAAAGCAGTAAGACGGTTTATCCATCTGTATCAAGAACAGAAGGTATCGGGCCGCAGCAGTATGGAACAAAAAGTTTGTTGGGCGATAAATTCGCCGATATTGAAGAAAAATACGATCTCGCTGAAGGAACAGAGGGTTTTGGTACCGAGGGAGAAGATGGAGATGTAGACAAGGATCCTGATGAAGTAGGGCCGGAAGAAAGCCAGGAAGAAGAATTTTAAATAAGCAGCTATGACCTTTGAGCCATGAGCTGTGAGCTTGCAAACCAACACTAGCTGTGTTGGTTTTCTTTTATAAATGAAGAATGGAATTATGAATACAATTATTATAGTATCCGGGCCAACTGCTGTTGGTAAAACATCTTTTGCAATATCACTAGCTCAACATTTTCAAACAGATATTATCTCCGCCGATTCACGCCAGTGTTATAAGGAGATGAAGATTGGTGTAGCGCGTCCATCAGAAGAAGAATTGGCAGCAGTTAAACATTATTTTATCGCATCACATTCTGTAACCGATGATCTTAATGCAGGCAGTTTTGAAAAATATGCATTGGCTGCGGCTGATGAGATCTTTCAAAAAAATAAGGTGGCCATCATGGTTGGGGGCACCGGGCTATACATCAAAGCATTCTGCGAAGGAATAGATCCGATGCCGGTTGTGCCTGATGAAGTGAGAAAACAGGTAACAGAAGGCTACGAACAAAAAGGATTGATCTGGCTGCAAAAAGAACTGCAGCAAAAAGATCCGGCTTTCTGGGAAGTAGCCGAACAACAAAACCCGCAACGATTAATGCGTGCGCTGGAAGTATTGTATGCAACCGGGCAATCGATAATGGTGTACCGAACTGCAAAAAAAGCAGAACGTCCATTTAAGATAGTTAAGATCGGATTGGAACTTCCCAAAGAAGAATTACACGCCCGCATTCATCAACGTGTTGACCAGATGATGGAAGATGGATTATTGGAAGAGGTGAGATCATTGATTCCTTACCGTTCACACAACGCTTTGCAAACGGTTGGGTATAGGGAAATGTTTGATCATCTGGATGGGAAGAGTAGTTTGGAAGAAGCGGTAGCTAGTATCAAAACGAATACAAGACATTATGCGAAGAGGCAGATGACATGGTTTAAAAAAGATCAGGAGATTGAATGGATGACGCCATCAGAGGAAAATGTTTCGTTGATAATTGGTAGCCTTTTTTCATAATTCAATTTAATGGAAGTCATAAACAGATAATGTTTTATGGTAGCATAAAACACTTTTTCGATAGAACAGTTTGAATCAAAAAGTCTTATTCCCAAAACATCAATCTTCGATCCTTTTTGTTGGTCGATACACCGGGCCGACGCGGCGAACACTGTTATTAAGTTAAGAGTTAGAAATCTGGAAACTGGAGTTGGGTTGCGGTAATTTGTGATACGGCAAAGGCTATAGCAAGTCACTCAGACTGTAGTCTCCAGACTTCTAACTATAACATTCTTAACTTAATGACATTGCGCGGCGAGACACCTTACGTTCCGTTCGCAGTTGCACCGCATTTGCATAAGGAGAGCAAAAGGACCGCATAAGGACTGCATAAGGACTGCATAAGGGCAACATAAGGGCAACATAAGGGCAACATAAGGACGGCATAAGGGTAGTATAAGGGTAGTATAAGGGTAGTATAAGGGCAGTATAATGGGAGCATAATTGTAGCATAAGGACAAAAGGGGACAATGGGCACCTATAGGGCACCTACAGAGCCAATTTACGTTTGCCCCGATAGGGCAATGTCAATAAGTTAAGAGTTAGAAGCCTGGAAACTGGAGTTGGGTTGCGGTAATTTGTGGTACGGCAAAGGCTATAGCAAGTCACTCAGACTGTAGTCTCCAGACTTCTAACTATAACATTCTTAACTTAATGACATTGCCCTACGGTATACAAATCAACGATTAATACCCTCCATGAAACAAACCCCGCCATTCATGGATTATTAACGCTTTCATGACTGTTTCTTCCCCTTCTTTTTGCATATTGCATATTCGAATTTTTAATTAAAAATATTTCTATGAGAAAATGGTTATCGGTGGCGCTTACGGCGTTACTGTTCTGTAGCGGGGCGCAGGCACAGGCGCCCAAAATTGTTTTTGAAAAATATACCCTGCCCAATGGGTTAACGGTGATCCTGCACCAGGATAAGTCCGCGCCGGTGGTAGCAGTTTCCGCCCTTTACCATGTAGGTTCCAAAAATGAGGATACCGCGCGTACAGGCTTCGCGCATTTCTTTGAACACCTGATGTTCGAAGGAAGCGATAACGTAAAACGCGGTGATTTTGATAAGTACACATCTAACGCGGGCGGCTATAACAACGCCAATACTACGCAAGACAGGACATATTACTTTGAACTCTTCCCAAGCAACCAATTCGCACTCGGCCTTTGGCTGGAAAGTGAAAGAATGTTACACGCCAAAATTGAGGATGTTGGCGTGAACACACAAAAAGAAGTGGTGAAAGAAGAAAAACGCCAGCGGATAGATAACCAGCCTTATGGCACTATCATCGGCGAGATCTTTAAACGTGCATTTAAAGTGCATCCGTATACCTGGCAGCCTATTGGTAGTTTAGAACATCTAAGCAGGGCCAAGCTGCAGGACTTTAAAGATTTCTACCAGACTTTTTATGTTCCGAATAACTGCGTGCTAAGCCTTGCCGGTGATATTGATATCCCGCAGGTAAAGCAACAGATCGAAGCATATTTTGGTTCCATTCCCAAAGGCACAAAGGCGATCCCGCGTCCATCTATCGTAGAGCCTGCTTTAGGCGGTGAAGTAAGAGATGTGATAGAAGATAATATTCAATTGCCTGCAGTAGTTCAGGCATATCGTTCGCCTAAACAGGGCAGCGATGAGTATTATGCGTTTAATGTTCTGTCTACTTTATTATCCGGCGGAAATTCTTCGCGTTTAAATAAAGTCATCGTTGATGAAAAGCAGCTGGCCGTGCAGGTGGGTGCATTCAACTATGCATTGGAAGATGCTGGATTGTTCATTACCTACGGTATTGCGAACATGAATGTGAAACCGGATGCACTTGAGAAAGAAATACAGGTAGTGGTTGATGGCGTAAAAAATAACCTGGCAGGTGAAAGAGAATTTGTGAAAGTGAAGAACCAGATCACCACCGATTTTGTAAATCGAAATGCATCAATGGCAGGTATCGCAGAAACGCTGGCCAATTACCAGGTATATTTTGGAGATGCGAACCTCATCAATACAGAGATCGAACGTTACAATAAAGTAACGCGTGAGGACCTGTTGAACGTGGCGAAAAAATACCTGAACAAAGACAACCGGGTAACCCTGTATTATGTACCCAAAGGTTCTAAACAATAATAAACAGCATGACCATGAAAAAAATATTTGTTTTTATATTGATAGCATTGCCTGCCGCTTTGTTGGCGCAGGTAGACAGGACACAGGCTCCCAAACCCGGCCCAGCGCCGGTGATCAAGGTAGGAGAGCCTGCTTCTTTCACTTTGCCCAACGGGTTAAAAGTATTTGTGGTACAGAATACCAAACTGCCTAAAGTATCCGCAACATTAACGATCGATCGTGAAGCGGTGCTGGAAGGGGATAAGGCCGGTCTGATCAGTATGGCGGGTGAATTGTTTCGTCGCGGTACTACCAAGATGAATAAAGCTGTTTTGGATGAAGAGATAGATTATCTCGGTGGAACGATTGGTGCAACGGCAAGAAGTGTAAATGCATTTTCCCTCAAGAATAATTTTCCGAAGATATTTTCTTTGATGGCCGATATAGCGTTGCGTCCATCTTTTCCTGCAGATGAACTGGAGAAGATCCGTAAACAGGAACTATCTGCCCTCGCACAAAACAAGGAAGATGCAAATGCAATAGCGAGTAATGTGGTGAGCAGACTGGTATACGGGAAGAACCATCCTTATGGAGAAGTGGAAACAGAAGAGACGGTGAAAAAAGTAACCGTTGCCGATATCAAAAAATATTACGCTACTTATTGGAAGCCCAATATCGCTTACCTCATATTTGTCGGAGACATTACTGTTGATGAAGCAAAAAAACTAACAGCGGCTGCTTTTGGTGCCTGGCAAAAAGGCGTGGTTCCCGCACCGGTTTTCAAAGCACCAACTGCACCTGCAAAAACATATATCGCGATTGTTGACAGGCCAAGTTCTGTACAGAGCGTGATCAATATTGTTTCTCCCATTCAGTTAAAACCCGGTGCACCTGATGCAATACCATCGTCTGTGATGAACAGCCTTTTAGGCAATGGTTCGTCAGGACGCCTGTATAAGAACCTCCGAGAAAAATATGGCTTTACGTATGGAGCATATTCACAGGTAAATGCAGATAAACTCGTTGGTAATTTTACGGCAAGTGCTTCTGTTCGTAATGAGAAAACGGACAGTGCCATCGGGCAGTTCTTATTGGAGTTGAACAGGATCCGTTCTGAAGCAGTAACTGCTGACGAAGTGAGCCGTACCAAAAATGAAATAAGCGGTGGTTTTGCACGATCATTGGAGAGTCCTTCTACCATTGCCAATTTTGCGTTGAATGTGGCGCGATATAATCTTCCTAAAGATTATTACCAGAATTATCTTAAGAACCTGGCTACCGTTGATAATGCCGTTGTACAGGCCATGGCAGGTAAATATGTACAACCCGGTAATGTACACATCATCATCGTCGGCAACGCTAAAGAGATTGCGCCGGGACTGGAGAAATATGGCGAAGTAAAATATTATGATGTTTACGGTAACGAGAAAAAAGCGCCCACAGAAAAGAAAGTAGATGCAGGCGTTACAGCTGAAAACATTTTCAAAAAAAGCATTGCGGCACAAGGTGGTGAAGCGGCTATGAGCATGATCAAAGACGTTACGCTCACCGGTACAGCCAGCGTACAGGGACAGGCTCTTGATTACAGCACCAAGTATATTTTGCCCAATGGTTACCTGCAAACCATCAGCATGGGGCCTAATCAATTGTCGAAACAATTGGTAAAAGGAACTGCTTATTCTGTTATGCAGCAGGGAATGGAAGCGCCTTTGAAAGATGAGGACAAAGAAGAGCTTGATGAAGCCACTGCTTTATTCGCTGAAACTTATTTATTGAAAAAGCCGGGTTATTCTTTTACCGTAAAAGGTATTGAACCCGTAGATGGAAAAGATGCCTACAACATTGAGGTAAAATCTCCAAAGGGCAGAACATATAACCTGTATTATGATGTTGCTACCAGCCTGCGTGTGAAAGAAGCAAGAACAGAAGAAGGTCCGGCAGGAAAAGCCACCACAAGCATCACCACTTCCGAATTCAAAGTCTATAACGGTGTTAAACTGCCTGTGAAACAGGTGTTTGATGCGGGTGCCTTCAAATTAGATATCGATATCAAAGAAGTGAAAGTGAACCAGGGGTTGAAGCTGGATGATTTGAAATAACGGAGAACAAAGGAACAAGCAACAAGGATCAAGAATCAAGCGTCAAGGCCTCAGCTTCGACTTTCGACGCTTGATACTTGATTCTTGTTTCTTGAATCTTGGCTTTAGCCCGTTATTCGAAGATAAAGTTGTTGCAGAAAAACCTGCTGCTATCCCTGTTTTGATATGTTTCGAAATTGAATGCATCAAGCGGCAGCCTTTCTGATTCATGGATGAATGATCCTGTATAGCCGATGCTTTTCAGGAGGGCAAATGTTTCTAAAACATGATCTTCTCCAACATATCCTGCGTCGCATTCTACGATGATCTTGGGTTTGTGTTTGGTCAATGTGTTCATTCCTCCTTTAAAAATATTGAGTTCATTTCCTTCCACATCTATCTTTAAAAAATCGGGTGCGATACTGTGCGTGGCGCAGTAGTGATCGAGTGAATCGGTACCTACTTTTTCGGTAAAGCCGATATCATTTCTTTCCCTGTTATTGAGTATTGTGGCGCCGGGCGCGGATTTGCTGCTTACATTATTGGTAGGAATAAAAAGGGTGGCGACCGTTTCTGTATCTGATAAGGCAACATGTTCAACTGTTACATTATGCCAGTTCAAGAGACCTTTCATCTTGGTGATATAACTGTATAATATCGATTGCGGCTCGAACGCTACTACTTTGCCATTCCTTCCCACCATTTGCAACATAAGGTATAAATAACCTGCCTTGTGTGCGCCGATATCGAGAACCGTTTGTCCAGGTTTGATCGTCTTAAAAAGATAATCAACGCCACCGATATCATCCTTGTTCTTATACTTATTAGCTCTTAGTTTCAGTTTGAGATTTTCTATCCACTTCATGTTTGAAAACAGGATATTTACTACCTGTGTGTTTTAATGTATAACGCCTATGTCGCCTTAATGACCACGAAAATCTTCCATCCGTTGCCTCTTATTTCTTTTTATTCGTTGTAATTAGTGTGTAGGCAGCCTGCAAAGCGTCTTTGAACATATCTGTTCTCACCTTAGCCAGGTCTACAAAAGTGGCTCCCTTTGTACCCCATCCACCCGGAACAGGATAGAATACATCTTTGTATGTACAGAAAACAGATTGATCAACCAGTGAAAGTTTCACCATCATGCGGTTCTCTTTTTCCCAAAGCGTTGCAAATATTTTCTTCTTCACCCGAAAAGAGGCGAGATGAAAATGGGGATGCTCTTCGGCATCGGGAAAAGAAAGTGCAAGTTTCCTGGCATTGCTGATGGTGACCATATTCTGTTGATTGAGACAGGCTGATTGCACGAATTTTAAAGGGATTACACGAATTATATACGAATTACACGAATTGGGTTTACAACTATGCCCCGCAATCGCGTCAGTTTCGCAACCGTCAACACAAATTCGTGTAATTCGTTTAAAATTCGTGTTCCTAAATTCGTGTCTACAAAAAACCGCAGATCATCAGATCAATACGACCTGCGGATCTGCGGCAAGAATATTTTTCTCTTTTAGAATAATCAGAATTTGAATCCCAATGTCAATGCTATATTTCCCCTGCTGCCACCCTGTTCTGCAAATGTATTGGGTTTATCATTCAAACGGTAGGCAAACTGTGCATCTTTTGTAAAAGTGTGTGCATAGGTAAGATCAATAAAGATACCGTGATCACGATAGCCAACACCACCTGTTGCAAGTACACGGTTGGCATGCAGTTCTTTATCGGCATAGGGACTACCATAATACGCACCGCCTAAACGGAACATGATCGTATGCAATTTTAATTCGCCACCGATGCGAAAATTAATATTGCCTTTGTAAGTGTCTATGATGCCTTCGTTTACGACCTTATAGTAATCTGTCAATCCTGTATTGTCACTATTAGCATCCGTTGCTGAAACACGTGCGCCACGATAGTTCACGTATTCAAGATCTGCGCTGATGAATGCGCGTTGGAGGCGCGTATCTCTTATCTCCCTGAAAACATAACTAGCACTTACTATGGCTCTCCATGGGGTGGTCATGTTATATTTTCTTTCACCGGGCTTGCCACTGTTCAGGCTGTTGCTCGTTACATTTCTGATACCGGCATACGATTCAGTATTTGCGTTGATCGATGAACTGATCTTATCGGTGTATGTTATGAATTGTGGTGAATGAACCGCAAACCCAATGCGCCAGAAATCCTGTGGTTTATAGATCACACCCAGTTTTGCACCAATACCAATACCACTCGATGATGCGGTCTCTTTGTATTCAAACGATTTGAACTGGTTGGTTGTGCTGCCGGTTGCATCTGTCTCACTATAGGTAAGATCACGCTGGTAACTGATGATAGGAATGGTCAAACTTCCCCCGATATACATTTTGTCGTCCATGTTACCCGCAAGTCCCAAAGCAATTTCATGGTAACCGCCACGTGTGATCGCATCATATGATTGATTTACACCGGTAGAGATCGGTACCAGGCTTTGATAGCCCGCTACAGAACCACCGGGGCCTCTTATGGTATCGATCAGGAATGTTCTGAATGCAAGCGAAGAACCAAAAATATAATTGCTTAACGCGGCATTGGTATCGGCCCGGTCCCTGATCAATTCTTCCAGGTATTGTTCAGTGAATGAACTGAAATTATTAAAGCCCTTGAATTGAACACGGTTATTATAATTGGCAAGTTGATTTACGGAGATCGCAAATGCGCTGCTGGTCCATTTGCCGCCCGGTCTTGCATTGCCGCCGAAAATGATCCCTGATGTTCCGTAATTAAAATTGCTCTTGTTGTTTGAAGTATCTGTACCGCGATAATTCATTTTGTTGTTGTTCATCGCAAAACCTGGTGAAAGAACAAACTCGCGTGTCTTGTATAATCCAATACCGGCGGGGTTTACGTGGTTAGCCGTGATATCGCCACCTAATGAACCCATCACACCACCGGTTGCCATATTACGCGCTGTTCCGTTTTGCGTGAACCATGCTGTACGTAAGGCATCATCAGGATTTTGCGCAACAGCGGTATAAGCAGTGAAAGAAAATAAAATGTATAGATATCGTTTCATATAAGTTGTTTTGGGTATAAGGCTATTACTGAAGCAGGCATATACTGCTTCACCATTCATGCATTAATAGATGTTTGAAATTAATTACCTCTTCCGCCACGGCCCGTGCTGGTACTCGTTCCTGTACTGGTATACCCACCACTGCTGCCTCCTGCATTACTACTTGTTGTCGGGGGAGGTGTAGGAGTAGTTGTGCTGTTGGTGTTGCTTGGCTGGGTATAAGTTCTTGCCGGCCTGTCGTAGCTCTGCTGTGTGGTCTCTGATCCGGAGAATACTCTTTTCAGGAGATTACCAAAACTGCTGTTACCGGCGCCCGGTACAAAAGCACCCGTCTTAGGATCTTTATAACCGTAGTTGTTGTTATTATAAGTTTTATTCCTGTACGCACTGATATTACTTCCTGATGTAGATCCACTGGCGCCGTATTTAGGATTGGTATAACTCACAACTGTATAAATAGGACTGTTCCATCCAAAGCCATTTCCCGGATAATACCTTCTATATCCGTATCCCAGGTTCAGGCACCAGTTCGGGTTCCATGTGTTGTAACCGTAATTGTTGAAGCCATAGTTGTATGTATTGAAGTCGTAGCGGCTGTCGTACCAGTAATCAAAATTATCGATGGCGCTCCAGCGGTAGCGGTTGGCTACTTTCATCCGTAAGTAACGGTCATCCAGGCTGCTGATGTATTCCTGGTATTGTTCTTCTTCCTGTTTCTGAACACGCTCTTCTTTTTCTGAGCTAACCATTTCTTTTCCTGGCGAGAAATAAACATCGTCCGGTGTTTGTCCGGATTTAAAAGCAGTGGAACAACTGCTTAATAAACCGATGCCGAGTGCTGATAAGAGTAAAACGTGTCTCATAACGTCAGGATTGAAGGGTTAGATAATGTGAAGTTACATACATTTGCTTGCTGTTAAGCATTTGCCAAACTATCAGCAAATCTTTTGCCGACTAACAGTTGTGAGGTTTTTAATATGTTAAAGAATTGTAAAAATTTATATGGGTAAAGAAATCACTTCAAGGGAACAGGATTATTCGCAATGGTACAATGACCTGGTTATTAAAGGGCAGTTGGCTGATTACAGCGCCGTGAGGGGCTGTATGGTCATCAAACCCTATGGTTTTGCCTTATGGGAGAACATGCGCGATGTTTTAGACAGGATGTTTAAGGATACCGGGCACCAGAACGCCTATTTTCCATTGTTTGTTCCTAAGAGCCTGTTCGAGGCCGAAGAGAAAAATGCAGAGGGCTTCGCGAAAGAATGCGCGGTGGTTACTCATTACCGGCTGAAAGCAGACCCCAACAACAAAGGAAAACTGATGGTTGATCCGGAAGCAAAACTGGAGGAAGAACTGGTTGTTCGTCCAACCAGCGAAGCCATTATCTGGAACACATACAAGGGATGGATCCAATCATATCGTGATCTGCCAATACTTGTTAACCAATGGGCCAACGTGGTAAGATGGGAAATGCGCACGCGTTTGTTCTTACGCACCGCTGAATTTTTATGGCAGGAAGGGCACACCGCGCACGCAACTGCAGTGGAAGCGATCGCAGAAACAAAACAGATGCTTGAAGTTTATGCAGACTTTGTTGAGAACTGGATGGCGCTTCCTGTGATCAAAGGAGTGAAGAGCCCGAACGAACGTTTTGCCGGTGCAGAAGATACTTATTGCATTGAGGCATTGATGCAGGATGGAAAAGCATTGCAGGCTGGTACTTCACATTTTCTCGGCCAGAATTTTGCGAAAGCATTTGATGTGAAATTCAGCGATAAAGAAAATAAACTGGATTATGTATGGGCCACCAGCTGGGGCGTAAGCACCCGTTTGATCGGCGCACTCGTAATGGCGCATAGTGACGATGAGGGATTAATATTTCCTCCGCGGATCGCACCTATACAGGTAGTGATCGTTCCGATTTATAAAGGCGATGAACAGAAAGCGCAGATAGATGAAAAAGTAAAAGAGATCGTAAAGAACCTGAAAGCATTAGGCATTTCGGTTAAGTACGATGATTCAGATAATGCAAGACCGGGATGGAAATTTGCGGAGTACGAATTGAAAGGCGTTCCGGTAAGAATGGCCATCGGTGCGAGGGATCTTGAGAAAAATGTAGTAGAGATCACCCGAAGGGATATGCCAAGAGAAACGGCGAAAGCAACGGTGAGTATTGATGG
Source organism: Bacteroidota bacterium (assembly GCA_040388705.1). Taxonomy (GTDB): domain Bacteria; phylum Bacteroidota; class Bacteroidia; order Chitinophagales; family Chitinophagaceae; genus Sediminibacterium. The sequence continues at coordinate 394,512 of JAZKBI010000003.1, read as the reverse complement.
CGTTGAAACACATATCAAAGATTTGTTGGCAGACATTCAAACCAATATGTACAACAAAGCTTTGCAGTTCCGCGAAGAGAGAATGACCTCAACAGATAGCTGGGATGAATTCATACAATTGCTCGATACCAAGGGCGGATTTATCTCTGCGCATTGGGATGGAACGGCCGAAACGGAAGACAGGATCAAAGAACTCAGCAAGGCAACCATCCGCTGTATACCCTTGGATAACCCGCAGGAAGAAGGGAAATGTATCCTTACCGGCAATCCTTCTACGCAGAGGGTTTTGTTTGCGAGGGCTTATTGATGCTAAAGCTGGATTTTGGATACTAGATACTGGATGCTGGATTCTGGATCTTTACCGCGAGATCGCGAATCCAGTATCCAGTATCCAGTATCTAGTATCCAATATCCAGTATCCAGCATCCACCATCCAGCATCCACCATCCAGCATCCAGCATCCAGTCTCCCAACTATATTCCCTTTATGAAATTTTTGAAAGAGGCCATGGCCTCTTTCTTTGTTTCTATGAAAGATGTTGTTTGAAATTCAATATATTTTATATCTTAACGAAACAAAACTTGCTTATGGAAGACCAATCTTCGTCATTGTTTGAATTGCAGGTTGATGAATCTGCACAAACTTATTTGCGTGATACCACTAAATGGACACGTTTTATTTCCATCACCTATTATGTATTGATGGGATTGATGGTATTTTTCCTGTTGATCATGTTAATGTTCAAGGACTTTGTTGCAACCGCATTCAGCCAAAATCCGACGCTATCCCGCTTCAGCACGGGAACGGGCATGATCATTATTATTTTTGCGATTATCATGTTTGTTGCCATTGCCGTTTTCCTGCTGGTGACTTACCAACTGATGCGCTTTTCAACACAGACAAAAAAAGGGATCGACCAGCAAAACCAGGATGCTCTTGAAATGGGCGTGGGGTCGTTAAAAACCTATATGGTCATTTCAGGTATACTGGGTATTATCGGCCTCCTGTTCGGCGTAATTCAATTGATTGCAATCCTTTAAAATATTTTTATGGAAAATAACCTGAACGATATATTCAAACTCGAAATGAGTCCTAAACTAAAAGAGGATCTTCGTGCTGCCGCTACCTGGGGAAGGATCATTGCCATTATGGGACTTTGTTCCGCCGCCCTGTCCTTAATAGTTAGTATTACCAGGGGTGCGGTACTATCTGCTTTGATCGTCGCAGCAATTTCTGTGTTCATTTATCTCTACCTGTTCAAATTCGGCAACGAGGCTAAAAAAGCGTTGGATACAAATGATCAGCAATTACTGAATGAGGGGCTGTTAAGTTTACGTACCTATTTCAAAATACTGGGTGTTATCATGATCATTGTGATCATCATATGTGTATTGGCGATCGTATTTGCGATGGTGGGTGCGATGATCAAATTCTAATGGATGCTGACTTATCCCTGGCTTGCCAGAAAATTATAATCCTTTAAGATCGTTTCGAGAAACTCGGTATCGCTCTGGTATTCTGTAATGCCGGCCATATTCCTGATCTTGTCGCTTGTTCTGCTGGCGAGTTGGTAATTACCCGTTCGGGTAGCGGTATCAAGAATGGTTTTGATCAGGTTCATATCCTTGTCGCTCAAACGCATCACTGCTTCGGGATAGCGGGGTTTATAATTGTCTTCTATTTCGAGGAACACCGTATCGGACAGATACGCTCTCGGATCTTCCTGTATCACGATCGTTCCCGCAGCCATATCACCAAGTCGTTGATTTTTTTTGGAAGCCAGTATAGCGAATAAACCCGCCACACCCAACGTCATTGTAAAATCCACTACGCGTAACAGCCAGCGTATCATAAATTGATGCAAAGCAGGCTTGCCGCCGGTTTCACTGATCACTTTTATACGGAATATTTTCTTTCCGATGCTTTGTCCGTTCATGATCACTTCGCAAATCAAATGGTAGAGTAACACCGGAGCATACAGTATCAATCCCAGAAAAGAAATATTATAATCTGTTGAAAGATCACCATCGTTTTTTGGAGAGTGGCTATAACTTTCAAGTATCGTGGACAATACAATTGCATAAGCAGTTAGAATGGCAAGATCTATCAGCCAGGCCAAAAAACGTTTATGAAAATCCGGCACCGCAAATTCAAGTTCAATATTAAAACTGGTGGGGATCTTTATTTTACTCATTCCTTCAGAAAGAATTGGTTTGTTTGTAAAGTAATTAATAATTTACCTTATTAAAAATAATCTGTTGCGCGAGGCATTATTCATTAAAAAGAACAGGGAACGTTGGGAGGAGATCCAGTCAAGACCTTCTTCTCACCCGGATGGGATGGCGCAGGAATTTACGCAACTGGTAGAGGACCTTGGTTACAGCAAAACCTTTTATCCCAACAGCAAGATCACGCATTATCTTAATACCGAAGCCAGTAAACGCTATCTCGCTATCTATAGCAATAAAAAAGAAAAGCGCAACCGCTTTGTGGGTTTGCTGAAGTACGATATACCACTGATGGTTGGCAAACACCATCGCTTATTATTTATATCATTCTGCTTATTCGTTTTGTTTGTAGCGGTCGGTTATTTTTCTGCCAGTCATGATGAAACATTTGTGCGCCAGGTACTCGGCAACCATTATGTAGATATGACCGAAAAGAATATCCGTGAAGGGCATCCTTTCGGCGTATATGGTTATGGAAACGGATTCATTATGTTCCTTGGTATCTTTATCAATAACCTCAAGGTTTCCCTGTTTGAATTTGCTGGCGGTGCGCTCCTGGGAATACCCACTGTTTTTATGTTGATGTCGAATGCCATTATGGTTGGTGTATTTGAATTTATGTTCTTTAACAAAGGCATTGGTGGTGAAAGTTTGTTGACCATTATGATACATGGTACGATTGAATTGTCCACTTTTGTTGTTTCAGCAACATCGGGCCTTGTATTGGCTAAAAGCTGGTTGTTTCCCGGTCGCGGTAAACGTATCGATGCTTTAAAACAAGGTGCAAAAGAAGGGCTCATCATAGCCTTGTCAAATTTCCCCATGTTACTGATCGCCGCTTTTTTTGAAGGATTCATCACCCGTTATGCAGGCATGCCTTCCTGGCTGAAACTGTTGATCATTACGGCTTCTTTGTTATTGGTGATCGGTTATTTTGTTGTGTATCCTATCTACTTAAAAAAACATTTGCAAAAACAAAAGACCAGCGAAGCATGGCAGTAAAATACCTGTTCGCCGGTTTCTGCAGAACGCATTTTCGCGTGATGCTCTGTGCTGTTGTAATGTGCCTATTCTCAAACTATGAATTATATGCCCAGGAGAGTTCGGCCTATACTGAAAAACATATTTACGACTCATCAGAAAACTTCTTTAACAGGAAAGAAAAAGCGGATGAGGCATACGGTTCATATCCTCTCAAAGATAAAAAGGATGCAGACCGTGCACTGATCGAACTAAAAAAAGACAAGGCATTCTGGTATGTAGGAGAAATAGAAAAGTTCCAGGGAAGGAAAATGATATACAGGCGCATGTTGGATTCACTCGCTAAAATGAAACAACCCTTGCCTGATGACGAACAATTGCTGGATGATGAAAATAGCACTCAGTCTCTGGTCAGTATTATACTCTGGATATTGATCATCGGAATCCTGGCTTTTGCATTAATCTATTTTTTAGCAGCCAACAAACTTAGCCTGTTTGCCAAACGGGATATTGTTTCACAAACAACAGGCGATTCGGATGGCCCGGCCATTAATATCTTCGAATCCCCTTTTGCCGCAATGCTTTTAAAAGCAGAATCAGAAAGGAATTTCAGGTTAATGACGCGGATCCTTTACTTGCAAACACTCAGGTTATTGAGTGACAGGAACATCATCAAGTATAACCCTGCTTATACCAACCTTGAATACCTGCACCAGTTGCGCGCAACCGATCACTACGCCGATTTTTTTACTATCACAAGGCATTACGAATATGTATGGTATGGAAAGTTTGAATTGACAGAACCGGTATACCGGCAGGTAGAAATTGCGATCCGCTCATTTCAAAACAAGATCGGGTAAGCCATGAAAAAAACACTGCTCTATATTGGCATTGGCTTGTTTCTTGGCGCATTGGTGGTTGTGATATATTCACGTTCGCCGAAGCGTTTTGATGGACGGATCTCATTCAGGCGCACAGACAAGATCCCTTATGGAAGTTTCACCGCCTATGAAATGCTGCAAAAAGAATTTCCTGCAAGTACAGTGGCTGTTAATAAATATGCGCCTGTGTATTGGAAAGATATCAACTCAGATTCACCGGGGCAGGCATTGATCATTGTGACCAGTTATTTCGATCCATCCGAAACGGATCTTGATTACCTGACTGGGTTTGCTCAAAAAGGGAATACTGTTTTGATCAGTGCACTTTATATGAACAGGATAGCCCGTAAATTCTTTCGTGTACGGCAAAGAGAACTGTACAAACCCGGGAATCTCGTGCGTGCAAAGGGGTTGTCGCTGAATGATTCTTTGATCGTGGAATTAGACAGCAATGTATTTGCATCGCCTCACCATTTCGAATATCCCGGTATTCCCTATGATAATGTGTTCGATTCAACAAATGAGATGTATGCCTACAAGTTAGGGTATGATAAAGATTCTGTGCCAGACTTTTTAGCCATTGATGCGCAAAAAGGAACCATCCTGCTTCATGCGGCGCCGATCACTTTTACGAATCTATTTTTATTGTATAAAGGGAACTATAGTTATTACAGGAATATCCTAAGCCAGATCTCACCAAAAACGAAAAAAATATATTGGGACGAATATTTTTTATATAATGGTGCGTCGTCGGGTAAAAATGATGGTAAAGGATTGTTGTCGGTGATCTTCCAGTACCCGGCGTTCAAATATGCTTTTTGGGCAACCCTGCTTTTACTGGGTATGTACCTGGTCACAGAAGTAAAACGAAAACAAAGAATGGTGGAAGCGCACCCGCGGCCTGTGAATGACTCATTGAATTTTGTTTCCACTATCAGTAATTTGTACTACGATAAAGGCGACCATCACAATCTCGCAGAAAAACTAACTTATCTTTTCCTCGATTATGTGCGCACAAGGTATAAGATCCCTACGAATGAGCTGAACAGTAGTTTTGAGCATGTGTTATCATTGAGATCTTCTGTACCGCTTCCGGAAATAGAACAGTTGGTGGAGTTTGTAAAGTATGTGCAGTTTGAACAAACGATCACAGCCAAACAATTGATGGACTATCATATTTTATTAGAGAATTTTTATAAACAAGCCTGATCATGGAAGAAAATCTATTTGAAAAAAGAACGGACCTCGGCGGATTAACGCAGGCCATTGCTGATCTCCAGCAGGAAATCAAAAAAGTAATCATCGGGCAGGATGATATGGTGCGGTTGATCGTAGCGGCTATCCTTGCCGATGGACATGTATTGATAGAAGGGCTGCCCGGTGTGGCAAAAACATTAACGGCCAGGCTGGTTGCCAAATGTTTGCAATCGCATTTCAGCCGCATACAGTTCACACCCGATTTGATGCCAAGTGATGTATTGGGTACAAATATTTTTAATCCCGGTAAAAGTATTTTCGAATTCAGGCCCGGACCGATCTTTGGTAATATCGTACTTATAGATGAGATCAACCGCGCCCCCGCAAAAACACAGGCCGCCCTTTTTGAAGTGATGGAAGAAAGGCAGGTAACCATTGACGGGATTACGCATACATTGCCGCCACCTTTTGTTGTGTTAGCCACACAAAACCCGATAGAGCAGGAGGGAACCTATCGCTTACCCGAAGCGCAGTTAGACAGGTTTATTTTTAAAATAACCGTTCCTTATCCAACAGAAACAGAAGAAGTATCGATTCTGCAAAGATTTCATTCAGTAGGTAGAGAAGCTGTTATGGATGCTGTTCAGCCCGTGATCAGCAATGAGCAGATCATTGCCCTGCGCAAACAGTTACTCAATATTGTGGTTGATGAAAAGCTATTGCAATTCATCGCAAAGATCATTGTCGCTACACGTAACGACAAATCCATTTATCTCGGCGCTTCACCGCGTGCATCCCTTGCCATGTTACAGGCTGCCAAAGCATTTGCAGCGATGGCAGGAAGAGATTTTATTGTCCCGGATGATGTGATAGCAGTTGCCAAACCGATATTAAGACACCGTATCATTTTAACACCGGAGAAAGAAATGGAAGGGATACCGGAAGATGAGATCATTGAGAAAATTATTCATTCGATTGAAGTGCCGAGGTGATATGGTGAATGGTCAATAGTGAATGGTCAATTGGAGCACAACTAATTCACTATTGACTATTCACTATTCACAACAACATTTTAGTAAGCTGCCGACTATGCGAAAAGTATTTTACGCCATGAGTTTTTATTTCAGCCGCCTGTTCTATATAACGGGTGGGATCATCGTGGCCATACTTGTGGTATCTTTTTTTGAACCGGTACTGATGCAGGTGGCGTTGCTGATGAGCGCGAGTCTTGCTGTGATCACGTTGATTGATACTGTTTTTATCTTTTCGCGTAAACATCCTGTATTGGCAGAACGGATCTGTGCAGACCGGTTTAGCAATGGTGATGATAACACGGTAACACTGAAGATCGTGAACCGCCTGCCTTACCGCATCACGTTGTTGGTTATAGATGAGATCCCGAAACAGTTTGGTGAAGAAAATATTGAGAAAAGGATCGTGTTGGCAGAACGGGAAACAGTATCTGTGTCCTATCAACTTCGTCCAGTTGAAAGAGGGGAGTACCAGTTTGGAAGAATCAATCTATTACTGCACACGCCGTTGAATATGATGACCAGGCATGTTATCATAGGTGATGAGAAAATGGTAGCGGTTTATCCGTCCTTCATCCAGATGCGCCGCTTCCATTTGAAAGCCATTGCGGGACAATTGAGAGAAACCGGCGGGCGCGCTTTGCGTAAGATTGGCCACAGCCTTGAGTTTGAGCAGATCAAAGATTACGTGGCCGGCGATGATTCGAGAACGATCAACTGGAAGGCCACCGCCAGAAGAAACAGCATCATGGTAAACAATTTTATGGATGAGCGCAGCCAGCAGGTGATCTGCCTTATTGATAAAGGGCGAAACATGAAAATGCCTTTCAAAGGAATGAGCCTGCTCGATCATGCGATTAACGCAACATTGGTGTTAAGTAATATCGTATTGGTAAAACAGGATAAAGCAGGCATGATCAGTTTTGGAAAGAAAGTGGACCAGTTTATTCCGCCTGATAAAAAAAGCGCACAATTATCAATACTGATGGAATCATTGTACAGGCAAAAGACCGATTTCATGGATACTGATTTTGGTGCATTGTATGCTTCGATCCGCTACCGGATCAAACAGAGAAGCCTCCTGATCCTGTTCACCAATTTTGAGAGCATGTATGGAATGGAAAGACAATTACCCTTCCTGAAAAAGATCGCTTCACACCATGCCGTATTGGTGGTGTTTTTTGAGAATACGGAATTGAGTGAACTGCAACAGATCTCAGCCGATTCAGTTGAAAAAATATACCTGAAAGTCATTGCCAATAAATTCGCACTGGAGAAAAGGCTTATCGTAAAAGAATTGCAGAAGAACGGTATTATGGCGCTGCTCACTTCGCCCGAAAAGTTGAGCGCTAACACGATCAATAAATATCTTGATATCAAAGCAAGACAATTATTCTAACGGTGATAATTATTCAACCTGAATGTACTTTCAAAGACGCTTCTTTTCTTCGTTTTTCTTTTATCGAAATATTCCAATAGAAGAAAAACGAAGAAAAAAAGCGACACCGAATTTTGGAAAGTCTCAAAAAATCCCAATGAACCAAAGTAGAAGCAATGTCCATTTGCTATACTTTTGCCGCATGCAGCCCATACTCAAATTCTTAGAAGGACAAATGTTATTGTTTGATAAACCAATGGAATGGACATCCTTCGATGTGGTAAGAAAAGTGCGTAACCTGATTAAAATTCCCAAAGTGGGCCATGCAGGAACATTGGATCCTTTGGCAACGGGGTTGCTGATCGTTTGTACCGGCAAGTTTACCAAGAAGATCAATGAATATATGGGGATGGAGAAAGAGTATACCGGCACATTTACGCTCGGCGCAATAACTCCCACATATGATCTTGAAAGCGAACCACAGGATCAAAAAGATATATCGCATCTTACGGAAGAAGCTGTGCATGCAGCAACGGCACAATTCACTGGTAATATCATGCAGACACCACCGATACATTCCGCTATTAAACAGGATGGAAAACCCGTTTATATTGCGGCCCGCAAAGGGATCGATGTAAAACTAGAACCGAGACCCGTTACCATCTATTCATTCAGCATCGAAAAAATAGAATGGCCGGTGGTTCATTTCAGGGTAGTGTGTTCAACAGGAACTTATATCAGGAGCCTTGCCAATGATTTTGGCGCGGCATTGGGTGTTGGCGGATATATGAGCAGTTTGCGCAGAACACGTATCGGTGCATTCAGCGTAGATGATGCGATACCACTGGATGTATTTGAAGCGGAGATCAAACAACTCCGTGCATCAGAAGGGTAGGCCTATGCCAAGCTGGAACGCGTAATTGTTTACTTTCAACCCATTTGCCCTGTTCTCGAACCACTGGAACTTATCTGCCCACCCGTTATTGTATTGTCGTGCGGGATCTTTTACTTTATAAGCGAAATCAAGCCTGAGCAGGAAATAAGAAAAATCTACACGCACGCCAGTACCTATACCAACCGCAAGATCTTTTCCCAGGTTCTTAAAACTAAAACGGGCATCGGGGTTGGTTACGTCTTCTTTCAGGTTCCATACGTTGCCCACATCTGCAAACAGAGCACTAGCTATTTTTACACCGGCAACAGTTGCTATCGGAAACCTGTATTCAAAATTAGCTTCCAGTTGCATGTCGCCAAACCGGTCGCGATAACCATTCTGGCTGGTATCTGAATCGCTGCGGATAGAACTGCCCAGGCCCAATTGCCTTAGTCCCCACGCACGCATGCTGTAGGGGCCACCTGCATAGAATTGTTTAAAAAAAGGCAATGTTTTATCTCTTGCAGTATCGCTGCCGTAATTGTAACCGAATCCCCCAAACACGCGATAAGCAAATTCAGTTTTGCGTACTTTAACCGCCAGCCTATATTCTGCCTCCAGCCTGATGTAACGATAGATATCGTTTCGTAGGCCACCGATCAATCCGGGGAGCCCGCCCGCTTCTTCCACACCTAAGCGCATATAGTGGCTGATATCTGGATTTTTTACATCCACATAATTGCGCACAAGTGTGAGGGTCTGACTGAATATTTTTCCTGAATTAAAGGAAGTTCTCAGGAAAGGATTCTTGAGGAAAAGAGCCCTTAAACCATCTAAGGTATCGATGGCATATAACTCAAGATTCAAAGGTTTGTACAGCCACACATTATTACCCTTTTTCCACTCATATCCCCAACTGGTTACTAAGGAACGGAGTTGATAATAACCGCGCCGGTCTACATACGATCCATTGATATTGAACAGTGTCCGTTTATTATCGAGCCTGTTCAACGCGCGCCAGTTGGTAAATGGTTGGATAAGCCTTGGGAAAACATAAGTATGACCGGCATTTATCAGGAAGGTCTGTATCAGCTTATCACTATTGCTGGTTAGCAGGTTCAACTCCACACCCGTACGGAAAGTAGTCAGAGATTGGATCGCACTTTTCCATACATTCCTGTTATTGTAAGAAAGGTTCGTGGTAATGCCCCAGAGGTTCCCAAGGCCCACATCCGCAGTATTCCGGCTGCCTTCGAGATCTATTCCATAGTTCTGTTTGATGGCGGGTGTTAAGAAAAAATATAGATCGAGCGAATCTTTATCTCTTGCGATCGCTTTTCCATCTACCTGTTGCCAGGCGCCGATCTGTCCGAGGGTATTGATCGATTTAAAATAATCACTTTCCTTATATAGCTCACCGTTACGGAGATAAGTATGTTCCCGCAGCACACGGTAATTGAACAAACCTCTTTTATACCGCATGGTGAGGTTCCTGCGGTTGAATTCGAGAAAGCCCGGTTGTCCGGGAAGACTGTCAATAATATCAGTCAATTTTGTTTCGGGATAATAATATACATGCCCGATATGGTATTGTACAAGTTTAGATGAATCGAAAGTGGGCCTTTTCAACACGTTGATGTCCCAGGTAGGATTTTCTTTTCGCAAACGGGCGGCATCTGCAATGATCTGTGCCTGTTTAAAAGGGTCAAGTGTTAATTGTAACAGCCGGGTATCCATTGAATCCACCAGTGCATAAATATCTTCTCTTGTAAATTTATAATAACCGTTCTCCCGGTAAATACCCACCAGCCTGTCTAATTCCGAACTGATCGCTTCTTTGGTATAGGGTGAACCTTTTTTGAGGAAAGTTTTTTCTTCCTGTTCTTTCGTTAGTTTCTGAAGGGTGGTGTCGCCAAGATTATAGGATACGGAATCGATGGTGATGTTCTTTCCGATATTGATGAACATATGTATACTTGCCCTGAACTGGTCATTAACGGTGTCTATTCTTACCGAATCACTGAAAGTCGCATAATAATATCCCTGTGAGTTCAGGTAAGCATTCATGAAATTGATGGAGCGGTTGATATTTGCTGAATCGAAAACCGCCGGGCTCTGCATCTTATAGATGATCCAGAATTGCTGTACCTTTCTCGCTTTGATACTGTCATCCCAATAATTATCCAGTTCTTCTGTTAAGCGATTTTTCTCATCTTTGGTAACATTCCCCGTAAGCGTTATCTTATTGTCAAACACAAAAGGTTTGTTTACAGGATAATCCTTAACCTTGATACTTTTAAATATGGAACAGGAACTGGTCATCACCACGAACAGGGATAGACAGAAAAAAGAAAAGAAATTTGTTTTAAAGGTCAAACGCATACAGAATGTTAAGCAAGAATGAGCTCAAATATATTCAATCTTTATGCCAGAAAAAGCAAAGGCAGGAAGAACGCCTGTTTATAGCGGAAGGCACCAAGTTGGTTGACGAGCTGTTGAACAGCCATTACACCATACGAAAAGTATACGCGCTTGCAGAATGGGTACCCAAAAATACGGCTCCTGTTGATGTTATAACCATTACTGCTATTGAATTAGCGAAGATCAGCGGGTTGCAAACCCCGAACCAGGTGCTGGCTGTTGTGGAACAGCAAACACCCGCGAAAGAACCCACAATCCATGAGCAGTTAACGCTGGTGCTGGATGGCATACAGGATCCCGGGAATTTTGGAACGATCATACGTATTGCCGACTGGTTCGGCATCAAACAGGTGATTGCCAGTGAGGATACGGTTGAACTCTACAATCCCAAAGTGATACAAAGCACCATGGGCAGTTTTTTGAGAGTAGATGTGTGGTATAAACCGCTGCATGAATTCCTCGCATCTGCAAAGATTCCCGTATATGGCGCTTTGCTGAATGGGAAAAATATGCACGGCGAGCCGCCTGTTACAGAGGGCCTGCTTGTGATTGGTAATGAATCAAAAGGGATCAGCAAAGAATTGTTGCCGTTTATTTCTCATCCTATTACCATCCCGCGTTTGGGTGGTGCGGAATCGTTGAATGCTGCGGTGGCGGCGGGGATTATTGTGTCGCACTTGAAAAAAGCCTAGAATTATTGAATATTGAACAAGGAATGTTCAATGAAGAAGTAGCAAGCAGCACTAACTTCAATATTCCTTGTTCAGTGTTCAATATTCATTGGACTACCTGAACTGTATCGCCTTCACTGGACTGATCTTCTTGATCAACCATGTTGGAATGATCAATGCGAGGTAGCAAACGATTGCTGTTGCAGCGCAGACTACCGCCACCTGCCACCAGATAATATGCACAGGTGCTACGGATACATAATAAGAAGATTCATCAAGTTTGATAAAACCGGTGTATTGCTGTAACAGGCAGATACCGATACCCACAATAAAACCGATACCGATACCCGCGAAAGTGATCACAGATGCATGATAAAGAAATATCTTTTGGATCAATCCATCTTCTGCACCAAGGGCCTTTAATATGCCCACCATTCTCGTTCTTTCCAATATAAGGATCAGCAAACAGGTGATGAGGTTGATGATAGCAACTACTGCCATCACGATAAATATTACATTACGATTCACATCCTGGATATTCAGCCAGTCAAAAATATTCGGGTACACTTCCCGTATACTGCGGCTGTTCCATTCGGGTGGTAATTTTTCTGTAAGACTATTGTTAACAGTATCTATGTTCTTATAGTTATTGAGAAAGATCTCGTAGCCACCGGTTTGGTCGGGCTCCCAGTTGTTTACCCTTCGTATCAAACGCAGATCGCCGATCACGAACAGTTTATCATATTCCTCGATGCCTGTTTTATAAAGGCCCGTAACTTTTAATTTGCGATAGGTTTTTGCGCCGTCGATGCCTGAAATAAAATAAACGGTGATCGTATCGTTCAGGTTGATCTTTAATTGTGCTGCGAGTTGTACGGAAACCAATATCTCTTTGCTGTACGAGGAATCATCAAATCGTATCCAGCGCCCCTGTTGCAGGTATGTTTTCAGTTTGCTGCTGTCGTAATTTTTTTCGACCCCTTTTAATAATACGCCCTCTATTTCTTTGTTCTTTTCGAGTACTGCCGATTTAGTGGCGAAGCTTTGTACCTGTTGCACGCCCGGCTCCGATCGCAGCACAGATTCGATCGTATCGTTTTTTGCGATGGCGGTCTCTTCAGCAACCAGCGATTTATTGGGCTCGTATTTTTGCACGCGTATATGTCCCCAGAAACTGAACACTTTACCCGAAACCGTTTGCTGAAACCCATTCACAAAAGCGAGGGTGATGATCATTGCCATCACACTCAATGCAGTAGCCGCCACCGATAAACGGATAATAAACCTGGAAAATGATTTTTGCCTGTTAAAGGCAATTCGTTTTGCAATATGAAAGCCAAGATTCAAAAGGGCATGATTTTGGTTTAATCAAAACTACAGGTTTTAGGCAAGCTACGAGCTTTGAGCTGTGAGCCGGCAAAGCTCAAGTTCATGGATGTATTTCAAATTTTCATTGATTTGAACCACATAGCCACATAGAAAACATAGGATTTCACATAGAAAGAACTATGTGTTACAACTATGTACCTATGTGACTATGTGGTTCAAAAAATAGAATGAACAAACACAATGCGAAAATTCGAAATGCACTCAGCTATGAGCCGGCAAAGCTCATAGCTCCAAAGAAAGTTGTATGTTTAAAGTAGATTTAGAAAGTATGCAGAAGCTCCTTTATTTTTTTATTAGTTTAACATTTACGCAACTCATTTACGCGCAACGCCAGCCAGATCATGTGTACATGAGCGATATACGCACGCCTAAATTATTCCAGCAAAATAACCAGCAAAGTCTGCCCCTCATTACGCTTAATTCGGCGGATCAACTGGAACTCCATTTTGATGATATGTGTGGCTACCCCAGAAGTTATTATTACACACTTGTATTGTGCAATGCTGACTGGACGCCTGCTGATGTGAATGTATTCGACTACCTCAAGGGTTTTACAACAAACCGTTTGAGCCAATACCGTGTATCAACGATTACACCTTCCAAATATGTACACTACCAGGCAAGCATACCCGAAAGGAATTGCGTGCCTACCAAAAGTGGGAACTACCTGTTAAAAGTATTTTTAGATTCAGATACCTCAAAACTCGCTTTCACCAAACGCATGATGGTGGTTGAGAGTCGGGTAAGCATTGGCGCACAGGTCCAGCAGCCTTATGATAATGAGATCTCGCGCACTTATCAAAAAATACAACTTGCGGTGAATACGCAGCAACTGAACATACTCAGCCCGCAACAAACCAAAATAGTGATCCTGCAGAATAACCGTTGGGATAATGCGGTAAAAGATATCATGCCCACTTTTATCCGTGGAAATGTGATGGAATATAACACGGAACAGGATTGCCTATTTCCCGCAGGAAAAGAATACCGTTGGGCCGATCTTCAGAGCTTTCGTTTTTTAAGTGATAGGGTAGACAGGGTAGAAAAAAACCATGAGCCCGTAGATATTTATATAAAACCTGATGTAGAGAGAAATAATCTCCGCTATATCTTTTTCCGCGACCGCAATGGTTGGGATGAGATAGCCACCACAGAATCTGTGAACCCATGGTGGCAAACAGATTATGGATACGTGCATTTCACGTTTGCGCCAGCCAATAACCAACCTTACGCAGGAAGATCTGTGTACCTGATGGGAGAAGTAACCGGTAACCAGGTGGGCGATACCTCTAAAATGGTATATGATGCGGCAAGAGGCGTGTATACGAAAACGCTTTTATTAAAACAAGGCTACTACAGTTATACCTACGTGACCAAAGACAATCGCGACCGTTCTGCAAAAGCCGATGCAGCATTAACGGATGGGAATTATTGGGAAACAGAGAATGAATATTCTGTTTTGTTCTATTACCGTTCATTCAGCAGCAGGCATGATGAACTGGTGGGGATCACTACCATTAATTCGAGAAATGGGCGGAATGGTTTTTAAAAAAAATCATGAAAATAAACGCCCAACCCTTACTTTTGCCGCGGCAGGTCTTACACGACCAGCTCCTGCTGAACCTCCCCAGGGTAGGAATACAGCAAGGATAGGCGGTTGTAGCGGTGCGATGTGAGTAGCCTGCCATTTTTTTTCCCCTTACCCCCTGAAGGGGGAATCGGTAAGGGGATCACTAAAATCTCCCAAGGGGTATGAAATTTTTTATCGACACGGGCAATCTCGCCCAAATCAAAGAAGCAAATGATCTCGGTATCCTGGATGGTGTGACCACCAATCCTACTTTAATGGCCAAAGAAGGTATTAAAGGGGAAGAGGCCATTGCACAACATTACAAGACCATTTGTGAAATGGTAGATGGCGATATCAGCGCCGAAGTATTATCAACCGATTTTGCTACCATTGTGGAAGAAGGTAAAAAACTCGCCGCAATTCACCCGAATATCGTGGTGAAAGTGCCGATGATCAAGGATGGCGTGAAAGCGATCAAATGGTTCACAGACAATGGTATCCGTACCAACTGTACATTGATCTTTTCTGCCGGACAGGCGATCCTTGCGGCTAAAGCGGGTGCGTCTTACGTATCTCCATTCATCGGCCGTGTTGATGACAGTGGTTGGGATGGAATGGAACTGATCGGTCAGCTAAGACATATTTTTGATGTACAGAATTACAAAACAGAGATATTGGCGGCATCTATCCGCAATGCCTTACACATCATCAAAGCTGCAGAATTGGGCGCCGATGTTTGTACCTGCCCGTTGTCTTCTATTTTAGGTTTATTGAAACATCCTTTAACTGATATCGGCCTTGCGCAGTTTTTGGAAGATGCGAAGAAAATGTAAACGCGGACTTCGCGGATTTTGATATGATTGATATGATGCCCTGCGATTGCGGGGCATTTTTTTTTGCCACAGACGACACAGATTAGCACAGAAAAAGTCTGTGTCGTCTGTGGCAAAAAATTAGCGACTAATTCGTTTCAACGCTTCCCTTTCACTCAGAGGCGCCAGCTTATTTTCTTTCACGAACTTTATTACCCATTTCGGGTCTGTTTTTGAATATTCCCTCAGCGCCCAGCCAATCGCTTTTTGTATGAAAAATTCTTTTGAATGTACACAGTTGAGAATATATTTTGAAAGGAGGGCGGTGTCCATATCCTTTTTCAATTTCTTCTGGAACATGATACTGCTTCGTTGCAGCCACATGTTTTTAGAAAGGTTCCATTTGGAGGTAACAGGAACGACCTGTTCGGGAAACATTTTAAAATACGGGCCGAGCCATTCGCTCGCAATGCCGTCCACGCTATCCCACCAGCTTTTTTGCTTCAGGCAGTGTTCCATCGTTTTGATCGAAGATGGTTTCCATAATTTTTTATGGAATGCAAATAACTCTATTCCAAAATATTGGTATTCCCTTTGCGGCAAACCGAAACATTCTTTTACAATGCTTTCGAGTTCTGCCAGGTCTTTTACACGATATTGCTTGTAGTGTTCTTTACAAAGCAATTTTCTTTCTGGTGCCTGCAGTCCATAAAATTCAAACTGGTTAAGCAGGTAGCCTTTCATCCACTTGGCTTTCAACTTATCAGAGTGCAGCTTGAATTTTTTCTCAATAGGTCCGAGATAGGAATGCATATATCTTGTCAGGTTCTTTAACAAACATGAGCCGTGAGCCACAAGCTTCGGGTAGGAAACCTACCAGGCTCACAGCTCACGGCTCATAGCCCGCAGCTTACTTCGGCGATACCTTCATATTATAAAACATAAACGACCACTTATCAGCTTCTGATTTTACCACCTGGTCAGTTGATCTTCCACCGCCATGGCCAGCTTTTGTTTCAACACGGATCAATACGGGTGCATCACCTTTGTGGTTTTCCTGCATGGTAGCTGCAAATTTAAATGAGTGCGCCGGAACAACGCGGTCGTCATGATCTGCCGTCATGATCAGTGTTGCGGGGTAAGCCGTGCCTGGTTTAAAATTATGTACCGGCGAATAGCCTTTTAAATAATTGAACATTTCTTTTGAATCTTCTGCGGTGCCATAATCATACGCCCAACCGGCACCTGCTGTGAATTTGTGGTAACGCAACATATCCATCACACCTACAAATGGAAATGCCACTTTGCAGATATCGGGATGTTGTGTAATGACTGCACCAACCAACAAGCCACCGTTCGATTCGCCTTGTATGGCAAGTTTATCGCGTGAGGTATATTTATTATCTACCAAATATGCTGCTGCTGCGATAAAATCATCAAATACATTTTGTTTTTTTGTTTTGATACCGGCGAGATGCCAGTCTTCGCCATATTCACCACCGCCTCTTAAGTTGGCAACTGCATACACACCGCCATTTTCTAACAACATGATACTGCTGGTACTGAAATATGGTGTGATGCTGACAGAGAATCCTCCATAGCCATATAACAGAGTAGGGTTGGTGCCGTCTAATTTTACTCCTTTTTTATGCGTGATGATCATCGGAATCTTTGTGCCATCCTTTGAGGTATAGAAGACTTGGTTCGATTCATAATCATCACTGTTGAATTTAACGCCTGATTTTTTATACAATGCTGTTCTACCGGAAGCAATATCCATTTTAAAGATCGCATAGGGTGTGGTGTAAGAAGTAAACGTGTAGTACAATTCTTTTTCGGTGTCCTTGGCTGAAAAACCATAGGCAGTTCCGATGCCTGGTAAATTCACATCCCTTATTTTTTTTCCTTTGAGATCATATTGAACCACTTTGGTGATCGCATCTTTTAAATAGGTGCAGAAAATATTTCCGCCCGCTGTATTAACACTGAGTACTTCGGGTTGTTCGGGGATAAATGGTTTCCAGTTTTCAGGTTGAGGTGTGGCGATAGGGGCCATCACCACTTTGCTTTTCGGCGCATCCTTATCAGTCTGTATATAAAAATACTGATCATCTGAAGTAAGTATGCCCGTACTGGTGTTCATATTGTTTACAACCGTAACAATAGGCGCATTGGGTTTCGTAAGATCCTGCACATATAATTCATTTCCGTAAGTGCTGTTGGATGCATAGATCACGAGCCATTTCTGGTCCTCTGTTAATGACGCACTGATATACCTTCTTGGTGTAGCGCTTCCTCCAAATACTAATTTATCCTGGCTCTGCGGTTGGCCCAGGGTATGGAAATACAGTTTATGCTGGTCTGTTTTTCCTGCCAGTTGGCTGCCTTGTTTTGGTTTATCATAACTGCTGTAATAGAATCCTTCATTCTTTCTCCAGGCGATACCGCTGAATTTTACATCCTGCAAAGTATCGCTGATCTGTTTTTTGGAGATTGCATCAATCGTAATCATTTTTTGCCAGTCGCTGCCACCTTCTGATATTAAATAAGCGGCAAGCGATCCGTCTTTGGTAAAACTGATATTAGCCAACGAAGTGGTACCGCTTGTTGAGAAAGTATTTGGATCAATAAAAACTTCCGGTTCTTTATCGCCATCCTTCTGCCGATACAAAACACTTTGATTCTGTAGCCCCGACTTTTTATAAAAATAGGTGTACGCGCCTTCTTTGGATGGAGCTGAATACGAATCATAGTTCCAGAGTTCCTTTAAGCGTTTTTCGATCTTATCATGAAAAGGGATCTGTGCGAAATAGCCATGTGTAACATCATTCTCTTCTTTTACCCAGGCTTTTGTATTCTCCGCTGTATCGTTTTCAAGCCAGCGATAAGGATCGGCCACAGTGGTTCCGAAATAAACATCTTTAACGGTGGTGTCTTTTTGAGTTACAGGATATTTCACAGGAATGGTTTTGAAATCAGTCTGATCAGCGCCCGACTTACAGGCAGCCAATGCAAGCAATGGAATAGTGATTTGAAACAAACGTCTCATAAGTGTTGGTTTAGAGTAGTAAGGTAAAAATTCTTTATTGATCGGGGTTGCTAAGATTCGCGAATACTTATAAGGTAACCGCTCTTCTTTCTTTACTGCTGATAAAACACGCATCAATGATCTGCATCACCCTTACACCATCCTCCGCACTCACCTGCACCGGTTGGCCATTGCGCATTGCCTGGTAAATACTATCATAATAATCATAATAATTTCCCTGTAAAGTGGGAATTCTTTTACGTATCACTTCCCCATCTTTCTCTGTATGCAATAAACCCTGTTCTGATTCCGGTTCGGTTCCCCAATCGGTTGTATTGGGTTTGTGATTGGCTACCAGCATGGTTTCCTGAATATCACCACGACTCTTAAGAAAAGAACCTTTTCTGCCATGTATCACATAAGAAGCAAAAGGCTCTCTTACCTGGTAACCTGCTTTCAATCTTACACGAAGCATAGGGTAGTAAAATAAGATCTCAAAATAATCATCTACCTGTGAGCCCGGCCTCGTCATGCGGAGATCAGCGAACACAGCTTGCGGCATCCCGAATAAACTCAATGCCTGGTCAATTAAATGCGGACTGAGATCATTCAGTATGCCTGCGCCAGGCGCCGGAATCTCTTTATGTGGTTTGGGACTCAATTCTTCTTTATACCTGTCGAAATGGATCTCTGCTTCCATGATCTCGCCGAGCCAACCTTCCTGTATAACCTTCTTAACCGTTTTAAAATCACTGTCCCAGCGGCGGTTTTGAAAAACAGACAAAACGAGTTGTCTTTTTTCTGCGAGTTCTTTTAATGCAATGGCTTCTTCTGTTGTAGTGGTGAATGCTTTCTCAACTACTGCATGTTTTCCGGCTTCCAACACTTTTATTGTAAAGTCAAAATGGGTAGCGGTGGGAGTGTTTACTACAACCAGTTCTATGGAATCATCATTCAGTATCTCTTCCAGTGAACGATAGATCTTAATATCCGGATAAAATTCCAATGAAATCGATTTGGATCTTTCCCATATACCTACCAATTCAAATCCCTTGTGTAGGTGAACGAATGGGGCATGAAAAGCTTTTCCTGATAAACCGAATGATAAAATAGCTGTTTTAATTGGAGTCATAATTTGAATTAGATTTTCTCTGCGTTAACTCCCTGTTCTCATGTTCTCTGCGGTTGGTAGAATCCTATACTTTGGTCAAATTGTTTGTTGTAAAGGCCTTTACTAACCGCGGAGCCGCAAAGAAGCAGAGTTTCCGCAGAGTGATTTACTAAAATTAAAAAACCTGCTTCATACTTAAGCAGGTTTTTTAATTCAATTCTTTCTGTATTATTTTGAATCTTGTTTTTCTCTTTCCTTCATCTTGTCGAGATAGCTCACACCTTCCGTGATCCATTTTTCGGCTGGTTTGCCTAAGAGATAGTGATCAAACCATTCTCTCTGTCTTTTCTGGTAATCGATCTGATTCTCTTTTTTAGCGAGTCCATGATTTTCATCGGCATACACCAGCATCACATGCGGTTTTTCCATGCGGCGCATGGTTCCGTACATTTCAATACCCTGGTGCCAGTCAACCGCGCCATCCTTATCGCCAAAAGCAACCAATAACGGCGCTTTGATCTTTGATGCATTGAACATAGGCGAGTTACGGATATGCGCTTCTGTTCTTTCATACCATGGCCCGTCAAAACGTCCCTGGCTGGTCTCAAATATTTTCTGGTCCGGCGTACCGCTGTTCCAGTAAATCGACAGCGACATACTGATCAGGTCGGTCAATGGTGCACCTGCGCTTGCGGCTTTGAAAATATCTGTCTGTGTAACTAAGAATGCAGTCTGGTAAGCGCCCCAGCTATGGCCCATGATGCCAACTTTGTCTTTTTCAATCATGCCTGTTTTCAATACTTCTTTCACTGCAGGTACCACGCAGTTAACAGCGCTCATACCTGGGTCATTGGTTTCATACACGATATCGGGCCTGAATACAAAATAGCCGTTGGTTGTGAAATTGGTTGTGTTGTAAGCCGATCTTGTTGATGGCGTTGTATAACCATGTACCGTATTCGAAAGTATCTCGTAAATGTAAACGATCATCGGGTATTGCTTGCCTGCTTCATAGTTGGCAGGGTAGAAGAGCGCGCCCTGCATTTTTTTGCCTTTTGCATTGCTAAAACTTATTAACTGGCTCTTGCCCCAATAATAATTCTGTTGCTGTGGGTTGGTGCCGGTTACTTTTTTATCGTTGCTGAAATTATCACCTACATATAGTTCGGGAGATAAATTGTAATCCTGTTTTACATATAAAAATGCATTCGCATCTTTTGCTTTGGTAAGACGGCTCACTGAAAGATCTTCGAAAATGAGCTTGTCAAAACTTCCGTTCTCAAACTTATAGTAACCTGTTTTCTTATTCTTATCGCCATAGGCTGAAAAGTAAATGGGTTTGCTGTCATCTATAAACGGATCTTCAAAATCAAGACGATTCACGCGGAAAACTGTTTCCTCTTTTTCGCCCTGTGTGAGTTTACGGTTGCCGCTGCCGTCTGGTTTAACGGCCCAGGTATTGTATTCATCATACAATAATATTTCGTTGTCATTTTTTGTCCATCCGCCTGAACCAACAGGTGGGCGTGTAGCAGGATGGTCATCACGTGTGTCCTGGAAATCTGTTTTGATGCCTTGGGTAATATTGGTGTTTTGTCCTGTGGCAATATTGTAGGTCCACCAGTTTTTATCTTTAAAATAGTATAGATATTTTCCGTCCGGTGAAGTGCGAGGGCCGGTATTGAATCCTGCCAGGGATCTTTCATACAATAATTTTTCTTCGCCGGTTTTTGTGTTCACGAGATAGAAATCTGCGTAATCTTCTTTAAAGGCTGGTTTGTATTTTTTATCAGTAGAGGTGACTGCATATTTTTGATTACCTGTTAGCAAAGCGTCCGGTGTAACTTCTTTTGCGAGTTGAAAGAATTGGTTGTTGCCTATGTTCCATACAGATAGATAGCTTGCGTCTTTATCACGCGCAAAAGTTAATTTTTGACTGGGTTGTATGTCTGCATCTTTCCAATGCCAGATATCAACTGCTGCTAATTTTTCGTCGGCGGCAGGTTTTTTAGCGGCCATGAGCTTGCTGCTGTCTGCTTTTCCTTTGGTGCTGTCTGGTTTCGCCTTCGTGCTATCGGTTGCTTTCTTTTCTTCTTTTTTTGGTTTGGCTGTCCATGTTTTTAAGCCAAAAAATACAGCGCTCATATCATCACTCAATCGCAGGTTTGATCCGTTATGGATGCGCATGGTCTTTGGAAACGCGCTGGCTTCCATCGGGTCGAATATTTTAAGAGAGGGTGTTTTATAAACATCTATATAACTGTACACTACTGCATTCTCTTCTTCGTAAGTATCTTTCTTAAATGTTTTGAAAAAGCTAAAGCCATCGCCTTCTTTTTGCCAGCTGAGTTTTGAGAATTTCAGAGTATCGCTCGCGATAACCTTTAAAGAATAAGTATTAAGATTAAATAACTCCACAGAATTGCCCGCTACATTGGCTGATTCTACAATATACACCAGGTAGTCACTTTTTTTATTGAATGAATACTCGGTCACATTTCCGATCGTATGGGTGGTGTTCTCTGAAAGATTTTTGATGAGCAACACACTTCCTTTGTCTTTATTCTCTTTAGGTGGACTGAGATAAGCGGCTAGGAATTTTCCATTCCTGGAGAATCCGAAACGCGAAATAGTTTGCACCGTTTCTTTTTTACCAGTCTCTAAATTCAGCAGCCCCATTTTATACTCGATGGGCTTGCTCTGGTCGCGCAATTTTTCGGCCTCCTTAAAAGGGATCCCGATACGGTACACGATCCATTTATTGTCTTTCGAAAATTCAGGGTTGGAAGCAAATTCAAGTTTGTAGCTCTTGTTCGTATTACGGTTCACGACGTACATGGTATCGTTGTCTTCCTGAACGGTTACCTGGTAAGCGATCCATTCACCATTCGGAGAGAGATCATTGGCGCCGATGGCCTGCCATTTTCCGTAGTCGTCAGAGGTAAGATTTTTCTTTTGCTGCGCCGAAAGGGTGGTGATAATCAATACCATGGCCAGCAATGCATACAGTATCCTTTGTATCATAGCAGTGAGTTTGAAACAAGATATGGAATTTGGTGTAATCAACCTTGCCTCTGTCCATTCTTTCCCGGCGTTTCCACTTTTTTGATCAAGTTGCCAACTTGTTCACATTTAGGCGCTGAATCTTTCGGGCTATTGCAAATGCCGGTTCTGCTTTCTATTTTGTCTGGTCATATAAATTTTTTACCCCAAAATTGATTGCTCATGAACACTTCAAAGTTTCTTGTCTCCGGTATTGTCGGAGGTATTGTTTCCTGTCTCGGTGGTTATCTTCTCTACGGAATGCTTCTCAAGGATTTTTTCGCGGCCCATGCAACTGTGCAGGTGATGCGAACACCGGAGACAATGATCTGGTGGTCATTGATCGTCGGGTGCATCTTTTCCGGGCTTCTCTATTCTTACATTTTCAATAAATGGGCTAATATCAACTCCCTTGGCGGCGGTGTTGGCGCGGGATTGGTTCTCGGTCTATTGAGTGGAGCATCCATGGATCTGATCAATTATGGCACTGCCAACATGATGGACATGACTGGTGTGCTGGCCGATATCGCTGTTGGTGCCATACTCGGGGGGCTGGTTGGTGGAACGGTGGGTGCAATGAACGGAGTGGGGAGTAAGAAAGCTGCCTGATACTGCTATGCAACGGAGTAGGTGGATAGTAGATGCTGGATGCTAGATGCTGGATGCTGGATATGAAGTGCTAGGTTGCTAACCAGTATCTAGTATCCAGCATCTGGCATCTGGCATCTGGCATCTGGCGTTTAAGTCGGTTTGTCACTTGTATTTTTCACCAAGCCAATCCCTGCGGCGAAAAAGATCGCACCAAGGATGCCGAAAACAACAATACTTTTCACATTCCTTGTGCCACCTGAACCGCTCATGAAACTGACGCCGGCATAGATTAGGCCAATGATGCCAAGGATAGCGAGTATAATGCCTAACATTCTTTTTTCCATGGGATGATTTTAAGTTTATGCTTTAATAAGAATAACGTGCTTATTAAAGCATAACAAAATCATGCCATGGCAGTACCATGAGAATATGAATGGGGCTGATACCGCATGCTGGATACTGGATCCATAAATCGATGCACGCTATTCCAGCATCCAGGACCCAGTACCTAGTGCTCACCTGTTTGCCTCGCTGATCCAATGAAACTGTTTTTCAGCCAGTTGAAAATGCCGGTTGCTTCTTTTCAGCAATATATAGATCGAATCCTTGCCCTTACTGCCCCACAGCTTAACCGTATTGCTGTCAGGGAACGCGTAGTGCAAACTGGCGATTGACGCCTGCGATGCTGCAGATCTCTTGAAATTGACTGTCTGCAGTGCGCTGTCGGGCACGATATTGAAATAGCCACGCCGGTAACGCTGCCTGAATGCGGTATCGGTTGAACCTACACTACCGAAATTTCCTTTTTCAATGATCAGATCCCGCCACCTGGTTGTATCCGTAACAACCGGGGCAATCGTATCTTTGTTGATCACGTAGGTAACAACATCATAAATACCGGAACGGATGGGTTTTGCCTCGGTAGCATTCTGCAGTTCCCGGGTTTGGTAATAATCGTTCATGGTAAAAAAATCCTTTATAAAAAACAGCCCGATAAATGCCAGTTTTAAAACAATCCGTGTGATCCGCATCCATTTTTTGGAAAGGTGATTCTCATGAATATGATTTGCCGCCACCGCTTTGTTAAGCACAAAGAAATCGATCAGCCGTTTGCAATCGTTCGATAGTAGGTACAGGCAATAGGCCACAAGATGCATGGAATAGAGTTTCACCGGTATATCATAACAGAGGTTCAATATCATCACATTGATAAAAACCACAGTCGCGGTAAACAGTCCCAGTGTAATGGTTCGCCTGTTCAGTAATAACAATCCTGCCAACACCTCCATGGCGCCTGAGAACATCTCGTAGGTTTTGGAATAGCCGATAAACATCCAGGAGAAACGCATCGGTAAAAAATCGCCCAGGGGCGTTGCCAGCTGACTCTGCAAGGGGAAAGACATCTGCAACGCATATAATTTATTGATGCCGTATGAAAAACAATTCATGATGATAAAATACCGCACGAAAGTGCGCAACCAATAATTGGCGCGTGCATAGCTTCTTCGTTTCCTGTCGATGACACTCCATACAAGAGCGCCGGAAAGCGCGAACAGGAGATAGGTATACATCTGTTCCCAGGCGATAGAGGTATCGCCGCTGCCGTTATTTACAATTGTTGTTTTGGGATAATGAAAGAACAGGTTGTTACACAGTTCCACTAACCAGTCGTTCGCCAGCCCGTAATAATCCGCCACATAGTTAAAACCGGGTATATCGCCCAACCAGGTCCATGGCACGATATTCAGCGTGAAATAAATAAAAAAGAAGCGGAAAAAGATCTTTTGCCATAGCGGCCATGGCGCTGCGGCGGATTGGTTGGATGGGGTCATGCAGGTAGTTTTGGTAAATAAATATAAATTAATAGTTGCCCCATTCCGTTAACAGATCCAAAAGTTTCGGGGCATAAAAACGTGATATAAGTCATAAAATCGCTCTTTTTTCCCCATTTTTAGCTGTTTCCCCAGTTATAATCTTATCTTGGCGGCTATGCAAGCGAAGAACAATTTTATACATGTGGAGTGCTGTGAGCCTCATCGCGGGAGAACTAAAGAAATTCTGAAAGAAGTGCCCGATATGCGTAAGCTGATCGGGAAAAACCCGCTTACTTTTTTAGCCATTATAGGACTGGTTGGTTTCCAACTTGCCGGAGCCTGGTTAGTGGCTGATCAATCATGGTGGATAGTGTTTGGCGCTGCCTATATCCTTGGCGCGTTTGCCGATCATGCTTTGTTTGTAATGATACACGAGTGCGCACACCGCTTGCTCTTTAAAAAACCGGAAGCCAACCGATTGGCCGGTATCCTCGCTAATATCCCGCTGATCTTTCCAAGCTCTGTTTCGTTTGAGCAATACCATATCAAACATCATTCATTCCAGGGTGTGCATGAACTGGATGGTGACCTGCCAAATTATTGGGAGGCAAAACTGATCAATAACTTCTTCGTTGGAAAAGTGATCTGGCTGTTGTTCTATCCATTGTTCCAGGTGTTCAGGCTCTCAAGATTGAGAGAAATACAACCTTTCAATAAATGGGTGGGTTTAAACTGGCTTGTACAGATCATCGCCATGACGTCGATCGCT
This sequence comes from Bacteroidota bacterium, assembly GCA_040388705.1. Taxonomy (GTDB): domain Bacteria; phylum Bacteroidota; class Bacteroidia; order Chitinophagales; family Chitinophagaceae; genus Sediminibacterium. Next base: position 368,724 of record JAZKBI010000003.1, on the reverse strand, counting down.
TTATTGCTTGGGCCAAAGGCTGTTGTGTTCCTGGTAGCAAGCTTTTTCTTTTCTGTTGGATTGCATCCGCTGGGAGCAAGATGGATACAGGAACATTATCTTACACATGGCGAACAGGAAACTTATAGCTATTATGGCGTGTTTAATAAAGTAGCATTTAACGTGGGATACCATAATGAGCACCATGATTTCCCTTCAGTGCCATGGAACAAACTTCCCCAGATCAGGAAGAATGCGCCTAATTATTACAACACACTTTCGTTTCATACTTCCTGGACAAAGCTTTTCTTTCGTTTTCTGTTCGACAGGGAGATCTCTTTATTCTCAAGAATTGTACGCGCAAACAGGGGTAAAGTTGCATTAACCGACAGATCTACGCCGGATGTTGACCTAACCGGCACCAAATAATGCAGGTTTTTGCATGATTTTGCCATTTTAACAATGTTTTTGTACATAAGTTTTGCTATGAACCTACATAGCTGTACATTTGCACCCTGAAACTGAAGCGACGATCTATAAACAGTCTCATGGGTGTTGTGATTTTGAAGTATTCTTCTAACGAGTGAATTGATTTTTTCCTCCCGTCCGCTTTCAGACAACTATTAATATTAAAAATGGAAATATTATGAAAAGTAATGTCATGCCTTCTATTGTCCAAATAGAAGCGAATCAACTGAAACAACTGGTATCAGAAGTAAAAGAAACTGTAGCAACCGGACTAGTACAGGTAAGTAAAGCAAAAAGAAAAACAGCAAGCTTTGGTGTTGTGGACCTGTGGAATATCCGCCGTGGTGCAAGAACAGCAGCAAGCCGCCGTTCGATATAATTTATTCCTTGATAACCATGTGAATCCCCTGTGTTGAACGGGGGATTTTTTTTTTATTGCCACAGGCGACACAGATTACCACAGACTTTTTCTGTGATGGTCTGTGTCGCCTGTGGCAATAACAGAATTATCGGGCGCTATAAAATTTTCATCAGGATGACCATGCCTCTAAATTCCTCTTTCATTTGCGGAAAAGGCAAAACAAGCGACCCGAATTTTGCATAACCCATTTTTTGATAGAAGTTGATCGCATCGATACTTGTATCCATCGCTTTTAAAATGATCAATTCCTTTTTGTGTTCACGCGCGATCTCTTCGCTTAAGAGCATCAATTGTTTCCCGATGCCTTTGCCTGCAATGACTTTGTGGAGATAGATCCTTTCAATTTCGAGATAATTGTATTGTTCAAAACCCGGGTACGCCGGATTGATATTGAGTTTGAGATAACCCATGGGTTTGTTATCCTCATACACGATAAAATGACGATTGTTCACATCCGCCAATTCGGTTTTTAATTTCTCCGGGTGATACGCATATTCGTGCATATACCAATCTGCACCGCCCGGATGCCAGAGATGCAGGTAGTATTCTACATAGATGGATTTAGCCAAGGCAGCCAATTCATCTGCATGTGAAATATCAATGGGAAGGATTGTCAATGTTTTTATTTGATGGCCCATTCAAAGTTCTCCGATCTCGGGATCTGTTCAAATATATTTTTGAACGATTCGGGTGGAATGGCCAGTTTTCTTACTTCCGTATTGATCCATGCGCCATCGATGGTGATGATGGCGCTTAATGTATCACCATTCTTCCATACTTCATGCACCATGGTCCAGCGGCTCATATCGGGCGTACTTTTTACAAGATGCACATTTACTTCTACTGAATCATTAAAATGGATTTCTCTTTTAAACACACATTCCTCCCTGAATAATATCGGGCCAATATGTTGCTGCTGCATGATAAAAGGAGTGAGGCCGTTCTCCGTCATAAATGAGATCCGCACAAACGCACCGAAATCATAATAAACAGAATGGCGTAAATGGAAATTGGGATCGATATCGCTCCAGCGGATCTCGATGTTTTTGGAATAGTTGCTCATACTGTCAGGTTAGTCTATTTCTTCTTTGGTCTCGATCTCGCTGATCACTCCATCCCTTGTTTTAAAAACAATAAAAAAATTACCCTGCCTGATCTTCAATTTGAATTTACCATTAATATTTTTTGCGTAGGCGCTAAACGATTTCGGAAAGTAAATGGCAAATTCTTTGAGCGAATCACCTGGCCTGATTGAATATTTCCCGCAGGATAGAATAAAATTATTGTCTGTTAATTTAAAACCATAAAAAACGCCAGGAGGATTCACACGCAGGGTTGACTTATCATAAACATAATCTATATAAATATCAGCGCCTCGGTTATTTTCCGTGGTCACTGTTTTATGTGGTTCGCCAAATTTTTTTATCACTTCTTCTTTTTTTGCACCAAGCGCCAGGCCGTTCACCTGTATTCTCACAAAAGGAATACTGTCGTATACCTGGCCATAAACAAACACGGTAGAAAATGAGGTAACCAATATCAACAACAATAAACGCATAACGAATCCTTTCTAAGCTTCTAATATATAAAAACCGTTCCCTTAAATCTACTACACAATTCAAAATTATGAGCGAAATACAAAGATCACGTAATTATTTAACGAATTGTGGGAGCCGTAGCCGTCATTGCGAGGCACGAAGCAATCTTTGTTACAACATTCGGAGTGTCTGCAATTCGTTGCTTCGTACTTCGCAATGACGGCCGCTGAGCGTTGTATCCCACCTCAACATTCAAAATTCCCTGCTCAACATTCATTTTTCAAATAAAAAGGTCCCTCTAAGAATAGAAGGACCACGCAACCATACCACACGCAGGTTGCACATGAGAGAAAAAAGAGTTACCACAATTGCTTGCCCTGGTAAAAGTCAAGCACTTTTACACGCAGCAGGTAATCGTATTTTGCAGCTACATAATTTGCATTTGTTCTATCGACATTATTTTTAGCCAGCATATATTCAATGGAAGTATTCACACCCGCGTTGAAACGCACTTCGGCGGCTTTGAATGATATGGTGAAATCAGCCAATTGGCGCGCTAATGTCTGGTATCTTTCAAAAGCCGTATTCATATTCACATACGCCTGGTCAACCGCCTGGCGTAATTGTGTTTTTACGGTTTGCGCTTCAAAACTGGTTCTTTTCTCAGCGATCTTTGCGAGGTTTATGTTGTTCTTCGCGCGAAATCCATTCAATATCGGGATCTGCAAACCCAGGCTGAATGATGAATTGAAATTATTCGTGAACTGGCTGAAATAACTGATCTTCTGGCTCCTGTAATTACTTTGCGGTGCTAGCACGTTATATTTCGTTCCACTTACGTTTACATATCCTGTTGTCGGTACATCCAATGTATTGATCAGTTCCTGGGTGCTGGCTACACTTGAATAGTTCGTACCGAAGCCTCCATTAAAACTAAGTGTCGGCATCAGTTGTCCCTTGGCAGATAAATATCTTTTTTCAGCGCTTTGTCTCCTGAATTCAGCGGCTTTTACCAATGCGAGTTGCTGTGTGGCTGTTTGATAAATATTATCCGGTGTGCCGTCATACAACGTTGGTGCAGTCGGGCCTGTGATATTTTCTAACTGTACAGCAGCATTGTATTGTACATTCATCAATTGAGCAAGATTGATCTTGGCGGTTTCCAAGTTGTTTTTTACGGTAATCACATTCAGTTCATCACCTGATAATTGTCCTTTCAAGTCATAATAAACCGAAGGAGCGATGGCACCGCTGTTATTCAGCGTTTCCAGTCTTGCCACCTGTGCCTTGGTAACTTCTACCTGGTTGCGTGCGGTGTTGAGCTGTTCCTGGCTGCTTAAGATCTGCAGGTAAGCAAGTATCACGTTGATGGTGATATTGTCTTTCTGCTGTTGCCAATCCATTTCGCTGGCCTTGGCATTCAGTTCGTTTTGTTTGATATTGTTTACGATGGACGATCCGTTCCAGATAGTGATGCTGGTACCAATACTATAGTTGGCAAAATTGATTTGCTGGTTGGCATAACTGTTTGTAAAAGGATCAATACTGCGGCCCTGGTTGATACCATGATTTACATTGCCTGCAATAAATGGTAACTGGTTGCCTTTTGCATTCTGGTAATTTATTTTATCTACCTGAGACTGGTATTCAGATTGTCGAACCAGCAGGTTATTCTGTATGGCAGTTTCCACACATTGTTGTAAAGTAACCTGCCCGGCCATTTGTTGTACTGTTTGCGCCTTTGATAGTATGCCAGATAAAAGAAAGAAAGCCGTTGCTACAATTTTCATGTTAACCTTTTTCATAGTCACTTTTTGAAACACGATTTTATTTTTGTTCGATCCTGCCATCAAGCAGGTTAATGATGCGTTTGCCGTAGGCTGCATTTTTTTCAGAATGTGTTACCTGTATGATCGTTACTCCTTCTTCTTCATTGATCTTTTTAAACAGTTCCATTATATCCTCGCCCTGTTTTGAATTGAGGTTGCCGGTAGGTTCATCTGCCAGTAACAATTTAGGTTTGGCCACCAATGCACGCGCGATACCGACCAGCTGCTGCTGCCCGCCGGATAATTGTGCAGGAAACAGGTCTTTCTTCCCAACAATATTGAATTTGTCCAGCGCATCCGCCACTATCGCCTGCCGTTCTGCCGTTTTGATGCTCTGGTAGAGTAGTGGTGTTTCGATATTCTCATACACGGTCAGTTCATCAATCAGGTGATAGGCCTGGAACACGAAACCGATATTCTGTTTGTATAATTCCGCCCTTTGTTTTTCTTTTATTTTAAACACATCCTGCCCAAGAAAACGGTAACTACCTTCAGAAGCTTCATCCAGCATTCCAATGATATTGAGCAGGGAAGATTTGCCCGAACCCGAGGGCCCCATGATCGATATAAAATCGCCTTCTTCCACAGACAGGCTGATATCTTTCAGGATAAACACCCGGTTGATGCCGTTATTATGCCATTTGTATATGTTTTCTAACTCGATCATCGGTCTCTTTTTAGTAACTGGTTATGCAGTAGGCAAAGCCTGTGCCATCTTCTAAAACCCTTTGCCAGTAAGGGTTTTCAAATATAATAAAAACCGTATTGTTCGCTAACGGACATAGGGTGTACGAAAACGAACAGTTCGATTGGTTTGTGGTTTGTAGTTTATGGTTTGGGGTTGCCTAACTACAAACCACAAACTACAAACCACAAACCGCTACTCGGTTTTCAGGCTCTTGACTGGATTCGCCGTTGCTGCTTTGGCGGCCTGGAAGCTTACGGTAATAACGGCTATGCCGATACTGGCGAGGGCTGATACGACGAAGATCCACCAGGTGATATCGATCCTGTAGGCAAAATCCTGCAGCCATTTATGCATTACGAACCAACCGACGGGGAAGGCGATGGCACAGGACAATACAACCATTTTTGCGAAATCTTTTGTGAGTAGTGCGATGAGGCTGAAGATGCCTGCGCCCAATACTTTTCGTATGCCGATTTCCTTGGTGCGCTGCTGTGCCGTATATGCCGATAGGCCAAGCAGTCCCGCTGCTGCGAGCAATGCGGCGATCAGTGTAAAAATATTCAGCACTTTTCCGATCCTGAGTTCGGACCTGTACATTTTGTTATAATCCTCATCAAGAAAATGATAATCGAAGGGCCTGTGTTTGATGTTTGCCTTCCAGGTTGCTTCAAGTGATGCGATTGTTTGTGGTAGATTGGCGCCCGAAATTTTAGCCATCATTACACTGCTCCATTGTCCATTAAAAAGAACAAGGGGTTTGATGGGTTTGTGTAGAGAAGCAAAATGAAAATCTTTTACTACAGCCTTTACATAGCCCGGACGATGGTTGCCTAAAAACATTTTTTTATTGATAGCCTGTTGAGGCGTCCAGCCTAATGCTTTTGCTGCGGATTCATTTATTATGAAATGATATTTTTTATCTTTTTCGGCTACTGAATCTGATACATCTTTTACATCCTGTTCAATAAAATCGGAACCGGCAATGATCTGAACGCCTGTTGTTTTAATAAAGCCTTCATCAACAGGATTGGCAGTGGTCATGATCTGTGTTTCTTCCGACATCGCATCACTCCGCATATTATAACCGCCTTTGATTTCGGTGGGATCATTAACAGCGCGAGAAATACTTTCTATTCCAGGCACAGTCATCAGTTGGGTTCTGATGGATGACATGTTACTGAGTATCTTACCATCCATCGGTAATACGATCACATGTTCCCTGTCGTAGCCTAATTTTTTATTCTGGATAAAATGTAATTGTTCCTGTATAATAAAAGTGGAAATGATCAGAAACGAGGAGATCATAAATTGAAAAACGGTAAGCGATTTGCGCAGCCATAGTGCCGAGCCTGAATTTTTAAAAGAACCTTTTAAAACATGCACCGGTTTGAACCTTGCTAATATCAATGCCGGGTAACTACCCGCCAATAAACTGATGCAGAGAATAACGGTGAAATAAAATCCAAGTGCAAAAGGTGAAAAAAGCGCTGCAACGGTGATCTGTTTATCAGCCAGTTGATTGAATGCCGGTAATAACATCACACCCAATACAATGCTCAATAAAAGTGCGATGGTTGAAATGATCAGGGATTCACCAATGAACTGGAGGAAAATCTGGTTATTATGCGCGCCCGACACTTTACGCACACCCACTTCTCGCGCGCGTTCCATGGATCTTGCTGTACTAAGATTGATATAGGTAAAACAGGCGATCAATAATATTAATAAAGCAACTGCTGCAATGATATAGATATAGGTGATACTGTTATTAGATTCAAAACCATCGTATGGAGAATGAAGGTGTATGCGGTTATACGGCTCCAGTTCATAGGTAACATAGTCGTTGCCGCTTACCTTGCCTGCCATCTCTTTTTTCATGAAGCCGGGGATCTTCGATTGAAGTCCTGCGATAGCCGCTTCATTTCTCAGCAGGAGATAGGTTGTATAATTTGCCTCGTAATAGGTTTCTTCCTGGTTAACGCCAAGTGATGAAAAAGAAGCAAGAAAATCATATTTGATCTGCGAATGGGTTGGACAATCTTCCGAGATACCTGTTACTTCATAGGGTATGGCTGAACTCCCAACAAGAATGGTCTTTCCAACCGGGTCCTCATTGCCAAAATATTTTTTAGCGGATGATTGTGTGAGGATCACTTTATTGGCGCCGGATAATGACTGTTTTTTATCGCCGCGTAGGAGGTTGAAAGAAAAAATATCAAAAAAAGTGGAATCGGCATACAGGAATCTTGATTCAACGAACAGGTTTTCCCCATACTTTATCACACGTTTACTGCCGCCACTCATTCTCGCGGCTTCTTCCACTTCAGGAAAATTCTTTTTAAAAGAGGGCGCTACTTTGGTGCTTGTATAATTGCCCTTACTTACAGAGCCGCTGAAACTGTATTCCATGATCATCCTTGTGATCCTGCTTCCATTCGATTGAAAACGATCGTAGTTCAATTCATACTGTATATACAAGGCCATCAGCAGACAACAGGTAAGACCCACTGTGAGGCCGGTAATGTTGATCGCTGAAAATGCTTTCTTTTTCCAGAGATTACGTGCTGCGATGGTGAGGTAGTGGCGTAGCATAGGGTTTGTAGTTTGTTGTTTGTGGTTTGTTGTTGTTCTTAGTTTGTAGTTCGCGGTTTTTAGTTTGGGTGGCTCAACCACAAACACCAAACCACAAACCCCAAACGGTTACTCCGTTCTCAAACTCTTCACTGGGTTCGCCAGCGCCGCCCTGAGTGCGCGGTAGCCTACGGTGAGCCAGGCGATGATGATGGATGCAATAATGGTCAATACAAAAATGCCGGCGCGTAATGGTATAGCGAATGCATATTTCTCCAGCCATTTGTGCATGAAGTAATAAGCGACCGGTGATGCGATCAGGAAGGCGATAATGATCAGCAGGGTAAATTCCTTCGATAGCAGGTAAACAATATTGCTTACCGAAGCGCCCAGTACTTTTCGGATTCCCATTTCCTTGTTGCGTTGTACGGCCATGAATGAGATCAATCCATATAAACCGAGACAGGAAATAAAGATGGCTATTGCTGCAAATATTTTATAAAGTTGCGATAGCTGGTTTTCCTGCCTGTAAAAATCAGCGATCTTCTGGTCGAGGAAAGTATATTCAAAAACAAAATTCGGAAAGGTTTTGTTCCAGAGTTTCTCAACAGCAGCTAATGATTCTTTTGCTTTACCGGGCTGTATCTGGATGTTGGCTGTTTGATAAACATCGTTCCACGTGCTCATTATCACAGGATTGATCGGGTTGCGTAAAGAACTTGCATGGAAATCTTTGACCACACCTACGATCAATCCAACTTTTTCCCCGTTCCACATGTTGATCTTTTTGTTGATCGCATCGGCGGGATTGTGTATGCCTACTCTTTCCAATAGATTTTCGTTCACCACAAACTCCTTTACTGTATCGCTTGGTAAATACATGCGGCCGGCAACGAATTGCAGGTTATACATTCTGAAGTAAGCAGTATCTGCCCATTTCAAACTCGCACCGAAATCTGTATTGTTGGGCGAATTATTGAATTTGAAATCGGAGTTCCAGCCAAAATTATCAGCGGGACTGGCAAAACTGAAACTTAGCGCTTTGATACCTGGTTGTTGTTTTAATTCTGCAGAAAGAATACCAATTCGTGAGCGGCTTAAACTATCGCCGGGGAAGGGCACATTGATGATGGCTTCTTTATTAAATCCAAGATCAGCATTGATGAAATAGCTCATTTGTTTTACCACTACCACTGTTCCGATGATCAATGCCTGTGCGATCACAAATTGTAAGACCACCAATGCCCGCCTCAATGAAATATTTCCTTTCCTGCTTGCTGCCACTTTATTCTTCAATGCATTGATCGGGTTAAAACCGGATAGTACCATGGCCGGATAAAAACCTGAGAGCAAAGTAACCAGCACCAGCGTTGTACCGAGAAACAGAAGAACGGATGGATCAGAAAAAGGATGAAAAGATAATTGAAGGCGAAGCAGGGTATTTAACAAGGGTAATACGATCACGACAATACACATTGCGAGGAGCATGGCAAAGAACGTGATCAATCCTGTTTCTCCAATGAATTGTGTGACGAGTTGCGTGCGGTTACTTCCCAAAACTTTCCTGATACCCACTTCCTTGGAGCGGTTCACAGCTTGCGCGGTGGCGAGATTGATAAAATTGACACAGGCAATGATCAACAGGAAGATGCCGATAAGGCTCAATGCTGTGATTAGTTGCTTACTGAATGTGCGGCCATTAAAATTACCAAAATCATCATTGAAATGAATATCGGTCAATGGCTGTATGGTCATGGCGTCTTTTGCATATTCGGCAGGTTTATGCTTTTTTACAAATCCTGCCAATGAACTGTTGAATTGTGTGGGCGAATAATTCTCCGGAAATTCAACAAAGCAATAGGCATTGCTGAACGTGCTTACCCAATCGTCCATATTGCTTTTCAAGCCGGTATTCATAAGGGTTGAGTAGGAGACCACCACTTTAAGAGGGAAATCGGTATTAACGGGAACATTTTCCAGGATCCCGGTAATTTTTACAAAAGTATTGCGGCCTATTTTTATTGTTTTACCGATGGATGATTGCCATGTATCAAAATATCTTTCGGCGGTGGCTTTTGTTAGTAGTGCGGTATTAGGTTCAGAGATCGCATTTTTGATATTTCCCGAAAGCAATTTGAAATCGAACATGTCGAAGAATTGCGGTTCGGCAAAGAATACGCCGGTCTCTTCTTTGAATTTTTTTACTATTTCTCCATTACTGCCCTGTACAAGCACATTTATATTATCATCCTGGTAAATGGAAGCGACGTTTTTTAGTTGCGGATAGTCGATCCGTAACCCCTTTCCGGTGGGAAACGGAACGCCGGCAGAATAGTTGCTCCTCACCGGGCCTTTGAATTCGGAAGAAACGCGGTAAATGCTGTTTTTCTTAGCATGAAAATTATCAAAGCTATTTTCAAAACGGATCACGAGAAACAAAAGCAGGCAGGCGGCAATACCCACAGCCAATCCCGTAATATTGATGGCAGCATAACTTTTGTTACGTTGCAAACTTCTCAATGCGATAGTGAAATAGTTTTTGAACATAGGGTTTGTTTTTTATTGTGTCCCGCCTCGCGGGATAACATTCAAAATAATTATTGCAATGAAAGATGTATCGTTCCGCTACTTGAACTTGCTCTCACAGGAATGCCACCGCTATTCAATGTCCCTTCTATTCTTTCTTTGTCCTGTCGTCCTTTAAAATTGTTGAGTGTATTTGTTTTGATATTATCAGCAGATAATCTCAGGTCCATATTTGCATTTTTGGGTAGCGCGAGATAAATGGCTCCTGCAGAATTGTTCAAAGAGATCTTTTTTGTTAGTGAAGAAACAGAGAGATCAATATTGCCGCCACTGGTAGAGGCATCCACGCTGCCGGACATTTCTTTCAAACGGATACTTCCTCCGGAAGTTGCTGCGTTAAGATCGCCTGAAATATGATCGCCGTTTACATTGCCGCCGCTGGTATGTGCGCGGATATCACCTTTTAATCCTGTAAGTTCCAGGTTGCCTCCCGATGTTGTGATGTTGATCTTACCGTTACAATCCGATGCATAAATACTTCCGCCGCTGGTAGAAAGATCAAGATTGTCTTTTGAATCTTTCAGGTAGATATTTCCACCCGATGTTCGTCCCTTAACATTGCCCGATAATTTGTTTACGGTAAGATTGCCGCCACTGGTGGTGAAATCCTGTGTGCCGTTGAGAGATGTGAGAGAGATGTTGCCGCCGCTTGTTTCAAGTGTGGTGGCAGTGTTATAAGGAACAAATATCCTGAACGAAATATTCAATGCATCCCTCCAATCTCGCGTTTTCCGTTTAGATTTAGCTGTTGCCGTAATCTTGCCACCGCTTACCGATATATTTACGTCATAATCCGCTTCCAGTTTTTGTTTGATCTCATCTTTACTCAACGCCGTACGCCAGTTTTGTTTGTGCACATACATTTCCACTCTTGGCTCCGACGTGGCTTCTCCAACAATTGAAATATTACCACCGGTTGTTTCGGAAAGCACCTGTGTTATTTTTTCAGTAAAACGTTTTACTGAATAGGGGTCTTTGTAAAGTTCATCATCCTTGTTCTTGTCCTGCGCGAACATGGGAAGTGCTGCGGTGAAAAGAAGTAGTGTGATTAAGTATTGCTTCATATGTGTGGTTTTTTATTTTAAAATTTATTCCTCAAGGCGCACAAAATAATTTCTATTCCGTTCTCAAACTCTTCACAGGATTTGCCAGCGCCGCTTTAATGGCCTGGAAACTCACTGTGATGAATGCGATCAGTACTGCAGCAATACCTGCCACGGCAAATATCCACCAGCCTATCTCTTCCCTGTATACAAAATCCTGTAACCATTTATTCATCGCATACCAGGCAATAGGGAAGGCGATCAACGATGCAAGCAGCACGAGCACTAAGAATTCTTTTGATAACAATGAGAATAAAGAGCCCACACTTGCACCCAGGACCTTCCTGATGCCAAATTCTTTGGTACGTTGTTCCGCGGTGAACATAACCAACCCTAACAACCCGAGACAGGAGATAAAAATGGCCAGGAAAGAAAAATAGCGCGAAAGGCTGCCGACCATCTGTTCACTCTTATAAAGTTTGGCGTATTCAAGGTCAGAGAACTGGTAAGTAAAAGGAAAAGCAGGATTAAGCTCTTTGTAAAGTTTTTCCAATGCAGCAAGCGATTGCTTTGTTTTTCCGGGTTTTATGCGAACCAGGATATTTCCATCACTTCTTTTCTCTTCTAAATGAAGGATCAAGGGACTGATCTCTTCATGCATAGAGTTATGATGGAAATCTTTTATTACGCCGATAATATTGCCTTTCTTTTTCCAGAGTGTAAGCGGTTTGCCTATTGGGTCTGTATATCCTATCTTCCGGATGGTAGTTTCATTCACAACATAACCAACAGAATCTGTCGGAAAATCTTTTGAGAAATCCCTTCCTTCTTTCATTTCCAGTTTCATGGTCTTTATAAAATCGTATCCCACGGTTTCAGGCGTGAATTGCGGTTTTGTATTTGGCGTTTTGCCTATCCAGTCAACGCCACCTGTGCCGTTATCAAGCATGGTGGGTGATTGGTCAATATGTGATACTGATTCAATTCCTTCTATTGCCAAAGCGGTTTGTTTAAATACCTGGTACTTGTCACCTAAATCTCCTTCAATGGGTATGTACAATAGATTTTCTTTGTCATAGCCAAGATTGGTTGTTTGAATAAAATTCACTTGCCTCGCTACCACGATGGTACCGATGATCAGTATAATGGAAAGCGCGAACTGGAACACAACCAATCCTTTTCTGAACCATACGGAGCCCGAAGTAAATTTTAAACTGCCCTTCAATACTCTTACCGGGCTAAAAGAAGATAGCAACAAAGCCGGGTAACTGCCTGCAACAAAACCTGTGCAAAGTGTAAGGATAGCTATTGCCATCCAGAATTGTGTATTTGCATATGGGAACCGGATATTCTTACCGGTAAGATCATTGAATACCGGCAACAAAAGAATGGTAACTAATAATGCAATGATCACCGCAAAAAAACAAAGCAGAACTGCTTCACCGATAAATTGGCGTATTAACGCAGGTCGAAGCGCGCCCACCACTTTCCGGATGCCAATCTCCTTTGCGCGTTTAACAGAACGTGCTGTGGTCAGGTTCATGAAGTTGATACAGGCGATCAGCAGAATAAAAATGGCAGTGATGCTAAACAACTTAACATATTCAATACGGCCGCCGTCGATCTCCGCGTTTTTAAAATTTCCATGAAGGTATTTTTCATCAAATCTTTGCAGGCCCAATTCAATTGAAAAACCGGAAGCTTTCGAATTGTTGTATTTGTCGATAAAATGAACCAATTTATTTTCAACCATGGCAACATTGGCGTCTTTACGGAGCAGGAGAAATGTTTTCGGGCCATTGTTATCCCATTCTTTTGCCCATGAATTATCCTCAAGAAAAGTCTGCCAGTTAATGATGTAATCAAAACGGTCAGAAACATTCTGCGGCAGGTTCTCAAAAACTGCGGATACCGTAAAATCTTTTTTGTTTTGATAACGGATGGTCTTACCCATCGCGTTTTCAGGACTGCCAAAGAAATCGATGGCCATTTTTCTTGAAATGGTAATATTAACGGGTTCGGCCAATGCTGTTGCAGCAGAACCCTGTAGTAGCGGGTAACTGAACATGGCAAAAAAATCAGCACCCGCATGATTGCCTTTTTCTTTCAATATCTTATTCCCAACAGAAAAAGAGCGGTTGCCCGTCCAGCCGTAGCTACAGGCGAAGGATACTTCCGGAATCGTTTTCTTTATTTCATCGGCCAGTATCCCCGGTGTATTATAATTTCCTTCTTTTTTATTATCGTAAAACTGTTTTTCATAAACACTATACAACTGATCCGCATTGGCGTGAAAAGCGTCTATACTTTTCTCATCCTGCACCCAAAGCAATATCAGCATGCAGAAAGCCATGCCAAGCGCCATGCCGGTGGTGTTGATGAATGAGAAGGTTTTGTTTTTCCAGAAATTACGAAGGGCGGTTCTGAGATAGTTTCTTAGCATATAGTAAAGTTTGTGGTTTGGAGTTTGTGGTTTGTAGTTTGTTGTTCGCGGCTCCGGATTTCTGAACCACAAACCCCAAACTCCAAACCCCAAACGGCTCTACTCTGTTCGTAAACTTTTCACCGGGTTCGATATCGCCGCCCTTATTGCCTGGGTACTCACAGTAATAAATGCAATGATGCAGGCAATAGAAGCGGATAGTACAAATACTGTCCAGCCGATATCAGTTCTGTAAGCAAAATCCTGCAACCATTTATTCATGATCCACCAGGCAAGTGGCGAAGCGAGTATAATAGCGATCAATACGAGTTTGATAAAATCTTTCGAAATGAGCAACACGAGATTAGATACACTTGCACCCAGTACTTTCCTGATACCTATTTCTTTTGTTCTCTGTTCAGCGCTGAAAGTAGCGAGGCCAAATAACCCCAGGCAGGATATCAGAATGGCAATAATGGTAAAATATTTTACGATGGCAGCTAACCTGTCCTGTGCCTGGTAGTTCTTCTGAAATTCTGCATCAAGGAAATTATATTCGAAAGGCTCTGCTGGATTTAATTTTTTCCAGGCAGCTGTCATTTCACCAAGGAAGGATGCGAAATTATTGGTGTTGGTATGCACCAGCAGGTAATTATAACTTGGCCTGCTGCGTAAAGTAAAACCAAAGGGAGCGATGGGTAGATGAAGATCCTGGAAATGAAAATTCTTTACTACGCCTACAATTTCCAATGAATTGTCAAAGCCACCAGCACCCATGTAAACCGGTTTGCCAACTGCTTCCTGTGGACTGGCAAATCCAATTTTAGCGACGGCCTCTTCATTCAGGACGATACCACGAGCTGTATCATTGACATAATCCTTAAAAAACAAACGACCGGCTACGAGTTTTATTCCCAGTGTTTGAATCAGGGTTTCATCCACACCATTTATTCTTACAAGTTGTGCGTTCTCTACCGTGCTACCTTCTTTATACAAACCTCTGTCGCTTGGATTGAATATGCCTGGGTAATAAGTAGAAGCACCCACAGAAACCACACCTGACGTTTTTGTCAACGCTGTTTTTAATGATTGATACGTTGCTTTCGCTATTTCGGTCCGCAGGGGGATAATCATTTCCTGGTCCTTTGTAAAACCAAGGTCCTTCGAACGCATGTAGTCCATTTGTTTCGAGATCACGATCGAGGAAATAATAAGAATGGCGGAGATCACGAACTGGAAAACCACTAATCCTTTTCTTACCGAAACTGCGGCCAATGAGTTGGAGAATTTACTTTTGAGGATACGCACCGGTTTGAATGAGGATAAATAAAATGCAGGATACATACCGGCAAGAAACCCCGTGATGATTGATAACACAAAAAAACCACCGAGTATCCACGCATGTTCACTTACTGAGAGGTATAGCTCCTTACCGGATGCCGTAGAAAAAGCAGGCAACGCTAACAGGGTAAACACAATCGCCAATACAAAAGCGATCATACTCATCAATAAAGATTCGCCGAGAAATTGTTTGATCAATGATCCTTTGTTTGCACCTAATACTTTCCTGATACCTACTTCCGTTGAACGTTTGGATGAACGCGCTGTTGAGAGATTCATAAAATTGATGCAGGCGATCATCAAAGCAAAAATGGCTATGGAGCCTAATATGTATAAATAGGTGACGCTTCCGGGCGGCGTAACATTGTCGCGCGTTTTCGAACGGAGATGCAGGTCTTTTAAAGGCGTTAAGAATTGTTTCTTATAGAATCCTGCTGCCTTCAGATCATTTCCCGCATATTTTTCTATAAACTTCGGGAATTTATTTTCAAGCTGTTGCGCATCGCTTCCTTTCTTCAGTTTGAGATAAGTGAAGAACATATTGTTGAACGCAAGGTTATTTGATCGTGCACTATATTTTTCCATATCACCCCCCTTAAAAGCCATGAAGAATCTTCCGGCAATATGCGATGGGGCGGAAGTGGGTTTGAATACACCTGTTACAGTAACGTCACTTTCTCCATCTGTACCACTGCTTACATGGATCACTTTATTCAACGCAGGTTGTTTACCAAAAAGTTTGATGGCGATCTCCTCATTCAGCACAATGGTGCGCGGATTGTTCAACGCGACAGAAGGATTTCCTTCTATAAAATCATAATTAAAGAAATGGAAAAATCCGGGATCGGTCAGGTAGCCCCTGGTCTCGTAAAATGAAACTGCAGCATTGTTGTTCTCATTATAGCGTAACAAGGTTTTGTCTTCGCCAAACAATCCTAACAAACGCGTGGTCTCTTCTATCTCCGGAAATTCCTGCTGCATGGTAGTTGCCATTGGCGCAGGCGTATTGGGTGTCGATTTTTCTTCTTTCTGTCTAACGAACGTTGTGCCTAATTGGTAAATACGATCCGCATCCTTATGTTGCTGATCATAACTGAGTTCATAATTCAGGTACAACGCTATCAATAAACAACAGGTTAGTCCAATGGACAATCCAAAAATATTGATGAAAGAAAATGTCTTGTTTTTCATCAGGCTTCTCCAGGCGATCTTGAAATAATTGTGTAACATATTCGTAGGCTTTTAATATTAGTTCGTGTCCTATGTTTATTAGTGGTTTGGCGTTTGGAGTTTGGTGTTTGGCGTTCTCAACCACAAACCCCAAACTCCAAACCCCAAACGGTTCTATTCCGTTCTTAAGCTCTTGACTGGATTCATCCATGCTGCTTTCAATGCCTGGAAACTCACGGTTACCAGTGCGATCAGTATCGCGGCGAGGCCGGCTATAACGAATACCCATAAGGATATATCTACACGGTACGCGAAATCCTGCAGCCATTTCTTCAACACGAACCAGGCAAGTGGCCAGGCGATCAGGTTGGCGATCAAAACCAGTTTGATAAAATCGATGGAAAGAAGTGATACTAGGCTTTTCACGGATGCACCCATTACTTTCCGGATGCCTACTTCTTTGATCCTTTTCTCTGCTGAATGTGATGCGAGGCCGAATAATCCGAGACAGGAAATAATGATCGCCAATACCGCGAGTATGCCGATGATCTTGCTTACCTGTTCATCTGCACGGTACACTTCACGGAAATGATCATCGAGGAACTGGTATTCGAAAGGATGGTCATCAAATATTTTTTTCCATGTGGATTGAATGTAAGCAAGCGATTCAGCCGCTTTATCACCATTTATTTTTACTGACATCTGGCTGAAGCGGCCATTCGTGATCATATTCAACATGAACATGGTCTCGATCTTGTAATGCAGTGAATTAAAATTGAAGTCTTTTGCAATGCCGATAATTGTTCCTGCAGAATCAAACCCGAAATTTTTTCCAAGCAGCGATTCCTCTGTGCCTTTAGGATCATCTTTTAATAATTCTTTCGCCAATGTTTCATTGATGATATATTCTTTTGCATCAGCCGATTTATCATGTGAGAAATTCCTGCCCTTCACTAAAGCAAGGTGATAGAGATTCAGGTAATCAGGATCAACGATCAATCGCGTTGATGCAAGGTTGCGCATAGGGCCATTGCCTTTGAATTGTACACCTGACTGATCGAGATGGCTTCCTAGCTGATCCTGTGCACCGGTTACACCTTTAATAAGTGAGCTGGTGAGAAGGGCCTGTTTTAATACTTCAAATTTTGAGGAACTGATCCGGTCGAGCGGAACGGTTACCACCTGCTCGCGGCTAAAACCCGGATCCAGGTTGCGCATATAGGTCAATTGCCTCACCACAAAAATGGTGGCAATGATGAGAAAGATAGCACTCGTGAATTGGCCAACTACCAAAATATTTCTCAACATGCTTTTGTTCCGGCCGGTTTGAATTGCTCCCTTTAATACTTTAACAGGTTGAAATGACGACAGGTATAGAGCAGGATATAAACCTGATAAAATACCCAACAGGATGGTGCCTCCAAGAACACTTAGCAACAGGGTTGGACGTGAAAGTATAGGCAAGGATAGTTGTCGCTGACTTAAGTTGTTTACATAGGGAAGACAGAGCTCCACCAATCCTATTGCAAAGATCAATGCAATGAATGAAAGGAGTATGGTCTCACTGAGAAATTGGAAACCTAATTGAGAACGATGTGCGCCGATTGTTTTCCTGATCCCTACTTCTCTTGCTCGTTCAGCGGAACGCGCGGTGGATAGGTTCATGAAATTGATGCAGGCGATGATCAACACGATCAATGCGATCAGTGAAAATATATTGGTGTAATTGCTGTCGAATTTCTGGTAGTTCACATAATCAAGCCCGATATCACTTGCTTTTGAATGCATATCGCGTAAGGGAGTGAGGAACAATTCGTAGCTCTTTGCATTATCCGCCATGTATTTCTTTAGATAAGCAGGAAATTTTTTTTCAAACGACGCAGTATTGGTATTTGGGGCCAGTTCGAAATACGTATTCAGCCAATTGCCTCCCCATTGATTCATCCAAGGTGCTTTGTTAACGCTACTGAATGAGAGCAACGCCTCAAACTGGAATTGCGAATTCTGCGGTACATTTTCCATAATACCGGTCACTGTATAACTTACTGTGTCGCCGCCATAATGCGTAACGGTTTTTCCCATGGCGTTTTCACTTCCAAACAAAAGTTTGGCGCCGTCCTGTGTAAGGATAATGCTGTTGGGTTTTTCAAGGGCGTTTGTCCTGTTTCCTTCGAGTAGTTTAAAATCAAATATTTGCAGGAAGGTAGAATCAACAAAAAAGATCTGCGGATAGAATACCTGTTTTTCTTTGAAACTCATCTGGTATTTATTCCGCCACCAGGCCCTTGTAAAATTTTTTATCTCAGGAAAATCAGTTTTCATGGTAGGCCCCATCGGAAACATAGACAAACCAACTTTCTGCGCAGCAAGCATCCCCTCAAACTTCTGAACCTCGTTGAGTTTGTAAATATTCTTTGCATGAAAATTGTCAAAGCTCCTCTCATACGATACAAACAACATGATCATCATAAAAGCCGCCATGCCAATGGCCAGGCCAACAATGTTGATAGAAGAAAATGCTTTATTCTTCCATAAATTCCGCCAGGCGATCTTGAGATAGTTTTTGAACATGTGGTTGTTTTTAGAGATGAAATGTCATATTAGAAGGAGTTTGTGGTTTGTAGTTTGTAGTTTGTGGTTTGTGGTTGAGCGTCCGTAACCACAAACCACAAACTACAAACCACAAACCGGTTCATTCCGTTCTTAAGCTTTTCACCGGATTAGCCATCGCTGCTTTGATGGCCTGTATGCTTACCGTTATCAATGCGATAGCCGCAGCTATAATGCCTGCTGCAATGAATATCCACCAGCTGATAGAAATTCGGTAAGCAAAATCTGCCAACCATTTGTACATCGCGAACCAGGCAATCGGGAACGCGATCACTGCTGCGATGACCACCAGTTTCAGAAAGTCTTTCGACAATAACATCACCAGGTTACCCGCGCTCGCGCCCAATACTTTCCGGATGCCGATCTCTTTTATGCGTTGTGTAATAGCGAATGAGGATAGTCCTAATAAACCAAGACAAGCAATGAAAATGGCAATGCATGCAAAAATGGTGAACAGTCCTCCCTGCCTTTGTTCAGAGACATATAGCTTATTGAATTTGTCATCCAGGAATGCAAATTCATAAGGCATTTCCGGTAAATACGTCTTCCATCTTTTTTGTATGCTACTCAATGCAGCATTCAGGTTATTGCTACCGATCTTGATGGATAGCTGACCGTAGAAACTTCGTTCTGGTTTAGGTAAAGACATAACGATCGGTACGATACGCTGGTGCATGGATTCGAAATGAAAATCTTTGATCACACCAATAATTTTTCCTTTCACACCGCCGTACATGAAATTTTTGCCGATCGCTTTGTCAGGCGTTTTCCAGCCAAGCACTTTTACACAAGCATCGTTGATCACGAAATTGGATGTATCGGTTGAAAAGGCGCGGGAGAAATTTCTTCCTGCTGCCAACTGAATATCGTATGAGGGGATGAAATCATGATCGATCGCGAGCATCTTTAATTCCGTCGTTACCGGCGCTAAAGAATCAGCCGATTCTGCGGAAGCGCCCTGTGAATCAAGCAGTCTTCCTGTTGGTATGCGGGAAGAACGGCCGAGATTGCGGATATTAGCATCAGTTAATAGATCGTTCCTGAACGATTCGTATTGGCTGTTGGTGGTAAAATAATAAGGCAATATCACCACATGATCCTTACTATAACCCAATGATGCCTGCTGCATATAACGCAGTTGCTGGAACACGATCGCGGTGGTGATGATCAGCACGATAGAAATGCCGAATTGTATTACCACCAATGCTTTCCTGAATGAGATACTTTTTCCACCCACACGGAATAAACCTTTTAATGTTTTTACAGGTTGAAAAGAAGACAGGAATAGGGCGGGGTAGATGCCCGATACAATTCCTACAAAGAATGGCACCAACAGAACCGGCAATATCCATTTCCATTGTAATAAGAGGTCCGTGGATAAGGTAAGCCCTGATAATTTGTTGATCGGTGGGATCACCAGCCATGTGGCACCGATCGCGAGGATCATTGCCAGCCACGCGATCAACACAGATTCACTCAGGAACTGTGCGATCAATTCGCCCTTACTGGCACCGGCTACTTTTCGGATGCCGATCTCTTTGGCGCGGAGTGTTGACCTGGCAGTTGACAGGTTCATATAATTGATACAGGCGATCAACAAAATGATCAATGCGATAATGGAAAATATGTACACCCGTTTGATATCTCCATTTTCCTCCGCTTCATAGTCAAGATGGGAGGTAAGATGGATATCGGTTAATTTTTGAATACCAAGTGATGTGGTTGTAGATGGTTTAAATGTTGCCGGTGCACCTGGAAAATGTACACTATGATCAAGGAATGCAGGAAATTGTGCCTCTATTTTTTTATAAGGATAATTCTCCGGAAGCAATAAATAGGTGAAGAAGGAATTGTTGCCATAATTGGTCTCAAGGTTTCGTGCACCATACACCGTTGTATCATTAAGCGTACTGAACGATACCATCATCTCCGGGTGAATATGTGCATTTGAAGGAAATGATTTGTAAACACCGGTCACTTTCAGGTTGTACTGGTTGCTCATCCGGATCATTTTGTTCATGGGATCCTCGTTGCCAAAATATTTTTTAGCAACCGTTTCTGTCAACATTACCGTGAAGGGGTCATTGAGTGATTTTTTAGGATTGCCTTTTACCACATCAACGGTAAACACATCAAATACATGCTCATCTACAAAAAAGACACTCTCTTCATTAAAGAGTTTTTCTTCATACTTAATAGGCGTCTTACCATTAGGAAGAAGCCGCGTGATCTGTTGTATATCCGCGAAATAATTCTTAAGCAGCGGCCCAAAAGGAGGCGCGATCGTACCCAGACGTAAGGATATGGAACCGTCACGATTATTAAAGTTCCGGGTAACACGGTAAATGCGGTTCGCATTGGCGTTATACTTATCAAAACTCGTTTCATGCAGAATGTAAACCGTGATCAGCAAACAGCAGGTCAGCCCCATGGTCAGGCCGAAAAGATTGATAAAAGAGATGAATTTGTGCTTCATCAAATTCCGCCAGGCCATTTTGAAATAGTTCTGTAGCATAGTTTGTGGTTTGTTGTTTGTAGTTTGTGGTTGGGTTGCGGTTAACTTCAAACCGCGAACTACAAACCACAAACCGATTTTATAAACGCCGCGTTACCGCATTAGTTACTCATTTCTTAAACTATTTACCGGGTTGGCTATGGCTGCTTTGATAGCCTGGAAACTTATTGTTAACAACGCAATAGCAATGGCAGCCAGTGATACTACAGGGAATATCCACCAACTAATATCGACCCTGTACGCAAAATCCTGCAACCATTTATGCATAGTCCAGTATGATACCGGAAATGCGATGCCGCAGGCTATTAACACCAATTTGATAAATTCTTTTGAAAGCATATTTGTGATCTGGCTGGCACTGGCACCCAGTACTTTCCTGATACCGATTTCTCTTGTTCGTTGTTCAGCTGTGAATGTCGCAAGACCAAACAGGCCAAGGCATGCAACCAGGATCGTCAGTAACGCGAATATGTTCAGAATGCGGCCGGTCTTTTGTTCAGCGATATATGTTTTGTTGTAGAGATCATCCATAAAAGCATAGTCGAAGGGTTCAGTGGTATTAAAACCTGCCCATTGCTTTTTCATGGTAGCAATCAATCCATTTGCATCACTACCTTTCATCTTTACGATCAGTCCCCATTGGGGATGTAATGCCATGATAACAGGCGCGATGGATTCATGTAATGACCTGAAATGAAAATCTTTTACTACACCGATCACAGTAAAATCCCTTTTTTGCCCTGCATTATAATCTGCCTGGGTTATAGTATGCCCTACGGCACTATTACCCCAGCCAAAAGATCTTGCTGCCGCTTCGTTTATGATGATGCCCGAAGAATCTGTGCTAAGTGCTTTTGAAAAATTTCTGCCTTGCACCAGTTGCATACCCATCGTAGGTATATACGCTTCGTCAATATGGTATTTCAATATTTTGGTTAGCTCGTTGTCTTTGCCATCTGGGTAGATCAATGTATTATTTGAGTTAGTTTGCCCTGCAGGTCTGTAAGAAGAGATGGCTATATTCAAAACACGGGAATCTTTTAATAGTTCATTTTTGAATACCTGTTCATTTTTGCCCAATGCCCATGAATTATTAAGCACTAGTAATTGTTCTTTATCATAGCCCAATTGTTTGTTCTGAATGTATTTTAATTGTTGATAAACAACAGTTGTGCCGATCATTAATCCAACTGATATAAAAAACTGGAACACGACCAACCCACTGCGCAATGAAATAGTTTTCCCTGCCGGCACAAAACGGCTTTTTAAGACTCTCACCGGGTTGAAAGAAGACAGGAAGAACGCCGGGTAGACACCCGCGAGCAAACCCACCAATAAAGTAAGTGTAAGAATGGGAAGGATGGTTTTACTGTTAAATCCCAGTGCAAGATTTTTTCCAGCGAGTTGATTGAATTCTGGTAACGCAATTTGTACCAGAATTAACGTGACTATCAATGCAAGCAGGGTGACCAAAACAGATTCCAATAGAAACTGTTTGATCAAATCAGTTCTCAATGAGCCCATTACTTTTCTTACACCTACTTCTTTAGATCGTTTTGATGCCCCAGCTGTAGAGAGGTTGATGAAATTGATACAGGCGATCAATAGCATGAATATGGCTATTGCCCCGAAAATATAGATGTATTGTGCATTTCCAGCGGGCTCTATCTCATAATGCCCGTTAGAATGGAGATGTATATCAGTTAAGGGCTGCAGTGCAAAACCCAATTCATTTCCCTTACTGTGAAACTGGTCTAAACTCAGGCCCATACTCTGGGCTATCTGTGGGCCCATATAAGTTTTTACAACAGCGGGAAGCTTTCCTTCGAGTTTTTTATAATCATAACCTTTGGTTAAGAGCAGGTATGTGAAGTAATCAGATTTCAACCAGCTTTGCTCCCTGGCATCCTGTAAACTATTCATCGAACCAAGCATATCGAAATGAAAATGTGCGGAGGTGGGTATTTTTTCCATAATGCCTGTAACAGTATACAGTACACCATCATTTGTAAGCGACAATATTTTTCCGATAGGCTCAGTATTGCCAAAATATTTTTTAGCAGTTTCTTCCGTCAGAACAATGCTATTGGGTTTCAGTAATGCTGTCGGTTTATCCCCTATTAGCAGCGTAATGGTGAACACCTGGAAAAAGTTTGAATCAACATACGCAAGCGAAGCGCCTTTAAAAATTTTAGTACCATATATCACTTTCGGGGTGCCATATGTACGCAATCTTGTTGCCTCTTCCACTTCCGGATAATCCTTTTTAAGTGTTTGGGCAACTGGTGGCATTACATGGGGTTCATTGATCTTTCCACCATTGATCGATGCATTAAAAGAAATGCGTACTATCCGGTCTGCTTTTTCATTAAAGCGGTCATAACTTAATTCATCCTGTATAAAAAGCAGGATGATGAAGCAAACCGCAATACCAATAGCCAGGCCAGCGATATTGATCGCTGAAAAAGTTTTTCGCCTCCAGAGATTTCGCAGGGCGATCTTGATGTAATTTCTAAACATATTTTCTGGTTTGTTGTTTGTGGTTTGCAGTTTGTTGTTCGTGGCTCCGGATTTCTCAACCACAAACTCCAAACCCCAAACGGCTCTATTCTGTTCTCAAACTCTCCACCGGGTTAACCCTTGCTGCTCTTATCGACTGAAAGGATATCGTGATCATCGCTATCAGTACAGATACGATACCCGAGATCACAAATACCCAGGCATTAATATTTATCCGGTAAACAAAATCGTGCAGCCACTGATCCATAAAATACCAGGCAATAGGGCAGGCGATGATGAATGAAATAAGCACCAGCTTGATAAAATCTTTTGACAACAAAACGATGATTCCCGAAACCGATGCACCGATGATCTTGCGGATGCCGATCTCCTTGGTGCGCCTCTCGATCATAAAAGCCGTGAGCCCGAATAAACCGAGGCAAGCGATGAATATAGCGAGGATCGTTACATACAGGAATACTTTGTTAAAGCGTTCTTCCGAAGCATACAGTTTGCCAAATGTATCGTCGAGGAAAGAGTATTGAAATGGTTTATCGGGTGAGAACTTCGCCCATGTTTTTTCAACTCCGGCGATCGTTCTTTTCAGGTCGCCTGAAGAAAGTTTTATTGTGATATTACTATACCTGGTATGATCAACAAAAAAAGCAAATGGTTTGATCTCATTTTTGAACGAAGCAAAATGGAAATCATTGGTAACGCCAACAACCGTTACGTAGTAAGTGGTGTCGTTGTTAGTGCCAATCGATACAAGGCTGCCTACTACAGGTTCTTTGATACCGAGATCCTTCACTGCTTTTTCGTTAAGAATGATACTGCCAGACATTCTTTCCGTGGTTCCGGGTATTCCGTTGGATGAAGAATCTGCAGGATAACTCGCTGAAAAATCACGTCCCTGTTTAATCGTGATACCCAAAGTTTTCAGGTAGTCATACCCAACATTGAGTAAATTGACCAATTGCTGCGTCTGCGATCCCTTTACATTCATACTGGTGGTCCAGTTTAATCCACCTACTACACCATCTGCGACCGCTGCGGATTTTACACCATCAATTTTCAGGAGTTCGTTTTGAATTGGTGCGAGATCCTGTCTTTGCAGGTAATTGGCATTGCCGATGATCAGTACCTGTTCCTTGTTCAACCCGAGCTTTGCATTTTTAATGAAATTGACCTGCTGGATAATGATCACGGTACCTATGATCAATACTACAGATATGGTAAACTGAAGTACAACCAGTGCTTTCCGCAGGCTGAAGACTTTTGTTTCAGACACTGTATTCCCCTTTAAAACGTGTACGGGTTTAAACGAAGAAAGGTAAATGGCAGGATAAATCCCCGCGGTTAATCCAAGTAACAGAACAGAACCCAAAATAATGCTTATCCATTTCACCGTTAAAAAAGTGGTGAGCGACAGGGCTTTGTTTGTTAGCTGATCAACAACAGGCATCAATAATTGTGCGATGAAGATACCTACAACAAATGCGAACAACACGATCAATAAAGATTCTGACAGGAATTGTTTGATCAATGATAACCTTACGGCTCCGGCCACTTTCCTGATGCCGATCTCTTTTGCACGTAGTGAAGATTTTGCTGTAGTAAGATTAATATAATTGATACATGCAATGATGATCACGAACAAACCAATGAGCGAAAAAATGCGGATATACATTTTGTCACTATTCGGCTCAATTTCCCATTTAAGGTTCGAGGTCAAATGAATATCATCCAATGCCTGCGCGTAGAAAATATTTTTACCTGCACTTACATTCTTTTGATACGTTGCCTGGATCTTTGGAACTACCTGCGCGATCCGGGTTTTTGGCTTTAGTGTTACATAGGTATAAAAATTATAAAATCCCCAATTGGAATTGATATTGCCATTAAATTTTTTAACCGGGATCAAAAAATCAAAATGGAAATGCGAATTTGCCGGCACATCGTTTACAATGCCGGTAACCATCAGATCGCCAAGGCGGTCTAATTTCAATACTTTACCAATAGCGTTCTCATTGCCAAAATATTTTTTAGACATTGACTGGGTGATCACTATAGAATTTACTTCATTGAAAGCCTTTTTCTGATCACCTGCTATGAATGGGAAAGTGAACACATCAAAAAAACTGCTGTCTACCCGCCATAATCTTTCTTCAATAAAATTCTTTTCGCCATAGCGTATCATGAATTTATTGCCCCAGTTGGGGAACACACGCGTGGTCTTTGCTATTTCCGGAATATCTTTTTGTATAGCAATCGATAAAGCCGGTGGAGTAGTGGCGTCCGGTAGACGGCTGCCATCGTCGTTCACAAAATCTTTTACAATGCGGTACACCCTTTCATGATCCTTATGAAATTTATCATAGCTCATCTCATCGATCACAAATAAGAGAATCAACAGTGATGCCGCTAATCCAATTGCCAGTCCGCTGATATTCAGGATATAAAATCCTTTTTTCTTTTTGAAACTCCTTACAGCGGATTTGATATAGAAGCGTAGCATGTGATTCGTTTTATTTTGTGATGAACTATTTCCTTGTTTGTGGTTTGGGTTTGGAGTTTGTGGTTATGAGCTCCGAACCACAAATACCAAGCGCCAAACGCATTTACTCTGTTCTTAGGCTCTTAACCGGGTTTGCTGAAGCGGCTTTAAACGTTTGAAAACTAATTGTTACCAATGCGATAATGATCGTGAAAAACCCGGCACCAATAAACAGCCATAGATTGATGGAGGCGCGGTAAGCGAAACTTTCCATCCATTTATGCATCGCCCACCAGGCCACCGGCTCAGCTACCAGGAATGCGATCAATACAAGTAACAGGAACTCTTTCGACAGTAGAGAAATAATGTGTGAAATAGAAGCACCTAACACTTTTCGTACGCCAATCTCTTTGGTTCGAAGATTGGTGGTGTACATGACAAGTCCTAGTAGCCCGAGACAACTGATAAAAATGGCCAACCCTGTAGCCCATTTAAGCAGGCTTGAAATATTTTGCTCTGACTTATAATATTTGGCAATGGTATCATCAAGAAAAGAATAGTCAAAATCTTCTTCAGGGTAAATACTTTTCCAGGCTGTTTCTATTTTTTCTATACCTGCTTTCCAGTTGTTCCCGTCTGTAGTCCTGGGTTGCAGATTCATGGAGAACACACGTAGTATGCTACCCCAGTTGCCGATCGCCAGGGGTTTGATCTTATCGTGCAATGATTGCTGGTGGAAATCAGCCAGTACGCCCACAATCGGTACCTGTTTACGGCTCCATTCAATGTATTTACCTACTGCATCCTGCGGGTTTGTAAAACCAAGGAAGCGTGCATAGGTTTCATTGATCAGGAATTGGGTGCCCGAGTCACTTTTTTCAAAATTATTACCTGCGAGCAATTTTAAACTGAATTGTTTGATATAACCGGTGTCAGCGAATTTCACGTCCACAGCAGCATCGATTTCTTTTTTTCCATTCTTATATTTAATGGTACTGCTCCAATTGTTGGTAGAAGTGGGTGTTCCTGTTGAGAGGCCCACTAATGCCACTTCAGGAACGGCCCGGATTTTACTTAACAATATGGCCTTATGTGCTTTTACGGTGTCACGATAGTTGACCGTGAAATAAATGATCGCATCTTTCTTAAAGCCCAGATCCTTGCTGAGCGTGTAATGTATCTGCTTACTCACTACCAGTGTGGCCAGAATAAATACCTGGGCAATGATAAATTGAGAAACGGTCAGGCTCTTACGTACCCAGGCACTTCTTGTTTTGCCCGCACCCAGATTGCTTTGGTTCTTTAACACATTTACCGGTTTATAGGCCGATAAGATCAACGCAGGATAAAAACCCGACAGGAAACTGACAACCAGTAAAAGCGCCACTAAAAAAAGTATCATCAATGGCTGTTCCAATAAATTGAAATGAAGCTCTGGTGGGATAAAATCACTGAAAATTTTTAATAACACTGGTGTTAAAACGATAGAAACAACGGTAGCGAGCAGTGTGATAAAAAAAGTTTCGCTTAAAAACTGGAAGATCAATTGTTTTTTTGAACTGCCCATTGTTTTCCGGATAACGATCTCTTTGGCACGTTGGGAAGCCTGGGCGGTAGTAAGGTTAATAAAATTGATGCATCCCAACAACAGCAGGAAGACGGCAACAGCCAATAATCCATATAAAGTTGGTTTGTGTGCGATGCGATGACCCAGACCTCCAAAATCGGAATTGAAATGCAGATCACTTAAAGGTTGTAACTGGAACTTTTGTGTGCTTTTATCACCTGCTTCTTTTTTCTGGTATTTTTTCAGCAGGTCATTCGCTTGTTTTTCTACATGGGCAACGGAGGTGCCGGGCGATAACTCAACAAACAGTTGCGAGTTGTCTGTTGTATTGTTCCATTCTTCCCAATCCTTTGGCTTGAGGCTGGTTCTTTCCTGTGTGGCCCTTGAAACGAATGTTGTGAAAATAAAATCAGAATTTTCTTTCAGATCCGCTACAACACCACTTACCGTTGCCCTTATGGTATCATCAAATACAAGCTGTTTACCAACTACCTGTTCAATTGATAATTTTGGGAAAAAAAGCTGCACCGCTTTTTGTGTGAGAACCACCTTGTAAGGATCCTGCAAAGATGTGGAGGCTGACCCCGCTATCCATTGATAGGGGATCATTTTAAAATAATCTGCATCCGCAAAAACGGGTCGATCGTATTTTTTTACGACAAGTTTTGCCGCACCATCATGTGCAGCCACTTCAATTTTCTGATTTTCCTCCCACCTGGTAAAAGGGGTTACGAGGTTCATACCCGTTGCTTCTTTACGCATGGCATTACTCAAAGGGAAAGGAACACCGCCATTTTTAATCGTCGTGCCGCTAAAATCAAGGACCGATACAACACGGTACATTTGCTTACCGCTCCGGTGAAATGTATCAAAACTAAAATCATACTGAACGATCAGGAAGATCACCAACGCGGCACTAATACCAATGGACAACCCAATGATATTGATAAAGGAAAATGCTTTGTTCCTCGTGATGTTCCGAAGTGCGGCTTTGAAATAATTTCGTAGCATAATAATAAGTTTGGAGTTTGGAGTTTGGTGTTTGGAGTTGGGAGGTCTTAACTCCAAACTCTAAACGTCAAACCGTTCTATTCTGTTCTCAGGCTCTTTACCGGATTCGCACCCGCTGCTTTGATCGTTTGAAAACTAACCGTGATAAAAGCGATCAATACTGCAAGGATACCGGTTGCAGCAAAAGCCATCCATCCGATATTTATCCTGTAAGCAAAATCCTGCAACCATTGATGCATAAAATACCAGGTGATTGGCGTTGCTATGATCAATGCAATGATTACCATTTGCAAAAAGTCTTTTGATAATAATTTTACAATGCCTGATACCGAAGCGCCGAGTACCTTCCTGGTACCAATCTCTTTGGTTCGGTTGATGGAAGCGAGAGCAGCCAATCCAAATAATCCCATGCATGCAAGGAAAATGGAAATGCCGCCCGCCCATCCTACAATATTGCTCCAACGTTGTTCTCCTTTATAAAAACGATTGATCTGTTCGTCCATAAAATCATATTTCAAAGGCAATACAGGTTCTACACTTTTCCACGCTTTTTCAATGGCAGCAAGAGCTGTAGCTGGATTACCAGCTTTTATTTTTACCAGGTATTTATATGGGGCATAATCATGAAACTGGTGGAACATCTGGGGCTCTACTTTTTCATTCATCGGCCTGAAATAAATATTTTTTGTAACACCGATCACCACCGGTGTCAGATTTTCTGCATATCCTTTTAGTGTTTGTCCCACGGCATTCTGCAGGGTCCATCCAAAATCATTCATCATTGTTTCATTAATGATCACGGAAGTAAGTGTATCAGATGCGATGAGCGGATCAAAATTCCTTCCAGCCAATATTTGTACGCCAAGGAGGTTGATATAATTATTATCTACAAAATACTCGTAAACGTCCCTGTGTTTTCCTTCAAAATCCCAACCTGAGCGGCTCCAGCCTGTTCCTGCACCAATACCTAATTCAGCGCCGGCTACTGCATGGATGGAAGGTTCTTTCGACAAAGCCTGTTTGAAGAGTGGAAATATTTTTTTAGTTGCGGTGCCTTCAGCATCAACCATTACAATATTTTCTTTCGTAAAGCCGGGATTCTTTCCTTTCATATAGGAAAGCTGCTGCAGAATAATCACTGTGGAAATGATAAGACCAATGGAAACAACAAACTGTATAGTTACCAATGAACGTGTAAATAAGTTAGCGCCACCTACACGCACTTTGCTTTTTAATACTTCCACCGGTTTGAAATTCGACAATATCAATGCGGGATAAGAACCCGCCAATAATCCAACGAGTAAGATCAGCCCAACAAGCATCCATGCCATTTCAGGATATTGTGCAAAAGAGAAACTGATCTCACGGCCCGATAGCTGGTTAAAATAGGGGAGCAGTAGCTTGCTCAAAATAAATCCTAATATTCCTGAGAGGATGCTTAGTAACAAAGCTTCTGATAAAAATTGAAGGATCACCTGTTTCTTACTGCTGCCAACTACTTTTCGAACACCGATCTCTTTGGCCCTGCTTGCCGAACGGCCGATGGCTAATGTGGTAAAATTGATACAGGCAATTAATAATACACCGGCCGCAATGGCCAATAATATCCAGATGGTTTTTGGATTAACAGGTTCCACGCTTCCTCCACCAATTTTGATATTGGTATGCACTTCACGCAATGGTTCCAAACGATAGCTGATCGGGAACTGCCCTTTGCCATCCCAGTCACCATTCTTTTTGAGTTCCGCAGTTTCATCCTGGTAATATTTTGTTCGTATACCCGCGAGTTTTGCAGTGCAGTTGGCAGGGGAGGTTCCAGGCTGGAGTTGAACATAAGTTTGATAACCGGAACGATGCCAGTTGTCTACGCCGCGCTTGCCATATTTTGTTGATGTAAAATGATCAAAACTGCCCAGGAAAGTAAAACTGATACTTGAATTGGCTGGAATATCATCAGCCACACCACTTACAATAAACGGATCGAATATGCTCTCCAGTTTTATTTCGATGATCTTACCAACTACATTGGTCTCGCCAAAAAGCTGTAACGCTTTCTGCTTGGTGATAACGATATTATTTGTTTTGGCAAGCGCTGAAGAAGCGTCACCAGCTATCAGTGGGAAGGAGAACACAGCAAAGAATGATGGATCAACAAATGTGATGCCTCCACGGATCACTTTATTGTTCACACGGATAAAATCATCATTGTTTCCTTCTTTGATCCGTATATAGTTTTTGATCTCAGGCATATCCTGTTTCATGGCGGGCCCAAGTGGAACAGGATGATAGGTTGATGTCCGTGGCTCTTCTCCATGCATGCCATCGAGATTAAGGTATACACGATAAATATTCCGGCTGTCTTTATGAAAACGGTCAAAACTGAATTCATTGATCGCAAACAAGAGAAACAGTGTAAAACACGCCAATCCCACTGACAAACCAAATACATTGATAAATGTCAACCCTTTCTGTTTGGAAAGGTTGCGGAATGCGATGTTGAAATAGTGTCTTAACATATTTGTTAGTTTGTGGTTTATGGTTTGTGGTTTGTAGTTCGGGGTTACTCAACCACAAACCACTAACTACAAACTCCAAACCGATTTACTCTGTTCTCAAACTCTTCACCGGGTTCGCCATGGCAGCTTTTATCGCCTGGAAACTTACCGTGAGCAATGCGATCACAAGTGCAAGCAGGCCCGCCAATCCAAATACCTGCCAGCGCAAATCTACCTGGTACGCAAAATCCTGCAGCCATTTGTGCAAGGCCCACCATGCAATAGGAAAGGAGATGAGTGAAGCGATCAATACCATTACCAGGAAATCTTTTGATAATAATTGAACCAGGCTGCTCACACTCGCTCCCAACACTTTCCGGATGCCAATTTCCTTGGTTCGTTTTGCTACGATCAATGTTGCCAGTCCGAACAATCCCATACACGCAATGAATATTGAAATACCCGAGGCGGCTGTTACGATCGAACCGAGGCGTTGTTCCTGGGTGTATTGTGCCGCGAGGTTTTCATCAAGGAAATGATATTCGAAATCCTGGTTACCGGCTACTTTTTTCCAGGCCGCCTCCAGGATGCCGATCTGCGCATGCAGGTCGCCACCTTTCAGGCGAACAGAAATTCTTGGTTTGGGCGAAGCGGGAAAGTTTACATCACTTGATTTACGTAATACTGAATCATATTTTAATACTAATACCAATGGTTTTACTTTTTCATGCAATGATTCATAATTGAAATCTTTTACAACACCGATCACGCGCTGCTGGTAATTACCGGGTAATTTTTGGCCGATAGGATCTTTCCATCCGTATTCCTTCACCAGTGCTTCGTTTACGAGCATACTGTTTAGTGTATCGCTGCTGTTGTTTTTGTCAAAGCCCCTGCCCGAAATGATCTTCAGCCCCATCGTATTAACGAAATTGCCGTCAATTGCATTCATCCTGAAATCTCTGTATACTTTCTTGTCATCATAATAACCTAACGCTGCCCATCCCGTTTCTATAAAACTGAATATAGAAACTGAACTGTTGATCACCTGTGGTTGCGCAGCAATCTCTTCCATATATATTTTTGCCAACGGCATGCCCTCCATCCTGGATTTATTGGTGGGAATGATCACGATATGTTCCTGGTTATAGCCAAGGTCTTTTGTGCGCAGGTAAGTAAGCTGGTCACCGATAAGTATGGTTGCGATGATCATGATGATTGACACAGTGAACTGCGCTACGATCAATCCTTTTCGGAAGAAGCCGATCCCCACGGCAGTATCGCTGTTACCTTTTAATGCTTTCACAGGTTTTGATGCCGATAAAACAAATGCCGGGTAAAAACCTGCGATCAGCGCAACGAATAACAATACGCCAATGCAGAACAGGACAGTGAACATGTCAAAATGAAACAACAATTCACGGTTGGCCATTGCATTGAATGGTTTCAATAAGAGAACGGCTAAGAGCATACCAACGATCAAAGAAAAAACACTGATGAGCAAGGCTTCGCTCCAGAATTGTTTGATGAGTTGCCCACGGTCCGCACCCAATACTTTTCTTACACCAACTTCCAACGCTCGCGTAGTGGATCTTCCGATAGACAGTGTCACAAAATTCGTACACGCGATCAGGAGGATCAATATTCCAATAATGCTTAGAATATATGCATAGGCAGGATTGCTAACCGGTTGGTTACCCTGTGGAAGCTTATTGTTCAAATGAATATCCCGGATATTCTGTAGATGAATATTATAGGTGCCCGCCTTGTAATCATTCCCCATTATTTGTTTTACCATCGCAGGAAACTTGGCTTCTGTTGCTGCAATGGCAGTGTTGTCTTTTAAAACAAGGTATGTTTCGCCATACACCGAGTGCCAGGCCGCTGTTATCTGGCGGGGATTGTAGAGATAATGTGCATTGGCAAACGGGATCAGTACATCGAACTGGATACTCGATTCAAGCGGCGCTTTCTTTGCAACTGCAGCTACTGTAAACAACACATTTTCGGTTGCCAGCTGTATACTGATGCTCTTGCCGATAGGATCATCATTGCCAAAATATTTTTTAGCAACCGGTTCCGTCAAAACCACGGCATTGGCGGATGACATGAAATTGTTAGCGCTTCCTTTTGCCAAAGAAAAATCAAACACCGAAAAAAAGTTGCTGTCGACCATGGTAATGGTCTCGTTGAACTTTGTATTGTTATACTGAACCAATGCTGATCCATTATTGACCCTGCAAAAAGTTTCTACATCCGGCAGGTTATTTTTCATCACAGGGCCCAATGGGATAGGAGTCACCGTGTTTGTAAACACTTTGCCTTCTTCTACTTCTTCCAGCCATGCCCTGTGAATGCGGTTGGCTTTTTTATGGAAGTTGTCATAACTCCATTCACTCCTTACAAATAACATGATCAGTATACAGCAGGCTATACCCACTGCCAAACCGGCGATATTGATCACAGTGTATTCCTTATATCTTCCCAGGAACCTGAGCGCGATCTTAAGATTTGTTTTTAGCATATAGTTGTGTTTGGAGTTTGTAGTTTGGGGTTTGTGGTTGAGGAACTCCAAACCACAAACCCCAAACTACAAACCGTTTACTCTGTTCTTAAACTCTTCACCGGGTTCGCTACCGCTGCTTTTACTGATTGAAAACTGATCGTAACCAATGCGATAAATACAGCAGCTATTCCTGCAACTGCAAATACCCACAAGCTGATATTGATCCTGTAAGCATATCCCTGCAACCACTTATTCATTGCCCACCAGGAAAGGGGAAATGCTATCAATGTTGAAATAATTACCAGTTGAATGAAATCTTTTGAAAGCAAACGCGTAATGCCAGTTACACTCGCACCCAATACTTTCCGGATACCGATTTCTTTGGTTCTTCGCTCTGCTGTATAGGCAGAAAGACCAAATAAGCCCAGACATGAGATCAGTATCGCCAATACCGCAAATACGCGTGAGAGCTTCGCGATCAGCATTTCACTTTTAAAACGGTTATTGAACTGGTCGTCTACAAAAGTGTAATCAAAAGGGTAGGCGGGGTTATTTTTTTTCAGCGTGGCTTCTATTTTTGCCAATACATCTTCCGTTTTTGCAAAGGGTTTACTCCGGATATATAAAAATGCCGCCTGTGATGGGTTCGAATAAAAAATAACAGGATCGCTGCTGCCATACATGTCGCCATATATAAAATCTTTAATCACACCTATTACTGTAAAACTGATACTGTTATCATTATCTATGGGGCGTTGTACTATTTTACCCAATGCGCTTCCTTCGCCCATCAGCTTCGCGAATGACTCTGTGATAATAACATTATTACTGTCTGATTCGATATTGGCATTGAATTGCCGGCCCTCTTTTAAAGTGAGCCCTAAAGTAGGGATCAATTCCGGGCTCACAATCCTGTTTGAAAACAGGATTGTCTTGCTCTGATCTTTACCTTTCCAGTTATACCTGCTCGTGTTATTGCCAACCGATAATGTATTGTAACTGTTCAGCCCGGCATTTTCAATCAAACCGGTATTCAAAAGATCCTGTTTTATCGCAGCGAAATTTTTAATGATGTCGCCACGTGCACTGATGGAAACAAGGTTGTTTTTATCATATCCCAGTTCCCGGTTCTTTACATGCTGGATCTGTTGATAAATGATAATGGTGCTGATAATAAAAACGATCGAAATTGTAAACTGTAATACCACCAGGCTCTTTCTAATAAAAGCAGCCACGCCATCTTTTATTTTTACGCCTTTAAATACTTCCACTGTTTTGAACGACGACAGGTATAATGCGGGATAGCTCCCGGCAACGAATCCGCAAAGCAGTGCAACCGTCAGCAATGCACCGATGTGCAATGGCTTTCCGAGATCCGCAGTAAGTTTTTTCTCGATGATGATATTAAATGCTGGTAGTACAGCCTCAATAATCAGTAAGCCAAATCCAACTGCCAATAGCGACATAAAAATCGCTTCGCCGATAAATTGAAGGATGAGTAACTGTTGACCCGCGCCCAATACTTTTCTGACTCCTACTTCACGGGCGCGTTTTTCGCTCCTGGCAGTTGCGAGGTTCATAAAATTAATACAAGCTATCAGCAAAATGATCCACGCAATAATGGTGAACATATTTATGTATTGAATACGCCCGCCTTTTTGCCTGCCATTTTCAAATTCGTTCCTTAAACGCCAATCATTCATGCTCACCATAATCAACCTCGTAGTCTGTTCGGGGAAACGTTTTTGCAGGAATCCATATAAGGCCTTGTCAACAACCGCCGCCCTTGCGTTGGGGTCAAGTTCCAGGTAGGTATCGGTTGAATTACTACCCCATGCACGCAGGAAGTCCATTTTATTCTCAATAATGGCGAAGGAAGAGATCCAGTCGAATTGTAAGGTTGAATTTTGCGGGATATCTTTAATAACACCGGAAACGATATAATTGTCTTTGTTGTCTACCTTAACCGTTTTTCCAACCACGGCGGTTTCATTTCCGAATAAACGTTTTGCCATTCTTTCGGTGATCACTACAGCGTTCAATTCGTTTAATGCATTTTTGGGATCGCCCTGGGTAAAGGGAAGCTGGAACATATCTATCAAAGCCGGATCGGCAAAACATCCTCTTTCAAAAAAAGCCTTATCGCCGTTTGCAAATAAGTTTTGTGCATTCCTGTAACGTGCTGCATTTGCAATACCGGGAATCTCGGTTTTCATTGCCGGCGCCAATGGGCCCGGTGTTGATGTGAAAGTTCTGACAGGGCCGTCAAACACCTGGTTGGTTCGAACCTGGTATAGAAAATCTTTTTTGGCGTACATGCTATCATAACTGGTTTCATTTTCTACCCACAAAAAAATAAGGCCCGCACTGGCCACACCGATAGCCAACCCAAAAATATTAAGAAAGCTATAGGTCTTATTCTTCCAGAGTGTACGGAGCGTTGTTTTGAAAAAATTTCTTAACATAAAATATGATTTAGTGTATAGAGCCTGGTGCTCGTGGTAAAAAAACTCCAAACCACAAACCCCAAACCCCAAACTGTTTTACTCTGTTCTCAAACTCTTCACCGGGTTCGCTATCGCTGCTTTGATCGCCTGGAAACTGATGGTTACAAAAGCGATCAATAGAGAGATCACACCTGCAACAAGAAATACCCACCAACTGATATCTATGCGGTAAGCAAAATCTTCCAGCCAGCGGTTCATCAAAAGCACTGTTACCGGTATGGCTACTAAAAATGAGATCAGTACCAGTTTCAGAAAATCTTTTGACAACAATATCAGTAGCTGTCTCACAGAAGCCCCCATCACTTTTCTTATGCCGATCTCTTTTCTTCTTTGTAAAATATTATATGCAGAAAGTCCCGCAAGTCCAAAACATGCGATCAGTATCGCGAGCAAGGCGAAAATGCTGAAGATGCTGCCGAATAAACGGTCTGATTTATATTGTTGATTGAATGAATCATCAAGGAAATAATAATTGAACGGATCCTCAGGAAAATATTTTTTCCAGGTAGTTTCTACCGAGGCCACGGTTGAACGGATATTCTGCGGCCCCATTTTTACAGAATAGAATTGCCTTGAATTGGGCCGGAGGATAAATATCATCGGTTCCACTTTCTTTTGCAATCCCTGGTGATGAAAATCGGCTACCACACCCGCCACTAATAAGGTATCACGGCCGCGGATGATCTTTTGGTTCACGGTTTTTTCAGGGCTCTCAAATCCCAATATTTTTATCGCAGTCTCATTCAGTAATACAGATTTTCTGTCGGTCGCTAATTCTTTTGAAAAATTTCGTCCGGCTTTCAGTTCGATCTGGAAAGAAGGGATGAAATCATAATCAATACCTATATTATATAAGGTTGTTGCTTTCGTATCAGTGCCCACTCGTCGAGAGCCATTGGTCCAATAGATCTCATTACCCATTACGCTCGAAGATGCTGTGACACTTTTCACATTGTTCATACGTATCAAGTCGTCTTTAAACGGCTGGTACACCTGTTTGTAAACGGAATCCTGCATAGCACCGGTGCCTGCTATCACCAATGTCTGGCTGATATCAGTGCCTAATTTCTGGCTGCGCATATAGCTGATCTGCTGGTAAACGATCATCGTTCCTGCTACCAATACAACTGATGTAATGAATTGTGCAATGATTAGAGATTTTCTGAGGAGGATACCGCTGGTGCTGTTTTTGAAAATACCTTTTAATACGGTTACCGCTTTGTATCCCGACAAAACAAATGCAGGATAGATACCGGCGAGAAAACTGCCTAAAAAGAAAAGTGATAAAAATCCTGTCCAGTATTGTGTTGGTAAACTGAAACCTATGTTCACTTCTCGTCCTACAAAATGATTGAAAGCCGGTGTAAGTAGGAAAGATGCGATCAATGCGATCAGCAGCGCCATTAAATTCAATAAAAAACTTTCCGTTAAAAATTGGCCGATCAGGTTGGAGCGCAGTGCGCCAAGTACTTTCCTCACGCCTACTTCCCTTGCTCTTTCAATAGAACGTGCAGTGGCGAGATTGATATAGTTGATCCATGCAATAAAAATGATCAGTACGCCGATCAGGAAAAGAAAAGAAACGGTTTGCCCGTCGCCGTTAACTTCGGCTTCCTGGTTATAGTTAGAGTACAAATGAATATCTGTAAGCGGAAGAACATGCAGTTCATCTTTTACATTGTTCTTTTTCCGCCATTCATCATTGTTCATATGTGTATCGCAGAAAGCAGCAAGCTTCGATTCTAATTTTGAGGGATCCACACCAGGTTTCAATTTTACATAAGTATAGAAATCGTACCATCCCCAGCCGGTTTCTGTTGAATTACTGGTATCGCCATCAAGCCGTTGTATTTTGCCAAGCGTTTTGTAAGAAGCGAGATAGTCTATCAAAAGATGTGAGTTTTTCGGATAGTCTTTAAACACGCCCGTGATCTCATAGGATTGAAGATTAGGATAACCTTTTGCAACCAGGCTTTTCCCTATAGCTTCCTCTTCACCAAAATATTTTTTTGCCATGCTCTCAGAGATCACCATTTTATCGGGCGCATCCAATACATTAGCAGGATTTCCTTTCAACAACTTTACGCCAAGCATATCAATTGATGATGGATCAGCGAAGTATCCTTTCTTTTCGTTGAAATGAATATTCTTTACATCATTGGATAACAATGCTTCATTATCGATCAACCTGCAAAAATCCTGTACTTCAGGAAGTTCTTTTTTTAAAGTTGGACCAATGGCAGGATAACTGGTTGCTGATTTCCACCGCAGCTTTCCTTCCTGGTAGCTATCCAGGCGCAGGCGAACAATACTCGATGTTTCATTACTGAACTTATCGTAACTCTTCTCATACGACACATACTGGAATATCAGCAGGCAGCAGGTAATGCCAATGGCAAGCCCTGTAATATTCAATGCCGAATAACCTTTTCTTCTGAAAAGATTGCGGAAGGCGATAGTCAGGTAGTTTCTTAGCATGTTGTATGGATTGGTTTGTTGTTTGTGGTTTGTTGTTTGTAGTTGAAAAACACCAAACACCAAACTCCAAATGCGTTTATTCTGTTCTTAAGGTTTTGACCGGGTTCGCCATAGAAGATTTGACCGATCGATAACTAAGGGTAAGTCCATGCTGACAGAAGGGCCGGTCATATTATTGAAAGCATATGACTTGTGCTGTTGCAGGTTACGCAACGCGATCCTGAAATTGTTTCGTATCATAAGTAATGGTTATGCATTTTGAATCAATTAAATTCTCTCATGATTTAATCAGTCAAACGCTTCTTCCTTTGATACCGGCCGGTTGTGTGGAAACCTGCCTTTTTTGGTTTTTAATTTGAAGTTTGGTATTTGTAGTTGAGTGGCCTTAACCACAAACCCCCAAACTCTAAACCCCAAACTGTTCTATTCCGTTCTCAAACTCTTCACCGGGTTCGCCCTTGCTGCCCTGATCGCGTGATAACTTACCGTGATCAATGCGATCAGTATGCTGATGCCTGCTGCGAAAGCGAAGATCCACCACTCAATAGTTACGCGGTATGGATAATTCTTTAGCCAGTTAAACATCAGCCACCATGCAACAGGCGAGGCCAATATGAATGAAATGGCCACAAGACCCACAAAATCTTTTGACAATAGTGAAACGATACTTGTTACCGATGCACCCAATACTTTTCGTACACCGATCTCTTTAATTCGACCCTCCGCCATGTATGCAGCCAGTCCAAATAAACCGAGGCAGGAAATGAAAATGGTCAAGCCTGCAAACAAAGCAGCCAAGGTACCCGTGCGTTGTTCTGATTTGAATTTGGCAGCATATTCATCATCAATGAATTTGTAGCCGAATGGATAGGCAGGGTTATACTTTTTAAAGATGGCTTCTGCAGTTTTAAGGTTATCGGCCGTAGTATTTTTTCCGTTCAGTTTAAAATGGATCACATTGAACCAGCCCTTGGAACCCTGTATCACCATAGGTTTGGTAGGGTAGTAGGGAGAACCGAGAATAAAATCTTTGATCACACCCACCACATGCCATTCTCTTCCATTGTTCTTTACCAATTGACCGATGGGGTCCTTAAATGCCATTTGTTTTACTGCGGATTCATTCAATAACATACCTGTTGAATCTGTCGGGAATTCTTTCAGGTTGAAATCACGGCCCTCCACAATTTTTAATCCTGCTGTGGCAGCGAGATCCTCGTCTGCATTAAAGACATCGAAGTCGGTTTTATCAGTCGGTAGCTTTCCTTTCCATTCAACGCCCCAGGTATCACTCCATGTTTGCGTTAAAGGCGCACTGGTTTTAGTTACTGATAATGCAACACCACTGCTCAGCAATTCATTTTTTACAAGCGGGTAATTCTTTTCAAGGTCTCCTTCCAGGAAATGATATACAAGTTTGTCTTTATCATAACCAGTCTCCCTGTTCTGTGCGTGCTGTATCTGTTCCTTTACTATTGCGGTACAGATAATTAGTATGATGGCAAATGTAAATTGCAATACCACCAACACTTTTCGTGGAGTAACTACTTTATCCGTCTTTAAGAACGTTCCTTTCAAAACTTTTACCGGTTTGAAAGCCGAGAGATAGAATGCAGGATAACTTCCTGCTATGATGCCCGTGAATATCACAAAGCCAATGAAAATAAGCCAGAAGTAAATATTACTGTAATCAACAAACAATATTTTATCCGTCAATACACTAAAGCCAGGCAACGAGAATTGTACAATGAGTAAGGCAAGAATACCCGATATCAACGAGATCAAAATGGATTCACCAAGGAACTGGGCAATGAGCGATGATTTATTTGCGCCAACCACTTTTCGGATCCCCACTTCTTTGGCTCTCTTCTCACTTCTCGCGGTACTCAGGTTCATGAAATTGATGCAGGCGATCAGCAAAATAAATGCGGCAATCACGGCAAACATCTTTACAAAATCTATCAACCCGCCACCTTCTTTTCCATTGGTGAAATTGGAATACAATCTCCACCTGCTGATGGGATAGAGAAACATTTCATTCGTCTTCTCATCATCCGCATGCCTGCGTTTGAGGTATTTTAATTTTGGTTCGAGAGAAGCCAGCGTTGCATTCTGTTTCAGCAACACATAATTCCGGGTTGAGTTGTTGCCCCAGTTAGGATCATCATTTCCCTGTTTTCTTACGATGGACCAGGGAAGGAAATATTCAAGTTTTGAAAATCTTGTGTTGTAGGGAAGATCCTTTGCAATTCCCGTCACCGTATAGCTGTCTTTCTCATCAATACGGATCTGTTTGCCCATCGGCTCTTCATTGCCAAACAGGCTTTTTGCCAGTTTTTCTGTGAGAACGATAGAATAATTGTCAGTTAAAACAGTATTAGCATTGCCTTTTAGAAGAGGGAAGGAGAAAACATTGAAGAACATAGAATCCACTGCTGATCCACTCACACTTACTTTTTTTTCTCCTATGGCAAACAGCCGTGTATTCGGCCAGTCAACACGCGTCACCATTTCTATTTCAGGAAATTCCAGCTCTGCGGCCCTTGCAAATACTTTGGGCGTTGTGTTCCAGCATTGCAGTTTGCCGCTGTAAGTATCTTTGTTCCATGCTTCAAATATGCGGTCCTTCTTTTCGTGAAACTGATCGTACGTTACTTCGTAATTGATCCACAAGATGATCAATATAGCACTCGCCATCCCCACCGCCAATCCCAATATATTGATGGCAGAAAAACTTTTATTCTTCAACAGGTTACGGAAAGCTATTTTCAAATAGTTCCTGATCATACGGGCTACTTTTTAGAAGTTTATTTTTTGAAAGTTTGGGGTTTGTGGTTTGTAGTTTGTGGTTTAGGACTGTCTAACCACAAACTACAAACCACAAACTCCAAACGTTTTTTCCTTTATTCCGTTCTCAAACTCTTCACCGGATTCAACAAAGCCGATTTGATCGCCTGGAAACTCACGGTTAGCAGAGCAATAATAAAAGCTGCTGCCCCGGCCAGTATGAATACCCACGCACTGATCTTTATATGATAGTTAAAATCCTGCAGCCATTTGTTCATCGCCCACCAACCGATAGGGAAGGCGAGTAACATGGCTACAAATACCAGTTTCACAAATTCTTTCGAAAGCAATCCAACAAGATTTTGTACAGAAGCGCCCAACACTTTACGGATGCCGATCTCCTTGGTGCGTCTTTCAGCTGTGTACATCGATAAGCCAAATAAACCGAGACAGGCAACGATGATAGACAAACAGGTAAAGATGCCGAACACGGTTCCAAGTTTTTGGTCAGCGATGTACAGGTTTTCAAAGTTCTTATCAAGAAAAGAATATTCAAAAGGCACTGCTGGTGCGAATGCTTTCCATTTAGCTTCTAACTGTTGCAACGTGTTGCTGATATTTTTTCCATCCACTTTTGCGATGATAACGGAAGAACCTAACTGGTAGGTTTTGGAAGAAGGATGGAACAAGGCGAAAGGCGAAACAGCGCTGTGTATGGATTCGAAATTAAAATCTTTTACCACGCCGATCACCTGGAAACGCTGGTTGCCGTTGCCGGTATAGGTAATGAATTTGCCGATAGGATCTTTCCAGCCTACTTGTTGTACCGTAGTTTCATTTACAATTACAGAAGTGGAATCATTGAATTCTTTTGAGAAATTCCTTCCCTTCAGTATTTGCAGTTTGAGTGATGGTACAAAGGACTCGTCAACAATAAATGACCCGAGAGAAATATCTTTTGCCAACGGTTCTGTTACGCCATTGATATCCGGTACATAAGAATCTCCGAATATTTTTTGAGTAGGGGCGCTTGATGAAACGCTCGCGGAACTAACACCCGGCAATTGCAATAACTCCTGCCTGAAAGTTTCTTCACCACCATTGGGTATTTTTTCGGTATTGGGAATGATAAGTACATTGTCTTTCTGCATACCCATATCCATTTGTTGTGTATAACGCAATTGCTGAAACACAATGGCCGTGCAGATGATCAATGCAATGGAAACGGTGAATTGAAATACGACCAACCCGTTCCTTACAAATAAATTGGCAATACTCTTTGAAAAGAAACCTCCTTTTAAAACGGTAACCGGATTAAAAGAAGTCAAATAAAACGCGGGATAACTGCCGGCCAGTAAACCCGTAACGATCATTAATAGTAGTATCCAAACCCATGTACCTGAACTGAATAAACTTGAGAATGAAAGCGCTTTGCCGGCTACTGTGTTGAACATCGGTAAAAGCAATGCCACCAGGAACAAAGCGACCATTGTTGAAATAAAACTATACAATAATGCCTCTGATAAAAATTGCCTGATGAGTTGTTTTCTTTCAGACCCGAGTACTTTCCGGATGCCTACTTCTTTCGCCCGTCTTGCAGATTGTGCCGTGCTCAGGTTCATGAAATTCACACAGGCAAGTATCATGATAAATAAAGCGATGGCAGAAAAAATGTACACGTACTTAATATCACCAAGCGTATTTAAGAATGGTGTACTGATGCCGCCGGAATGTAAATGCACATCCGTCAACGGCATCAAATGGAAATCCCATTTGCCGCCTTTTTTTATGAATTCGTCAAAAGGTTGTCCGATACGACGGAATGCAGTGGCAGCTTCTGTCTTCACCATTGCTGGGAATTTTGCTTCCAATGAAGCAACCGCGTCTTTACCAACCACATTTTTATTCAGCAACACATACGTGTTTACCTGCAGCCATACCCAGCTCCAGCTGAATCTTTTCACAGCAGCCACTGCGCTGGTAGGAATCAGCATAGTAAACTGTATGGAAGATTGCGTGGGAACATCTTTTAAAACCCCGGTTACAGTAAATGGATCCTTGTATGTATCAAGCAGCAGGTTCTTGCCTACTACATCAGTGCTCCCGAAATATTTTTTCGCGGAAGTTTCAGTAAGCACGATCGTCTGCGGTTCTTTAAAGCAGGTGCCGGCGTTCCCTTCGATAAAAGCATAGTCAAATACCTGTAAGAAATTTGAATCAACCGCGAGAAGGTTGTTCTCGGTAAAATGTTTAGGCTCTTTTGTATTGGCATCGTTACTGATCACTTTGCGATCCATCACGTAAAACCTTGTATAGGCTTCTATCTCGGGAAAATTTCTTTTCAGCGCGGGACCAACACTGGGCGGCGTATTCGATACATAGTTAGCCTGCCCGCCCATCACCGCATCCAGGTTTACCTGGTAAATGCGTTTTGCATTGGTAAATGCTCTGTCATACTTCTGCTCGTCCTGCACAAACAAGGTGATCAGTATCACACAGGCAATCCCAATAGATAACCCGGCAATATTGATGATACTGTTGGCTTTATTGCGGAACATGTTCCGCCAGGCGATCTTGAGGTAGTTGGTGAGCATGTGAGCCAGTTTGTGGTTTG
This sequence comes from Bacteroidota bacterium, assembly GCA_040388705.1. GTDB lineage: Bacteria > Bacteroidota > Bacteroidia > Chitinophagales > Chitinophagaceae > Sediminibacterium. Next base: position 324,582 of record JAZKBI010000003.1, on the reverse strand, counting down.
TAGTTTGTGGTTTGTAGTTATTACTAATTAGTAGTTAGCTGTTGCATTCAAGACAACCATAAACCACAAACTACAAACCACAAACTTTTCTTAATTACACAAGTATGTTTTCAGTAACCGTCTGTCCATCCAGCATACGAATAATACGATGGCTGTAACGTGCATCATGTTCAGAGTGCGTAACCATGATGATGGTGGTACCCTGTTCATTCAGGTTGGTCAGCAGTTCCATTACTTCATTACCGTTGGATGAATCGAGGTTACCTGTGGGCTCATCGGCCAATATTAATTTGGGTGTGTTCACAACGGCACGGGCAACGGCCACACGCTGTTGCTGTCCACCTGATAATTGTTGGGGGTAGTGATTGCGGCGGTGCATGATCTGTACTTTTTCGAGTACCTCTTCCACTTTTATTTTTCTTTCCGCAGCTTTCACGCCTGTATAAATAAGAGGGAGTTCTACGTTCTCAAAAACGGTTAACTCGTCAATCAGGTTAAAACTCTGGAATACAAAACCGATATTATGTTTGCGCAGATCGGCACGCTGGCGCTCATTGAATTTGGCGATCTCGATATCGTTGAAAACAAAACTGCCTGCATCGGGATCATCCAATAAACCAAGAATATTAAGCAAAGTGGATTTGCCACAACCCGATGGGCCCATCACCGCTACAAATTCTCCTTTTTTGATGTCGATTGATAATTTGTTCAGTGCAATGGTCTCTACCTCATCTGTGCGGTAGACTTTCTCAAGCGCGGTGATTTTTATCATGTTTCGTTTTTTATGTTAGTAAGAAGAGTGTTTAATTATATAGTTGTAACGCTGATTTGTTTATTTAGTTACGTGTTATCGGGTTGCGGGTTTTAGATAATAACCCGCCAACCCGCAACCCGTCAACTGTAAAAACCAATTTTTATTGTTTCTTCAGCACCAGTTCCTGCATCGTTCCATAATTCTCATAGCTCGATGTAACTACTTTATCGCCCGGTTTTAATCCTTCCAGTACTTCATAATAATCAGGATTCTGGCGGCCAAGTTTGATCTCCGTTTTATAGGCAACCGTTCCACTTTCATTCACTTTAAAGATCCAGTTACCACCCGTCTGCTGGAAGAAACCGCCTTTGGGTACCAATATCGCGGTAGTCTCATCACTCAAGGCGAGCAAAATCTGGAGGGTTTGCCCGCGGCGTATTCCTTGTGGCGCTTCCCCTTCAAACAGCATATCTACCTGGAAATTGCCATTGGTTATCTGTGAAAATACTTTTGTGATCTTCAGCTTATAATTTTTATTCGCAAAAGTAAATTCACCGCTGAGACCGATAAAAATGCGGGAGAGATAATGTTCATCCACATTCACGCGCACTTTATAACCGCTCAATACATCAATTTGCCCCAAACGCTCGCCTTCTCTTTTATTCTGGCCGATCTCAGCATCCAATGAGGTCAGTTGCCCATCTACAGGAGCGCGCACAACCAGGTCGCCCACTTTTTTACGCATTACGGCCAATGCGTTCTGTGATCCTGCATAGGATTGTTTGGCCTGCTCGTATTGTTGTTTATTGGAAATGGTATCCTGTTGCAGGATCTTATCAGTCAGCTGTTTTTTCTGGCGGAGATAATTGTAATTGTTCTCAGCCGTCTTAAATTCCTGTGAGCCGATTGCTTTTTGTTCGTAGAGGTGTTTGTCTAATTTATAGATGCGTTCTGCTTCTGTCAATTGGCTCTCCACATCGGTCATCTGGTTTAGTTTGTTCACCGTATTCTGTTGCGCAGCATTCTGCGAGATCTGCATCTGCGTTAAAAGGTTGTATACAGAAGTTTCCTGGTTAACCAGGCTCAGTTGTAAATTCGTATTCGATAATTTTAAGATCGGTTGTCCTTTTTTCATGATCGCACCATCTTCCACATATTTTTCTTCTACACGGCCGCCTTCAGTGGCATCAAGATAGATGGAGGTAACAGGTAATACAACACCATTCACCGGGATCGCATCTTTATAGGGCCCTTTTTTTACTTCACTGATCGTAATACGATCGGTTTCAACATTCAGTTTTGAATTACCTGATGTATAGTAATAGGCTCCGGCTATTAATGCAATAATTCCAACAACAAGAACAATAGTGATGATCCGTTTGGTGCTCCATTTCTTTTTTTGAATGACTCTGTCCACTGCTTAGATTTTTGGTTTGAACTTATATGAGTTTGATTACGCCTATTTCTGAAGTTTCCCGGGCACAACGTGATTGCCGGGCGGATGTTACATGCATCAGCAACAAGAGACCAACGGTTCCTGCTATTAACAGGAGAGCGATAAAGCGCCCCGGGGGGTTCGTTACTGGTTTCATAAACAAAAATTTTCAGGAATGTATAAGAAACGATTGTGCCAAAACCTAACTACACTGATTATCAACTAATTACTTTTCACTATCAAACGAAACTGTTCGCATACGTTACAGGAACTGTTCGTTTTTGATACAGTAGGCAGGACAGAGGGATTTCTAAGATGCTCTTTTTCAGTTTGTTGTGTTACTGGTACATTTGTGGTTTATTGGTTTACTGGTTTATTGGTTTATTAGTTTATGGGTTCTCAATTTTAAAGTTGTCTCAAAAATTCAGGCATCCCACTATAAACTAATTAAACCAGTAAACCAATAAACCAATAAACCAGTAAACCAATAAACTTCCAAATACAACTTCATGAGTTTAAAGAAAGCATGCATACTGGTAATAGATGATGATACAGATGTTCTAACGGCTGTGAGGCTGTTGCTTAGAACGGAAGTAAAAGAAGTGGTAACAGAAAAAAATCCCGAACAGATCCCGTTTTTATTGAGCAAGGATAATTTTGATCTTGTATTGCTGGATATGAATTTCAATGCATCCATTAATACCGGCAATGAAGGTATTTACTGGCTGCAACGCATCAAACAGATCAAACCGGATGTTTCGGTGATCATGATCACAGCGTATGGGGATATTGATCTTGCTGTAAGATCATTAAAAGAAGGTGCATCGGATTTTGTGGTGAAGCCATGGCATAATGAGAAATTATTGTCAACACTCACTACTGTTTTAAAGAACCGCGAGCAGAACAAAAATAATGTGACCGGTGTACGTGTTCACCCTGGCGCGGGCAACACGAGCATGATCGGGGAGAGCGAAGTGATGCAGGATATCTTTCACAAGATCGATAAGATAGCGCCTACGGATGCCAATATTTTGATACTGGGAGAAAATGGAACGGGTAAGGACCTGATCGCGACAGCGATACACGAGCAATCACTTCGGGCTGATAAGCCTTTTATTAAAGTAGACGTTGGTGCGCTTACAGAAAGTCTGTTTGAAAGCGAACTGTTCGGTCATAAAAAAGGATCATTCACAGATGCACGTGAAGACAGAATCGGTTTGTTTGAATCTGCCAACGGCGGCACACTTTTCCTGGATGAGATCGGCAATATCTCACTACAGCAGCAGGCAAAATTATTAACCGTTCTGCAGAACAGGCAGGTAACAAGGTTAGGTACCAATCAATCGATACCCATCGATATCCGTTTGATCTGTGCAACCAATATTCCTTTGAGTGAACTGGCCAATGAGAACCGTTTCAGGAAGGATCTGATTTATCGGATCAATACGGTGGAAATAACCGTTCCACCATTGCGTAAAAGAAAAGATGATATTTTACTGCTGGCAAAACATTTTGCGCGTATCTATGCCAATAAATACCTGAAGCCGAATATTGTGTTCCATAGTTCTGCATTGGATAAATTGCTTCAATATCCTTTTCCTGGTAATGTGCGTGAATTGCAGTATACGATCGAAAGAGCGATCATTATGTCTGACGAGGAAACGATTGAAGGATCAGAACTCCTGTTCTCACCCATTGAGTCTTCCGTGAATAATGATAGTAATGAAGATGAAGTGATGAAGCTGAGTACGATGGAAAAAAACACCATCATGAAAGTGATCGATAAACACAATGGAAACATCAGCAAAGCCTCCAAAGAACTGGGGTTAACAAGAACGGCCTTATACAGAAGACTCAGCAAATATGACATTTAAGAAGTTCCAGTGGGATATTTTGATACGTGTGGCATTGCTATGCTTCACCATTTGTACAGGCGCTTACCTGTTGGTAACGCCAGGGTTGCTTATTTACGAGGTGATCGCTGTGCCGGTGATCATTTACCAGGTGATCGATTTTTATAATTTTCATAAACAGGCACAGAAGGAAGTAGAACAGTTTGTCGAATCCATCCAGTACCGCGATTTCTCTCGAAACTTCAATGTATCGCAGGCGCCGGTTGATTTGAAACCGTTGCGCAAAGGGTTTAACGAGATCAATTCTGCATTCAAAGTGATTTCTAAGGAAAAAGAAACACAATACCAGTACCTGCAGAAAATACTGGAACTGGTTGATACAGGTATCATATCGTACGAAGCAGAAACCGGTGATGTGGTATGGATGAATGAATCGTTGAAGCGTATGCTGCTCATGCCTTATCTCAAAACCATCCATTCCTTACAAAAACGTGATGAACAATTGTATGAGCAGGTGATCACGCTGAAACCTGGTAACAACCATATTGCTACTGTTCACCAGGAAAAAAATACGTTCAAAATATTATTATCTGCCACTGCTTTCCAGACCGATGGAAAAAAATTTCACCTGATCGCTTTCCAGAACATCAATGAAGCATTGGATGAAACTGAATCAAAAGCCTGGCAGAAACTATTGAGTGTAATGACACACGAGATCATGAATTCCGTAGCGCCGATCTCTTCACTGGCCGATACTTTAAAAAACCGTTTACAACAATCCGTGCAACATCTCGATAACAGCAACGGGGTAGTGGATGACCTGGAAGTGGGTATCAATACCATTAAGAGAAGGAGTGAAGGGTTGTTGAAATTTGCGGAAGTGTATCGCAACCTCAACAAGATCACCACACCAAACCTCAAGCATGTATTTGTGCGCGATCTTTTTGAGAACATGCACAACCTGATGCAGCCAACACTCAATCAGAAAGGCATTGAAATGGAGATCATTCTAAAGGATCCTGAACTTACACTGGATGTTGATAACAATTTAATTGAACAGGTGCTGATCAACCTCATCGTAAATGCCATTGAAGCCGTAAAGGAAAGTGAACACCCCCGCATTATTCTATCCGCTTTGATTGGTGCACACAGCAAGGTTGCCGTAAGAGTGTCTGATAATGGTTATGGTATGAATGAGGAAGTGATGAATAATATCTTTATTCCTTTTTTCAGTACCAAAAAGAACGGAAGCGGTATCGGGTTGAGTTTGTGCAAACAGATCATGATGCTGCATAAGGGAAATATCACGGTGCAATCCGTTGAGGGGAAAGGCACGGTATTTACCCTTCAGTTCTGAGAACTCCCCCTGTTTATGTAATCTTTGAGCGTAATGCCTACAGCCTTTTAGTAAGGTGAGAATAGTGGTTTATCATAGTTTGTAAAAGTGATAATCGCCGCATAAGGACAGTATAAGGATAGCATAAGGGCAGCATAAGGGCAGCATAAGGGTAACATAAGGGCAGCATAAGGGTAACATAAGGACAGCATAAGGGTAACATAAGGACAGCATAAGGATAACACCCTGACCAAAACGGACTATAAAGGCACCTATAGGGCAGTTAAAGAGGCCATATGAGGCGGCACAAGGGAAACAAGAGGTTGGTAAAGTTGAAAAGCAATAGAAGGCGAATGGCGGCTCAAATTACCAGCCGTTTATTATTTACCGGGAATAGCCAACCAACGGCAGTTCTATGGACAGTCTATCGGCATCCTACCGGCACCGAAGGACAGCCCAACAATGAATATATTGGCGGCAGGCAGGCAACCAACTTCAGACCAACGTAAGACCAACGTCAGACCAACGTAAGACCAACGTCAGACCAACGTAAGACCAACGTCGGACCAACATAAGACCAACGTATGACCAACAGCAGACCAGCGGGAAATCAACCAAAAACGCCGATCAGCAACCGGGTTGCTTGCAGTTTTTTCGTGGCAACTTGTGTCATATATCGGTTTACCGGGATAATCCCCGGTATTTAATGCTGCGGAACACTATGGAGCATGTTGAGTTGTATTTTAATATATCTTTAAGCCGTTTGACCGATTTTCATCGGTTATTCACCCTCTTTATCCAACATAAAATGCTTTCAATATCCCCGAAGGGATATATTTGAAACTGCCCGTTAATTCACTTAAACCATCAACCTTGTATGAAAAAGATTTTTGTTACCATTCTTGTTGTAGGCGCAGTAACCTTGTTCACGTATTGCAGTTCAACCAAAAAATCAACTGCAGACGCTCCTAAAACGGAAACCAAACCGGTTGTGAAAAAAATAAGTTACCAGAGTAACGTCATGGCGATAATTGAGGCCAATTGCGCGCCTTGCCATTTCCCTGATAAAGGCGGCAACAAAAAACCATTGAATACCTATGCCGGAGCCAGCGCACAGGCAGACGAGATCCTCCGCCGCATTCAGCTTGCACCAACAGAAAGAGGTTTCATGCCTAACAGGAAACCGAAATTGTCTGATGCTGATATCAATACCATCAAGCAGTGGAAAGCGGATGGTTTGATGGAGAAATAATATTTTGTAGATAGACGGTAGTTCATAGACGGTAGTCCATAGACAATAGTCCATAGTCCATAGTCAAAAAACATGGATTATGGACTATTTCACATATTCCTTTCTATCGGAGCGATGTTCCATGCAGTTGTTTTGTATCGTGTTTCAAATGCAAGAATTAATGAAATGCAGGGACGTCTATTTGACCATGGTCTATGGTCCATAGACTATTTCCCATATTCCTTATCTATCGCAGCGATGATCTTCTTTGACTTGTTGATCACAGTGTCATACCGCGCTAAGATCTCTCCTGTAGAGGTTAGGGTTGAGAAAATATTGTAAGCTTTATCAGTAGAGAACACTTCCAAAATATCTGATGAACCATCCGGCCGCCTCTTTACCTGTTCAAGTAATAATCTGAAAAGCACTTGTTTTTTCTGTGTATAATTATCGGTTGATGTGAGCAGAAGAGGGATATTTTCCTGGTACAGGTCCAGTATATCATTTTGAAGTTCTATGTTTTCAATGGTGCTGATCTTTCCACTGGATTTAAACCCCTGGTAGCGCCCATCGTTCGGCACCAATCCTGTTGTGTTGGTTATATAATTTGAATACCTATGAACACTGTCTTTATTTATCTTTTCTCCGGGTTTTACAGAAGTGAGGTAAACAAAGGCCTTATGCGCCATCGTAAAGGTCTTTTTATCTTCACCCATTTCGGCCACATCACTTAACAGATCTGTTTTTAATCCTGTTAAAAACTCTTTTACCTGTTTCTGCTCACTACCGTGCTCTCTTTGTCTTTCTAAAAAAGCGGCGAGCGATACGGCAAAGACAATGATCAATATCTCAATACCGATCTCCCTGAATTTTTTCCAAAACGAGATATTTGGGTTCTTCCATATTTTGTACACTTTGCGGGTATGCCCGGTTATTTCATGTTCCATGCAGTTGTTTTGTATTGTGTTTCAAATGTAGGAATTAATGAAATGCGGGGGCGTCCATGGTCCATGGTCCATGGACTATGGTCGATGGTTCATGGCGTTTTCGAGTCTTTGTTTCGCTTCAGGAGAAAGTGTAGCGTTAACAGAAGCATGCTTTGCCATGCGGCCAATAAAACCGGTTTGTGATTCAAATTTTCTGCACAAGCTGCATATGGTGAGATGACTGCGTAACCGGATGCTGTCCAGCCAGGAAAGTTTGCCCTCTTCTTTTTTAGAAACGAGGTAAGTGGCTTTTTTACAACTGGTATTCAAAGGGTTCATCAAGGTTATTTTATGTTGAGCCAATTTTTTTCAAGACAGCCACGCAACTGGAGTTTCGCCCGGTGGATCAACACCCAATAATTGGACGATGTGATACCCAAAACCTTACAGATCTCCGCAGAATCCAGGTCCTCCAGGTATTTCATCGAAAAAACAGCCTGCTGCAGTTCCTGGAGTTTCTTTTTGCATCCTTCCAGTACCTGGTAAAATTCTTTGTTATCTATGTTTTGCTGGTAGTCGATACCCCAGTCGGCAGGCTGATCTTCCTGTGTCCAGTGTTCCACCTCATCAAAAAATCCGTCGGTAGCGCTTCTTTCCGCCAGCGGTTGCACAATATCCCTTGCTTTCTTCCGGTAATGATCAATGATCTTGTTTTTGCAGATAGTAAACAGCCAGCTTTTTTCTGATGCTTCGCCTTTGAAAGTATCGCGGGCTTTCCAGGCGCTTAAAAATGTTTCCTGTACGATGTCTTCAGCCAAGGCAGCATCATTTACCCTGTGCAATGTATAGCCATAGAGGGCATCTGCATACTGGTTGACCCATTGGTCCGGATTGAGTAAAGATGAGGGCATGGATGATTATGAATTGTAAACATACAAAACCTGTCAGATTTTGGATTTTGGAATTGGGAAATTGGGAAATTTGAAAGACCTCTCGCATTTGGTCAATTTCCCAATCTCCCAATTCCATCCCGCAAGTGCGGGACCCAATTGGGAATTTCCCAATGCGATGGCTTAAATTTGCGCCAATGGAAGCATTTACAACACCGAGCCGCATCATTATTACCTGTCACAAATGGTTATCACCAGCTTTACAAAAGGAAGTGAAAGAACTGGGATTTACAGTTGTGCGCGCCTTTCAAACCGGTGTTGAATTGGAGGGTACGGTGGCTGATTGTATCCGTCTGAACCTTAACCTTCGCTGCGCCAGCCAGGTGATGTATTCGCTGAAAGCATTTACCTGTAATGATCCCGATGAATTATACAATAACCTGCTTACGGTTGATTGGGAAACAATGATCGCACCCGATGGTTATTTCTCTGTAACGAGCAATGTGTTTCATCCCACTATACAGACAAATCTTTTTGCTAACCTGCGTGTGAAAGATGCGATCGTAGACAGGATGCGGAATAAGACAGGCAAAAGGCCTTCCACCGGTTCTGAATTGACCGGTGCTGTGGTATACCTTTTCTGGAAACACGAAGAAGCGGAAATTTTCTTAGATACATCAGGAGAAACATTGGCCAAACACGGCTACCGCAAACTCCCTGGTAAAGCGCCTATGCTGGAGGCCCTGGCAACAGCAACGATCTTATCAACCAAATGGAACAGGGAAGCGCCTTTTATCAATCCTATGTGTGGTTCGGGGACACTGGCCATTGAAGCAACTTTGATCGCTACCAACCGCAGGCCAGGTTTGCTACGGAATCATTATGCGTTCATGCACATACTGGGTTATCAAAAAGAAGTGTATGAGGCAGAAAAGAAAAAACTACAGGAACAGGTTAAAGAGGTGCCCGGTCTGCAGGTGACCGCTTCAGACAGGAGTGAACTTGCGATCAGTATTGCAAAAACAAATGCTGCAGCAGCAGGTGTTGAGAACCTGATCAGTTTTATAGCATGTGATTTTGAAAAAACACCCATTCCACAGGAGCCCAATGGTGTGATCATGTTCAATCCCGAATATGGCGAACGCTTGGGCGATGAGATCGAATTGAACGCCACTTACGCAAGAATGGGTGATTTCCTGAAGAATCAATGTAAAGGATATACCGGTTATGTTTTCACCGGCAACCTCGACCTCGCCAAAAAGATCCGCCTTAAACCCAGCAGGCGGATAGAATTCTTTAATGCTACTATTGATTGTCGGCTGCTTGAATATGAATTATACGCGGGTACCAAACGTGAAGACAAAACAACAGATATCAAAAGTGAATGATTTTTGTCCCGCCCTTCAGGGCAAATAATTAACAACGGAGGAGTTCAATAAAAGAAAAACGAAGAAAAAAAGACTTGCCGATTGTGCGAACATTACTTCTATCAGCAACTCTTTTTTTCTTCGTTTTTCTTCTATTGCCTTAATCATCCAAATACGAGAGAGCGTCCTGTTATTGTTCATACACTGAAGGGTACGAGAAAGAATAATCATATTGTCCATCATTTTAACTACAATCTCTATGGTTGAAATAAAGGAATAATAGCAGATTTGTAGCTCATTCTTGCGCAATGAATAGAGAACAGTATTTAAGGGGTGGGTCTGGCAATTATTTTTCCCGACCAGGTTACTCAAACGTTTTCGTAAGCATTCTTATCCCTAATATTATCCTCTTCGCGCAAAATATACCGGAACTTCCATCATCTAAACCTGAATTGAGTTATTTTCATCCGTAATTAACTGTTTATACGATGCAGCCATCACGCAATGCCACCCGGTTCGCTTTTATTATGATCACCTCGCTTTTTTTTATGTGGGGCTTTGTACATAACCTCGATCCGATCCTGATCCCACATTTAAAGAAATCATTCAGCCTTTCCACTTTGCAATCTTCACTGGTTGATTCAGCCGTGTTCATTGCCTACTTCGTGATGGCGTTACCGGCAGGATTTATCATGAAGAAATATGGGTACAAAGCAGGCATTATTACCGGCCTTTGTTTTTTTGCAATTGGTTCTTTTCTTTTTATTCCAGCAGCCAATACGCAACAGTATACTTTCTTCCTGATGGCGCTGTTCATTATCGCCTGCGGATTAACGATACTGGAAACAGCTGCCAATCCATATGCTTCATTATTGGGTGACCCCGCCACTTCTACGCAGCGGTTAAATTTTGCTCAATCCTTCAATGGCCTCGCGGCTACCGTGGCACCGATCATAGGTGCGCGTATCATTTTAACAGAAGGAAATTCGGATGAGGCATTGAATGCCATGGATGCCACTGCAAGACAACTGGCTCTTGCATCAGAAGCTGCATCTGTAAAAACACCTTATTTTATTTTAGGTTGCGTGATCGTAGTGATCGCGCTCATTTTTGCGTTTATCAAATTGCCGGAGATCAAAGAAAAAGGAGAAGCGGCGCCGGTCAAAAGTATCATGCACACACTTCGCCATAAACATTTGTTATGGGCCGTGGTAGCACAGTTCTTTTATGTTGGGGCACAGGTTTGCGTGTTTAGCTTTTTTATTCTTTTTGCGATAAGATCCGCTGGAATCGATAAAATAAAAGCCGCCGATTATCTTGGATGGGGCTGTGGTATGGCATTTATGGTGGGACGATTTGCTGGTACTTTTCTCATGCGTTTTGTTGCGCCGCCAAAACTACTCGCTATATATGCCTTCTTATGTGTTGTATTAAGTGTGGTTGCCATCAATGCACATGGTATGGTTCCCGTATATGCGGTGATCGGAATTGCCTTCTTCATGTCTATCATGTTCCCGACCATTTTTTCTTTGGGAATTAAAGACCTGGGTAGCGATACGGAATTGGGAAGCAGCCTGATCATCATGTCAATAGTAGGAGGCGCTTTATTGCCACCTGTGTTGGGTTATATCAGTGACGTTACGCATAATATCCAATTAGGTTATATCGTGCCGTTGGTTTGTTTTGTGGTGGTGTTCTGGTTTGGATGGAAGGGGCATGTGGTGAAAGAAGTTAACAGTTAAAAATTAAATGTTAAAAGTTAAAACAACAAACTATGTCCAAGAGATACTGCCTCGCTCTTGACCTGATCGACGACGATGCATTGATCAAAGTATATGAACAATGGCATAAACATGTATGGCCGGAGATAATGGAAAGTATTACGTCATCCGGTATTGAACAGATGGAAATTTACCGTGTGAGCAACCGTTTGTTTATGATCATGGATGTAAATGACAGTTTTAGTTTTGAAGCGAAATCAAAAGCCGACGCATCCAATGAAAAAGTGCAGGAATGGGAAACACTGATGTGGAATTTTCAACAGAGATTGCCTTTTGCAAAACCCGGCGAGAAATGGGTATTGATGAATAAAATATTTTCTTTACAATAATTTCGTACCAGGAATAAATTTTGAATGATGTTCTCTTTACAAAACAAAACAGCAATAGTAACAGGCGGCGGCAGCGGTATCGGGAAAGCAGTCGCTATCATGTTCGCGGCACAGGGCGCAACGGTTCATATCATTGAATTGAACAAGGCTGGTGCTGATGAAACGGTAGCAGCTATTCTCTCAGCCAACGGTAGCGCATATGCGCATGGTTGCAATATCAGCGACCAGCAACAGGTGAAAGAGATATTTGCACAAATCAATTCCTTCGATATACTGGTTAACTGCGCTGGCATCGCACATGTAGGCAAAGCAGATACAACCTCAGAAGAAGATTTTGAAAGAGTATACAATGTAAATGTAAAAGGCGCTTACAATTGTCTTCATACAGCCATCCCTGTTTTAAAACAAAAAGGCGGTGGGGCAATACTAAACGTTGCATCTGTTGCCGCATTGGTGGGCATTGATGATCGATTTGCATATAGTATGAGTAAAGGCGCTGTATATGCTATGACACTCAGCGTTGCAAAAGACTATCTCAAAGACAACATCCGCTGCAATTCTATTTCACCTGCGCGTATTCATACACCTTTTGTGGATGGTTTTATTGCTAAGAACTATCCGGGAAAGGAAAAAGAAATATTTGAAAAATTATCTAAAACACAACCTGTAGGAAGAATGGGTACGGTGGAAGAAGTAGCTGCACTCGCTCTCTATCTCTGCAGCGATGAAGCGGGTTTTATCACGGGAAATGATTACCCGATCGATGGGGGCTTTGTTAAACTGAACAACTAAACATTCATGAGAAAATTATTTGCAGTAGCGGGGTTTGCTTTTATTCTTGGGTCCGCATTTTCACAAACGTATACACCTACACCTGAGAATCTTGCCGCAAGACAGGAATTCCAGGATGCTAAATTCGGTATGTTCATTCACTGGGGCGCATCGAGTGTATTGGGCGCCGGTGAGTGGGTGATGAATAACCGCAATATCCGCGTAGAAGAATATACCAATCTGATACGCGTGTTCAACCCCATCGATTTTGATGCAAAAGCTTGGGTAAATACTGCGAAGAGCGCCGGTATGAAGTATATCACTTTCATCACGCGCCACCATGATGGATTCAGTAACTGGGATACCAAACAATCTGATTGGAAGATCACCAATACAACGTATGCAAAAGATGCATTGCGCCAACTCGCAGATGAATGCCACAAACAGGGTATCAAATTATTCTGTTATTATTCTTTGCTCGATTGGTACCGCTCGGATTACCAGTATGAAACAGGCAAAACAGGTAAAGGAACAGGCAGAACAAAGAAAAGCGACTGGAACAGCTATATCAGTTTTATGAAAGCGCAGTTAACAGAACTGCTAACCAATTATGGAGAGATCTCAGGGATCTGGTTTGATGGGCATTGGGATCAATTAGACAATGACCATGATAAATCGCTCAAATCAAAAGTGGATTGGCATTATGATGAGATCTACAAGCTGATACATAAACTGCAACCCAAATGCCTGATCGCTAATAATCACCATCTCTCGCCAATACCTGGCGAAGATTTCCAGGCATTTGAAAAAGACCTTCCGGGCAACAATACAACCGGTTTTGGTGGTGCGAGCATTTCGCAATTGCCGTTGGAAACCTGTGAGACCATGAATGATGCCTGGGGTTACAATATGACCGACAGGAAATTTAAAACCGTTCCTGCATTGGTTCACTACATGGTAAATGCCGCAGGACGTAATGCAAATTTTTTATTGAATGTTGGCCCTATGCCAAATGGTGTTATACAAAATGAGTTCAGGGATACACTTGCCGCATTGGGTAAATGGATGTCTGAGAATGGTAGCACCATTTACGGAACACGCGGTAATATTGTTCAGCCGCAGGAATGGGGTGTGGTGACAGGGAAAAATAAAAACTATTTCGTGCACATACTCAACAAGAATAAACTGCAGCAGCCGTATGTATTTATTCCCGGCATGAAAGAAAAGATCACTGCGGCCGCTGTATTTACGACAAAAGCGGGTATCAAATTCAAGCAGGAACCTGAAGGCGTATTTGTTTATCTCGATGCGGTGAAAATGGACGATACCGATACCATCATACAATTAACTTTACAATAAAAAGAAACATGAAACTGATACGTTTTGGCGAAGCAGGAAAGGAAAAACCCGGTGTACACATTGATGGAAAAAATTATGATGTATCAGGTTTTATCAAAGACTACGATGAATTATTTTTTGGCAATGGTGGATTGCAGCATTTGGGATGGATGTTGTCGGAGCATAAGAGCATGCTGCGCGAAATTCCGCAAAACACAAGACTCGGTTGCCCGGTAGCCAAACCATCAAAAATACTTTGCATTGGTTTGAATTATGCGAAACACGCGAAAGAAACCAATGCAGCAATACCTAAGGAGCCGATACTGTTCATGAAATCCACAACAGCCATAACGGGGCCAAATGATCATGTCATGATCCCAAAAAACTCGGTTAAAACCGATTGGGAAGTGGAACTGGCTTTTGTGATAGGGAAAAAAGCAAGTTATGTTTCAGAAGAAGAAGCGATGGAATATGTTGCAGGCTATTGTTTGCACAATGATGTAAGCGAACGCGAGTTTCAACTGGAGCGCGGCGGAACCTGGGACAAAGGCAAGGGCTGTGATACATTTGCGCCGCTCGGCCCATGGCTCGTAACAAAAGACGAGATAACCGATCCGCATAAACTCCGCTTATGGTTAAAAGTGAATGACCAAATGATGCAGGATGGAAATACTGATGATCTCATCTTCAATATCCCGCAACTGGTTTCTTATCTCAGTCAATTCATGACCTTGCTTCCCGGCGATATCATTTCAACAGGAACACCGGCAGGAGTGGGGCTTGGTTTCAATCCGCCTGTTTATTTAAAACCGGGTGATGTGGTTGAATTAGGTATCGATGGCTTGGGAACATCCAAACAAAATGTAATCGCTTACCAATGATCGTTGATTCGCACCAGCATTTCTGGAAATATGATCCCATTGTACACGAATGGATCAACGGGGATATGTCGGTGATCAGGAAGGATTTTTTACCAGGTGATCTATGGCCCGTATTTCAGCAAAATAATATTGAGTGTTGCGTTGCAGTGCAGGCTGATCAGTCAGAAAAAGAAACTGATTTTTTGATAGAACTGGCAAACACCAATCCTTTTATCAAAGGCGTTGTGGGCTGGGTTGATCTGCGTGCTGAAAACATAAAAGAACGTCTCGAACACTATAAGCAATACCCGGTAGTAAAAGGGTTCCGTCATATTTTACAGGGAGAAGATCCTTCGTTCATGTTGCAGCCCGATTTTCTCAGGGGCATTGCTGCGTTACAGGAATTTGGGTTTACCTATGATATCCTGATCTTTCCCAAACATCTTTCATCGGCCATTGAACTTGTAAAACAGTTTCCCGAACAGCCATTCGTGATCGATCATATTGCGAAACCTTTTATCAAAGATGGGTTAATTGATGATTGGGAAAAAGGGATGCAAACCATCGCGCAGTTCCCCAATGTATATTGTAAAATTAGCGGTATGGTTACGGAAGCTGACTGGAATAACTGGAAGCCGGAAGATTTTACCCCTTATCTCGATATTGTTACTGAAGCATTTGGTGTAAACAGGTTGCTATTCGGTTCAGATTGGCCGGTTTGTTTGGTTGCGGCTTCTTATGAAAAAATGCTCGTGTTGGTGGAAGATTATTTTTCTTCTTTCAACACCGAAGAGAATGCAGGTGTATTCGGGGGAAATGCATCCCGGTTCTACGGTCTATCCTGATCTACATTTTTTTGCAGCTTGTGCGTGTGATTAATATTTTACGGTGCTGGGGCGTAAATTGTTGACTCAGTAGAGATGGGATTATGATTTTGAACAACATAGTCAACTAGGTACATAGTTTATAACACATAGGTTAGATTCTTATAAACTATTTTTTCCGTACTGGGGTCAAAGAATAATTACAACTATGTGAAAACCTATGTTCCTATGTGCCTATTGTGGTTCAAGCAATTTTTTCTCTTATCTATTGTATCGTGAATAGAAGCTGGAACCTGCCTTCGGTCACCGTCACTTAAAATAAGACGCAGGAATCGTTCTCCACAGATCATGCGCAAGATGCCCGATCAGCAATTCATACACCAGGTATATCGGCCAGAAAATATAATGAATGATCAATAAAACGATCGAATGATTGTAGTGCCAGCTGATCATTAATGTATAGATACCCAACAGGAAATATAATAGCCCGCCTTTATTTCTGTCCATAATGCTTGTTTATTTGCTGTAAGATAAACCTATTTTATCGCCTTTTGAAACGCTGGACTTTACAGCCTCTTATCATTTCCCGGAATATATTTTATAAATATACAATACGACTATCTATCAGCATCTTGTACATGCTGAATATTTCAATCATATCACATCAACAAATCATATCTTTAAAGGGTGGCTACGGGCATGTGGGTTTGATCCAAACTAACTAATCTTTAGAAACATGCAAGTAGAAGCTGCAGGGGCCTTTATTATTGAGAAACTACAGAAAGAACTCCCCGCATACCTTAGCTACCATAACATTGATCATACCCGCGGGGTATTAAAGCAAAGCCTTGAAATTGCCGCTTCAGAAAATGTGACCGGTGAGGAGCTTGATCTACTGTCCACCGCCGCTCTTTTTCATGATGCCGGTTTTATCAAAAAATACACAGGTCACGAGGAAGTTTCCTGTGAATATGCCAGGGAATTTCTCCCGCGATTTGATTATACCGATGGGCAGATCGATACCATCTGTGAGTTGATCATGGCCACCAAGATCCCGCAATCGCCCAAAACCGCATTGGCAGAAATTCTGTGCGATGCCGATCTCTACTATCTCGGTACAGATGATTACGGCCTCAAGGCGGAGAAACTATACCCTGAATTTTTAAAAGAAGGGATCGCCTCAGATAAAATGGAATGGCAGCGGCAACAGATCTTGTTCCTCGAATCCCATACTTATTTTACAGAAACTGCGCAAGAATTCCTTTCCGACAAACAGGAAAAGAACCTGATACTGCTTAACGCAAGAACTGAAAGCCCGCATACACTGAAACAACATGAATCAACACTCTCCGATGTGTTTCTCATTGTTGTCGGTGTAATCATAACGGCCTTTGCATTAAAAGGATTTTTGGTACCCAACAAGTTTTTTGATGGTGGTATTACAGGGATCTCTCTTTTGATACATGAGATCTATCATGTCAATCTTGCCTATGTGATCGTGCTTGCGAATCTTCCTTTCGTGATCATGTCGGCTTATGCGATCAATAAGGGATTTGCGATCAAAACTTTTTTCTGTGTAGTTCTATTGAGTATCTGTTTATTATATCCGGAATTTCCGGTGATCACAGAAGATAAATTACTCATTTCTATTTTCGGCGGTTTCTTTCTCGGGCTCGGCATCGGCCTTACTATGCGGGCAGGTTGTGCGGTTGATGGAATTGAAGTATTAGCATTGTACACATTACGCCGCTCCAGCTTTACGATCAGTGAGATCATTCTTGGGCTTAATATCATCATATTCAGTTTGGCCGCTTTTAAGTTTGGTATCCCGGTTGCATTGTATTCCATGCTCACCTATTTCACTGCATCCAAAACAATAGATTATGTGATCGAGGGCATACAGGCATACACGGGTGTTACCATTATCTCGGGAAAAAGTGATGAAGTAAAACACCGCCTTGTAAATGAACTCGGCCGCGGTATCACCGTTTACAAAGGAGAACGTGGTTATTTACCGGGTAAGTTTGATGTGCATGATGACTGCGATATCATCTTCACGATTATTACGCGTCTTGAATTGCGTAAGCTGAAGAACATGGTAACAGAAGTGGACCCCAATGCTTTTGTTTTCGCAAGTACTATCAAAGAAACTTCAGGAGGAATTATTAAGAGAAGACATGTGCACTAGGGTAATTAATAATTAACGTGTTGTGCTATTAGATTGTTTGATATGTTGATAGTAATTAACCAGTTTGTTAGATGTGTATAGTGCGTTCCAGCTTTACATCAGCACATTCAAGCTGAAGAAAGATCATTTGAATGCTTGGCACAAAAAAATGTTACTCATTTTAATGACACAACACCTTCGTATTTAGCAATCAGGGTGTAATAATGGCTTATTGTTATTCCATTGTCAATACATATGAAAGAATCAGAAGAGTCTTTACAGCTTCAAATTGAACAGCTCCAGGGAATGCTGGCACAGCAGTCCGTTACATTAGCGCAAATAAACCATGAATTGGAAATAGAAGCAGCGTTGGAAAGAGTGCGTGCAAGGGCGATGGCTATGCAGCGATCAGATGAGCTGGCCGAAGTGGTGGATATCGTTTTTAAAGAACTAACAAAACTCCATTTTTTGATGAATCGTTGCCAGATCAGCATAATAGATCCTGGCGGAACTTCAATGAGAAACTGGATGGCTAATCCAGAGATCGATAAAACGCCCAATTCCTATTTTCTGCCACTCAATAACCATCCTTACTTCCAGGCTATGTTGAAGGCCTGGAAAGAAAAGCAACCCAAATGGATCTATAACCTGACAGGCGAAGAAAAAAACGACCTGGTAAAATATGTTTTTGCTGAAACAGATTTTCGTTACCTGCCTGACATGGTGAAGCAGGGAATGCTACAAACTAAGAACATCTATTTCAATTCCTCCTTCCATAATTTCGGCAACCTGCAGGTGGATACGCTGGAGCCACTTTCAGAAGAGAACCTTGATATCCTGAACAGGTTCGGAAAAGTATTCGATCTCACTTATACACGTTTTAATGACCTGCAAAAAGCGGAAGCACAAACAAGGGAAGTACAAATTGAATTGGGACTCGAAAGAGTTCGTGCCAGGGCAATGGCCATGCAGCATTCAGAAGAGCTGAATGAATTGATCGGGACTGTTTTCAATGAACTGACGAAACTCGACTTTTCACTTACACGTTGTTTGATCATGATTTATGATCCGGTTACATTCGACGTGCGGTGGTGGATGGCGAATTCAGAAGCGCCATCGCAACCGATGAATTATCTCGTGAAACATCATGATATGATTGTTCCCCGTGAATATGTAAAAGCATGGCAGGCGCGGGAATTGAGATGGCAGTACCAACTGGAGGGTAAAACAAAAAACGAATGGGATGATTTCCTGTTTACTGAAACAGAACTTTCTCTATTACCTGATTTTGTGATCGCAGGAATGAAAGCGCCAGGTAGTGTTTGGTTATCCTCTTCCTTTAACAATTTTGGGTCCCTAACACTGGCCAGCCTGGAACCTTTACCGGATGAACATTTCGATATCATGCTCCGGTTTGCGAAAGTGTTTGATCTTACTTACACACGTTTTATTGACCTTCAAAAAGCAGAGGCGCAAACAAGGGAAGTACAAATTGAATTGGGATTGGAAAGGGTTCGCGCAAGAGCTATGGCCATGCTGAATTCAGAAGAATTAAAGGAATTGATAGGAACCGTATTTACTGAATTGACAAAGCTTGATGTTATACTTGCCCGCTGTTTGATTATGATCTACGACCCGGAAACGAGAGGATCTATGTGGTGGATGGCCAATTCAGAAGCACAGCAGGAGCCCATCGGCCTTTTTGTGCAATACCATGAACAACCACCTTACCTCGCTTACCTAAAGGCCTGGCAGGATCGTGTAATACGCTGGCAGTATGAATTACATGGCCAGTTGAAAAAAGATTGGGATGATTACCTGTTTGTTGAAACAGAACTTACAAAGCTGCCTGATTTTGTAATAGCAGGTATGAAAGCACCTGAAAGGGTATGGTTGTCTTCTTCATTCAATAATTTCGGGAACCTTACATTAGCTACCCTTGAGCCTTTACCGGAGGAACATTTTGAAATCCTGCTCCGCTTTGCCAAAGTTTTTGATCTTACGTACACCCGTTTTAACGATCTGCAAAAAGCAGAAGCACAGGCAAGAGAAGCGCAAATAGAAGCGGGATTGGAACGGGTTCGTTACAGTGCGATGGCTATGCAGTCAAGCGAGGATGTTGGATCTGCCATGGCGGTTGTGTTTACTGAGATTTCGTTGCTGGGTGTTGAAACCATGCGATGTGGAATTACGATCATTCATCCGGACATGACTGCAGATGTTTGGGCAGCTACCACAACCAGTGAAGGAAAAGAAATGAAAGGAATGGGCAGCATTAATTTTAGTGCGCATCCCTTATGGGCCGGTTTGTTTGAGGCATGGAAAAATAAAGAAGAAAATTTTTCATATCATTTAGCCGGAGATGATTTGCGATCCTACTATAATGTATTAAGTCATTCCCCTAATTATAATTCATCATATATACAGAATCAGGAATTTCCCGATCACACTATCTTTGCAAGTTTTTTTGAACAGGGCGCTCTATTTACTTTTTCACTGTTGCCTCACAATGATGAAAAACAAAAGATACTTAAGAGGTTCACAGCGGTATTTTCTTTAACCTTCCGTCGCTATCTCGACTTGAAACAGGCGGAAGCACAAACAAGAGAAGCACAGATAGAAGCGGCGTTGGAAAGAGTGCGAAGCAGGACATTAGCCATGCAGAAAAGTGATGAACTGTCAGAAACGGCAGCTGAATTATTCCGGCAACTGATTGGCCTGGGGATAGAGCCTAACCGTTTATACATTGGGATAGTACAGGATGACAGTGGTGATATGGAAATGTGGGCCACGGATGAAGACGGTACGCATATAGGCCAGAAGTTCCTTTTCAATAAAAACGATAATGCTTCTGTAAAAAAATTATATGATGGATGGAAAGCACAACGCAAGTCAGTGATAGTGGATATGCGGGGGAAAGAACTTGAAGAATATTTTCATTACCTGAACAATTTACTGCACATTCCTTTCAAAGGTGGACTTGCGCAGCAAAGAAGGGTACAAAGCGTAGCCTATTTCAGCAAAGGATTTATTGGTATGGCATCGCCGGATGGACAAGGCGAATATACCATACAGTTATTGGAAAGGTTTGCTGCTGTGTTTAATCTTACGTTCACCCGTTTCAGCGATCTGAAAGTTGCGGAAGCGCATGCGTTACAGGCAGAAGAGGATTTGATAAAACTGCAAATAGAAAAGCATCGCGCTGAAGAGGCATTGGCAGAATTACAGATGACGCAAAAGCAATTGATCCAGTCAGAAAAAATGGCCTCACTCGGTGAACTCACAGCAGGCATCGCACATGAAATACAGAACCCTTTGAATTTTGTAAATAATTTCAGCGAAGTGAGTACGGAACTGGTGGATGAAATGAATGAAGAGATCCAAAAAGGTAATTTGGAAGATGCCCAACAGATCGCAGCTGATTTAAAAGACAATCTTACCAAGATCAATCACCATGGCAAACGGGCCGGCGATATTGTTAGGGGAATGTTGCAACACAGCCGCAGCAGCAGCGGTCAAAATGAAGCCACAGATCTCAATGCATTGTGTGATGAATATTTACGGTTGTCGTATCACGGACTACGCGCGAAGGACAAATCATTTAATGCATCTTTCGAAACCACTTTTGATGATACCATTGGGATGGTCAGTGTTCAACCACAGGAAATGGGGCGCGTAGTTTTAAACCTCATCAATAACGCCTTTTATGCAGTAGCTGAAAGGAAAAAGAGTTCCCCCGAAACCTATGAACCTAAAGTAACCATAGCTACAGAGAAAAAGAATGACGGCATTCTTATCAGTGTAAAAGATAATGGTACCGGTATTCCGCAGAAAGTGGTGGATAAAATTTTTCAGCCCTTCTTCACCACCAAACCAACCGGACAGGGAACAGGATTGGGGTTGAGTTTGAGCTATGATATTGTAAAAGCGCATGGTGGGGAATTGCAGGTAGAAACGAAAGAGGGTGAAGGAACCACATTTTTCATCCATTTACCCAATCAATCTTCATGAGGATCCATATCAAAATGCTTTTCTTTTTACTTGTTCCATTTGGGTTGCATGCCCAGGTAGATAGTTTGCGAAAAGTGCTTGCCCGTACTACGGACGGTGAGATGCAACACAATCTATGCAGGGATATCTATAATTTTTACGAAGAACAAAACAGGGATTCTGCATTGCTGTATGCAGAAAAAAAAATAGCTATTGCCAGGAAGTATGGCAAAAAAGTACCTGAAGCATATAGCCTTATCAGTAGGGCATACCAGTTCACCGGTTTGGGACGTTTGGGAGAAGCCTACAGGAGCCTGCTGGATGCATTTGCCATCATTGATGATCCTAAGCTATCCCAAAAGGAAGATTGGCAACTGTCGGTAAGTCCATTTAAAGGTGATGTCAGGAAACTGCTCCGGTCTTATGTTCACCATATATCCGGTATACTGATGCTCAGGACAGAAAATATACAACAGCAGATCTTTCATTTTTCTGAAGCAGGCAGGATGGGCACAGAGATAAATTATGCCCCCCGCCAAATGCTTGCCTATATGAACCTCGGGCTGGTATACCTCTCGATCAATAAACTGGATTCTGTACTGTATTATGAAAAACTATCGGAACAAATAGCCTATCGTTCAGGATTTGTAAAATTCCTGGGGATTGTAAAATTTACCATCGGCGATGTTTACAAAGCGAAAGGAGATGATGCAACAGCGCTCGCATATTATTACGAGGGTGTAAAATGGGGCAAGGAACAACATAACCTGAATGCATGGAACAGATCGTATATGCGGTTATACAGACATTATTTTGCCGCAGGAAATAGCGATTCTGCATTGTACTATGCGTTGAACAACCTGAGATTAGTGCAGGATATGGGGCAGATAAGCGGCACCGAAACCAATCTCGGTGTTGCTTACGAATATCTCTCTAAAGGATATCAATTGAATCACCAGTTCGATAGTGCTTTCAAATACCAGGGACTGGCATTAACTACTAAAGACAGTTTAACCAAGATAAGGATCAGGAGTTTGTCAGATTTACAAAATCTCTCATTCGGTGAACAGCTTCGCCTGCAGAATCTCGAGAAAGAAAGAACGATGTACCAAAACAAAGTAAGAACCTATGCTTTATTATCGGGGATAGTCGTCTTTGTACTGGTGGCGGTGATCCTTTACCGGAATAACCGGCAGAAACACAAAACAAATAAGGTGTTGGAATCTACACTTTCCAATTTGCGGTCAACCCAATCGCAGTTGGTGCAATCCGAAAAAATGGCAAGTCTTGGCGAACTCACGGCAGGCATTGCTCATGAGATACAGAACCCGTTAAATTTTGTAAATAATTTTTCTGAAGTGAATACGGAATTGCTCACTGAAATGAAAGATGAACTGAACAAAGGCAATATCGATGATGCGAAAGCTATTGCAGATGATGTGATAGACAATGAACAAAAGATAAACCACCATGGTAAACGTGCGGATGCCATTGTAAAAGGTATGCTGCAGCACAGCCGCAGCAGCAATGGAGTAAAAGAACCCACTGATATCAATGCATTGACGGATGAATATTTGCGACTGGCGTATCATGGATTAAGGGCGAAAGACAAATCTTTCAATGTTGCCATGCAAACTGATTTTGATCCGACGGTAGGTTCGGTAAACATTATTCCGCAGGATATAGGAAGGGTGATACTCAATTTGATCACCAATGCTTTTTATGTAGTTGATCAAAAGAAAAAAGAAATCGGAGAAGGATATGAACCCATTGTTTCAATAAGTACAAAGAAAAATGATGATAAAGTAGAGATCAGTGTAAAAGACAATGGCAATGGCATCCCTCAAAAAATATTAGATAAGATCTTCCAACCCTTCTTCACCACCAAACCCACGGGCCAGGGAACCGGATTGGGATTGAGTTTGAGCTATGATATTGTAAAAGCGCATGGTGGGGAATTAAAAGTAGAAACAAAAGAAGGAGAAGGAAGTATTTTCAGCATCATATTACCCGCTAATAATTAAAGTAACCTTATGAAATATGTGGCAACACTAGTTTTTTTACTGAGTACTTTTTTTAATGGAAGCGCACAGGATACGACCATGATACTTTCAACATCTATGTTCAACAATCAAGGGCGGATTAACCTTGGTGAAATTGAACATTGGATATACAAACAGGGAAATGATCCGTCCTGGGCCAACCCCGGTATTGCTGTAAACAACTGGCAGCACCTGAACCCGGCAGAGATCACAAAAAAGCAGGCTGATAAAAACGGAAGGCTCGAAGGATGGTTCAGGATGAAGATAAAACTGGACAGCAGTTTTAACCAGACATCTCTTTTTATGGTACAGCGCAGTTTTTTAGCCACAGATGTATTCATTAACGGCAAGCCATTTTATTCCTTTGGAAATACGGGATATAACGGGAGACCATACCAGGAATTCACTGATTTCGAAATAATCCCTGACCCTGTAAAACTGGAAATAGGAAAGGAATTACTACTGGCCGTTCATTTTGTCGATCATACGAACTATAGAGGCCGGCTAAAAGAATCAAGCTTTACAAAAACTTCGTTTATAGCAATTGCGAATCCAGTGTATTTAACAACTATTCATAAATATTTATCAGGATTAACTAAGTTTATTATAATCCTGGCTATTCTGGGTGTGTTGGTCGTATTATTTTGGTTTTTATTTTTATTAAATCGTGAAGAAGATCACCTCGTATTTGTCGCACTCAGCACTACGAGTTTGTTTGGATTACTATTCTTCCATTTTCTCCATGTACTGGCATTTAGCACCTATAACCAGGAGCAATCATTTATATTTTTAACAACCATATTCGGCGGCGGCGTTTTCGCTTTCTTGCCACTATTGGTTGCCAAAGTATTTAAAAATTATATCCCGCTCCCATTAAAAATTTATGCAATAGCCTGTATGGTTTTTGAGGGCATTTCCTTCTTTACCGGATGGGATAAAATATTTCTGGTAAATGAGCTGATATCTTTTCTCATATATGCCTATTATTTGTTTGTGTCAAGGAAAATATTAAAAGGAGCAAAATGGGCGATTGTAATTGGTTTGATCCTAACCTCACTGATAGGTGCGTCAATGGACATCATGGGTAATTTTATGCCTGATGTGAGTAACAGTTTTTTATCATTACTAATGTTTGGGTCCTATCTGTCTTTCCCCTTATGCCTTTTGGTATATGTTGCCTTGCGGATGAAGGAAGTGAATACTGATGTGATTGGCAATGCCAAAAAAATAGTACAGGTTACCGAAGAAAAAAAGGAATTACTGGCCAGTCAGAACCGGTTGCTGGAAGAACAGGTGAAAGAAAGAACCAACGAACTTACCCAATCACTGGATAATTTAAAGGCAACCCAAAGCCAGTTGATACAGTCAGAAAAAATGGCTTCGCTTGGTGAATTAACTGCAGGCATTGCACATGAAATACAAAACCCGTTAAACTTCGTGAATAATTTTTCAGAGGTTAACCTGGAACTGATTGAGGAAGTGAAAAGTGAAAAGTTAAAAGTGAAAAGTGAAAGAGATGACGCATTGGAAAATGAATTGCTGAATGATATAGCTGCCAACCTTGAAAAAATCAACCACCACGGTAAACGCGCCGATGCCATAGTAAAAGGTATGCTGCAACACAGCCGCAGCAGCAGTGGTGTAAAGGAACCGACAGATATCAATGCATTGGCGGAAGAATATCTTCGGTTGGCCTATCATGGGCTAAGGGCAAAAGACAAATCCTTTAATGCATCAATGAACACTGATTTTGAACCATCGATCGGTATGATCAACATCATCCCGCAGGATATCGGGAGAGTGATCCTCAACCTGATCACGAATGCATTTTATGTGGTTGATGAAAAGAAAAGACAAATCGGTAATGGGTATGAACCTACTGTTTCAATCAATACAAAAAGAAGTGGTGATAAGGTAATGATCTCTGTAAAAGACAATGGGAATGGAATTCCCCCGAAAGTAATGGATAAAATATTTCAACCCTTCTTCACCACTAAACCAACTGGACAGGGAACGGGATTGGGATTGAGCCTAAGTTACGATATTGTAAAAGCGCACAAGGGTGAATTGAAAGTGGAATCGAAGGAAGGAGAATTTACTGAATTTATTATTACATTACCGATCGTATAATAGACCGCTATGAGAGTGTTGAGCCGGAAAATACTGCTTATAATGATCCTGTTACTGGCTGTAGCCGGTGCAAAACTGTATGCACAAACAGCGAAGATGGACTCATTGCGCAGGCTGGTGAACGGGCATCCGCAGAAAGATACCATTAGAGTTAAACACCTGAATGCACTGGGACTGGAAGCGAGAAAAAGTACGTCAGAAGCTTCTTTCACTGCATTCACTGAATCACTGGAACTGTCGAGATCACTTCATTACAGAAAAGGTGAGGGAATCGCTTTGCTCGGACTCGGCTATTACTACCGGTTTAAAGGCGATACAAAGACAGGTTTAGATTACACCGTGCAGGCAGTGCCGGTGTTCAAAGAATTAAAAGATACCATTTCTGAAATTACAGCCTATTATAACCTGACCACCATTTATGAACGGCTCGGGAACTTTGAGCAAGCCATTACCTATGGACTGGAGGGCTTAAGACTGGCTGAAGTAAAAGTGGATGCGAAATGGCTGGGTTTAATGAATTACATTTTGGGTAATCTTTTTCTGGACTTGCAGGATATTGAAAAGTCAAATGCTTATTTCCGCAAGAGTTTAGATATAACCAGCCATGCAGGGGATAAAGATGGAATGCGTCATGCATTAGAAGGACTTGGTGATGTCTATGAATTGAAAAACATACTAGATAGCGCCATTATTTACTACGAAAGGGCAAGGGTATTTAATGATGAATTGGATGATATACGTAGTTCCCAGCAAAATGATCTTTTCGTCGCCAATTTAAAAGAAAAGCAGGGGAAATTGACAGAGGCTTTTGTAATCGTCCGGAGAGTGATACATGTGTTAAATAAATTGGGCCAGGTGGGCTACCTGCCTTTGGCACATGAAATACTATCCCATGCGCATTTTCATAGTGGAAATTATGATAGTGCTTTATACTATGGCCTCAAAGCTTTGTCTGCGACTCAGCGAAGTGGAAGATTGGCCAATAGCGGAGTGATCAGCAAAACGATCGCCGAATCATACGCACGCAAGGGCAATTATGCAGAAGCGTATAAATACCAGTTAATGTTCTCCACTTATATGGATAGCCTTAATATTAACAGCGCCATCACGAAATCTGCAGCGCGGCAATATTCGTTTGAACTGGAAAAGAAACAATCTCAGATCAGTCTCCTTACCAAAAATGAAGAGTTACGGGATAAAGAAAGCAGGCAACAGAAAATATTATTGATCGTGGCATTGACAGGATTGCTGGTAGTGATCGGGTTCAGCGTTACTCTCTGGCGAAACAACCGTTTAAAACAAAAAGCCTATACACAGTTGAAGCAGCAACAGGAAGAACTAAAAGCAACACAAACCCAGTTAATTCAATCAGAAAAGATGGCCTCACTTGGTGAATTGACTGCCGGTATTGCCCACGAGATACAGAACCCGTTGAACTTTGTAAATAATTTTTCAGAACTGAACAAAGAGTTGATCGCCGACATGAGAGAAGAGATCGGGAAAGGTAACTATGCCGAAGTGGAAAATATTTCAAAAGATATTGAAGAGAACGAAGAAAAGATCAATCACCATGGCAAACGTGCGGATGCCATTGTAAAAGGAATGTTACAACACAGCCGTAGCAGCAGCGGTATTAAAGAAGCTACCGACATAAATGCTTTAGCCGATGAATACTTACGGCTCGCTTATCACGGCTTGCGGGCTAAAGACAAATCATTCAATGCATCAATGCAAACAAATTTTGATCCAGCCATGAAACCTGTTAATATCATGCGGCAGGATATCGGCCGTGTGATCCTGAATCTTATCACGAATGCATTTTATGCGGTGGATGAGAAGAAAAAACAGTTGGGTAATTCCTACGAGCCGATCGTTTCGGTAAGTACCCAAAAAAAGGATGATGCGGTAGTAATAAAAGTTCGTGACAACGGCAACGGCATCCCGGAGAAGATCAAAGAAAAAATATTTCAGCCTTTTTTTACAACCAAACCTACCGGGCAGGGAACAGGCCTGGGATTGTCCATGAGTTACGATATTGTAACAAAGGGGCATGAAGGAACATTAACCGTAACAACACAGGAAGGTGAGTTCACAGAGTTCAGTATCCTGTTACCCGTTCAACATATATGATCTATAAAATAAAAAGCAGTATATGAAAATATTGGTAGTAGACGATGAACAGGATATGCAAACCCTTTTCCAGCAGCGTTTCCGTAAAGAGATCCGTGATGGCCTTGTTGATTTCGCCTTTGCGATCTCGGGTGAACAGGCAATGGAGTACATGAAAGAAAATAACCACGAAGCCGTGTTGATCTTGTCCGATATCAACATGCCGGGAATGAGCGGCCTGGAATTATTGGAAAGGATCAAACAAAAATACCACACACCGCCACCGATCGTGATGATGATCACCGCATATGGGGATGCGGAAAATTATAATACAGCGATGAAGCTGGGTGCAGACGATTTCCTGACCAAGCCAGTGGATTTTGCATTGTTAAAAGAAAAATTAAAACTCTGAATATGGCCAAAATTTTAGTGGCAGACGATGAAGTGGATCTCGAAACACTGATCAAGCAAAAATTCCGTAAACAGATCCGCGACCAGAAATATGAATTTGTTTTTGCGATGAACGGAAAAGACGCCATTTCGAAATTGCAGGAGCATGCAGATATTTCTATGGTGCTTAGCGATATCAATATGCCCGAGATGGATGGCCTTACCTTGCTTACACATCTTACCGATTCAAATCCATTGCTGAAAACGGTGATGGTATCCGCGTATGGCGATATGGACAATATCCGCACTGCCATGAATCGTGGCGCTTTTGATTTTGTTTGCAAACCCGTAAATTTCGAGGACCTGGAGCTGACCATTGAAAAAACAATGAAGCATGTAGCGCAGTTGAATGAAACCCTGCTCGCAATCAAGGAAAACAATATTCTCAGGATGTATGTGGATGAGAACGTACTCAAATTCATGGGCAGCCGTGAATTTGGAGAATCCATTATGGTGAATGAAACGATGGAAGCCACTACGGTATTTATAGACATCTGTGGATTTACCGCGATCACCGAGGTAGAACCTGCGGATACCGTTGTAAGATTACTGAACAAATATTTTGACGTAATGGTAAAAGAGATCCTTGCGCAAAAAGGACATGTAGATAAATTTATCGGTGATGCGGTGATGGCTGTATTTCGTGGAGATTTTCACCTGGATAGGGCCATCGATGCCTGTCTTTCTGTACGCGCACACATTGCCAAACTACCCAAGGAAGAAAATGATGTGAGTTTTATGCCCCAGGTAGCGATCGGTATCAACAGCGGGGAATTGATCTCTGGAAATATCGGCTCCGGAAACCTCCGCAGGCTGGATTATACGGTGATAGGCGATGTGGTTAACACAGCAGCACGTTTGCAATCAGCAGCAAAAGCCGGGCAGATCGTGATCTCCCAGGAAGCTTATGAAAAAGTAAAAGAGTCTTTTAACTGCAAACCGATAGGTGAAGTAAGTTTAAAGAATAAAGCGAAACCGGTGATGATCTACGAAGTAGTGGATTAAAATAATGACAATTAATAGTTAGCTTTAAAATAAAATGTATCATGGATCTGCAGCTCAAAAATAAGGTCGTTATTGTAACAGGCGGCGCCAAAGGAATAGGCGAAGGAATTGTAAGGGTATTGGTAGCCGAGGGCGCCATACCGGTTATTGTAGGAAGAAGTGAATCTGACAATACGAGACTGGTAGATGAAATCGTATCGGCCGGTGGCCACGCCTGGCAAGTGGTGGCTGAACTATCTGAGCCCGAGGCTTGTAAAAAAGCGGTTCAAGCAATCGTTGAAAAATTCGGTAGGATAGAAGGGCTTGTAAATAATGCAGGTGTGAATGATGGTGTAGGATTGGAAAAAGGTAACTATGAAAGATTCATGGAGAGCCTGCACAAGAATGTGGTACATTATTATTTGATGGCGCATTTTTCTTTGCCTGAATTGATCAAATCAAAAGGAGCAATCGTAAACATCTCTTCTAAAACTGCTGAAACCGGCCAGGGTAATACCTCTGCCTATGCGGCATCCAATGGTGGAAGAAATGCTTTAACAAGAGAATGGGCCGTTGAATTATTAAAGTATGGTATCCGTGTGAATGCATTGGTGGTAGCCGAATGCTGGACACCGCTTTACGAGGCCTGGATCAAAACAGTTCCTGACCCCGCAGCGAAACTGGCAGAGATCAATTCCAAAATTCCATTGGAGAACCGAATGACAACAAGTGAAGAGATCGCCAATATGGTGGTGTTTCTTTTATCACCAAGATCGAGCCATACCACCGGCCAGTTAATACATGTTGACGGCGGTTATGTGCATTTAGACAGAGCACTTGCAAACGCATAACCCCTCTGTGCAACTCTGTGTACTCCGTGCCTCCTGTGTTGAAAAAAGTTCGAAGCGAAGGCTTCAACACAGAGATACAGAGATACTGAGTTGCACAGAGAAATATTAATTCATGAGAACACTGATTTGCACAACACCTGGAGAATTTACTTATGCTGAGGCAGATGAACCGCAGCATAAAGATGGATATACAATACTCCGGGTCAAACGCGTGGGCATTTGTGGCACTGACCTGCACGCTTTTGAAGGCACGCAACCTTTCTTTACTTATCCCCGCATACTCGGCCACGAACTCGCCGCAGATATCATAGAAACAGGACACCCCGGTTTTACAAAGGGTGAAGCAGTTACCATCATCCCCTATTTTAATTGCGGTGATTGCATTGCGTGTCATTCGGGTAAACCGAACTGCTGCAGACAAATTAAAGTTTGCGGTGTTCATATTGATGGAGCGATGACAGAAAAGTTTTCTGTTCCTTCTTATTCGTTAGTGCACGGTGAGGGTTTGAGTTACGATGAACTCGCCCTGGTAGAACCACTCGCGATCGGTGCGCATAGTATCAGGAGGGCCGATGTTAAGGAAGGAGAATACGTATTGGTAGTGGGTGCCGGCCCCATTGGTCTCGGAATCATGGAATTTGCAAGAATAGCCGGTGCAAAAGTGATCGCGATGGATGTGCAGGAAAACAGGCTGGCTTTCTGCAAAGAAAAATTAAAAGTTAATCACACCATCAACCCGCTTAAAGAGAATGCTTCAGAAAAATTAGCAGAAATTACAGATGGTGATATGCCAACAGTGGTGATCGATGCAACAGGCAACCTGAAAGCCATCAACCAATCGTTTCAATACATTGCACACGGTGGAAAATATGTGCTGGTAGGTTTGCAGAAAGGCGAGATCAGTTTCAGTCACCCCGAGTTTCATAAGCGTGAAGCAACCCTCATGAGCAGCCGCAATGCCACCCGCGAAGATTTTGAGCACGTGATCGCGTGCATGAAAAAAGGGTGGGTAGATCCAACCAATTATATCACACATCGCGTAAATTTTGAACAGGTGAAAGATGTGTTTGCTGATTGGTTAAAGCCGGAGAATCATGTGATCAAAGCAATGGTTACGCTGTAATACCAGGAAGGAAATTTCCCTAAGAGAAAGACAGGAGCAAAAGAGTGTATCACGAGGGATCACTCTCTTTAGGTCTTTTTCTCTTGTCTTTCTCCTGAGGAAATTCTTCTCTCAAAGCAATTCAATTCATAATTTAGTCGACACTCAAAAAATAATGATGAAGAACCGGTATTTCATTGTATGCTGCATTGTTCTTTTACCCGTCCTCGCCATCTCCCAAAAAAGAGAATGGATACAACCCACCGAACTCTGGCCCGATCAGAACGGTGATCATATACAGGCCCATGGTGGCGGTATCACCAAAGTAGGCAAGACCTTTTATTGGTATGGAGAAGAACGCAGGCAGGGACTGGATACCGCGAAACGTTTTGTAAGCTGCTATGCTTCAAAGGACCTTATCAACTGGGAGTTCAAAGGCGATGTGTTGCAATTGGCAGACCCCGAAAACTTAGGCAGGCGCTGGGTTTGTGAACGCCCCAAGGTTTTTTACAACTCCAAAACAAAAAAGTATGTTATGTACCTGCACCTTGATAACAGCACGTATAAGCTGGCTCGCGTAGCAGTATGCACAAGCGATAAACCCGATGGTAATTATACTTATGTAAGAAGTTTCCGACCGCTTGATCACGAAAGCCGTGATATCGGTCAGTTTGTGGATGATGATGGTACTCCTTATCTCATTTTTGAGGACCGCCCTTTTGGTTTTCGTATCGCTACCTTATCTGAAGATTATTTGAATGTGGAGAAAGAAGTATGCCTGATCCCCTTTCATATGGAAGGTGGCGCTGTAGTACATTACAACGGTTTATATTATGCCATCGGTTCTGCTTTGACAGGATGGAACGCCAACCCGAATAAATACGCAACGGCCACTTCATTGGCAGGACCGTGGACAGAATTCAAAGACATTGCACCGCCAGAAACAAAAACCTATGGTTCACAATCAACCCTGATGTTGAAAGTAGTTGGAAAGAAAAAAACAACCGTCATCTTCATGGGCGATATCTGGAAACCCCGCACCCAATGGGATTCACGCTATCTCTGGATGCCAATGGAAATCGGCGACGGAAAACTATGGCTACCCGCACCGAAAGCATGGAAGATGGATTTAAAAAGTGGGCAGGTTGTGTTAAAAGAGTAATGAATATCCGACACGAATTATAGGCGAATTACACGAATGATCAACGATCTGTTGATCCGCTATGTGTTTGCGTGGGTAAATTCGTTATAATTCGTGTAATTCGTGTTCATTCAATCACCCTCACCATTATGTTTTTATAATGCACCACACTCTTCGGATCATGCCCCTGTAATGCAAAGGTGCCACTGGAGATCACGCGTTGCTCATCACCTTTCTTGCGGCTTACATTGGCGGGTTCGGTATAATCTACTACAGTCTTATCGTTGATCTTTATCGTTACGTGTTTGCCTTCCACTTTTATGTATTCAGTGTACCATTCATTGTCTTTTACAAACACTTCTTTTACATCATCAATACCATACAGGCTGCCGGTTCTGCGCCAATCGGTGTGAGAATTGTTTACCTGCACTTCGTAGCCCTTTGCAGGCCAGCTGCTATCCTGGTAAACCGTGTGGAAGTAAATGCCGGAATTGGCGCCGGGAAACGTCATTACATCGGCCTTGAACTCGAAGTTCCTGAAATTATGGTCCATTACTTTACCGTTATAAAACAGGTGCGCCGTGTCTCCATGCACGATGATCATGCCACTGTCAACTGAAAAGGTTTCTGCATTCTCGCCTGCTTTCCAGTTGGAGAGCGACCTGCCATTGAACAAGGAGACCCATTTGTCGGAACCTGGTTTGTGGACGCCTGCACAGGAAAAAAGGGTAATAATGAGCAGGGAAGGAATTAGCTTTTTTCTCATATTGCTGCCGTTAAAATGATGGCTGCTATGAAACTAAGAATTTAAGTTTGATCTTTACCAACTAATTATTTACTTATTATTGTAACCGGTTAACACGAATTACACGAATTAGCACGAAATAAAATTCGTCTAAAATTCGTGTAATTCGTGTTAACTCAAGGGTGTCTTTACCAACTAATTATTTACTTATTATTGTAACTGAAATTCATGCTAATGGAAGAAATACTGATCGTGGTAGTGGATTCAGGTTCTGCTTATATTGAGAAGCTTAACAAGCGCCTTTACCAGGAGATCGAGTGTGAACACTATTATCATGAAGTAACCGAACTGTCCAAAGGGCTACAGCGTTCCCTGCACCTGTTCCGCAAAATTCAAAACCCAACTTTCCTTCCAATATTATTACGCAGTTATGAAACATTGGAAGGAACCTACCTGCATTCAGGCAAAGTGCTTTCTATCCGTCAATACTATATCCACGGAAATAAAGGCCCGGAAGGCAGGCTAAAGATCCTTGCCGATAATAAACAGCAATACGATGTTCCCCTGGAAGCTTTGGAACAATTGGGTATGTAGTATCCCGTTTTATCGTTTCTTAATCGCTGTTCGCTATGCCATGATGTATCTTACAGATCACGGTAAACCCTCGTAACATGATGCCTAAAAATATTTTACTTGCTATGGCCCTGATCCTGGTTTCCGTAAAAACATCCGCGCAGGCAATGGGAGGAGTGGGAAGTGGTGGGATTGGCATTTCTTATTCACTACAACCCGAACGAAAATTTAAAAGCACACCCGGAGGCTACAAGTATACTGCATTCGGTATGAATGCCAGGATTCCCTTGTTCAGGAAGAACAACCTGGCCACAGGACATTTTTTCGAAACCTCTTTACAGGCGGACCTGCAGGCAGCCTCAGCCAATTTTGGTTTTGTCGCCAGCACGAGGAAATTCACGAATGGTTCATTGGGTCTTGGCGCCGTTATTTTCAATGGAGGAAAAAACATGTATATCATAAATGCAGCTGTTGGCATCGCTGCGGACAATGATGTTATTTCCAAAACCAATACACGCTATCGTTTTTCAGGGGCATTCATTGTGAATCATCAGCATAGCAATACTACACTGTATCAATATGGGATGATATTCACTTACTCGTTCGGAAAACCCTTGCCATTGCCTGTGCTCGGCATCAGGACAAAATTATCTTCCAACTGGACCTTTTCAACCATTTTACCTGTGGAACTGAGTTTCACCAATAGGATCAATACAAAGCTGGGGTTGAGTTTCAATATCCGTCCCGCAGGCAACCGTTACCAGTTTGATAACCAGGCAAATTTCAGTACTGTTTCATCAACCGTTTTTATGCAGATGCGGGAGTTTCAATTGGGCGCTGCCCTGAATTATAAATTGAGCAGATCTTTCAGCCTTGGTGCTGATGCAGGGTTCTTAATAGGAGGAAAATTGAGGTTCACAGAACAGGATGATATCAATAAAACTGTTTTCGAAACAACAGCAAAACCCGGAGCCAATTTTCGTTTATCGCTCCGCTATCGGCTCCCGCGAAAAATGGAAGGTGCAAATAAATTACAGGAGATTTTGAATCCATTGGGAAACTAGAGCGTAATTAAGATTGTGATTCTAACTTGTTGTGTTGTTAAACAGGAAATGAAGTCCGCAACGTGCTTGATGAACTCTTATGCCGTAGGCATAGCCGCTTTGTAGCACCTAATCAATGAAAGGCATTTAGTGCCCCAGCGGGGCTACCCCAACAATTTTACGAAATTGATCAAATCATTGGCCGCTACGGGTAACCCATACGGGCATATTGGCCACCGTCTTATTTTGCTACAAAGCGATTATCCCGCTGGGGCAAGTTGTAAAATCGTGAACGACGCAACAAGTAATCTTAGAATGCAGCATAGTCTAATTCGATACCATAAAACACAAAAAAGTCTGCTGACATATATCAGCAGACTTTTATAAAGCGATTTACGAAAGGTTTAATTCTGCGCAGTTACATGGTAAGAAACTGTTGCAGTGCTCGAACCTGAAATAAATATGGTGTATATTTTTCCAGCCTGTACAAAAGCTGGAATGGTTAACGCAGCTGTAGCGGAACCTGCAGAATAAAGTGTAAATGCAGTATTGGCATCTACATCATTATAAGCAGAAGCTGTCTGATAGGCAAGGCCGGATATGATCTTTGCTCCGCCTGTGATCGCAAGGTCAATACCTGATGATACGGCTGAACTTAGGTGCACAAACCTTACCCTGGCTTTTCCTGATGGCGGCGGCGTCATATCATCAGAGGTGGCAACCACTGATGATGAACTGGCACTTCCACCGAGATAAACAGTATAATACTTGTCTTTTTCAAATACCAGGTTCGCCGAGGCTGTAGTGGTAGAACTGCCGGTGGCTTTAAATTGTCCCTGCCTGCTACCTGCGTTGGTAGTTGTGTAAGCGGTAGTTTCAGTATAAGCAACTGCCGATGAGTTTATTTTTGTGTTATCGAGGAAGAAATCCTGCGCGCCGGATCCTTCAGCGCCATTTACTATCCTGAGGTTAACAGTACCCGTTAGATTAAGGCCCGCACCTGCATCTTCTTTAGTGCACGATGGAAACACTGCTACCATTGCAAACAGTATAGCGGATCCTAGCATTTTCACATAATTCGTTTTCATACATACTGAGTTTAGTTGTTATATAGTGTTGTTTAAAAAATTAAAATAATAAATGGCAATTACCCGTTTTATCCATTGCCTTTTGCTTTTGCTTCTGCTTTTTCATGTTCTTTATGGATGGCTTTTTTTGCTTCATGCTGCGGGTGTTTTACACCTACTGCTCTCAGCTCTTTTGTTTCTTTATGAATCTCTTTCCTTTGCGCATTCACAACGTCCTGTTTCTTACCCGCGTCTTTGATCTTTAATTTTGTCAGATCCTTAATTGCCGCTTTCTTGTAAGCGCGTTTTACTTTAATGTCGTGCTTGATCTCTTTTTCTTCTGGTTTCTTTGAGATCACTTTGGTCTGGGCCATCGCAGTCATCGTAAGGCCAATTCCGAGAATAATAAATGCTAACTTTTTCATGATGTCTTTGTTTTAATGATGGTTGTTTAAGACCGTTATATCGCACTATAATAAAACTGTTCCAAACCGCCATCAATTGTTAATGCCGCACAGCTGGCTGCTGTCAAAAACTGGAAGACTAT
The DNA here is from genome assembly GCA_040388705.1 of Bacteroidota bacterium. Taxonomy (GTDB): domain Bacteria; phylum Bacteroidota; class Bacteroidia; order Chitinophagales; family Chitinophagaceae; genus Sediminibacterium. The sequence continues at coordinate 287,946 of JAZKBI010000003.1, read as the reverse complement.
CCAGCGAAATCAATGTTTTTGATTCTATATTCAACGCCTTTTATTTTAACATTCTCCTGCCCCCTCTACGAAAATGGCAATGCGGGAATAGAGATAAACTATGGAATGATATCCTCAATTTTTCAGGCCGGGATAAAAGGAAAAAATAGAGAGCAAACCTGGCAACACTTGTTGAGAGAGAAATAGCATGCTTCTTGCTGGATAATGAATGAGAAAATGTTTTTTATTTGTAAATAGCCTGTTTCTTACCTATAATTGGGTTCCGAAAGCATTTCCAAGGGAACAATTGAAGCAGTCAGTTTATTTTTCATGAAAAATGTGTGGAAAAAAATACACATTTTGATTGATAGCCGGGTCGAACCGGCCAATAAGAAACATGGCCATAAACCGACACCCAAAATTTTTAAAATCATTTTATGCAAAATGATCAACTGCTTGTCCCCCGGCGATGTTATCGGTTCTATAAACGAACAGGCGTAGCATACAGGATCAAATTATCCCGTTTATTGCCCATACACGATAAAATACCACAGATCAGGATAACCTTTATATGGGCATTGGCCTGTATTCTTGTACCCGCATTTTCTTTCGCACAAACCGTGCTCCCCGCCGCAAGCGAATTAAAAAAATTATCTTTCGAAGAATTGATGAATATCGAAGTAACATCAGTCTCCAAGGCACCAGAGAAATTAACTGAAGTGGCATCGGCAATACAAGTAATCACAAACAATGATATATACCGGTCAACCAGCAACTCATTGCCCGAGGCGCTCAGGTTGGCATCCAACCTCCAGGTAGCAAAACCCAATTCACATGATTGGGCCATTTCTTCAAGGGGCTTTAATGCAACACCTCTTAGAAATAATACACTGTCTAATAAATTACTTGTATTGATCGATGGGCGTTCGGTTTACACCCCGCTTTTTGGCGGCGTATTCTGGGATGTACAGAATGTATTGCTGGAAGACGTTGACAGGATAGAAGTGGTAAGCGGGCCCGGCGGAACCTTATGGGGCGCCAATGCTGTGAACGGAGTGATCAATGTAATGACGAAAAGCGCGAAAGAAACGCAGGGCATGTATATCACCGCATCAACCGGCACTTTTCTACAGGATCATCTCGCGGCAAGATTTGGCTCACGTATCGATTCGAATCTTTACCTGCGTATATATGGTCAACATTTTGACCAGTGTGCAATGAAATTAGTTAATGGTACTGATGCACGCGACAACTGGGGCCTGACACAAGGTGGTTTCCGCCTGGATTATTATCCATCTAAAAAAAATACACTCAGCATTCATGGCGATGCATACGGTGGCTCAGAAGAAACACCCGTTAATTCAAAACAGAGTGGGCAAAACATCGTAGCGCGCTGGGTGCATACTTATTCTGACAATTCAGAACTGACAGTGCAGGCTTATTTTGACAGAACCTGGAAATACCTGCTGGCTTCTGATTTCAGGGAACTTGTGAATACCTATGACCTTGACGTGCAGCATCGCTTCAGGTTAAACAAATCAAATATCGTGCTGTGGGGCCTTGGATATCGTTTTATGAATGATGTAACATCTAACAGTTTTGTTCCTGCGAACAAGGACCTGAACCTTTTAAATGCGTTTATACAGGACCAGGTAACGCTGGTGCCGCACAAACTGGAGTTAACGGTTGGTACAAAATTCCTCCACAATGACTATTCCGGTTTCGAGATACAACCAAGCGCAAGAATGGCCTGGACACCTACGCAGAAACACACACTGTGGGCGGCCGTATCAAGAGCTGTAAAAACCCCAAGCCGTTTCGAAACAGACCTGAGCAGTACGGCAATTGCGGTACCACCTTCGTTTAAAGCAGAAACGGTGATCGCATATGAACTGGGATATAGGGTGAGTATTGCCGAACGGGTATCTGTATCCCTGGCTACTTTTTATAATAGATATGACGATCTCCGCACGTTTAATACAAGGTCGGGCACACCTGCATTCATATTCGGCAATGACCAGAAAGCAGATACCTGGGGATTTGAAATTTCAGGTAATGCAGTGGCTACATCCTGGTGGAGATTGCGCGGTGGATATACATTTCTCGACAAAAAATTTACACCCAAGGCATCAAACGTGTTGCCTACTTCCGACCTGATAGAGGCGCTTGACCCAAGACACCAGGTAATGGTGCAATCGATCATGAATCTTACCAAAAATATTCAATGGGATGTTACAGCCAGATACATTGATCAGATCAAAAGTTCCTTGGCTGTTGGTGTAGCAGTAGATGCATATACAACGTTTGATATGAGGCTCGCGTGGGAAGCACCGAAGTTTACTTTTTCGGTTCAGGGCCAAAACCTGGCAACAGCGGACCATACAGAATTCATTACACGGAAGGTGCCAAGAAGTGTGCTTGCTAAAATCAGTTTTCATTTTTGAGAAAGAACATACAACATATTGCCCCGTTGTACAGAAGGCGGTTACTGCAAACCGGTATGTTTTTGCTGTGCCTTTTTACTATGCAGTCATTGCATGCGCAATCAAATGTATCGAAGGAGTATAGGGTAAAAGCGGTGTTCCTGTTTAATTTCACCCAGTTTGTAGAATGGCCGGCGGCGGCATTCAGCAGCCCTACGGCACCATTTGTTATTGGCATACTGGGTGATGACCCTTTTGGAAGCTCTATTGATGAAACCATACAAAATGAAAGAGTAGGCGGGCACCCATTGGTTGTTCAGCGTTATCACGACCTGCGGGATCTTAAGAGCTGTCATATTTTATTTATCAACGGCAGCGATCCGGAGAAGGTTCGTGAAAACCTCCTCGTTGTTAACCGGTATACACTTACCGTAAGCGATGCAGATAATTTTATGAGGGCTGGGGGGATCATTCGTTTGATAACAGAAAATAATAAGATCAGGCTCCAGGTAAATCCTGAAGCGGCAAGGAGCGCGGAACTTTTTATCAGTTCCAAACTGCTTCGTGTCTCCGAAATTTTTGATCCAAAGAGCCAGCCGCGATGAGACACAAAAATGAACCTTTAAGACGTAAACTGATACGGGTTATTTTATTGACCTGTAGTGTTGTGTTGTTTCTGACCTATACCTCTTATTTTATCTATGAATACTTTACTTTCCGTGAAGTAACACGTACACAGGTATCAACACTCGGAAAGATCGTGGCAGCAAACAGTACGGCAGCCCTGGCGTTCGACAGCCGCCGAGATGCCGTTGAGATACTGGAAGCATTTAAAGCAGAAAAAAATATACTTGCCGCTTCTTTGTATGATGAGAATGGGGGCGTTTTTGCCAAGTATCCTGCTACAATCGGTGATGATAAAATACCACGCAAGCCCGGACCTGATGGATACAAATTTTCCGATTTTCATCTCGAAGGATTTCAATCGGTTGTGCAGGGCGATAAATTCCTCGGGACATTGTACATACAGTTTGATATGGCCACAATGTATGCGCGTTTGAGGCTGTATGGAATGATCGCATTCCTTGTGATCGTATTATCATTTGTGGTAGCTTATTTTCTTTCCAACAGCCTGCAGAAGACCATCTCGCAACCTATATTACAACTTACTGAAACCGCAAAAATGGTTTCGGATCATCATGACTATTCTGTACGAGCAGAAAAAACCGGAGAAGATGAAATAGGTGTATTAACCGATGCATTCAATCATATGCTTACGCAGATAGAAGTGCAAAACTCGGAGATCCGTTCCTTTAACCAGCAACTGGAGCAGAAAGTAAAAGCGCGGACCGTAGAACTGGAAAATGCAAATGGCAAACTGGAAGTAGTAAATGAAAAATTGGTCAGGTCAAACAGCGACCTGGAGCAGTTTGCTTATGTAGCCTCGCATGACCTGCAGGAACCACTCCGTAAGATCCAGATCTTTACAGAGATGGCTGAAAAAACTGTGAACAATGATGCATCGGCCACTTATTTCGAAAAGATACACTCTTCGGCAAGGCGTATGACGGACCTGATCAAATCAGTTTTGAATTACAGCCGCCTTTCCAAAACCGGCGAACAATTTGAAGAAGTTGATCTCAACCAGATCGTAGAAAATACCAAAACGGATTTTGAATTATTGATCACAGAGAAAAAAGCAGTGATTAAGAATGATATACTCCCGGTAATAGAAGGAATACCACTGCAACTGAACCAGCTGTTCCTGAATTTATTCAGTAACTCATTAAAGTTCTCTTCTGCTGAGCCGCTTATAACGATCTCATCGAGGGTGGTGCCCGAAAAAGAAATACGCGACCACGAGTTCCTCCATGCAAAAGAACGTTATATAGAGATACTTTTCAAAGACAATGGAATTGGTTTTGAACAACAATACGCCGACCAGATCTTTACGATCTTCCAGCGCCTGCATGATAAAAGAAGTTACGAAGGAACCGGCATCGGCCTGGCATTATGCAAAAAGATCGTAGAGAATCATCATGGGTTTATTACAGCAAAAAGTGAATTAGGAAAAGGGGCTGCGTTTTATATTTATCTCCCAGCGTGAGGTAATAATTAATAATTAATTATTAATTATTAATTATTAATTGCCTTTCTTCTTCAGCGCCTTCGCATCCTCTTTCGCTTTCTTCGTAGAATCTGCTATGCGTTGTTTTTCTTTCTTTTTGAAATAACCTTTTAGCAGGAAACTATTTTTTACGGCATCCATATTGTCACTGAAACCCTCTGCACCTTTTTTGATGCTTTGAACGGTTTGGGTTGTTGAACTTAAAGTTCCTTCCAGTTTTTTCGCGAGTTGATCGTTATTGATGAGCCTGCCTAGTGAACCCTGGCCATTATTTACTTTGCCCACAATGCCTGCGAGGCTACTGGTCATCGATTCGGCATTGGAAGCGATATTGCTGAGCTTCACCATGATCACATCCATATTCAGAGGGTCTTTTCCGATGATAAGACTGTTGTCTTTAACGATCGGCATGCCAGCGCTGCCTGAAGATACCTGGATGATCTTATCACCCATTAAACCATCACTGCCGATATTGGCTGAAGCATCCTGTTTAATAAATTTTCTTACGGATTGCTGCAAGGCTAAACTTACCTGTACGGTAGTGTCGTTAAGTATACTGATATCGCTGACAGTTCCCACATTAATACCCGCAAAACGAACCAGGTTCCCGGACTGTAATCCCGATACATTTTTAAAATTTGCTTTGATAGTAAACCTGCTGTCGAAGAGATTCTTTTGATTGCCTATGATAAATACGGTTGCCAATAGAATACCTATCCCTATTGTGACAAATATGCCGGTTTTAACTTTCTGAGAGAGATTGGTTTTCATTTTTGTTCATTTAAAAAATTGTTGTACAAAATCGTTGTCGCAGTTCTCCAGCTCACTGTATGTTCCTTCGGCGATCAGTTCGCCTTCATTCAGCACTACGATCCTGTCTGCAGTGATCTTTGCGCATTGCATATCATGCGTGATGATGATGGAACTCGTCTTATATTTTTTCTGGATATCCAGCATGAGCCTGCTTATTTCTTTGGAAGTGATTGTATCTAATCCTGTAGTAGGCTCATCATACAAAATGATCTCTGGTTTTACGATCAGTGTTCGGGCGAAGGCCATTCTCTTACGCATACCCCCCGAAAGATCGGAAGGCATTTTGTCTATCGCTTCCCCAAGGCCAACGGCGTCCAAAGCTTCTACAGCACGTTTTTCAATGTCTGCATCATCTTTTATTTTTAATACACGCGTTAAGGCAAAGGCGAGGTTCTCACGAACGGTCATCGAGTCATACAGTGCGCCGCCCTGGAAAAGAAAACCGATCTTGGTTCTCATTTCTCTCAGTTCGTCTTCATTCATCTCTGCTACTTCATTCCCGAATACTTTTAAAGAGCCTTCGTCAGGTATCATCATCCCAACAACACATTTGATCATAACCGATTTACCCTGGCCCGATTTGCCAAGCACTACAATGCTCTTCCCTTTTTCTACATTGAGTGTAATATTCTTCAGTACTTCATGCCCACCGAAGCTTTTTTTTAATCCCTGTATTTCAATAACATTTTCCATGACGACTGGCCGTTGATTAGTTGTAAACAAAAACACTCGTGATCTGTACGGCGATAGCATCAAGTATAATGATCCATATGGAAGCAGCCACAACTGCAGAGTTTGCGGCTAGCCCCACGCTTTCTGTTCCTTTGTTGGAATGATATCCTTTATAACAACCCACAAAACCAATGGCGATCCCGAAAAAGATGGTCTTGATCACTGCCGGGATGAAATCTGAGAAATATAAAGTTGCAACTGCTTTATGAAAATACAATTGCATGCTTATGCTTGCGCCTGAAGAATTTAATCCTACAAAACCTCCTGCTACAGCCAGCGCATCAGCAAATAAAGTAAGTATGGGTATCATTAAAGTGCACGCGAGTATCCGGGTAACCACGAGGTATTGAACAGGACTTGCGCCGGATATTTCCATCGCATCTATCTGTTCACTTACATTCATGCTACCCAACTCCGCGCCGATACTTGATGCAATTTTTCCTGCGCATATCAAACCGGTAACCACGGGACCAATTTCCCTGATAACTGAAATGCAGACCATCCCAGGTACATAGCTCTGTGCACCAAATTCTTTTAAGGTAGGCAGTGATTGCAATGTGAAAACAAACCCGATCACAAAACCTGTAACGGCAACAATCCCCAAAGATTTATAACCGATCACATAACATTGCCGGATGAATTCATTCCATTCAAAACTTCCTTTGAAAGTATTACGTAGAAAGGCTTTAAAAAAGTTGGTCTGTTCGCCTGTCTTTTCAAAAAAACGGTTGATGGGTGGATATATATTCATTTGACAACTATTCAATGAATAAGAGAAAAGACTATTCCCCGCAATTAAAAACGGTTAAAGGGGAAATAAGTCTACAGAAAGCTGTGGGCTATGAGCTGTGAGCCATGAGCCGGAGACCTAAGCTCGCAGCTCACAGCGCATAGCTCACAGCTTGAAATGGCATAGGTTTTTCAATGTGTATAGAAACACACTACCATGTCAATTAATATTACAGAAGAGGTTCAGAAACGCTTGCAGTTTCCACCACTTCAAAAGATCGACCCGAATACGCAATCGAGTAACGAAGAGATCAAAGAGATGGTGTACCCGGTAACACAGGCAGCGATCATGGCTGCACTTGCAGGCTTGTATAAAATGACACGTACAACGGAAGGAAGCGTACGACTTTTGTTAACAGGAAAAACTGCAGCCTGGTTGAATGAAGTGTATGGCGATAATCTCCAGACAACACTCGCGCAGATCGCTGCATACACACACACGCCGGTAGCAGAAGTAGAAACATTGGTAAGAGTTGCAGCGGATGCATCTATCCTGGTACTGCATGAACAACTGGCTGGAAATATCAGTGCAGAATCTGTTACCAATTTTATGACCGCACAGCGAAATAATATACTTCTATATGTTCCGGCAGGTTTGCATCTTGGCGAGTTCCTACATGATCCCGCTATGGACGATAATACCCACAAAATGGAAGGACCGGTGTCTTCGTTCATGCATAAGATAGAAAGCATATTCTCCGAAGGAAAATAAAACCGGATAATATTCTGGTTCACACATATTCATTTATCAAATCATAATTATGAAAGTACTTGGTATCAGCCTGATCATCCTTGGTGTGGTCATGTGCATTTTTACTTCGGTGAATTTTACACAGGAAAAAAAAGTAGTGGACCTCGGCCCGCTGGAGATCAACAAAAAAGAGAACAAACACATCGGCTGGCCGGTATATGCAGGAATAGGTGTGGGGTTGATAGGTATTGCGGTATTGGCGACGTCAAAAAGTTCAAAATAAAATTTAAAGAAAACATCATGGAAAAGAATCTTCACGCAAACGAAGCGGTTAAAAAGCTACAGGAGCTGGTAAGCGATATACGAACCTGTATGATGATTACATCCGGTAAAACCGGTGCGCGCGCTTCAAGACCCATGGCAGCCGTTGATACGGATCATATGGGTAATATCTGGTTCTTTACCAACCTGCAATCAAACAAAGTAAAAGATATCGAGATCGATCATTTTGTGCAACTCGTTTTTGCACACCCTGGTAAAGACAGTTACCTCGACGTAAGGGGAAGGGCCAATGTGATCACCGATGCCGCATCGATCAGAGAAAAATGGAACGTGATGGTAAAAGCCTGGTTCCCGGAAGGTATCAGCGATCCTGATATCTGCCTTCTGCAAATCAAGACAGATGAAGTGCATTATTGGGATACGGAGAACAGTAAAATGGTGCGGGTATTACAGGCGGCTCTATCCATCGTTGCTGGCAAACCATTGGTAGAGGGAGTACACGGAGAGCTGAATGTATAACAGGGAAAGGGGCTAAAGATATTTTTCAATATCGTTCAGCGAGATGGGTTTTTCCAGGATATGTATGTTATCATTGATCTGGTCCTTCAAATCCTTCGGCATCTGGAAAGCACTGATCAGGGTAATATGCATGGCCGGGAATCTTTTGTGAATATTGCCTGCTTCTTTCCAGCCCATGCCATCGGGCAGGTTATTGTCGAGAAGCAAAACATCAGGAGCAACAGTTTCCAGTTTCCTGAAACCTTCTGATAATGAATGGGCGGTATGAACCTCGTAATTTTTTTTACTCAGGTAAGATTGTATCAGCATGCACAGGTCTATCTCGTCGTCAATGATTAAAACACGTTTCATGTACAATTAGGTGCTAATATTATGCCATTGGTAAATAAGTGACTATCAAATTGCAATGTAGAGCTATTTCCTCACTAACAGAACCAGGTTCCCCTTATAATAACGGTACAATTATTTTAAAAGTATATAGATATCATTAAAAATTCTAAAATCTACAGTTATGACAAGCACAAGTAAAATCATTTTAGGAGTAGTGGGCGCCGCCGCCGTGGGCATTGCTATCGGAATGTTGTTGGCTCCGGAAAAAGGTGCTGATATCCGCAAAAAGATCAGTGATACCGCAAACGACCTTGCAGGCAAGGTTGGCGATATGATCACAACAGGAAAGGATAAGATTAGTGAAGTGGCAAACTCTGTTACAAGACAAACAGAAGGCATTGTAAACGACGTTACCAGACGCGCAGACCGCGTTAAAGAGAGTGTTGGATAAGTGTAGTGTTGGAAAAGGGCAGATCCTCTGGGTCTGCCTTTACACTTTTTCATTCTTCCAAACCTTTGAATGCTATGGAAAAAATAGTTACTGATATTAAGAACGAAACCGATGCTGGTCCGAATATCGCGGAACTGGCAGCAGATTATGCGGAAACGTATTATAAATTGACTGTTGTAAATATCAACCAGAAAATAGCTGATATTTCTGCTGTTGCTTCATTCAGTATGATGGGGGCGATCATTGGTTGTTTTGTAGGGTTGCTCTTAAGCGTCGCCGGTTCACTATGGCTCGGTAGTTTACTGGGCAGCACTGCGTTAGGATTCCTGGCCATGGGCATATTTTATATGATCGTCTTTATCTTCTTTTACGCTACAAGGAAGAAAATATTTTTCCCTTTTATAAAAAACCTGGTGGTTAAAAGTATCTATGAATAATATTACTACATACGATGAACTGATGCAGGAAAAGCGCCGGCTTAAATTAATGCTGGAGGAAAGGAAGATCCTTGTTCAAACAGAGTTTGAAGAGATAAAAGTTAAATTAAAACCATTGACACATATTGTTGAAATGGTTGAAAAGGTTACAACTAAGGACAAGAGCAATCCATTGCTTAATATAGGTATTGATATGGGCGTGAATCTGCTCTTAAAGAATGTACTGCTTCGCAACGCAGGGTTTATCGTTAAATTACTTGTACCCTTAATGGCCAAGAATTTTCTTTCGCATGAAGCCGAGGAAACAGGTAATATCCTCTCTAAGGTAACCAGGTTTGTAAAGAAACAGTTTAAACAACATCAGCCAGCGTAGCGGTTTCGAGCCAATAGGTTCGTATGTGCTGGATGGTTTCTACGAGTGAATCAAAATTCACCGGTTTAACGATATACGTATTTGCGCCAAGATCGTAACATCTTTTTACTTCCAGCTGGTTCTTGGTAGTACTAAAAATAATCACGGGTATCTTCCTGAATTCCTCGTCGGTTTTAAGGTTTTTTAACACCTCACGGCCATCCATCTTAGGCATATTCAGGTCAAGAAGTATAAACTTGGGATAGGCATTTTTTGCCTTCAGGCTTTTGATATTATTGAGGTCTGCCAGCACCTCCACGCCATTCTCAACAAACCTTATCTGCACATCTTTATATCCCACTTCATCTATTGCCTTCTGCATCAGGAACCGGTCATCAGCATCGTCCTCAGCAATTAAAATGGATAAATTCTTCATTAATTTTTTTTTGGGAATGGATCAGACTAATAGGCTCAAATATACCGCTAATTTATGTCCGATAAATCGCGTAATCGAATTGCCTGAGTAATATACGGCATGTAACATTGTATTTGTCATTTTCTGGCTGCCGGGAATATCAAATTATCATTAGGGGTGGACCGTTTGTCCTGCGGGGATATTAATGCATTGATCAACAAAGCGCAACAAGATTGTCAGGGAGGGGTAATGGCCAGATATCCACGAAACTGGATACAGCCGTTTATTTTCAACAAGATCTGGGGTTTTTTTTACCCAAAAAAAGGAAAAAAATACGCGGTATATTTTTTTCAATATGGATTGTTAAAATGCCAATCAGCAACATTTTAAAAAACAAATATTTATCCATCATTTTAAATCAATTCTTATGAGCATCAGGAAACTATTACTATTATCATGCTTTCTCCTTGGCGCATTCTTATCGAATGCCCAAAGCAGCACCGACGATTGGGGCTGGAGCTGGAGAGACAGCGCTATCGTGCCGATTACGAGCATGGAGCAATACAATCGATTTATCAACAACGATTTCCCTTATCCCCCAAAACCACGTAATATGTGGGAGCTGGGTTTTGGCGCCGGTTTCAGTTACATCGCAGGTGATGTAAAAGGCAATGCAGGATTTGGTGGAACGATCACTTTACGTAAAGCGATCGACCATACTTTTTCTATCCGTGCAGGTCTTACCGGTCTATTGAACTCAGGTAGTCCCAACGCCTATGGTACAGCAATTGGCCAGGTTGCTTACAAAAATCAAACGCATCAATTCAGCGTTGACCTCCTTACTTCATTAAATACATCCAGTATTTACCGGGGTAATCCGAAAACCAATATTTACCTGATCACGGGTTATAGTCTTAACGCGGCAAGGGTCTTATATAAGGATCCATCCGGCGCACAACCAGGTGGTTACTGGATCTACTATGGGTACAACAGATTTGGCCAAAACGCCAACAGCCAAAACGGTACTATTGCAACTTTGGGTGGCGCAGAAGTTAATAGGAGTCACGCATATAGATTATTTCATGGTTTAGACCTCGGTGCCGGTATTGCATTCAAGGTAAACAACAGGGTTAATATCGGTTTAGAACATAAGTTTACTTTCACTGTGCCAGGCTATGATTATCTTGACGCATGGGCTGGTGGAAATGGCTCAGGTCTTACCAGTGATGATTATTATGGATTTACCAGCGTAAGGTTGAATATCAACCTGGGTAATCCTAGAAGCAGGGTACAACCTTTATGGTGGCTTAACAAGTTCAACTTCATTTACAGTGAGCTGAACAGACCACAACACATGAAGATCCCACCACCAGTATTGCCTGATCTTGATGGTGATGGCGTAACTGATCAATTCGATCTTGAACCAAACACTCCAAAAGGCTGTCCAGTTGATACACACGGACGTTCAAAAGATACAGATGGCGATGGTGTTCCTGATTGTCGTGATAAAGAAGTACTGACACCATTAAGCTGTTTCCCTGTTAACAATGATGGAGTAGGTACTTGTCCTGAACCAGCATGCTGTAAAGAGTTAAGGGATATGATCAAAAATCTTCCAGCGCCTACTGCTGCTGCTGCAAGGGAATGTAACATCGGAGAATTACCAAGTATCCAGTTCAAAAACAAAGCGGTTCTTACTGCAGATGCACAGAAGATGCTGGCTGGTGTTGCAAGCCGTGTCAATGCAAACCCTAACTGTAAAGTGAAGGTGATCGGTTATGGTGCTGCAAGCAAAGCGGCACAGCAATTAAGCTGGGATCGTGTAAATGCAGTGATCAACTACCTGGTTGAAAAACAAGGTGTGGCTGAAAGCAGGTTACTGTTCATCTACCAGCAGGATGGTGATTCAAAATCTGTAGACCTCCAGGGAACTATGGATGAGGGCCCAAGCTATGTACCAGCTCCGCATCCAAACCTGAAAAGCAAGAACTAAGTATTCTAATAGAGTTCATACAAGTTGGAAATAAGATGAAAGGCCCCTGAGTGATCAGGGGCCTTTTCATTTGAGGGAGGGTTAGTTAGTAATTAATAATGCGAATCAAAGAGGAAGATTGCAGAGGCGTAGCCTCGATACATATTGTAGCAACGGATTTTAATCCGTTGCTACAATATGAACCGAGCCTATGGCTCTACTCAACCCTTGATTCGCATAACCAGCAATTGGGAATGCTGTTTTGCATAGCCGCAACCCAATTGCTAAATCATAACTCCTGATTACCCCAGTCAGCCACTCCGGCTTTTATCCGCACCTGGCTCGTACCAGGTAAATAATTATAACATATTTAAAACATATTTACGATACAGTTCTTATACATAATCATATAAAAATGTGTTGGAACTGTATTGGAACTGTGTTGTAACTATGTTGGAACATACAATCAGGCCCGAATGAACCCCGAAGAAATATCGAAACCAGGGCAGCCCCAGGTTTCAGGGCTCATGCGCTAACGGTTTTCTTAGATCTTTGCTCTGCTGCCGTCTTTGCGTAAAATTTTCTTAACTTCCTAATGCCGGCAAAGCATGTAAAAAGAGTATATGCCGGATCGGAAATCTTCTTTTCAACCATGATCGTATTAATTATGCGAATCATGGATTAAAAATTGCCGTATCAGGAGAATTGCAGAGGGTGATGGCTCTCGTCAACCCTTGATTCTCGTTGTTAACTATTAATGCGAATCAAGGGTTGAGTAGAGCCATAGGCTCGGTCCATGTTGTAGCAACGGATTTTAATCCGTTGTTCGTAATCCAGCGAAATTAGAGAGTGCCGTAGGCACGGTGCATATATGGACCGAACCTACGGTTCTCACGGAATTTGCTGTCTTTTGATCAACGGATTAAAATCCGTTGCTACAAAATGTATCGAGGCTACGCCTCTGCAATCTTCCTCTTTTCGCAGTTTCAACCCTTGATTCGCATTGTTAACTATTAAGTAAAAAGGCCGCTTCGTTTTTCGAAGCGGCCTTTTTAATGTCAAATACGTGCAGTTTAATCAACAGATCTTCTGCCAAAAATAATTGACAGGAGAAAGAGCACGACAAATATAAAGAACAGCACTTTTGCGATGCCTGCGGCACCTGCGGCAATACCACCAAACCCAAATACAGCAGCAATGATGGCAATAACAAAGAATACAACTGACCAACGTAGCATAAAATAAGTTTAAAGGTGAGGAATGTTTCTATTTCTACCCATAACCATTAAAAAAGCATACCCGCGGTGTGCTATTTCTACACTAAAGGGCTCTAAACGATCGCAAACCGGTGGCACTTGTTTTTAAATAGTAATGCTATAAATGAAGTGTTATGAAAAAAGTGTGGGATTTAGCAAGAAACGTGATCAAGGTAGCCTGTGTGTGCATCATATTTCCAGGAGTTGATATTGATATAGAAGATATCTCCGGTTATTTTACAGGAAATGACAAATAGGCTGGATTAGTCTACCGGGAAATACAAACTAAAAGTAGCCCCGGATCCTTTTTCTCCATGGGCCTCAATATGGCCATAATGGTTTGTCATGATCCGCTTAACCAGCGCGAGCCCGGTTCCTTTTCCGGCATAATCATCCTGGCCATGCAGTCGCTGAAAAAGTAAGAAGATCTTTTCGTTAAAACTGTTATCAAACCCGAGGCCATTATCGGATATGGTTACCTGGTGGTATCTGCGTGTACGTTTGTCTATTAATCTATCCTGCAAGCTCCCCGCTTCCGTCATCCGGTAGGTTACATTGATCACCAACTCTCTTAAAGGATTTTTGAATTTAACAGCATTGTCCAGTACCTGGTTGAATAATATCTCCAGCTGTGGTTTGTGCCCGCGTATATAAGGTAATGCGCTATACATATTCAGCTTGAAAAGCTTTCCCTCCCTCGCCATTTTTTCAACTGAATCCTGGAAGGTTTTATCAAGATCGACCATTTCGGGTTTTCCCTCAGTATCCAGCAGCGTAGCAAAATCTACGAGGTCATTGATAAGCAGGTGCATTTTTTCTGTGGCGCTGTCGATACGCTTTAAGATATCTTTTTCAGAATCCCCAAGCGAGTCTTCGTATTTCTTTGTGAACAAAGTACCCAGTATGCGGATCTTTCGCAGCGGCTCCTGCAGATCATGTGAAGCCGCAAAAGTGATCTGTTCCACTTCTTCATTGCTTCGTTTCAGGTCCATGATGCTTTTCTCAAGCAGTTGCTGCGCTTTAATTCGTTTCCTGAGTTCACGAATGAGCAGTAAAACTGCGAGGCCGCAAAACAGGCAGGCAAACAGAAAAGCATATTTTACAAATTCGAAATTCAGTGTCTGGTAATGATCTTTCGCCTGGCCACGTTCGATCAGTAGAGAATTCTCTTGGTCTTCGATCGTTTTAATATATAGATGGATCTTATCCATCATCAATTGCCCGTTTTGTAGCCTCCATACACGTTCCCTCTCTTCTTTCGGCATATTGAAGTTTTCTTTGATCATCGCCAGCCTTTGCCTGATCGCAGTTTCCAATAAATACACATTCACTCTTTGCTTCGTGTTGTCCGATATATGGTTCTTTAACCGACTCAATGCATCATCGAGCTTAGCGGCAGAAACATTGGAAGCATCCCGGAAATGGATATCACCTGTCAGAAGAAAGCCGCGTTGTTTTGTTTCAGCATCCAATACCAGCGTTTCGGAATATTTAGCAAGGATGATCGCCTGGTAGGTGTGTTCAACAGCGGCTGTATATTTTAATTGCTCTTTATTCTGGTCAACATAGGTATAACCGAGCCAGCTCAGCGCCAGCACCGAAACAATAAACAGTGAATAGATAAAGCGATTAGACCCCATCATTTGGCAGCAAATTAAGCCAAAGCTGTAGAATCATTTCCCCGTTTTGGGAATAGCCTGTAAAAGATCTGGAATTATATTTTTTGGTGGTAAATTATATATTGAAAATCAATCTGTTACGATTGTTTTTAGAAAGGGGGAATTTGGAATTGTTATTGCAATATTATTAACATCCAATCACAAAACTGCCCGACCATGTTACAACAATCACAACTCCAAAAACAATCACTGAAGATATTGCCCCAGCAAATTCAGATGTTGGGCATATATCATCTCAACACCATTCAGCTGGAACAACGCATCAAAGACGAGCTGGATGAAAATCCGTTGCTTGAGCTGAACAATGATGATGAAAATTTTGAAACCGGTGTTGATAAGGACCAGCCAAAAGATTACCAGGATTATGAAGAATACCAGTACGATGATATTCCTGATTACAAGCTGGAAGCAGAGAGTTATATCCATACCAACAACCTGAATATGCCGATCAGGGATACGATCGATTTCAGAACCAATATCAAACAGCAGTTGATCAATCTGAATCTTACAGAAACTGAACTGGAGATCGCGGAATATATTGTGGACTGCATAGAAGATAATGGATTCCTCGAAAGAAGCCTGCAGGAAATAGCGGATGACATTTCCTTCTCCCAAAAAACATTTGTTGAAGAAGCCGTGATAGAAAAACTGTTATTGCAGATCCAGGAATTCGAACCTTTTGGCGTAGGCTGCCGCAACATACGCGAGTTCTTCCTGAAACAATTGAACAACCAGAAGAAATGCCCCATCGTAAAAAAATGTATCCAGTTGGTAGAAAATTTTTACCATGAATTGCAAAAAAGGAATTTTGAAAAGATCTATGCAGGATTAGGTATCGATGATGAAGAATTATCTATCATTTTCAAACACATCAGCACCTTACAACTGAAACCTGTTAATGGTGCGTTGGAAGGGCTAATGGTGAAAGAGACCATCATTCCGGATTTTATACTGACCGTTGAAGGCGACATGCTGATGGTTGACCTGTACAAACAAAAATCAAATCTCCTCTATATTAACCAGTCGCTGATGCAGACTGTTGAAAAGAAAGAAGGAAGAACGGCAGATGAAAAAGCGGCTATGCAAAGCTTCAAAAACAAACTCACTTCTGCCATGTGGTTCATCAACGCGATCAAACAACGCGAAGATAATATGCTGCGTATCATACGGGCGATCGTGAAAAGGCAGAAAGAGTATTTCCTTAATGGAGATGCGGCTTATATGCGCCCGATGATCTTAAAGAATATAGCTGACGAGGTGGGTCTTGATATTTCAACTATTTCACGTGTGACTTGTAATAAGTATATTGATACGCCATTTGGTTATGTATTGCTGAAGAACCTGTTCACGCAGAGCATCGTTAGTGAAGATGGTTTATCTGTAAGCAACCGCGTGGTACAGATTAAACTCAAGGCCATTATTGATGCGGAAGATAAGGACATGCCGTACAATGATCAGCAACTGGTGGCTTTACTGGAAGAGCATGGTATTAAAATAGCCCGCAGAACGGTGGCGAAATACAGGGAATTATTGAATATTCCGGTGGGAGATATGCGCAGGATCTGGGCAAAAGCGATATAATTAAAACATTGTTTAATTTTAAACAAAACCGAACAACCCACAAACCATTATGAATAAAATAATGATCATTGATGACGACCTGGATATGTGCCGCCTGCTTGACCGTTTTCTTACCCGGAATAATTTTGATGTAAAGTTTGCCCATACAGGTAAAAAAGCATTGGAAGAACTCGAAAAAAGCACACCAGATGTGATCCTTTGTGATTTCAGGCTGGAAGATACAGACGGGAAAGATCTACTGATACAGATAAAAGAAAAAACGCCGGGCGTGCCTGTTATTATTATAACGGGCTATAGTGATATCAAGATTGCCGTGGAAGTAATTAAGCATGGCGCATTTGACTACATCACGAAGCCACTTTTTCCTGAAGAGATATTGGTTACTATCAAAAAAGCCATCAGTCTTTCAGGAGCCCCTGTTGGCATCGTAAATGGAAATGTACAACCTGTTAAAGAAAAGACCACACGGGTTCCTGAAGGCGCGGAACGTAGAACAAAATATACCGGTAAATATATTTTCAGCGAAAGCAATGAATTCAGACCCATTCTTAAACAGATGGATCTTGTGGCGCCAACCAATTACTCTGTAATCATTTATGGGGAGAGTGGTAGCGGCAAAGAAGCGATCGCGCAGGAAATACATGCACGCAGCAAAAGAAAAAATGCACCATTTATTGCGATCGATTGCGGTGCATTGTCAAAGGAGCTCGCAGGAAGTGAACTATTCGGTCATGAAAAAGGCTCGTTTACCGGTGCCCTGAATCAGAAAATCGGCAATCTTGAACTGGCCAATGGCGGAACAGTTTTTCTTGATGAGATAGCTAATCTTCCCTACGATGTGCAGGTTTCACTGTTGCGTGTTGTGCAGGAGAGAAAAATGCGCAGGCTGGGCGGTACCAAAGATATTGACCTGGAGATCCGCATCATTGTAGCCAGTAATGAAAAACTATGGGATGAAACAAAACGTGGAAAGTTCAGGGAGGACCTTTACCACCGCTTCAATGAATTCAGTATTAATGTTCCTCCATTGCGTGATCGTAAAAGTGATATCCTTCTTTTCGCACATTTCTTCCTCGATAATACCAACACCGAGCTTGATAAGAATGTAAAAGGGTTCAGACCCGAAGTGGAAAATATTTTTAAGACCTATAGCTGGCCAGGCAATCTTCGTGAATTAAAAAATGTAGTGAAAAGATCGGCTCTGCTGGCTGATGGCGAATGGATAGATGTGACCGTTCTGCCATTTGAGTTGGTTAACCATAGCAAACTCGCTTTCGACACTGTTTACCGGGAGGCGGAAATGACAGAAAGAAAAACAGCGGTTGCTGAACGGACAATGCCGGAAGATACACAGGCATACCAACACCATGCTACGCCTGATGCAGAAGAAAGAATAGCAGAAGTGAAGCATAAGCCGGTGGAAATAAGTTCCCATGCACTAAAAGCTGTAAGCATAGATGCTGAATACGAAATGATCGTGCAGGCACTTAAAAAAGCGAACTATAATAAAAGCAAAGCGGCCAAGCTCTTGAATGTAGACAGGAAGACCCTGTATAACAAGATGAAACAATACAACGAATTCAATGAGCAATAGATTGCCACATTATGCTTGAATCATTCTTATCAGACTTCTCCTTTATAAAAGACACGCTTGATAAAGAAGGTGATCATAACTTTTTTGGCCGTGATTTTTCTTTTTTTTCTACAGAACCCATCTTATTTTATCATTCCGATAGAGATGCGATCGTGTATGTGAACAGCCGTTTTACGGATGAGTTCAATTATACCGTAGAGGACCTGGCTGAATGGAAATACAGTATCTATCCGCTGTTAAATACAGACGACCACGAAGATTTCCGAAAGGAAATGAAAACACTTCTTGAATACGATGGCGAAAGCATGCCTGATGCGAATTATCGCCTGGTTGCAAAAAATAATAAACACAGCTACTATCGTGTAAAAGTAAGAAAGCTGCATAAGGCTTATTATTTTATACAGTTGGAGAATTCAGCGAGAACTGCTGTGCCGGTATTAAAGAACAAGACCGCAGATGAATTAATGCATGAAGCCGAAGCCATTTTAAAATTTGGTTTCTGGATGTGGGATGCTTCCTTAGATAAACTGTTCTGGACAAAAGGCATGTATCATTTAATGGAATATGAAGAGGTGGAGAACCTGTCGCCCAGTATGTCTTTCTTATCTGATCATATCATCAGGGATGAAAATTATGACGATTTTCAAAAGCGGCTCAATGAAGGGCAGATCAAGGATTCTTACCGCGTGAAATACCAGTTGCATACCGGTAAGGATAATATTATCAATGTATCAGAACACGGCAGGATCGAACACGATGAACAGGGCAAGGTTACACGCATCATCGGCCTTACAAGGAATATTACGCTGCAGGAACAAAGCATGAAGAACCTGGCAGACTATAAAAAGATGATGCAGGAAAATGAGACCTTTCTTAATTATGGTACATGGGAAAGCAATGCAGACGGAAGCGTGATCAACTGGACCAATGGCATGTATGAAATGTTTGGTTTTGATGAAGCGGAAAGAGATAAACTCGCTATCGACCGCGACCTATACCTGAGGCATATTATTTCGCCGGACCCTTCAGTGACTGATCCTGCGGATTTTATCAATGACAAGGAATCTTACCGAACCCAATTTGAAATAAAAGATGCCAAAGGGGTTACAAAAATGCTTTCTACTTACGCCAAGATCATCAGGGATAATGAGAATACTATTCAAAAGATCATCGGCACAACATGCGATATCACGCAGTTGAAAGAACATGAAAAAATACTGGAACAAAAAATAGAAGAACTGAACAAATCGAACACAGAACTGGAAGAGTTCGCCTATGTGGCATCGCATGATATGCAGGAACCTTTACGCAAGATCTCTACTTTTGGCCAGCGTTTGAAAACACAATATGCCGGGGAGTTAAGTGAGGATGCGAACCTCTATCTTTCACGGATGCTCAACGCCTCTGAAAACATGCGTAACTTAATAGACAATCTGTTGGAATTCTCAAGGGTTAGCAGGAATAAACAGCCCTATGAAAAAGTAGAACTGTCTGACGTGTTAAAAAATGTGACAGATGATCTTGATATGCATATTGATGAGACCGGTACAAGCATATCTGTTGAACCGATGCCTGAGATCCAGGCGATTCAAAGCCAGATGCGACAGCTTTTCTTTAATTTACTGCACAATGCGATCAAATTCAGGAAGAAGGACAGGAAACTGGCGATACAGGTCAAACAACGGAAGCTGACTAATCCTGAAAAGAAAAGTTTTCAGTTGCTATCACAGAAAGAATATTATATGATCACTGTGCAAGACAATGGCATTGGATTTGAACAGCAATATGCGGAAAGAATATTCCAGCTTTTTCAAAGACTGGAAGGTAAATCGGAATACCCCGGTACGGGCATCGGATTGAGTATTTGCAGGAAAATTGTTACCAATCATAAAGGACAGATATTTGCTGACAGCAAACCGGGAGAAGGAACCGTTTTCTCCATCATACTTCCAAAAGACCAATAAAATTATGTCTACAGAGCAGCAATTATTACGGATACTCGTTGTGGAGGATGACGAGGATGATTTTTTGCTGATCAACGATTATATCAAACATTTACGAGCATGGAAATGCGAGGTAAAATGGATATACCGTTACGATGAGGCGATTGAAGAACTCACCAACAATACCTATACCATCTGTTTTTCGGATTACCGTTTGGGTGCGAAGAATGGTATCGACCTGATCAAGGATCTGAAGGAAAGAAATTCCAATACGCCGGTGATATTGTTAACCGGAAAAGGAAATTATGAAATTGATATTGAAGCCACAAAGGCAGGCGCATTTGATTACCTGATCAAAGCCGATCTTGACGAAGACAAACTCGAGAGGACCATACGTTACACATTGGAACGCATGAGTAATCTCAAGAAGATCAAAGATAGTGAACGTAAATACCGGAATATTTTTGAAAAGTCGAAGGACATAGTGTTCATCGCCGGTGTTGACACGGCCATCCGCACCATCAATTATGCAGTAACCGATATCCTCGAAATATCAGTGGAAGAAAGTATCGGTAAAAAGTTAACGGATTTCTTCGCTTCGGAACAACAGGCGGCTTTCCTGATCGACAGGTTGATGGAGGACGGTGAGATAGAAAATTATGAACTAGAATTAGTGACAGCGGATAATACTGTGAAAACATGCATAATTACGGCTTCTATAGAAGTAGATAGTGTAAACAGTAATTATATACAAGGTATTCTTCACGATGTAACGAGTTTGAAGAAAGCTGAACTCGCCAGTTTGCAGGCAGAGAAGCTTGCAGCCACCAGCCGTTTTATCAGAACGATGGCACATGAAGTGCGCAATCCCTTGAATAATATCAATCTTTCAACAGAGAACCTGATACAACAGATCTCGAATGAAGATGACAGGTTGTATCTCGAGATCATTGAACGAAATGCAAAACGGATCAATGATTTGATCACAGAATTATTGCAGAGTTCAAGGCCGGCGGATATAGATCTTCAATCTGTTTCATTGCTGGACATTATTGATGACGTGATCAAGTCAGTAAAGGATAGGGCCACACTACGAAAGATTGAAATTCAATTTGATCATACAGGCGAAGGCGGTTTTATAAAAGCGGATAGACCAAAACTGGAGATGGCGCTGTTAAATATTGTGATAAATGCGATAGAAGCAGTGCCGGACGAAACCGGGCGTATTACTATTATGGCACACTGCAAGCCTAACCAGGTGGTTTTACGCATCAGCGATAATGGCTGTGGCATGAGCCCGGAAACAAAAGCACGGTTATTCGAACCTTATTTTACTTCCAAAAGAAATGGATTGGGGCTTGGGCTCGCTTCAACCTTAACCATCCTGAATGCGCATAGTGCAGGAATAGAAGTTACCTCACAGCTAAATAGCGGAACTACGTTCCAGCTTACGTTTAAGATTTAATTGTTCAAAATAATTCTTATAGTTGGCGTTCAGCCATCTCATATAAGATCGCCGAATTATTATAGTTTAAAGCTGGAACGCAAGGCACGCTAAGTACCGCAAGAGACGCAAGGAAAATCTCTGCGCTCATTGCGAAATCTTTGCGCGCCTTGCTTTCCAGCTTTTCTTTTGCACTTGTAAACTGCAAGAAATAGATTATGCTTTTTACGACTTGTGAAATCGCGTAGCGATACTTTATATGCTCTCTTTACTAAAGGCACAAAAAAAGAGAGAATGAAAAATCACTCTCTCCTTATATATAGAGGGGGAACTTTTACAAACCAAAACCAACGAAAAATGAAAACACGCTGTTCTTTGAGTTTTGTGTTACGTTGCCTGATAACCCGCTTTTGCCTATCTCCTGCAAACCATGCGTGTACCTGGCACCTAATGTTACATTACCTACATCAAAACCAACGCCTCCAAACAAACCGTAGTCGGGTGAACGGAAATCGGAAGTATTCAGCTCTGATACACCGTTAATATTACCTTTTGAATCTACATCCTTTACTTTAGCGGAAGCGAGAAAAGCTACATACGGCCCGGCATTAAGATTGAAATTTGAAGTAACGTTGAATACAGCTGCAACAGGGATCTCAATATAGTTCAGGTTAAAACGATACGTACCGCTTCCAAATACATTGTTGTAAGTTTCCTGGGCGCCTTTCATTGACCAGGCAATTTCAGGTTGAACTGAAAATCCCCGGGTAACTGGTAACTTGGCAAAAAAACCGACGTTAGCGCCCACTTTCATGTTCTCGTTTGTAACATTATTAACGTACATGTTTGAAAGGTTAACACCGCCTTTTACACCGAATGTAGGGGTAAGTCTTGCGCCCTGTTCCTGCGCCGATACGGAATTGATGAACATGGCCGATGCCATGCATGTCACTGCCAATAAAATGGCTCTGAATGAATTCTTCATAAACTGGATTTTAATTAAAAAATGACTGTCTGTCCGATAATAAAATTTTCTCTCTATGCGAAATGCTTGTCATTTTCTGCAGGGTTGTAATAAAAATCTTCGTCTCCGGGTATGAACAATTCTGAAATTGCTTTTTTGAATTTTGTGAACCAGCTTTTCTTAACATCAGCCTCTTTTTCGTAGTAGTTCACATTGGTGATCTTTACACTCAATAGCAGTTTTTCCTCGAAGATCTCGATATCGTTGTCCAATGCTGCGCACTGCAGTTCTTCAGGATCGTTGATGATTCTTGCTATTCCAAACACATTCACAAAGAATGGAGTTCCTTTTTTATAGTAGTTTAAGGCTACAGGAAACTGTTTTTCAAATTCTGTTACTATCTGGGCAGGTTTATTTACCATAAACCAGATATTTCCGTTTTCATCGATCTTCAAAGTCCTGATCACCGTAGGGTTCAAATTCAATACACTATTACTGTGGCTGTGAAATACAGCTGTTCCCAGTTCGGTGATCTTGGAAGTGATAAAGTCGAGTTGTTGTGTAGGCGTATTCATAACCTTGATTTGGAATTAATAAGTCCAAAAACGTGCCGTGAACCCGTTTAGATACAATACAAGTCTCTTGGGGAATATTATACACAAGACAAATTTTACAATCGCTGAAAACCCGCTACAAAGAGAAAATTTATGTGGTATGTTTTTCGCAAACAGGGATATATGAACAAATGGAAAAAACGGATTGGCAGGATTCTGTTGGGCATACTGCTGTTGCTTATCCTGTTGCTTCTACTTATTCATACCCGTCCCGTTAAAAATTTCATAAGGGGTAAACTCGAAAGCTACCTTATTAAGAAAACAAATTCTGAAGTACATATTTCCGCCATCAACTACCGCCTCCCCAAATGGGTAGAGCTGGATGGGGTCTTTTTTCGCGATAAAGCCGGCGATACTCTTTTATATGGAAACAAACTTCGTGTAGATGTTAATATGTTTAAGCTGCTGAAGGGCCAATATGAGATCAGCAGGATAGAACTGGGCGACATCAAGATCAATATTTCACGCGGCGCTAATGATTCCAATTTTAATTACCAATACCTGGTAGATGCGTTTACAAGCAAAACACCCCAAACCGATACCACAAAAAAATCACCCGTGTCGCTTTCACTGGATGAACTGGAAATTACGGGAACTTCTTTCAAATGGATGGATAATTATGGCGGTACTTTACTCGATACAAAGATCGGTCAGTTCAAAGTAAAGATCAATGAACTGGATATTTACAAACAAAAGTACGACATCAGTAAAGCGACTATTGCAGATATGCGTTTTGATCTGCGGCTATTAATCAGCAAGAATATAAAAAGCGAAGCGATAGCAGTTAGTGATTCTGCCAAAGAAAGTATACTGCCGGAAGTGATAGTTAAAAACCTTGACATTGCACGTTCGCATTTTGCATTTGATGGCCAGGCTTCCGGCCTGCATACCGTAAATGAAATAAACGATTTTAGAATGCGGGGTCTTGCTATTGCCGCTCCGCAAAAAATGTCATTGGATTATGGTGAACTGAATAATTCTAACCTGTTACTGGATCGTAACATCATTGAAAAAGCGTTTAACAAAATCAAACAGATCGATACCGCAACCACCAGCCTGGCAGCGGTGATCAAACAGGTGAAATTTTATAATGATACGATCGCTTACAATAATCCTTCAACGAAGAGATTAGCGCGGGGACTTGATATGAACCATGTTAAGGTTACTGCATTTACTGCGGGCTTTTCAGACCTTGGGTATGGTGACAATACCATAAAGGCAAAGATCGATTCCATGTCGATGAAGGAACAAAGCGGTTTTATACTCGACTCCATGCATGGGGTTTTTATAATGCAGGATACCCTGATCAACGCAAACAATTTCCTTGTAAAAACACCGCACTCACGTATTGCCGGCAATGCGTTGGTTTACCCCGTTACATTAGATCCTAAGCATAAGGGAAATGAACAGAACCATTTGGTGTTGACAAATAATATCATCGCTGTAAAAGATCTTCAACTGTTGGCGCCTGATATCATGAATAAATACAGCAGGCAACTGCAGGGCGTGTCTTATATCTATACTACAGCAGACATACTGGGTAATGCAAAAAAAGCAGTGATCAAAACGCTCGCGCTTCATTCAGATAAGAATGATATTTCGATAAATGCCAGTGGAACAGTTTACAATGCGTTGTCAAAAAATGCGTTGGCATATGACCTGTCCATCGCAAAGTTCACCGCATCCAAAAGTTTTCTTGAACCTTTTATTAATACCAAGGGCAAAAAAACAGTTAACCTGCCACCTGTTGTAAATATTACCGGGAAACTGAAAGGTGATATGCACCAGGTGACGAGTGATGTTGTTGTAACAAGTGCCTATGGGCGGGCCGACCTGAAAGGACAGTTAAGGAATTTTACAAATCCTGACAAGCTCGGATATAATATGCGCCTTATTGCAAAAGACCTTGAGACCGGCAAATGGGTCTATCGCGATTCTCTGCTGGGGAAAGTTAACGGGACTATCACAGCCAATGGATCGGGCATTGATTATAAAACAGCAACCATTCAATCAATGATCGACCTGAGTTCATTCAGGTTACAGGAACATGTATACAATGGGATCAAATTCAATATAAATGGGACCTCAGGGTCCTACGATGTAAAAGGTGGTATTGCAGATTCCATTTTACGCGTAAATATGGATGTCAAAACATCTTTCAACCAGCAATATCCAACAGCGGTAGGCAAAATACATGTGCAGAATGCAGATCTTTTTGCTTTGGGTGTTTATAAAGAACCTTTTCGTTTTCGTTCCGATATCGATATACAGGCGAAGGATCTTTCACCTGAAAGACTGAATGCGTATGTGAGATTAGACAGCACAGTTATTTACCAGGAGAAGAGGGTACTGCGTGTAGACAGTTTAATTGCAAGGGGAACGATCGACAGCGGTAAAACATTCCTTGTATTGCAATCACCATTTGCAGATGCAGGTATCAAGGGCGACTATAAATACACGGAGTTGGGAGATGTTTTCAAAAACTATCTTTCAAAATATTCAAAAACCCCCGTGACAACTACTTCACAACCGGTTGCCAGTTTTCAACTTGATGTGAACCTGAAACCGGATCCGATCTACGCAATACTATTGCCCGGATTATTCTTTGATAAAAATATTCACGCAAACGGGCAGATCGATACCAAACAGAAAGACAGTACGCTTCGTTTTTATCTTACTGCACCCACGATTGTATATAATACCAACCGCCTTTCCAATCTTAATGCAAGGGTAACTGGATTGAATGATTCACTCAAATACAGCATCCTGTTAGATACTGTCCGCGCCTCATCCCTGCAGTTATATACTACTTCTATAACAGGGGGAATGAGTAAGGGAAATGCATCAGCCGATTTTGTAACAAATGATAGTAAGAAGAAAGAGAAATATGCATTGTCGGTTAGCGCTGCCATAGATAACGACACTTATAAAATTCATCTCGGCGATAAATTGAAATTGAATTATGCAGACTGGAACGTCGATAAAAACAATATGATCGTTTACAATCCGCAGGGCATCAATGTGAGCCAGTTCAATATTTCAAAAGGAGGTGAAAGTATTTCCGTGAACAGCAGCAGTACAGTGAGCAATGCGCCCATCGATCTTAAGATCGATCGGTTCTCGTTACAGAATATTACCGGGTTACTCGACAGGGATTCTTTGGAGATAGGTGGGCGTTTGAATGCAGTTGTAAAAGTAGATGGCCTCGATAAACCGATGCCCTTATTTAGTGGAACTGTAAAGATCGACAGTCTTAGTTACCAGAATTTACCGGTTGGGAATATTGCTGTTGAAGGAAGAAGTGATAATAATGATGCCGTAACTTTTAATGGTACATTAACGGGCTATGGAAACAATGTTGAACTCAAAGGAAATTATAACCAGGATAAGATTGATGCACAGATAAAACTGAACCCGATAGAATTCAGAACGATAGAACCATTTACACAAAAGAATTTAACACGCTCATCGGGAAGAATATCAGGCGATCTCAACATCACAGGCAATGTGAAAAGCCCGGAATGGAACGGAAGTATTCGTTTTGATTCGGCTTATACGCAACTGGCGAAATTTGGTACTGTATTGAAAATGAACGGCCAGCAGATTGACCTGAAATACCCGGTAATAACCTTTAACCAGTTTACCGTCCGGGATTCACTCAACCATGATCTTACGATCAATGGAACAGTGCAACAGGAGAAAGGTATGTACAATACGAATCTGACCGTTAAAACAAAAAATTTCACGGCACTTGATAATACAGCAGTAACTAATAGTGAGATCTATGGCAGGGCAATCGTGGATGTGGATGTTGTGATCACCGGCCCTGCAGCTACTCCTGATATCACAGGTAACGTGGGCTTAAAAGATAAGTCGGATGTAACTTTTGTGAGGCAGGAACATGTGACCAGTGCCAAAGACAGGGAAGGTGTAATGGAATTCGTGGATATGGATACGGTTAAAAATTATGTATTCAGACCGGCAGATACCCTTTTGGCCAAACGATCTGCGCAGGTGGCCATGTTGAATTATAACCTGAACATAGATATTAACAGGAATGCGAAATTCCATGTGATAATCGACCCGATCACGCGCGATGAATTGCAGGTGCAGGGCTCCGGCCAGTTGAATGCGGCAGTCAGCCCGAACGGGGATGTTATGTTAACGGGGGCCTATAATCTAACAAAAGGCAGTTACCAGCTTAATACCAAATTCCTAAAAAGAAAATTCGAGTTGCAGGAAGGAAGTACGATCGTGCTTAGCGGCGATCCAAAAAATGCGGAAGCAAATATTACCGCCATATACGAGATCGAAGCCTCGCCATATGACCTGCTTGCCAACGAGATCGTTGATAATACCAATAGCGCTTTGTACAAACAACGGGTGCCTTTCCAGGTTATCTTAAAAATTACAGGACGTGCAATAGCACCTAAGCTGACGTTTGATATTCAAATGAAGACAAACGTGAGCGGGATCAATTATGATATGTCTTCCACCATCGACAATAAATTCGTGCAGATGCGTAATGATGCTTCTGCGATGAACCGGCAGGTATTCGCATTGCTGGTGATGGGAAGATTTATTGGCGAGCAGAGCCAGGACTTTTTTGCTGGCAGCAATGGAAACGGTTTAAAAGCGGATGAACTGGTAAGAGAAAGTGTGAGCCGTTTTTTAAGCGATGCAGTGAGCCAGGTAGCTTCTGACCTGATCAAAGGAGTTGATGTGGATGTGAACCTTCGCACGGTAGATAATTATTCCGATGCTACACAGCGAACAGACCTAAACCTGGCTTTATCGAAACGCTTTCTTAATGACAGGTTGAGTATTTCAGTAGGTAAGAGTTTTACGGTTGATGGCGAAGATCCCCTTGCAAAGGGACAGGATAATGCGAATGTATCGTTCCTGCCTGATATCACTACAACCTATAAGCTTTCAAAGGATGGCCGCTATATGTTAAAAGCTTACCAGAAAAGTGAATATGAAGCCATACTGGATGGCTATTTCATTGAAACCGGTGTAGCATTTACATTGACCATGGACTATAATAAGTTCAAAGAAATATTTATGAAAAGACAACGCCAAAATAAACAGGCGATAAAAGAAAGTAAGGAAAGGCAAAAGATACAGGATCAAAAAGATAAAGAAGTGACCACTACAGGTACCCAAAATGTAAAACCAAGCCAGGAAGAAAAGGAAAAATAAAATGCAAAAAAGCTTTAGTTATATTATCGTCTCTTTTTTGCTTTGCGCGATGATGTCATGCGGTGTCCGCAGTCATCTGCCACCAGGCACTTATCTGTATAAAGGGGCCAGGTATGATATTGTAAAAGAAAAGGATAACAAAGCCAAGGTAAAATCTATCAAGAGTGATTTAAAAACCATTACAGCACCGGTACCTAACAAAACCATTTTTGGGTATCCTTACCGCGTAGCTTTCTGGTATTTTATTGGAGAACCCAAAAAGCAATCCGGCTTCAAATATTGGCTGCGAAATAAAATAGGCGAACCGCCGGTTCTCAGCACTTCACTTAGCGTGAAGGCCAATGCAGAAAATTTCCAGGCATATCTTGATAATAAAGGATATTTCCGGACCAGTGCGGGCGGTGATACAACAGTTAGAGGGTATAAAGTAACGGCAAATTATAAGATAGAACTGGGCATGCCATATATGGTTAATAATTTTCAGTGGGTGCTGGATAGTTTAACACGGATTGGAAAGGATATCGCCAGAGTGCCGCCCAAACAAAGCTATATTAAGAAATCAAAACAATATGATCTTGATGACATCAAAGCAGAAAGATCTCGGACAGATATCTTTTTAAAATCAAACGGGTATTATTATTTCAGTCCGGATAATATCAAAGCGTGGGTGGATAGTTCGGTAGGTAATCACCAGGTAAATATTTTCTTTAAACTAAAGGAAGAAACACCGCTGGCAGCCATCACGCCTCAAACCATCAGGAGCATTACCTTATTCCCAAATTATACGTTGGTGTATCCGCCGCCGGATACGTCGAAGAAAAATTTAACCATGTATGATAGTATATATATACGTGATACACTACATAAAATAAGACCTCAGGCATTGGTGCGCCCAGTAGCTTACAGGCCCGGTAGTTTATATAATCTTAAAACACAGAACAGGACACTTAACCGTTTTATCAATATGGGTGTGTTCAAATTTGTGAAGAACCGGTATATCGGAGATGCTGATACGATCAATCCGCAGCACCTGGATGTTTACTATTACCTTACCCAGTTGCCTAAAAAATCATTGCAGGCAGAGGTGGGCACATTTACAAAAAGTAATTCTTTTACAGGCGCGCAGGCAAGTACTACATGGCGTAACCGGAATGCTTTTAAAGGCGGTGAACAACTCAATCTAAAACTGTATGGATCTTATGAATCTTCGGGAAATGATTCACTCAAGAAAAATAATAATTTCAGCCTGGGCGCCGAGTTCTCTTTATTATTCCCCCGGTTTGTAACACCGTTCAAAATAAAAGAGAGCAATTATTTTCCACCCAAAACAAAATTCTCTTTTGCCTATGAATGGTTTCGCAGGCGGGCACTGTATACCAAGAATTTTTTCCGCCTGCAGTATGATCTTACCTGGAAAGAAACCGTGAACAAGGAATATTCTTTTTCCCCGATAAGTATCAGCTATAATACCACATCGGCTTACAGCGATCAATACCAGGCTTTGGTTAACCAGGTTCCTATACTCGCACAAAGTAACCTGCCGGAAGTGATCGCAGGGTCGTTCTTCAATTATACATTTCATAGTGTAAATCCGAGAGCGCCAAATATATTTTACCTGAATACTAACCTGGATATGGCAGGTAACCTGCTCGGTCTGGTCAATAAGGCTTCAGCACCTTATACTGCAAAAGTATTAGGTGTATACTATGCGCAGTATGTAAAAATGGATGCAGATTTCCGTTACAGCCGTAAACTGGCTGAGAATACTTATTGGGCAAACAGGGCCATGGTTGGCATTAGTTTTCCTTATGGCAACTCTTCTTATCTTCCTTTTTCCAAACAGTTCATTATTGGCGGTTCAAGCAGCCTCCGTGGTTTCCTGCCAAGACAACTGGGTCCGGGCAGGGTACAGGCACAGGCATTACAGCAGTTATACCTCCCGCAGATTGGAGGAGATTATAAACTGGAACTGAACACAGAGTTACGGTTCCCGGTTGTTTCAAAATTGCGCGGTGCCGTATTTATTGATGCGGGCAATATCTGGACAAAAGATACAGTGCTCTATGGGAAAGATGCTCAATTCAGTGGCAGATTCATGAATGATCTTGCTATTGACGCGGGTGTTGGACTTAGGGTAGATGTCAGTATCCTGATCATACGCCTGGATATAGCTTCCCCACTTCGCGAGCCTTATTTACCAAGAGGGCAGGAGTGGAACAAAAACCCATTTGATACCCGCAGATGGGTATATAACATTGCCATCGGATACCCTTTCTAATGCGCCGCATACGTACACGAAATATCGCCTGGATTGTTTTTGCACTTCTTATTGGCGCTGCTGTTTTCTGGTGGACAAGCATCAAGAACCACGTGGTAAAAAAAGCAGTAACGAATGCAGTACAGAAAAAAACAGATAGTTTATACCGGATCAGCTATGAACGTTCTGATATAGATGAAGTGGCAGGCAATGCCTACCTGTATAATGTACAGGTAAAAATAGATTCAACCCAATGGTTACAACTCGTAGAAAAAGATTCTATGCCACCGGTAACCCTATCGGTAACCATTGCAAAGGTCACCATCAAGGGATTAAGCGAAATAAAATTACTTAGTAACAGCTCACTTGATGTAACAAGTATTGTTTTAGAGAAACCGGTCTTGCGTTTAGATAGATGGGCACCGAAACGTATTCCGCCCGGTGGATTAAATGACACAATGGAGATCTATAAACGACTGGTAGGGAACTTTGATTTTTTGCGGGCGAAAAGCATCCAGGTGGTAGATGGCAATTTTACGCTGATAGACCAGTTTCGCAGGCAGGCCCTGGCGGCTAACGGTATCAATATCAACATCGATGATTTCCTGGCAGACAGCCTGCACAATTACCGCAACATTCTCTCTTATTTTATTAAACAAACAAGAGCGACAGTAGATAATGTGAGCAGTACCCGATTACAAACGGGTAGTATCGAATATGATTCGAAACAACAAATACTGAATGTCAAAGATCTCCGGGTTGCGGGAGAGGAGCCTGTTACTGTAAAAGAGCTCGGCATTAAAGGGCTGTCAACAGAAGCTTTTATCAGCAATGGGCATGTAAATGCGAAAAGCCTGGTTCTTAAAACGCCAGCTGCTACGATAAAACCAACCGCTGGCAAAAAAGACATTTTAGGGTCGGTTGTACCTGTCATTGCTTTAGATTCCCTTGTCATACAAAAAGGAAATTTTAATGTATACACGAAGAAGAATAAATTAATTTCTATAAAAGATCTTCAGTTGCTGTTGAAAAATGTAAAAACAATTAATGGGAACTTACCAATTGAAGACTATCTGAATTCGTCAAACTGCATGTTCTCAGTGGCATCGATAAAATTGCCGGTAAAATTGCATAATATTCATCTCCAGAATGTACTCCACACGGGCAATGCAGGCCAGGTAAGGATTGGTTCATTGCAGGTAAACCCGGCAGTCACCCGTCAGCAATTAAAAGCAAGGATCGGCAGGCAGGAAGACATGTATACAGTTAATGCCAACAATATCATCATCAATAAGATCGACTTCAAAAAATTGATAAAAGATAATACGGTCAGCATTCAGGATATCTCACTGCAAATGAATTTTCATGTATTTGAGGATAAGACCGTACAGATAGATTCGGGCCGTCAAGGCCGTAGCTTGTTTCCGTACGATGCCATCCGGACCTCAAAAACAAAAATCGACATACGGACTATCAACATCAGGGACTCGAAGATTACTTACGAGGAACAGGCGCCTAAAAGCGGCATGAACGGAACCGTTTTTTTTACCGCTGTGAACGGGCGGTTAACCAATATCACAAATATTCCATCCCAGCTCGCCAAAGACAATGCAATGAAACTGGAGGCTGCAGCAAGGGTAATGGATTTGGCCCTGTTGAAAACAAACTGGCAGATGCTGTTGAATGCTGCCGATGCAAACTTTAAGGTAACGGGTAATGTTTCGCCATTCCCCGCTTCGATATTGAGCCGGCCTTTTGAAGCATTAAATATGATGTCTATACGGTCGGGCTTTACTGATAAGCTTGATTTTGAGATCAACGGCAACCACACGGGAAGTACCGGTACCGTATTGTTAAATTACCACGATTTGAAAGTGGACGTTCTTAAGAAAAACAACGAAGATTCGCTTACCAAAAAAGGCTTCGCCAGTTTTCTTGCCAATGCAGATATCCGGAACAGGAACGAGTCTAAAAAGCCGAAAGAATTTCATTACACAAAAGACCGGTATAAATCCTTTTTTAACCTGCTCTGGAAATCGATATTTGAAGGGGGTAAGAATACGATACTGATCATCAAATAATCGGCGTTGCTGTTCATGGTGAATTTTACTTACCAAAGAATCCTACTGCTTTTCCAAAGGCTTAGCGGGAGAATCTTTTGCAACTGGGATCTCTTTGCTTTCGGTTTTTATGATATAAACGGCCTGTTCATCCGGCGCAATACCTGCGCCAACTTCCCTGCTATGTATCTTGGTATATTCCGCGCCGAAATAGAGAATGATGGAGGTATAGTACACCCATAACAGGATCACCACAATGGAAGCAGCTGTGCCATAAGTAGCGCCTAATTTTGAATTGCCGATATAAAAACCGATCAGGAATTTGCCAATGATAAAAAGTATTGCGGTAAAAGCTGCACCAGACATGCTATCCTTCCATTTGATCTTTGCATCCGGGAGTATCTTGAACATGACCGTGAACAATCCCGTTATCACGGTAAAGATCAATACGAGGTTCACTCCATATAAAACAGCCAGCGAGGTATCGTTGAACATGCGTTGCAGGCGGGCGTAAAAAAGATCCATCATTGAGTTTAATAAAAGTGATACAAGTAAGATAAAACCGATACTTACCACCAACGAAAAAGAAATGAGCCTGTTTACAATAAATTTAACCAGCCCTTTTTTAGGTTTTGCTTTTATACCCCACATGTAGTTGATAGAGCCCTGTATCTCTGTAAACACGCCGGTTGCTGCAATGATCAATACTACACCACCTATAATGGTACCCCATACGCCCTGGTCCTTCAGCTCCACATTTGCAATAATACTCTGGATCTGCAAAGCGGCATCGTTTCCCACAAGGCCGCTGAT
The DNA here is from genome assembly GCA_040388705.1 of Bacteroidota bacterium. Classification (GTDB taxonomy): domain Bacteria; phylum Bacteroidota; class Bacteroidia; order Chitinophagales; family Chitinophagaceae; genus Sediminibacterium. The sequence goes on along the minus strand of JAZKBI010000003.1, from coordinate 254,226 downwards.
CTGCGAATATACCCTTCCTCTTACCGCTTCAATACCAAATACGGTACTCACAAGGCCGATAACGATCACCAGGAAAGGGGCTATGGCAAATATGGTAGAATAAGAAAGCGATGCGGCGAGTTTCATGCCATCATCATCGTTAAAGGCGATCGCCGAATGTTTGAATACCCTGAAAAAGGTTTTGATTTTTTTCATATCAGTTAGTATAAATCCAATTCCTATTCCACAGAAAGAAGCGGTGCCCTGTAGAAATAATTACACGCCGTTAAGACCAGACAATTAAAATGTATCAATCGATAGTGGCATAATGTTTTAAGTTATAGTCAAAACATATTTTATGCGAAGTATCCTTTATGTAGTCGCCGTTATCCTGATCATCGGTTGGTTGATAGGCGTGTTTGCGTACAGTGTAGGAGGAGTAATTCATATCCTTCTTATATTGGCCATTATTTCTTTGTTACTCGGTGTCATCCGAAAAACCTGAGCACAGTTACTCTATATATAGGTTTCGTTTTTACAAAGCCACATGTTTCATGTGGCTTTTTTTTGCAAACATTTGAGCAAGGCAAAAAAATAGGTCGCAGAGACAACTCTGCGACCTGGCGTTACACGTAAATGATCATTTGACCATTGGTTTTCCTTAGGGAATGTTATTTCACGTTCTTCTTTTCTATATTCTCCACCTCACGTATGAATAATGTTTTGTCAACATCTGCATCTGCGCCATAAGCATCTACCAGTGTGCCTTTTGTGCCATCGTTGGTTTCCAGCACATACATGATAGAACTGTCCGCAGGGTCGGTCTGGCCCTCAAAGCGGAAGAAATTAATGATCTTAACTTCTGCCGGTGAATACTGTTTGCCGGTGCTCAATGCTTTTAAAATATTATCAGATACTGTAAATTCTTCTTTATACCCATCTGCTAGCAATTTGGTATGAACTTCAACCAATGTTTTCAGGTAGGGTGCGGTAGGGGCGTGCATGTGATTTTTTTTTATGAATGAAGCTGTTAGCGATTAGCTGCAAGGTTATAGCGTGATCCCTTGCTAACAGCTAACACCTAATGGCTAACAGCTGAATTATCAAATAAGACTGGTGCATTTCTGCACCAGCCCGTTATTACCGTAGGATGTTGATCGGTTTCCTTTTTTATATTCTTATGGCAAATAAAAAGTCTAATTCAGGTGTGATCTTCATCGCTGTAACGGCAATCTATTGAGATACCCTAACTGCAGTAACTTACTGTTTTGCTAAACAGCTACATGCAGGTCACGGTATTTTTTAATCATATTATGAGATTCTTTTAATGCAGATTTCTGGCTCATGATCACTTGTCTCGATTCTGCATCGATCTCTACATCGGATTTCAAAGCCTCTTCATAGGCCTTCTGTGCTGCATCTTCGCCATACTCACATGAACCCAGGATCGCTTTCCTGTCGCTGCCGGTTATGGCTGCTTTAACATTCATCCAGGTACGATAAATCTTTCCGGGAACAGTGGTCTCATGCGATACCTCACCTCCGTTCTTCAATATAAGTTCACTAAGCTCTTTCACATTATCGCGGCTGTCATTTGCCATTTTGCGAAACATTCCTTTCAGATCGATATCTCCTTCCTTTATTTCGTCGATGGCCGTCTCGTAACCTGTAATACGATCATTATTGATCTTCACGAGGTCGTTCAACAGCTCTATCAAAGCGTCATTTGTATGCATAACTATGGGATTTAGTATCTTAAAGGTTAAAATTTTCATGCCAGCCGAAGCGCTGCGGAATAACCCAAAAGAACCTGAATTGTAGAATTTCATACCCACTGTTTACACAACCGCCAACAGCTTCATCAGTATCGTTTCATCCTTTGTGAGGCCCGTGACGCCATCCGGTATTTCTATTCCATCCAGTTCTTCGAGATAAGCCGTCATTTTATTCTCCTCGTATAGCCGGATGATACCCGGGTGCACGTAGTATTTTCTGCAAACAGTTCGTGTGTTACCGAGCCGTGTACTTACATAATCCAGGGCCTGGTTGATATTCTGTTTGCATTGCGAGCCACTCTCGTAAAGTCCGATATTTTTAAATGCGCGCAACAGGTTCAGGCAACCGGCCCATGTTCTGAAATCTTTAGCGGTAAAATCTTCCCCCGTGTGTTCCTTAATATATTGATTTACCATTCCTGAATCCACAGCCTGTCTGCAGCCGTTCTCATCATAATATTGAAAAAGTTCTTTACCCGGTATGTCCCTGCATTGCTTTACGATCTTTGCTAATTTTTTGTTCTTCAGGCTGATTGTATGATAAATGCCTTTTTTGCCTTTGAATGAGAACGATATCGCCGATCCTTCAATAGCTACATGCTTGTCATGCAGCGTAGTTAATCCATGGGATCCATTCTGTTTTTCATACTCGGCACTGCCAATACGTATATAGGTTCGCTCCATTAGACTGATCACGGCTGCCAGCACTTTCTTCTCTGTTAATTCCTTATGTGAAAGATCCTGCTCCAACTGAAGACGTAACACAGGTAGTTGCTTACCGAATTCGAGCAGTTTGTGAAATTTTGTTTCATTACGCAACAGTCCCCATAACGGGTGGTACCTGTATTGCTTGCGTTCACGCGCATCAAAACCAGTGGCTTGTATATGGCCATTCTCTTTGGTACAGATCCATACTTTTTCCCAGGCGGGAGGAATAGCCAATTTCCTGATACGGTTGATCTCTTCCATGTTCTTTACCGGAGTATCATCCATCATATAAGAAAATCCTTTGCCTTTCCGCAAACGTGCAATTCCCGGCTCAGTGTCGCTTACGTACACCAGTTTTGCCGCCGCTGCGGTTCTAACATAATCTTTTACCAGGTTCAAATGCCTGCGGTGACTGAGTTTAGCAGTTTCCATGCGCGCTTATTTTTTTTCGGCTTCTTTTTTCATCCGCCGGTATTTGTCGCGGTTGTTCTCCTCTGCTTCATCAATGGAATGTGATTTGAAAATGTCCTTTTCATCTTTTGATAATTCGGAGAGCGTGATATAGAATCCTTTTAAGGTATCGAGTTCTTCTTCAGACAGGTCCTCTATATTAACCAGGCGGTTACTACTTTTACTGTTGGTGGCGATTAGTTCATTTAGTTTTAACTGTATGGCCGTAGTGTCTTTGTTCTGTGAATGCTGGATGATAAATACCATCACAAACGTAACAATGGTAGTGCCGGTATTAATAACCAACTGCCAGGTATCTGAATAATGAAATACCGGGCCGGTAACTAACCATAAAATAATTACTGCAGCAGCGATCAAAACGGCGCTCGGGCTACCGGTGGCTTTGGTCACACGGCTCGATATTTTTTCGAACCATTGAACAAAGCGTGACCTTTTTTTTAGTACAGGTTGTTTCATAGCAATTATATTTCGATCTGTGATAAGATATATTCACTACATAAAAAAGCCGGACCATGTATGATCCGGCTTTTATACAACAGGGTGATCTCACAGGACGAACCCGTTCAAATCATCATTTCTTTGCGTCTTTTATAGACTTGATCACTTCCAGGTGATGTTGAATGGTAGCCAGTTTTCCTGCAGCCCAGCTTCTCAATTCTGCATCATTGCCTTTTTCAGCTTCTTTCTGAAGCGCGTCTATTGCATCTTTATGCTCGTCGATCATGCAGTCCACATACGCCTTGTCAAAATCAGTGCGATTTTTAGACGCGAGCTCATCATACTTTTTTTGTTTGGCCTCGCTCATCGTCATTGGCAGACTGATATTCTTTTTGGCGGCCAGGTCCTTTAATTCGGCATTGGCGCCGGAGTGATCCTTAACCATCATTTCTGCAAAACTTTTTATATTACCCGCCGGCGCCTTGGTTAAAGCGAGTTTTGAAGATTCCACTTCAAAAAAGCTTCCTTCTGCAAGTGCTACAGCGAATTTTGTGTCTCCTTCAATGTTGGTTGAATCGAATTTCTTGTCGTTCTCTTCTTTTGCAACCTCTTTACTGTCCTTGTTTGAACCATCGCCGCAGGAAACGAAGAAAGCTGTTGCGGAACAGAGCAGGATACCTGCTAATAATTTTTTCATAGTCAATATTTTAGGTGAGTGATGATAAACAACTCAAAAAAACATACCCACCGGTTGTGTAGAAAATAATGCACCTGTTGGGAGAAAATCGTGCGGTTTAAATAGGCCGCTACCTTCTTTTAACAAATACAGGCATTAAAATTGTATACAATGAATTTGAGAGCAAAAATGACTATATGAAGTTGTACAAACAGGTAGACAATAAAGTGGAACTGTGCATAATGCCCCGGATGGAGAAGGAAGTACGCAAGCTATTTGACAAAGAGATCGCAGAAGGCTATACAGAGATGTTGAAAGACGGGAGGATCTATTTTTCCTTCGAAATATCGCCTGAAAAGGCCACATTGCTACACTGGGTTTCCCGGTGGGTAGAAAATGAGAATAGCCACGAATACGGGATTGGGCAACAGCGAAATGCTTCTTAAAGGGTTAAAATAATTTTGTAACATTTTTTATGATATCTTTAAGAGGCATATCGCAAAATGAAACAGGCCCCCTTTTTATTTCTTATTGATGATGATCTTGATGATCTTATGTTATTTAAGGATGCTATTAAAGAAATTGACCCTCTTATTGAGATTGACACTGCCGACAACGGAGTAGACGCTTTAAAAAAATTGAATGCGGGTCTTTTGCGCCAACCGGATTATATTTTTATCGATCTGAATATGCCATTGATGAATGGGATACAATGCCTGCAGGAAATAAAAAAAATGCCCATGTTCGCGAATATACCGGTGATCATTTATTCTACTTCTTCTTATGAAAGGGATATTTTACAAACTATCAATCATGGCGCTTTTCACTACATCGTAAAGCCTTTCAGCTTTCACGAATTGCGCGAGAAACTTAGAAATGTCCTGAAAATGCAGTAAAGCAACCTATGCTCATGGGGAATTTGTTCTACAGGTTTTTATTGTTGTTTTCCCACGCCAGGTAAAAAAAACCAGTTTGTTGGAATAAGATGCTTTTTTAAGTGTTTTCCAAAACCTTTTGCCTGTTTATATCCCCTAGTTTACAAGCCTTATTCTGGTATAGTTTTTTATTCATATTAGAAGGGATCGCACTGCCCTTAAGCCAACTATATGCAAAAAATTTTAGTAATTGATGATGATAAGGACCTTTGTTTCCTGTTGAACCAATTCCTTACCCGCAAAGGCTATGACGTTGCGGTCAATTATTCCGGTGAAGAAGCGCTAGCCTACCTGCAGAATGCAAAACCCGACCTGATCATATGCGATCTTCGGCTGGAAGACATTGATGGTATTACCTTATTAGGCAAAGTAAAACAGAAATATAGCGATCTGCCGGTTATTATCATAACAGGCCACGCTGATATTAAAACTTCGGCACTTGCCTTAAAACAGGGTGCCTTTGACTACGTGGTGAAACCGCTTGTTACCGAACAGATACTGCTTACCATACAAGAAGCGCTCAGCAATAAAAAAGAAGGGCAAACCAGTTCGGCCAATATCCAGATGGCGGATAAACAGGCAGGTGAGTACTTTTTCTGGGGCGATACGGATTCATTCAGGATATTATTAAAACAGGTGCAACTCGTTGGCCCAACAGATTACAGCGTAATTATCTATGGTGAAGATGGAACAGGAAAAAAATCGGTAGCAAACGAGATCCATAAAAAAAGCAAGCGTAACCAGATGCCCTTTGTGGTCATTAAAGCAGGTGCGTTGCAGAAAGAGAATGCCTTGGAAGAAGTTTTTGGCTCAGAAGTAGCGAATGAAGATGGCACAAAGGAGGTCAAAAAAGGAATATTGGAACAGGCCAATGGCGGAACCATTTTTATTGTTGAAGCCCAATCTTTGCCCCTGGGTGTGCAGGAAAACCTGCTACAGGTAATTTCCAGGAAAAAACTCCATAGGGTAGGCGGGGCCAAAGAGATCTTCCTCGATGTCCGGGTGATCATATCCAGCAACAATATTTTATGGAGTGCGACAAGGAATGGGAAATTCAGGGAGGACCTGTATCATAAACTCAACGATTTCAATATCGTTATAGCGCCACTTCGTCAGCGTAAGGACGATATCGCTGTTCTCGCGGATCATTTCCTGAAATTATACAATGAGATATTTAATAAAACGATCAAAGGATTTAGTCCTGATGCCTATGCCGTACTAAAAAATTACCCATGGCACGATAATATACGGGAATTGAAAAGTGTGATCAAGAAAGCTGTCCTGCTTAATAAGAATACCTATATCGGTATCGAATCATTGCCGGGCGAGATCGTGAGCCAGCAAGGCATACCGGTTGATGCCAGCCATGAAGAACATCCATTATAAATTGTTTAATGAGGATCCCGCCATGGCGGGACCGAACGATCAATCTGTGACCGTTAACTAAGGGTTATATAAAGAAAAGAGAATAATCTATGAAAGCGTTTCAAGGGAAAAATGATACCAAAGACATTTTTGAAATGCTTCCCCAGGCCATCGCAGTTTTAAAGAAAAATATCATCAGCCCTTTTTTAAGCGAGAGTCTTCTTGAAAAATATGCGAATGAAATGCCGCCATTGCGAGCTGAACTCTTCAGCGCGGGGCAGATAGAAGAATATGCAAAGAAACTTGCCAAGAGTCATACACTTATTACCGAGCACCCATCTGAACAATTATTAAAAAGGCTGGCTGGTAACGAAGATGCCCTTGTGGATGTACATAGATTGCTTACACAAACCGTAAAAGACAATCAACGTATCACACCCGCGGGCGAATGGCTACTGGATAATTTTTACCTGATAGAAGAACAGATCTATACAGGTAAAAAACATTTACCCAAAGGGTATAGCAAGGGGCTGCCGCAATTAAAGAAAGGCAGTTCAACCGGTTTACCGCGTGTATATGACATCGCGGTAGAGATCATTTCACATAGCGATGGCCGCGTAGATCTTGACAGTCTTACCGGTTTTATTACAGCATACCAATCGGTGACACCGCTTAAATTGGGAGAGTTATGGGCCATACCGATCATGCTGCGGTTGGCATTGATCGAGAACCTTCGTCGTTTGGCTACCCAGATAGCCATCGATATGACCTATAAAAAATTAGCTGAATACTGGGCCGATGAAATGATCAATACCGCGGATAACGACCCCAAGAATCTCGTATTGGTTATCGCTGATATGTCGCGCTCCAAACCACCGATGGTAGGGCCATTTGTTGCAGAACTTACAAGGAAATTACAGGGAAAAGGATCGGCTCTATCACTTCCGCTTACTTGGATAGAACAGCATGTTTTGGAAAGCGGAATGACGAGCAATGAACTGGTGGGTCTTGAGAACCAGAAGCAGGCCTCTGACCAGGTATCGATCAGTAACAGTATCAGCAGCCTCCGTTTTTTAGGAGCGAATGACTGGCGTGATTTTGTGGAAGCAACAAGTATTGTTGAACAAACGCTGTCCCAGGATCCCGGCGGTGTGTACCGGATGATGGACTTTTTCACACGCGACCGATATCGCCATGCCGTAGAAAAAATAGCCAAAGGGAGTTATTATTCAGAACAGGAGATAGCAGCCCACGCCATTAAACTAGCCAGAGAAAATGATACAAGAAATGATGTGGATGCCCGCACAAAACATGTAGGCTACTACCTGGTTGACAAAGGCGCTTTACAGGTGGAAAAATTTGCGGGCATGAAATTGTCGGTAAGGGATGCGTTAAAAAGGGTATTCAATAAAATTCCGCTGATCAGTTATGTAGGTTCGATATTTTTCCTGACGGCATTGTTTAGCTGGCCCCTGTTAACAAAGGCCCATAGTGAAGAAATGAGACAGTGGGAATATATCATTACATCAGTTCTCATCATTATCGGCACGAGCCAGCTTGCCTTACATTTTACCAACTGGCTCGCTACATTAATTGTAAAACCTTCTTTGTTGCCGAGGTTGAATTTTTCAACAGGCATTCCCGAATCGGATGCAACTATGGTGGTTGTTCCCACGATGCTGTTGAACACAGCCGAGATCGATGAACTTTTGGAATCACTTGAAGTAAGGTTTCTTGCGAATCGCGATGCGCATTTATATTTCGCTTTATTAACGGATTTTAAAGATGCAAAAGAAGAAACCCTGTCAACCGATACGTTGTTATTGCAAACTGCGGAAGACAAGATAACCGCACTCAATAAAAAATACGGGAGCGAAAAGAACGCATTTTTTTTCCTGTTTCATCGTCCGAGAAAATTTAACCCCAATGATAACATATGGATGGGCTATGAAAGAAAAAGGGGGAAGCTTGGCGAACTCAACGCACTGCTACGCGGGCACGGAAGAGAAAATTTTTCTTTGATCGTAGGCGATGAATCTGTTTTTCCTTCTATCAAATATATTATCACGCTTGATACGGATACCAAATTGCCCCGTGATACAGCATGGAAAATGGTTGGAACGATCGCACATCCATTGAACCATGCTATCTATTCCGAAAAAAAGAAACGCATCATTCATGGCTATACAATTTTGCAACCCAGGGTCTCTAATAGCCTGCCTGCACCGGGAAGTTCCGTATATGCACGCATTCATGGCAATGAACCAGGTACCGATCCATATACCAGAGTGATCTCGGATGTGTACCAGGATATATTCCAGGAAGGGTCCTTTATCGGCAAAGGCATTTATGAAATAGACGCTTTTGAAAAAGTTTTGAACGGCCGTTTTCCTGATAATCGTATTCTCAGTCATGATTTGTTGGAGGGATGTTACTCGCGCTCAGGATTGGTGAGTGATGTACAGTTGTATGAAGAATATCCATCTTCTTACCAATTGGATGTACAACGCCGCCACCGCTGGATACGTGGTGACTGGCAGATAGCGAAATGGTTTCTTCCCTTTGTACCAAAGCGTCAAAAAGGTCTTGAGCCAAACCCGCTTTCCGCCTTGTCAAAATGGAAGATCTTTGATAACCTGAGAAGAAGTCTTGTACCTCTTTCTCTTACTTTATTGTTACTATACGGATGGTTATTTTCAGGTGCTGCATGGTTCTGGTCTATCGCTATTATTTTTATCATAGGGTTACCGGCAGCGATCAGCCTTGGCTGGAACATGATCTGGAAACCCAAGGATGTGATCTTTACGCAACACGTTATTTATTCTGTAAGATCAGCGCGTGATCATTTTGCGCAGCATGCCATCGATCTTATATTTCTTCCGTATGAAGCGATAAGATACGCGGATGCGATACTGAGAACCGGCTGGCGTATGTGGATTTCGCATAAAAAATTACTGGAATGGAACCCTTCGAGACCGCACTCAAAAAATAATAGCATACTTGGGTCGCTACAGGCTATGTGGTTTGTGCCGGTAGTTGTAACCGGGCTTTTCTTATACTTTGCAAAGTATGACCCTGTAGTATTGTTTTCTGCATTGCCATTCCTGATCATATGGTTCATTTCCCCCTTTATCTCCTGGTGGATCAGTACACCAACTGCACTTGGCAACGGGAGCTTATCAGAAGAACACGGGATCTTTCTTCATAAACTATCGAGAAAAACATGGAGTTTCTTTGAAACCTTTGTGGGTGATGAAGACAACTGGCTGCCACCTGATAATTACCAGGAAGAACCGGTTGAACGAATTGCCCACCGCACATCGCCTACCAATATGGGATTGGCTTTGCTGTCGAATTTATCTGCATATGATTTCAGGTATATCACGGCATCACAACTATTAGAACGCACTACCAATACCATCGGTACCATGCAACGGATGGAAAGGTTCCGCGGGCATTTTTATAATTGGTACGATACTATTTCACTACAGCCTTTGCACCCACGGTATATTTCAACAGTAGACAGCGGTAACCTGGCCGGCCATTTACTCACGTTGAAACAGGGATTGATCGCATTACCACACGATAAAATCGTTCGTTCAGATGTATTTGACGGCATACTTGATACCGCAAGAGTGTTGGCTGAAAAAGCGCCGGGAAATATTTACGCCGAGCAATTAAAAGATGATATCATTCAACTATGCGCCAACAGGCCAAAAGGTTTAATCGCGATCAAGTTCCTGCTGGATAAATTACAGGCATCCTGCGGTAATATGTCTTTTCATGTAAAACCTGATCCCGAAGACCCCACTTATGAATGGCTGCAAAAATTAACGGAACATATCCAGGCCACCATCAATGACCTGCTTACATTTTTACCATGGTTATTGATAGCGGTACCGGCAAAATTCTCCGATGCATTTTCATTGATCTCTGTTGCGCCTACTTTTTATGAACTGGCCAAGATAGAAGAATACCTTCTTCCACGCATCAGCGGTTTTTACAAGGAAGAAAATGCAAAAGAAGAAGAGGAATGGCTCGATCAGTTCAGGATCCATATCATACAAGGCAGCCAGCGCGCCAAAGAATTCATTCTGATCACTCAGAGGCTTACGCAACAATGTGTCGAGCTTTCTACTATGGATTATGATTTCCTGTACGACAGGTCGCAACATCTACTATCCATCGGTTACAATTTTGAAGAACAGAAAAAAGACAATAGTTATTACGACCTGCTTGCATCAGAAGCAAGGCTTGCCACTTTTGTTGCTATTGCGCAGGGAAAACTACCACAGGAAAGCTGGTTTGCTTTAGGAAGACAGTTGACCAATGTAGGAACCACACCCTTACTTTTATCCTGGAGTGGTTCCATGTTCGAATACCTGATGCCTATGCTGATAATGCCCAGCTATGGAAACACACTACTCGATGAAACCACTAAAGGCATTGTAGAAAAACAAATTGAATACGGTAAAAAACGCGGCGTGCCCTGGGGCATTTCGGAATCAGGATATAATCTTGTTGATGCCAATCTGAACTATCAATACCATGCTTTTGGCGTACCGGGAACGGGTTTTAAACGTGGGCTGGGAGAGGACCTTGTGATCGCACCCTATGCAACGGAAATGTCATTAATGGTTAGCCCTGCAGAAGCATGCAGAAATCTAAAACTATTACAGAAAGAAGGTTTTGAGGGCGCTTATGGCTTTTATGAAGCCGTCGATTATACACCGGGTCGCACACCGCGTCGCCAATCGAATGTGGTGATCAGGTCCTACATGGCGCATCACAAGGGAATGGGATTTCTATCGCTTGCCTACTGCCTGCTTGATCAACCGATGCAAAAACGTTTTGAAGCAGAGGTACAGTTCAAAGCAACACTACTCATTTTACAGGAACGTGTACCACGCATTACCAGTTTCTATTCACCGGCTGTTCATATTGCAGATGCAGGTGTTGGTGGCGGATCGGATACTTCTATGCGCGTGATCACAACACCGCACACACCTGTGCCCGAAGTTCAACTGCTGTCAAACGGAAGATACCATACCATGGTAACCAATGCCGGCGGTGGTTACAGTCGCTGGAAAGATATTGCCGTTACCCGCTGGCGCGAAGACAGTACCTGCGATAATTGGGGTACTTTCTGTTTCATACGCGATCTTGAAACAGGCAATACATGGTCGGCTGCTTACCAGCCAACTTTAAAACAGGGTGATAATTACGAAGCTGTTTTCTCACAGGGCCGCGCAGAATTCCGAAGAAGGGATCTTTCATTGGAAACACATACAGAAGTGGTTGTCTCGCCGGAAGATGATGTGGAGTTAAGGCGCGTACACATCACTAACCGCTCACGCAGAAAAATGAGCATCGAAATCACCAGCTATGCAGAGGTGGTACTTGCACCCGATATGGCAGATGCCTCGCATCCTGCTTTTAGTAATTTGTTTGTACAGACGGAGATCGTTCCGCAACGGCAGGCGATCGTTTGCACACGCCGGCCACGTTCTGCAGATGCGCAGATGCCCTGGATGTTTCACCTGATGAAAGTGCATGATGCAGAGATCACGAACGTATCTTATGAAACCGACAGGTCGAAATTTATCGGTCGTGGAAATACGATTCATCATCCGGCCAGTATAGAACAAGCCGGGCCGTTAAGTGGTACAGCCGGTTTTGTTTTGGATCCGGTGATCGCTATTCAATACCGTATTGTGATTGAACCGCAGCAATCAGCCATGATCGATATGGTGATTGGCATTGGTGATACCAAAGAAATCTGTGACGGACTTGTTGAGAAATACCAGGATAGGCATATGGCCAACCGCGCACTGGAACTAGCGTGGACCCATAGCCAGGTAATCTTAAGACAGATCGATTCGCGTGAAGAAGAAGCGCAGTTATATGGACGCCTCGCTGGCTCGATCATTTTTATGAATCCATCCATGCGCATTGATCCGGCCATCATCATAAAAAATCATCGCGGGCAATCAGGGCTATGGGGTTATGCGATATCGGGAGATGTGCCGATCGTTCTGTTACAGATAGAAGACTCTGCCAATATAGAACTCGCGCAGCAAATGATACAGGCACACGCTTACTGGCGCCTGAAAGGATTGATCGTTGACCTGGTGATTTGGAACGAAGATCATGGCGGGTATCGTCAAACCTTGCAAAATCAATTATTGGGATTGATCGCAACCGGGATATCGGCGAATGTAAAAGAACAACCTGGCGGAATATTTATCCGCTCTGCCGACCAGATCTCCAACGAGGACCGCATACTTTTTCAAACCATTGCGCGCGTTGTGATCTCCGGTAGCAGCGGAACATTAGAGGAACAGGTAAACAGGCGAAACAAACTCAGGGGATTGATCCCGTATTTCAGTCCAACAAAATTCCACGCAACAGTAAGTACAGCCTTGGAAGCGCCGAAAGACCTCCAGTTCTTCAATGGCATTGGTGGATTTTCAAAAGATGGAAAAGAATATGTGATCACTACTTCGCCATCCAAAAAAACACCCGCGCCATGGATCAATGTGTTGGCTAACCCGCATTTTGGTACCATCATTTCTGAAAGCGGCCAATCGTACACATGGGTAGAGAATGCACATGAGTTCCGTTTAACGCCATGGCAGAATGACCCCGTTAGTGATAAAGCGGGTGAAACCTTTTACTTGCGGGATGAAGAGAGTGGCCGTTTCTGGTCACCCATGCCACTACCGCAACGCGGACGGTCACCTTATATAACCAGACATGGTTTTGGGTACAGTATTTTTGAATATAGTGAGGACGGTATCTATTCTGAGTTATGCGTATTTGTTGATATTGCAGACAGCATCAAGTTCATTACTTTAAAACTGCATAACCGTTCGGGCCGTCCGCGCAGGTTATCAGCAACAGGTTATATGGAATGGGTATTAGGCGACCTGCGTCCTAAATACCAGATGCATGTCATCACAGAAGCAGATCCGGTAACAGGAGCTATCCTTGCAAGAAACGAATATAATACGGCTTTTGAAAACCGCGTTGCATTCTTTGATGTGAGCGAACCGAACCGTTTCCATACGGGCGACCGCGCAGAATTTATTGGCCGCAATGGTACACTCGCAAATCCTGAAGGAATGAACAAGTCAAGATTGTCAGGCAAAACTGGTGCGGGCCTCGATCCATGCGCGGTATTACAGGTAGTGTTCGACCTGCCGGAAGGCGATGAGAAAGAGATTATATTCCGCTTAGGTGTTGCAAGGGATACCAATGATGCGAGGGCCATCATAAAAAAATATAAAGAAGCCGGAGCAGCGGCAACGGCGTTGCTTAAAGTAAAAGACTATTGGAACAAAACTTTAAACGCCGTACAGATACAAACACCCGATGCGGCACTTAATATTCTTACTAATGGATGGCTGATCTATCAGACCCATGCATGCAGGATCTGGGGACGTAGTGGCTTCTATCAATCAGGCGGTGCATTTGGTTACCGGGACCAGTTGCAGGATATGCTGGCGTTGCTGCATTCTCATCCCGAATTGGTTCGCGAACATATTTTGTTATGTGCCTCACGTCAATTCAAAGAAGGCGATGTGCAGCATTGGTGGCACCCGCCGGCAGGTCGCGGCGTACGTACTACGTGCTCAGATGATTTTTTATGGCTGGCTTATGTAACGGCGAGATATGTAAAGACAACTGGCGATACAAGCGTACTTGATGTTCCTGCTAATTATATTGAAGGGCGTTTACTGAATGTTGATGAAGAATCTTATTATGATCTCCCGATACGTTCTGATCAGTCAAATACTATCTACGAACACTGTATCCGAGCAATTGAACACGGTATGCGTTATGGCGAACATGGGTTACCATTAATGGGCTCGGGCGACTGGAACGATGGTATGGATAAAGTAGGCGAGCATGGCAAGGGAGAGAGTGTGTGGTTAGGATTTTTCCTGTATGATATACTCAATCGTTTTATGGAACTCGCCAAGATTAAAAATGATGATGCGTTCCTGGAGAAATGCCGTGTAACCGCTGAGCAATTGAAAAAAAGCATTGCCGATCATGCCTGGGATGGCAACTGGTATCGAAGGGCCTATTTTGATGATGGTACGCCATTGGGCTCCGTTGTTAATGATGAATGCAGGATCGATTCATTGCCGCAAAGCTGGTCCGTACTTTCCGGTGCGGGTGATAAAGAACGTTCACGCATAGCGATGGGTTCTGCAGATCAGTACCTCGTAAAAAGAGAAACAGGCATCATACAATTGTTCGATCCGCCTTTCGACAAATCATCATTGAACCCGGGCTATATCAAAGGCTATGTGCCCGGTGTACGCGAGAATGGGGGGCAGTACACGCATGCCGCCATCTGGCTCACTATCGCTTTTGCACGAATGGGTAACCGGGAGCGTGCATGGGAGCTGATACAAATGATCAACCCGATCAACCATGGCTCTGATAAAGCAGGCATGGAAACCTATAAAGTAGAACCCTATGTTATTGCAGCCGATGTATATGGTGTTGCACAACATAAAGGGCGCGGCGGGTGGACATGGTATACCGGTTCTGCCGGCTGGATGTACCAGTTGATACTGGAAAATTTTATCGGGCTGAAAAAAGAAGGCGACCGTTTATATTTTACACCTGCGGTGCCAAAAGAATGGGGAACTTTTTCGATCAGCTACCGTTATATGGATACCGTATATAATCTCACAGTAAAGCACGCATCACATGGGCAACCACTTACTGTTATCCTTGATGGGGAGGTGCAATCAACCAATATGCTGGTACTTGTGAACGATGGCAAACCGCATAATGTTGAAATGAACCATGATTGAAAGGAGAAGTCTGGAGAATGGAGTTAGAAGACTGAAGTTTTTACATCCCTGTCTTCCAAATCCAGTCTCCGATGCGATTTTGCAAGGCATGCATTTTGCAGTAATTCACCAAATCAATCCTCTATGAAAAACATACTGCTGTTCCCTGTTGTCCTGATCGCGTTCATCTTTATGACCTTGTATGCCATCCTGCCGGATACTAAAAAGGATCTGGCGTAAGCTGTTCCAATAGGGTGTTGTAAAAAATCTATTCGATCAGGCAGGTAGTTTTTTAGTATTCATGTAACTATAGCCGGTACATTTTCAATAAAAATAAAACCCCATCTATGAAACCTTTACTACCCATTGCATCCGTCCTCTGCTTTTTTATTATTGTTTTTTTATTACCCGGTTGTTCGGCCATTGCCGGCATTTTTAAAGCGGGGATGTGGTCAGGTATTATCCTGGTAGCGGTTGTTCTCCTGTTGATCATTTTTCTTTTCAGCAGGGGAGGTAAGAAATAAAATAAACCACGTTGGACAGGGATGGAGAAGACATTGAGGCATGAAGCCCGGAATCTGATGTATATATGCAAAAGGCTGCAGTTTACGCTGCAACCTTTTTTATTGGGTAGCCATCGGAACTTTTACTTTTTACCTTGCGGGTTAGGCAGGAAGATAATAAAGCTGGAACCTTTACCCGGTTCGCTTTCCGCTTTGATAAAACCATCGTGGTTGTCTACAATTTTCTTGCAGATGGCCAGGCCGATGCCCGTTCCATCATATTCATTGCCTGTGAGCCTCTGAAAAATACCAAAGATCTTTTCTTTGTACTGTTCATCAAAACCGATGCCGTTGTCCGACACTTCTATGCGCACATATTCATTGGGGTTTATTCCAAACTCTTCGGCCTCTTCTTTACCGACATCATTACTACGCACATTGATGACTGGCGTATCGCTTCTATTGAATTTAATGGCATTGGACACCAGGTTTTGAAATAACTGGTGTATTTGTCCCGGGATAGCCTGTATCACCGGCAGGTTTTCTGTTTTCACCTGTACATTCTTTTCCTTGATAGGAACATCGAGGTCATCAATAATATTGGCAATGATCTCTTCAGTATTAACCGCTGAATAGGGAATGTCGCTGTTGGAAAGTTTCGACAGGGTTAGTATATCCTGTATCAATACCTGCATCCTGTTTGCCGATCGTATGATCTTCTCCAGGTAGTTACTGTCTTTGCCCTCTATTTTATCTTTTATGTTTTCATGCAGCAGGTTACCAAAGGTCTGGATCTTCCGCAAAGGTTCTTTCAGGTCATGCGATGCCACCGATGCAAATTGTAACAGGTCGAAATTGGATTGCTCCAGTTGCATATTAATCTGGTTGAGTTCATTGGAAGCTTTCTGTAATTTCTGGTAGGATTCTTTTGCCTGGGTGGTATTGGTAAAAGTGGTTACAATGCCATCAAACATCTTTACAACGCTTGCTTCCAGCCATAAATTATTCGCCACATTGAAACAATCAAAATTGATGGTACTGCCACCCTCTTTTACAAGTAGAAGGCTGTGAAAATGCGGCGCCAACAGGGAAGGAAAATCTGCCACCCATTTTTTGCCGATTAAATTATCCGCCTTTGTGCCAAGAATATCTTTTGAGGCCTCATTGGACGAAATGAATTCAAAATCAATGATCTCGCCTTTTTTATTTGTCAATGGTTTTAAGGCCGTAATAGCACTGGTGGACGCATTAAAGATCGCCTCTACCATGCTGTTCAATCTTTTTGATTCGGTAACGTTGATAAAACTGATCACAACGCCGTCCACTATTTTGTCGAGCCGTAGATATGGAGCGATACGCATCGTAAACACGGCGCCGTTGCCGATCCTGATCTCCTTTTCAAGCGAATTGCCCGATTGCAATACCGACTTGATATCATTGATAAAATCAAGGTTCACGAAATTCGTCGAAATATCTGTGATGGAACGGCCGATATCTGATTCGATCAGGTTCACCTGTTTGGTAGCAACCGGCGTGAACTTTTTGATGATCATTTTCTTATCAACCAGGATCTGTCCTACCTCCGTATTTCGGAAATAGTTATTCATATCATCATTCAGCTCTATTAACTCTTTTATTTTGAGCTGGTGTTCCGCATTCACCGTATGCAGTTCTTCATTCAGGGATTGTAATTCTTCATTGGTGCTTTGCAGTTCTTCGTTGGATGATATGATCTCTTCGTTGCTTGATTGCAGTTCTTCATTGGCAGATTCCACTTCTTCGATCACCGCCTGCAGATTTTCCTTCGTGTTTCTCAATTCCTCTTCCACTTCTTCTAATCTCTGGCCCACAAGGTCATGATCTTCTGTATTCTTTTTACTTACAAAAGGTTTTCTCTGTTCAATCGCCTCTTCGTTCAGTATGATAAAAATAAAAGGCTGGGTATAGGTTTGCTGTACCAGGTATGGCTTTACGATAATGTTGATGATCCTGGTTCTGTTATTGTCCGTAACATGAATTTTCTTCAGCACCACTTTTGTATTGTCATTAATGGCTCTTCGTATCGCAGTACTCAACGCGATCGACAGATCGGTCGGCACCAATTTCAACAGGTTGAAATTGAAATTTCCTTCAGGAAAATTGATAAAATTCTTAAAATTGCCAATGGCCTGCTTTACATCAAATTCTTTGTCGATATAAATTCCTGCATAATTGTGCTCCTCAAAAAGCGTTTCTTTAAAGATATCAGCGATACTGGTTAGCGCATTCTTCGATTTTGTTTTTGATGTGATATCAAGATAACTGGTGCTTCTCTCCGCCGGGTTAAGAAAGGTATCATGATCACCTGGTTTCGGTTTATTGGTGCATTGGTATATTTTCCATTTTTTATCGATCTCTTTCACTGATTCTTTCAGCGCGCCCACATTTTCACTTGGGCCAAGGAACAGGAAGCCATTCTCATTGAGTGCAAAATGAAATTTTTTCAACACATTTTTCTGCAACAACGGGTTCATATAGATAAGCATGTTGCGGCAGCTTAAAAGATCTACCTTACTGAAAGGAGGGTCCTTCAAAATATTCTGTTTCGCAAAAACAACCATCTTGCGCAGGGTGGGAGTTACTCTATAGAATTCTCCTTCTTTGGTAAAAAATCGTTTGAGTCTTTCTTCACTTATGTCTTTGACTGACTCAGCCGTGTATAATCCCTTCGATGCAAAATCAAGCGATTCCTGGTGTATATCGGTCGCGAAGATCTTGATCTCCGTGTCAAAACGTTTGCTTGATTGGATGTACTCCTGGAAAAGCATGGCGAGTGAATAAGGCTCTTCACCACTGCTGCACCCTACTACCCAGATCTTAACAGGTTCGATCCTTTTCGGATCCTCGATCAGTCTCGGGATCACTTCTTTCCGGATCACAGCAAATGCTTCTTCATCTCTGAAAAATTTGGTCACATTAATCAGGAATTCCTTGGAAAGCGCGACTACTTCTTTCGGCGCGTTCTTTAGAAAATTGTAATAGTCCAGCAGATTGTTATAACCGCGCTCCGCCATTCTTTTGGAAAGACGCCTGTTAATGGTAGGGCGTTTATAATGACTGAAATCGTGTGAAGTCACTTTAAAAATAAGATCCATTACATCGGCCAGTACAGCTTCTTCCTGCCTGTTGAGTGTGCTGAATGTTTTTGAAAGCGGCGATTCTTTCAGGTATTCGATCAATTCATCTGCAACAATCTCGGGCGGAAGAATAAGATCCACATCTCCTGTAGCAATAGCGCTGTTTGGCATGCCATCAAATTCGGCAGTCAATGGATCCTGCACAACAACAGTTCCGCCATTTCCTTTGATATGGCTGATGCCCTTTGTGCCGTCTGTGCCGGTACCGGATAAGATAATGGCAACAGCTTTATCGGCTTTATCTGTCGCCAGCGATTCAAAGAATACATCTATCGCATTGTTGGGTATATTGCTTTTTATTTTTTCTTGCAGTTGCAGCATCCCGTTTTTAAGGGTCATTAATTTCTTGGAAGGAAGAAGGTAAACACAGTTGGGTTGAACCCTGGTGTTATTTTCAGCTTCAAATACCTGCATGGATGTGTGCTTCGATAGCAGTTCGCCCATCAGGCTTTTATAATCCGGAGAAAGGTGCTGAATAATAACAAACGCAAAATCTGTATTTTCAGGAAGATTATCGAAAAACTCATTGATGGCCTCCAACCCGCCGGCCGAAGCGCCAATGCCTACCACATAAAGATTATCGGAAGGATTAGGTACTGTTTTCTTTTGAGGTGAAACCATGAACATTTTTAATCGGATAGGTTAACTAAACATTTTATTTGCCGGATATTTAAAATATTTTTTTAAATTGGTAACTTATGCGAGACACGGTACAGATACTGCTTATCGAGGATGACAACGATGATATCGAACTCATACAGGACGCACTGGGTGATAACGGGGTCTCTTACCAATTAAAAGTTATCAAAGATGGTGGAGAAGTAGCCGGCTATCTAGAAACTGCTAATGATATCCCGGATATCATTGTCATGGATTTTAATCTGCCTAAAGTGCATGGAAGGGAGATACTTAAACATATCAAACGCACAGATCATTTTAAAACTATCCCCCTACTCATCCTAACTACATCCTCGTCCCAGGATGATATTGACTATTCATACAAAGAAGGTGCCAACCGGTACCTGATCAAACCGACCACAGCTTCAGGTATCAGGAATATCGTAGATGTAATTAAAGAGCTGGCGGGTTAGCCGTACAGGCAGATCTGAACTGCAGGTTTTGAATATCCCGGAATTTTCCGATGTTTACCTGTGGCATTTTTTCCACAAATTGCCGTTGTTTTTAGAAACACCCCTTTCTTCGAGGAGTTGGTATGCGAGGTCCCACGAAAAATATTTTGTAGATTATCGAACCTCGATGCCGAAACGGCACTTCTGTGGCATAGAATTTTGACCCGGGTTTATATGGCACTTACGCTCTACAAAAAGAAAAGAAGTTTTACAGATACACCTGAACCAACCGGTGGAAAAGCAAAGGACAGCGAACTGCGTTTTGTGATTCAAAAACATGATGCATCGCACCTGCACTACGATTTTCGTTTAGAAATGGATGGCGTGCTGAAGAGCTGGGCGGTTCCCAAGGGGCCATCAACGGACCCGGCCATCAAACGCCTCGCTATGATGGTAGAGGACCATCCGTATGATTACCGGAATTTTGAAGGCATTATTCCCAAAGGCCAATATGGAGGCGGAACGGTTATCGTTTGGGATGAAGGAACCTATGAACCTATTGAAGAGATCATAGGTAAAAAAGCGCAGGAAAAACTATTACTGAAACAATTAAAAGCAGGCTCTTTAAAATTTCGCCTCCACGGTGAAAAACTAAAAGGAGAGTTTGCGTTAGTGCATACGCATGGCCGTGGCGAAAATGCCTGGCTTCTCATCAAACACAGGGATGCTTATGCCAAGACAAACGATATCACTAAAAAGGATAAATCGGTTGTTTCGGGTAAGACCATCAAACAGGTAGAAAAAACTTCAGACAACATATACGGGCAAACCAAAAAACCGCTTACCATTAAAAAGACAGCGAAGAAAGTGGCTGTTAAAAAAACACCGGTAAAGAGAGCAGTGTCTATAAAGAAGACTGCAGTCAAAAAAAAAATTGAGCTGGTAAGTGGCCGGAAAGCTCCGTTCCCAAAGGACCTGCAACCCATGCTGGCAACATTGGTAGATAAGCCGTTTGATGACGAGGGCTGGCAATACGAGATAAAATGGGATGGCTACCGCACCGTTGCTTATTGCAACAAGGGTAAGGTAGAACTGCGCTCGCGGAATAATAAATCATTCAATGAGAAATTCTACCCTGTTTATGACGAACTGAAAAAGCATTCGCTGAACGCGGTACTGGATGGAGAGATAATTGTTTCAGGTGAATCGGGCATTTCCAATTTTGGAAACCTGCAGAACTGGAGAAGCGAAGCCGACGGAGAATTGAAATACTATGTGTTTGATATTTTATGGATGGACGGGAGATCATTGACAGGTTTGCCGTTAACCGAACGCCGTGATATACTCCGTAGCATCTTACCACAAAGTCATACTATTTACCTCAGCGAAAATTTTATTGCAAGCGGGACGGAATTTTATGCAACTGCAGCCAAAATGGGATTGGAAGGCATTATGGCAAAAAAAGTGGATAGCCTGTATACACCGGGACTGCGATCAAAAGAATGGCTAAAGATCAAGACCAATAAAAGACAGGAAGTAGTGATAGGAGGGTTTACAAAAAATGATGAGAGCTCAAAGATATTCAGTGCCTTGTTAGTGGGTGTATACGAAGGGACCAGGTTGAATTATATGGGTAAGATCGGAACGGGTTTTTCGGATCAACTTCAGAAGGAGATGATGAAACAGTTCAAACCTTTGATCACTTCTAAAATCCCATTTGCATCCGAACCGGATATAAATAAACCATCGCGTTTTCAACCCAATCCACCGCATGCAACCGCTACCTGGCTCCAGCCAAAACTGGTATGTGAAGTTTCTTTTACCGAGCTCACCAGTGATGGTGTGATGCGGCACCCGTCTTTTGAAGGCATGCGCATAGATAAACCCGCTAAACAGGTCGTTATGGAAAAAGCAACACCCATAAAAAAAGCAGTGAAAGGAAAAAGTATCCTGCACAAAAACAAAATATTAAAAACAGAACCTGCAGCCGAAAGAAAAACGCTTTTGAATCCTACGGATGAAACACAGGCGAGAAAGATCAACGGGCACGAGATCAGTTTTACCAATCTCAGCAAAGTGTATTGGCCAAAAGATAAGGTCACTAAAAGGGACATGCTGAATTATTATTACCAGGCTGCTCCCTATATGTTGCCTTATATGAAAGACAGGCCCATGTCGTTGAACCGGCATCCGAACGGAATCAATGGCGAGAGTTTTTATCAGAAAGATGTTACAGGCAAAGTGCCTGACTGGATCGCAACTTTTCCTTATCACACGGATGAGGGCGGCGACAGGAATTTCATGGTGTGTAAATCAGAAGCAGATATTTTATACATGGCATCACTCGGCTGTATCGAAATGAATCCATGGAGCAGCCGTATTAAAAAACCTGACCACCCCGACTGGTGTATCATTGATCTTGATCCTTCTGAAAAGAACAAATTCGAAAAAGTGGTGGAAGCTGCGAACATGACAAAGCAGGTGCTCGATTCAGCGGGTGTGGATGGATATTGTAAAACATCAGGCTCAACCGGATTGCATATTTATATTCCGCTGGGCGCAAAATATACATACGAACAATCCAAAGAATTTGCAAGACTGATCGTAACACTCGTGCGCGATCAATTGCCTTCTTTTACCAGTATCGAAAGAATTGTGAGAAACCGCAAAGGAAAAATGTATCTCGATTTTTTACAGAACCGGCCACAGGCAACACTGGCCACTGCTTATTCGTTGCGGCCCAAACCTGGCGCAACCGTATCAATGCCGTTGCATTGGGAGGAAGTAAAGAAAGGATTGAAAATGCAGGATTTTACGATACACAACGCCATCAGCCGGATTAAAGAACAGGGTGATATTTTTAAACCGGTGTTAGGAAAGGGAATTGATATGCGTAAAGCAATAAAGCAATTACAAGGTTTACAGGAAGCGGGTTAAATAAATTCAATGGTATGCTATGGCAAGGCAACAAGAGAAACAAAGCTGGGCCAAATTATTAACGGTTAAAATTTATTATTATGAGATCTATATGGACAGGTTCAATCGGCTTCGGCCTGGTAAACATTCCCATTAAATTATTTTCTGCAACGCAGGAGGGAAGACTTGATTTTGATATGCTTGATAAAAAAGATCACTCAAATATCAAATTCATGCGTGTAAGCGAAAAAACAGGCAAAGAAGTAAAATGGGAGAATATCGTAAAAGGATATTTACTGAACGATAAATACGTGGTCCTCACAGATGATGATTTTGAAAAAGCAAGTCCTGAGAAAACAAAAATGATCGAGATCTCGCAGTTCTGCATGCAGGAAGAGATCGATACCATTTATTATGAAGACGCTTATTACATTGAGCCTGATAAAAGCGGTACAAAGGCGTATGCTTTACTGCGCGATGCATTGATAAAATCAGGCAAAGTGGCATTAGGCACCTACGTACTGAGAACTAAGGAAAACATCGCCATGATCAAACCCAGTGGCAATGCTTTGATGCTATACAAACTCAGGTTCAAGGATGAAGTAAGAGGTCATGGCGAGCTTAAGATACCATCGACAAAAAGTAAACCTGCCGAAATAAAAATGGCAATGACACTGATCGACCAGCTTACCTCCAAATTTAAAATAGAAGACTTCAAAGACGTGTATAATAGTAAGCTGATGCAATTCATTAAGGCAAAAGCAAAAGGCAAAACAGTTGCCAAACCAACTATGAAGGTGGTACATTCTGCATCAAGCGATCTGATGGAACAGTTGAAGCAGAGTCTTGGACACCAGAGTATTGGGCACAGGGCTAAAAAAGTGAAGAAGGCATCATAAGAATTTCACGCAAAGGCGCCAAGGAGCAAAGACGCAAAGAATTGTTGAACAACTCTTAATTTCCTGTGCGTCTTTGCTCCTTGGCGCCTTTGCGTGAAAAAAAATCATGACTTTTTCTTCGCTGCCTTTTTCGAAGCTGTTTTTTTTGTTGCAGATTTCTTCGCTGCTTTTTTCGGAGCTGATTTTTTTGCTACTGTTTTCTTTGCTGCCTTCTTTGGTACTTTCGCACCTTCTGCCCGCGCTTCGGAAAGACCGATGGCGATGGCCTGTTTACGGCTGGTAACTTTTTTACCGCTACGGCCGCTTTTCAATGTGCCTGCTTTTTTTTCATGCATGGCGCGTTCTACTTTGTCGCCTGCTTTTTTTGAATACTTTGGCATAAAATGGGTTTTGATTTGCAGCAAAAAAAGAATGCCAGCTTTATGTCCCCAGAGTTATTCTCCCAAGCTGAACTGCAGCGGGGCCGTTAAGCACTTCACCAATGATGCTGAACCTTGCACCGTGACATGGGCAGTCCCACGAACTTTCAGCAGCGTTCCATGCGATGGTACATTTCATATGCGTGCATTCGGGATGTAAGGCGTGAAGATTTCCTTTTTCATCTTTATGTATAGCAATGGTATTCTCTTCGTAGCGCACCACCTTACCATCCCCGGGAGCGATCGCTGCCATTTCATCCAATTTGTCTGCCGGCAATAGTTTACCAAGAAACGATGCTGCAACATGCCCATTGTGCTTGATGAAATTGACAAAGCCTGCTACCGGTTTTACACGGTTCGGATCGAATAATTTTATGCAGGGATCTTCTTTGCCGGTTAACATATTTGTAATGACCAAAGCAGCCACCTGGCTGTAGACCATACCATTGCCACTGAAACCGGTTGCCACCAGTATATTGGCAGGATGGCCGGGCAGGTGGCCGATATAGGGAAGACCGTCTGCCGGTTCAAAGTATTGCGATGACCATGCATAGGATACTTCATCGATCTCGTAATAGGTTCTCAGGTGCGCTTCCAGTTGAAGAAAATATTTTTCTGTATTACTTTCCATTGCTGTGCGGTGATCATAACCACCGGCGATAAGATAGGAGATACCATTTATCTCTTGCGTTCGATAATAATGGTATGGATCATCGGTGTCGTATATCAACCCCTGCGGATAATCCGTATCACGCTTCAAACGCACAGCCATTGCATAGCTGCGATAGGGTGCGCAACGCAGGTGTAATAAATTAATGCCGATCGGGATATGGGTTGCAAATACCATAGCGCGCGCTGTAAAACTTTCTTCTTCTGTTGTAACAGTGAGCAGGTCATCGCCCTCGATATCAATAACCCGGGATTCCTGCTGAATGGTGCCACCTGCTGTCTCAAAAGCCTGCGCCAGTGCGTATACATATTGAAGGGGATCGAACTTCGCCTGTTTCTCAATGCGTAGAGCCTTTTGAAAAGGCATAGGCACTGGTATCTTATCTGAATAAGCTACCTGTAGACCCACTTGTTGTGAAGCCATGTACATATCATCAAGTTCCCTTGTCTGGTCCTCATTTTTCGAAAAAATAAAAGCAGGTGTTTCTTTGAATTCGCAATCGATGGCCAGTTTATGTATGTTTTCCTTTATAAGATTGATGGCATCTCGTGCTGCTTTGGCAACTAATTTTGCATTATCCTCGCCAAAGTTTCTGATCATCTTTGTATACGGGGTATCCAGTATTGTATTTAAATGCGCCGTCGTTCCGCCCGTTGTTCCGAACCCGATACTTTTAGCTTCGAGAACAAGACAATTTTTGCCCAGTTTCTGCAGCATCCACGCCGTGCTGATACCGGTAATACCGCCACCGGCGATGATCACATCATAAACAAGGGTGTTATCTGCTTTATTTGACGGAATATACGGCTCCATATGTTGTTGCCATAAACTGGTGCAGGAGCCATCTCTCGGGATCATAAACTTTGGTTTGATTATGCAGATGGCTATGTATCACAAAAATTTTGCCCTTTTTTTTAGAGCAGGATCAGCGGGCACAAAAAACAATTAAGTGGAAAATATTTCACATATCCGCATATGAGGTGATAATCGGGCAGCCACCGATGACAGTCCTATGGCATAGATTTTTTCGCTACGAGTTTTTTTATAACCTTTAAAATGATATCCCATGGCTACTAAATCCGCCGTTAAAAGAACGGCCACCAAAGGAAAACAACAACCGGATGCAACGAATACTGCCGATCCCGCGTTGAGAGAATTTTTAGTAGATGAACTAAAAGACATCTATTGGGCCGAGAAAAAGCTCGTGACCACATTGCCTAAAATGGTTAAAGCTGCAGGAGCGCAGGAACTAAAGGATGCGATCAATGACCACCTGGAAGCTACACGTGCGCATGTTAGCCGCCTCGAACAGGTATTCGATCTTTTAGGAGAAAAAGCCGTTGCAAAGAAATGTGATGCTATGGAAGGCATACTGAAAGAAGGCAGCAGCATTGTTGAGGAAACGGAAGCGGGTACCGCTACAAGGGATGTAGGCATTATTCTCGCATCTCAAAAAGTAGAGCATTACGAAATAGCTACTTATGGCGGTTTGGCACAGCTCGCAGAAACACTCGGGCTCACCGATGTTAAGAACCTGCTCGGCCAGACACTTGACGAGGAAAAAGAAGCCGATCAAATGTTATCGGAAATTGCAGAGAGCAGCATTAATTGCGAAGCAGCAGAAGAAGTAGAAGCGTGAAAACTGATCACCCTATGGCGCCCTGCTATCCAAAAGGTAGCGGGCGTTTTTTTAATAAACAAGTATGATTATCATCATTGAATCACCCAAAGGAAGTGCGCAGAAATACACGTATGATGCTGACAGCAATTCTTTGCAGTTGAAAAAGATATTACCTGCCGGCATGGTGTTTCCATACGATTTTGGTTTGATACCCGGAACCCTGGGCGAAGATGGAGATCCGCTGGATGCATTGCTGCTGAATGAGTATCCAACCTTTCCTGGCTGCAGAGTTGAATGCAGGTTGATCGGCGCACTGCGTGCTTTCCAGGCAGAAGGGAGAAATAAAAAGATCCGCAACGACAGGTTCCTGTTCGTTAACGATGATTCCCCCGTCTTTTCACAACTTCATACCATTACAGATATTCCATCGAGACTTTTAACGGAGATCGAGTGGTTCTTTATTCAACATCACCAGCAGGAACGAAAAACATTTACGATTACAGGCCGAATTGGTAGGGAACAAGCGGATAAAATGATCAAAAAAAGCTTACAAAAAAGCAAGACCTAACCGGGTCTTCTGAAATTCAGCAATTCATTAGGAGAAATGTCAAGACCGGTAGCGAGTTCCACCAATGTAAGTACTGTTACATTGATCATGCCCTGCTCTATCTTGGAGATCTTGCTGTTATCGATGTTACAACCATACGAAAGCTCACGCAGGCTAAGGCCTCTGTCCTCGCGCAATTGTTTAACATGCGCTCCAAATTTTAGCAAAATTGCTTTGTCTTTCTTACTGATCATCGTTACAATCAATGAAAATCAAAAAAACTATTTACAATACCGAGGTCTAATAAGACCTCATGCCACAAATAAAGTGCTACTTTTAAGTATTCCATAGCGTTTTCTTATCTTTTTAAGATAACAATCACCATGAAATCACCTGATGAAGGTTCAATAGTAAACTTGCCGCTTTCTTCAAGTGGTATCAGCGAAGCCTTTATAAAGGCCGCAGAATTAAGTGGTTATCATACGCTAGGGGAAATACTCGCAATCCCATTAACGGAGTTAGTAAAGATGGAATGGATCACACCGGCCATGTGGGAAGAACTGACGGTGATTCTCGAAAAATTTACGTCACCCCCCAAATAAGTGCAGTAAATACTGTTGCCTTTATTGCCCAAATCTTTCTGCAGTCACTTAAGCTTTCCGGCACAGAATTCGCAGTATGCAGTATATAATATCATGTAAGGGGTGGAAATTCTTCCTGAGAAATATACCCACAGCATCTGATCCGGGTAATGCCGGCGAAGAGAGATACATGATAACGGGGCTCCGGTGTTATTACCGGAGCTTTTTTATGTTGCGACGGCATGGGTTTTGAATGATATACTATACCGGGCAGTATTGTTCGGGAAAATCATTCTATTATGACAAACATTTACCAACCTGCGCGCGAAGAAACTGGTTTTACCAACGACCAGCTAACAGAAATGGTATTACACAAAGATGATGAGCCTATCATACAAAACGGTGAGATCATTGATGAACCTGATGATGTTGACGATAATGCAATTGTTGCTGCTGATGCCGATGTGTTTCCATTGGCCGGCGACAGCAGTACCTGCTGGTTCCCGATACATTTTTCATATAACGGCACGGATCATACAGGTGATGTGCAAAGAATACAGACACAACTTGCGGAAGAATTTCATGTATCCTCGGTAATCCCCGCTATCGATCATCTCCCTGAACCTTTTATAGTGGCGGAACTTTTTTCGGGAGAGAAAGTTGACTATCCCGTAAACGAAAGTTATTACCCCACTGAGCTCGGTAATACGATCCGCAAAGCCATCCGGCAAGGAGCGATGAGCAACAGTAAAAAGTAGCTCTTTCAAGACGATCAACTTTCTGTACTTCGATAAGATATTTCTGCTATGTTTGAGGTTTGGCGTTTGAAGTTTGGTGTTGCCCGAACCACAAACTACAAACCACAAACCACAAACTACATTGGATTCCCTCACACATATCGCCCTCGGCGCCTGCATGGGCGAAGCATTTGCCGGTAAAACATTGGGGAAGAAGGCCATGATCTGGGGCGCATTAGCGCAAAGCATACCCGATATCGATTTTCTTGCGTCTTTCTGGATGGATACTTCTTCCAATCTTTTGGCTCACCGCGGGTTTACGCATTCGATTTTGTTCGCCGCTATCATCACACCCATATTTGCTTTTCTTGCAGAAAAATTCCACCGGCCGCATAATATCAGTTTTCGCAAATGGGCGGCATTTTTTGGCGCTGTCGTTTTTATTCATGTATTTATCGACGCATTCAATAATTATGGGGTAGGGTGGTTCGAGCCATTCAGCCATTACCGTATCTCGTTTAACGCGATCTATGTGGCAGATCCTTTCTTTTCTATCTGGCCGGGTATCGCTTTTCTTATTTTGGTTGCGTTAAAAAGATCATCGACCATGCGCAAACGATGGTGGGTAATGGGACTTGGTTTGAGCGGATTATATCTTTTGTATTGCCTTGTCAACAAATCAAACATCAATACCGATGTTAAGAACAGCCTGCGCAAACAGCGTATCAGTTATACACGATATTTTACCACGCCCGCACCGCTGCAGAATTGGTTATGGTTTGTGGTAGCTGGTAATGACAGCGGTTATCATGTGGGTTACCGTTCTTTGTTTGATCATAGCGATACCATTACTTTCCAATATTTCCCCCGTAATGATGTTTTATTACAACCTGTTGCGCTCAATGAGGATGTGGCGAGCCTGGTACGTTTTTCACAACAATTTTATACTGTTGAAAAATACAGTGATACGCTCGTGTTCAATGATCTCCGTTTTGGCCAGGAAACAGGCTGGTACGATCCGCATGGAAAATTTGCTTTTCATTATTACCTGCAACATGCGGGTGATAACGCATTTGTTGTACAACGCGGCCGGTTTGCAGGATGGAACGGAATAACAACCCGCGCTTTTATTAAAAGGATCAAAGGGAATTAACGCAGGCTGTTGCGTTTGTAATAAAATGTAACGAGGTATAACAATAGTCGCAACCCCTGGTACGATGCCCAGCGGATAAATTGTTTGAAGATATTTTTGGTCTTGAGATGTGTTTCGCGGGTAATGAGCATTGACTCATTCTGCATGATATCTTGCAGCGTGTGTTCCATTTCCTGTGCAAAAACAGCACTACGAACATCCACATTCATTTCAATACTTGTATAAGCGCTGAGGTTATTAATGTTGTAGGAACCCAGCGTAACCCATTTACTATCGCATACTGCGGCTTTTGCATGCAGTATCGCCGCCTCGTATTCATATATCTTTATATTCTTTCGCAGTAGCCAGTCGTATAGCCACCGCTCTGCATTTTTAGAGATCATCACATCCGACTTGCCCGCCACGATCACACTGATCTTTACACCGCGTTTTGCCGCCCGGCTCAACAGGTTACGGATCGGTTTTCCTGGCAGGAAATAACTGCACAGGATCGTGACATGTGATTCTGCTTTCCGCAGCATTTCTGTATAAGATGCCGAGATCTGGTTTTTGCCATGCAGCCAGTCGTTTCTTCTGACCCTGATCTCTGTTGCTTCCTCTTCTGTAAAATCAAATACGCGTTTAGTCTCGCAGTTAATACGTTGCTTAGTAACATGAAAACCGTTCCATGTTTTGGAACAGAGTATACAAAGATCCTTCACAACTTCACCCTCCATAAACAATGCTAGATCAAGCCAGGCAGGAGCGCCGGGCATATCATTGTAGCGATTGGAAATATTCTTACTACCAGTAATAGCGAACTCAGCATCAACGGTCAATATTTTATGATGCATCCGCCTGCCAAAATAGAAATGCCGGCTTTTTAACAAGGGCTCAAAAAAACGAAACTGCACGCCTGAATTTTCAAGATCGGCGATAAAGCTTTTTGACAAAGCCTGTGAAGCATAACCGTCAACCAGTAAATAAACGTTTACATTTCTTTTGGCAGCTGCTTTTAAAGCATTGGCAACTTCACGGCCGGTTTCGTCCTCCTCGTAGATATAGGTTTGCAGGTGAATGCTTTCAGCGGCTTTGTTGATAAGCGACAGTGTCAAGTCAAAATACTCTTTACCGCCACGGATCAAGCGGACCTTGTTTTGTTTTGAGTATTCCCGTGACAGTCGTCTTTTTCTGAAATTCATCGGCCGGTATTATATAGGGTATGTACTGTATACACAGTCAACTGGTACAAAGTACATAAAAACTGTACCTGTTGAACAGGTAATGTGTTTTGTAGATAGAAAAAAATGATGGTTCCATACCAGCCGTGGTCTTTTAAAAAAATATTTGTTGTGAAAAAACTTATCCTCTATTTTTGATTTACAGGCGGTGTTCTATCCGCTTTGATCATACATTTCTGTCAAATTCCCTATAAGATCACCTGTTACCAACGCGCGGCTAAAAAAGCCCGCAGATTGTTGTGCATCCATTATTTGTTAAACTGATAAATCGCCTATGGAAAAACATATATTATTAATTGATGATGACCCCGATGAGTTGGAAATTTTTATTGATGCGCTGCGCGCAAAAGGGCTGGAGCTGAAATGCAGCGCGGTCTATAGTGCTAAAGAAGCTTTTGAATTTCTTAACCTGATGGTACCTGACTATATTGTACTCGACTACCAGATGCCAAAGATCAATGGCCTCGAATGTTTGGTTGACATAAAGGCCGCCAAACAACTGGCGCACATACCTGTTATCATGTACTCGTCCACCATGGAGGAAGATGATATTGAAACAGCCATGATATTGGGCGCAAAGGGCTGTATAAAGAAGCCTTTTGATATGCGCACGCTTGCTTCACTGCTCAAGCCTTTTCTTTGATCTTTTGAAAAATATATTCCGAAGATTTTTACCCGATGTTTATTATCTTTGATTTAACCGCTTAAGTGCTGGAGTTACTACATACATTCTGCGATCGACTGGCACTGGCGGTGTCTCTGTACACCTGGTATTTCGAACGAACCAAAGACTACCATTATTATTACCTGTTACGCATGAACGTATGTATTGACCTTACTTAAAGTGGCGTTGATTTTATGGAAAAACTAACTGGTTTCTCAGGGCAATACCTGCCACAGGCTATTCTTGATGCTTTCAGCAGCGGTATACATGTGTTCACCGCATTACGTGATAAGAATGATAAGATCATTGATTTTGAGCTCGTCATGATGGGTAAAAATAGTGCAGCCTTTGAAGGCCGCACCGATGTGGTAGGGAAAAAGCTGTTGGAAAGCCTGCCGGAGTATGTTGATATGTTGGATGGGTTTCTGGAAGTGGTACAGACCGGAGTTACCAAAAGTTATGAAAAGCGCCAGGTATCCGATGAAGGCGTACGTTGGTTTCTTGTCACCGATTCTAAATTCGGAGACGGTTTCATTAATGTTTGGGAGGATATCACGGAACACAAACAAGCCGAAGAAAAGATCAAAGAACTCAATCGCACACTGCAGATTAATAACCGTGAACTGGCTTCTCTCAATTCCGAATTAAAAACCTTTAACTCGATTGCCGCCACTGATTATACAGACACATTAAAGAAGCTGTATACCAATCTTGAATTCATTATCACTAACGATGCAAAGAACCTTTCCGACGAAGGAAAGGCAAATGTAAGACGCGCACAATCCGCTATCCAGAAAATGAAATTGCTTACGGAAGACATCGTTTCCTATTCAAGCATACATACCAGGAATAACGACTTGCAGGAGGTAGATCTTGTAGCTATGTTACAAAGTATTAAAGAGGATATGTCGCGGATATGGCCAGGCATCGAAATAAAGATCGATTGTGAAGATGATATGCCGCTGATACAGGGTTATCCATTCCTGTTGACTGTTCTTTTCAATCACCTGATAGACAATGCCATTAAGTTTCGGAAAGAGAACAGTCATCCTGTAATACGCATTGGTTGTGCAGAAAAAGATTTTCTTGCGACCGGCTACCCGACAGCTATTCCCGGAACCCGTTACAATCATTTTTCTATTACAGATGATGGCATTGGTTTCGATCATGAACATGCTGAAGAGATCTTCACAATATTTTACCGCCTGCACCCCAAAGGCACTTACAAGGGTTCAGGTATTGGACTTGCTATTTGCCGCAAGATAATGGACATCCACGGAGGTTTTGTAATCGCTGAAGGCGGCCCGGATAAAGGCGCTACATTTCATTGTTTTTTCCCGGTTAGTGCACCCAAGAATATCGCCGGTTGATCAATGAATGTTAAACAAATATCATCTTATACATTATACCGCCTGTGTTTTCTGACGCAGGATCTCGAGCGTTTTTGAAATAGAGTTACCACTTTCGGTAAAGATCTGTTGTATCTCCTGGATAGGCGTGTTGTATTTTATTGACCATGCCTGTATTTCCGGAGAACTATTGAAATTCTGCTGGATATTACTGCCGATCTTCTCTTTGGGGCGGATCATAACTTGTGTTTTCCCTGTTGATAAAATACTGTGCCAGCGACAGCCCGCCTTCCGTAAATCAAAAAATGTTGCATTATCGTTAACGATTACTGGCGCAATTTTTTCTTACGTAGTATATGCAACAACCATCTATATTATTGGTGGATGACGACGAGGAAGATTACTTCATTATCAAAGAGGCATTAGCCGACCTGCACGCCTCGCAGGTACTGCAATACGCGACGGGAGGTGAAAAAGCATTGTCATTGCTTGAGAGGCAGTACAAAGAAATGCATTCCCTGCCACGGTTGATCCTTCTTGACCTGAATATGCAAGTCATAGATGGGCTGGCCACTTTGCGCCTGTTAAAATCCGATCCGCGTTTTAGGGAAATACCGGTGCTGATCTATTCAACCACTATCCATCCCCATGTTGAGGAAGAATGCATGCAACTTGGCGCATATGGATGCATACAGAAACCCTGTTCACTGGAAGATATATTGCGGGTAGGTGAGAGCCTGCTTGCGTTTTGTAAATAATATAGCCGGACATTGTCCAATATTTATTCGTTATCAAAATTATCAGGGCACCCAGAGCGGTTTTGCTTTTTTTACTTTCTTAAAGATGACACAATCCATATCATGTGCGCCGCCAAGATAGCCCGTACTCATTAAAAACTCGTTCACTATTTCACCACCTGTAAAACGGAAAGTATTCTTGAACAGCTTCACCCATTCTTCTTTTGTTTTTGGATGATGCACCTCAAGCCATTTTTCAAAAGAGCCAAACGTTTTTTGTAGCTGCAGGATCGTTTTTGCATTTTCGATCGCGGCATTTATTTTCAGGCGGTTGCGTATAATGCCGGCATCTGCCATTAACCGTTCCCTGTCTTTATCGGTATAGCCCGCCACTTTTTTGATGTTGAAATTGGAATAGGCTTTCCTGAATGCCGGTTCTTTTTTCAAAATGGTTTCCCAGCTAAGACCCGCCTGGTTTATTTCCATCACCAAACGGCAGAAGAGTTCATTGTCATCATGAATGGGAAAGCCGTATAAATGGTCATGATACGCTTTGTGAAGGGCCTTTCTATCGCCGCTCATTGTTTCAATTGCGCTGCAGTATGACATGCTGTTTTTTGATAAAGATAAGCGCCTGTTTGGTGCTCAAAAAACGATTTATTTTTAAAAAACTAACTTCGCGCCTCAATCAGTGCTATACAACGTGATTTGTTGCAAAGAATGCAGTCTATCCGTTTAGCCCAACAAATAACAAATCACGGTTTATTTTATGCGTAGAATTTTAAATTACAGGAAAGTATTGGGAGTAAGTGAAGCGGCAGAATTGAAAGAACTCAAAACAGTGTACAGGAACCTCATGAAGGACTGGCACCCCGATAAATTCCAGGATAACCCAGAAGAAAAACTGGAAGCTGAAGAAAAAAGTAAGAAGATCATCGAAGCCTATCATTTCCTGGTAAGTATTGCTCCCGAAACACGCACCAACACATTGGATGCATATACAGAAACAACTACCAATTCAGGTATTATCGATTTTGAATACAAGTCAGAAATACTCTCTATCAGTTTTTCAGACGGTGCTGTATATGAATACTATGGTGTTCCCAAAGCGATCTATGTAAAACTTATCAATGCAGAAACACCTGCCCGGTTTGCGAGGAGGCATATTTACAATGCCTATGTTTACAGGAGTACGAGTAAGTTGGCAGCGGCTGTGTAATCCTTGGTAGATATTGTAGAAAGACTTTTTTCTATCACCAAATCGAAATGGTGTGATTATCAAACCTTTTGAGTGTTCATTATACTGCCTTTAAATGGGAAGTAGCAGGCGATATGAGTTTATATGGCCTGTTAAATATTTCCTGACTAACCTTAAATCTTTCAGACAACTTTCTGATAATATCTTTGGACAATCCCCTCCGGTAATTTAAAATATCAGAAACCAAACTTGTACTGATATCCAACAATTTGGAAAGATCAACTGATTTAAGTTTGTTTTCATCCATAAGATAGCGTAGCAATTCAACAGGATCGGAATCACCAAAAGTATCGTGTGCCTCATCCCATGTCTCAATCAGCAAAGTCAAAAGCTCGATCACATCCTTCTGTTCCCTGGTTTTCTTTTTGAGTGCAACAAACTCTTCCAGTACATTGCAATATTGGTTATACTGCGTTTCTGTTTTAATAACTTTATAGTGTAACATATTCATATTTTATTTTAATAGTCGCTTACGATGTATTGTTTTTTATCAGCACACAGCTTTGTGTATTCAGCATGAGTTCCGATCCAGCAGACAAACAAATGCATTTCTTTGTCACCAAAAACATAGTGACATATCATACGATAATTGTTTCCTCCAATATCAAATACCACCAGGTCATTCCATTGCCCAGCAAATCGGCAGAACCAAACGTTTCCTGCATGTCTTTCGCGTTATTCCAGTCTGCACCTTTTAGCGCAGATAGCAACAATCAAAACGAAGTCCTGCTTCTGGCATTTTTCTGTTCAAAATTTTCAATGGCCTTTTTTTTGACCAGGTGAACTTTCATGAAGCACCGCTTTGTAAAATTAGAAAAAGTACGCATTTAGCGTACTTTTAAGAAAAAAATTATCAAAACTAATAATAGTCAAATCTTGAGCAGACCGATAAAAGTATTGTCTGGACAAAGATGAGCATTACCGCATCATCCCGAATAGGTGAAAACACCCAGAATTTCTAAGCAGAATCTTGATCGATATAGGGTTGAATTAATACCCCAAATACTTTCTCTGCGAAATATCAAAAGCCAGCATTTTCTCATACAAAGCAAGTCTTGTAAGGCCGCTCGCATCTGACAATTGTTGATGAGTATCTGTGGAAGAAAGATGTTTCTCAATCAGGGCCTTTTCTTCAAAAAGGGTTTTTCTCACTTTCATCAACAGTCTTCCCAAATTATTTTCGCCCACACCATTCCATACGCCCCAGAAAGTATCATCCCAGGTGTTTCCTTCTACTAGTTCTGCATCGCCGGTTGCCATCAGGGCGCGTGTTAAGAACGGTTCCCTGCCGCCAAATTTGAGGAACAATAATTCTTCCATTACCTGTAATTTTTTTGGTATCATCCAGCCGGCGGATGGTTTCATATTGTGAACGGCCAACCATTCTTTCGCATCCCCTGGTGTTGGGCATGAGCGGATCATCATTTTAATAGCAGGGTCATCTGTTTTGGAAGCAGCATAGGCATGTTCTAATGTGGGGCAGGGAAATCCTTCCCAAACAATGCAACAGGGCCAGAAATTTGAGAGAAACCTGTAGTTTCCCTGGAATGAACCGATAACATCCATCAGGAAATGTTTTAAGAACATGAATACGCAACAATTTAATTACCGCATATAAAATTGTTTATACAATGTAGTTGCAGGATCTTTTTTATTCGGACCGTAAACTTTTTACCGGGTTGGCTATGGCAGCTTTTATTGCCTGGTAACTGATGGTAAACAATGCAATAAAAGTAGCAGCTAAAGCTGCGATCACAAATACCCACCATCCCATAGCGATCTTGTATTCAAAGCCCTGCAACCATTTATACATACCCCACCACGATATGGGGAATGCGAGCAAGGCTGCAATCAATACCAGTTTTAAAAAATCTTTTGAAAGCATGGCAACAATATTCGTCGCACTTGCGCCCAACACTTTTCGTACACTGATCTCTTTTGTGCGTTGCTGGGTGGTAAAAGCAGCGAGTCCCAATAATCCCATACAGGCTATCAAAATAGCCAATGAAGAAAATATCGTAAAGATCTTTTGCATTGTTTGCTCGCTATGGTACTGTTTTGCGAGGGTCTGGTCGAGGAACGAATAGTGGAAAGGACGGTTATTGACGAATTTCTTCCAGGTATTTTCAATAGAAACCACGGCTTCGCTGAAGTTGGCCGCTTTGATGCGTAGAGCAGTCATTGCGGATACCTCATTAAATCTTGCTGAATAATTAAAGAACAACGGATTGATCTTTTGGTGAAGGGATTGAAAATGAAAATCTTTTACCACACCTATCACGGTATAGGTATACGGGCTTCCGTTAGCCCCGTTCAATCCCGCATCGGGACTGGTGAGCCTTGCCCCGATGGGGTTGGTGAGCCGCATTTCTTCTACCGCTTTCTCGTTAAGGATCACACCTAAAGTATCTGTGGAAAAATCTTTTGAAAAAAATCTTCCTTCTTTTAATTCAAGCCCAAGCACTTTCGCATACTGTGCATCAACAAAAATACCGCGGCCGGTAACTTTTTCTTTAGAACCCATTTCCTGGTAGCTCACGCCAAAGAAATTCCGTTGGCCCGGCATGGCGCTTGTACCGCTCACCGCTTCAACACCTGCGATCTTATTCAACTCGGTTTTGAATGCGATCGATTGCTGGTTGAGCAGGTCGCTTCTTTCCACCATCACCACATGATCTTTCTGAAACCCGATCTTTTTACCGAGCATATAATCCAGCTGCCGGTTTACCATGATGGTACTGATGATCAATATCACAGAAATGGCAAATTGAAAAACCACCAGGCCGTTTCGTAAAAGCAGGCTGAACTTCTGCGATTTGAACCTGCCTTTTAAAACAAGGATCGGCTTGAATGCCGACAACACAAAGGCAGGGTAGAGGCCGGCAATAACACCTATCATAACAGCGAAGGCCAAAACGAATACAGCGTTTGATGGCGTAAAAAAATAAAGAATGGTAAGTGAGTTTCCCGACAATTGGTTAAACAACGGTAATAGAATTGCGATCAGTCCAAATGCGACCAGTATACTGAAAAAACTGATAACCGTAGACTCCAGTAAAAACTGCGCGATCAGTTCTTTGCGCCCTGAGCCAAAGGTTTTTCGGATACCAATTTCTTTCGCCCTTTCCATCGAACGTGCGGTAGAGAGATTGATAAAATTGATGCAGGCAAGTACCAGGATAAAAATGGCGATGACACTGAAAATGTAAACCGCTTTTTCACTTCCGTTGGGCCGCAATTCGCCCTCTAAGTTAGATATCAGGTGGATTTTTTGCAAAGGCTGCAGGTGATAGGCATACCCGTTGCCTTCGCGATAAAACTGTTCGATACTTTCACCAAATCTTTTTTCTATATCAGGGGCAACATATTTTTTTACAATTGCCGGAAGCTTTGCTTCGAGCGTTGTTGCCTGCGAGCCAGGATTAAGCAGGAGATAAGTGAACGCTGAGAAATTTATATAGTTCAGTTGTTTGGTAAATCCAAAACCGGAAGTGGAAATAAGGAGGTCGAAAAGAAAATGCGAGTTTTCAGGCCAGTCTGCACAAATACCGGTTACCTGGAAAACATTGTTATTGTTATTATTTCCTTCAACCTTAAACGTTTTATTAAAGGCCGCATCTGCTGAGCCAAAATATTTTTTTGCTGTTGTTTCATTGATAACAACTGAATTGGGTTTCATCAATGCAGAAGATCCATCACCCTTTAACATTTTGCAGGTAAACACCCGGAAGAAATTGGAATCCGTTGCCAACACCCTGTTCTCTTCAAACAGTTTATCGCCGATTCGTAGAAGAAAATTGCCGTTATCACCTACAAAATTGTAGATCCGCACACTTTCTTTTACTTCGGGAAATTCATTTTTCACAGCGGCGCCGATCGATTGCGGGATCAGGGCATACGAGGTCGTACGGCCGGGATAGGTCCTGTCAAGCACGATCCTGTAAATATCTTTACCTTTTTCATGTTGCCTGTCGAAGTTCGATTCACTTTGTACAAACAAAATGATCAACAGGCAAACAGCCATACCGGTAGCCAATCCCAAAATATTGATGATGGTATAAGACTTGCGTTTAAGCAGGTTGCGCAAAGCAACTTTGAAAATATTTTTAAGCATGTGACGTTTTATTCTGTTTGTTATGGGTGTAAGAACCTGTTTGAAATATAAGAAAGATTCCAAAGACTTTTTTGCGAAAATGATGGTTGGGGATTTACCGGTGTCAAAATGGTGTTGGAGGGGAATAAGGGCTTATTGATATATTAAGATGCTGGAATAGCAGGGACAAGTTGTGCCTATATTGTTCAAAATGAATTAACAGCCAGAAAATTCTTGCCATTCTGTAGATCAATTCATATTATCACATTCATAATACAGTTCATCATTCTATTCGTAAATTCGTGTATTACCTGAAATTGAAGCATTGAAAGAGATCAACGATATTATCCGTTCATTCCACACCGCGCAACAACAAGGTATTAAAACGGCTTTGGCAACTGTCGTCAAGGTAGAAGGATCCTCCTACCGGCAGGCAGGGGCACGTATGCTGGTCACCGAAACCGGCCAGCTTACCGGCGCAATCAGTGGCGGATGCCTTGAAGGCGATGCATTGCGAAGGGCTTTACTCGCTATTGAACAGCAGCAAAACAAACTGGTTACATACGATACTTCAAATGAAGACGATATTGAATTCGGAGTACAGTTGGGTTGTAACGGCATTGTTCATATTTTGTTTGAACCTATTAAACCTGCGAAGGATAACCCGGTTGCTTTGCTTGAACAGTTGCTGAAACATAGAGAAAAAGCAGTTGTCGTTACAATCTTTTCACTGGATAGGATGCAAGAACAGGTAGGCACCACGATGCTTTTCGGGGAACATGATGAATTAGTAAATAGTCCGGCAAGTGTTTTAAAACAGGGAATAGCAGCTGCATTTGAAAACGGGAGATCAGCGGTTACACAACTCCTGTTTAACGGACAGGCTGCAGAGGCGCTCATCGAATTCATCCCGCCACCTGTAAAACTCATCATTGCCGGTGCAGGAAACGATGTGCAACCGCTTGTTGAAATGACTTCATTGCTAGGGTGGCAGACAGTAGTGGCAGATGGAAGAAAAACACATGCAACTTCAAAACGCTTTCCAAAAGCTACAGAAGTGATGGTGACCAAACCTTTGGCGTTGGCTGAGGCAATAGTGCCTGACCGCTATACCATGGTCTTGCTGATGACGCATAATTATAACTACGACCTGGAAATGCTGAAGTTATTATTGGATAAGGACCTGCCTTACATTGGTATCTTAGGGCCAAAGAAAAAATTTGAACGGATGTTGAGCGATCTTTCTGAAATGAATATTATCATTACCGAAGCGCAGAGGAACAGCATCTATGCACCCACAGGACATGATATCGGGGCCGAAACTGCTGAAGAAATTGCTGTTTCGATTGTTGCAGAGATCAAATCGGTATTAACGGGAAGAAAAGGGGCATCATTAAAATTCAAAGAAGGAAAAATTCATGCGTAGCATTGTTAATGGAAATGTATGATCACAGATAGTTTTGGAAGGGTACATAATTATTTACGCATATCTCTCACGGATAATTGCAACCTGCGATGCTTTTATTGCATGCCAGATGAACAGTATTCGTTTGCGCCTGCTTCTAAACTGATGCAGCCAAATGAAATTGAAACACTTGCAAAAATATTTGTTGCACAGGGTGTAAACAAGATACGGCTCACCGGGGGCGAGCCCCTTGTGAGAAAAGATGCGCCATCGATCATTGAGCGATTGACTGAATTGAATATTAAACTGGCGATCACTACCAATGGTATCCGCATCAATGAAATGCTTCCCCAGATCATCGCGGCAAATTTTTCGCAGATCAATATCAGTCTCGATACTTTGCAGGCTGAAAAATTCCGGACGATCACACATCGCGATCAGTTTGAAAGGGTGAGATCGAATATAGACCTGTTGTTGACAAACAATATTGTTCCGAAGATTAATGTGGTGATCATGAAGGATCTGAATGATAACGAGATCCATGATTTTATTGAGTGGACAAAAGATACACCCATACAGGTTCGTTTTATAGAGTTCATGCCATTCAGCGGAAACCGCTGGACAAGTAACCAGGTATATACTTTGCATGATATACTCACGGAAGTTTCCAGGAAATATCAATTCATGCCGGTGCCTGGTGAGAAGAATGATACGGCCAAACATTACCAGCCTGAGGGCCACAAAGGTTCGTTCGCCGTGATCAGTACCATGAGTGAACCTTTTTGTGATACCTGCAACCGGATGCGGTTAACAGCTGATGGTAAATTGAAGAACTGTCTTTTTTCGAGAGAAGAAACCGATCTGCTTACGCCGTTAAGACAAGGACAGGAAGTGTTGCCACTGATACTGGATACGATCGGGAAAAAAGCCAAAGAACTCGGCGGACAGTTTTCCGGCGCATTTGATCACCTGGATCCCAGCGATATTGAAAACAGGAGTATGATAACGATAGGAGGATAAATTTGGCAAACAATATTTCATACGGCATTCTCATTCTTGCAGCAGGTAATTCTTCAAGGCTGGGAGAACCCAAACAACTGCTTACTTACCGAAATATTTCCCTTGTGCAAAATGCGGTAAATGAATCAAAAAAAATACCGGGTGCTGTTGTTGGCGTCGTAACTGGTGCATGGCAAAATATTGTTGAAAATGAACTTGCCGGAAGCGATACGCATATTTTTTTTAATAGGGATTGGGAAACGGGAATGGCTTCATCAATTAAAACAGGACTGAATGGATTATGCAAGCTCTATCCCGCGCCTGGTGCCGTAATTATCGTTGTATGCGATCAACCTTTTCTTACAGACGCCATTCTTTCCTCATTAATACAGGCACATATCAATTCAGGCAAAGGGATCGTTGCTTCTTCGTATGATAATACTGTTGGAACGCCGGTATTATTTTCTGATCAATACTTTCCAATGCTGTTGAATTTACAAGGGCAGGAGGGGGCAAAAAAAATTATTCTTCATCATCCGGATGATTGTGCTTCCGTTGATTTTCCTGAAGGAAGTATTGATATTGATACCTCAGAAGATTATGATCGCCTGTTATCTTAGTGCGGAAGATCTTTCCTCACAGCAAACACATGAAATATATGCGGCAGGATAGCCTGTAAACTTTCTTCTACTCCTTTTTGTGAACCGGGTAAAGTGATCACAAGTGTATTACCTGAGAATCCCGCAACGCCGCGTGAGAGCATTGAAAATCCTGTGCGTTGTTGTCCGTAAGCGCGGATGGTTTCCATAATGCCGGGAACAAAAGTATCTATTAAAGGACTAACCGCTTCCGGTGTTACATCGCGGTTGGAAAGACCGGTGCCACCTGTGAATAAAAGAAGATCGGTGCCGCGTTCTTTGTGATCTTTCACAATGTTCTGTATTGCGTCAATTTCATCGGCAACTATCAAATATTCAATACCTGATAGTGAATGATTCTCCAGCGCTGCAATGGCAGCTTTTCCCGCAGTATCCTGTTTTTCTCCTTTTGATACTGTGTCTGAACAAACAACGACTGCTGCAGTCAGTCCGTTAGCAGGGTTTTTATTATCACTCTTCCCGCCCTGTTTACTCACCAAACGGATATTGTGTATTTCAACCCCTTTGTCAATGGGTTTGAGCATGTCATACATCACAAGCGCTGCAACAGAAGCGCCATGCATGGCTTCTACTTCCACACCTGTTTTGTAAACCGTATGCACTTCCACCGTGATCACCACGGTTAATTGTTCGATCTGATAAGTTATAGATGCATATTCGATCGGAAGCGGATGGCAATCAGGAATTACATCACTTGTTTTTTTGATCGCAAGCAATGCAGCAGCACGTGAAAATTCAAAGATATCTCCCTTGGGAACTTTGCGTTCTTCAATAGCCGTAATAGTTTCCTGTTTTGATACTTTCACAACAGCAGTTGCAACAGCTTTCCGCAATGAAAAAGTTTTATGTGTGATGCCTACCATATTATTTGTTGATTTTCCACTGGTGCTCACCACCAGCCATGATTTCTTTGCCCCATACAGGAAGTTCGTTCTTTATTCTTTCTACCAGTTCTTCACAAGCATCGATCGCGTTCTTTCGGTGAGACGAGGATGTAAAAACAAAAAGACAGATCTCACCGGTTCGAACAATGCCCAAACTATGATACACATGCAGACAGGTTAAGTCAAATTTTGCAAACATATCTTCTCTGATCACCGCCATTTTCTCCAGTGCCATTTCTTCATAAGCTGTGTATTCAATGCTTTCAACAATTCCGCCTTCAATTGTATCTGCTCGTACCTGTCCAAGGAAAATACTGTGCGCGCCTATATTCTGCTTCGATGAATGTTTGCCAATACTTTCAGATATGAATCCAGGAGAGATCGCTCCCGCAACAAATATGTTTTTAATTGCCTTACTCATTGTTCTGCAAATTATAACCCGTTAATCCGCCCGCAAGATGAAATACTTTTTTTGATGAACCGTATTT
Source organism: Bacteroidota bacterium (assembly GCA_040388705.1). Classification (GTDB taxonomy): domain Bacteria; phylum Bacteroidota; class Bacteroidia; order Chitinophagales; family Chitinophagaceae; genus Sediminibacterium. Next base: position 211,018 of record JAZKBI010000003.1, on the reverse strand, counting down.
CTCACTAAGTATCACCAGTGCTTTTGCACTTCTTACGCCGCTTTGGCAAAATACGACGATATTTTTGTACCCATGCATATCAGGAATTGAATCGATAAGCGACATAGGAATTTTTTGATGTGGGAAATCCGCTTCGGGCATTTCGCCTGGCTCACGCACATCTATCGCAATAGTAGTACCGTCTTCCAACATTTTGTGGAGGGATACCTTGTCCACCGCATTACCTGAATCTGCGTTACAGAGCCACGCATAATCGAGCTTTTCATATGTCTCACGATCTTTCGGGATATGCACAACTGCTTCTTCATTTGACTGGATCTCCATGATCATGCTTTGATGTGTACGGATATCATAGCTCAGCAATTTTCCATCTAACACCTCGCCCAATCCTGCAATGATCTTGATAACCTCTGTCGCCTGCATTAAACCGATCAATCCGGGCAGCACTCCGAGCACACCTGCCGTATTACAATCAGGAGCAGAAAATGCTGAAGGTGGCTCTGGAAACAGGTCACGGTAACTGATCTTGGGTGCAGTTGTTGTGCCGGCATTGAACACTGCCACCTGTCCTTCGTATTGAAAAACGGCGCCAAATACCAAAGGTTTTTCCAGGAGAGAACAGGCATCGTTGATCAGATACCGTGCAATGAAATTATCAGTACAATCAACAATGATATCATAGTTCCCGATAAGGGATAATGCATTCTTATTTGTCACGTAACCAGTAAAAACCTTTACATGAATATTCGGATCAACTGTGTTTATTTTTTGTGCAGCCACGTTGGCTTTTAACTTGCCTATATCGTCTGAAGTATACAATACCTGGCGATGAAGATTGCTCAGTTCAACCATATCACCGTCTGCTATGCCAATGGTTCCCACGCCTGCGGCAGACAGATACTGGATCACAGGACATCCCAATCCTCCAGCACCTATCACCAATACGCGTGCCTTACCGAGCTTTTCCTGGCCACTAATGCCAAAGCCGGGAAGTGGTAATTGCCTGCTGTATCGGGTATCTAAATTATCGGTCTGCATGTTATCCTCCTGAAAATGGCGGCATTAGCGCCACCATATCGGCGTTGTGTAAGCTGGTATTTTTTGTTACTATTTTTTTGTTGACGGCTATTGCATATTTCATTTCTTTCAACGCCGTAAATTTTTCACGCAGCAACTGCATGAGTTCTTCCGTATCTGCGGCTTCTATTTCGAAATCGCTACCAGTGATCTCCGCTAATTGTCCAAAGGCTACAATATTGATAGGCATATTAATTTACTTTTTGAATGATGATCCTGTTTAATTCTTTTACATACTACACCATATCAGGCTTTTGTTAATAACAGTTTATAAGAGGCCAATAGCAAAACCACTGCCAGCACATATTTAAGCAGGTTCTGATTGAATTTTAACGCGCCAAAATACGCGCCGGCCAATCCACCGGTAAAGGCAATCGCAACATACAGAACCATATGACTATTGAATACGATGCCCTGTGTAAGTTGCCCGGCAAGACCAGAAACCGAATTTACAAAAATGAATAAGGCACTGATCGCAGCAGTTTGTTTTTGGTCGGTCCATTTCAATAATAGAAGAACCGGTGATAAAATGATGCCGCCACCAATGCCGATCATGCCGGACAATAATCCAATAAAAGCACCGATCGCAATCGCCCATTTTATATCAAATGGTTTCATTTCTTCGGGGCGGGCATTGCGGAAGAAAAAGAAACGGAACACGGCAACTAATAATAGTACCCCCAGTATCTTTTTGTAAATAGCTGCATCGATGGTGATCATTCCGCCAATAAATGCCATGGGTACGGAGGCAAGCGCCAGCGGAAGAAAAAGACGAAACATAAAATATTTTCCACGATAGAATTGAATAAAAGAGGTCATGGATACAAAGAGATTCAGCAGCAGTGCCGTTGGTTTCATCTCTGCAGGAGCCACTTCATAAATGGCCATTAGGGCCAGGTAACCGCTTGCACCTCCGTGACCGACTGATGCATATAAAAATGCAACGAGGAAAAGTATAATAAAGAATAGTTCCATGTCTATATCGATAATATATGTGTGTCAACAATATCACCCGCCGCGCACCCATTACTATCTTCAGGCAAAACAATAAAAGCGTTGGCCGTTGCAAATGAATGCAGACGAAATGATTCCTGCGCGTGCAACGGCGTTACCTTTCCATCGTGATAAACGGCTTTGATAAAATGTGTTAATCCCTTTGTTTTTTGATAGGCATGGGTTACGGTTGCTTCAGTCGATCGCATTTTGTGCGGAATATGCATCCATCTCTCAATAAGCGGAAGTACATATTCGTAGAAGCAGGTTAGCACGGATGATGGGTTGCCGGGTAAACCAAATACGATTTTGTCATCTTTTCTTCCGAAGAATAAAGGTTTGCCCGGTTTCTGTTTTATTTTATGAAATAAAGGTTGCACGCGGCATTTTTCAGCATTGGGAATTACCAGGTCATAATCACCCACACTCACTCCCCCTGTAACAAGGATCAGTTCACTTTCCGCTAAGGCGCCGGAAATGGCAGCATAAATGCTTTCATCAATATCTCTTGCACGTCTGGTATGTATAGTACGGATCCCTGTTTTTTGTAGGGCTGCAGTTAGTTGCACCGAGTTGGATTCATATACCTGTCCGAATGCAAGCAGTTGTCCGGGTTGCTGCAATTCATCGCCTGTAAGAATAATGGTAACAGAAGGTGGCGCATACACGACAGCTTCTGTACAACCGATCCCTGCAAGAAAACCGATGGCGGCCGGTGACAACAAGGTGCCTGCTTCCATAGCCAGTTCATCTTTTTTTACTTCGGCGCCTCTTGGCCGCACGTGTTGGCCGGAGGTGATGGTGTTGTCATTAATTACCAGGTAACCATCCTGCGCAACTACTTTTTCCTGCATCACCACAGTATCCGCGCCATCGGGCAGCGGTGCACCCGTGAATATCCGCATTGCCTGGCCAGGCATGATCGTTTGCGGCTGCGATGTGCCCGCCTGCATTTTACCGGTTATTTCCAGCGGTTCTTTGCTGGCTGGATAAGCAATCGCATAACCGTCCATCGATGATTGCGGAAACAGCGGAATATCTGTGCATGCAATAATATCCTGCGCGAGCGTATACCCCAATGCCTGTAGCAATGGCAAGCTGATTACCTGTTCGTTTGGTATCACAGCATTCAGGATATCACGGGCATTATCAACAGAGATCATTACTGGTGGCTTTTGGGCAAAAGATAAGCAATTCAAATATCAGAACGCCAATGGGATGGATGATATTCTTGTTTTCATTTTTAAGGGGCTTGTACTCTGGAAAATTTGTATATTAACGGGGTAAAAAAATAGCTCGATGCCAAAATATAATCTTTCCGTAAATGGTAAAATGGTATCCGTTGAGGCGGATGCGGATACTCCCTTGTTATGGGTGCTTCGCGATAATTTAAACCTTGTTGGAACCAAGTATGGCTGCGGTGTTGCACAATGTGGCGCATGCACCGTGCACATTGACGGTATTGCAGTTCGTTCATGTATGCTGCAGGTATCGCGCCTGGCCAATAGTAAGATCGTAACGATCGAAGGACTGAGTGCAACCGGAACCCATCCTGTACAACAGGCCTGGGAAGAACTTGATGTGGCACAATGTGGGTATTGCCAGGTGGGCCAGATCATGGCGGCTGCAGCTTTGCTGAAAGAAAATCCGCATCCAACCGACGAACAGATCGATAAAGAGATCACGAATATCTGCCGATGCGGTACCCAGGTGAGGATCCGTAAAGCCATTCATAAAGCCGCCCAAAAAATTGCTGCAAAATGAGTACAACCACTGATTTTTCAAGAAGGCAGTTTCTTAAAGTAACTGCAGTAACCGGTGGCGGGATGCTAATCGGTTTTTCCCTGTTTAATGAGGCCAATGCGGCAGTAGACGCAGATGTTGTGTTTGCTCCGAACGCCTATATCAAAATAGGGATAGATGGTGTAGTGTCATTGATGGCGCCTAACCCGGAGATCGGCCAGGGAGTGAAGACTTCTTTACCGATGCTGATTGCGGAAGAATTGTGTGTGGATTGGAAAAAGATCCGGATCGAGCCGGCCCCGCTTGACACTAAATTTGGCAACCAGGGAGTAGGTGGAAGTGGTTCCATCCGCGGACGTTTCACTCCGTTGCGCCAGGTGGGGGCAACTGCACGTGAAATGCTAATCGCTGCTGGTGCACAAAAATGGAGTGTGCCTGCAACAGAATGTATAGCCGAAGAAGGAATGGTGATCCATAAATCGAGCGGCAAAAAACTTTCTTACGGTGAACTGGCTACGCTTGCGGCAACGCTTCCGGTTCCGGCCACGGCACCATTAAAAAATCCGAAAGATTTTAAATTCATTGGTACAAGGATGAGGGATGTTGATGCGCATGCCATTGCAACAGGTAAGCCACTTTTCGGAATCGATACACGCCGCGAAGGCATGTTGTTCGCCATGGTATCACGCGCGCCTGCTTATGGAAAAACTCTTTCTTCTGTGGATGATACGGCTGCAAGAAAAGTAACCGGTGTGGTCGATGTTGTGAAGCTTGCCAATTCAGTTGCAGTATTGGCTACTTCTACCTGGGCCGCAAAAAAAGGCCGCGAGGCGTTGGTTATCCAATGGGCTGACACCGGCAAGCTCGAAAACTCTGCGGATTACACAACTTCCTTTAAGGATCTGATCGCAAAAGGTGCCCCAACACCTTCGCGGAATGACGGCGATATTGATGCAGTAAAAGCAGGCGCTTCAAAAATATTAGACGTGGTTTATGAAGTACCACCGGTATCACACGGCCAAATGGAACCGCTTAATTTCTTTGCGGATGTACGTGATGGGAAAGCAGAATTGTACGGGCCCACACAGGTTCCGGAATCACTCAGGAGACAAGTGGCACAACAGCTTAAAATTCCTGCAGAAAATATTACGATCGGCATGCCAAGACAGGGTGGTGGCTTTGGCCGTAAACTGCAAGCGGATAACGGGGTAGAAGCAGCACTCATCTCTGCTGCCGCGAAAAAACCTGTGCAGGTACAATGGACAAGGGAAGATGATATGCAGAATGATTTTTATCGTCCCGCTGCCATGTATCAATACCGTGCCGCATTTGCAGACGGAAAACTTTTATCATGGCATCAAGCGACTGCTGCTATTAACCGCGGACCACGTAATGATAGTTATATAGCAGGTTCCTTAGCCAATTACCGCTCAGAAGGACAAGGGCTGACCAGCAATATTCCCACCGGCGCATGGCGCGCACCGGAGCACAATACTTTGGGCTTTGCAGCTGAAAGTTTTATGGATGAGGTTTGCACTGAATTGAAAAAAGATCCTGTAGCATTTAGATTAGAGATATTTGAAAAAGCAAAATCGCAGCCGGTTGGTCGTATTGGCTATAGCCCTGATAAATTTAAGAAGGTAGTAGAGCTTGTTGCCGCCATGAGTAATTGGGGGAAACCATCACCCGGAATTTCCAGGGGATTTGCCTGTTGGTTCTCATTCGGTTCATACGCTGCACAGGTGGTTGAAGTGAAAATGGTTGCAGGAAAACCAAGAATTCATAAAGTGTATTGTGCAGTAGACTGCGGAACAGTGGTGAATCTCAGCGGCGCCGAAAACCAGGTGCAGGGTGCGATCATCGATGGTATGGGGCATGCTATGTTTGCCAAATTAACTTTTGTAAAAGGCGCGGCGCAGGAAACCAATTTTCATAGTTATAAGTTTCTGCGGTTGAAGGATGCACCGTTGGATATAGAAGTGAAATTTGTACCATCCGAAGACGCGCCATCGGGATTAGGAGAACCGGCCCTGCCACCGATTGCAGCAGCTGTTGCCAATGCATTGTTTGCAGCAACAGGAAAACGGATCAGGAAAATGCCGTTTGATATGGAGATGGGATAAATTTTATTTTTTGCCACAGACGACACAGATTACCACAGACCTTTTCTGTGATAGTCTGTGTCGTCTGTGGCAAACCGTTTTTTTATTTACTTTAGTCCTCAGAAACTTCCATACATGAAACAACCCTTCGTTTTTATCGCTTTTATTTTTTTCGCTACCGCGATCAGTGCACAGAAACCAAATACATTAAGCAGACAGGAAGAAAGACAGGGATGGAAATTATTGTTTGATGGAAAGACCACGCAGGGCTGGCATACCTATCTGCGCGATACGGTAGGCTCTAAATGGCAGGTTAAAGATGATGCAATCGTTTTTGATACCTCAAAACCAAGAAACGGTGGTGGCGATATTGTAACCAATGAAGCATTCGAAAATTTTGAACTCCGCCTCGAATGGAAAATATCCAAAGGCGGTAACAGCGGAATTATTTTTGATATACAGGAGGATCCAAAGTATCAAGCCACTTACGTTACAGGCCCTGAAATGCAGGTGCTCGATAATATTGATGCATCAGACAATAAAAAACAAAACCATCTCGCCGGTTGCCTCTATGATCTTGCAGGCGATTCCACCGTATCTAAACCGCATACGCCGGGGGAATGGAACCAGGTGATCATCCTGCAGAACAAGGGCCATCTTACGCTTACACTCAACGGCGTCACAACATACGATGGTATCATAGGCAGTGATGCATGGAACGCACTTGTTGCAGGCAGTAAGTTCAATGCAAAACCGTTTGCTGATTTTGGAAAAATTGCCAAAGGAAAAATTGCGCTGCAACAGCACCCCGGCTCAAGCGAATGGAGAAATATCAAGATCAGGATGCTTTGAGCGGGATGAGTCCTTTCTGACAGCCGATGCAAAACGCTGGATGTTTACATCAGACTGTAAATTCCACTTCGCCTGAAAGTTCATTTTTCTTAGCAGTACTATTGATCGGCAACGTAAAATAAAATGAAGAACCAGCGCCTTCCTGGCTTTCTACTCTGATTTGCCCGTTATTTTTTTCTAAAAAGCCTTTTACCAACAATAATCCTATCCCGGCACCTTTTTTATTTTCACGCGCTTTTAAAAGTGTATTAAGTTGAGGCGTGAATAATTTTTCTACTATTTCCTGCGACATACCTTCACCCGAATCCTTCACCTGAACAGTAATATTTTCCGCACCGGTTTCTGCGCTAACTATGATCTTACCTTCCTGCGGAGTATATTGAATAGCATTAGAAACAAGGTTTTGCAAAATTGATTGTAACATCTTCTTATCAGCAAAAACGCTTACAGCTGGGTCGATTTTATTATAAAGATTTATTTCCTTTATTGCGGCAACGTCTTTTAATGTATTAAAAACTTTTTCAACAGCGTCGGGCAGGTCAATCTTTATGGGAGTGAATGCTTCAGACGCATATTTTATTCTTGCCCATTCAACCAGTTGATCTAACATTTTTAATTCGTCTTTTGCCGCATCATGTATTAAGCCCAGCATCTCTTTTGCATCTTCCGGCTCAATATTATCATAGTCGGCTCTTATATGCTCAATCATCCCGATAATAGCTGCCAATGGGCTTCTCAGGTCATGTGAAAGGATAGATAATACGTTTTCTTTATGCGTATTTAGTTCTTCCAGCTCCTGCAAATACTTACTCGCGGCTTCCTGGGATTTTTTTTGTTCGGTTAGATCCTTTAAGATCTTTACAAATCCCAACCGTTTTCCGTCTATGCTTATGAGTGGAAACACCAGGCCATAGGCGTAGAACTCACTGCCATCTTTACAAACATGCCACCTGTTATCTAGAGCCCTTCCGTCTTTTAACGCTGTTTCTATTTCCAGTTGCGGGATACGATCTGCCTTATCCTTTTCCGAAAAAATTATCTCAAAATGCTTGCCAATGATCTCGTCTGTTTCATATTGAAATATTTTGGCAGCACCGGAATTCCAACTGTTAATATGGAGATCATTGTCAAGAGTGAAAATTGAATAATCCTGCAGGCTGTCGATTACCTGGCTATAAAATTCTGAAGTAGGGACATACTGCGGCTTAAGAACCTTGTTGAGATCCATATTTTTTCGGGGGGATATGTGTTATGATATTTAGTAAGTTACTGTATTTTGCCAACCGGAGTTAAAGAATGTACTATCGCCAACCGAAGTTGCAACATCAGGTTTTGATTCTTTTTTTACCGCTACGTCTATGGCAGAAGACTCACGGTTAGAACAGGATACTATGCTTAATAGAGATCACGAAAAGAAAACAACTAAGGCTGCTTCTTATACTTTTCATTATAATCAGCCGTTTCTTTGTCAAGTATTTTGAGTTTTTCCTTCACCGCATTAATTTTTGTTTCAAGTAATTGAAGAAGTTCTTTATAGGTACTTGAACCACTGGTTAGATACTTGCTCACTATGCTTTTGACAGTTACCATTTCGGTAGACAGTGCCCTGATATATTGGATCATTGCGGCGCCAACTTTTGCCTCTTCATCACTTACTTTCATGGCACTAAGCTTAACATCATAACGAAGCAACATGCTGGATGCATCACTCCATTCCTGATCAGCGAGCTTAGCCATACCATTCTTTGTACCGGCTGATGTCTTTATAAAACCGTCAAATGCCGGCAGCGTAAACACGTGGAATTTTTCTCCCTCTTTAAAGAAAGCAGCATACAACTCAAGTACATTTGTAAACTTTCTTTCACGTTCTTTTTGATCTTCTGCGGCCTTTTTGGCGAATCGCTCAGACTCAACTTTTCTTCTCAGGTCATAGGGCGTTTCATTTGCTGTTTCCGTTATGGCGGGCAGGCCCTCTTTAACGCCCTTAAGATAATCAGGCGATTCTGACATTACATATAAAAAGTCTTTGTCAGCAGCGGTAACTATTGTGTAGGTTCTCTGGTAAATAGAGATCATTGGAAACAGTTTGTTTGAAACAACATCTACAGGAATCCATTTTAGATCTCCAAATGAGGTTGCCCATTGGGCAATCGCATATCCATTGCCGGTTTTTGCCTTTCCTGTAACCCATAACAATCCACTTCCAGGCGCTATTGCAATGGATTCTATCGTGCTTAAACCTGCATTTTCCGGGTCAATGGATTTCCATGCAGAGCCGGTACCATCCCAGTTCACGAGGTAAGGTCTACCGGTTTTACTATTTAATCCGCTAACATAAAATGCGAAACGAGAGTCTCCCCGTTTATAACAGGCATCTGATACGGGACCTGGCAGAGGCTCACAGATCGTTTCCCACTTTTTTAGAGTGGGGTTGTATCGCACTGCAGAATATTTTTCTGATGCCGGCTCCTGCAGGATTAAAAAGTCGCTGTTCCCAACCATTTTTTTTATGACCGCATTTTCAAATACATCGCCCGTGCCTTGCGTGGAAGGAGGGCCAAATAACCATTTTTTGTCATTTCTGTCGTAAGATGCTGTATGAAATACACCGTTGTCGGCTTTGAAATTCCCCGCAACTTTCAGGCCATAATAATATCCATCGATCATTGTGATATCCCCATCCAGTTTGTCGGTCGATACGGTTCTCCATTTTGAAGTGTAGCGTTCATATATTTTGTTCTTACCATCGGCACCACGTTCCTGTACAAATACGCCTGAGAAGCTTGGTGCTATAGTAAGGATATAAGAATCTTTATTTGGCAAGGGAATATTGAACCACTTGTCATTGATATAGATACCCAGTGTTTGAACACCCGATACATTCATCAGTGCATACAGATCACCTTCTTCGGATACAGCAATCTTTTCAACTCTCAATCCAGAAGAATTGCCGGGAGTAATGTTTAATGCACGCCCTTTTTGAGCGTAAATAACATGAGAACACAGAAACAGCGTAAGTAAAAAAAATAATTTTCTCTTTAGCATGTATTTGGTTTGATCATTCAATATACAGATTAAACGGAATTATCTATTGAGATAACCGAACATTTGGTGTCAGTGCAGTTTTCCGTCCGACAAGATAAAATCCAGGTCCTTCTTTTCAAATACCGGAGTTGAATTCAATGCCTTTTGCTTTTATTTTTTCAACACCATGGCATGATTTTAGTCGCTATATGATAAATCCCAGTTATGAAAGCGATTGTAAAAAGTGTTGTTGCGGTATGTTTATTTATGAGCGTGCTGTCTGGTTGTGTAGAACGCCGTTATTATCGTACGAATCACGCACATAGTCCCAGGTATGTTCAACGCCATTCTGCCCGTGTGGTAATACATAATTAATTTGTTCCCGAAACTATTGGCCCATCCCAGGAATCCTCCTAAGAAACCTTCGAATCTGTAAATATTAATTTGCAAAGGATCAATTTGAGGATCTTAATTGGTCCAATTAGAGCCTGTATTGAGAACGTTTAGCCTGCCGGCAATTAAAAACTACCTTTGCGGCTTATGACATTTGATGATCTGAACTTAAACACGCCCTTACTTACCGCATTAGATGAGTTGGGTTATACAACGCCAACCACCATTCAACACAAGGTTTTTCCGGTCGCGATGTCAGGTAGAGATGTTTGTGGTATTGCACAAACGGGTACCGGTAAAACATTCGCGTACCTGTTGCCCTGTTTGCGCCAGTGGAAATTCAGCAAAGACAAAGCGCCGCAGATACTGGTGATCGTTCCTACACGCGAACTCGTGGCGCAGGTAGTGAAATCGGTGAAAGCATTAACACCTTACATGAGCTTGATGGTAGTAGGTGTATATGGAGGCGCCAATATCAACATGCAGACACTTGAACTGGAAAAAGGAGTGGACGTTCTGGTAGCAACACCGGGCAGGTTATTTGATCTTGCCATGAACGGAGCTTTCAAAACAAAGATGATCAAGAAACTGGTGATTGATGAAATGGATGAACTGCTCAATCTTGGGTTTCGTACACAATTAAAAAATATATTGGATCTGTTACCTGCAAAACGACAGAACCTGTTGTTTTCTGCAACCATTACAGAAGAAGTAGAAGCATTGATGGATACTTACTTCAACGATCCTGTAAGAGTTGAAGCAGCACCTACCGGTACGCCCTTAGAAAATATCATCCAGAAGGGATATGCGGTTCCTAACTTTTATACAAAAGTGAATTTATTGGAACTGTTGCTGACGGAAGATCCCGACATGACCAAAGTATTGGTGTTCGCTGCAACAAAAAAACTGGCCGACCAATTGTATGAACAACTCGAAGAAAAATTTCCGGGCACTGCAGGCGTGATCCATTCCAATAAAGAGCAAAACCATCGTTTCAATACGGTGAAACAATTCCAGGAAGGCAACTACCGTTTTATCATTGCAACGGATATTGTGGCGAGAGGAATTGATATATCAGAAGTAACACACGTTATTAATTTTGATACGCCCGATGTTCCTGAAAATTATATTCATCGCATAGGCCGCACCGGCAGGTTCGACAAAAAAGGCATCGCCATCACTTTTGTAACGGAAGCTGAACGGCCCGCATTGAAAGCCATCGAGTCGCTGATGAAATACCAGGTGCCTATGTTGGCATTGCCCGGCAACCTGGTCACATCGGATGAGTTAACGGATGATGAGAAGCCGAAAGTGTTTATGAAGATCATCCAGGTAAAACCAAAGAAGAAGTCAGAAGCAGGACCAGCATTTCATGAAAAATCAGCGAAGAACAGTAAGACCAATGCCAAAGTCAGTAGAAAAGATGCCATGAAGAAAAAGTATGGTAAACCGATCAAGCGCAGCGGGAAAAAATAATTCCCATCTCCACGGGTAATAAGCGTTGTGTAGAAAATTTTACCCCATATTTTTGGCTTTCATGAATTATGCCTCTCTTTACAGGGATAGAAGTGAAGGGGCGGATAGGAAACAAAGATCACCAACTAATTTTACGGGGTTCGTGGGTATAAAGATCAGGGGAAGGACTCTGACTATTCAAAAATTTTCAGCGAAATGCAATGTTGACCAATCTCTAAGATGTTGATGGAACTATCACATCTTGTAACTACCGATAAACCTTTCGCCTTGATCAAAATAATTTTGATGGCAGGCTAATTTTATATTGTTATAATGAATCATCTTTGAGTTCACACATGCAGAAGAAAACAAGCGCACGGACCCGGTTTTTTATTTTGCTCTTCAGCTTTGGGGTTCCCTTACTTGGTATCTCCCAGAAACCTGATACGCTGATCAAAAAACTGGACAGTCTACACCTGAAAACCGATAGTGCCGGAAAGCAATTGAACAATACAGAACCGGAAGCCTTTAACGAAGACACAAAACTTACTGTGCCGGCGTATTTTGCTTTGACGTTAAGTGATCTTAAGCAGGCATTCAGCAAGCCATTTCATATACAGAAAAAAGATTGGATAAAGATTGGTGGATTTGTTGCATTGGAAACAGCCTTATCATTTGCCGACGAAAAAATACAGGAGAATGCCCTCGCGTTACGGAATAAGAGCAAACCGGTAAGGGATATTAATAGTTTTGTAACCAATTTTGGAGGGGCGTACGAAGTGTATACATTGGTGGCATTGGGAACCTATGGTTATGCCTTTAAAAACACCAAACTGGTTACAACTACTTTCCTGGCAACCCAGGCCTATATTACAGGAAGTGCTGTAGAGGGGGTTGTAAAATTACTCAGTGGAAGACAAAGACCTGATTTTTATGAACCCGGAACATTACAGATAGATCCTGCCTTTCGGGGTCCGTTTTACCAGGGGAAGGATTCATATGGAAACAGACTCAATAGTTCTTTCCCCTCAGGTCATACAACAGTAGCTTTTGCCGCTGCCACCGTGTTTGCCATGGAATACAAAAATAAACCGCTGGTCCCGATCCTGGCTTACTCAGCCGCAACGATCATTGGCCTTAGCCGTATTGTTGAAAACAGGCATTGGTTCAGCGATGTGGTAGCAGGTGCTGCACTTGGATTTTTAACCGGAAGGCAGGTAGTAAATAACTACCATCGCTATGCAAAACTAAAATCACCGGAACTGAAAAAAAACACAGTCGTATTTAATCTTGATTACCGTTTCGGGCGTGTATTGCCTGGCTTAATATATAAATTTCGCTCTTAGCGTTTGTTGAACAAACTTGAAAAGGATTAGTGGTACCGGCCTTTCCTTTGTGGATCTTCAAGAAAAAGTGAGAGGAATATTTTTGATTCTGTTCGCGTGGAGTGAATAGGATCGAACCCCCTTAGTTGCCGGTTATCTGCATAACCATAGTATTCATATCCAACACTGAAATTCTTCCAGACTCTGATCGTGATCTTTGGCTCCAGGATACCAATAAAATTATTGCCCGCTGCCCCCTCATAGGTGTGTATCAAATAATAATGATACAACAATGATCCCGTGATATTTTTACCGAGTGTGATTGTTGTTTCCAGTTTTGTTTCCAGTCCACCTCCATAATTGTAATCCCTGAACTGAGATGTATCCGGACCAAACCGCGTGCTGTTTCCTGCAAGAGGAATAATACCCAGGTGAAGGTTTGTATACAACATACTTGTCTTACTAATCGGTAATTTGAAAAATGCGCCTCCCCCAAAAGCGATCGCGCCCAGTTCAAAAGATTTGTTATCCCAGTAATCATAGTATTGGAATCCACCAATTAGCATGGACAGTTTTCCCATTTGATGATTTCTTCCAAAAAGAATCCCATAGCCGGTGATATTGTCAAGAATTTTTCTGCCTACGCCAAAACTGAATTCTGTACGAAGCCTGAAGAGATCAAATGGTTTCCTTTTTCGATCTTCAAACGGGTTTCCATAATCAAGTTGCACACTTAACATTGGGTTGGTAGGACCTTTCCCGAAAAAGGCTTTGGCATCTTCGTTTATCTTGTGAACTCCACCGATCACCGTAATGTTCAGCGGTTCTTTTTGATAAACCTCCTTATTGGTAAGTCTTCCTGTTTTTTTCTGTAATAGCCGGTTAAAGCCTCTCATGGGGCTCACCAATCCTGCCAGTATTTCCCTTATAACCCGCTCAGTTCCCCTTGTTCTGTCATCCAGGATATTAGAACTTAAGCGATACAACACCTCACCGAGGAAAACTCCGCTGACAGGTGTATTAACAATATCATTGTACGATGGGCGGGTGGTTTCGCCAAAACATTCCCACAGCAAACTCCCGCCAACGGCAAAAGGAAAAGATTGCCAGAAATTATAGCCATTGGCACGGGCTGCGGTAAAGTGTAAGGACCCGGAATAGGGGTGACCAATAAAATTTACCCCGAACCTGTCAGTATCCCATTCCCAACCATTTTTTATATTATCTGACCAGGTTTGAAACCCGATATGGGAAAAGTCTGCCTTTAAAACATACCTGTCAAAACCAACCAGGAAAGCATTAATGCCAATTACCTGGACAGCTGGTTTCCAGAGTTTGTATTTTTTATTGTAAGCCGTGTCATCCCTGAGGAGATCGCCATATTTATTTTGGATCGTAGTATCTATCAGCGGACTTTTTTTAGGTTGACCGTCAGCAGAATCTTTAAACTGCTCTTTTTTATCAGTCTTAATGTCTTTTAACTGCTGCTCGGGATTTCCTTTTGCCGGTACGATGGTATCCTTGATAGGAGCTATAACAGTGTCCCTGGTAGGAGGAGGGGTTTGCGCAAACCCAGTGAGAGCAACAAGACTAAAGCAAACGAATATTAAACAGGTTTTCATAATTCTATCATCTATTTTGGAATGTATTAATAACCGTCAATGCCTGTCAAAATAGATCGGATTGAAGCTCTGGAGCGTCGCATGGATATTCTTCTCAGGAACTGAGTATTAGGCTACTATTTAAAAAATCGGACCACCGACATATCTGCCATAACGCAACGGAACGGGATTTTTCGTAAAATCTTCTCGTGGCAATAAAAGGTTCATCCTTCGGAGTACGCCGTAATAATTGTGTGGAATTAGATGTACACGCCCGGTTAAACAGTGGCGCTGCCAATCTTGTGGTTGTGCCGGTGAGTGGTGGCACTGTATTTTATGTATTATTCTGGTTATGCCATGGATTTCCGGCAGTAAAGTGTTTTATTTTTTTAAAAGATAAAATATGCTTGACAGAAAAGAGTGCATTGCCTTCGCACTGCCTGGTAACTACCCGTTAAATATTATTTCAAAATAATCAGAAAATATGCAAACCCATTTTTTAAAACCCTTTCTCGTTTTGTCCCTGATCGTTTGTTTCACTACTTCGCCGTATTGTCAATATAAAATGAATGACTCGACCAGGCACCCTTACAGGGTTAATTACTGGGTAAGCGGCGGTATTGCGGTGGTGGGTGGAGTAACCAATTATTTAGGCATTCCTTCGATCATAAACAAACAGGAGATCAGTACCACAGAATTAAATTCGTTAGATAAGGCCGCTGTTGGTGGTTTTGACAGGTGGGTACTGAACCAGGATCTGACAAAAGAAAAAGCAGACAGATACGATAAAGATGCGCTTATTGTGCTATCAGCTTCTGTTACTTTGCCGGCGATACTTGCTTTTGATAAATATATTGGTAAAGACTGGTCGAAGATGTTGGTGATGTATTTAGAAACAATTTCGATCGTATCGAATGTTTATGGGTACAGTCCCCTTGGCCCCAGGTTTAATGACCGGTTCCGGCCTGTTACTTATTATTCCAATTTTCCAACGATCGACAGAGCTGATGGCAATAACCGGAATTCATTTTACAGCGGACATGTTGCCTCTGCTGCTGCGGCCAGTTTTTTTATGGCCAAGGTTTACTCTGATTATCATCCTGAATTAGGCGGGAAAAAATATTTCTTGTATGCGGCGGCAACTATTCCACCGATCCTTCTCGGATATTTCAGGCTTAAAGGATTGAGGCATTTTCCTTCTGATGCCCTGGTGGGACTTGGTGTCGGTGCATGTGTTGGAATTTTAGTTCCCGAAATACACCGCATTAAATTAAAAAACAAGAACCTTACAGTTGGATTATCTTCTATAGAGGGATCCACAGGCCTCAGCTTAAAATGGAAACCCGCGTCAGCCATCAATTAATTTGATTGTATGGTTTTATTATATTTCTTTCTCGGCATTCTATCCTAAAAAACCACGGGTCACAATATATCCGGACGAGACATGAGCCTATTATTTGAGGGGATGAGCCTATTATTTGGCCTGATGAGCCTATTTTAGCCCTGGATGAGCCTATTATTCTTTACCAATGGATTTAATACATATAGGGCCCCGGCGCCCCTGGAACTACGTGTAATTAATCCTTCCTGTACCAGGGCAGCGAGATGTCTTGTGGCAGTGGGTTTCGACACGCCGGTCATCCTGCGGTAATCGGCATTGGACATCTCTTTCTGTTTGGCAAGGTATTTTAATACCATGGTTCCCCGCTCACCGGGCTCAAAAGTCTCCTGGTATTTTTCGATCTGGCGCATAACGTCGTTCACCGGAACCTTCTTACTGTGCTGCTTCATAAACTCCTGAACAGCATAATGATACACGCTCATTTTTCTTTTGCTGCTGCTGCCGGTCCGGATCTTGAGGATGTACTCGTCGGTCTTTTCCGGGTCCTTGAGTATGGCGCTCGCATAAGCGGCTGCCTGCGCTAAAATATTTTGATAACCTTCCTGTTTTTTTGTAAATTTAACCTGGCTCCTGTCCGGGTAAGTGGTAGCAACATTCTCTCCATTTATCTTTTTAAAGACAACCGATTTCCCGATCGTGCCATGGAGGCCCCGGGTTAATATGTTAGAATTGCGTGCCATGATTTCGCAATTCTAATGTACAAAAAAAATGGCATTCTTACCTCTTCTTACGTCTTCTTACCTTTTCTCAGGTCTCAACAGTGCTCCAATACTATACTTGTAGCGCGCTTACCCTTGGTCTGCCCTTAGTCTACCGTTGGTCTGACGTTGGTCCGCCGTTGGTCTGACGTTGGTCTGCCATTGGTCTGCCATTGGTTTATCCTTGATTTGGCCTTCCTTTCTTCCCATCTCCGCATTCTTTCTTCTTTTTCCGAACAGTGCACTTCGCATGTCATCATCACACGCAGTTGGGAGCAAGTGATGGTAAGATGAGTAAAGCATACCCTGCTGAAAAGGATACTACCGCGGCTAAGAAAATCATAGTTTTTAGTCAGAGACAATCAGCGCGTTTCAATTTGTTTTCACAGTGTCTCATTCTTCTGACGATCTGTATAATTGCCCTGTTTGCAAGTATCTTGTTTGTCGGAAAGTAACCTGCATTAACATCTTATAACCCATACTGCCATGAGAAAAAATTTGTCCATCCTTTTTATAAGCTTAGGAATATTTGCATCCACGATGGCGCAGGAGTTTGCATCGTTAAACGGCTTTGCCTCTTCGTCGTATAACGGTAAGCAACTGCTGGTAAAAGCAACCAATGGCTATATCAGCATTGTTCCTTACAACGCCGATGTTGTGGAAGTGACTTACCTGAAGCAACCAGCACAAAATGTTGTGAGCTATTCAACTATTGGCAAACCGGGAAATACAAAGGCAACCTACAAGGATAACGGGGCAACTGTTTCGTTAACAACAGCAACGATGCGCGTGGTAGTTGACAAAAAAGACCTGGCGATTTATTTTATCAATAAAAAAGGCGATACACTTTCGGCCGCCAAAAACTATGGTTCATCAAAAGACGAACTCAAACTCGATTTTGCTGCCACGAATGAAGAAGCGTTCTACGGCGGTGGTTCAAGGGCCATCGAACTAAATAAACGCGGGCAGGTACTGGAGAATTACAACCAGGCGCGTTTCGGTTACAGGTTCGGGCAGGCAAATCTCAATACTGCCATTCCTTTCCTGGTATCCAGCAAACACTATGGTTTGTACATCGACAACTATGCCAAGTGTAAATTCGACATCGCTAAAACAAATTCCAACCGGGTAACCTTCAGCACGATTTCGGGAACCATGCGTTTTTATTTTATCGCCGGTGGTTCTACTGAATCTGTTATCGGTAACTATACCTACTTAACAGGACGCCAGCCACTGCCTCCGCGCTGGGCCTTGGGTTATATTTCCTCCAGGTTTGGCTACAAATCTGAAAAGGAGATCATGAATGTGGTAGATCAAACACAGAAGGCAGGTATTCCGCTTGATGGAGTTGTTTTCGATCTGTACTGGTATAAAGAAGCAGCTTTTATGGGTAACCAAAACTGGAGCCGCGACAGCTTTCCGAACCCTCAGTTGATGTTAGCCAACTTACAGAAACGCGGAGTAAGAGTAGTTCCCATAAGTGAAACATACATAACCAGGAAATCTGAAAATTTTGCATTTGCAAACGACCATAATCTTTTTGCAGCAGACATTACCAGTAACGGTCAGGCGCATATATTTCCAAGGTTCTGGGCAGGCGCAGCGGGCCTGCTGGATATATTTAAACCCGAAGCGCAACAGTTTTATTGGGGAATGTATAAGGATAGGATTAAAGAAGGCGTTGCAGGCTGGTGGTTCGACTTAGGTGAACCGGAAAGAGTGACCGATAGCCTGGTGTATGCCCTCGGCCGTGAAAATGATGTTCATAATCTATATGGGATGACCTGGATTAAAACAGCATTCGATGGTTACCGCAAAGACTTCCCGCAGAGCCGTGTTTTTATTTTGAGCAGGTCAGGATTTGCGGGAATGCAACGCTATTCAACCTTTCCATGGTCAGGGGATATCAACCGCAGTTATGAAGGATTGAAGGCACAGATACCCGTTATGGTGAACATGGGACTAAGCGGAGTAGGTTATATGCATTCTGATGCAGGAGGATTTACGGGCGCGGCTGTTAAGGATCGCGAACTCTATTCAAGATGGCTGGAGTTTGCCGCTTTTACACCGGTGATGCGAACACATGCCGAAACAAACCGAGGTGGTTATGCACCCGAACCGATCTTTTGGGATGATACCACCAAAACAAGAGTGGCCGAGTATATAAAGCTCCGTTACCGCCTGCTGCCCTACAATTATACCATGGCTTATCAAAATACAATTTCAGGAAGACCGTTGATGTTGCCTGTGAATTATTTTGATGGAGAAAACAAACGTCTTGAAAATATCAATGATGAATACCTCTGGGGCAGTCAAATGCTGGTGGCACCGGTAATTGTAAAAGGACAGACCCGGAAGAAAGTATTATTTCCGAAGGGTGACTGGATCGGGTTCAATGATCTGCAACACTACCAGGATTCCGCGGAAGTAGATGCACCGATTGATGTTTTACCACTCTTTGTAAAAGCGGGAAGTATTATCCCGATGCTTACCACCATTACCAACACCGATCAATACGACGGTAAAAATATCCTGCTGAAATTTTACAGCGGTAACAAAACGCAAACACACTCTGAATGGTTTTATGATGATGGCATGGATCCGAATTCACTGGCAAAAAATCAATACAACCTGGTAGACTTTGTAACCAGCAGTACGGGTAATACGCATCGTATCGTCATCTCCGCAAAGCATGTGGCGAATGGCGGGAAAAACTTCCAGCTGGAGATTCCGGGAAAAAGAATAAAAACAGTAGCCTTTTCTAACAAAACAGGTTATAAAAAAACAGGTGATACCGCGGTAACATTCACCTGGGATGGGAAACCGGTGGTGTTGACGGTGGAGACATTGTAACCGGGTTGTTTGTCTTTTTCCACAGAGTGCACTCAACATGCTGCTGGCATAATTATAGTAAGCTATCCATAAACTTATTATCATGGATATCATCATTCAATCTTTAGGATTTAAAGCCGGGGAAACGCTTGAGTCATTTATCACCGAAAAAGTAAATACGCTTAAATACGATAACGTCGTCCGTGCCAATGTAACCCTCTTTAAAGGGCCGGCCTCAGCACCGGGAAATGACTATTGCGAAATCCTATTGGAAATTCCAGGCAATGATGCATTCGTTAAGAAAAGCGGTGCTCATTTCGAAACAGCCGTTTCAGAATGTGTTGATGTATTGTCAGAAAATTTACATCGCCTCAAATCAAAGCAGATCAGTCATCGGCAGACAGCAGCTAATGCTATTCAGGATGCATTCATAAATGATGAAACGGATCTTGATACTGAATTGGAAGATGTAGTGAAAAACAAATAAGAAATAAGCATATGAAAGCAATTTCCTTCTCCTGAGGCGGAGACTCCGCGAGTAGCGTTTTGGGCGAAACATCGCGTTCATGCAATAGCAGATTTCTTCAAGATAGTTAGCGATAGATAATAGTTTGTAATTCAAATCGCGAAGTCTCCGCCTCAGGTGGAAGACCGCCGCGGCGAACACTCCGCGCTTTATGTATCAGCCTGTGATTCGGGAAGGAAACCCTGCGAAGAATAGTGAACCCGTTTTTTGTGTAACATTGCCAACTATGTATAGCGTAATACCTGCTTCATCATTCCGATTCCTGAAGGAACTGAAAAACAACAACAACCGCGAATGGTTCACCGAACACAAGGATCGATATCAGGACGAACTGCAGAAAATAGAATTGTTTGCCGACGTGTTGCTACAGCGAATAAAACAGCATGACCAGATCGATACAGTTTCCGGTAAAAAAGCGCTGATGCGTATTTATAGGGACATACGTTTTTCATCGGACAAGACACCATACAAAACCAACTGGAGCGGCGGGTTTCATCGCATGGGTGCACAGCGGAGAGGCGGTTATTATTTCAGTTTTCAGCCCGGTGGAAAAAGCGTGATCGCAGGCGGGTTTTGGGGACCAGAATCGCGCGACCTGAAACTGATCAGGGATGAGTTCGCCTTTGATGACAAGCCCATCCGTAGCATCCTCGCTTTACCTGAAATCAAAGCTTTTTTTGGTGGGCTATCGGGTGAAAAACTTAAGACCGTTCCCCGCGGATATGAAAAAGATCATCCTGCAGCTGACCTTGTACGCCACAAACAATTTATCCTGGAAAGAAAATTTACGGACAAAGAAGTGCTGGACAAAGATTTTATAGAGGCAGCTACTTCTACCATGCGCGCCTTCCGGCCTTTTTTCGACTACATGAGTCATGCACTTTATGTGCCCGGATAATGTATCAGCCACTGACAGAGGGTCCCTTTGAAATTTAATGACCAAGTTCGTTATTCCAAAAACAGCATGTCCTCTTCAGTTAATCCGATCCCGACTGCCTCCATGTTTTCTTCAAAATGCTTCAGTGATGAAGTGCCGGGTATGGGCAGTAGCCACGGTGATTTGTGTAACAACCAGGCAATATTGATCTGTGCTTCCGACGCATTGTATTTTTGCGCGATCACGGTTATGCGGGAATCCTTTTTTCCGATGGCATGCACCAATGAAAAGAAAGGAATGAGTGGTATTTCATTTTGCTCACAAAGTTCCAGCAATTCATCTCCACCGTGGGTTTCCATACCATATTGCTTAAGTGTAGCACGCTGTGCATGACCATACATGTTTTCAACAGTGGCGATACTACCCATGGTTAAGGCAGTTTCCAGGTCTTTTGCAGTTACATTGCTCACCCCTACATGCAATATTTTTCCTTCCTGCTGCATCTTAAACATCGCTTCCAGTCCTTGTTCAAAACTGGAGAGATCACCCATCGATCGCAGGTGAACCAGTTGAACCTGTTCTATTTTCAGTGTACGCAGATTATTTTCAATACTGGTGCGCAGATTCTCCGGCTTGTTAAATGGGATCCAGCTTTTATCAGGCTTACGTGTGGCACCTACTTTGGTGCAGATCACAAGATCCTCATTGTAAGGGTACAATGATTCTGCGATCAGGCGGTTGGTTACATCGTCACCATAGTAATCAGCTGTATCTAAAAAGTTAACCCCGCTTTCAATTGCCCTTTTTAAAATCTGCAGCGCTTCGGGTCTGTTGGGTGGTTCACCGTAGATCCCTTCGCCGGTAAGACGCATGGTGCCGTAACCTAAGCGGTTAACGGTTAGCGGGCTCTTACTCTTCGAAGCGATAGTAATTGTTGCAGGAACGTTCATTTGGAAATGGAATTATGTGTTGAAAGGATTTATCGATGTTTCAATCAAGGTAACAAGAAGGTTGACGTTTGGTTCATCGATATATTTTATTTGTGCCAAAACCTGAAAATAGGGAAGATGATGAAAGTAAGCGGGGGAGCAAAAAAAAGGAAGCTTAATTAGCTTCCATTTTCTTTAGGTATTCAGCCGTACGGCTTATCGAATAATCACTGTCAATAAACAGTTCGAGTATCATTTGGGCAGATAGGTTAAATTTCTGCGCGAGGTACTGTATCCCGATGAAGCCGGCGTCAAAACCACCCTTGGTTTCTGTCGTCGTCATTACGTTTAAGATTTATTACATGCCACAATAAATAACACGCGGAAAGTGACATGCGTATGGTTACATAAAATTTGAGGTAAGAAGCTATTACGTGAGAGTGACTGTTCTAAGCGTTTAGGAGAAGTGACGCCTGTAAGATCGATTCCGGTATGCTAACAACTCAAGTGTTATCAGGTCAAATATACGATATTTAAAACTAATCGCTCAAAACCGGCAGTGGACTATAGTAAATGTATTGCTAAATAATGCAAACTGGTACGGCTATTGTTACCTTACATGAAAGATGAGACATATGGCGCAAAACAAATTATTGAGAATGGACAATATGGGAATCGTTGTTGAATCCCTCGACAAGAGTATTTTATTTTTCCAGGAGATCGGCCTGAAGCTGGAAGGCCGGGCCATGGTAGAAGGAGAATGGGCAGGCCGGGTAACCGGTCTCGGCGATCAGAGCGTAGAAATTGCTATGATGGTTACTCCCGATGGCCACAGTCGGCTCGAACTTTCTCAATTCATCAGGCCGGCAGTTGTTTCCGATCATCGAGCGGCCCCTGTAAATGCATTAGGCTACCTGCGCGCGATGTTTGCGGTTGAAGACGTTGATGAGTTGGTCGCAAGGCTTACGGAAAAACATGGAGCTCAACTGGCAGGAGAAGTGGTTCAGTATCAAAATTCTTACCGGCTCTGCTACATTCGCTTAAGTGACGGGTTACTCATTGGACTTGCCCAGCAAATTACTGCCTGATTTCCTTCTCCGCAGCGTTTCCGACAATACTCTGCGCTTTATGTATCAGCCTGTGATTCGTGAGGGAAGCGTTGCGAAGAATAACAAAAGCTGGCATCGCTTTTTTGTATGTAATCGTAAAAGCGGTGTATGAAGTCTAAAAATTCCACAAAAACTATCACCACCAACAACGGATGGCAAACCTGTCCGCGCGGGCACAAGTATCGGGGTGCCGGTCCCTGCCCGATCTGTTGGCCGAACGGAAAAGCAAAAACGGGCAAATAATGTTGTTGACAAATGTGCAAGGGAAAGAGTTTCTCTTCATGCTAAACTTTATCTACCGATTAAATAATTTTAAATCAAAAGACCATGAAAGAGTTTATTGTAAAAAAACACATTTCCCTGAATGCCACGCCGACCGAGGTTTGGCGCGCACTCACCAATCCTGAAAAGACAAAGCAATATTTCTTCAACGCCCGGGTGATATCCCAATGGAAAGAAAGAAGCCCGATCACCTTCAAAGGCAAAATGTTTGGGATCATTCCATTTAAAATGAAAGGAGAGATCCTGAAGATCATACCTGAAAAACTGCTGCAATACACGTTGAGAAATCGCAAGGGCGATAGCATTTCTACTGTAACAGATGAGCTTACCGAAAATAATGGGAAAACCGTTCTTTCAATCGCGGATAATGTGGGTACCGGAGAGGGAGCTGAAAAACGATACAAAAGATCTGTAAAGGGTTGGGAGAAGATCTTAAAAGGACTGAAGAAACTTGTTGAAAAGAAATAAATATCGGGCCATCTCGTTTGAGCAAGATCCGATTCTTCAGACCAATGCAGATCGAATTTCAATAGCTGCTTGCTTATGAATGCCCTGACTACGAGATAGGGGAGATCTGTTTTGTCTATTTTTTGAGTCTCCTTTACGCATTGAGAACCAATGCGCCGCGCATCTGTTTAATGCCGCCGGGAAGTGGGCAATCTTAAATAGTTTCGTCAACTTTCAATGCAATATTTATGAGGGCGACCGACCTGTTTTGTGTTTCATTTACAATTAATTGTTTGTAATTATAACGTGTTGTGCCTTTTGAAATGAGCAGTATTCCTATGCGATAAGGTCTAACTCTATTTTTGCAGGTTGTAGGTCGTGATTAAAAGCTGGAACGCAAAGCACGCCAAGTTTACGCAAGGAACACAAGGGTTCCGAAATTTCCCTCCGTACCTTGCGGTTCCTCGCGCACCTTGCGTTCCAGCGTTTAATCAGGATTTTAGCGATCCTATTGTTTCAAAAGAAGAGCGAATACAACAAACAAATAGCACAACACGTTAATTATTATTATTTGTGATTGCCGTGAATAGTTGGTTATGCAACTGTATTAATGAGTACACCAATGCCATCAATTTCGATAATGATCTCATCACCTGTTTGTAAGGTAAAATCATTATCAGGCACAATACCGGTACCTGTCATGATTAAACATCCATGTGGAAAAGAGCATTCCCTGTATACAAAAGAAACCAGTTCTTCGGGGGTACGTTTCATCTGGCTGATCGGGATGCTGCCATTAAATAGCAAACTGCTGTTGCGCCGAATGCTTAAATGAATATTTGTTGCCGGGTCAAGTGGTTTGTCTGTAACAAATATGCAGGGCCCTACAGAAGCGCAGCCATCATATGTTTTGGCCTGTGGCAGGTATAGTGGATTCTCTCCCTCAATGCTTCTGCTGCTCATATCATTTCCGATGGTATAGCCAACTATTTTTCCTGATGATGTAACCACAAGTGTCAGTTCCGGTTCCGGTACATCCCAGGTACTATCTTTCCTGATTCTGACAGTATTCCCCGGACCTGAAATACGTTGTCCGGTAGATTTAAAGAAAACTTCGGGGCGAACTGCATTGTAAACTTTTGCGTAAAAGTCTCCGCCACCGGCATCCTTGCTTTCTTCCTGTCTGCCAACCATACTCCTGTAATAAGTTACCCCGCAGGCCCATAATTCCTGTTGTCCTATAGGAGCCAGCAAGCCTGCGGTGGGTAAGGTATCTCTTGCGGGTATTGACTGGATAAGGCTCAACAATTTTTCATACAGTTGATCATCATTGATAAAAGAATCCCAGTTTCTATTTACCACTACGTGATAATGATTGTTGTGTTCAATAACAATAGATTCTTTTGTTTTATAGATTTTCATGCCGCGGTTGATAATTGTTTATTGTATTCGTTTTAAATTAATGTGAATCTCTGACAACTTCACTGCCAGAATTGCCCTGTAAAAAAACCATATCAGCTCCCTTGTCGGCGCCCATTACGGTGTTGATATAGAGGTTAACATATCCTCTTGACGCGGCGGGTTTAGGCGCGGTCCAATTCGACCTTCGTTTGAGGAGCTCTTCATCACTTACATGTAAGTGAAGCAGGCGGGCCTTAACATCGAGTTCAATAATATCTCCATTCTGCACCAGTGCCAGGTTTCCGCCGATGGCGCTTTCGGGTGATACGTGTAACACTACTGTTCCGTAGGCTGTGCCGCTCATTCTTCCATCGCTTATACGTACCATATCCATTATTCCTTTGCTCAATATTTTTTTGGGAAGCGCCATATTGCCAACTTCGGGCATGCCTGGGTATCCAACGGGTCCCACATATTTTAAAACCATTACGCAGTTCTCGTCTATATCCAGGTTAGGATCGTCGATCCTCGAATGATAGTCTTCAATGCTTTCAAAAACAACCGCCCTGCCTTTGTGTTTCATTAATTCAGGTGTGGCCGCAGAAGGTTTGATGACAGCGCCGTTTTCGGCGAGGTTACCCTTTACGATAACACAACCAGCTTCAGGAATGAAAGGTTTGTCGAGAGCGGCGATCACATCCGTATTGTAACATTCATTGTTACCAAGAACGTTTTCATGATGGTTCTTTCCTGTAACAGTGATCACATTTTTGTGAAGATGATCTTTCAGTTCGTTTAAGATAATGGGTAAGCCTCCTGCATAATAAAAATCTTCCATCAGGTATTTACCGGAGGGCATGAGGTTAAGCAGTAACGGCATACTGCTTCCTATCGTATCGAAATCTTCGAGCTTCAGATCAACGCCGATCCTGCCTGCAATGGCTAAGAGATGAATGATGAAGTTTGATGAACCGCCTATTGCAGCGTTTACCATAATGGCGTTTTCGAAAGCTTCCCTTGTCAATACTTTATCGATCGTTAAATTCTCCTTCACCATCTGAACGATCCTTCTGCCACTTAACTGTGCCAGTACTTTTTTTCTTGAATCGGCAGCAGGTATGGCCGCAGCGCCGCTTAAAGTGAGGCCTAAAGATTCAACCATACACGCCATAGTAGAAGCGGTGCCCATGGTCATACAATGACCGATGCTTCTGCTCATACAGCTTTCTGCAAATTCGCATTCCTCCTGCGTCATTTTCCCGGTCTTCATTTCTTCATCAAATTTCCAGACATGCGTACCGCTCCCGATAGTCTGGCCCTTATACCTGCCGTTAAGCATAGGTCCGCCGGGTACAACCAATGTGGGCAAGCCAACACTTGATGCGCCCATTACAGTAGAAGGCGTTGTTTTGTCGCAGCCTGTTAGTAATACCACACCGTCCATGGGATTGCCGCGAATACTTTCTTCTGCATCCATGCTGGCGAGGTTACGGAAAAGCATCGCAGTTGGTTTTAATAAAGTTTCTCCCAAACTCATGATCGGAAACTCTAACGGGAATCCGCCTGCTTCGAGCACGCCACGTTTTACGCTCTCTGCAATATCTCTTAAATGTGCGTTACAGGGTGTGAGCTCGCTGAATGTATTGCAGATGCCTATTACCGGCCTGCCATCGAACATGTCTGTTGGCATGCCCTGGTTCTTCATCCAGCTGCGGTAAAGGATCCCGTCTTTATCTTTACGACCAAACCAATCATGGCTTCTTAATTTACCTTCCATAACTTTTTTTTTAGGATCTATATTCTATGTCGTTTCCTATTGATGGTAGCAGGAAAAAAAACCTTATGTAGAAACATAAGGTTAATAGGGCTATGAAACGAAACGTTGCTAACCAATTACGCTCCTATATCCTATACTTGCCGTCTTTAATTTATTATTTCCAAAGCGGCACAAGTTCAACTCAAATCTTATTTATCCCAGAACACACGTTGTGTTATCACATCTCCACCCATGCTCGCCGCAGCGGCAGTATAGTTGGCTGCGTTTGAGGCTTTCTCAGCATCAGGATAAGACATGCGCCTTACAAAGCCGCCGCCTGCGACCAAGTCATTGTTGTACGTATTACGCAGCAATACCGGGAACCCGCTTCTTCTCCAGTTAGCAAACCCTTCGGCACCGTTTGTTATAGAGCATATCCAGTATTGGGTATTAATAAGTTGAAGCGCATCAGTACTATTGTAAGCAACTGCAGAACCAAGCAGGAAGTTGTCTTTTTCTGAGGTTGATACGGCGGGGCTAAATGTGCCGGGAAATAAATTCCAGTCATCCATAGCGGCTCTCACGCCGGCTTCATAGTATTGTTGAGCTGTTGTGCTGCTTGTAATCCATCCCCTGAATTTAGCTTCTGCCAATAATAATTGGGTTTGCGCATTAGTAATAAAAAGAGCTGGGGCAACCGTACTGATCATTACGTTGTAATTAAGTTGCGTGTAGTTTAGTCCTCCGCCTTTAGCTCCTCTGGTACCTGGAGCGGTTAAAAAGGTTACAGCGTCATATCCCACCGGAAATCCATATTGGTTAGCTCTTGTGGTATCAGGTGTGGTGCTAATTGTTGTAGGATTGGCATAGCTGGCCCCGATATACTTTAACCTGGGGTCAAAAGTGCTTTTTAACTGGTTAACAAACGGCTCAGCTAAATAATAAAAATAGGGACTGATGTTCCGCTGCAGGTTAGAAAAACCGTTGGGAACTGTACCATTATATTGTTTCACAACAACATTATCGCTGTTTGAAAGCATAACACCACCTGTAAATGCCTCTTGTGCAATACTTGCTGCTTTTGTCGCATCAATTTTTGAGTAGCGCATACCTAAGCGCAGCATTAAGGAGTAACCGATTTTTTTCCACTGGGCCGTCTGTGCGGTTGCTGTACCGGATGCACCACCAAAAAATAAATCACTGCTAACATATTCATTTGAAGCAGACAAAGCAGCCGTAGCCGTTTTTAGCTCAGAATAAAGGTCGGCATAGATATCGGCCATTTTATCATACTTTGGAGAGGTTATACTTTCCAGGTATGCTTTTCCTGCTTCGCTGTAAGGCACATCCCCGTATGTATCAACGATCGTCATAAACGCAAACGCTTTCCATATCCGTGCCATATTATACAGGTTTTTGGAAGTTGGTTTGTCTTTAACCACACTGATGATTTGCACCAAAGGTTTGATAACACCAGTGTAAGCACCCCAACGATCGTTGCTATAACCATCTATGTCCAGATTAAATTGAAACCCCGCTGTAGCGCCTGCGTTATAAGCATTTATATATTGTTGTACTATGGTTTGTTCTCCATCCCAACTGCCAATATTCATATTCCGCTCTGCTCCGGAAAATAACAATCCCGGGTCAATTGATGTAATGGCATAAGGGTCCGTGTTTTTTTCTACAAACCCTTTTGTACAGCTTGCAAGGCAAATCGTTAATGCAAGAATGAGTTTAAGATGACTGATTTTATTCATAATATTTTATTTTAGAATTTCACATTTAAGTTAAGACCGAAAGTGCGGGTCGTTGGTTCAGTGTGTTGCTCATACCCCAAACGGCTATCGCCTGTTGAAGCGAATGCTTCAGGATCAACGGTAGGTATCTTTTTCATCAGTAGTGCTGCATTCCTGCAATAAGCAGATAGCGTCAGCCCTTTCACAAACTTTACTTTATTACTCATAAAACGGGTTAGGTCATAAGTAAGTGTGATATTTCTTAACTTGATAAAGTCGCTGCTGAAAACAAACGGGTCTCCTATATTCACAGTACGATAATTTGCATAAAATGTTTGCGGAGCAACTGATATTGTATTCTGAGCTCCACTAGGCAGCACGCCATCGAAAATAACGCCACTGCGACCTACTAAAGAATTTTGGCCTATACCTGATCTTAAACCGTTTATTGCCGTTGATGAAAACACTTTGCCACCAAATTTACCATCAACCTGAATTAATAAACTCAATGACTTATACGCAAATGTATTTGTTACCCCACCGGTCCATTTGTAGTTTGCACTACCATAGTAAACCAAAGCTTTTGAAGGCAGAAGGTTTCCCGAGCTATTTAACATTATTTGTCCTTTATCATTGCGCAGGTAAGTGTAGTCTGCCAACTGGTTCATCTCCATGCCAACCTCGTACATTAAATAACCTATAAACTCGTTCCCTGTGCCATTAAAAAAGGTTACTTGCTGGGTGGTTTGCCCTGGATTTAGCGCCAATACTTTTGAAGTATTATAGGCGGCGTTTGTCGATATATTCCAACTAAAGTTGCGCGTTTTGACAGGTGTTCCGTCAATCATAATCTCTACACCTTTGTTTTGCAACTTTGCGATGTTGATATTCTGCCCGGTGTAACCCGATGAGGCTGATAAATTAATTGGCAAAATCTGATCATCGGTCCTCTTGTCATAAAAGGAGATATCGAAATTCAAACGACTCTGCAGGGTCCTTACTTCCAAACCTATTTCCTTTTCGCTAACGGTGTAAGGTTTAATGTATGGGTTTGGATTGTTTCCATTAGCAATATTTGCGATCGAATAGCCGCCGAAAAGCTGTGACTCGATTGAGTAGGTAAGCTGTCCACTAAAGGGACTAACACCATTTACGTTACCTACTTTTGCATAACTCATTCTTAATTTACCATAATTCAACCATTTGGCAGTGGGCAGCAATTCAGAAAAAATGAAACTGGCGCTTACAGATGGATAGTTGAAAGAATTTTTCGGATTAGCCACTATTGAACTTGGTGGCGTAAGCACAGAAAAATAGTCACTACGATCAGTGATATTGAGGTAAAGGAAATTTTTATAACCGAAATCTGCAAAGGCATATAGAGAGTTTACCTGAGATTTGGTAACGTTGTAACTTTGGGTTTTGGTAATACCATTTGATATGCTATAAACGTTTCTCACTACAAAGTCCGTCACATTTTGGTTTGAAAAGTTATTGTCAACTGTGTACATGTTGCCACCTACGCTTGCGTCTATGGTAAACTTGCCAATTTTGTGAGAAGTGCCTAACAGAAAGTCGGTATTTATTTGCTTGTTGTATCCAGTGGAAACACCGTAAGTGCCTGCCCATCCACCGGTGGAACTGTTGATTGGTGCGTTAGGTGCATAGTTACTTGGATTATTATTTTCATTATTATTGTACCCGAAGTCCGCATTTACACGGCCCTGCAGATACAACCATTTAGTGAATTCATACCTAAGGGAAATTGTACCTAACAAACGATCCCTTTTTGTTCTATCGAACATTTTCCCGATAAGATAATACGGATTAGTCAAAAGGTTATTAAAGGGGTTGGTTGATAATATTGAACCGTCAGGATTTTCAACACTCGTTTTTAACGTCGAAATGGCAACCGTTAATGGAATGCGGTTAAGAAAGCTGGAAAATCCGATACCCTGTGCGCCAACCAGCGGAGGATTAATATTTTCCTCGTGGGTATAGTTAATATTCGCCTGAAGTGTCAGCTTATCGGTAACCTTACTGTTTAGTCCTAAGTTAAAAATCTTTTTACCATAGGTATTACCAGGGGAAATACCCTTAGTG
Source organism: Bacteroidota bacterium (assembly GCA_040388705.1). Classification (GTDB taxonomy): domain Bacteria; phylum Bacteroidota; class Bacteroidia; order Chitinophagales; family Chitinophagaceae; genus Sediminibacterium. The sequence continues at coordinate 180,352 of JAZKBI010000003.1, read as the reverse complement.
TCCTGGTTTGAAAAAGATACGCGGTAGCTTGTTGTGGCGTTACCGCCGGAAAGGGCTAACGTATTTGTGAACGCAGTACCGGTGTTATAAAATTGTTTGGTGCGGTTTAAATCTGGAGCGTAAGGTCTTAAAACACCATCATACTGTACAGTCGGAACGTTATCATATTTTTCGCCCCATGCAAGATTACCAAATGATTGGGCCTGAGCCTGTGTGGCAGGGCGGACACCATTAGAGCCGGTACCGTATTGGGTTTGGTAATCTGAATAATCTAATGCCTGGGCAGCAGCAAAACTTGAAGTATATTCCACGCCAAATTTAGAATTCTTAGCGCCACTTTTAGTAGTGATAATAATGGCGCCATTTGAAGCTCTTGAGCCGTAAAGTGCTGCTGCTGTTGCACCTTTCAGCATGGTCATTGACTCAATATCATCCGCATTTATCTGTTGCAGATTGTCGCCCTGATCTACAGCAGGCCCACCGCCCTCGGCACTACGGGCACCCTGATCCATTGGCAGACCGTTAATAACAATTAAAGGGGAGTTGATTTGGCCATTAAAACCCGACTGGCCTCGGAAACGAATCCGGTTACTTGCACCCGCACCCGCCGCTGGAGGAGCAATTTCCAAACCAGCTATTTTACCTTCTAAAGAGGTCATAACGTTGGTAGTGCGGTTCTGAGCAATTTCATCAACTTTTACAATAGATGCCGCATACCCCAATTTTCTTGCATCGCGTTTGATACCAAGGGCAGTTACGATCACAGCTTCCAGGTTTTTAGCGTCTTCTTTAGACATATTAACTGAGACGTTGTTTTTGCCAGCTACCGGAATTTCGATAGTGTTAAAACCAATAAAGCTGATAACGAGAACATCTTTTGCGCCGGCATTAATACTGAAACTGCCGGAAGAATTCGTAGTAGTAACTTTAGTTGTACCTTTTACACGTACACTGGCACCACTGAGCGGCGTTTTTTCTGCATCATGTACGGTACCGTTAATGGTTTGGGTTTGCGCATTTGCGGTTGTAAAAAATGCAAAGAGCAGGCATGTGAACAGAAACCGGATTAAACCCAGCTTTGGTGCGGGTAGGCAATTTTCCTTCATAAAGCAAGCGTTTTGATTTAGTAAAATAATAACCAGGAACATTTAAATATTGGTACTGGTTCGAGCAATCTAAGGCCAAAGTATTAATAGTTTTTATTGCAGACTTCCAAAAAAAAACGTTGTTGGATTTTGTAAGTAGGCTTCGCCGAATTTTTGTTACTTTATTAGGTAGGATTTATCAACGATTGCGAAAACAGGTACCCTGCATACTGTACTGATTTGCTTATGAATCAATTTGTACTTTGCCAAAAAAGCGCCGCCGAGTTGTGGATGTTCCCTCATATCCTGGAAATAGGGGTAATGAAAAACAGCTCTATCCGTCTCAATGGTTTTCCTGCGCGTAAAGACAACAGTTTAAAAGTCTACTACATCCTGGATGGAAAATTTGAATGGAGTGTAAATAAAGTACCGCATGTTTTATACCCGGGAGATATGTTACTGGTATTGCCAGGTGCATCGTTAAGTAATGAGAACGATGTTTTGGAGATCGGCACTTTCGCATGGATACACATTGAGATCGGCAGGAATAAAAATGGCAAAATACAAACAGGTTCCTGGAGTAAATTATCTGATGAAGAGAATGATGCGATTGGCAATATCTTAGAGAGAGACTATTCCCCTGCATTTCAAAATTTCCAGGAAGCAGGTGCTGTTTTCAAAGATATACAGGCAGAATTGTTTAACCAGGAAATAGGTTTCCGTGCGAGGGTTAATCATTTACTGGATGAACTTTTTATTTTAATGGCGAGACAATTCACCCGGATCTCTAATCCCGGCCGTGATTTCCCAAAAACGTTTATGCTGCTGGAAGAGGAATTACGCAGGAACCTTTCTCACCAGTGGACAGTAGAGGAGATGGCAAGAAAAGTAGGGTTGGGTTCTACACTCTTTAATGAAAAAGTAAAAAGTTTTTCCGGTTTCTCCCCGCTGAATTACCTGATCAATATCCGGATCTCGGAGGCAATCAAATTATTAAAAAAACCTGAGATCAGTTTGACCGATATCGCATACGATACAGGTTTTTATTCATCACAGCATTTTTCTACCACTTTTAAAAAACTGACCGGCTACTCACCCAGCCAGTTCAGGAAAAATCATTTACGAACTAAATAAACACATCAGCATGGAATCTGTAATTACTATTGAGCTTGGTACTAACGCGGTAAGGGTCTATGCGTTTGATATTAATGGCAATATCATTGGATCACTGCAGGGATACTACCCAACTTTTCACAGCCAGCCCGGTTATAGTGAACAGGATCCCGACCAGATTTTTATTACGATGCTGTATGTACTTAAAAACCTGCTCAATGAAGTACTTCATCCAAAAAAAATAAAGGTTGCATGCATCTGTTTCAGTTCTTCGATGCATAGTGTGCTTGCCGTGGATAAAAGAGGCAACCCGATCGGCAACGTGATCACCTGGGCCGATAGCAGGGCAGATAAAGAAGCCGGTGAATTGAAAAGCTCCCCACTCGGAAAGAAAATTTACAATGCAACGGGCACACCATTACATCCTATGTCGCCGCTTGCAAAAATTGCCTGGATAAAGAATAATGAAAAAGAGAAATTCAAAGCGACCAGTAAATTTCTTCCTTTAAAAACCTATATACTTCAGCAGTTGACCGGTGAATATATGGTTGATTACAGCATTGCTTCTGCAACCGGGTTATTAAATATTCATAAAATTAAATGGGAGCCTGATTCGTTGAAATTTGCAGGCATTACGTCAGGTATGTTACCGGATGTTGTACCTGTGTTTACCCGCGCTGGCAAATTGAGCAAAGCGTACCAGACATCGTTAGGGCTTTCTGCAGGCACCAAAATACTGGTGGGGTCAAGCGATGGTTGCATGGCAACGCTGGGTGATGGGGTAAATGGCGAAGGAATGGCTACCATAACCATAGAAGACAGTGGCGCTGTAAGGGTGATGGGAAATAAAATGCTCCAGGATGAAAAACAGCGCTTCTTCAATTATCTTCTTACCGAAAACCGTTTTGTATCCGGCGGCCCTACTAATAATGGAGGCAATATTTTTGAATGGTTCACCCGCCAGTTTGGGGATTTTAAAAATCCATTCGATATACAGCATAGCATGGTTGAACTGATCAACCAGGCTTCATCCGTTTCGCCGGGATCCGATGGGTTGATCTTCTTACCGTATCTGTTGGGAGAAAGGGCACCTATCTGGAACGCCAATGCAAGAGGCGTTTATTTTGGTGTAAATATCAAACATGAAAAAGCCCATTTTGTAAGAGCAACCATAGAAGGCATTCTCTATGAAATATACAGTATCGGTAAAACACTCCAGGAACATCGGAACATAAACAGTTTATCGATCAATGGCAGTTTTGGCACTTTGCCTTTTGTTACGCAGATGGTGGCGGACATGTTTAATAAACCTGTTCGCCTACGACAGAACTATCATAGTGTAAGTTACGGATCCTACCTGCTCAGTGTAACAGAAATGGGAATGTACAAATCTCTTGACGAAGCTGCACGAACTGTTGTTTTAACCGAACTGGCCATACCGGATACAAAAAATCATAAAACATACCAGCCGTTCCATAAACTTCTGGAAAGGTTGAGTACCAAACTGGCAAGTGAGTTTGCTGATATCGCTGCGTTTCAACATATATAGATAAATCAGACAAGATTTTTAATGACACATTACCAATCGTAAACTATGCCTTCTGCCAAAAGCACATTTTTAAAACTTGTTATACGGTCTCGATCCTGTTTTTTATAACATGGGTAATTGCCTGCTTTTCGAGGATGGATACCGGCACAGGATGTCTTGTTTCGGATTTGTGTTAGTTGCAAACAAGGCATTGCATTAAGCACTTCTGATAAAGAATGCTCTGTATCCTTCATCCGCACGGAGACACTGCGGGAACCCGAAGTAATCTTTATTTGTCTCCTGCCTTTATTTAGTCAGGCTTGCCGCCATAACTGCATTGTAAGCTGGTTTAGCGTTTAACTCTCCATCAAACAAAAGCGGTTCCTGGTTTCTACGCCACGACCGGGTATCACTTAGACCCCAGAAGGTTACGCGGTCAATGACGTCTGCATGACGCATGAAAATTTCAAACAACTTTTTATATACCTCAGCCTGCTTCTCATAATTCTCTGCGGGAATTTTTCTGTCTCCCTGATTCACACTCATAGCGCCACTATTATTACCAGTTGCTGTTACGTCCAGTTCGGTAATAGAAACCTTCAGGCCCAAAGACGCATAGTTTTCAATAGCCTTTTCAACGTCAGCAAGGTTAGTGTTCAGGTGCCAATGTCCCTGAATTCCTACACCGGTTATAGGAGCACCTTCTTTGATCAGGCGCTTAAGCAGCAACATAGAACTTGCGTGTTTTCCTTTGTTTTCCACCGCGCCCTGCTCAATATTGTAATCGTTGTAGTTTAGTTGAGCCTTAGGATCAGCTTCATGTGCCCACTTAAAAGCCATGTTTAATACTTCCGGGCCAACGGCCTTATACCAACTGAAGGTTCTGAGATTTTCGGTTGTACCGTCACCACCGTCGGCAATCGATTCGTTAAAAACATCCCAGCCGGCAATACGACCTTTATATCGACCGACTACAGTCATTATATGTTTCTTCAGACGCTCCAAAACGACTTCTTTGCTTGCCAGCGGCCCAGCAATGAAACCCGGTGGATTGCGACGTGGCCTGCTGGTATCAGTTCCTGCAGGAGCAGACGTTGCAGGCTGCGTTGCAGCACTGGTAGTTTCGCCGCCCGGATTTTCCTGAAAGAACCATTGCGGCGTCTGACCATGCCAGCCTAATGTATGTCCCCAAACTTTTAATCCATTCTTCTGACACCAATCAACCATGGCATCGGCGGTTTCAAAGGTGTACGTATTCTCACCGGGATGAATTCGCTCCGGTTTCATGCAATTTTCCGGAGTAACTATATCGTAATGCTTTTTGATACTTGCCTGATAGGCCTCCGAATTCGCTCTCAGATCATCAGCACATCCTATCCAGAACTTACCTGCGTACGCCTCCTTTAATGATTTTTGAGACGCCACGTTGTTGATTTGTTGACCGAAAGCACTGACAGCCAATACACCACTCAGGATGAAGCTTGTGATCAATTTTTTGCTAATCAAAGTTTTCATTTTAGATTTTATTAAATAGTTGAAGTTACAACTGTAAATGTGATAATCGCCGCTAACGTCCAGGGCTTATGCTGTGCTGGAATTTATAATGTCCAGCCCGGAACCGAAGTCGAATAGAATTACTTATGATGAAGATAACAATTAAAGCTCAATAGTAAAAGTCAAGCCGGGACTGCATGATAGCGAACAAAAAGCTGAGAATATATTCGTCGCCGGCCATATTGCCAAGCCGCCTGTTGTGCGCCGGTCTTCTGAATAATTGTCCCATGAGAGTCACCGTTTCATTTTTTAAAAAGCAATCTGTCCGCAGGGAATTAATAGATCTGGGATAATGTTAATTCTATAAAAAAGGTCTTGTCCTTTTAAGACAAATCCCGCCCGGTACCCAGCACCTGGTAGTGCTCCGGTATAGAAAAGACACTCCTCTTTAGGATTAATAATCCTTTTCAACGTAGTCGGTTTATTGAGCCCAGTATCTAAAAAAGATTCTAAATCTGTTACACCATAGTTATATGATGATTCTTCAAGTGTCATTGAGCCCGGAGGGAGAAATACTCTTAAGTAGTGGCCGGGATCTGCTGGAATTGCAAATGAATCAGCAGGAAAATTAATGGTTAGTTCAAAAGGAGTAGTAGTTTCATTAATAACACGAGTCCAGAATATACCATAAGCAGATATTCTTCCGGCAGGATCAATGTATCTATTACCTCTTGGTAAGCTGTTTTGTATTATAATCCCTTTTCCCTTAGAGCCGCTGTATTTAACTTCAGTGTCAATCGACTCGTAAGAATAATGGGTCAGCTTTTTTTGCCTTTTGCTATTGTATGCATAAGACGTATCCGCCCGAAACCAGCTCTCCTTTTTTGCCGGAGAAGGCTGTCCTGTGGTGGTTAAGTAAATCGTTAATAGCATTAAAGTAGTCAATGATCTCATAAGTCTGTTACTAACAGACTTTACGACTTGCGCACAACACTTAAAAGTACGCATGTTTCTATCAACTTCAAACACTCATCAATACATAACTTTTTGCATAAACCGGCATTCGTTTTTTGAATATCTGTGCATATTGTTTTTGAGTCTATATACTCAGAAAACGAATCTGTCTGTCTATTTCTTTCTTCTTCAACCGCAGAGAACATGAGAAGCAGCGTTTACGCAGAGGACTATTAAAATTAATTAATGAAATCGAACATAAAAGCCGATTTCACGAAGGCATATAGTTTTAGCAAATAATGGTAAGCAAGTTTTAATCAAACCTATACCAAATCGATTTTACTGAATTTGCGGGTTGAATCCCTGATCCAACCTGCAAATAGTATTCAGAATAGTTTAGTTATTTTTCACCCTGGCCAGTTTCGTTTCACCTCGTTCATTCTTAACCACAATTTCATTCTCACTCACAAGCTCAGCCGTGCTTGCGATCGTCATATCGTTTAAAGTAATAGTGAAGGAAAATTTTTTACCATCAACTTTTCCTTTCTCCAATTTCGTTTCCCCAAATTGCGTTTTCCAGGTACCTGTTAATTCAGTCCCTTCAACTTTAAAAGTGTAGTTAACTTCAAAAGTGCCGTTGGGTGTTTCGCGCGAACCTTTCCACTTGCCATCAATAGCATTTTGTGCCATGGTGAACAGGCTTGCAAAAAGGAATGCTGCAGTTAATAGATATTTCATTGTATATTGTTTAGTTGATACCGAATTTATGAAATTAATTTCATAAAGCTTGTTGTTTTCACGTGATTAATTATTGCAATTACATCACTTTGTTTTATCGTATTTCCAATTCTTGTAAACAAATCGTAGCGCATCATAGTATGCGGGAATTGGTTCTGTCATGTGGTCTTCAGAAGGATAATATTTATACTCGTGTTCAAATGTTTTCAAACTATTCTGTTTAACCAGTTTATCAAATTTCAACAAATCATTTCGAAAATTGCCATCTTCATTCCCTACGCTATAGAAAAATGTTTTATTCCTCATTGGTAGTTTTGGTAGTTTTTGTTCCGCGAATCGTAAAACATATTTATTGCCAAACCATAGTGAAGGGCTTATGGCAATATAAGCGTTAAACATATCAGGGCGCGTAAGCATGCAATTAATAACTGTAAGTCCACCGAATGAATGTCCGGCAAATATTTTGAAAGGACCTATTTTATAGTTAGCCTCCATGTAAGGCATCAATTCCTGTTGCATAAAGTTTAAAAACTGCTCATTGCCACCGGAAGTCTTATAATTAGAATCAACTTTACCATCAAAGTTGATTAAACTATTTGTAGGAGTGAGGTCTTTTACTCGGTCCACACTAACAATGCCTACTACTATTATTGGAGGAATAATCCGCCAATGCCTTAAATATTCTATATAGGCAGAAAGGATGTGAAAATGATTCTCCCCATCTAAGAGATATAACACGGGCAATGCCTTGTTTATATCTGCAGAATCGGGTTTTGGAACATTTATGTATACCTGGCGGTCTTGATTTAGCACCCGGGAATGTATTAAATGCACATCGTTGGCGATATGATTATACAATTTTGGCACCTGGGCTGTTGCCTGTGAAGTGAGAAATATAAAGAATACTATGAGATGCTTCATATCATTAACGAAAAAGCTTGGTAATAATGTATTAAATGTTGAAATGCCTCGTTGAAAATTGTCGCCGGCAAAATTGTCAAGTAAACCCAAAATGCTATTTCCATCTGTTCATTTTCGTGCTTGCTCTTTATATTTCTCTACAAATTCTTTAGCGTCTCTGATGTTGTCGGGATACGTTGCATAATTCTGATAACTTGTCATCCCGTTGCTGTTAGTTTCAATTTTTTGATAAACGTGGTCATAATGAAAACCGTTTTCAATTAAATATTTCACTGTCTCCCACTTCTTGTCATCGGTTTTTTTTGGTGTTCTGAACCTATGAGATAGTAGTGTCATTGGTTTACCACATTCTGAGCAAGGATAAAGTCTGTCAGAATGTGTTTCAAAGGTCTGTTTAATGACTTTCTACATTCTTTGCAAACACTTTTATATCCCATAGTCTTGGCGTGTTAATTGTCGGTGTTGACGTTTTTTAAGCTGACGCATAACGAATCGGTATTTGCGATGGCAGGCTATTCTGTGTTCCATCGCGCCGATACCGAAGTTGATAAAGTTTTATTGTTGAAGATACATTTTGTCGCCTAATTATTAATGTCCGCTGGATTTCGATGACTTCTCAAACGGCTTTGCTACCGATTAGTTGAACGTTTGAGAAGTCATCGAAACCCTGTGGAAAATCAAAAAAAATATTTATTGAGTCCTAAAATTCCATTTAGAATTATCGCTGTTAAAATCAAATTCCGCAAGTGTTGGCGTGCTGTCACCGGAGGATGCCAGCACTAACTTCTTTCCTGAATTGGGAACTATCTTGGGCATTATTCTGTAGCTGCCATCAGTTAATTGATCGATCCTCCATAACTGTTCGGGGGCGCCGGTAAATGCCGGTACTGTTATTACTTCTGCATCGGCAGTCGCAGCTAATGCCCGATCTGTTCCTGCAAGTACAATTTTATAATAGGGGCCGCCTAAATACCCTGTTGTGTCAGGAGCATCCATGACCGTCCATTGTTGATGGGGGCGGGACATGTAGTCGCCTATTCGCAAATTAATATTTCCTGCTGGCCAGTTTTTCATTACATCTGCTAATTGCTGGGCTGGAACGGGTTTTATGGGTTCATTGCTGGGTTGGCCAAATCCCCGTGCACCACCCGCCATCCTTGTAAAATCAACTGCCAACTCTAATCCATATCCTCTTCTTACTGATTCAATTTCATAAGTACCTTCTTTAAATTTTTCTCCTGCAACAGGCCAGCCGTCTTTCCAAACTACCGGAAGTATGCCTAATACACTTCGACCACCCTGCTCTAAATCTGCTTCATAATGGATGGACATTTTTTCAACTCCTTTCTCAAGAATGATATGTCCAAAATGCCCGGGGCCTATTAATCCTCCACGAGTGGCAACCACCATTTTACCGCCACCTTGCAACATGCTTCTTCCCACATTATCGAGGTATGGCCCTGTTACCTGCTTTGAACGGCCAACGACAACATTGTAGGTAGAGTTGGCGCCATCGCAACAACTACCGTGCGTGGCAAGCAGGTAATACCAGCCGTCCCGGTAAACTAATGTGCTGGCTTCACACGTGGTGGCTACATCAACAGGTTTATTACCTTCTTTGAGTTTCCCTGTTTTGGGGTCCAGTTCTATCAGGCGGGTGAATCCAAAATAAGTACCGTATGATAGCCAAAGACGCCCGGTAGTTGGATCTAACATGACACCTGGATCAATGGCATCATTTTCTTCATAGCCATCCGATGTAGCCACCACAACCGGTTCAGAATATTTAAAATCAGGAGATGTTGGATCCAGTGTTTTGTTCCACATGGTAAGAATAGCTCCTTTATGATTGCTTGCACCACCAGTTGCCCCATATATGACAAGGTAACGGTCACCAATTTTGATGACATCAGGAGCTGCGCCACCACCAGGCCTCACCCCCCCACCATACCATGTCCAACCATCTTTAGAGATCAATCCGCCACCACCTGTGCCGAATGTATAATACTTGCCATCACATTCAGTAACGGTTGACGGGTCATGAATAAATGGTTTCCCTATCTGTGCTATTAATGTTTGTGTAATCAGTAAAGCCAATAAGGTTGTTAAGCAGGTTACTTTTATTCTTTTCATGTAATAATTTGTTTTAATTGCCCGGGGAACTTTTCATCAATAGTCATTTTGCTATAGAAAAAATTTGTTCTTAGGGCTCTTCTCATAAAATGTTGATTTCAGAATAATTCTTATCTTAAACAGACTACCCAATTTTATTCGGAACTAATACTGAGATTTTTTACGGGTGATCCTTTTTCATCTAAGAAACGAACACAGAAATTAGCCATACCCGGTCCGTTGATTACTGCCCCGCGAATGATGTTCTTTCCCTTTTTAAGCGTTAAACGTGCAGAAGTTCCATTATCTGCAATCAGATCCCTGTCGCCGGAAAGCATCAATGCTTCCTGGCCGTTCAACCACCACATGCTGCTGGAATTACACCCGGCGGCCAATCTCACGTTTTTGATTTCTTCTGTGCAATTGACAACAGTAACAAGCCAGAAAAGGACCCCATATTTTGGCTTGTCAATGGCATATAAAAAATTGTATAAATTAAAGTTGAACGCCTTGCTGTCTAAAGCATACCACTTCAGTTCCTGGTTGCCCAGTTTTATCGCTTCGCCATTTTTGGGAACCGTGGTGAAATCGCTGGAAAAATTATCGGTTGAAAAAGTTGTCCGGAGGTAGTTGTCAGTGAATATATTATTCCTGGCAATATCTTTTTTTACAGGTTCCAGCACAAGCCAACGTTGAATAAATCCGTTTGCATCCGGTGCTTTTTTTACGGCAGAGGACGGCGTGAAGTGTCTGGATAAGGTATGTGTCGTATCGCCTTTTACAGGTATAGGAGGGAGGGATGGTCTTTGTCCCTGACCCGGCGGGCCCTGCGCAAAAACTGAAATGCCACCTATTTGCAATCCTGATAAAATGGCAAAAGCTATTACTGGCAAAAGCGATTTGTGTTTTCTCTTCATAGTAGCAGTGAAAATTATTGTTCTCATAAATGATTATTATAAATTTGAAAGGATGGTTATTTATTCAAAGCGTACCCAGTCTAACAATACATTTTTATTATCCTTCGTCGTGACAAACAGGTGCTGAATATTTTTTGGTGATGTACGAACTGAAGCTTTCGATAATGCCCAGGCGCCACTTGCAGGAATAGAAATTTCTGCTATCACAGGGCCATTGTTACTACCGGTGCGGATTTGTATCGTGCCGCCGTTTTCACTCATCGCATTCACTGAAACTTTTTTGAGGGGCTTCGTTCCGAAGTCAACGCTGTTGTATTGTATCCATGCATTTTGTTTACTGAAGATCGTTTTCCATCCGGCAAAGCGGTTCGTGGTATCAATAAAATCAATGGCCGCACCTTCACTGCTGATGGCACTGTACCTGTCTATCTGAATTTCACTTGCAGCTTTGGTAACACCAATGCCTCTTAATGTGGGAATTACTTTTTTAATCGTTCCGTCTGCATTGAAAAACAAACTGTCAGCGCGAATGGAGCGTGCTTTATCAAACCGCGGTGAATAATCTTTGTCGTGGTAAAACAAATACCATTGATCTTTAAATTGAATCAACGAATGATGATTTGTCCAGCAGCCGGATGCAGATTCATCCATAATCACCCCGGTAACTTTGAAAGGCCCCAGTGGACTGTTGCTGGTTGCATACTCAAGCCGTTCGGTTTTATTTTCTACATGGGGATAAGTTAAATAGTAAATGCCATTTCTTTCAAAAAGATAAGGGCCTTCTTTTAATCCTTTGGTAGGGAGTTCGCCTAATGTTTTTACTTCCGAATCCAGTTCCAGCATATTGGCTTTTAACTTCGCGCCATAAATATTTCCCGCCGACCAATAGAGATATGCCTGTCCATCTTTATCAATAAATACATTCGGATCAATACCACGAACATCTTTTATCGGTTCCCGTTGAGGTATAAAGGGGCCGGTTGGCTTGTCACCCACAGCCACGCCTATCCTGAACCCTCTTCCATAAGCCACTGTATCCTTTGGCGATGTTGGAAAATAAAAATAATATTTTCCGTTTCGTTCTATACAGTCCGGCGCCCACATGCTGTAACTATCAGGTTTAACCCAGGGTATTTTATTTTGCGTAATGAGCATACCATGGTCAGTCCAGTCTGTAAGATTTGCCGAAGAGAATACATGATAGTCTTCCATGCAAAACCAAGCTAAACGGCCCTTGCCTTGCGTTGCAAGAATATCATGGGAAGGATACACATATACCCTGTCGCCAAATACCCTTGCAGTAGGATCTGCAGAATATTGATTTCTTACGATCGGGTTTTGTGCGCCTGCATTACCAGCAAGAAATGATGCAAAGACCAGTGTAAGAATTTGTTTTGTTATTTTTTTCATGTGGATGTATTTTTTAAGAAGGTGATAAATGGTAGTTAGTTTTTTTATTCGGCGTCTACGGTTTCTGATAATTTATTTGGGTGAAATATTTTCTGTAATTCTGAAATAATCAAAATCAGCAAAGCCTCCTGTATTTTTAGTTGCGTAGTTAAACAACGCAAAACGATAACCTATAAATTGAGGGATCGTGTAAGCCATTTTTAATTGTGTGCCAATGGGCAGCCAGTTATTGCCATCTAAGCTGTAAAAGAAATCGGCCACATCTTTTCTATCTTTAAAATTGCATTCCGCTTTAAAGAAAATTGTGTTTTGATTAAGCGGAATACTTGCTGCTTCTATTGGTCTTGATGTGCTTGCATTGATCATTACAATGGCTTTGTTGTTGCCATCCATTTTTACTCCGAGCAAACCAAATTGTTTTTGCAGTAATCCCAGTCCTGCAAAATCACCATCTTTCAAACCTGAAACATCAATCGAAATAATCCCGGAACATACGGGCCCGATGGTGCGTTGTGTTAATGAATTGCGTGAGAGTAAAAAAGATGTATCCAACCTCCCTGTTTTTAAACGGAGAAAACCTTTGCGCTCAGTAACCGACCATAAGTTGTTATCAGGGTTATGGTTCCATTGCCAAACTAACGGCAATACAGGTTCGTTTTTTTTCCGGTTAAATTCATCTGACGCAACGATGCCGGGAATCAAACTTTTATTCGCAGGCAGATCAAGCGTCATCGGTACTTTGCCATTCTCACCTAATACGGGCCAACCATCTTCCCATTTTACGGGAACGAGATAGGGGATGCGGCCAACAGCTCCATTATCGCGGAACAGGTATGCATACCATTTCCCATCTGGCATATCAATTAAGCCACCTTGCGCTACACCTAAATCCTGCAAACCAATTTTACCTTCCCAGGGGCCGTTAATATTATCTGCACGGTGAATAATAACGGTGCGCATACCTCCTCTTGGCCAACTGATGTTAAACAGGAAATATTTTCCATTCACTTTAAAAAGTTGCGAGCCTTCAGCCGGCAATCCGCCGCCTGTTCCTGAAGGTGTACTTGCATTTTCAATGAGTACCCGTTCCGAACCGGGTTTTACATCGGTTAGCTCATCATTCAACTCAAATATTTTCAGTTTACCTGCTCCGGTGATCATATACACTTTCCCGTCATCATCAAAAAATATGGTATGGTCGTGATATGAAGGTTTGAATGAAACCGTTTTCCATGGCCCCTTCTCAATATTTTTTGTTGAATAGATATAGGTTTTACCTGTGGTTTGTGCAAAAGTGGAAACATAAAAAATACCATTATGATACCTGATGCAACTTGCCCATGATCCCCTTCCATAAGTGCTTTTGCCGTTGACCAAATTCAGTTCATCCAAATTGGCCAAAGTATCATACGCATAATTTACCAGCTTCCAGTTTACCAGGTCCGTTGATTTCATAATAGGAACGCCGGGGCTCATGTGCATGGTGGTGCTGCTCATATAATAGGTGTTGCCTACACGTACCATGGACATATCAGGCACGTCAGCATATATGATCGGGTTCGTGGCTTTCTGGGCCATTGTAACAATATAGCTACAACAAAAGCCAAGTACTAACGAAGCAACGATGAAATATTTTTTTATCATGTTATCTGTTTTTATAAAAATTAATGCCTGTATATCGGGTCATCGCCTTTATACATTAAATACTCAAAGGAGGCAACGTTGGTGGATGGTTTGCCGGATGATGTGGCATACATCCCATAAATACATCCCACAAAACCGCCTGCAGTTTTTGTACTTACGAATTTTGCATCTACTTTATCTTTTAATAAATTCCAGTTTTTTCCATCTGCTGAATAATAGAAACTGTAAGTATCTCCTTCGGCATTAATTCTTATATGCAGTTTGGCAGCTTTTGTTTCCAGTTGAATTTGCTTTAGGGATTCCATTTTTTTTCCTGGCATTCCTTTAAAGAGTTGCACCACTTCTTTACCATTGGAAATTGATTTGCCTATGAAATAGAAATTAGATTCACTTTGAAAAACGGTGAGGCCCGCTATTTCATTGGTATCGGCTGGTTGGAAATCGAATTTTGTTTCTATGGTGTTGTATAAATGCTGCTGCCGTTTTCCTACGAATGAGGGGCTGCCAAAATCCATGATGGTTTCCGGTTTCAATTTTAATGTCAATCCCTTTTCTTTTGAAAGGCTAAATGCAGCGCTGTCCGGTTTGCGCATAAAGAGTAATGAAGGATCAAGGGTTTTCTCAAATTTTAGAGTGTAAGAAAAGTTGCCCGACTGAGGAAGCGCACCTTTTTCTTTTACTTCTTTTATATTAACAAGGTAGCTGTATAACACTTCTTTGTTGGCAGGATTAATTACAGGCCAGTCATCTTTCCATTCAACAGGAGCAATAAACGTTTCTCTTCCTGTATTATAGAAATCGCCTTCGTATGGCCTTACAGCTAAAAATATTGAATAGGTTTTTCCATCCGGGCCATTTACAAACTGTGCATGTCCTGTTGAGGTAATAGGATTTTTTCTATCAGCTGGTAGATCTCTTTGCGTAAGGATCGGATTTTTTTCATAGGGAACATATGGCCCCCAAACTGATTTGCTGCGGAAAACCACTTCGGAATGATTAACGGAAGTACCCCCTTCGGCTGCATACAAATAATACCAACCGTTTCTTTTCATGATATGCGGCCCTTCTATCCATACCGGTTTTTTAGTAATATCAACACCGCCATTTACCAATTGTTTTTCTTCACCAATTACTTTTAAAGTACCAGGATCAAATTCATAAGTCCTGATTGTACGATGTCCTGAATACAATGGCTTGTTGTCCGGGGCATCGCTGTTGTAAACAATATATCCTTTGCCATCTTCATCAAAAAATAACGAAGGGTCTATTCCTCTTACCTGCGGAATGCGTACCGGGTTGCTCCATGGACCCGCAGGATTTTTTGCAGTCACTACAAAATTTCCATCATGGTCAATATCGGTGCAGGTAACATAATAAGTGCCATTAAAATAGGAGATAGCCGGGGCAAACAAACCTCTTGTCATACGCTCGCCCATAAAATCGAGCTGTGAAGTGCGGTCAATTACATTACCAATCTGTTTCCAGTTTTTTAAATCTTTACTATGAAAAACGGGTATGCCGGGAAAATAGGAAAAAGTAGAATTGATCAGATAATAATCACCCTTTACCTGCACAATACTCGGGTCAGGATAAAAACCCGTAAGGATCGGGTTGACTAATGTAGTGCTTTGCGCAGTAGATAGGCCTGCTATTGCGCAAATGATAGCTGTAAACAAGCCGCGTTTTAATTTCATTTTTGTTATTTTGGTTTTATTTATTTTTCAAAATTTCACTGCGATATTTTTGCCAGAATAAGCAACCCCTTTTTTTGTCGTTCCCAATTCTGTTCCAATTCCATTACTTTCCTTTACCAAAACAATATTGAACACCCTGTTTTTTACATAACCCGGATATGAACCTTTTATTTCTCCAATGGTTAATGACTGTAACTTCTCATTCCAGTTAAAAGGTATTTCGGTGTATTTTGCTTTTTCATAATTATAGTTATCACCTTCGTCTTCGTATAAGTTGAAAGAGCCATTCGCACCTTTGTATATCCTGATCTCTAAAGTGTCGTTTGATTTTTCCCCGGTGTACTGCATCAACTTTCCCATGGGAATAATAGAACCTGCTTTTACAAACACGGGTATTTTATCTGCAGGTGCTGCGGCGTTAATTGTCTGGCCGCCTTTGTATTTTTTGCCTGTCCAGAAATCGTACCAATTGGTTGAATTGGGCAGGTAAACATCCCATGTGGTTGCGGGCGCTGTAACAGGTGCGATCAGCATAGCTTTACCAAACATGTATTGATACTTCTGTTCAATTGCTTTTGCATCATTGCCAAAATCCATTACCAATGGACGCATGATAGTTGAACCATTTTTGGAAACCTGCCATGCCAGAGAATAGATGTATGGCATTAACCGATATCGCAGGTTCATCATGCTTCTCATATTGTTTTCAACTGTATCGCCGTATTTCCACGGTTCTGTTTCTGTTTGATAACCATGAATGCGGAAGATGGAATTGAATGTTCCCCATTGAAACCAGCGTGTAAGTATTTCTTTGTATTTACTGTCAGTATACTGCCCTCGGCCGGGACGGAAGAAACCACCGATATCTGTTGTCCAGTAAGGCATACCGGTTAAATTATAATTGAGTCCCGCAACGATCTGTCTTTTATAAGTATCCCAACTCCAGCCAATATCACCAGACCAGTTAATAGTTCCATATCGTTGCTGGCCTGCGAAAGCGGAACGCGTTAGTGTAACCACTCTTTTTTGCGGATCGGTATTTCTTTGTCCATCATATACCGCTTTGCTTACAAACAATGGGTACGTGAGGCGATAAAAATCCCCCAGCCCAAAATAGGTTTGTGCGCCTTTTAGTGCATCATTCTCGGGTTCGGTAGCATCCATCCACCAGGAGTCTACGCCAAGGCTAAACAAATTTTTATTCAGTGCGTTCCAATGTGTTTTTTGTGTTTCAGGATTATAAATATCAATCCAGGGACTGTTAGGTATGTATAGTTTTTTTGAAAGATATTCTTTGGCTACTTCTGATTTCTTGTCTAGATTTTCCCAAACAGAAATGGAGAAGCGGGCGTTGAGTTTATGCAGTTCGTTAATAAATTTTGCGGGATTGGGATAATTCGCTGTATCAAATTGCGGAACGCCCCAACCATTTTTACCCCAGTATTGCCAGTCCTGTACAATTACATCAACCGGTAGACTTCTTTTTCTGAATTCCTGTATGGTTGAGACTAAATGATTGCCCGAAGTATATCTTTCCCTGCATTGCCAAAACCCATACGCCCATAAAGGAAGCATGGGAACATTGCCTGAGAGATTCCTGTAATTAGCAATTACATCATCTGCATTATTTCCATAAAAAACTACATAATCAAATGATTTCGCGTTGGCTGAACGGAAAGTGGTTTCATTATTTGAAAGTTTCCATGATACATTGGGAGTATTGGTTGATTTGCAAACTACCTGCACACTGTGTTCGCCCGCTTTTAAATTTACCAGGGTGCTTGCAGCAGTAGGCAGCCATTGGTTTGACTGGTCTATAATGGCTGTTCCATCAATCACCAAAAGATGCCGGCTTTCCATATTTCCCAAATCGAGCATCATAGAATATTCGCCATCTTTTGGAACAGAAAATTTTCCGGTATAAAGTGCCTGTTGCCGGCTAACTCTTTGTGTTCCCGATGTGGTGGTTACTTCTACATTGCTTTTCTCTCCAGCAATAGTATCTTTTTTTGTGAGGGTGATATGGTTATCCGCGGGATTGAATTCAGTAATGCCATATTGGTGCCACAGTATGCCATATCCTTTGCTTGAATATAAAAATGGAATAGCAATCTGTGTATTTACCTGTATGAGTTTGCGGGTAACATTGCGCAGGTTATAATGGCCGTCCTGGAATTGGCCAAGACCAAAGAGGTATTCATCTTGTGGGGAATGAAAACTTTGTTCTGCTATAAAGCAGGATTGCCCTCCAATAGTGTCTGCTGTTAATTTCCTTCTTCCTGCTTTTTCGCTTAAAAAAACTTTGCCGGTATTGTCACTATAATCTATTGCACACGTTTTTTTATCAAAGGATATTGACATTGCACTGGTGCTTAATTTCAGTTTTGATCCTGTTTGGGAAAAGTAGAATACGGGAACAGGAAGTTTATTAATTAAAACAAGTTCCCTTTCTTCTTTCATATCATCTTTTTGCCATTGTACTCTTACCGCTTTATCGGATAGGGGAGTGATATATAATATTCCTTCGTTACATTCAATCGAAAGCCGATCCTTCTGCAAACTGTGTTTGCGGTAGACTTGTGCAGTCAGTAAAAATGGCAATACAATAACAACGAAAAGAAATTTTGCCTTCATGGTTTTAAAACATTAATTGTTGTCGTGATTTTTTACATTCTATTTTTTTATGTTCACCTTGCAACCAGGGCATCAATAGCTACTTTTCCGTTACCACGGTTAATCCTACAGCATAGCAATACAGCTTGCTGCATATTTTTATTTTGTGAAATCAAATCCATAGTGTCGTTTTTAAATTCTTAGCGATTAAATTTCCACCAGTTAAAATTGAACAGGTTTCCTTTACCGCCTTTAAAAACAAACCATATATCATGTACACCTTCCGCTTTTTTAACTGTCGTTTTCGCGGTTACCCAATTTGCAGCACTTGCGTTTGCTTTCAATACTACAGTTCCTATTAATGGCCCGTTAAGGCTATCCAGTCTGACCTCAATTTTACTACCCTTTATAACAGATGCTATATTGGATTCGAATGATGTGGCTCCCTTTTCTAAATCTACGCTGCGGACTTTTATATAATCACCATCATCGATATCTGTTACATATACCCCGATAGCAGAATCCCTTGCAGTTTCAATCCCTTGTTCCCATGCTATGGTTTCTGCCTCAGTGCGTTTGTATGGATTTAAGTTTTGTAAAGCAGTTGTAATGCCTTCTTTTTTGTGAGAGAGATATGGAATGGAACCATCTGCATTAAATTCGAACTCCCTTACATTTACTGCCCTGCGTTTATCATGTCCATTGGGCAGGTCTTCGTTCATGTAAAAAAAATACCATTTACCCTTGTACTGAACTACACCCGGGTGGTTACCCATAGAACCCTGTTCAAATGGTTTCATAATTACACCCCCATATTTCCAGGGGCCGGTTGGGGATGTGCTGGTGGTATAATAAACTGCTTCGGGAACATGTGCTGCATACATGAGATAATACATGCCATTGCGTTTAAAGATCCATGGCGCTTCTTCATAATCGGGGCCAAAAGCCGCTTTATCTTTGATATCAAATGCTATGATATCACCCGAATACGAAATCATATCCTTGTTCAGTTTTACGCAATACAAAGAATTGTTGCCCCAATACATATATGCCTGCCCATCATCGTCAATTAATATGGTAGGGTCTATATCTTCCCAGGGATGTTTCGAATATTTTGTCTGCCCATTTGAAATAAATGGTTTGCCCAAAGCATCTTTGTATGGACCGGTAGCTGAATTGGATACACCTATGGCAATACAATCGCCTCCATCAGGCAAGGCACTCCATGGTGCGATGTAGTAGAAAAATTTTCCATTACGATAAGCGACCTGCGCTGCATTGGCATTGTGTTTAGCTGCCCAGCCTAAAGAGGGTGTTGAAAATACAGGACCGTGATGTGTCCAGTTAACCATATCTGTTGTTGAAAAGCACAGGTAATCATCCATGATAAAGCCTTTGGATGTCGCACTGTCTTCATCATGACCAGTGAAAAGAAATAAAGTGTCTTTATAGACCAATGGGGCAGGGTCGGCTGTAAAAACCGTTTGTATAATTGGGTTTTGTGCATCGCATAGTAAAGCTGCTCCCGCACACATTATGGTAAATAATATTTTTTTCATCTGTTTTTTTTCATTTACTACAATAAACTCAATCACAAAAGCTGAGATGTACGTCATTGCGAGGTACGAAGCAATCTGTGCCAGGAACTACAGACACTTTGAATGTTGTAACACAGATTGCTTCGTGCCTCGCAATGACGTCGCATGCTTCCCAATAAATGATATTACCCGTATATTGTATAACCAATCTATTCTTTACTATCTGATTGATAATATTTATTGTTTACAACAAATCCACCAGATGCTTGTATCTCAACTTCAATAACTCCTGTTTTGCCGATGGTAATTTCATTCGTATATATCACCCTATTAGCATCGTCATTATATTGAACAAGTTTTTGCCCTGAAAGCATAGCAAGGTTAAGGGTAAGTTTTACTGCCTCCTTTCCTGCATTGGCACCTGCCACAAACCATTTGTTGCCATGCCGGCGTGCGATCACAACGTACTTGCCGGGATAGCCATCTATATACACGGTTTCATCCCAGGTAGTTGGCACGTTTTTCATAAAGTCTATTTCAAACGATGGTACATCAGTGAGGTTATTAGGTGTTAGCCCAAACATTTGTACAGAATTCTGAAAGAGGATGGAAGTGGCTAATTGAAAGGCATCGGTAGTAAGACGTTTGTTTCTGTTCTCATTACTTTTTACAAGGAACTTGTTTAGTAAAACGCCGCCAAATTCCATGCTGCCGACCGTGTTGCGTATAAATGGATGCAATGTGGCATTAAACGCCTCTGCATCTCTTACGCCCTGTGAAAATATCAGCATTTCAGAAGCCAGTACTGCTTCGCTTCCAACATAATTCGGGTACATGCGTTCCCATCCTCTTGGTACAGTAGCACCATGGAAGTCGATCATTAAACCGTAATCGTTGGCATCGGAGAGAATATCTTCATACAAACGGATGGTTTCCTGTTTGTCACCGCCAAAGAAATCAACTTTTAATCCCTTCACACCTACATCACGAAGCCATTTCATTTCTTTTTTTCTTTCGATAGCACTGCTCATTTTGTTTCTTGGCCCTTGCGGTGCGTCATTGACTGAACCATTAGAATTATACCATAAAATCACATCTACTTTTTTTGTATTCGCATATTTGATGAGCTCTTTCATTCTGTCTTTTCCAATATTGGTATCCCACAAAGCATCTATAAGAATGTATTCCCATTTTAGTGTAGCGGCGAGATCGATATATTTTACCTGGTCATCATAATTCATACTCTGGTCCTGCCAAACGATCCAGCTCCAGGTTGCTTTTCCAAATTTGTAATTACGTGTTGGTTCATACAATGGCTCAACCACGTCAAATGGAATGGTTGTTTCAACAATTGGTTTGAGCGTGTTGCCGACCGTAATAGTTCTCCATGGTGTAACACCGGGAAGCGAAAGAGCAGCCCCGCTACTGCCAAAACCATTATTTTGTTTTGGATTAGGATACGCTACAGTATAAACGCCTGTTTCTTTTGCATAATCACTCAGGTGCGAACCACAATACAAACTGCCCACACCGGTTTCTGATAACAAAACCCATCCATCGTTTGCAATATGAAAAAGCGAAGGAAAAACAAAACCTTCACTGCGAAAGTTTGTACTGAGCATCGGTGCATCTGCCTGGTAGCCGCTTTCATAACTGGGGGCAGTTCGGGCAAACCCTGTCATCGGAGTCATCATGGGCGACAAAAAAGTTGTTGTGGTTGCCGGGAATTTATAACCGGTAACTTCTTTTTCCACTACACATGAAAACCGCTGACCCATTGGCGCCAGTTCGTAACGGAAAGCGATATCATTATCACTTACCTGGAAAATAATTTTCATCGTATGTTGCTTCGCATTTTGAAAAATGCAGGTAAGTTTATTAGCAACATAATGGATCTGCGATTTTTTTATTCTTGATTGTGAATAATTTTTGTCGATGCTTGTGTCTGCACTGCCAATATATTTCATGCCCGTACTAAAATCACCTTCGTTTGTTACTAAACCTAAGGGTGAATTCTCCAGCATGATCTTATTATTGTACATAACAGAATACATAGGCCTGCCATCATTCACAGTTATACTTACTGATAACAGTTTGTTGGGGCTTGATATGCTTACTTGTTGAGAATATCCATTCAACAGAAGAAAACTGCAGCAAATAATTAATAATGATCGGATAGCCTTTTTCATGATAGAGTTAAGTTTATGATCGGTATCATAGTAAACGTTTCATTTTTGTTGCCACAGTTTGTGTATTAGTTACAATTCCCGGATAAACAGTGATTTTACATCCACAACAGTTAGGTGATCGTGATAATGGCAAAGCTGAAACCCAATATTACCTTCTGCAAAGCCTGCTTCGTGGACAATATCAATCGTCTTAACGCCATTTAACCATGCCTGTATATGATGGCCTTTTGCTATAATATAGTAGTGGTTCCAGTCGGTTTGATTTACCAGTTTTTTGACGAGTGAATCCGGATATTTTTGAATCATTTCACCCCTGCGTTCTTCCCAGAGTGATCCCCAATAACCTTTGCCCATATCAACCTGATAGCCAGGCGCATTGTCCCAACTGGTAGGGTTAATCCGGATACAAACGCCCGAGTTAGCAATCGAATCGCCCACCATTCTGATCATAACATTTAATTCAAAATCTTTGTAGGTCTTTTTTGTATAACTATAATGATGCTCTTTCTCTTTTCCAATTATGCCATGAAATCCGGTATCGGTCATTTGCCAAAAATTCTTTTCGAAATTCCAGCCTGTATCTGATTGCAGCAGGTTTACCCATCCCTTGCCGCTTGGTTTGTTGTTACGCATCTCGCCTGCTTTGGGTAAGGTTTTCTGTAAAGTTTTATCAACCTGCGCCCGCGAAACGAAGCCTGCGATCAGCAGCGACAATAAAATGAAATAACGCAGGCTTGTGCTGGTTTGATTCTTTATCGGTTGTATTTTTTTCATTGGTGATGGTTTATATTTTAGTAGACAGTTTATGCATACCATTAGAGAGTTTCAATTTTTGTAACATCATAAATGCATTTTTCTACTATACGATCAGCAATTAAGTTGATGTATAATACCCAGTGTTTGTATTTGTTGCCTACCTTTTACTGCTTTCTTACTAACCGTATATAGTAGATAGAACCTGCAGTAGTTCCTGCCTGTGCCTGAAATTTTACACGAATATTTTTTTTGTTTTTGATCATTGAATCAGGTATTACATATTCTACATCCTGGAATTTTTGCTGGTTCCATTTGCCGGAAATATTTTCTGTTACTAATTTTTCATCATCTATATATATATCAAACTTTCTGTTTCCCCTTTCATTTCCCCAGTAGCGAATCATAAGGTTTAGATTAGATTCATTATTTGTAGAAAGCAAATAACTGAAATAACCATCGCCTCGTGCATCGCGCCAGAACTCGTCGAGGTAGTTACCGGTATTTGAATTATTTTTTTGAATAAAATGATCGGCTTCCGGTTGTTGTTCGCCGGGCGCAACAAAATCAACCGTTTTTTTCTGAAGAGCTATTTTCTTTTTTTCCAATGTGGCAATAGAATCAATATAGGTTTCGTATTGCGTATTATTCAATACCATCCAGTACATCATATATCTCGAGTCGTGGATCTGGTAAAATGGCTCAAGCTCTACCTGTGCAGTGTTGATGATTTTTACATTTGGTACAGTGAAGTGCAAAGGTTTGTCCTTAACCGGAACCAAACTATTTATGATCATTGACCGGTTATCTTCAATAATGATCGGAGCTTTGTCGAGTGGCAGTTTTTCACCGCCCGGAATATGTGCCCACCGTGTGTCATCGGCTATAAGTCCTTTTAAATCTTCCGTCCCCGTTTTTGCGCCCAGCAGAACAGGACCATACATGAAGGCGATATAGTTAGGAACATTCGGAAGCTGTTCAATGGTTGTGTGCATGGGTAGCATCACCTGTATTACATCTCCTTTTTTCCAGTTACGATTGATAGCTACATACGAAGAAGGATGAACTGCGTATGATACAGCCTTGCCATTTACCAATACCTGCAAAGCTTTATCTGCCACCCATGATGGGTAGCGAACCAACAAACTGAAACGCGCAGCACCTTCGGTTACCGTTAATTTGGTTTGTTCTTCAAAAGGAAATTTTGTTTCCTGTTTTATTTTGATCTTTTTGTCTTTCCAGTTTAGGTCCGATGAAATAAAAAGGTTTAGAAATAATGAATCTTTTGTGTGTGAGTAGATCAGTTCATTGTATTTCCCATGGTTTTCCATTCCGCTTCCTACACAGCACCACATTCCTTCGTTGGGTGCAGAATATACGCGGTAGCTGCGTGGACGCGCCGGTGTAAAATAAACATAGCCACCATTGTCGGGATGTTGGGTTGATAAAATATGGTTGTAAATGGTTCGTTCATAATAATCAATATATGCAGCAGAAGGATTAACCCTGAACAGGTCACCGGTCAGCTTCAGCATATTGTATGAATTGCATGATTCAGGGCCTTCCACATCATTGATAAAATCAATGGACGAAGCGGCGGCAGGAAAAAATTCCCTGCGGCTGTTACCACCTAATGCGAGCGATCTGTTGGTTGTTACCGTTTGCCAAAAAAAACTGCCTGCTTTTTTGTATGCAGCATCATTGTCTATTTCGCCTATTCTTTCAAAACCCACTGCCTTGGGTACCTGTGTGTTTGCATGTTTGTTATCAAGATTATCTTTTTCTGCCGACATAGCGTCGAGTAACATTTTATGCGAAAACCTTTTTGCTGCCGTTATGTATTTTTTTTCTCCGCTTATTTGATACGCATCTGCAAACACTTCATTCATGCCTCCCTGCTCAGTATCCAGCATAGATTGCATCTGCACATCTGTCAGGCCCGCAGTTATATTAATTCCCCAATCACAAAATGACAGGAAAAGATTTTTTGCTTTTTCGTTGCCGGTATATAACCATGCATCTCTCAGGCCGGCGTACATTTTATGTACATTATACCAGGGCACCCATGCAGCACGAAATGCAGTAAAATCGCCTTTTTGTAATGTGCTCCATATTTTTTTACCGTTGGGAACAGCCCCAATATATCCTTTGCCCCAATCCGGATCATTGATTGCATTTGCATCCTGGCATTTTTTAAGTTCGTCAATCATGTAAGCCAATCTTTTTCCGCATTCCGGATCTTTGGTTGCTGCATAGTTGATAGCAAGCGCAGATAAATAGTGTCCACCAACATGCCCTTCCAATCCATCCCAGTTAGGAAATGTTTTAGCTTTTGCAGGTAAACCGGCTTCTTTTCTATATCCCGCCAATAAGCGGTCAACATCATATTGCAGCAGGACTTTTATATTCAGATCGCGTGCGTGTTTGAAAGGGCCATCCAGCAACTTAACATCCTGGGAAGAAAATTCGTTAGGGTATAATTTATCCTGTCCATACCCCGCAAATGTCAACATTGCTGAAAATAATACCAGTACAAGCCTGCGTTCTGCGGCCCGTTTTATTTGCTTCTTCATTCTTCTATTTTAAAACTTTACTATTTGCTCTTTCCCGTTATAAGAAATAATATGATCCGGCTTAACTGTTAATTCATCACCATTACCCGTTGAAGCATTTACCATTACTATTCTGAAAGATCTTTTTTCAGACATGCCAGGAAAACTTCCTTTCCGTTCTCCTATAACCAGTTGCTTTTGCTTATCGTTCCATATAAATGAAATGGTAGTGTACATTCCTTTTTCATAATTGTAATTATCATTTTCATCTTCATAGAGCAGAAATTGTCCATCTGTGCCTGGGTAGATCCGTATTTCTAAATCATCCCATTTCTTTTCAGTGGCATATTGAACTTTTGGCCCAATTGGTAAAATGGTTCCAGCCTTCACGTACAACGGCATAATATCAAGAGGAGTTTTTTTGCTTATTATCTGGCCACCGTTGTGTTGTTCGCCTGTCCAGAAATCAAACCATCCGGCGCCTGATGGTAAATAAAGATCCCTTGTTTTTATGGTGCTAAAATCCTCTGTATACACTGTATCCTTTCCACTAACTGAAATCGGTTTTACATACATTTTTTGTGTAACAGGTGCCACTAAAATTGATTTACCAAACATGAATTCATCATTTATGTCCAGCGCATTTTTATCTTTCGAAAAATCCATCACCAGTGCGCGCATCATGCTGGAATTATTATTGGTTACATCCCATGCTATCGAGTAGATATACGGCAGTAAACTGTACCGGAGGTTAATGTATTTTTCAATTGCATCATATACTTTATTGCCTTTGTTTCCAAACTGATAAATTTCTCTTGGCGCATCTGCACCATGTGAACGCATCAACGGGCAAAAAGTTCCAAACTCCAGCCAGCGTACATATAGTTCCCGGTATTCGGGGTCATCTAATTTTTTACGAAACCTGGATAGAAAAAATCCGCCGATATCACTGTTCCAATAGGGGATACCAGAAAGTGAAAAATTCAGTCCTGCGGAGACCTGGTTCCTCAACGCATTCCATGAAGCAGTAACATCGCCCGACCATGTATTGGCTCCATAACGTTGCTGTCCGGCAAATGCAGAACGTGTGAGAATAAAAACGCGTTTCGCGGAATCGATGCTGCGCTGGTGGCTGTAAACGCCCCCAACTGTTACCAACGGAAAAGCATTGCGTACTTTTCGAAAAGAACCGAGGTAAGTTTTATTATCAAGGTCAGCAGGTTTAAAGTCAAGATGATCCGGCTCCGATGAATCCAGCCACCAGCCATCTACTCCTACGGAGTGAAGGCCTGCTTTTAAATATTTCCAGAAGATATCGCGTGCAGCAGGATTAAAAGGATCGTATACGCGTACACCGGAAGGATAATCACGATTAGGCGGCCATTTTTCTGAGCCTGATTGTGGCCATGTATTGAAGTTCATGAGCGCACCTATTTTATCCAGTTCACGGTATTGCTTTGTTTGTGGCCCAAAAGAATTCCAGATAGAAATGATCATGTGTGCATTCAGGTTGTGCACATCACTCACCATCTTTTGCGGATTGTAAAATTCAGGATTGAGAAAATCCATCGCATTCCACAAATAATTATTGCCCCAATATTGCCAGTCCTGTACAATACCATCAATTGGAACTTTTAGTTCGCGGTATTTTTTTACCACGTCAACCAATTCGTCCTGGCTCTTGTAGCGTTCTTTGCTTTGCCAGTATCCGAATGTCCATAAGGGAAACATAGGGGCTTTGCCGGTTAGTGTGCGCATGTTGGCAATCACCGCATCGGCATTCGCTCCATTCATAAAGTAATAATCAACTCCTTCACCCACATCTGATCTGAAAGATGTTGTATCCGGATTATCTGAAAAAACCGTAGGTGAATAATTGTCCCAAAACAATCCATATCCTTTGGCAGAGAGAAAAAAAGGCACGTAGTCATCGGTATTACCCTGAATCATGTTAAGCTTAAGATTGCGCTGAATCATTTTTCCTTTTTGTTGCTGGCCTAAACCGTAGATGGCTTCATCTTTGTCAAGATTGAAAGCCTGCTGTACTGTTAAAGTATTTTCTCCTGCATCATTAAAGGGAGTAAATTTTGTACCGTCTTTTTTTTCTTTTAAAAGCGGAGAACCGTCTTTCCCTAGAAAACTAATATCACCTGATTGCGTATCCAATGATACGGTGATCATTTCAGTTTTTAGGTTAAGGATAGCAGCCTGCTGTTGCATGGTGAAAATATTTTTTTGCGGAACAGCGATTACAGAAAGGCTTTGCTTGCTGAAATTTTTTTCCTGCGGGTATTTTATTATCCGTACAACCGATGGTGTGTAAAACTGTATTTCGGTCATAGTTCCATTGCAGACAGCTTTAACACCCAGATCCGTTTTTTGATAGGGCTGTGCATAAGTACTTGTGTGAATGCCCACACATAACAATATTGAAAAAACGGCCCGCAGTATATTTTTCTCCATTTGTATTTGTTCTGAATGAGCAAAGAATTGTTCAGTGATCCAACCATTTATTTAACAGCGGTGATACCCATCAGTTCCAGCATCTTTTTTGCATACCGGTTACCAAATTCTTTGTAACCATCCGCATTGAAATGCAGGTTATCAGCCGCATCTGTACATCCTGCGGATGATATCACGTGGGCATTTTTAATGGTTTCGGGAAGTGTGGCAATGATCTTATTCATGCCCGCGCAAATACCTCCCTGGTCAGCGTTAACGGTCTCACCTGCCAGCAAAGGAACTTTTTTTGCATCGAGTTTGAGATCTTTTAAAAGATTATCATATACCCCTTTCACTTTTGTGGTCCATAGGGAATCGTTGGGATTTGATTCACCCTGGTGCAACAGTATGCCTTTGATCACGCCATCTTTTTGAGCCAGTTTTGCCATTTCCATCAACCGTGCATAGGGGTTGCCGTCATACTCTTTAATCATGCCGAGCATCCATTGAGGAGCTTTCTCAACGTATGACTGGTAATTGTCTTTGTCAAACAATTCAATTTTACAACCACCAACTGC
This sequence comes from Bacteroidota bacterium, assembly GCA_040388705.1. Lineage (GTDB taxonomy): Bacteria > Bacteroidota > Bacteroidia > Chitinophagales > Chitinophagaceae > Sediminibacterium. The sequence goes on along the minus strand of JAZKBI010000003.1, from coordinate 152,077 downwards.
AACATTGATAATTCCCACTCTTACATCGGCGGGTAAATTGGCCACCATTGATCTGCCGAAAAAATCAGTCAGGGTTAAACCGGTACGGCAACGGCAAAGTGGCGGCACGGCTGTATACCATTCGCCTTTTTTTCTGTTGAGGTTCGGGCAGTCTACTGCTTCCATTACCTGGAAACGGCTGTCTATGTTCACAGTATCTTCAGGCCTTACCCTGGCATTGCCTTCCATGTTAGATTGCCCGAAACTCAGGAAGATGTAAAATTTCTTATCCTGAGAAAAAGTTTTCATTGCCGGGATGAGCAATAGCGCGAGCGCGAGTAATTTTATTTTTGTTTTCATGATCTGCAGGTTAACTATTTACTGGTTTGTAGTTGAATAATACTTACAGAATACGGATCAAGTGTGTGATTGAATTTTGGTTCAATGCCATTGATGATAGATTTGACAGGGATGATTTTCTCACGATCAGTAATGCTGTTGGTATCCTCCGGTTTATTTCCTTTGATCATGATCAAGGATGCAGAAGCGGACACTTTTTTTATTCCATTAAGATTGATAACAATGGGCTGCTTCTCTTTAGTTGTATTTACCAATTTGATATATACGATGCCTGTTTTTTCATCCCGGGTAGCGCTGTAAAAAACCGTTGGTACCAATGGGCCTTTTGTAAGGCCGTTGGCACTGTCGCGGCGGTTAAGCGGTCTTGGTTGCGTGGGAATATTTTCTGCTGTGGTCGGAATGATTCTATCACCCAAATAATTGCCAAACATTTGTTGAACATAATAGGCAGGTGAACCGTAACTGTTCAAACCATTGTACCCGATCAGGTCAGAATCCCATTGCCATGCTTTGGGAGCAGTAGCAGTTGCCGTATTTACATTTACAAAAAGGGGCGCATAGCAAGACATGATCACGAGATCAGAATTTTTTTCCATCCCTGTCATCCATGCTGCATCGCCTAGGGCGGCATTCAGATTTGTTGTTGGTAAACCTTCACGTGTTGCCCATTCGCCAACAAATATTTTCGGGCCTTTGCGGTCATACTTATCGTACTGCGATGCGTTTTCCCACATTGCCCATGAATCACGGTAATAGTGCTCATCAAGTATTTCCACTTTTTTGCCCGTAGTTACTTTTTGGGTTGGGTATTGTGCATCAGCAATGGTTGATATGCAATGCAGCTTCGGATATTTTGCTTCAATAGCTGTTCTGAACTGGTTAAACCTGCCATCATAACTCTTGGTTCTGTCGAACCAATCTTCGTTACCTATTTCAACATAGGTTAGCTTAAAAGGAGCGGGGTGTCCATCTGCGGCACGTTTAGCTCCCCAATAGGTCTTCGTATCGCCAATGATGTATTCTATTTCATCCAGCGCATCATCAACATAAGGTTTTAATAATGGGCCCGCATCAATATGATCACCATTTAATGAATAGCCGGCATAAACCCCTAATAAAGGCTCTGCACCAATATCTTCACACCATAACAAAAACTCCAGCAATCCAATACCATCCGATGCACGATAGCCCCATGAACCATTATGTCCAGGCCGTTGCTCTAATGACCCCAAAGTTGTTTTCCATGGAAACGCATCCGTGATCAATGGGCCTTCCAGGTAATTTCCCCCGGGGAAACGTAAAAATTTCGGTTTCATATCAGCCATCAACTTGATAAGGTCGGGACGGTTACCATTAGGGCGGTTATTGTAAGTAGGAGGGAACAATGAAACAAGGTTGAAATAATATAAGCCGGTTCTTTCTGTAGAAATTACAAAGCGGGCATTTGTTGTTGGTTGTATGTTTGCCGCGGTAGTTAATGTTAACGAATATTTTTTCCAGAAGATACTTTTCTCAAGATTAATGGTTCCGGATGCGTAGATGGTTTTACCATCGTTGCTTTCGATCGTTACGGTTATTGGGCCGGCAGTGTTATCATCAATAACGGGCGGAGGGTTTGCAGGAGCAGCCTGCCCCGGGCGACGTGGTTGCTGAAAGCTTCCGGAACCCTTCATGTAAAAAGACGCATTGTATGTAGTTGAAGGTTTTACCGGTATTCCCCAAAATCCTTCATTGGCAACGCCAATTCTTCCGCCGTTTTTTTCAACGGTTAAACGTAAGCAGGTGGTTAATGCACCAGTGATTGCATGACGGCGCTCATCGAATGGAATATTATCCTGTCCCATCGCTGCCATTAATTTAATATTGGCCTTTGAAGCGGAATCATTTCGCACCAAACTCCATCCATCAGGGTTTGATTTGTTGTCTTTAAAAATCCTGTTACGGATCAATTCCGGGTACAAGCCTGCATCATATGCATGATTGATCTCTTCCGTCATTAATCCATATAACATCGGGCTGACAATTGCACCGGGCTTTGTAAAATCTAAATTGAGTGTAGGTGTTTGTGCTGATGTGTAACTGGTGGTCGCACAAACACAAACAGATACCAATAAGCTTATTCTAATAATATATTTTCTCATAAAATTTCTTTTAAATAAATCAAGTTGCTATTGAAACAGTAAGCTTATTTAAACAGCACCTGTGCAAAATTGAAAAGATTATTTCTCCATACAGGCCATGAATGTCCGCCGGGGTATTCGCTGTATTGGTATTTAATATTCATCTCATCAAACTTTGCCAGCATGGTTTTGCAATTGGCATAAGCGATATCTTCTTTACCGCCCATTGACACCCATAAACTTTTGAGATTAGTGTTAATGGTTGATGCATTGTTTTTCATAAAAAGATATTGTGGATCGGACAGTGTGGGCTGGTTGGCAAACCAACCGGAACTGAACACACCGAGGTAAGAAAACATATCTGTGTTTTTTATACCTGCGTACAAGGTTTGCAAACCACCGAGAGATAATCCTGCCAAAGCCCTGTTGTTCGCTCCTTTCTCTGTCCGAAAATTATTTTCAATAAAAGGGATCAGGTTCTGCTTTAGTTCGTTTTCAAATGTCTTTAGGGATTGTTCACCAAAGCCACCCATACCGCCGCCGCCAAAATTGCCATCCATCATAACAATGATCATGGGTGTGGCTTTTTTTGCGGCGATCAGATTATCCAGTATCAAATCTGTTTTGCCCTGCTGCGACCAACCTCGTTCGTCTTCCCCGCCACCATGCAGCAGATAGAGTACAGGATATTTCGCTGTTGCATTAGAGTCATAAGCAGGCGGTGTATAAACATAACATTGCCTCCAGGAGTTGGTTGTTCTTGAAAAATATTTTTTGACGCGCGTATCACCATGCGGTACATTTCTTGCTGCATAATATGCGCCTCCTGCAAATGGAATTTCAATACCACTTGCCATTCTTCCCATACCATAAAATGATTCACTTGCAGGATCTGCCAGCGCAACGCCATCTATTAATAATGAATAATAATGAAAACCTTCGCTGATGGAATCAGTGGTAGTGGCCCACACGCCGTTTTCATCTTTTACTAAATCATATTTTTTGCCTAGGTCGATCTGTACTTTTTTTGCATCGGGTGCTTTGATACTGAATTTTACGCGACTATCGCTCATGATCTGCGGATACGCGCCATTGCGGATATTGGTTGAGGCAGGCACACCCGCTACAGGATACTTTGAAAAGCTGGATGGATCAACCGGTTTGAATAATAACTGCGAAAACATGAATAGCCCGTTTTTCCAAACTTTAAAATCATGAACGCCTGGTTCGATAAAATAGATATGGGGTACATTGTTTTTTTCAAAATACTCATGGGTTCTTTTGCTGTAAGTGATCAATCCATCACTGGCACCACAGGAGATAAACAAGAGTTTTAATTTTCTTTTTGCTGCTTCTGGATCGGGGAGAAGTTCCTGCGGTGATTTTGTATTGGGTGCAGATGAAAACCCACCCACCCATGCAAACACATCAAGGTTACCTAATCCAAAATTTAAAGATTGTCCACCCCCCATAGATAAACCGGCAATGGCTCTATGTTCACGATCTTTCAGAACAGGAAAATTTTTCTCTATATAGGGGATGAGATCATTGAGCAGGTCTTTCTCAAAAGTTGCAAATGCCTGAACTTTATCAGGTGCCATTATATTTCCTGTTGACCTGTCATCTTTCATGGCCCTTCCATTGGGCATTACAACGATCATTGGTTCGAGCTTTCCATCAGCATACAGGTTATCGAGAATGGTTTGCGGGTTGCCGCCATTCAGCCATTCTTTTTCATCTCCGCCAATACCATGCAACAGGTATAATACAGGATAATTTTTCTTTTGGGAATATCCTGGTGGTGTGTAAATTATTGCACGCCGTTTTGATTCAACGGTTTTAGATTCGTACGTAATGGTATCAATAATACCATGGACAATATTTTCACGCTTTACATCAAAACCCGGTGTGGCAGGTTTAACGGCATCCTGTGCATTGGCAGCTTCCATAAAAAGCACCAGGCAGGTGACAAAGAACAACTTTCTCATATCGATTTTTTTGGCGATGATTGATGATGCGCTAATGTGGTGCATCAGTAATGGTATTTTTCTTATTTAAAAAGCAATGTTGCATATTGTTTAAGATCCCTTCTCCAGGTTAGCCATTCATGTGCTGTACCGGGAGATTCATAATAAACATTTTTGATTCCCTGTTTATCGAGCATCGCACGAAATGCACCAACCGATGCCGGAAACGGATTGGGTTCTTTGGTTCCTAACCCAAGCCAGAATAATTTTATTTTGTTGTTGATGGCGGCACCATCTTTAAATTTTCCATCAAGGAAAGTTGCAGGATCCACCGGCTCGGTACTCGGGTAATTAGAGGTGCCACTGAAGCCACCGATAGCAGAAAATTTATCCAGGTTATTCATAATGATCCTTATGGTTTGATTGGCGCCCATTGAAAGGCCTGCGATGGCACGATGTTCACGATCGGGCTTCGTGCGGAATTTTGTATCGATCATGGGAATGATCTCATTGATCATTACTTCTTCAAATATTGAAACCGGGCGCGTTTTATTGTCTATCGCCGCCTGGTCCTGCGGTTTGTTTGCATATCCATTATCCATTACAATGATCATGGGAGCTGCTTTTCCTTCAGCAATCAGGTTATCCAGTATCAGGTTTGCTTTTCCCTGTACGGCCCATCCCGTTTCATCTTCAAAACTACCATGCTGTAAGTACAATACAGGATAGCGTTCTCTTGTATTGGCAGCATAAGATGGAGGAGTATAAACAAAGCAGCGTCTCCAGGCATTGGTCAGTTTCGAGAAATAAATATTCTCACTCACAAGGCCATGCGGAACATCTTTCAGTGCGTAAAAATCCTGGTCTTTGGCAGGAACTTCAATACCACTTCCCCAGCGACCCGCACCATAGAAGTAGAGGCTTCCGGGATCTGGTACGGAAGCCCCATCGATATTTAACTGGTAATAATGAAATCCCTCATCCTGTTGAAGCGATTCTCCTGTCCACACACCTTTTTCATCTTTTGTAAGATCATATTTTTTACCGCCCAGATCCAGTTGAACTTTTAGTGCCTGTGGTGCTGAAATACTTGCACGAACGCGGCCTTCACTATTCACCTGCGGATATTGTTTGCCAGGCTGGTTACTGGTTGCGGGTTTAAAATCATTAACCGTTTGTGCAGAACAGATATTGCAAAAAAATATGACGGATGAAAGTAAAATGATTTGCCTGTTCATATTGATAACTTCTTGTTATAGGGATTAAAAAGGAAAGATGTTCATTACCCGCTACTGTTTTATTATTTAAAAAGAAGTGGTGCCATTTGATAAAGGCTACGGCGCCATGATTGAAATTCATGTGCTGTTCCCGGAGAAACATAAGTAGCAACATTAAACCCGGCTTCTTTTAACTCAGATTCAACCTTCGGAAGAGCCTCAGCCCCACGGGTTTCTTTACTACCATAGCTTATAAATATAAGTTTCGGTTTGTTTTTACCTTCCAATTCTTTGGTATTATAGTTACCACCACTTAATAATCCCCAGTAAGCAAAAACGTCTGGCTTATCTAATGTAATGGCATGTGTTTCCATGCCACCCATTGAAAGGCCTGCCATAGCACGGCCTTCTCTTTTGTCAATTGTTCGAAAATGCGAGTCAACATAAGGTACCAATTCATCTATCAATACTGTTTGAAAGCCATTGTTAAGCGCCATATTACCAGGAGGAGGACCAGCAGGAGGAGGAGTAGCAGGATTATTGCCGGTAGCTGGAGGAGTAGCAGGACGAGGGCCAAAGCCGCCAGGCCTACCACCGGTATTAGTCATACCATAAGTCATAACAACAATAAAAGGTTTTATTCTGCCTTCTGCTATCATATTATCCATAATCAGGTTAGCACGGCCTTGAATACCCCATGTAGTCTCATTTTCACCCCAACCATGTTGCAGGTACAATACCGGGTATTTGGTCTTACCATTTTCATAACCCGGAGGCGTGTAAACAAATGCAGCCCGTGATGTGTTCGTGCTTTTTGAAGGAAACAGGATCTGCTGCATGTGTCCATGAGGAACATCCTTAAGCGCATAAAAATCCTGGTCTTTAGCAGGTATCTCGATACCGCTTTCCCAACGTTGTGAGCCATAGAAAAATCCGGTTCCGGGATCATTAAATGTTCCGCCGTCTACGTTGATGTGATAATAGTGAAATCCTTCATCCATTGGCCCTGCGGTAGTGCCAATAAAATAACCACTATCAGCTTTAATAAGCTTTGTTCCTCCTTGTCCACCAAGGCCGAGACTTACCCGAACACTATCAGCACTTGGTGCAAGTATTTTAAACCTCGCATACCCCTGGGAATTTACCTGTGGATATTGCTGAAACGGTTGGTTAAAAACAGAAGGTTTAAAATCTTCTTTAATGTCCGTAGCACCGGTTTGCGCAGAGGAGGAGTTAATGGCAAATAGAATTGCCATCGCAAAGAATAGAGATTTGATTTTCATATTTTCCGATTTTGGTTTATGCATGATTGGTTTATTGTTTTGAAATCAAGGTGATTACCTGCCCGCTTTTTGTTAGAACATCGTATAAAAATGTTTCTTTCAATTCAATTGCAGGTATGGTTATTTTTTCTGAAATAAAAGGGTTCGCTGTTTTCTCTACCTGGTAAAAACTGTTTTTATTTTCGCCGGATGCTTTCTGTAAATTATTGCCATTGGCAAGTTTCACTTCATTGGGCACTCTTATGCGAAGGTTACCGCCAAGGGTTGACTTTATAACTGCTTTAACCAGTTTGCCATCCTTCCATTCCATATTCATCAGCTCAAAACCACCTCTTGCACGAAGTCCCGCTATTGTTCCCGCGGCCGACCATGCATCAGGTAATGCAGGAAGCATGTGCAATGAACCATCGGCACTTTGCAGTAGCATTTCAGTGATACCGGATGTACAGCCAAAATTTCCATCGATCTGGAAAGGAGGGTGGGCATCAAAGAGATTATTATACGTACCACCGCCGCCCTGGTTGGTTCCAACAGGTGTGAGCTGGTTTTGAATTAGTTTGTATGCATGGTTACCATCGAGCATTTTTGCCCACCAGTTTACTTTCCATCCCATGCTCCACCCGGTAGAAACATCTCCCCGTTGCAGCAAAGTATTTTTTGCAGCGCTATATAATTGCGGGGTACGGTAAGGAGATATCTGGTTGGATGGGAATAGTCCGTAAAGGTGAGAGATATGGCGGTGTTTATCGTTCGGGTCATCTATATCATCCAGCCATTCCTGTAATTGCCCGTACTTGCCTATCTGCATGGGTGCAAGCCGGCTTCGCAGTTGCTTAAGTGTATCCGCAAAGGAAGCATCAGTGTTTAATACAGCAGCAGCTTTAATAACATTGCTGAACACATCGAATACGATCTGATTGGTCATAGTTACCCCGGCATCGATGGATGATCCATCATGCGCCTTGGGTGCATTTTCCGGAGACATATCAGGATTCAATACAAGCCAATGATACTTTGGATGCTCAACCAAAAAATCAACATAAAATAAAGCAGCGCCTTTGAGAATCGGGTAGACAGATCTCAGGTAAGACCTGTCTCCATTATAAAGGTAATGTTCCCAAAGATGTTGGCTTGTCCATCCGCCTCCATTGCTCCAACTACCCCAGAAAGCACCGTCAACTGCTCCGGTAGCGCGCCAGATATCAGTATTATGGTGCGCCATCCAACCTCTTGCACCATACATTTCTCTCGCAGTTTGTTGGCCAGTGACCGCCATCTCTTTTACCATTTGCAGAAATGGTTCATGCAGTTCCGAAAGATTGGTTTTCTCAGCGGGCCAGTAATTCATTTCGGCGTTTATGTTGATCGTGTACTTACTGTCCCATGGTGGTCTTAATTTATTGTTCCAGATACCTTGCAGGTTTGCCGGCTGCCCGCCGGGTTGAGAAGAAGAGATCAGCAGGTAGCGTCCAAACTGGTAATATAACGTGGCAAGTTGCGGGTCGTTTGCTGAGTTAAAATTCTTTAGTCTTTGATCTGTAGGAAATCGTGCAGCTTCAGTTGAGCCAAGATCCAGTTTCACCCTATTGAAATATTTTTGATAGGCCATCACATGCGCTTTTACAATTGCCGCATAAGGTTTTTGTATTGCATTGCGCAAATAGGTTTCAGCCCTTTCATTTTCATTGCCGCTTAGGTCGGAATAATTTGTAAAATTGGTAGCAATGGAAATATAAATGGTAACCGCATTCGCATTTATTATAGTAATAGAAGTGTCTGTTGTTGAGCGATTGCCACCTTCCGTTACAAAATCTGCAATACCCTTATATTTTACCATCCCTTTTACACCTTCATGATCCACCACTGTACCTGAAAATAGCAATTGCCCTGATGCCTTTGTTTGGATAGTAACGCCTGGCTGCGGAGTAGAATAAAATGCGTTGAACGAAATGCTGTTTGGCTTATTGGCAGTTAAATGCATTACAATAACACGGTCCGGAAACGAAGCGATCACTTCACGTGTATAATTAACATCACCAACAGTATAAGTGGTTTTCGCGATTGCTTTTTCAATATCGAGTTCCCTGTAATAGTTGGAATAATTTTCATGTCCATTAAAACTGAGATGGAGTTCGCCGGCGGGTTCAAACATCTGGCCATGTGATTTCTTGCTGATGATTGCTTTGTTGGCAAGTTTCTCAGCATCTTTTTGTTTTCCTTGCAGGACTAATTTGCGGATAGCCGGCAATGAATCCAGTGCAAGTATATTGTCATTCCTGTTTGGCCCTCCGCTCCAAAGCGTGTGTTCATTCAACTGCACAGTTTCGGTTACCACATTGCCATATACCATCGCGCCCAATCTTCCGTTACCGATAGGTAAAGCATTTTCCCATATTTGTCCTGAAGGAGTTGTATACCATAACTTGAGACTACGATTTGATTGAGCAAAGCATTTTGATGCACTTACCAGGATGAGTATAAAAATAATTTTCTTCATTGCAAGCATTCGTGTTGATTTCGCAACGCATGTTGATAAAAACATCGCGGTGTTATCGCCAGTAATACCTAAAATAATCCTTTTTTTAAAACTATGCTACCGATTGCATAAATATTTTATTTAAACGCGGGTTTTATCCGATATTTATTTAATAACTACAAGATTAACCGATGGTGGATTTTATACAAATACTGCTGCAACCGATTGCATTTATTTGAATATATATTCGAAACATAATACAGCTACAAAAGGCGGCTAATTAGAATTATTTTTTTAACGGATTAGACCTGCCCAGAACAGGAATCGAACCTGCACTGCCTTGCGATAACCAGATTTTGAGCGAACAAATTTCCCTTTTCTATCTTAACCGGGCTTAACTCAATTTAACTAACTAATTGATAATCAATTAATAGGTAAAAATTTCATTATCTTTGTTTAGCCTATTTTAGGCCGTTTAACTGATGATTGAGTGCAAATTTTGTGCAAATTATTGGTGGGGAGTGATTTAGTGAAAATGAAAAATTTATCAGTTATGTCAATAAGCATTGGAATCATCCTGGACACCAGGAGAGAAAAGAAAACAAAACAATACCCGGTTAAATTAAGAGTTCGTTCGGACGATAAAGTAGAACTCTATCCTACCATCTACGATCTTTCAAAGGAAGATCACAAAAAATTTTCTGCACCAAGGATTAGTGAAGAGCTCCAAAAGATTCGTAACCGTTTACAGGAAACAGAAAGAGACGCAAATCATTTCGCAAAGGAAATGGACAAGTTTAGTTTTGAAGAATTCGAAAAAGACTTTATCTGTGACAACCCTGTATTCAGACAAAAAAGAATTAAGAGTGAACCGTTTGTTGTTACCGGATATGTTTTTGATATTAAACCTTTCGAGAAACGCATTAAACTGCTTAAAGAAGTTCATCCGGGTAAGGATTACATTTCAGTGACCTTTCTTTCGTACATAAAGAGATTGCTGGAAGAAGGGCGTATCGGAAGCGCATTAAATTATCAGGATTCATATAATTCATTAAAACGATTCAGGGGAAATGTCCGGTTCACTGATATAAATACCAGTTATCTCAATCAGTATGAGCAGTGGATGATAAATGTTCGCAAATGCTCCATAACAACAGTGGGCATTAAGCTAAGGTCATTAAGGGCTGTATTCAATGAGGCTATTGAGAACGGTATCATAAAAAAAGAAAAATGTTACCCTTTTGGCCGAAGGCGCTACCTGCTTCCCACATCCAGAAGTATTAAAAAAGCGCTGGATTTAAGTGATGTACAGAAAATCTATGAACATATTCCCGATTGCGAGGAAGAAAAAAAGGCCAGGGATTTTTGGCTATTCTTCTATTTTGCCAACGGGATCAATCAGAAGGACTTTGCACATTTGAAATATAAAAACATTGATGGTGAATATCTCCATTTTGTTCGAGCCAAAACCGAGCGCACGGGTCGCGGCGATCCAAAAATAATTACCGCTTATATTAACGAAGACATGCAAAGAATAATCGACACTTGGGGAAATAAGGATAAAAACCCTGATAATTTTATTTTTCCAATTATTAAAGATGAAGATGATCCGATGCGCCGGTTCAATCTCGTCAAAGACCTTGTCTTGTTTATTAATAAAAGAATGGGTGTCATTGCATCGCGTTTAGAAATTAAAAGAAAAGTCACCAATATAGTATCCAGGCATACTTTTTCCACGGTATTAAAACGTTCCGGTGCCAGTACAGAATTTATCCAGGAATCTTTGGGCCATACGGATAAAAAGACAACAGAGAACTATCTGGGCAGTTTTGAAAAGGAAGTAAAAAAGGAATATGCCAGTAGACTAACAGCCTTTAAAAAACAGGAGAGTTCACAGGTTGGGGTTTAATTTTTCTCAATTAAAGGAGTCGAATGCCCTAAAAAATGTAAATTCGTAAAAAGAATAGGTTATGAATACCTCTGCGATAAAGCAACAATTGCATAATTACCTGGATGTGGCTGACAGTAAAAAACTGAAAGCTATCTATACTATGGTAGAAGAAGATATCATGGTGTCATCAACAGATTATTCCTCAGCGTTCAAAGCAGAATTGGACAACAGGGTGAACCGTTACCTGAATGGAGATAAAATGGTAACTCCCGATCAAATGCACAAAAAGCTGAAAGCTGTTAGGAATAAAAGAAAGTAAATGGCGTATAAGTATCTTTTCGATCCTATAGCAGCAGATGAATATGCTAACGCTTACGACTGGTATGCTGAAAGAAGCCATGTGGCAGCCGATGGTTTGTTGATAGCCCTTGAGGAAACTATCCAACTAATTTGTGAGCACCCCGCCCGATACAGGAACACATATAAAAAGCTTAGAGAAGTTTCACTAAAAAAATATCCCTTTAGTATTGTTTATTTTACTGACGAGGCTAATAACCTTATTATCATTATTTCAGTTTATCATCACAAACGAAATCCCTCAAAGAAGTATCGGAAATAAGCTACCACGCTTTACCAACAATAGACAGACTTGCAAAACATACCCCAGATGTTCCGGTGAGTTTTTACATGAAAGTGCAAAATCCGATCATAGAGATCAATTCATTTCCGGCATAGACATTTTATACCTTTAATTGCGAAAAAGGATGAAAAAATGGTTATGAGTTGGCAAATGTTCGGAGTAAGTTCGGAGAAAAGTTCAGAGAAGATAATAGAGTCAATCTTCAATGATCCCTATATCTCTGCCTCTACCATATCGTTAATTCATTCTTGGCCACTATTTTGTAAATTGTTCGCCGATTATGATATAGCCATGCCGATACAGATTTCCGAGAACCAGTTGAAAGAAATAGCCGAGCTATTGGACTGCGGTATGATCTGCTTTTATCATAGAGAAAATAAAGAACTGGAATATTATCCTGATCCATTCAAACAGTACGATGTGGATGAAGAAGCCTGGGGGGAAGTGATGGATAAAGTGGAAGAAAACTACCAGGATTATTTGCGCTTTGAACCCATGAGCGGTACAGATGCCTTCCGGGTAATGGAAGATTTTGTTGCAACAATACCCAGCCAACATATCCAATATGCATTGATGCAGGTTCTTTCGCGAAGAAAACCTTTTCAAGGGTTTAATCATTTACTACTCCAATATCCTCATTTAAGGGAGCAATGGTTTGTTTATAAAAGCGACCAATACATAAAATTTGTGCGAGAACAAATTGAAGAAAAAGATTAATGTCCCCCTGCACAAAATAATTGTTTTAACAAAAGCCGGGTATTGGACTACTGCCTATGTACAATTATTTTGTGCGGGGGGACAGGGCAAGACTGTTTACAGCCGAATAAAGATTTGCTGCTGCTGTTCGCGCCAGCGGATATACTGCTTAGCTATAGTGTTAACGATGCGAATAAGCTTTCGGAGATACAACACTATTGTCAATTGCATTAATGATCTGGCTTAAGATAAGTTTTTTCGCCTGTACGGGGATTTTCGCGGATGATCTTATCACCCTGCTGATAGGTAATACAGGAACCGGCTTTAACAGCACGATCACGGACATATTTCTCAACCAAACTGCCCATGCGTGTGAAATCAATATTAACCTGCCTTTTTTCCATCATGCAAATTACTGCGAATTGATGATATTTATTCGGCTGGCCTATTTTGGATAGTATCAGGTGGTTTATTTTGGATAGTATCCTGTGGCCTATTTCGCATAGTATTTTTCAATTCGGTCTTAATCCTTGCTTTCTGCTTTGTTTCATGGGTATTTTCCTGCTTTTCTTTGAGCAGTTGTTCATACCCATCCCTGTACCAGCTTTTCTCCTGGTATGCTGCTATATAATTCTTTCCAAAATCGCACAGGAAACAGGCGATAGAGAAAATGGCAATCCACTTGAACAAGCGGCCGTAAACAAGTTTGTAGTATTCAGCAGCGCCATGTTCAGGAAACAATAAGATCCTTTTATGCTGAACAAACTCCTTTGGCTGCTCGGCAATAATTTTGATTATCTTGTCGGTGTTTTCTGACACTGTTCTTTCTATCTGCTTACTGTCGATGCTCACCGGGGAAAGTAATTGCTGATCCTGCTTTTTTTCTATGGCACTTACCCGTTTAATTAGTTCCATAATTGCCTGGGTATTTTCCCCGTTGAGCAGGTTACTTTGTTTTTGTTCTTCAAGCATTTCAGTAAGGACTGTTTCCATAATATCTTTATCCATAAAATCGGTTTATCTGTGAAGGGAATGAGATTGTTTTTTCTGTTTTTTCTTTGGCATTAATTCGCGCGGTGTCTGGGTGTAATCACGCTCAACTCTTAATAAAATTTCCAGGGCTTTACTGTAATCCAGTTTTCTATCCTCATCCATACTTTTTTTGAGTGTGGGTGCAAGGGATTTGATTTGCTGTTTGAGTGTATTTTCTCTTTGTACCTCCCGCAGAATAATTACCTGCTTTTGGGCAAGTGACTGCTGTAAAATTTGCTCGATCCGGCCGAGCGAATACCCAAGTTCACTGCCCTTGGCGTACATCTTTTTTTCATCACGAAAAGCAATGCCCCTGCCCCTGATCACTTCATAACCTTTCTGCTTCATCTGGTCTTCAAATTCGGTATAGCTCCGGCTCTGTATCAAGGTTAGCCGGATATCATTTTTCATGGCTTCTTTTCTAAGGTCCATGCGTGGAATTTGCCGCATTTCTTTTGACAGGAACAGCCTGGGGCTTAATACCTGTTTGAGTTCAAATTTTAGCTCCATTTTTCTGCAATAGGCAGCTATCCTTTTATAATTATTACTATCACTCAAAGTCTTGCCATCCAACCCTACCCGGTTGACCACAATATGCAAATGTTGGTGGCCTGTATCTTTATGCGTGACAGCGATATATTGGTTCTTTTCAAATCCCAATTCTTTTGCGCAGTCCTCTACCATTTTATGTAATGTGGGTTTATCCAGCAATTCTCCCGGTGATAAACTAAGGGTAATATGCATGACGGGCTTAGACAGTTTCGGATTCAGGTAACGCACTTCATTAAACTGCTGTATCAGTTCTTTTTTATCCCCGAAACAGAGGTTATAAGTAAGCAGTTCTGCACGGTCCTTTGTGATTGTCTGTTTAGCTAAATTCAGCTTCTCTTCGAGGACATAACTGATACAGTGACGCAGTGATTTTCCGATGGATATTTTCCCGATCATTTGAGGCGGTTTTTTATGTCCAGTACAAGTTGTTTAACCATACCAGAAACCTGGTTTAAATTGGCTCTTTCGAGCGCATTAAATTCTTCATTATAGTTTCTTTTTTTAGCGGCCTGGTTCATATTTGCGGCCAGGTGATTAAGTGTTGCAGTGAATTGTAAAATCTCTTTTGGAAACATTATTTTCTGCATGTCAATTTTACCGTTCATACCCAGCTCCCGCAAATATTCGGAAACTGTCAGTCCACTATATTTTGCCTTGGCTTTGATCGTTACTTTTTCAAGCGATGAGCATTTCACACCCAATAATTTATTGCGTTTAATCTCCTTACATGGGCGTCCACCCTTGTTTCTTTTTCCATTCTTTATTTCTGCACCTGTTGTCATTACTCACTTTTCTTATGTCTTAAAAAATCCCTTTATGAATGCGCAGCATGAATAAAGCCAGCCAGTTTCGGTTTAACCGAAACATAGCTGGCTACCTTAAAGCAAAAAAATTAAGCAGGGCTTTCAGGCAGTGTTTCATGTCGTAGTTGCGAGTATGGCTGTTCAAAAGAAAAAGAACGATCAATATTTATGTGCCATTCATTAAAATCTTTGAATCCCTTGAACAAACTACTTTGATCAATATATTTTTTAGACCGGCTTTTTGCAATGCTGACACATTTTCTTGCAGCCGGACATGACCCTAGATAAAGGAAAACCTGCTCATGTTTTTCCATGAGCAGAAGCGATCTTTCAAAAAGTGACAGGGAATTTAGTACCAGAAAATTTGTCAGTTGGTTTGTTCCATTTTTTGTTATCGAGAGATAGGAAAGGAAATCAAATACATCCTCGAAGACTGTAATCTGATCAGAGCCGTTGTTAAAATAACTGATGAATTTGGGAGAGGAACTGACTTTAAAAAATGCGTTGCGCAATTCAAAACCACCAGCATTATTTTTAAAACCAATGGCATAGAAAATTTTACCATTTGCAGAAAGCTGAAACCTTACTTGCACAAGATATTTTGTGGCAATTTCAAAATCGATTTTTCTTCCACGTAAATAATTCAATAAATAGACATTGGAAACTGCGTGGGTTGAAATGATTTTGATCATGCTTTCATTTTTCTGCTGGTGAGAAAAAAAATAATCCTGTTTTTGTATCTGCGTGGGTTGCTTAAATTTTTGCAGCAATTCTTTTACTGTGCAGCGGTGAAAGAGCGAACAAAAATCTACCAGGTTGCCACCCTTCCCTGTGCCGAAATCTATCCAGGTATTTTTGTTTCTTTTGACTTTAAAGGAGGGAGTTTTTTCCTGGCGAAGCGGGGATAAATACCAATAGTGATCCGAACGGATGAAAGCCGGGCAGTAACCCTGCCCGGCTAAATAATTCACCATGTCTTGTCCGTTGATTTCTTTACAGTTCATGACGGTGGATTTAAGGTTGTAAAAGATTCCTGTTTACAATCTTAACCGGCGCGTTGTTTTGACGAATGATTGCTTCAATGTCGGCCCTAGAAAAATAGCGGCGGGATTTGATCTTGAAACTTTTGATCCGGTCCTGTTTCATCCACTCGTAGAGCGTGGGTTTGGAGACCTGGAAAATGGTGCAGACTTCCGTTGCTTTTAAGAGCGCTTTTTCAGGCAGGTGGGAGGGTGATACGTTTTGAAGATTAGTAGCAGTTAGTTTTTCTTCGACTACTTCTTCCATCATCTTTCTGATCTGCTTCCAATACTCCGTCGGAGTCACAGGAAACAACATAGGTGTTTCTTCCATACTTCACATTTTCATTTTCACTAAATAGACACACAAACTAAGCACTTGCATGTGTCCTATATCCAAGTCGCTAATAAGTAGCGTTAGTTTCCATTTTCATCTATCCCTCAACCAAAATTAGGTTGCCTGCACTAAACAAAAATCACCCCTCCAAATATTGTTGATGAGCAAAAGAATTTGTTTTAACACTTGCAAGGATTTACTTTATTTCACTTATCCCGGTTTATGCCGCTTTATCTTAGTTGATTGAATTTAAGCTATTAGACCCCCAAAAACTTTAACTAAAAAATTTTCTTGGAGCACGCTGGCCTTCATTATCTAAAATTATACAAGGCAAACCAACACAACTGTGGCAGTGATCAAGATTTGAAAAATAGTTTGTAGCAGCCGCTACATGAGAAAGATTTTATCCCTGGAAATTTATTTTCTTTTGCTTTTTTTAGTTTCGGCAATCAACTCTTTACTTAAGGTAATAATCCTTTCTTCCGGTATCATGATCTCTTCGCTTTCGCTGTTGCCCGGATAAGTGAACGCGACCAGGTAACGCTTTCTATCGGGATGGTAATGGATCACCACTGCATTGCCCGCGGGTTTGTTTTCAGTATCAAGAATAATAACGGATTGGCCGGGCAAGAACTTCATATCACGGCAATATAGTGCATACAAAAATACTGCATCAACCCTGATGCAGTATTATCTCTTTATTACTGGCTTTTATTTACCGTTCCGCCACCTGCTTAGTGTTGTCCGGTTGACACCTAAATAATCCGCCAGCATGGTATCGTTTAGCCTCGATCCATCCACCATCCAGGGATGTATTTTTTTGATTTCTTCGAAACGCTCTCTTGGAGTAAGATACATGAGCATAACATGCGTTTCACTAAGGCTATAATAATGTTGCAGGATCAACCGTGCATGTTTGTTGTATTCCGGGTAGCGTTCATAGAGGTTTTCTATTTCAGTATAAGGTAGCAACACCAGTTCGCACTCTTCCATGCATTTGATGGAAAGTTTGGAGGGAATCTTTGAAAAAAAACTATACACCGATAAGACTGCATCCATTTCCCTGTTATACCATAGTGCAACTTCTTTGTCGCCACGATCAAAATATACTTTTAATAACCCTTTTTTAATAAAGGCCATGTGCTGGCAGGTATCACCCTTTCTTAAAAGATGTTGACCCTTTCGATATTTTTTTTCAATGACCGATTTCAGCATAGCAGCCAGTGCTTCGGCGCTTAATGGAAATAAACTATTTAGAAAAGCAAAAAATTCAAGCATTTGATTTCGTTTTAAAGTTTTTATAAATACTTCGATGCACGCAAAATCCCTGTTTATCGTTCCTGTTGCGGTACCTATAGCACATGGTATTCATCGCCTGGGACAGTTCTTCCATAATAATTTGATTTTGCCTGATAAAATTATTGGGCAGATAAACAGAACATGCCCACAAATACGGACGACAAAAAGATAGTTGCCCGCATTTGCAGACAACTATTTTTTTTAAAATCCACACCCGCGGATTTGTATCACTTATTCTCATTCCTGTAGCGGGTCAGCGTATTTTTATTGATCCCAAAATAACCTGCCAGCATATAGTCTTTGATACGGGGATCATTGAGTATCCAGGGATATTCTTCGCGAAGTTTTTTATACATTTCTTTAGGCGGCATAGCAAGCAGGATCACATGGTCTTCACTCATACTGTAATACTGCTCGGTGATGCACCTGCCGTTGATATTGAACTCCGGAAATTTTTGATAAAGCGCGTTTAAGTCTGTTTTTTTGATTTTACGGATGTGCGTTTCTTCCATGGTGCGGATGCTGAGTTTGGAAGGGGCACCACTGTAATAACTTTTCATCGATCCTATCACATCGCCTTTGCGATGGAACCAGATAATACGTTCGGATTCATCCGGCAATTCATAGTAAATACGTACAAGTCCTTTCTCCATAAAAGCCACCCAGTCGCATACCTCTCCGGCTTCGAGGATGTATTTATTGGCGCGATGTATTTCCCTGGGCAGGCTGTGCAAAAGTATCGCCTGCAATTCAGGTGCAAGCGGGTGATAGGTTTCCAATAGTTTTATGAGTTCTTCCATTTTTGAAATGTTTTTATGATCACTGCGACACACGCCAACACAAATAAGCATACTGTTGCTATCGCAGCTACGTTACCAAATGTGATCTCCCTGTTTTCAGGAGGATCGTTATAAAACAAAACACAGAGTGAAAAAAGCATCAGCAATAATCCCGCAACCTGCACAAATCCTTTGGCTTTAACGGCAAGGCTTAACAGTGTAAGTATGATGCCAGCAATTCCAAGCATACCATATAATACGCCATGTGTGCCCGCACCAATTACAAAGTATAAATAAGGCCCGCCGAATATTGGGCTGCCAACAAGCACAATAGAAAAGCTGATTACTTGTGTAATCGGGTTAGCAAAAAAATTGATCAATGGATTTTTCATACAATGGGTTTTAGTTGCAGGGGCCTTTACTGCTGCCCGCATATTCTTTGTTTTGGGTTGTTGTTGTCCCTGCCACACCGTTTGATTTTAACTGGGCAATTTTTTCATACAAACCCTGCGGCGTATTACTGCCTCCATCAATTTCATAGTTCGGTATTTTGTGTCTCGGTATGTCCAGGTTCCCGCCCGCTGCATTGAAAATATCGAGTGCAAAGTCCGTGCAGTTATAAAATTCAAGGTTGTATTGTTTATAGCTGCTGCTATTCACTTTATCAATAGCAGCCTGGAATTGCGCCGGGGTAACGGTGATGGTATATTTTGCCTGGTACTCATGACCACCATTGTCAACAACTTTGGCGGCGATATAATCACCCGTCAATGATTTAAGGGAAGTGTTCGGATAGAAACCAATGTCCTGCGATACACCGCCATAGGGTGTTGATTTATTCAGTTCAATAAAAGAGTGGCCGGGTGACTGCTCGTTCCAGTTGAAGAAAGTTTCAGGGTGACCATCTACCGGCAGATCTGTGGCAATGGTGATGCTACAGGTTGCGCCTGCATCGGGTATTGTACCAAAACAGTCCATGAATTTTTTAGGATCAATCGCCGTTTTGTTTTCGGGATATTCACGATCAATGGTTGTTACGTCACCCGACCCACCGCCGGACGAGCCACCGCCACCGCCGAAATAATCAAATGAATAATAGTAACCATAATCATCGTCATATCCCAACAGGTCGAGAAGACTCATCCATGATGCCCAGTCAATTCCTCCGCCGCTATTATAACTGCTGGAAACAATGACTTCAGGAAGTGTGCAATCGGCGCATTCAAACAAGGGATGCTGTTTCAGTCCGTTCGACTGCACATTGGAAACCTGGTGCAGGCTTGTAATAAGACCATTGACGATAGAAATTTCTTTTGAAACAGCACCGTTTAAAAAACTCGTGGTAATGGTTCCGTTGTAGGTTTTGTTTTTACTGGTGAGATCAAAGCTGCCGGAAACAGCAATGATTTTTGCGTTCACATATTTGCCGTTCTGATCTGTTATAACAATGACATAATGATTGTTTGCATCTGTTAAAGGAAAACGATAAAGAGATTTACCATTTTGTAAAACATGGGAACTTGTTTTTGAAAAATCAATCGAATTAAATAATGCAGGAGAGAGACTGTCTTTTATTATTTTTTGTGCAGACAGCGAAGTGGTGTTTTGTTCAACAATGTTTGTTTTTCTGCAGGCCATAAAGCTGCATACGACAAACAGGATAAGGATTGTTTGTTTCATAGCAATTTGATTTTAAATGATTAATCCGTAAACGGAACATCAACCAAATGCCATACTTCAAGAAAGTCGTACAGAAAGCAGATAAAAATAAATCAGCGAATATTTTTAAAAACGAATCACCTTTTTTATCGGTTAAGAATCGGGCAGGCAAAGAATTGCCCGCCCTTTGCTTTCCGCGAGACCTTCTTAGCATAGCTAAGAGGTTAACGAAACGTACGTCTCGCTGTTAAGCGGGAAAGCATGATCTTATCTGATTCGTTCTTTATGATATTGTCTTCAGGAATGGTTCCTTTATTATTTTGTTGCCTGTAAACAGTAGGTGATACACCCGCCATCTTGGTAAAGTCGCGGGAAAAATTAGAAAGCTCTGTATAACCAGCATGTATGGCTATTACTTTGATACTTTGGTTTGTTTGCAGCATCAGTTCACAGATCTTCTCATGCCTGTATTGCATAATATACATATGAACAGGCAGCCCGTACCTTGATTTGAAAGCTGCTTTCAGATTGGTATTACATACACCGAAGCGTTGCGCAAGCAAGGAACACCGAAGTAATTCAGGATGATCAAAAGCGTGCACGCGGATATAGACCGCTATCTCAGCTGCCAGAGAATGATCTCTGATAGAAATGATTTTTGCGGGCGGTATCGTGGTTAGATTATGCAGTTCTTTTCGGGTTAGTCAGCCGAGATCCAGGCATTATTAATGCCTCAAGGAGAATAGACAGTTCAGAAAAAGAAAAATCCCGATGGCCTAGAAAAAAATAAGTTGCACATCAATAGTTATGTCAATTTTTATACCTTCACATGCAGCGAAACTGTCATATTTTCTGACCTGTTAATAAGCATACTCCCGATTTATTTCGTAACTTAATGTTCCATCAATACACAGTATCCCTCCATGAAGTCCTACCAACCATACAGCGATGGTCAGTTGACGCATATGCTCCAACAGGGAGATCGTGCTGCATTTGACACATTGTATGAAAGGTATTGGTTGAAGGCGGTGAACCAGGCTTACAAACGTATCCGTGACCGCGAAGCTGCAGAAGACATCATTCAGAACATATTTGTTAAAATATGGGAAAACCGCAATAGCTCCATTGAGCATTTCGAGGCATTTATTAAAAGGAGCGTTCGTAACGGCGTATTTAATTACCTGGAATCCTTAAACGTCCGCCATCGGTATTTCGAGCCTTTTAAACAGATCAAGCTGGAAGATGTTGAAGACCTGGATGCAAACGTTCGTTTGCAGGAAAAAGATCTTATGGGGCTGATCCTGGTTTACAGCAAAACATTGCCTGAGCAGCGCAGGCGAATCTTTCTTTTGCATATACAGGATAAACTGGCAACTGATGAAATAGCCGAAAAACTGCAAATCAGCCAAAAGACCGTTCAAAACAATATCCGCCTTGCGCTCCTGGAATTACAAGCGCGTTTTGGCCCTGCCGCCCTGATAGTGATTGTCACCCTTATTCATACAGAGATAACAATTAATTAAAAAAAAGTTCACAAATGCCGGGATTCTGACACGAGTGAACTGTCTAACCTTCTATAACTATGTCTAATCTGCAACACCAGGAAGAATTAAAAAAGCTAATGGCCCGTTACCGGACCGGTGAAGCCACAATGGAAGAACAGGCTTTTATGGAGCAGTATGATGCACTTTTCGATAAGGAGGCAATGCTTTCTGAAGATATGTCCGCAGAAGAGAAATCCCAGTGGTATGAGACAATGGCCGAGGATCTTGAGAGGAGACTGTCAGAACTACCGGCTACGAAAGTTATCCCTCTCAGAAGAGGTATCAGACGGGTATACAGAAGAATATCCTGGGCCGCCGCAGTGCTGCTATTGGTAGCGGTCGGCGCATACTGGCTGATCAACCGCGAACATTCTTCTCAAGTAGTTGCACATACTATTCAATCGGATGTTATGCCCGGAAAGCAAAGGGCTACACTGGTACTTGGCAATGGGGATACGGTGGTGATAGAAAAGGACCAGAACGGGCTCTTGGTTGCAGAGGGTAATATGCAGGTAAACAATCACAATGGGGAGCTGGTATATGCTGGTACAAATGATGGAGCCATGCAGTATAACCAGCTCATCACGCATAAAGCAGAGAAATCCGGTGCAAAACTCAGCGATGGGACAACTGTGTATGTTGACGCTTCCACACATATAAAATATCCTGTGCAATTTCCGGGCAGGGAGCGTGTGGTGGAGTTGATCGAAGGTCAAGCCTATTTTGAAGTCGCGCATGATGGACGCCCATTTTATGTGAAGCATGGAAACCAGATGATCCAGGTATTGGGCACACATTTCAACGTGATGGCTTATGGCAATGAATCAGCTATGCGGGTTACCCTTGTAGAAGGTTCAGTGAAAGTCAGCAATGGGCCAAACGCTACTAACATAGTTCCCGGACAGCAGGCAGTACTCGACAATAACAGCGCAAAACTTTCAATTGTTGAACATGCCGACCTGGAAGAAGCTACGGCCTGGAAAGATGGAAAATTTATTTTCCATGGCGTAGGTATCGATGTCCTGTTGAGACAAATCGAACGCTGGTATGATGTGGAGGTAGAAGTTAATGGCAGTTTGCCCGAAGGAACGTTCGTGTATGAAGCAAACCGTGACAGCCGCTTAAGTGAACTGCTCAGGGCTTTTGAGCTCAACCATGTCCGTTTCAAAATCGATGGGGACAGAAAAAAATTGACAATAAACCCTTAAAAAAAGGAAACGCTCTTGGCTTAAACAAGAGCGCTTCCAAGCGGTTTACTGATAGTATAGGAACCATTTTATAAACCTAAACCCAAAACTATGCAGATTGCTGCAAAGCGCAATGCTTTTGCTAAAACAAAACCATTGCCGATTTTATCACGTCAAATACTGCTGATGATGAAATGCACAGCTATTTTGTTGCTTGCCGCCTGCCTCTCGGCCAGTGCAGGCACATCCGCACAAACCGTCTCACTGTCTGAGAAAAGAATCAGCCTTGAAAAGGCGCTCTTAGCCATTAAAAAGCAGAGTGGTTATAACCTTTTTTATAAAGTAGAAATGTTACAGGCCTACGGTAAACCCGTCGATGTTAATATCAAAAATGTAAGTGTCCCAGAGGCACTGCAAGAGGTGTTCCGTAACCAGACATTGACATATGAGGTTGCAGGAACAACTATTATTGTGAAGGAGAAGTCCGAAAAAAAGTTGGATTTATTAACCGAGGGTTTAAACCCCCGGTTAGATATCTCACCCCCCCCTCCCCCCAACCCTGATGTAACCATCACCGTTCTTAATACGGACAACCAACCGCTTGAAGGTGCATCTATAATTATCAAAGGACAGAACAAAGGCATAGCTACCGACATTAATGGCCGCGCAACTTTGCGCGGTGTTGATCCTAATGCAACTGTCATAATTTCTTTTACAGGATACGTTAATCAAGAATACAAGCTATCATCTAACCCCGGACTTAAGTCCGGGGTTACAAACCTGACTGCACTGATTCGTCTTGCAGCTTCTACCAATGAACTTGACCAGGTGCAGATCATTGCGTATGGGTCAACAAGTAAAAGATTACAGACAGGTAATGTAACGACAGTTAAAGGAGAGGATATTGAGAAGCAGCCGGTAAACAATCCTTTGCTAGCACTGGAGGGCCGTGTTCCGGGGTTGTTTATAACACAGGTCAACGGCATTCCGGGAGGAGGCATATCAATACAAATTCAGGGACAAAACAGCATTGGCAGCGGCAATGATCCATTGTACGTGATAGATGGTGTGCCTTATCCATCACAGAACCAGGCTACTGTATTTGGGGGAGCATCGGGCACACCCGGCATATTGGGTAAATCTTCCGCAGGGTCACAATTTTCAGGTAACCCGCTTAGTTATATAAATGCTTCTGATATTGAAAGCATCTCCGTTTTAAAAGATGCTGATGCAACCGCCATATATGGCTCCCGTGCTGCCAACGGGGCTATTTTAATAACGACCAAAAAAGGGAAGGCCGGACCCACTAAACTGGATATCACCCTTCAACAGGGATGGGGTAAGGTGGGACATTTCCTTGACCTGATGAATTCGCAGCAGTATTTGCAAATGCGCAAAGAAGGAAAAAGAAATGATAATACTGCCGTTTCATCAAGCGATTATGACCTGAACGGATTATGGGACAGCACACGTTATACTGACTGGCAAAAAGTAATGATCGGGGGAACTGCCGGATACAGCAATTATGGGGTCACCATATCCGGGGGGACCACTAACATTCAGTACCTGGTCGGGGGGACCTACCACCGGGAAACAACTGTTTTCCCGGGTAATTTTGCCAACCAGGATGTATCGGTTCACTTTAATATCAGCAGCACTTCCGCCAATCAAAAATTTCACTTCCAGTTTTCAGGTAGTTACCTTTCGGATCACAACAGCCTGCCCGGTATTGATTTAACGCAGTATGTTTTCCTTGCCCCGGTTGCACCTGCCTTGTATAATCCTGATGGAACGCTTAACTGGGCGCCCAATCCAAATGCTTCCGGTAATTCCAGTTGGGTAAACCCGCTTGCGCAGCAATACAATTTGTATGATAACACAACAAGCAGTTTGGTGAGTAATGCAACATTGAGCTATCGTATCCTGCCTGGCCTCGAACTGAAAAGCAATTTTGGATTTACCAGCCTGACGGCTAACGAATTTGCAGGAGTGCTCATCAATTCAATTGCGCCTGAAAGCCGGCCCGCTTATACAAGAACATCACAGTTTTCTTTCAATACCCTCAAATCCTGGATCATTGAGCCTCAGCTTAACTATAACAGAAATATCTGGAATGGAAAAATCGATGTATTGGTCGGTGCCTCGGTTCAACAGCAGGGCAATGATGGGAAGCAAATCACCGCCAGTGGTTTTGCAAACGACCAGTTGATGAAGGACCTTAAATCTGCTACTTCATGGTTTTCGGGTGTTGCAGACATTTCTGACTATAAGTACAATGGAGGCTTTGGCAGGATCAATTATAACTGGCAGGATAAATATATGATTAATCTTACCGCCCGAAGGGATGGCAGCAGCAGGTTTGGGGATTATAACCGGTTTCACAATTTCGCAAGTGCCGGCCTTGGATGGATCTTCAGCCAGGAGGTTTTTGCAAAAAAATACATTCCCTTTCTAAGTTTTGGCAAGCTAAAAGGTAGTTATGGAACCACTGGTAATGACCAGATCGGAAACTATTCTTATCTGAATTTATACAATTCTCAGGCTTTTGGGAATCCTTACCAGGGAGTCACTTCACAGGCTCCGGGCGGGCTCTCTAATCCATACCTGCAATGGGAAGAGACCCGCAAATTAGCGTTGGGAATTGACCTCGGATTTTGGAAGGACAGGGTTCTCATCTCTGCAATGTATAATCGCAACCGTTCTTCAAACGAAGTAATAAATTATACCCTGTCCACCGTAACAGGATTTACCAGTATAAAGGAAAATTTCCCCGCACTGGTACAAAATACATCATGGGAGTTCTTACTCAATACGAGAAATATCAGTACAAACCAATTCAGCTGGAGCAGCAGCTTTAACCTAACTATTCCACAAAATAAACTGATTTCTTTTCCGGGGTTGGCACAATCTTCTTTCAGCGGTAAATTGTATATAGGCCAGCCGCTTACCATACTGAACAACTATTCTTTCTACGGCGTAGATCCAGCCACCGGCACTTATTTAGTCAGGAATGTAAACGGCACTCCAACCTCTTCCCCCAATTTTACTACAGACCTGACAGTTTTTTATACCACGTTGCCCAAATTCTATGGTGGCTTTCAGAACAGTTTCAATTACAAAGGGTTTCAATTAGATTTTTTGTTACAGTTTGTAAGCCAGGTGAATAATAATTTTTATGGAAACCCGGCAGCGATCCCCGGAAGTTTTGGTGCAGGTAAGGGAAACCAAACTGTATCTGAACTTGCCCGCTGGCAGAAGCCCGGAGATATTAGCTTTTTTGCACGTTTCTCATCAAATTTTCAAGGCACATCAGGTGACCGGGTTGTGGAAGACCTTTCTTATGCAAGGCTAAAAAATCTTTCCTTCTCTTACCAGTTCGGCGGGAAGTTTATTAAAAAAGCCCATTTGCAAAACCTAGGGCTATTTCTAAATGCGCAGAATGTATTCACCCTCACTCCTTACAAGGGTTTTGATCCTGAGAACCTGAATACCACTACGCTCCCCCCTTTGAGAGTAGTAACCCTTGGGATCAAAGTTGGAATATAATTTAATAATGAGCCACTAATAATTATAGTTATGCTATCAATCTTTAAAAATAAAATTTCGGTTTTTGTCCTGCTATTAGCCTTTGGTTCAGCCGGATGTAAAAAACTGGTGGAAGTTGATCCACCGGTAACCAGCACCACCGGCGCAAGTATATACACTGATGATGTTACTGCAACGACAGTATTGACAAGACTATACGCTTCATTAAGTGGAACGGCGTATAATTCAACATCGGGCCTCTCTACTCCTTTTAGTAAGAAAGCGGGGCTATCGGCAGATGAATTAAGCCTGTGGAGCGGGGCCGGGACCTCTGATATCGCTTATTATACCAATACCCTGGCTGCGCCTGCTATCGGAAGCGGCGGTATCACAGCAGGAAATGAAACCTGGACCACTTGCTTTGGCTTTATCTATACCTGCAATGCGGCTATCGAAGGATTGAATGCAGCTACCACTTTGACACCTTCCGTAAAGCAGCAATTGCTCGGCGAAGCTAAATTCATGAGGGCCTTTTATTATTTCTATCTCGTGAACTTATATGGAGATATTCCTTTGGCATTAAGTTCTGATTACCGGATAAATAATTCATTGCTAAGATCACCAAAGGCCCAGGTGTACCTGCAAATGATTGCTGATCTGAAGGATGCACAAACTTCACTTAGTTCCACTTATTTAAATGGCCAATTAAAGAGCTATACATCCCCCGTTATTCCTGAAAGAGTAAGGCCGACAAGCTGGGCGGCTACAGCTCTGCTGGCAAGGGTCTATTTGTATACCGGTGACTGGGCGGGTGCTGAAATGCAGGCCAGCACGGTGATAAATAATACAACACTATTCAGTTTAAGCACTTTGAGCAATACATTCTTAAAAACCAGTTCGGGTAATAATGAAGCTATTTTGCAATTGCAGCCTGTTAACACAAGCGGCACCAGTTTCTTTAATTCGGAAGACGCGCGGCTTTTTGTGCTCAGCGCAGCACCGGCCGGCGTTAATTCCACCCATATTGTTTACTTAAGCCCACAACTGCTTTCGGCCTTTGAAACAGGTGATGCCCGCAAAACAAATTGGGTAACTTCCTACACTGATGGTACGGGGACCTATTCTTTTCCCAATAAGTACAAACTGGCTTTGGCTGGCGCCAGTGTTAACGAATACCAGACAGTGCTTCGTCTTGGGGAACAATACCTGATCAGGGCAGAAGCTCGGGCGCAGCAAAACAATACCAGTGGTGCACAAGGTGATTTGAACATGATCCGCGCCAGGGCAGGTCTTGGGGTTACTTCTGCAAATACGCAAGCCGGTTTATTAACAGCCATCTCACATGAACGGCAGGTGGAATTATTTTGCGAATGGGGGCATCGCTGGCTGGATCTGAAAAGAACGGGCAATGTAGATGCTGTAATGAATGCGGTAACACCGCTAAAAGGAAATACCAATGGATGGAAATCTTACCAGCAATTATACCCACTGCCTATCGGAGATGTCCAGGCCAATCCTAACCTCGTGCAGAATAGCGGGTATTGACAACCACTTCCAAAGGATTTAAGAATCAAAAAAAATGTATCGGAAGAAGCTGATGATTTCATCATAAAAAAAATGAGGTGCATGAATGGTTTGAATAAAAATAAAAAATATGATAAAAATAATAGTGTTATTGATGATGTGCCTATCCTCTGTGTTCTTATATGCGCAGCATACGGATAATGGAATTCATTTCGAACAGGGCTTAACATGGGACCAGGTAAAAGCTAAAGCCAGGGCCGAGAACAAATACATTTTTGTGGATTGCTATGCCACCTGGTGCGGCCCATGTAAGATTATGGATAAAAATGTATACCCAAATGATTTAGTGGGTGCTTATGTAAACAGTAAGTTCATTTCAATAAAAGTGCAGATGGATACTTCGGGCAATGATGATAAAGATATTGCGCTGTTATATCCGGCGGCGCGTGAAATGGAAAAAGAATATAAAATTAATTCACTGCCCAGTTTTCTCTTCTTCTCTCCAGATGGCAATATTGTGCAAAAAGAAACCGGGGGCCAGGCCATAAAAGAGTTTATGGTTTTAATGCGCAATGCGATCGACCCGAACAAACAATTATACACATTAGCGAATAATGCATTTGCAGGAAAATTAAGTTATGCTGTTATGCCTGCCCTGATCAAAAGATTAAAAGACTACAAAGAAGATAGCCTGGCAAATGAAGTGGCGAAAGTCTATGTGCATGGCTACCTTGAAAAATTAAGCGATGATATATTTTATACAAAAGAGACACTAAAATTATTCAGGGCCTATAGCCGGGTAATCAGCAGTAGTGACAGGATATTCAGGTTGTATTACCAGCAGCCCGGCAGAGTAGATTCTATCATGGGCGAAAAGGGATATGCAAAGGACCGGGTGAACTTTATTATCACCAACCAGGAAATTCAGCCTGTCATCACCCGGGCTGATAAAGAAGGAGTGGTGCCCGATTGGAAAAAAATTCAAAAAGATATTCAACGAAAATACAATAAAGAATATGCTGTTTACAATGTACTTAATGCTGAAATAAACTGGTATAGTTATAAACTGGAATGGGAGGAATATTTGAAACTCCTTATGCAAAAGTGGAAAATCTATGGAGAAGAAGAATTTAAGAAATCCGGAGCATTGGGTCTAAATGATATGGCCTGGACAGTATTCATTCACAGTAATAATAAAAAGCAGTTAAGAACAGCCCTTGTGTGGAGTGAAATGTCAATTCCCATGGATAAAAATGATCCAACAGCGGAAATGGATACTAAGGCAAATATTTTATATAAACTGGAAAATAAAGATAAAGCGCTATCTACTGAAATACAGGTCGTTGAAATGTGTGTCAACAAGGTTAAGAACACCACATCGGAAACAGATAAAAAATTAATGCAAAGGACTGTTGAAATGTATCAAAGGATTGTTGACAAAATGAGAATCGGTAAACCAATTATATACGCCGGAATGAAATAAAAAAATTCTATTTCCGGTCGCAGCAGAACGTCACTTAACTATTTTTAAATGAAACATTTATTTCTCCTGTTTATCATCTGCCTGTTTGCAGGGAAAAGCGATTATTGTTTTTCTCAAGAATTGTCTATCAAGCCTGCCAGGACATTATCCTTTGCAACTAATGAGGGAACAGAGATGAGTGTAGATATTTCTCCGGATGGTAAGACCATTCTTTTTACAATCCTCGGAGATATATACACAGTTCCCGTTTCAGGGGGTACCGCTACACAGCTCACGCAGGGCATGGCTTTTAACTGGTGCCCTTTTTGGTCGCCTGATGGAAAAAAGATTGCCTATTTAAGTGATTTTTCAGGCGATACCCGGCTGACGGTCAGGGATACCAAAGGAAGTTTCCACAGGGTAATCGGGAATAACGATCCTGCGCAATTGCTGAGGCGTGGAATATGGACGCCTGATGGTAACTCTATAATGTATGCTGGAAACATTTATGGACTCGGCGGCGGGAAGATACCTGCAGACAGTAAAATGGGCAAACTCTTACGGTATTCTTCAGATAGCACCTTCGCCTATTTCCTGGATTCCGGGTATATCTATCGATATGACTATGGATTACACATCAAAACTATGGTCGCCCCACTGCCGTCCCGCCGGGGTATTATACCGACCTACTCTGCAAACGCAACCCTTTCGCCAGACGGCCGCTGGTGGGTATATAGTAAAGACACGTTGAATATAAAAAGTTGTTTAATAATAAAGGACCTTGTAAATGTTACGGTTAGGGTATGTAAGGAAACTTCCTATGCTGTATTTGATTTTTCATTTTCTGCAGATTCCAAAAGCCTGTTTATTGGATATGGCGGAAAGATCCATCGTATTGATTTGGGGACGGGAACGGATAACATCATTCCTTTTGAAGCCCATGTAAAAACAGATCTCGGGGCATATAATTATCATACTTTTCGGGTATCAGGGGATTCATTCTATGTTAAGTACACAAGATCCGCCAACAAGAGCCAGGACGGTAAACATTTAGTATTCTCTGCGCTCAATAAGTTGTATATGATGGATCTGCCCAATGGCAAACCGCATCTTTTGGTCAACCAACCATTTGGACAATTTCAACCTGTTTTTTCACCTGATGGCAGATGGGTAGCCTATGTTAGCTGGAGTGATACAGTTGGCGGGCATCTTTGGAGAGTCCCATCTGCCGGTGGCTCCCCTGAACAACTGGATATATCTGCCGGTCATTATGAGTGCCCTGCATGGTCCCCGGATGGTCAAAGCATTGCTGCAGTAAAAAGCCCGCCAAATTTAATCGGCGTTACTTCCCTTTCTTTTTATGGAAATTTGTTTGCCCAATTGCAGGTTATCCCGGTAAACGGAGGGCCGTCAAGAATTATTGCAGATAGTATCCGGTACAACAATTCGCTTGCATTTTCACCAGATGGAAGCCAGGTAATGTATATGCCTAAAGCCAAGGGCAATCATTCCATTCCTTATTTGATGTCTAAGGTAATTATTGGCAACCATGTGAACACACTGGCTATAGCAGCTTCCCAACCCAAAGGCTCAGATATCGAACAGGTTTCAATCTCTCCGGATGGGCGATATATCGTATTTGGGTGCCATGAAGATTTGTACATGGTACCGGTCTTTAACCCCGGCGGTACCACAACTATTTTTGACCCCCATCAAAAGCTTCCCGTTATCAGGTTTTCGATCGGTGGTATTGACCCGCATTGGGAAGATGGCGGAAAGTCCTTGTCATGGTCGTTTGGAAATAAATTTTATAGTGTACATACCGACAAAATATTTACACAAGCTGCTAATGATATTAAAAAAGCAGGCGATTCCATTTTGTGGGATGATAACACCATCACATCTTTAGTCACACCTGATAAGACTATTGCAATGGATGTCGCGGTTGCCGGTAATTATGCACAGGGCACAATTGTGCTTCGAAATGCAAGGATCATCACCATGCAAAAAGACCAGGTAATTGAAAACGGCACCATCGTAATTTCCAAAGGCCATTTTACTGCTGTGGGGCCTGTTGATAAAATCCAAATACCATCCGGATCACAAATATTTGACCTGGCGGGAAAGACCATCATGCCTGGAATTGTTGATATGCATGACCATTTAGGTATAAAAGGGGGTATACGGGTATTTCCCGGGCAATCATGGTCACACCTGGTAAGCCTTGCTTATGGCATCACAACGTCGCGGGATCCCTCTTCCGATTATGCTTCCTTTGGATTTGGGGAATTGCTGAAAACAGGACAGATGCTTGGGCCAAGACTGTTTAGCGCCGGACAAACCGTTAACCCGGATACCTATCCCCTTCATAGCCTGGAGGAGGCCCGGGCTATTGTACACAAAAGAGCGTTGATGGGAGGAATATTCATTAAACAGTATGGTCAGGATACGCGATTGCAGCGGCAATGGCTCCTGCAAGCTTCCAGTGAAGCTGGTTTGAACATGACAAATGAAGGATGGGCCGGTTTATTTGGCATGTATAAGGATGGAAGCACAGGAGTAGAACACCATAGGTTCCGCGGTAAGCTTTATAAAGATGTAACAACGTTCCTTGCGTTTTCCGGGACCTATACCACGCCTACTTTAGTTGAAACAGCTGACCCCTTTGAAGGGGCTGGTCATTATTTTCATTATTTATACCGAAAAAATCCTGACACCAAGCTGGCATATTTTACTCCCGATAATGTGGTAAAAAAGATATTAAATGAGAAGTCACCACCTGATAGCCTTCATCCTGAATTTGTTTTCTCATCCGAGACAGAAGCTTCCATTCGCAAAGCAGGTGGGAAAGTTACTTTAGGCAGTCATGGCAATGACCAGGGAATAGGCGCACATTTTGAATTATGGGCTTTGCAAATGGGGGGCCTGACCAATATGGAAGCATTACAGGCTGCTACAATTATGGGTGCAGAGGGCTTGGGCATCCAAAAAGATTTGGGTTCCATCCAAATCGGTAAGATCGCTGACCTGATGATATTAAACAGTAATCCTTTGGATGATATTCATAATAGTAAAGACATCAAATACGTAATGAAAGACGGTGTATTGTATAATGGAGATACGCTTGATGAAGTTTGGCCGGTAGCAAAAAAACTTCCTGAATGGAAATTGAGCAACACATTATCAACGAAAAAATGAGTACAATATGAAATATCGATCAATGAGCTAATGTTACATGGGTTGCGGCACAGGCGAGATCGCGCGGCACTACCATAATACTGGCCCCCTGTAATTGACGTGACCAATGATCAACATTGGGGACGCACCTGTGAAACATTTGGAGAAGATCTTTATTTGAATGGAAGCATTGGCAGTGCAGCTGTAGCTAAAAATTATCCTGGCTTAGGAGAAGGAAGTAAACAGGTGTCTATTTCGTGTACAAGTATAGAACTCCTTACAGATTATGATTAAACTTAACGTTAACCGGCAATTGTTAACGCCCAAAATCGCCTCGCCCATGACCTTTTTCCAAATCCAGCAATAATGCACGTTTCAGAGATTTTACTGTCCGTTTGTCCGGGCGACTGTCACAGGCGGGGTCACAGGCGGTTTTCGCCTGATTTTCTGACTTTTTTGTTTTGGTCAGCAGGCGAAATATTATCAGGCAGAAGCTTTTTAATTCGAATAGATATGCAGCAGAATGAAAAACATATTTTCCCGTTACTTTGCTAAATGGAACCTGTAACTTATTACTTTGACCACATTAACCGGGCAGGAATCGGGATCGTGCCCATGTGAAAATTCTGATCCTGTGGACAGCACCCCTGTAAAAAAAAATTCGCAAACCCTTGATTTTCTTGAGAAGATTCAGTCCGCGGAATTTGGCGACAAAAATTGGTGTCCTTTTGCAAAAATTGGTTTGTGGACAGTTGACGACACTATATTTTTAAAATTTGAAAATACAAAACCCTGGTCGGAAGACCGGGGTTTTTGCATTATAGGCTCGTCCAATATTTTAATTTCTGCGTTCATCCTTTTACGAGTTTTTGTAAAACTGCATATCCCATTTATACTTAGGCAGCCATTCTTATAAGACGGGTGCTTTGTATATGTTCAAATAACTTATTTCGTAAACCTCCAACGTACCCTGTGAAACTGCAAATCCTGCGGACAAGCCTAACCCCTTTAAAAAAAATAAAATGTGCATCAGACTTGAATTTGACGGCATCAAAATTTTCGGACAGTGTGACAGCAGAATAAGACCGGTTTTCACAAATTTCCATTTTCGTACACTTGACAGGTATGACAGTTGGCGACATTATATTTTAAAATTGAAAAATACAAAACCGTTGGACAGAACATTGGAAAAGATAAATGGCTAATTTGATAACAGTTCGTATTCTAAAAACGTTTAAGTTCGCCCATACCCTGAATCTCTTTTAAAAGATCTTGCCCGTGAATTCTATCGAAGCCTTCAGCCATTTTTTCCCTGGTATTGCCGCCCAAGAAACAAGATCTTATGTGTTAGAAACACATACGGGTAAACTGGCGCCCGGCACCTATTTTTTCACTGATGCTTATTGCACTGATAAAGAATGTGATTGCCGGGTCGGTTATATCACCGTCATAAAAGAAGGCGCGCCTTCGAAGGAATTGGCACGCATTACCTTCGGTTGGGAACCATTAAGCTTTTACTGCAGGTGGATGGGAGTATCCATACCGGACGCTGAAATTATCGCACTCAAAGGGCCTGCACTGATGTGGCTGGCTCCGCAAACCCCGGCTGCAAATGAACTGCTCTCCGTATTTGGCCAAGCCGTCAGCAATGATCCCGGTTATGTGCATTTACTCAAAAATCATTATACCATCTTTAAAGAAAAAACTTAGACAAGCCAATGAACCCAGCAGAAGCGATGTTAAAGGAATTTTTAGCGAAGCACCCGGAAGTGAACAACGGGGATTTGAGCCTGGATGAGATCAACCGGCTACTGGGCGAGCACCAGCACCAGATCAACGAAAGGCCGGAAGAAGATTTCGATGGGGTAAGCCGTGAGCAGATGCATTGGCTGCTCCATGATCCCATGGGAGAAAAAAGCCTGATCGGTTTTAAGCAGCAGATAAGCGAGGAGAGTCTTTCGAAAGTTCCTTTGCTTGCACTCTCTGACTTGCTTATCGCACAAATCAGACAGGACTGTAAACTGAAACTCACTGCCGGTGGCAACCTACCCGTTCGTATTTGTGAATATTTGAACAGCCAGAACCTGATCGACTGGAAGTACCGCGCATATCTCACACGAGTACAGGAAGAAAACATTCCTTATCTCGGCCCGTTAAAGCATTATCTTGTAGAAACTAAGATCGTGCGCAAGCAGGGCAATTCGCTTGTGCTGACCAAGGAAGGGGAACGGATAGCTGAGGCCAATACGTCCGAGCGTTTTATCCGATTATTTATGTACGTGGCGGGCAGTTATCATTGGGGTAATTTTTACCGTATCCAGGATGATGGAATGTATGGCCAGTTGGGTTGGGCCTTTTCCCTTTACCTGCTGGCCAAGTATGGAGATGTGCCACGGGATTCTCGGTTCTACAGTGATAAGGTGATGCGGGCGTATTTCAGGGACCTATATGAAAAAAGGGAGGACAAATTGTTTCAGGAAAGAATACATGTATTTGAAGATGCATATGCATGGCGTTTTTTTGAAGTATTCGCCCATTGGTTCGGACTCGTAGAGATTTCGAGCAAAACAGAACACGGGACTCTCCTGGAAGACATTTGTGTCAAAAAAACACCGCTGTTCGATCAATTATTTTCTGTACTGTAGCTGTAAAAGAACAGACCTGATAACGGAAGATTGCATATCGATCACTGGTTTTTTTCCGGACAGCCGGTGACATGATTTTATAAAAGCATTTAAACCCAGGTTGTTTTAAAATTAATTATCTTTACCTTTTAAAGTTCTTTTACACCTCCGCCAATAGAATAATGCAAATTTTGTGCAAATAAAAAAGGTTGCATTGCTGCAACCTTTCTAATTAATTGATAATCAGGGTGCCCAGAACAGGAATCGAACCTGCACTACCTTGCGATAACCAGATTTTGAGTCTAGCGCGTCTACCAATTCCGCCATCTGGGCAGTAAGAAGCGGGGTGCAATATTACTGTTTCGTGCCAAATCAACCAAAATAATAGCGGGGATCGTGTTATTTATTTTTTACTTCCTACAGGGTATGCCCCACTTATCACGGGCACGATTATTTTTATTGATCTGGCAAACGAGCCATATGTTAGAGCAGCTAATGAATACCATCCGCCATTTCGGCCAGTCTACCGTAGTTGAAAACCCCGATATCCCCAACGAACACAATGATGACGTGATGAAAGAAGCAGGCTCCTCCATTTTTTCAGGCCTGCAGGGGCTCGCTGATGACGGTGATGCAGACGGGCTGTCGAATGTGCTCACAGGCGACCGGGATCACCCTGCCGCGCAGGGAATGCAAAACAATTTCATGGATAATATTATGCGGAAATTCGGTATCAACCCAGCAACAGCGGGTAATGTCTCTTCCGGGTTGATCCCCTCCGTGCTGGGGTCTCTTTTACGAAGGCCCGGTAATAACAATAGCAACGGCCTAAGCCTGCAGAATATCATCTCCTCGCTTACGGGAGGCGGTAATAACCCTAACCATCAGGGCCTGTTAAGCCGCATCGGTTCTAAACTCGGTCTTGATAAAGATGGCGATGGCGATGTTGACCTGGCAGACATACAAACAATGTTTCATTAATCATTCACTTTAAATATCAATTACCATGAACATGAAAAAGATCGGCAGCGGTGTGCTCATTGCGTGCACGCTTTTCTTTGCATCCTGCGCACCAAAAGATGCAGAGATCAACAAAAATGTGGCAGAAAATGTACAGCCTGTAGCATCGGGAATCAGTACCGATGTAAAAGATGGGGTGGCTACACTCTCGGGACAGGTAAAGGATGAAGCTACCAGGACAGCTGCGGAAGATGCCGCAAAAAAAGCGACGGGTGTTAAAAGCGTGGTCAACAATATTACCGTTGTAGTGCCGGAACCTGTTGTTACCTTATCTCCCGATGATGCTTTGCAAAAAGGCCTGAATGATATTATGAAAGATTATCCGGGAGCCACAGCCGTAGTTACCAATGGTGAGATCCTTGTGACAGGAACACTGAGCGCTGAAAAATGGAAGAGATTAAAAATGTCGCTCGACGCGCTTAACCCTAAAAAGGTAGATGCGGTAACCCTAAAAATTATTAACCCATAAATTATACGGTCATGGCCTTACAGGAAAAATACAGCGATCTGATCACGGCAGCAAAGTCTGCGGGCGGTATCCAGGTGAATGAGCTGGGCGGAGTACTATATATCAAGGGTCAGGCATCCAGCGCGGCTTTGAAGGATAGGCTTTGGGATCTCTATGGAAAAGCAGACCCCAATTTTTTAACCGGTGATGTAGTGATGGATGTGGATGTGGCGGGTATCGGCGAAGGTTCGAAACTTAAAGTAACCACCGATACCTCCAGCCTGAATATGCGCAAAGGCCCGGGAACCGATCAACCACTTGTTGGTAAAGCGCCCCATGGCGGTACCGTTACCCTGCTAAGCAAAACCAATGACCAGTGGTGGCTCGTACGTAATGATGCCGGTGAAGAAGGATATGCTTATGCGCAATACCTGTCGCCGATGTAAGAAAGAACAGGCAGTTAGATAAGAAAGGGGCACCGCAAATGGTGCCCCTTTCTTATGTTCCATTTATTCCGTCCTGAAGTTTCCCCGGTACAATGCATCACTTCAATCCCGCCAAAATCCTTTGGAGGTATTTTTTGCGGTAGTAGTAGTCTTTTACTTGCAGCAATTATTTTTCGGTCAATATTCGATAGACATATTTCACGCCTGGGAAACAATAATCGATGTTTCAGCATATCTCATTGGATTCACTTACGCAAAAAAGCATAAGTTTTTGTTGTGAAATATATCATTACCGAACATTTAATAACAGTATCATGAGAAAGAAAATGAACGTCCGGCTAATTGCTTTACTGGTAGTTTTGGGATCTTTTAGTGCTAATGCACAGTTAACCCTGCCACGAACGCCCAGCCCGGCCGCCAGTGTATCTCAAACCATCGGCATCTCAACCATCAATGTTGCATACTCACGGCCCTCTGTTAAAAAAAGAGAGGTATGGGGTAAAATGGTGCCGTATGGATATAACAAACAGGCATTTGGCGCCGGCAATGAAGCGCCGTGGCGCGCAGGGGCAAATGAGAATACCGTGATCACATTTTCCCACGAGGCCAAAGTGGAAGGTCAAACCGTTCCCGCCGGTACTTACGGACTATTCTTTACGATCAATACAGATAACAATACGGGAGAAGTGATCCTGTCGAAAGACTACCAATCATGGGGCAGTTTTTTTTACGACCAGAAACAGGACCAGCTGAGGATGAAGATCCAGCTACGTTCTATTCCACACGTAGAACTGCTCACTTACGATTTTGAAAACATCACAAAGAATTCTGCTGACCTGGTACTCAACTGGGAAAAGAAACAGTTCCCGGTAAATATTCAATTTGATGTAGACAAAATCGTGATGAAGAATGCGAATGAAGAATTAAAAGGATCCACCGGTTTCAGCTGGCAGAACAATGCAGATGCGGCCAATTATGCACTTGCCAATAAAGTAAACCTGGAGCAGGCCATAACATGGATAGACCGGGCGATCGCACAAAATAAAAACTTCCAGACACTCAGCATTAAATCAGGCATACTTGCACAGATGGGGAAGAAGGACGAAGCTGAAAAATTAATGGCAGATGCGATTGCGAATCCCAACGCAGGCGAAAACGATATCAACCTCTATGGATACCAGTTGCTCAACGATAAACAAAATGCCAAAGCAATTGAAGTGTTCATCCTGAATACCAAACGCTTCCCCGCAAGCGCCAACACATGGGATAGCCTTGGTGAAGCCTATGCCACCACCGGCGATAAAGCAAAGGCCATCGAAAGTTTTAAAAAGTCATTGACCTTAAACCCACCAGCCAATACTAAAGCCAATTCGGAGAAATTTTTGAAGGAACTGGGAGGGATGTAGCTCATCATATTCGCAGGAATGCTAAAGTTCGAATCCTGTTCGGCCAACAGAAGGGAAAGATGAGAGTCTTTCCCTTCTTAATTTTGGTCTTCGCACGAAGGATTATTCGTGAGGCGACCGCAGGTGTTCGGACATTCATCAATCCACACACGGGGCTGGAAGCCCCGGAGAGAAAGGTTAGAGTCTTATCATATTCCACGCTCTGAAGAGCGTGGCAAAATTGAGGTCTTCTCTTTGCCACGCTCTTCAGAGCGTGGGTATAGGAGTCGCAATCTATTTCGTCCAGGTGTTGTTTTTTTCATCCGCATCCATAAAAATCCCACCATCCAGCGTAATAGACTTAACTGCTTTTGTTGTCGCAACAGTAACCGCAGTAATTTTTTGATCTTTTTTCCATACCATAGGGGTTTGGTGGAAGGCATCCGTGCTGCCGTCGGTGTATGTTACATTCACATCGAACGGAACAGCAAAGCCGCCGATATTTTTGATAGACAATTTATAACCGGCCCTTGTTTCAACAGCGCTTTCGAGGCCGAGATCGATATAGTACGGTGTGAAGAACCAGTTGTAAAAAAACCAATCCAGTTTCTTACCCGATCCCTTGCTCATCGAATTAAAATAATCCCACGGAACGGGGTGCTTGCCGTTCCAGTTCTTCATATAGGTGTGAAGGGCTTTTTTAAACAGCTCATCACCCAGCATATCCTTTAAAGCCAGGTAGCTTAAAGATGCCTTGCCATATGAATTGCTTCCTGCGGCAAATGTAACATACGGCGATGGTGTAATGACAGGGTTTTCCTGCGTATGCGGCCCATGTATCCAGCGGTTAACACGAAACGATTTATAGAAATCATCAGCTCCCTTTTTGCTCTTTTCCGTAAGCCCTATCAGGTATTCAAACGTGGTGGCCCAGCCTTCGTCCATATAAGCATAAAAGCTTTCGTTGGTGCCCATATAAAAAGGCATATAGGTATGTGCCTGTTCGTGATCCTGCACCAGTTCAGCAAATCCCGCATCGGCCTGGTGGCTGTTATTCATCATCATGGGAAATTCCATATCGGCAAAACCCTGGAAAGCAACTGATTTTTCATACGGGTATTGAACACCGGGCCAGTCGTTCGAAAAGTAGCGCAGCGAATAGCGGCCAAATTGAACAGACTGCTGAAAATCACGCATTGTGTCCTGGTAAGCAGCCTGCATGCTTACGCGCCGGCCGGTTTGATCATCTGTGATAACACTTCCGGCATCCCAGTTATAATGATCGCTGATACCAATGGCCACATCACTTACATTACTGGCTGTGAATTTCCAGGTGTTGCTGGTATTTTGAGCCGTAACGGTTTTATTGGCCAGGTCCTTCGTGCCGGCTATATGAATGGTTGAATCGCTGGTGAGCGATGTTTGATATTTCTTTGCCGCATCAGCCGACAGCACTTCATCGGGATTGCGGAAATTGCCGGTTGCCCAAACGATAAAATTTTTCGGAACGGTTACACTCAGGTTGTAATCATTAAAATCGTTATAGAATTCAAGTCCGCCGCCAAATGGTTGTACGTCCCATCCTTTGTAATCATCATATACCGATACGCGCGGATAAAAATAAGCGATGTAAAAAGTAGTTGGGTCGATAATGCCTTCACGGCCACGGCCCCTTGATAACTGGTAATGCCAACTGATATTGAACTTAATTGAATCGTGCTTAGCCAAGGGTTTATCAAGCGCCATCATATAATTGGTTGATGAAACCGAGTCATTGTTCCATGCAGTTTTAACGCCGTTCACCGTTATTTCATCAACCTGGATACCGGCCTGGGGATTAGCCGTTGCACCCCTTGCAGCACCGCGATGCGTATTCATGATCAGTTTCATGTTTAAACTGTCCAGCTTATCGGGACTCTCATTAAACCAGGTGATCTGTTCAACTCCTGTGACTAAATTTTGCGGTGGGTTAACTGTTAAAGCAATGGTATACCGGCCATGATTAAGCCAGTATTTTCTTCCGGGTTTGCCATTAAGATTGCGTGTGCCGTTACTGAAAGCCCTGGCAATATAATCCGGCATGGGAAGCGACTTTTTATAGGGATTCATGGGTGCGTTGGCCGGAGGCATTTGGGCGTTAGCCTGTAATAGCGCGGCAGACAAAAAGAAAGACAGGATGATTTTTTTATTCATAAGGAGGTAGCTTGTCGTTAAGTCAAAAGTAAAAAGTAAAAAGTCAAAAGTAAAAAGTCAAAAGCGCGTTTGTTCTGAGCTGTTTGCTACATGTAATAATTCGATCGGTATGCACTGTTAACGTGGGCTTAAATATACTCCATTCCGGGAACACTTTGAAACACACATAAGATTGCAAACAGGTATCAGACGCAAGGCTGGAAGGGTGAGGGTATGGTATCAGTAAAACGTTCGCACTCACTTCAATCCCGCCAAAATCCTGTCGAGGTATTTTTTACGGTAGTAGTATTCTTTTACTTGCAGCAATTCTTTTTCGGTAGTAACACCTTCCTGATAATTTGCCACAATCGTTTCCACAGGTTCATAGATCTTGGTTTGAAAATCGTGAATGGTTTGGGTTAACCTGTCAGCATCCGCCTGTTCCGATACATCGAGGGCCTGTTCGTTCAGGTCCAGCATCTCCGCCAGGAAATCGGGTGTTAACTGGTATTTTTCTTCTTCCTCCAACAATCCTTTTAACTGCAACACATATTTGATCACTTCATCAGGATGTATCAGCACTTTGTATGCCATATTCACCTGCGATGCTTTTTCCAGGATATCCGCCTGTTCATCTATCGCCGCAAGGCTATGCAGGTCCGGATGGTATTTCCGGCTCAGTTCATAGAAGCGCTGCTTTATCAGGGCCTGGTCGGGGCGGAGGGAAACCGGGATGTTGTATAGTTCGAAATAGTTCATGTTTGGGGTTTGGTGTTTGGGGTTTGGTGTTGTTTAATTCGGGAACTCTGTTAATGTGCCGGGCATGCTGAATTTCGATTGTTTGTGCTTACTTTATGCGTGAGCCCGTTACTGTTGCAGCATGCTGAATTCCGCACAGCAATTCCTCAACGTTCTTATTTGGCTTACGGTTCTTTTTATGCGTAAATGTTGTTAGCGTGCCGGAACATACTTAACCCCAAACCCCAAACCACAAACCCCAAACCACAAACGTTTCTTAAAAGCAGAACTCCCTTAAAACGACAGGCTCTCTTAAAGCACTA
Source organism: Bacteroidota bacterium (assembly GCA_040388705.1). Taxonomy (GTDB): domain Bacteria; phylum Bacteroidota; class Bacteroidia; order Chitinophagales; family Chitinophagaceae; genus Sediminibacterium. The sequence continues at coordinate 110,393 of JAZKBI010000003.1, read as the reverse complement.
TCTTGCACAAAAATACCACAATGCTTGTCATCGGGCTTATTAGAGAGGGAAAAGTTCCAGCAGATAATAGGGTAGCACTTGTGCCGTCGCAGTGCAAATGGCTGGTAAAACATTTTCCGGATATCAGGATATTGGTGCAAAGTTCGGCTGATCGGTGTTTTACAGATGAGGAATACATACAGGCAGGTATTGAAGTAACCGAAGATCTCGGCGCCTGCGACCTGTTATTGGGCATCAAAGAAATACCGGTTGGTCAACTGATCGCGCATAAAAAATACCTGTTCTTTTCGCATACGCGCAAAAAGCAACCGCATAACAGGGAACTAATGCATGCCATGATGGATAAGGGCATTTCATTGGTGGATTATGAATGCCTGGAGCATGAAGATGGACAGCGCATTATTGGTTTTGGATTTTTTGCAGGTATTGTGGGCGCGCATAACGGCATCATGGCGCACGGTAACCGTACAGGTGCGTATCATTTGGGAAGGGTGGGGGAAGTAAAAGATTACCGTGAATTGATACATACTTATTTTGGATTGAAACTTCCGCGTATCAAAATAGCTGTAACCGGCAGCGGTCGCGTGGCTCACGGAATTCTGGAGATCATGAACCTGATGGATGTGCAGGAAGTGGAACCCGAAGAATACCTGCAACGCGAATTTGAATACCCGGTGTATGTGCATCTCAAAGGCAGTGATCTTTACAGGCGCAAAGACAATGGAAGCTACAAGCGCGATGATTTTCATGCGCACGCCAATGAGTACCGCTGCGTATTTGAAGAGTATTGCGCACATACCGATATACTGATGAACGGCGTTTACTGGGAGCAAAACATACCGAGGCTGTTTTCAATGGAAACCCTGCAGCGGCCGGCTTTTCGCATACAAACCATCGCAGATATTACCGATGATAAGAATGGCAGCATCCCGTGCAATTATGGCGATGGAACGATAGATGAGCCTGTTTATGGAGTTGATAAATTAACCGGCGCCCAAACTGCGCCTTATTTACCAGGTCGTGTAGATGTAATGGCGGTAGGCAACCTCCCTAATGAATTACCACGAGATGCGAGTCGCTATTTCGGAGAGCAGCTTATTAAATATGTATTGGATGATATACGCAAAGGGGGTAGTGCGGCGGTTGAAAGGGCAACGATCTTAGATGGAGGTAAATTGACAGCGGAGTTTAAGTACCTGGCTGATTACGCGAATCACTAAACAATAATCACAAATTCAACTTTGTCTTTCAATAGAAGAGAAACGAAGAAAATAAGTATTGCCGTATTTCGGGGTCGCTTTTTCTCTTCGTTTTTCTTTTATTGATTTTTTTGGCCTTAGTAACGGTCACAATTTTAGATAGTATTCCCTTAATAGATCAATAAACTCAGAAGTATATTGTTCACCATCACGAATAGTCAGAGAATCAGTCTTCGCAACACAAGCTTCTTTCCCAAATAAAAACATCATCCTGAAAAAATTATGCGCTGGTGTCTGTTTAACAGAGATTTCTTCTTCAACAAAAAATCCCTCTTCCAAAGCCAGTTTTTCAAATTCAATTTTACGATGATAGGGAAGGAGCACGGCAAATTTTCCATTCTCTGCGAGATGTTTTTTTATTGCAGCCAGTAATTCGGGCAGGCTCAATTCATTGCTGTGCAAAGCCAGGTTTCTCTGCGTATCAGCGCTTTTAAGATCATTCTCAAAAAAAGGAGGATTGGAAATGATGAGATCATATTTCTTTCCCAAATGAAGCGTTTTGATATCGCCCTGTATCAACTGCAGTCTTTCTTTCCATTTACTCAATTCGAAATTATCTGATGCCTGCGTGGCCGCATGCTTATCCAGTTCTACCGCATCTATTCGCGCAGCAGATTGTTGCGCGATCATCAGGCTCAATAGCCCTGTTCCGGCACCAATATCCAACACACTGTCAACCGCCATCTGCCCTCCTACAACTTTACCCGCCATCCATGCGCCAAACAAACAGGCATCCGTGCACACTTTCATCGCGCAGCTTTCCTGGTGTATGATAAATTGTTTAAATTGGAAATAAGTATTTGACATTGGGGGAGTATGCTGGTTCGGCTTGCCGAATTTAAAAGTTAATAGTTAAAAGTTAAAAGTTAATAATGAATCCGATAGTTTAGGCGACCCAATTATTAACTCTTAACTTTTAACTTTTAACTCTTATCTCTACCCTCATCACTAATAGTATCTCTTCAAAACCATGATCACCAAACTGATAGCAAGAAACAAGACAAATATTCTATACGGAGCCTGCCTCGGCGCTTTGGTATTCCTGCTTAACTGGCTTGAACTGCGTTTTGTGATCTTTGAACATTCCTTCGAGATCTATGCAGGGGCTATCGCCATTATTTTTACCTCGCTGGGTATCTGGCTGGCCATCAAACTCACCAAACCTAAGGTAGAAACAGTAGTAGTTGAAAAATACCTGTACACCGATCCTGCTGTTCCTTTTGTGCTGAATGAAAAAGCACTTGAAGATCTTGGCATGAGCAAAAGGGAGCTGGAGGTGTTGCAATTGATGGCAGAAGGGTTGAGTAACCAGGAGATCGCGAGGCAATTATTTGTGTCGCTCAATACCATCAAAACACATTCTTCAAAAATATTCGAGAAAATGGATGTGCAACGCAGGACACAAGCCATAGAAAAAGCAAAACGCATAGGTTTGATACCCTGATATATCATACTTTGGTATGAAAACCGGTAGCGAATGATAAAATCACCCGAAAGTATGAGGCTGAAAAGACAATTCTATTTGATTTTTACGCCTCAAACCAAAACCTAATCAAATGAAAAAAGTAGTACTTGTTTACGGTATCATTGCCGGCGTGATTGTTACCGCCATGATGGCTTTCTCCACTGGTTATTATTGCGCCAAAGGAGATTTTGAAGGCGGTATGATCTATGGTTATTCTGCCATGATCATTGCTTTCGCGATGATCTTTGTGGGCGTTAAGTCATTCCGCGATAAGCAAAATGGCGGCGTCATCAATTTCGGGAAAGCATTTAAGATCGGCCTTTTTATCTCCCTGATCGCGTCTACCATTTACGTGATAGGATGGCTGATCAATTACTATTGCTTTATACCCGATTTTATGGATAAATACGCTGCGGTTATGATCGCCAAAGCAAAATCCAGCGGCATCAGCGCAGCGGAACTTGCAAAGAAATCAGCTGATATGGCGCAGATGAGAGAATGGTACAAGAATCCTCTGTTTGTTATCCTGATGACCTACATAGAGATACTGCCTGTAGGTGTGGTTGTTACCCTGATCACCGCGTTGGTGTTGAAAAGAAATACACCTAAACAAATACAAACTGCATGAGTGAACCATCCATTGTGATAAAGGAGATACTGATCAATGCCCCAGCTTCAAAGGTTTGGGGTATGTTCGTCAATCCGGTCTTTACCAGACAAATGGGAGGCCAATATATTTCTGACTGGCAGGTTGGGTCTTCATTTCGTTGGCAGGCGCTTAATGGAACTTTGTTAACCAATGGAATAATCCTCGATATCGAAGCGGAAAAATTCCTGCAGCATAGTTTGTATTATCCTGAAGAACTGGATGAAGTAATGGCAAGGATCACGTATACACTGGACGAACAGGATGGAAAAACGATCCTGCATATTACAGAAGAGTTCACCGACCCCATCACTGAAAGAGACTATGAAGATTCAATAGAGGGATGGGATGCAGCACTCACTATGATTAAACAATTAATGGAAAAATAAATTGTATGAATTTACCAACACCCATACTCGGAGAAGTTACCGCCATTACGATAACCACTCCCGACTTAGACATATCATCGGCTTTTTATAAGAAACTTGGATTTGATGAAATTATGCGCAGTGATTTCCCCTTTCCCTGGATCCAGGTTTCTGATGGCGCCCTGCTAATGATGTTGCGGAAGGACAATAAGCCTTATATCGCACTAACGTATTATGTAAAGGATATTGATGCCTCAGTTAAATTGATCGAAGATGCAGGGCTCGTATTTGCCGAGATCCCCAAACCATCTGATTTTGTAAGGAAATATCTTTTACACACACCAGATGGAGCGAATATAAGCCTGATACATATTCCCGAAGGGTTTATGCAACCGAAAGGGCCCACTATGCTTACAATGTTGCCACAGGACTACACAAAACCGGAAAAATATGCAAACCAGGTTTGCGGAATGTTCGGCGAGTTTGCGATGCCGGTAAAAGACCTGGATGCATCCATTTCATTCTGGGGAAAGCTGGGATTTCAAACACTTTCTAAGATGTCGAGCCACTATCCGTGGGCAATACTTTCTGATGGGCTCGCTATCGTTGGATTGCACCAGACAGAAAGTTTTAGCGACCCGACAATCACCTACTTCGCGGCTGATATGAAAGGGAAAATTGAAAAGCTGAAACAGGATGGGTTGGAGAATTATAAAGAGATGGGACCGACTAATATCGTGGTAACAACACCGGAAAAGCAAAAGATCAACTTGTTTAGTTTGGGTATGTAAGTATTTCTCTTGGTACTCCCAATCTCTGTAACTCTGTGTTGAAAAATCAAGTTCGAAGTGCTGATTATGTTTTTTTTCAACACAGAAATACAGAGGACACAGAGTTACACAGAGAGTTTATAGATTAATTGTTTATCTCTTTCAATAGATCCTGAAGGTCCAGATGTTCTGTTACCATTTGTAAATTGCCTGCTGCGTCAAATGGCCATTGTTCTCTTGGTTTATCCCAATAGAGTTCAACACCATTGCCATCGGGATCATCTAAATACAATGCCTCCGAAACACCATGATCAGAAGCACCGGTCAATGGATATTTCGCGTCGATCAATCGCTGCAATATTACCGCGAGGTCTTTGCGGGTAGGATAGAGGATGGCGGTATGAAATAACCCCGGTGCATGCTCAGGTGCAGGTTTTGCATCTTTGCTGTACCAGGTATTCAAACCGATATGATGATGATAACCACCTGCTGAAATAAACGCAGCCTGTGTTCCGTATTTCTGCATCAGTTCAAATCCTAATAATCCCTGGTAAAAGGATAGAGCTTTATCAAGATCTGAAACTTTTAAATGTACATGGCCGATTCTTGTATGTGCGGGAACTGAGTAAGACATAAGGCGTAATTAAAAAACAAAGGTAGATTAATAAAGGGCTAAAGCCCGTGATGGCATGGGGTGTTTATTAACCCCAGCCTTAAGGCTGGGGTTAAATGTAAGATTGGAAGCCGGGCTTTAGCCCTAACTGTTTCCAAACAAAAAACCTGCATTCATGTGAAGCAGGTTTTTCAATATTATTAATTTGTGCAGAGCTTACTTATTATCAGTCAAACTCGCTACAAGATACTCCTTATTCAACCTCGCAATATTCACCAATGATATTTCTTTCGGGCAAGTTGCTTCACATGCACCTGTATTGGTACATGAACCAAAACCTTCTTTATCCATCTGCGCAAGCATATTCACAACACGGCTTTTGCGTTCAGGTTCTCCCTGCGGTAATAAAGCGAGGTGTGAAACTTTTGCGCTAAGGAATAACATCGCACTGCTGTTTTTACAGGCAGCAACACATGCACCACAACCGATACACATCGCCGCTGCAAATGAAGCATCCGCATCATCTTTAGGAATAGGAAGTGCATTTCCATCAACTGCGTTACCCGTATTCACGCTGATATAACCACCGGCCTGTATGATCCTGTCGAACGCAGTACGGTCCACCATCAGATCTTTAATAACCGGGAACGCGTTAGCTCTCCACGGTTCTACCACTATGGTATCGCCATCTTTAAAAGCACGCATATGTAACTGGCAGGTTGTATTCGCCTGCCAAGGTCCATGTGGCTTACCGTTGATGTACATGGAACATGAGCCACAAATTCCTTCGCGGCAATCATGATCGAAGGTGATGGGGTCTTCACCATCATGAATGAGTTGTTCGTTCAACACATCAAACATCTCAAGGAAACTCATTTCACTCGAAATTTTTTCAACACGATATAATTTGAACCCGCCTTTTGAAGCAGTGTTTTGTTGTCTCCAGACTTTCAGATTCAGATTCATGTGGTAATGTTCCATATTGATAAATTTTACAACAATTTCAAATTTTCGCAACCATGCCAACTCCCCCTTTAGGGGGCTGGGGGGTTACTTGTAATTTCTCTGTGTTGGTTTGATCACATCGTAATTCAACACTTCCTTATGCAGGTTCCAGTTGCTCTCACCCGCATATTCCCATGCAGCCACGTACATGTAACCCGCATCATCACGTAATGCCTCACCATCCGGTGTTTGATACTCTTCACGGAAATGACCGCCGCAGCTTTCATTCCTGTTAAGTGCATCTTTACACATCAGTTCTCCCAACTCAATAAAGTCTGCCACGCGATTGGCTTTATCCAGCTCAGGATTCATTTCATTGATCTCGCCGGGTATTCTTACATCACTCCAGAATTCTTTTTTCAATGCCTGGATCTCGCTGATCGCTTCTGTTAATCCTTTTGCATTGCGCGCCATGCCGCATTTCTCCCACATGATCTTTCCAAGGCGTTTGTGAAAACTCTCTACACTTTGTTTTCCTTTGATGCCCATCAAGCGGTTAATTCTATCAGACAATTCTTTCTCCGCCTCTTCGAATGCAGGATGCGAAGTTTCCACTGCTTTTGCATAGATCTCATCAGCCAAATGATTTCCGATAGTGTAAGGGATCACAAAATATCCATCAGCCAATCCCTGCATCAATGCAGAAGCGCCTAAGCGGTTAGCACCGTGATCGGAGAAATTTGCTTCACCCATACAATACAATCCGGGAATATTTGTCTGTAATTCATAGTCAACCCACAACCCTCCCATGGTATAATGCACGGCAGGGTAGATGCGCATTGGTACTTCATACGGGTTTTCTCCTGTGATCTTTTCGTACATATCAAACAGGTTACCGTATTTTTCTTTCACCACATCCTTACCGAGTTTGATAATGTCTTCCTGGCTCGCATGATCATTGCCTTCTTTACCCGCCTCAATTTTTCCGTAACGGATGATCGCTGCGCCGAAATCAAGATACACGGCCTGCTTGCTGCTTCCTACACCAAAACCCTCATCACATCTTTCCTTAGCCGCTCTTGATGCCACATCGCGCGGAACAAGGTTGCCAAACGCAGGGTATCGTCTCTCCAGATAATAATCTCTTTCTTCTTCCGGTATCTCACTTGCTTTCCTGTTATCGCCTGCTTCTCTCGGAACCCAGATGCGGCCATCATTACGCAACGACTCTGACATCAATGTGAGTTTCGACTGATGATCACCACTCACCGGAATACAGGTTGGGTGAATTTGTGTAAAACAAGGATTCGCAAATGTTGCGCCTTTTTTATGTGCTTTCCATGCCGCGGTAACATTACTGCCCATGGCATTGGTTGATAAATAAAATACGTTTCCATATCCGCCACTACATAATAAAACTGCATGGCCAAAATGTCTTTCTAATTTTCCGCTGATCAGGTCGCGTGCAATAATGCCGCGTGCTTTGCCATCGATCTTAACCACCTCAAGCATCTCATGACGGCTATACATTTTCACATTGCCCAATGCCACCTGTCTTTCCAAAGCCTGGTAAGCGCCGATCAGTAATTGCTGGCCGGTTTGTCCTGCAGCATAAAAGGTTCTTTGTACCTGTGTGCCACCGAAAGAACGGTTACTCAATAATCCGCCATATTCACGTGCAAAAGGAACACCTTGTGCCACGCACTGGTCAATAATATTTGCACTCACTTCAGCCAGGCGGTGCACATTTGCTTCGCGTGAACGGTAATCGCCGCCCTTGATCGTATCGTAAAATAAACGGAACACACTGTCGCCATCATTCTGGTAATTCTTGGCGGCATTGATACCACCCTGTGCCGCAATAGAATGCGCACGGCGCGGAGAATCCTGGAAGCAGAAAGCTTTTACCTTATAGCCCAGTTCACCCAATGATGCAGCCGCAGAAGCGCCGGCCAAACCTGTACCTACAATGATCACTTCCAACTTGCGTTTGTTGGTAGGGTTCACCAGTTTGCAATGGCCCTTATAATCTGTCCATTTATCATCTAAGGCGCCGGCTGGAATTTTTGCATCTAACATATCGTTCGGTTTGTCGTTTGTAGTAGTTCGGTTTGTGGTTTGTCGTTTGTGGTTGGTTGTTGTCTGGGCTTTGGTATTTCAATTTAGCTTCGTTGTGTCACTCACTTGTACGGTTGGTTCATTATTCACCATTCACCATTGCCCATTCACTAACTAACCCATCCCAAATAAAAGCTCACCGGCATCATAGCGAAAATAAGCGGAACGATGATGGCGAAGCTATAGCCCAATCCCTTGAGCATATTTATATACCGGTTATTATGCACACCAATGGTTCTGAATGCGCTTTGAAACCCATGGGCAAGATGGTAGCCTAAAGAAAGGCAACCCAGCACATACAAGATCACTACCCATAGCACGCTGAATTCTGCTTTCATCTTCTCATATAAATTGATCTCTTCGCCGAGCAACCATCCCTGGTTGGAACGGTTGGGGTACCAGAAATTAGAAAGATGCACCACCAGGAACAATAATATGATTGTACCCAGCAATCCCATGCTCCTGCTGTACCATTTGCTTCCGTTATTTCCATAATCCACTGCATAGCCAACAGAACGTTTGCTCCTGTTCTGTACAGTTAACATATAACCCTGTATAATATGAAGAATGAGCCCGGCAAACAGCCCGATCTCCAGAATACGCGGAACCCAGTTACCTCCCATAAAATGTGCGCCTTTCAGAAACATCTCGCCATTGTCGCCCGCCCAGATACAGGCATTTAACCCGGCATGTACGATCAAAAAAAGAATAAGGAAAATGCCGGTGAAACTCATAACCAGTTTCTTGCCGATCGAAGAGGTGAAGACTTGTTTCCAGGTCATAAAGCAGGTTTATATTTAAAAATCGGTGCAAAAATAGCACAGGAAACGATGCTGGACTAAAACTTTTTGAGGAAAGCTATGAGCTGTGAGCTATGAGCCGTGAGCCAGGCGCTGCGAGCCTATTGCCGCTTGTCAAAAAGCTCGCAGCTCATAGCTCATAGCTCACAGCTTTTGTACTACATTTGATCCATGCTAAAACTTCTTAGTATTCTCTGGAACAGTTTCCGCATGGCCCTGCAGGAATTGCGGGTTAATAAACTGCGTACTTTCCTGTCGTTGTTCGGTATCACCATCGGGATCTTCTGTATTATTGGCGTGTTGGCAACGGTTGATAGCCTGGAGCGTAAGGTGCAGAACGATATCAAATCTTTTGGTAATAACACGATCTATGTTGATAAATGGAACTACGGCGGGGGCAATGATTATCCCTGGTGGAAATACATGAAGCGCCCACCGATGCGTATTGAAGAAATGAAATTCATCAAAACCAAGAGCCAGCTCGCATCCAATGCGGCCATGTTCGTATCCAATAACGTGAACCTCAGTTATATGGATAATATATTGAATAATGTGAACATGTATGGTGTATCGGAAGAATTCAATACAATTCAAACGATAGAAATTGACAATGGGCGGTACCTGAACGAAACCGAATTCAGCCGGGGAACTACTACCGGTATCATCGGTTATAAAGTAGCCGATGAATTATATGGCAACGCACAGAGGGCGGTTGGAAAAGAAGTGGTATACAATGGAAAACATGTGATGATTGTTGGGGTGATCAAAAAACAGGGACAAAGTTTTGTGGGTGGATTTGACTACGACCAAAGCCTCATCGTTCCCTATCGCTATTTTGCAAGCGTATACAATCCTGATAACAGCAGCCCATTTATTATGGTTCAGGGCAAGCCCACGGTTCCCTCGGCAGCATTACAGGATGAACTGGTCGGGATCATGCGGCAGGTGAGAAGGTTAAGCCCGACTGATGAAGATAATTTTTCGGCTAATGATGTTGCTCAATTCAGCGAACAGGTAAAAGGATTTTTTGGCCAGGTAAGTGCTGGCGGTTGGGCCATCGCAGGATTGAGCCTGATCGTTGGGGCATTCGGCGTAGCCAATATTATGTTCGTAACCGTTCGCGAAAGAACCAGCCAGATAGGATTGAAAAAAGCATTGGGCGCCAAGCGAAGAACCATCCTTACGGAATTCCTTATTGAAAGTGCTTTTCTCTGCATTATTGGTGGATTGGTAGGGCTTGGCCTGGTATGGCTGTTGGCACTTGTATTAAGTTCTGTGTTGCCATTCGCTATTTTCATCGCACCGAATATTATCATACTGGCATTAAGTATCTGTATCATACTCGGAATTATTTCAGGGATCATACCTGCATCCATTGCTGCTAAGATGGATCCGGTGGTGGCGATAAGGACGAAATAGTTTATTGGTTTACTTGTTTAATGGTTTATTAGTTCACCCAACGTTTACATATTATTTTTGCATTTTGTAAACCAGTAAACTATTAAACAAGTAAACCAATAAACCCAAGTGCCCTGCATACTAGCCATAGAATCTTCCTGTGATGAAACTTCCGCATCCATCTGCGTGGATGGAAAGATCTTATCCAATTTCATCGCCAATCAAACCGTGCATGAACAATACGGCGGCGTAGTACCCGAACTTGCAAGTCGTGCGCATATGCAGAACATTGTTCCGGTGATAGATGCTGCGCTCAACCAGGCATTTCCAGAACAACAAACAACAAACCACAAACTACAAACCATCGATGCCGTAGCATTTACACAAGCCCCCGGCCTGATCGGAAGCCTCCTTGTTGGCACCCAGTTTGCAAAATCCCTGGCCTTATCCTTAAACAAACCACTCATAGCCGTTCATCACATGCAGGCGCATGTATTGGCGAATTTGATAGCTGAAGACAAACCCGATTTTCCATTCTTATGTTTAACCGTAAGTGGCGGCCACACGCAAATTGTATTGGCAACTTCACCGCTCGATCTGAAAGTAATTGGTGAAACGATCGATGATGCGGCCGGCGAAGCATTTGATAAAAGCGCGAAATTATTGGGACTTCCATATCCCGGCGGGCCATTGATCGATAAGTATGCGAAGAATGGTGATCCGCTGAAATTCAAATTTGCAGAACCGCAGATCCCAGAACTGAATTTTTCATTTAGCGGTCTAAAAACTTCTGTGTTATATTTTCTACAGAAACAGGAACCTGGTTTTATAGAACAAAATCTTAACGATCTCTGCGCATCTATCCAATACACCATCATTAACATATTGTTGAAGAAGCTCAAAAAAGCCGTACTACAAACCGGCGTAAAAAATATCTGCATCGCCGGCGGCGTAAGCGCAAACAGCGGACTAAGAAATGGGCTGCAGGAAATGGGAGAGAAGCAAGGATGGAGAACTTTTATACCCAAATTTGAATATTGCACAGATAATGCTGCGATGATCGCGATCACGGCATACTACAAATACCTTGCAGGTGAATTCAGTGGTCTTGAGGTTGGGCCTACTGCAAGAGCGGAGTGGTAGAACCGTTTGTGGTTTGTAGTTTGTGGTTTGTAGTTGGTTCCCGAATTTCTAGCGCTAACTACAAACAACAAACTACAAACCACAAACTAGTCCCATGGCATTCTTTTTTTACTTCCAGCTAAAAAGAAAACCATGTCTACACAAAACAATAACCCCGCGCACAATACGGACCTGATCGATTCTGAAAGAGATAAAGCGAGAATGCAGCCTGAAGAAACTACGATCGATCTTCCAGGTGTAGAAGATATTCCCGGTCAGGAGCATATCCACGTTCCCCAAATGAAACAGTTTCATGATACCACTATTTCTTCCGATGATGAAGAGGGCAAAGGATTGTTTGAAGAGGATCTGTCTGACAGTGATTCCGATGTTACCGAAGAAGAAAGAGAATTGCTAAGCCGCACCGAAGACAGCATGAGCGGTATTGATGATGAAGACAGGCGCAACCTGATGCTCGACAGTAAGGATCTTGACGGCGACATGCTTAATGAAAAAGATAATATCTCCGGCGATGATCTTGATGTTCCCGGTTCCGATGAAGATGATGAGAACGAAGAACTCGGTGAGGAAGATGAAGAGAACAACAGTTATAGTTTAGGTGGAGATAGAAAAGATTAACACTAGCGTGTTGTGCAAAAAAAAAGAACTGCGAAATGCGGGCATCTCTCTGTGTAACTCGGTGCACTCTGTATCTCCGTGGTAAAGCCTTCGCTTCGATAAGAATGCGGTGAATCTCGATTTTTTTTTCACCACAGAGACTCAGAGGACACAGAGTTTCACAGAGAGTTTTCAATAGCACACAGTTATCTTAATTGACTTTCATTTAGATATCGGTATGAAGAAGATTCTTTCAATTTTATTTTATAGTCTCTTATTATGCATTGTGTCATGCGATAGAAAAATGAACAATGGCGCGGGAAACTGTTTGGCTGTGGCATCAGGTGATACGGTTATCTTCCAAAACAACCGGGCTATCTCACTTTTTACTCCATGTGATAAAGAGATGCAGGCAACTGTAACGCAGATCATGGATTCAAGATGCCCCAAAGGCGTAACCTGTATATGGGCAGGAACGGTAGATGTTATGCTTCAGCTTGCTAATGGATCTCAAATCAAACTTCCTGTTGGTAAACAAAAAGATACTGTTTACAATAACCGCAAGTATTCTTTTACATTGGTGGATGTGGTGCCTTATCCAGGTACCTCAACTGCAGAACCCAAATCCATCATCAGGATCGTTAGAAATTAAGATCGGGAACGTGATAGGATCTCGTTTTTCTTTTTGTGAACAGTTGTGAAATAAATAAAACGATCAACGGCAAGAGTACAATTTGATTTTCTCTACATAGTTGGGCTGTTTTTTGAAGAATAGTGGAACCAAACTGTTGCAATGAATAATTGTTTTGTTGCATAGTTACTACAGCAAGAAAAATAGCAATACCCAAAGAACTTAGCCCCAAAAAACAACAAAGCAACGCACGCTTCATCGCTTTCTTTCTTTCTGCCAACATGATCTTTTGCATTACACTGCTGTTAAAATCAGGCTGTGTGATCTCAAGCCGGCTTGCGGTGATTATTTTTTTTGCAAAAAAATCTGCTCCTGTTTCCATCAGAAAATAGTCTTTATGTCTGACTGTAATTGTTTCTCTAAAATAGTAAACATTTTCTTCCTCGCACGATGCAGTTTTACTTTTATGTTTTCTATGGGTATGCCTGTTATTTCCATGATCTCATCAAGTGTTAATTCCTGCAGGTGAAACAAAGTTAATAACAGGCTGTCTTCTACATTCATTTCATCCAACGCTGCATTGATGATCTTTTTTTGTTCTGCATGGGCAAGTTTTGCGTACGCATTCTCCATTCCATCGATGGCTATTTCCTCTATAGGTGTTGTGTCGTTGTCACTTGTCAATAATTTTTTCCTTCTTGTCTTTGACAACGACGTATTCACCACGATCTTATACAACCAGGTCGAGAATTTTGAATCCTGTCTGAATGCATGCAGGGATGTATAGGCTTTTACAAATGAATCCTGTACAACTTCTTCTGCATCTTCTTTATTCTGAACGATCCGGTAAGCGATGGTAAAAGCCATATCCTTATAGGTATCCACGAAATAAGTGAACCTTGCCGTATCACCCGCTATTACCTGCCTGATATAAAGAAGCTCCATTTATTGGGCTTTTTTACGATCGCCCAGTTTGCGTATGATATGGTACAGTACTAACCCGAACCCTCCAAAAAAAACTGCGCATGCGTTCACCATCGTATTTTCCGATGCATAATAAAACCCCTTCCATACTGCATCGCCATAAAAAGCGCCGGAACCAATGCCAACCAGCAGCAGGCCCCAAAACAAGGGATCCTGTGATACTTTTTTCTCTTTCCTGTAGAGAATAGCGGGATCAATTCCCTTCTCGATCAGGGCAAGCCTTTCCTTGCTTTGATTTTCCATCGCAGCCATTTTTTCCTGGTATTGTTGCGGTAGGGTGATCCTGAGTACTACGATGGCAATCACCATCCCACCGATGATAGCTATCGAAGCAATAACGAGCCCGATAATGTTAGCTGAATCCATAATAAAGGTTTTAGTAGTTTGTTTGGGATATGACTACATCAAAGTGAAAGAGGTAACAGGTTAGGGTCACTTTATTTAAATTATTTTGTCACAGCGCCGGGTAGTCGCTCGGCTCCAGCCGATTGACAAGTATCGTCGGGCCTCCGGCCTAACCGCCTAATAAGTCAATTCATTCATCTTCTCACCCGGGTTCATCATATAAGTAACCAACGATCCATCATCCATCAACTCAACCACCCTGAACCCTTTATATGCCGTTCCCCAGTTCCCGCCGATATGTGAATCAAATAAGTAAGGGATCTTTCCATTCATCTTAACGCCATCCTGGTCATGTTCATGCCCGTGAAAAACGGCTTTGATATTGGGGTATTTATTAACGAGCTCAAAGAATGCAGGCGTATCAATGCCATTAACGGTCCACTTTGCCTGCGGGATATGCAGGAAAAGAAAAACATGGTCGCGTTTTTTGTGCTGTTCCAGTTTCTTCCCCAGCCAGGCAAGATCAGGAGAGAGATAGGTTCCTTTTTCATTCGATGTGTCGCCCAGTATGATCGCATGTTTCTTTACCACCACATCATGATTCAATGGCATGCCCCAGGTTTCTTTCCAGTGTTCATCGGTTACCATATCATGGTTGCCGCGTGTAACATAGTATGGCATGGTAAGCTGATCGGCTTTTTGCTTGACCTGCGCCAGCAATCCTTTTTCGTTATGAATCAGGTCGCCATTGATCACACAAAAATCAAGTGGGTTTGCCTGGTGAAATGCATTTACCTGGCTGGTCATCTTTTCAAACATCTCATCAAATAATGTATCCGGCTGGCCGTAATGCGCATCAGAAGCCACCACAAAACGCAGCTTCACTTTTTTACGCAGGCGATATACTTCTTCCGCTGACAGATCACTGATCTTTCCACTCAATAACAAAGCGGTAGCGAAAGAAATATTACGGATGAATGAACGACGTGAGGTGGTAGAATACATAACTATTATTTTTCTCTTAGAGTTTTTTTGCCGCAAACATCGTCCACGGATACGCCAACATATTCTTCAGATACTTTGATTGCCATTCAAATTCAGGATGTGCTTTATAAAATTTCTCCCCGATAAAATCCTGCCCGCATGGATGCCCCATATGTGCCCATAACTGCATATTCTTCGCTAATGCCGCCGTAGTAACTTTTCCCTGCACAGCGCCCATGGGATAATAGGCCGGGAGATCCCATTCCGCGCAACCTTTGGAGTCTTCATCAATATGCCCGCAGATCACGCATCTGTTATTGGCATTTTTGTTTTGAAGAGCGTCCATGTGATCACCTTCAATTTGTTTACCAGTTTCAAGGTCCAGTTTGCCTTTCAGGTCAACCAAAACCAATTGTTCCATCCGCAATTTGCGCGCATTGGGAGAAGTGTTCCTATCATCTACCTTAAAGGTGGTTTCTTCTTTGATCAGCTTTTCATCGCTCGGAAAATTGGATCCGATCATACCCGTATCTTTTGAGCGCCAGACTTTAAAATTTTTCAGACCCAGTTCAAGTTTTGCTACTTCATTTGTTTTTGTGTCGCCGATCAGCCAGTCGTTGGCGTAACCGCCGTTATTTCCTTCAGTGAAATTTTTGATCACATCATCAATACTGTTACTGTATTGCGCCGCTTTTCTCGCGCGTGCGAATTCAGGAACAGCGGTAGTGTCAAATCCTTTGAATTGGGTGATCGTGGTTTCCGTGATCAGCAACCCATTATCGGTGATCAGGAAATCATCGCCGCTATGAATAAAACCCGGCATGCAATCCATCAAAATATGATTGCCTTTTTCAGGAACAATATCCGCGATCACGTTCCAGTGCTGGCCTGATATATAGGAGGTCCAGTTGTTATGCCCGATCACGATCTTTCCATCAGCTGTATAACTTCCTGTTGCTATGAAAGCACTGCAGTTCCCCGGCGCTTTGTTATCGCCGCTGCCGGCTTTTTCTTTGTCCATTTGCAATGGCACATAATAGTAGGCCAATTCTTCCATGGCATTTAAAGCAGTAATATCAAGACTGTCATAGCTTTTATGTTGTGCCTGTAAACCTTCTACAATGCCATTGATCTCGTCTTTGTATTCACGATCGAGTTTGTTCCAGAGAAAATTCTTTGCGCAGGCGCGATAGAATGCCCATTCGCGTTTTGTTTCATGCGCCAGCAGGTGTGCAATGGCCTGGATCGTGGTATCGATATCATTTGCCAGTAAATAACCATGCTGATAACCAATGGTGGAAGGAGAGCCTTCGAGATGTACATTGATCCAGCCGTTTTTGTTTTCACGGGAGGCTTTGTCGAGACGCGTATCTTTTTTAGCAGAATTGCAGGAAAAAAGAAAACAGCCCAACAGGATGATGCAACAGCATTGGCAAACGATGTGTCTCATAAGTGCAGTTTTGGTAGGTTGCTTAAAGTTATTATTTATTTGCCAGCATTATAAAACTGTTGATTCCCGTACTTTTATAATGATATATTATGAAAAAGAAACATTTTTTTGGCTTTGCGGTTTGTGTATCATTTCTATACCTGGTGTCCTGCCAGCCAGTGGATATAGTGACACCTATCTGTACCGCCGGAGTCAATAATGATACGGCTGTTTTTGTCTATCAACAACCAACCTCTTTATTCGGAAGCTGTGTCAACGGGTTACAGGGAACCGTAACCGACCTGAACGACTCGAGATGCCCCCTAAATGCTGTTTGTTTTACCGCGGGAAATATTTTCGCAACCTTACAAATTGATAACCAGTTCAGTATCAAACTCATATCCAGGATACCGGTAGATACTACTTACCAGGGTCAGAAATATTCTTTCACATTGGTGAACGCCACGCCTTATCCCGACTTCAGCGTAAATCAAACGCAGATCGAACGGAAGGCGTTTATCCGGATAGTAAAGCGATAAGGAGGACCTAAGGCTGTGATGGCTCAACCAGCACAAGTCCATCACACATATATTTTATATATGTGTCACAAGTCCATCACAAGTCCATGATAAGTCCATCACATGTCCATGACAAGTCCATGCTAACCTAAGCCCTCTCGTACACCTACCATATACCTGCCGTTATCCTACCATAGGCTTGCCGTTGGTCTACCATATCCGGCAGGTTACCTGGAGTAAAGCAGCCGGTTAAAGCAATCTTTGCACAATAAACGAGGCGGTAGTCTGATAATTAATAGGGTTTTCAGTATAAGACACCGAAGAACGAACGAATATGATACGAACCCTTACGAAGGAATCTGCCAGAATCTCACACGGTTCACAGCCTGTGGCTCAGGTAGTCGCCCGGCTCCAGCCGGGTGACGAGTATCAATTGGCATCCGGCCAAATACACAGCCACCTAAATCATCCCCAAAATCCCGCTTCTAAGCCTTACTTTTGCCGCCGAAAACAGGCAAAGCAAAATGATCAGTGCAAGAAATATCACCCTCGCATACGGTAAAAGGGTATTATTTGATGAAGTAAATATCAATTTCATCAAAGGGAATTGTTATGGCGTAATAGGTGCCAATGGCGCAGGTAAATCTACTTTTTTAAAGATCCTTAGTGGGGAGATCGAACCCAATAAAGGAACTGTAGAGATCAGTCCCGGCGAACGCATGGCTGTTCTGAAACAGAACCAGTTTGAATTTGATGAATCAACCGTTTTGAACACCGTTCTGATGGGCCACAAACGTTTATGGGATGTGATGCATGAACGCGATGCGATCTATGCTAAAACCGATTTCACCGAAGAAGACGGTATGAAAGCCGGGGAACTCGAAGGTGAATTTGGCGAAATGGGTGGCTACGAAGCGGAAAGCAATGCAGGTATGCTATTGAGCAGCCTCGGTGTAAAAGAAGAAATGCACCAGGTGCTGATGAAGAATATCCCCAGCACTTTTAAAGTGAGGGTGTTGCTTGCCCAGGCATTATTTGGAAACCCCGATATTCTTTTGTTGGATGAGCCTACGAACGGACTTGATATTGAAACCATCGGCTGGCTGGAGAACTTCCTTGCCGAATATGAGAATATTGTATTGGTGGTGAGCCACGACCGTCACTTTTTGGATACGATCTGTACGCATGTGGCCGATGTTGATAGGGCCAAGATCAAAGTATTTACAGGTAACTATACGTTCTGGTACGAGTCATCGCAGTTGATGAGCCGCCAGATCAATGATAAGAATAAGAAGAACGAGGAAAAACGGAAGGACCTGTTAGACTTTATCGCACGTTTCTCTGCGAATGCATCTAAAAGTAAACAGGCCACTTCAAGAAAGAAAGCGCTTGAGAAACTTACTATTGAAGAGATCGAACCGTCTAACAGGAAATATCCCGGTATTATCTTCCAGCCATTGCGTGAAGTAGGAAACCAGATATTGAATGTTGAGAAATTGAGCAAGGGTATCAATGGAAGGAAACTGTTTGATAAAGTGAACTTCAGCATCAACAAAGGCGAAAAGATCGCATTCCTGAGCCGTGATCCTTTGGCTATCACCAGTTTCTTCGAGATCATAACCGGCGCGATGGAACCCGATGGCGGTAAATACGAATGGGGTACCACCATTACCAAGGCCTACCTGCCACAGGAGAACCAGGAATTCTTTACCGAAGGGTTGACCCTGATGGATTGGCTTCGCCAGTATGTTCCGCCACATGTGACTGATGCCGATGAACCCTTTATCCGTGGATTTTTGGGCAAAATGCTGTTCAGTGGCGATGATATCCAGAAAAAGACAAATGTATTGAGCGGGGGAGAGAAAGTGCGTTGTATGGTGAGCCGTATGATGCTACAGAATCCGAACCTCGTGATACTGGATCAACCCACCAATCACCTCGACCTGGAGAGTATCCAGAGCTTCAATGAAGGCTGCCAGACCTTCCCGGGCGTGGTAATGATCACTTCGCATGATCACACGTTCATGCAGACCGTGGCCAACCGTATTATCGAACTAACCCCCAAAGGCATCATCGACCGTTTAATGACCTTTGATGAGTATATGGAAGACAGCAGGGTGAAGGAATTAAGAGAAGAAATGTATAGTTAAGTATTTAAACTCCGTATTTAACGAAAGCCGGTCTATGACTGGCTTTTGTGTTGTAAATTGGGTTTCAAATCAAAAATATGTCTTGTATAAAATTGCCGCTTCTGTACGTTGGATCTAAAGGTGAGCAACGGTTGTATACTTTATTTGATAGCGGAGCAAACCTGTCATGCATAAGTCCCGAATTCGTAGATAAGTTAGAAGTTCCAACAAGTTTAGGAAGGGAACGTACGGTTGCCACTGCAAGTGAAGCACATTTTATTGTTATCAAAGAAAGAGTTACGCTTGATTTTTATATCGAAGATGTGTTATTGAGTGATGAATTTCTCGTTGTTCCTGGCCTTAGCGAGGAGGTTATTATTGGGGCGGCCACCTTGCAGAAATGGCGCATCAAACTTGATTTTGAACATGATACGGTTCATGTTGATCCGAAAGTGGCTAAAATGCAATTGATCTAAGCGGGGAATGGCACGCGGATGACGCGGATCGGGCGGATTAAAACGGATTGATTATCAAATCAGCGAAAATCCGTTTCATCCGTGGCATCTGCGTGCCATTCCCCGCTTAGATTGAATATTTTTGCACCTCAGAATGTGGATAAACCCCGATTTCATAAACTACCAAGCAGTTTTTATACCGTTTTGTTAAGAAAATAATTAAAAAAACAGCTTTTCGTATTGGTATTTTGGTGCATTTCCCTACCTTTGCCTCCCGAAAAAAATCGGAAAAAATCAAGAGTCATGGCAAGAGTATGTCAGGTTACAGGTAAAAAACCAATCAGGGGAAACAGTGTTTCCCACTCAAACATTAAGACTAAGCGTCGTTTCTTACCGAATTTACAGAAGAAACGTTTCTTTTTTGCAGAAGAAGACCGTTGGGTATCTATTAAACTTTCAACAGATGCATTGAGGACCATCAACAAAAATGGTTTGGCTTCAGTGATCAAAGGAATGAGAGCGGAAGGCGTTAAAATCTAAGTATTCACTAAGCAAATCACACAATAAAATGGCAAGGAAAGGTAACAGGGTGCAGGTGATTTTGGAATGTACAGAGCATAAGACCACAGGTCAGCCCGGTACAAGCCGCTATATCACTACCAAAAACAAGAAAAACACACCCGAGCGTGTGGAGTTAAAGAAGTACAACCCGATTCTGAAAAAAGTAACTGTTCATAAAGAAATCAAATAATCATGGCAAAAGCAGCTAAAACGGCGATCAAGACCAAAGACCAGAAAGCAGCAGCAGAGGCAAAAAACTGGACAAAAGTGATCAAGGCTGTACGCAGCCCTAAATCCGGTGCATATACCTTCAAAGAAGCGATCGTGCACAAGGATAAGATCAAAGATTTCTTGTCAGAGAAATAATTGGTGCGATCGTATAATATTTAAAAAGCTTTCCTGTTTGCATGGAAGGCTTTTTGTATTTAGGATGTCTAGATGCTGGATACTGGAAACTGGATATCGAATTTCCAGAACGCTAAATGATGTCCGGCATCTCGCATTCAAGATCCAGCATCCAGCATCCAGCATCTAGCATCCAGTATCCAGCATCCTTAAATTAAAATCTATGAGTTTTTTAGGAAAGCTATTCGGCAAAGAAGAAAAAGAAAGTCTTGACCAGGGTTTGCAAAAAACCAAGGAAGGATTCTTCGCCAAAATAACCAAGGCCATTGCCGGAAAGAGTACGGTTGATGAAGAAGTGCTCGATAACCTGGAAGAGGCCCTTGTTGGCGCCGATGTGGGCATTGAAACTACTATCCGCATCATCCAGCAGATAGAAAAACGGGTGAAGGAAGATAAATACGTTAATACAGACGAACTTAATAAGATCCTGCAGGAAGAGATCGAGGCGATGCTGGTGGATTCTGCGGAACAATCCTACAAAGACTTCGGTATTCCCGAAGGGAAAAAGCCTTATGTAATACTTGTTGTGGGTGTGAATGGTGTAGGTAAAACCACCACCATCGGAAAACTTGCGCATAATTATAAAAAAGCTGGCAGGAACGTGATACTCGGTGCCGCCGATACATTCCGTGCCGCGGCTGTTGACCAATTAACGATCTGGAGCGAAAGGGTAGGCGTGCCGATTGTAAAACAGGCCATGGGATCGGATCCCAGCGCCGTTGCCTACGATTCGGTTGCCAGTGCTGTTGCTAAGAATGCAGATGTCGTAATCATTGATACCGCAGGACGTTTGCACAACAAACTGCACCTGATGGATGAGCTCGGAAAGATCAAACGCGCCATCCAAAAAGTAATTCCCAATGCCCCGCATGAAGTGATGCTCGTACTCGATGGTTCTACAGGACAGAATGCATTGGAACAGGCTAAACAATTTACTGCTACTACAGAAGTATCTGCAATATCCATCACCAAATTAGATGGTACCGCTAAAGGTGGCGTAGTGTTGGCGATCGCCAATCAATTCCAGATTCCCGTAAAATATATTGGTGTAGGTGAGAAGATCGATGACCTGATCATCTTTGATAAGCATGAGTTTGTAGACAGCCTGTTCTCCTTGCACAAATAATACGAATTTAGGAACACGAATTACACGAATTAACACGAATTGGGCCATGCTGCCCGAGTTTAGTTCGTTTAATCCGCGATACAATTCGTGTAATTCGTGGTTTTTAATTCGTGTTCAGAAATTCGTGTTTCAAAAGAAAAGCGAGGCCGCCTCTTTGAAAGACAAACCCCGCTATGGTCTATAGGAAATTAGATATTAAAATGTAAAGCGGATACCTAAACCGCCCCATCCTCCTTCGAAATAATTATAACCGATAATGTTGAATGATGGCTGCCAGTCGAAGCTGAGATCTAATGGTGCACCGGTGATCTTATAATCAAGACCGATCACTCCATCAACACCTATTGATAAACCTCCCGGGCGATCTGGAAATTTTGTTTTCCATCGATCGCTCCAAATACCCACGTGCGCACCGCCGCCTACATACCATTTCAATCCTTCTACACTTCCCAGGTTATTGTAGAGTTCATACAAACCTGTTACACGAAATCCATCAGAAGTAACATAGCCAAGGCCTTCAACAGCGGCCTTCTCCTTTAAAAAATGTTTGACGCTGATAGCGCCTGGATAAACCTTTACACCCAGCGCGGTTTTGTAATCCGGACCGGTATTCATTTCCTGTGCATTAACGCTTACAATGGAAAACAGTACGATGGTTGCCACTAAGAATAGTTTCATAAGAGTTTTTTTATAGTTAGTCAAAACCATGCCAAATCTATTCAACCCTGTATTCAAAGAATAGTTAAGATTAGTTTCTTAACATTTTCGTTTTATAATTAGGTTTGTACCATGCATACATTTAAAGAACTGGTAGCAGCATTCGGAGAATATTTTAACAAAAGACATTTTCCTCAAACCCCGGCAACCCTCTATGAACCCGGAGAATATTTCTTATCCTGGGGTGGTAAACGCATCCGTCCCGTGATGTGTTTGATGGGTAACGAGATGTTTGCCGACATCACACCCGATGCCTACCATGTTGCCACCGCTATAGAACTGTTCCATAATTTCACACTGATACATGATGATATCATGGATGAGGCTCCATTGCGCAGAGGTATGGAAACCGTGCATATGAAATATGGTTCCAACACCGCATTGCTTACAGGAGATGTGATGATGATACAATCATATGAGAACATCAATAAGATCAACCCACAATACCTGCCGCGCATACTGGGTTTGTTTAACAAGACAGCGAAAGAAGTTTGTGAAGGACAGCAACTGGATATTGATTTTGAAAAAATGACCGATGTATCACTTGATGCGTATATTGAAATGATCACACTAAAAACATCTGTGCTACTCGCTGCCAGTCTCGAAACCGGTGCCATTCTTGGTGGCGCGAGCGAAGGCAACTGCAGGCACCTGTATGGCTTTGGAAAAAATCTCGGCATCGCTTTCCAGGTACAGGATGATTACCTTGATGCATTTGGCGACCCGGAAAAATTTGGTAAAGAAACCGGTGGTGATATACGCCAGAATAAAAAAACTTTTTTACTGCTTCATGCATTGGAAGTAGCCAGCGCAGAACAGAAAACATCCCTCCAGCAATTGATGCAACAAAACCCCGCAGACAAAGTACAGCAGGTGCTGGCGATTTTTAAAGAATGCAATGTGGATGAGTGGGCGCAGCAACTCAAAGAAAAATATCTCCAGACCGCATTAAAACACCTCGATGATATTGCGGTGATGTCTGTACGAAAAAAGCCTTTGCAGGAATTGGCAGAATTCCTGATACAGAGAGAGTATTAGCAGTTAAAAGTTAAAAGTTAAGAGTTAGGAGTAAAGTTTTGAACCTCCTTTTAACTTTTAACTCCTAACTTTTAACTATTTTAACTCTTTAATTTAATTGAAACTAACCTACATGCGCAATTCTTTATTCCGTACAAAGAACATCGATAAGATATTAGCTGATTCAGCAGCAGCTGAAGAAGGGCATGGGTCGGGATTGAAACGTGTGCTTACTGTACGCGACCTCGCTTTTTTTGGTATCGCGGCCATCATTGGCGCAGGAAGTTTCAGTAGTTTGGGTGGAGCGGTATTTTCAGGTGGTCCCGGTGTGGTTCTGTTGTTTGTGATCTGCGGAATAGCCTGCGCGTTCACTGCATTTTGTTATTCGGAATTCGCGAGCCGCATTCCTGTTGCCGGCAGCGCTTATACATACGCGTATGCATCATTTGGTGAATTGTTTGCCTGGATCATTGGCTGGGCGCTGATCATGGAATATTCGATCGGTAATATTTATGTGGCGTTTTCGTGGAGTGATTATTTTACGTCTTTTTTGGGAAAGGTAAATATTCATATTCCCGATTATTTTACCTGCAGTTATGTGGAAGCGAAAGTGGCATTTGAAAAGCTTTCATCGTTTGCAGATGAGGCTGCCCGCACAGAATTTTTAAGTAAGAAAGCGAATGTAGAACTGATCAATGCATGGAACAATGCTTCGGTGATCGGCGGTTTACGCATCATCGCAGATATTCCCGCGATCGTAATTAATATGCTGATCACTTATCTTGTTTACCGTGGTATTAAAGAGAGCCGCAATTTTAGTAATGTGATGGTGATCTTAAAACTGATGGTGGTAGTGTTAGTGATTATTGTAGGTGGAACGATGATCTTCTCGCACGGGCTTACTGCCAACTGGTTCCCTGCAACACCCGGCGGCGGCGGCGCACATTCTTTTATGCCAAACGGTTTCAGCGGCGTAATGGCAGCGGTAAGTGGTGTATTCTTTGCTTATATCGGTTTTGATGCAGTGAGTGTATTGGCTGAAGAAAGTAAGAACCCGCAACGCGATCTTCCACGAGGTATGACGATCTCACTTGTTGCGTGTACTATTATTTATATTCTTTTGGCATTGGTACTTACCGGTGCTGTAGCGTACACAAAATTTGAAAATGTTGGCGACCCGCTTGCTTTTATTTTTGAAAAAGAAAACCTGAACATCGGTTGGATGCAGTTCCTTGTGGCCATTTGTGCGGTGATAGCCATGACAAGCGTATTGCTCGTGTTCCAGATGGGACAACCCAGAATATGGATGAGCATGAGTCGCGATGGATTGCTTCCTCCGGTATTCCAAAAGATCCACCCGAAATATAAAACACCTTCATTCGCAACTATTTTAACAGGGATCGTAGTAGGGGTGCCCATTCTTTTTACTGATAAGGATTTTGTACTTGATTTTACAAGTATCGCCACATTGTTTGCTTTTGTATTGGTTTGCGGAGGTGTGTTATTGATACCGAAAAGAGAAAAGACTCCAGGCAAATTCAATATGCCTTACATAAATGGAAAATTTATTTTCCCGTTACTGCTTGTGGCCATCTTTGTGATACTGGGGAAAGGATATTTCGCTGACCTGTTTCATTTTGATTTTTCATCCAATGCAGATTATGTAGCCGGGAAGATCTCTTTTATGGATGTAGCCACACCAAAAATATCGCTCATCATTTTCTGGATCGCCTGTATATTGATCGCGATAGCGACTTTTATCAAGAACTATTCTATGATCCCGTTGATGGGTCTAAGCAGTTGCTTATACCTGCTCACCGGTATGACAAAAAGTAACTGGGCCTGGTTTATTTCCTGGTTGGCGATCGGGCTGGTGATTTATTTATTATATGGTATCAGGAAAAGTAAATTGGCCCAGGAGCAGTAATCATGAAGTATGGTAGCCATTTAGCCTGTCGGTAAAGCCGGAACGCAAAGCAAGAAAACCCTTTCGTTGATTGCGAAACCTGGCGGGCTTTGCGTTCCGGCTTTTCTTCCGCCATTGATGGCCCGTCGTTCGCAATCACCTGATGAACACGCTAGTAGGCTTCATGGTAAGCTAGTTGTGGCGGGGCGGATAACAACGCCAACGTCATTTCATTGCAGAAAATCATGCGGGAAGAAAAGCGACAGAAAACTGTTGGATGTAAAGAAAACACTACGTGCTGCATTTTTATTTGTGAGCTTTTTTCCTCGTAACTGTGAATACTTGCCGGTCATTTCGCCTACCTTTTTTTCCCGGCTGCACTAATGATTTATCACTATCCTGACTATTCCGTACGGAGCTGCAATTCTCTCTCTTTGTGTTGTGGAAAAGCAAATAACCCACGCACAATTTTATGCAGTACACAAACAAAATTTCAGGAGCCAGTTTTACAACAATCTGCAAAAATGTATTAGCACCGTTTGCACTTTCGGTAGTATTGTTTTCGTGTCAAAAAGAGGCCAGCATGCCACAAGAACAAAATATATCAGCCTGCAGACCAACAGTATCCAGTGAAACGCCACAGCTGCAGGCGTCAACACGCAGTGTTCAATTATTACAGGCGAATGCAGACAGGGTGGCTCTTAGCCTGAACTGGAGCGCATTCCCGACCAACGGTGAAGAAACGCCTGACTATAGAATTGAAGCAGCCATAGAAGGTTCTGAATTCACCGACTGGGTTGAAATCGGTTCAAGCGGCAAATTATCCATAGACTTCACCAATGAGGAATTTAACAGGCAGATACGCAAGTTATTTGTAACCGGGTTTTCGGAAGACGTTATGCTCCGCGTTAAATACAATCGGGGCAAATCGGCGGCACTCTATACATTCGCCACTTCGCTGCAGGTTACAACGTATCAGCCTGTGATCGATTACGATGATTCTCATGTTTTCCGCATACCGGGAAATTTTGAGAACTGGAAAATAGACAGTGCACAGAAGATCATCTCTCCAAAACTGGATGGCCAATATGAAGGTTACATCAATTTTTCAGATGCGCATTCTCAGTTCCTGATGGTTAAAACAGATGCTTCATGGAGAACACTAACCACTTACTACTATATAGGAGCTGATAAATTCGGATTCGGTGGCAATATGTTTTGTGTGTCTGGCGGTGCGGGTATTTATAAATTCAATGCAAGCACAGATACCCATCTGTGGTCATGTACAAAGATCAATTCATTCAGTGTAAACGGAACAGCGGTCACTGCTGATGGTAACACCGATGTTGACTTGGTGTTTAACCCATCGAACAATACCTGGGAAATAACCGGAAGTTTCAGCAAAGGCAATTTCGTTTTCAGGGCCAATAAAAACAATACAATTGTGCTGGGACATAATACCGGCAGCGGACCGGGCGTACCGGATTACAACGGGGCAAAAATTGAAATTACAAAAGCAGGGAATTATACGATCTCTCTTTCATTGCAGAAAGCAGGTAATTATTCTTATGGGATTCAGAGAAATGTGTAATGCTTTTTGTATCCCGAATGGTAATGTATAGAACACTCAAAAATAAAATTTGTATGAATTTGTATCACTCAGAAGTTGAAGCTATCGATGGTCTGCATCAAAAAGGATTTATTTATGATTTTCAATTTGATGGAATCGACCTGCTGTGGGTGCAGGGAAAACTCAGTGTAAAAGCAGGTAATTTTATGATGCTTGAGGCCCATGAATTTACTGATGAAGGAAAAGAGGAAACTGCATTTGCTATTTACGGGGTACTGGCCATAGAGCATAATCTTAAAGGCATTCTGATTGATCATTTTGTGCAGCCATCCCCGGTATTTTGCAACAGGCTTTTAAATCAGTATGTTTGAATTACCATGTTCAAATACGCTATCCTGTTATGCTTGTGTTTGCTGTCGCAGTTGCATCAACAGGTATCGGGTCAACAATTGTACCCGGTTGTAAGATCCGAGGTTCTGGAATATGGCAATCTGAAAGAATTATATCTTCAAAAAAAACAATTAGCCGATATTGAATCAGCACTTTCACTCGTTGAAAAATTTCTGAAGGAGGATGATCTTTCGCAGATCTCTTCCGATCCTGCCACCGCAAAGAAAATAAAAGACCTCCTCAAAGTAATTGAAAACCCGGAGCATACGCTGTTCGAGATCGTTGCCATCAATTCTGTTACAGATAAGAAAATAATTCTCACCGTAAACACATACCTGTATTTTGAGAAAGCACATTTGCAACTGTACAAAAGTTCGTTCAAGATAGGCTTTGATGTGCTGCAGAAAAAGTTGGTGTTCCCGATCTATCATGCAGATTATACTACTAAAAAGTACCAACACATAAATTTTCATGTAAACAAGACGCTTGCTGATAAGTACCGTGCAAACATGCTGAAGGCCGATAATTATGTTTCGAAGTTGATTGCTCATGTAAAAGAGAAATATCCTTCTTTCAAGGTACCTGCCGCGAAATTAAATTATGTCATTTCTGATGGCTATTTTAATTCTCTTGAATATTACGGGATCCAGAATTATTTTAATATTCCCCAATACACAAAAAACAGTAACACGATCCTTGACCTTGTTGCCAGGGGGTTCTACAAACACGAATTAATTCACTATATTTTTTCAGAATACAATTTGAAGAAATTTTTAAATGAAGGCATGGCTACTTTATTCAGTGGAGGCAAAGCAAAATTCGAAGCTGATCCGTTAACGGAGTGGGAGGCGATCAGTAAGGGCATTCGCTCAGATGAAAAATACAGGGCTGTTTTCGATAATGCTGACTCCTTATTTGATGGTGCATATTCACATGAATTGTATTATACATCTGCGGTGTTGCTTTACCAGTACTACCTGAAACTGGGCGACAGGATTTTTTTCAAACAATTATTTGAGACGCTGGTAAGGCTTGATAATAAAGATGTTCTTGGGTTGATAAAAAAAGAATTGGGTATTACTAAACTGTCAACCTACTTAGAAAGCATTGATGACCAAACCTGGAAATCCCTGAAAGCCGGGTTTGATCCGTTTTTTAAAATCCATTCAAATATCAACTGATATTTATTTCGAAATGCCAGGCAGACGAAAATTTCACTCTGTACTGATTATCTTTCAAGCGCCACAATAAGCGTACTGGCTGGGTTAACAACGCGCCACGCGGTATTAAGCGCCGCTGCTTTTTGAACTACCGACTGGTATTTGTTTAAGATCCTGCTTTCATATCCTGCCGCGGTATTTACTAAACCTTTTTTTTCCTGTTCAGTTTGCGGCGCCTGCTGGTTCTGCATGCTCTTAAGAAATTTTGCAAAATCAACCACTTCTCGTTCGAGTTCTGTTTTGGTATTTATATAATCTTCGAAGAACGCCGCAAGTCTTTGTTCCGTTTCGCCGGGATTCGCGTCGTGCATTTTAGCCTTCGATACCTCCAGGATTCTTGTCAGCATCGTCAGGCTTTCCGATTCGGCGAGGGGGAGCTGGACCTTTAATGAAGAGAGGTCTTTCATCTGTGATTTAAAGCTATAGAATGCCGGCCGGTTGCGTATTTTTTGATCTTCTTCCATTTTTACATTGGCCTCAATAATTGCGGAGATGTTTGTATGGGGTTTATTGGCATTGGCCTTTTTTGCTTCGGCGAGAAGATCCCTGCGCACGATATGGTATTTTGCTACATAAGCATCTTCCATCGCATACAGCTTTCGTGCGGCCACGTGTCTCAAAGTATCCCAATCGCGTATGATTTTCCTGTTACGTTCAAAATCGGCGGTATTATAGAATGTGTTATCCGTTTCCCTGGCATCGTCGTAAATCGCATGAAAATAGCCATACAATCCATCTATGGCTTCCAGGAGCAGATCGGCAAAGGCATTGTCTCCTCTTTCCAGTTTAAGGTCGGTGAGATAATTCCTTCCCGGGCTAAGATAATCATTCATTAAGGTGAGAACGGGCATCAGCTTTTTCTTGCCTACTTCTTTCACAGACCTTACCGTTGCCAAAGGGGCCACCTGAGCTTCATATTGATCCAATCCAGGCGATACTTTTGCCTGGTAAGATTCGAATGCCGCGTATACTTCCGCTGGCAGTTTATCCGGTTTTATGCCAGGGAGCGAAGCGGTGATACCTGTTATTTTTCCTCCCTCAGGTACCAGGTAAACGCCTTTATTTTCAACGTCGCCAACAGCATATATTTTTTCCCCGCCAACAGTAAACCGGTTTAAGTACTTTGGTGCTTCTCCAAACGCATCCCAACCACTTCCGTTCATGGTAACGATCTGGTATTTGTCAGCAGTTGCCAGCCATCCGCCTACGAGTAAACGATCGTTCTTATCGATTGCCAGGTATTTGAACATGCCGTTGCGGAAACCGGGAACAGGAATACTGCTGCGTTTTTTTCCATCCCATTTCAAAATGCAATCCGTATTATTCTCCTGGTAATTGCCCGAGAGATAGAGATTACCCTTTGAGTCGGCGGCCATTGAAGAAGGCATTTCAGTAAGAACATCACCCGCCATCTGCCATTTTTTTCCGGTCCATTGAAGAATAGCCGCGGTTTTGTGCGAAGGATCATCTACCTCAACAAATACATCTTCTTTTCCACTGGTTACCATGCGTTGGATGGTGCCTGTTTCAAACCACTGCAGAACTTCAGGTTCAGTTTTCCTGGAAGGGAAGGGTATCCACTTACCGTTATGTTTACGGCCCCCATAGTATTTTCCATCCTTATCCCCAAAAATGCCTGCTGCTACAATATCTCCGACCGGACCCACGGCAATACCACGGATGTCGCCACTCAGGTCGTCGCTGATATTATATTTGGTCCAACCGCCGCCGCCATATGTCCAGCAAAGCGTGTTATATCCATCGAAACCTTTTCCCAGCACATAGATCACTTTATCATCGACAGCGATCATTGTTGCCGTTTTTACGCAGATACCCCTGGTGATATCTTTCCAGAACAGACCGTCGTTTTTGAAAACTACCATAGGTGCGTTGCTTCCGTCGGAACTCATGATAACCTTAGTTCCATCGGCATTGGAAGCGATACGATCAAACCGCAGTGCACTATTTTGGGTGAAAGGCGTGATGTTCCTCGTGTCGGTTTCCTGCGAAAAAAGAAACGCGTGTAAGCAAACAGTTAAGGAGAGTATCAAACATTTTTTCATGAGCTGCGATTACAGGATGAATTTACTGACTATCCGGGATATTTTATCGACCAGATCATCAGCGTGGGAAGGGAGCAACAAACAAATCAATGGTGTAAGCAGGTGGTTTTATATCCCGAACAACCTGTCTGTTGTTTGTTCTGTCCGGATCCTGACATCATGATCGTCTTTGCCTGGTTCAGCAATATGGTCGGCTGCATCTGTTTCGGCATCGCTTTCTTTTGCATGCCAAGGCCCTTCAAAATGGCAGGTCTTACAATAAGCCATATGGCGGATCGTATAGGAATGGGTTTCGTCGCCGATCTTAAAATGTTTCATGGGTTATTATTTAAATTGAATGGGAAATGTAAAGCGGATGCCAATATCGTTTCTTTCAAACAGTTTTTCTTTTGCTTCCGTTGAATTGAAAATGTCTAAGAAATTATAGTATAGTTCTGCATTTACGATGGCGCCATCCGTTTTTGCGTCCTTGAAAGAGAACAAAAAGCCGGAACCGAAATTAAAGAGTGGCCGTTCACTTTTTTGTATAACCCATTCCGGGTAAAAATGCAGCGCACCTAAATTGTTTTCAAATAAGAAATAGTAAACATCAGCGTAACCTTTCCATTTGATCAGGTTGCGTTTATAGTTACCCTGGTAAACATTGTATTTGTTCGTGATACTGCGTACGCCGGCTACTGGCGCAAGGTTGGTGGTTTCGCTGATCTCCTTTTTTTTCAGCAATCCAAAATTATCACTCACTGAAAGGCTCATCCCGATATCCCAGTATTTTGACTGGTAGGCTACTTCAGACCATTTATAATGGGAAAATTGAAAGGAGGCTTCATGGGTTACAAATGAGCTGTCCATTACCTGTAACTCAAAGGCCAAGGAAGGATCGCAAAACTTAAAATCATTTTTATTGACCTTATATCCCACAGTGAACCAACCGAATTTAAAACCATTGACCGCTGCCTGGAAGGCAAGCGCATCACGGGCTAATGTTCGTGCGGTGGTGTTGATCCTGTTTCCGGTATTTTCTGATGGTAACGTATTTATTGCATAAACAATGGAGTCCCGTAATATTTTTGTTGTGCCCAGTTCAATAGTCAAACTGTCTTTTACCATGGCGGAA
Organism: Bacteroidota bacterium; assembly: GCA_040388705.1. Taxonomy (GTDB): domain Bacteria; phylum Bacteroidota; class Bacteroidia; order Chitinophagales; family Chitinophagaceae; genus Sediminibacterium. Next base: position 78,707 of record JAZKBI010000003.1, on the reverse strand, counting down.
TTAGAAGAGATGGCAAGCAGGGTTTCGAGTGTATTGATAGTCTTTTCTGTGGCCCTGAGTTTTTTATCAAGCGCTACGCTGTCAACCCGGTATTTAATGGCTAATGCTCTTGCCTGGTATTCCCTGTTCAACTTTTCATATTTCGCGTCGTAGGCAACCAGGGAGTCAAAGTCGTATCCCAGTATCTGGTGATGAAAACGGAGAAAATGAAGTTTTATATCGAGCGATACCTGCGTGTTAAGTTTTGAATTGGAAAAAATCGAATACAGCCCATCGGATACAGCACCACTGGTTTTGATAGTCATAACGCGGCCCGAATCAAAGATCCTGCTGCCCGCAAAAGATACTTCAGCTTCTCTAAGATCAATAGACGCGAAATTGCCAATGCTTGTTTTACTCTGGCCGGTAACCAGGTTACTGAATTGCTGGTTGATGGTTTTCTTGAAAACCTTGTCGCTCAGCCTTGCCGAATCGGCAAACGACATTCTTTGTCCATGAACAGTCAGGATGGTCAAATAACAAAGAATCAGGCAAATGGAATATTTCATTTGTATGTTTTAAGTAGACAAAAATAAGTTGACCCGTTCGCAGGCTTTACAGGAAAAATCCTTTATGTAACATGGAAAATACCTGTAAGAAACGATTTTAGAAAAACTTTTCTTTCTCTGCAGGGTCTTCCAATTCCCACGCCGATGCAGAAAGCGCGGAGACTTCGCGGTTTGAATTGCAAGACTTATAATGCGAATCAAGGGTTGAAATTGCAATAAGAGGAAGATTGCAGAGGCGTAGCCTCGATACATATTGTAGCAACGGATTTTAATCCGTTGTTCGTAATCCAGCAAAGTTAGAGAGTGCCGTAGGCACGGTGCATATATGGAACGAACCTACGGTTCTCACGGAATTTGCTGTCTTCTGATCAACGGATTAAAATCCGTTGCTACAATTTGAACCGAGCCGATGGCTCTACTCAACCCTTGATTCGCATCTATAACTTATCACTAACCATCTTGCGAACGTAAGTTAGCCGGCAATCCTCAACAGGGCTTGTGCTATATGAGATGTTTTTCGTTCCAACCGTGGGGTATCCGCCTAAGGCGGGAGACCCTGCCTTTGCTTGGGCAAATAAGAAATTCTGTAAATTTTCAAAGGGGAAGCAGAACTGAATTAAACACCCTGGTAGCTATCATGAACTATTCTCCGCGGAGAAAAAAATCTTTGGACGGATGGATAAATGGTCCGGTTGATAGGAACGGGTAGTTTTTATTTGCTCTAAACCAATGATCATTCAGGCGATTCTGGCCTCCCATTTTTTTATATTCACCCCTTTGATCAATAACCAGAGGCTGAACGACAGTTCTGCAATCAGGCAGGGAAGCATCAGGAAGATAAATATTTTAGAAGCCAGCGTTGGATTAGAAAGTAACAACAGGTTACTGGCGAGATAACAGACACCTGCTACCTGCATCAGTATACCGATCGTTCCAGGCAGGTAGTTCGATTTCCTGATCAGCCAGCCATTAGCAATACAGGTACAACCAAAAAATAATAGGCCGATACCGAAGCCAATGTCGTGAAGTTTGATCGACAGGTATAATTGCGTTTGTAAAATCCGCGGATCTAAGGCGTGTAAATATTCCGCATTCCCTAATGGCAGCAATGCTGCCACGAGATTCAGTTTGTTGGCAACCAGTACTGCTGTTTGTACGAGGTTAAAAAGCAGGGCAAGCAGGGCAATATTTTTATTTACCGGTTTTAACAATACGTACAGTACCAGCATGATCGGAATATCAAGAAGATGCATAACAAGGTCCGCAATAATACCGGAGCGCCAGAGTGATTCCGAACCGATAATATTTCGGGCCGTAGCTGCCGGATCTCCCGGAATGATCAGTTTGTCGCGCACAAATAATACGCTGAACATACCAACGAATATTAGTAGGAGGTAGAGTGCGCCGCCTATGCGTGCGTACCGGTTGGGATTGAATTGGATGACTTGGTTCACCTGGTGCAGTTTTTAATAATAAGATAGCGTTGATTGTTTATTGCATCTTGTTTTTCTTTTGTAAAAAAATGAAGTTTCGTAATACATAGGGCCACGGAATTATGAAAATATCTAAAAGGAAACCCTTAACCATAATATTTGTAAGCTCGTGAGAGGCTGGTAGTTTACCTGCGGCCCATATTGGGTAAGCGACCACAATCGACCAGATCAGTTTATAAGTAAATTGTACCAATAACAGGGGGAGCATTTTTAGCGGATGAATGATACCCAGGATCGCCAGTAAAGAAAAGGCTGCCCAAAAGCTATAGGCAATCCCTGGTATGGGTTCCCAGAAGCCTTTGTGATCAAAAATCTCGCTCCAGGCCTGAAAGCCCAGTGCCATAAAATTCAATGCGTAATAAAACCTGAGTAAATAGAAACGGAATTTTGAAACCCCGATAGCCTGATCCGGTTTAAAAATATTTTTAATATTCATTAATGTTAGATTTGAATGGTTAATAATATTTGTTTTGAGTCTTTTTTGATCCTGATTGAATATGAAGCGCGAAACTATGTATTAGAGAGGAGCGCTTAATTTTCTATCTACGAACAACAAGCAATCGTCAACAGATAACACAAATATTGTTTATGTACGGGGACAGAATAAAGGGAACAAAATTCTTTTGCGGCAATCCGTAGATAATACTTGTTATTTTTTGCTGCCGTAATAATGATGCTGTGAGAAACACGCGTGAGGTCTTGGGTTGCTACCTGTAAGACACACGCATAATATTAACTACCGCAGGTTTGAATGCAACGTTTGATGTTTGAGACGTGTAAACAACTAAATACACACCCGGTTTATGAAAAAAAGCCTACTTCTCAGCTTGGTTTTCCTTAATGTGTTGATCAGCTGTCAAAAAGATGCCGCCCCCGATCCCGTTCCAACTTATTCAGCACCGCCGCTTTCGCTTCAGAATGCATGGGAGCTGAGAAATGTAGTTGGGGGATATGGCCCGCCCAACAGGAATCCCAATTATGCAGCCGGGAATGGATATATCTGGAAATTCATGGACTCCACTTTCGAAAGGTATGATAAGGGGCAATTATTCCAGACCGGAAAATACAGGGTAATCAGGGATACTTCCTATCAAACCGGGCGGATGATGGATGCCCTGGTCTTTGACCAAAATGCATATCCGAAAGTTCAGGTGGAGATCGTTAAAGATACCCTGATTATGTATTTGGGAGTTGTTGCTGCAGACGGCACGATATCGAGATATGTAAGGATAGGGGACACGCACTAATATTTTTTTTCTGCGAGTTGTGTTTCGCGTCTCATCATCACACGCCGTTGCATAAAAGGCGGACGACCCTGCGGCGAACTCTCTGCACTTTCTGCATCGGCGCGGGAATTTGAAGACACTTCGAAGAAAGAAAAAAAGGAATGATTACAGTAACGTCTTGTGCTATAAAAAAAAATCTATCGGAATTTTAAATAGCACAACACGTTACAGTAATCTTTCCTTTAGTGGGTAAACTTTATCAGCAAGATGATGGATCATCAGGCCATACGCAAATACCCGGCGAACTTCCTGTTAGCGGTTACAATTTTTCCATATCTATCTACGTAGAGATTATTATTCTGTCCGTTGCCCGTAAAAATAAATGGATAATCAGAACTATTGGTCCGCACCATTTTACCGAGCATATATAATTTACCATTCGCCACTTTCACTATGTTGAAGCGCGTGGTTACAAAATACTCGGCTGTAGGATCTGATGGGAAATCAACTTTTGCCAGAACATAACTTTTATCAAGCACAGCATTTGATGAAACCTCTGAATTATCTCTTGCTGGTGCAGTTTCTCTCTGTTGTTCGTAACCCACCGGAGGGAGAACAGGCTGATTATATTTAGCGATATCGGCTGATGGTTTTCCACCCGCGCTGTTCCATCCTTTCTGAATAGCAAGTAAACGTTCGGCCTGGCCGGGATGTGTAAGACTTGGCTTGTATCCCGCCGCGATCTTCATGGCTGCCTGGGCCTGCGCAAGGGTTGCGCCCATTTTCTGCATCACAAATCCTGAAAACTCGTCTGCCTCAATTTCGAGCGCGGGTTGACTGCCTGTGTTGGAGAGTGTATGTCCATTGAGATGATGGCCGATCTCATGCGCCAACACACTTACCGATGCCCATTTATTTCCTGCGGCGATATTGAGTTTAGTAAAGAACTGCGGGTTATAAACGATATACCGTTTCCCGTTATAATTGGTGGCCGCTGCATTCTCGATAGCGGCGGACCGAATCTCAAAATTGGGTTTCAGGCCAATAACGGCAATAATATCCGCGATGATCTCCCTGGCATCGTCGGTAACCGCTTTATAAACTACAGGAGTTGGTGCGGCGTGGATAAAATTGCCGCTACTAAAAACGAAAGCTGTTAAACACACTACAACAATTCTCTTCATGATCTTATTTTTAACTTCTGTAAGTTCCGAAACCAAATGTTTATGTTTTTTTAAAAGGAGGTGAGGTATATTATTTTTAACAAAGTATTTCGTTCTCCGTGCGTGTACTTTTTATTGCCTCTGTGTATGGCTTCCAGGAGAAATACAACAGGTATAAACCGCAATAAACCGGTTTGATTTTGAAATTATCTTGCGTTTATAGATTAACGTGTTGTGCTATTTAAATTTCTCTGCTAAACTCCATGTCCTCCGTGTGGTAAAGCCTTCGCTTCGATTTTTTTTTCAACACTGAGACACAGGGAGCACGGAGTTACACAGAGAGATGCGCATTTCTTTTGATCATTTTTAATGTCACAACACGTTATGGATTAGTATAAATATAAACGGGTTGACTAACTGCAAGCACGGCTTTCGGGCAGTGCCATAAAAATCTATATTACCCTGATGAAAATGTGATCTTTTGAAAGTTAATTCTTATAAAATACAGACAACAACCGCAACCAGGTACGAGTTTGACAGTATTGGCCCCAAAGGGGTTATCAAGAAAGCTGTCGAAATAACTGCCCTTAAACGCACAAACACCTTCAATTTTGGTTTTGGAGATCTACGGGAGGATGGCTCCATTAATGATAAATCAGAGACTAATAATGACGACTTGCTTCAAGTACTTTCTACGGTCATTAAAATTATGGATGAGTTTATTGACAAGAACCCCTCCGCAATCTTGTTCTTTCAAGGAAGCACTGACCAGAGAACGAAAGTTTATCAATATATCCTGAAACGAAATTTTGAACAATTCGATAGAAAATTTACTATAACCGGTATCTCGAGCGGAGATGGTATACCACATGAGGTAGCTTATGATCCTTACGCAGAAGAAATATTTTTAGCTTTCCTGATTACGAAAAAAGACTAAATTTGGGTATGCCTTCAATAAAAAAACATACTACGCCCAAAAAGGGGAAAGGAGTTTCTTTTACAAAGAAAAAGATTAAAAGCCCGTCTTTCGGTGAAAAAATCGAAAAGGCAAATGAACTTTTAAGTACCACTGTTTTTCTTAAGAAAGTAAAACCTGCAATCGTACATTAAAAAACTAAAGCAGAAGAACGATATAAAGCTAAGATGATTGTCTTAGCTTTTTTGTTTAAGAGAAGTGAACAATTATCGGCGACAAAAACATAAACGATATGAAAGAATAAAGTTATTACTACTGCCATTTTGCATCATTTTTTGAAAGAAAACTCATCGTATCTTACAAAGGGAAATTAAAGCCCAATCTAAAAGCTTCGTTCAATGAAAAAGAGAATCTTCGTTGCTTTGACATGTAGTGTACTCGTAACTGTCCCAAGTTTATTGCGGGCGCAGCAACCTGTTGAAACTAATAAGCCCAACTCAGACTACAAGCCCGCATTTGCCGGGCAAACAAGGATCAACAGTGTAAAAACAACAACAGCGTATAAGGTTGAAAAAATTGCAGAGAAATTAGGTTCTCCATTTGCGATTGTGACCATGCCTGATGGAAGACTCATAGTAACGTTGAAGAAAGGTTATATGCAGATTCATGATACCAACGGCAAGCTGGTAAAAAAGATCGAAGGCTTTCCGCCCGTTGAATTTGTTGGACAAGGTGGATTACTTGATGTTGCCTTTGATCCGGCTTATTCAACAAATCACATGATCTACTGGACGTATTCAGAAAAGCAGGGCTCGGGCAATTGCATGGCTGTAGCGAAGGGCAAGCTGAACGAGGCTGCAGGTAGGGTGGAGAACGCTTCTGTTATTTTCAGGGCATTACCGGCATTGCAGAGTCAACTACATTTTGGATCAAGACTTTTGTTTGATAAGGCAGGCTATCTCTTCGTAAGTACTGGTGAGCGTTCGATCATACCAGGACGTATGCAGGCGCAAAACCTGGAGTCGTGCCTGGGCAAAATATTCCATATCACAACCGATGGAAAACCAGCGCCGGGAAATCCTTTCATTAATACCAAAGGAGCGGTACCACAGATCTACAGTTATGGCCATCGTAACCCACAGGGATTGGATATTAACCCGGCAACCGGTGACCTGTGGGAGGTTGAATTTGGCCCGCGTGGCGGAGATGAGATCAACCTGGTGCGTGCAGGAAAAGATTATGGCTGGCCTACTATCACTTACGGAACCGAATACAGTGGAGACAAAGTTGGTGAAGCCATTCAGCAGAAAGCGGGAATGGAGCAACCTGTTTATTATTGGGATCCTGTGGTATCACCAAGCGGGATCTGTTTTTACAAAGGCAACAGCATACCTGAATGGAACAATAACCTTTTCGTCGCCTGTTTAAGCGGCCTGCACGTGGATCGCATCATAATCAAAAACAATAAAGTTGTGGGTGAAGAACGTTTGCTTACTGATAAGAATGATCGCTTCCGTGATATTACCTATGCGAATGGCATGTTGTATACGATCACGGATGGTGGGGATGTTTACAGGATCAGTAAGAAATAAGCGGTTTGTTGCGCAGCAGGCTGGTTGATTTTTTATTGATCAGAGAAAATCCCAGGCCAGAATTGTTGTATACATGATGCGCAATTTAATTTGATAACAGGCTCAGCTTTTTTGGCTATAGACCAAAAAGAAAAGTATATTTATATCCCGTGCTGAACGCCTTTTTTGGCGGGCCGGTATAAACCAGTTCCACATGTCAACCAAGACTACCGTAAATAGGGCCGAAAGCCAGATTTCTGAAACTGTATCCAAAAGGACAACAGGTGCAGGTGCAAGAACATTGCCTGCTGTATCCCCGATACAACAAAAACCTGCAGAAGCTAATACGGAAGCAGTTCAAAGACAAATTGCGGAAGAGGAACCTATGCAGGGCAAGTTCGACCCTGTACAAAAAATGGGTGAGGAAGAAGAACCTATGCAGGGTAAGTTCGACCCTGTACAAAAAATGGGTGAGGAAGAAGAACCTATGCAGGGCAAGTTCGACCCT